>CAZUJL010000001.1:0-597388 GCA_964620045.1 uncultured Nitrospirales bacterium
GTTACGCGCTGCAAATAGTCTGGCGGCGGGGTCGAGCTGCAGCAGCTTGTGTTGCAGGATGCGGTGGGCAAACCCTTTACCGAAATTTCAAAGGCGTGGGTGCTCGATCCCATCGGCATGACGAACAGTTTTTATTGGCCGCTGGCGCCGGAGGTCGAGCCGCGCGCGGCGCGATCGCATTTCCGGTTGGGCGCGCCGGGCAATGTGAAGTATCACGTGTATCCCGAATATGCGGCCGCGGGTTTGTGGACCACGCCGGAAGATCTGTGCAAGTTCGCGTCTGAAGTCCAGCGCACCTTGCGCGACGGCAAGGGCCGCGTGCTCACGAAGGAGTGGGCGGAGCAGATGGTGACGCCGGTGAGTGTCGGCCGATTCGGCGCGGGCTTCTCCACCTTCGAGCGCGGCGGCACATGGTGGTTCACCCACAGCGGCGGGAACTGGGGCGTGACGTGCAACCTGCTGGCGAGCCGCGACGGTGGCGTCGGTTTTGCGATCATGACGAACAGCGACGCATCGGGGCAGTTGATGATCGAGGCCGAGAAGCGCGTGGCCGCGGTTTACGACTGGCCGGGATATGACTACTAAGTGCTTGTGGACGGTGTGGACTTCATGGACGAAGTGGACAACTGCCGATAGAGCTAAAATAGGCTTGCACTGCTGATATAGCGTTTCGTACACTCGCCGTTCATACCTTAACTATTTGCGAGTGTCCTCTTTATGTCCGTGCTGCGCGGTATCCACGTCGTCAGTATTGCGATCAATCTACCCGGGCCCACCTGCGCGCAGCGCCTGACCGAGCATGGCGCGCATGTGGTGAAAGTGGAGCCGCCGACGGGCGATCCGCTGCACTACGCGAACGACGCGTATTACAAGGAAGTCACGCGCGGGCAGGATGTCGTACGGTTGAATGTGAAAGATCCGGCGGACGCGGCGAAATTGCTGGACCATCTCGGCAAGAGCGACCTTTTCCTCACCTCGCACCGCACGCAGGCGCTTGAGCGTCTTGGTCTCGGATGGGACACGCTGCATGCGAAATTTCCGAAGCTGTGCCAGGTGGCGATCGTGGGCGAACTTGCCCCGCGCGACAATGTGCCGGGGCACGATTTGACGTATCAGGCGATCAACGGTCTCATCGATCCGCCGCACATGCCGCGGGCGCTGTTGGCGGATCTGGGCGGCGCGGAGCGCGCGTTCTCGGCTTCGCTGGGTCTACTGTTGCATCGCGAACGCACGGGCGAGGCGCGCTACACGCAGGTGGCCCTGGCGGACGCGGCGAAGTCGTTTGCACCGCCGATTCGGCATGGGTTCACGGTGCCGGGCGGCGGACTTGGCGGCGGCGTGCCGGTGTACGGGATTTATAAAGCGAAGGACGGTTACGTCGCGATTGCGGCGTTGGAACCACACTTCATGCAGCGCGTGCATGAAGTATTGAATCTGCCAAACGCGACGCACGAGCAACTCGCGGCGGCATTCGCCGGAAAAACCAAACAGGAATTGGAACACTGGGCCGAGCAGCATGACATTCCGCTCTCGCCGGTGAACAACGTTTAACCATTGGGAAGGGATCATTCATGAATCTGCAAGGCAGCGTATTTATTGTGACGGGCGGCGGATCGGGCCTGGGCGAAGCGACGGCACGGTTGTTCGCGGCGTCGGGCGGCAATGTGGTTGTCGCCGACATGAAGAAAGATAACGCCGAGAAAGTGGCGTCGTCGATTGGCAAGAACGCGCGCGCGATCGAATGCAACGTGACGAATGACGACCAGGTAAAAGCGGCCGCGGCGCTGGCGAAAAAGGAATTCGGCAAGCTGAACGGCGCGATCAACTGCGCCGGCGTCGGCGCGGCGTCCCGCGTGGTGAGCAAGGGCGGCCCGTTCGATTTGAACATGTTCAAGTTTGTGATTGAAGTGAATCTCATTGGGACGTTCAACGTGATCCGCCTGTGCGCGCAGGAAATGAGCGAGATGGAGCCGGACGCGCAGGGCGAGCGGGGCGTGTTTGTGAACACGGCATCGGTGGCGGCGTTCGAGGGCCAGATCGGACAAGCCGCATACTCCGCATCGAAGGGCGGTGTGGTATCGATGACATTGCCGATCGCGCGCGACCTGGCGCGCTACGGCATGCGCGTCGTGACGATTGCACCGGGCCTGTTCAACACGCCGATGCTGGCGGCCCTGCCGGAAGAGGCGAAAAAATCGCTGGGCGCGCAGGTGCCGTATCCTTCACGCCTTGGCGAACCTTCGGAATTCGCACTGTTGGCCAAGCAGATTGTGGAAAACCCGATGCTGAACGGCAGCACCATCCGCCTGGACGGCGCGATCCGGATGCAACCGAAGTAACCCGGCGGCGTATACATTCTACGGCCCGCTTCTTAGGAGGCGGGCCGTGTTATTTTGGTGGGCAAGGCTGCGTTTTATGCGGGGAGAACAACCATGATCGATTTTATTAGCAAAACACTGATCAAGGGCTTGGCGGTGGTGTTGCCCGTCGCCGCGGGAATATACGTCATCTTTTGGTTGGGCGGCGGCGTAGACCGCTTAATGAAGCGGATCGTGACGACGGCCGTGCCGGACGAACTCTACGTTCCGGGTTCGGGCGTGGTGATCGTCATCCTCGGCGTGTTCATTGTTGGACTGCTGATGTATCCCGTGCTGACACAGCGCTTCCTAAACCGATTCGATCGGTTGCTGCGACGCATTCCGCTGTTCGCGAGCATCTACAGTCCCGTGCGCGATCTGCTGAACTTGCTCGGCGGCAGCGTGGAATCGCGACTGAGTCAGGTCGTGCTGGTGAAGATTCCGGGCATTGGCTTCGAGAGCCTTGGGTTTATCACGCGCGATTCGGCCGAGGGACTTCCGGAAGGAATCTTGCCGCCCGACCACGTGGTGGTGTTGTTGCCGTGGAGCACGCAGATCGGCGGCACGAGTTTTATCGTGCCGCGCAGCGCGACGCGACCGATCGACATGACGGTGGAAGAAGGATTGCGCTGGGCGCTGACCGGTGGCATCTCGGCGCCACAGCCGAAAGTTAAAGTCGAAGCCCTGCAGGAGACAACGGCGTGAGCAAAAATCTATTCGATTTGCGCGGCAAGACGGCACTGGTGACCGGCGGAAACTCCGGAATCGGTTTGGGATTCGCCGAAGGCCTGGCGATGCACGGCGCGGACGTGTGTATCTGGGGGACGAACGCGGCGAAGAATGACGTCGCGCTGAAGAAACTGAAGGAGTATGGCACGCGCATAGAAGCGATGGTGTGCGATGTGGGTGATCGCGCGGCTGTGGAGAAGAGCTTCGCGAAAACTGCGGAGCTGTTTGGGCATGTCGATTCGGTGTTTGCGAACGCGGGCGTGGGCAGCAAGGGCACGCCGTTTGTGAATATGGATCTCGCCGAATGGCAATCGATCTTTCGCGTGAACATGGAAGGCGTGTTCCACACGCTGCAATTCGCGATTCGGCATATGGTGGAGAAGAAAATAAAGGGGTCGCTGGTGGTGACCAGTAGTGGCTCGGCGGTGTTTGGCGCGCCGCGCACGGAACACTATGCGGCGACCAAGGCGGGCGTGCTGGCGATGATGCGCGGGCTGGCGGTGGAGCATGCGCGGCACGGCATTCGTTCAAACGCGATCATTCCGGGCTGGATCGAAACGCCGATGACGGACCGGTTCATCAACATGGAGCCGTACACGCAGAAAGTGCTGACGCGCATTCCGCTGCGGCGCTGGGGCACGGGCGATGACTTCCGCGGACTTGCGGTGTATCTGGCGAGCGATGCCTCGGCCTATCACACGGGCGACATGCTCACCATCGATGGCGGGTACGAGTGCTTCTGAATTACTTGCGGTCCTGTCTACCGTCGACTTCCTGCCAGATCAGCGTGCTGTGCGTCTCTTTGAGGAGAATCGATCCGACGACGGCCGTGATCAGGGCGACGGCGATTGGATAGTACAGGCCGGCGTAGATATTGCCGGTGCGCGCGACGACGGACAGGCCGATGAGCGGCAAGAGGCCGCCGAACACGCCGTTGCCGATGTGATACGGCAGCGAAAGCGCCGTGTATCGGATTTTCGCGGGGAACGCTTCCACCAGATACGCCGCGATCGGGCCGTAGACCATGGTGACGAAGATCACCTGCACGAAGATGAGCAGCATGAGCTGCCATGCGGTGGGCTCGGCGACGAGCGACGCGAAATCCGTAAACGGCAACACTTCAGATGCGGGCGCGAGCGCGCCATCGACCATCGTCTGCGGCGTGAGGCTGAAGGCGCCCGTCACGGCATTCTTCTGCGAGACGACGGTCACCACGTTTGATCCCGCGACGGCTTGCATCGCGCGATAAATCGGGATGTAGGACACGGCTGCGAGCAAGCAGCCCGCCATCATGATCCACTTGCGGCCGATCCGATCGGACAACGCGCCGAACGCGACGAAGAGCGGCATGGCGAGCAGCAGTGCGCCGGCGACGATGTAGTTGGCGGACGTGCCGTGGACTTTGAGGATCGTCTGCAGATAGAAGAGCGCGTAGAATTGGCCGGTATACCAGACGACGCCCTGGCCGGCGGTGGCGCCGAAGAGCGAAATGAGCACGCGCTTGAGGTTATCCCACTGCGTGAAGGCTTCTTTTAGGGGCCGCGCTGAGGTTTGGCCCGAGGTCTTGATGTGCTGAAAGATTGGCGACTCTTTCATTTGCAGGCGAATGTAGAGCGATACACCGACGAGGACGATCGAAATTAGAAACGGCACGCGCCAGCCCCACGCGCGGAAGTCTTCGGCGCTCATCATGTTCTGGACGATCAGAATCACGGCAAGCGACAGGAAGAGCCCGAGCGTCGCCGTGATCTGAATGAAGCTCGTGTAAAAGCCGCGGCGCCCGTCCGGCACGTGCTCGGCGACGTAGACCGCTGCGCCGCCGTACTCGCCGCCCAGCGCGAGCCCTTGCAGCAGTCGAATGAGGAGAAGCGCAATGGGCGCGGCGAGACCGATCGTACTGTACGTGGGAAGCAGGCCGACGATGGCGGTGGCGCCGCCCATGATGACGAGGGTGACGAGGAACGCGTATTTGCGGCCGACGAGATCGCCGATACGGCCAAAGAACAGCGCGCCGAACGGGCGGACGACGAAACCGATGGCGAAGGTTGAGAGGTATGCGATGAGCGCGAGCGTGTCGTTGCCGGAGGGATAGAAGAGCGGCGAGATGACCGTGGCAAGACTTCCGAAGATGTAGAAGTCGTACCACTCGATCATCGTGCCGACGGCTGAGGCGGAAATGACTTGCCTGATCTTGTAGTCGCGCTGGACTTTCTGACTTGCCATGCGGCCCTCTCCCTTGCGCTCGTCAACTCGAAGTAAGCGCGCAAGTATACCGGAGTGTGGTTCGCCGGCGAAGGCGCAAACTAATGTGATACCGGGCGCGTTACTGAGGTGTCGCGAGAGGCTTAAAGTCGGTTCCGACGCGGTTGAGAATCCGATCTTCTATCTTCGCGATCTCGCTCTCGATGTTGTCCTGGAAATCGTAGTCCTTCGATTGCTGGATGACTTCCAGGGCATCTTCGTCGCGCCCCAAGGTTTCCAAGACACCCGCGAGCACGTAGAACGAAGAACCGTTGTTTGTGTCCAGCTCGATCGCGCGGCGCAGCGCGGCTTCCGCCAGTTCGAGATCGCCAAGCTGCATGTGCACTATGCCGATGTAGTGATAGGTCCCTGAATACTCCGGGTCGATGGCGATAATGCGATCGAATTCGGCAATCCGCTCGGCGTCGGGAAGCGACTTTGCAGCCATGATCAATCGATAAATTCGATTGTGGTGGTACCGGGGAAGGTCCCAAGCCGTGATCATCGGGTACCGATTTCCAAACCACCTGTATTGTTCCAGCGCGTCGTCGTATTTCTTCACGTCCGTCGCGGAGACGACAAGGTATCCACGCCCTATCGGGCTGTCCGGCCAACGTTCGACATAGGCCTTGTGCACCTCATACCACTCGCGTTTACGGCGCTGCTGCGCTTCCTTGTCGGGATCTCCGTTGACCTCGTCTTCCATATCGTCACGAGCAGACAAACGCGCGGCGCGCAAGATCGGGTTGCCATCCACGGCGATTTTGGCGTCGAGAAAATCGAGGAACTCTTTGTATTCAGGCCAGGAACCCGACCATGAGGGACGCAAGAATTGAAATTTTTCCCAGTGGGCTTCGTAGTGCGATGGATTAATCGCCATTACGCGGGCGAAGTATTTCTCCATTTCGCTGCGCGGACGACCTTGCGCCTTGCACACCGTCATCATACCAAACGCGCTCTCGGGATCGTTCGGCTCCAACGCGTATGCCTTTTCAAAGCACTCGGCGGCTTCGGCAATTCCTTCGTTAAAGTGCTTCCACCCTTGTTCGGTGACCTTATTCGCCCAGCCGTTGCCACGCCAGTACCATGCGTATGAAATCGCTTGATGGCCCCGGACGAGCCATGCGAAATGCGATTCGGGCCGCTCTTCCGTCCACCGGCGCATGAGCTTCCGAAGTTCCTCGGGGTCGGTGTCATAGTTGAATTCGGAGAGCCGCTGGACGGTCCTGCTGTACTCATCGGCAGCCAGCGGATCGGATATTTTGGAGAACTGATTGCGCAGCTCAGTCTCCGCGAAATCGATGTCGCTCTCACGAAATAGGCGGCGGCGCACTTCGATGTATGACCCTACGCGCTCATAAATTGAGCGCAGGTGATCGTATTGCGCTTTGTCTTTCTCGGCACTCGCGCGCTGCTTTTCCGCCCAATCGCGCCATGCGTCCGGGGCCTCAACCCCTTTGTCTTGCGCAACTGCGGACAGGTGCGTGAGCAGCATTGCCGTAGCGACACACAGCAGTCGACGAGGAGCAAGATTCAAGGCAGGTCTCCAAAAGTTCGCCGTACGTTCGCATTTTGGAATTGCTTTTATTCGAAACTCGCAAAGCATACCTGTCATGCTACTGATCCCTATACGAATGCACAATAGCGCTAAAAAGCCGCGCGGACGGGCCTATCGCGGACAGTATGGGGAGATGGCACACGGCCCAAACGAATTTGTTAACATATAGACTAATTTCGGATCGAGAGGGATTTTTCATGCGAACCATATCGAAAGTGGCGGTGTTGGGGTCGGGCGTGATGGGTGGCGCGATTGCGGCGCACTTGGCAAATTGCGGGTATCCGAGCCTGATGCTCGACATTGTGCCGCCGAACCTGAGTGAGGCGGACAAGAAGAACAAGGCAAAGCGGAACGAGTTTGCCGCGAAGAGCAAGGCGAACCTGCTCAAGACGAAGCCCTCCCCCATTTACCGCACGTCGTTCACCGACCGGATTGAGATCGGCAACTTTGACGACGATATGCCGCGCATTGCGGAGTGCGACTGGATCATTGAGGTCGTCAGCGAGCGGCTGGACATCAAGTTGAAGGTGTTCGAGCAGGTCAAGAAGCACCGCAAGCAAGGCACGATTGTTTCCACGAACACGAGCGGCATTCCGCTGCATTCCATGGCGCCGGCGATGGACGACGACATGGCGAAGCATTTTGTCGGCACGCACTTCTTCAACCCTCCGCGCTACCTGAAACTGGTCGAGATCATTCCGGGCGTGAAGACGGACCCGGTGATCATCTCGTTCATGGCGGCGTTCCTTGAGAATGAACTCGGCAAGGGCGTGGTGTACGCGAAGGACACGCCGAACTTTATCGCGAACCGCATCCTGACGTTCGGCTCGCAATATATTTCGACTCAGATGCAGAAGGATGGCCTGAGCGTCGAGGAAGTGGACGCGGTGACGGGCCCAGCCGTGGGTCATGCGTCGTCGGCGACGTTCCGCACGGCGGACCTTGTGGGTCTGGACACGCTGGTGAACGTGGTCGGCAATGTGGCGAATAACTGCCCGAACGACGAGCAGATCGCGCTGATGCAGATTCCGCCGTTCCTGCAGAAGATGGTCGAGCGGAAGATGCTGGGCGACAAGACGGGCGGCGGTTTCTACAAAGCCACCGACAAGCGCGACGAAAAAGGCAAGCGCATCATCATGGGGCTCGATCTGAACACGCTCGAGTACCGCGATCCGATCAAGCCGAACTTCCCGAGCACGAAGGCCGCGCGCGGCGCGGAGACCGTGGAAGAGAAGGTCAAGATCATGCACACGGGCGAGGACAAGGGCGCGCAGTTCGCCTGGAAGGTCTTTGCGAACACGGCGATCTATGCATCGAACCGGATTCCGGAAATTGCGGACGACATCGTGAACATCGACAACGCGTGCCGCTGGGGTTTCGCGTGGGAAATCGGCATCTTTGAGACGTGGGACGTGCTCGGGTTCGACGAGGTCTGCGCGCGGATGGAGAAGGACGGCCTGAAGCTGCCGCCGATCGCGGTGGCGATGAAAGAAAAGGGCGCGAAGGCGTTTTATAAATTCGACGGCGGCAAACAGATGTACTTCGACCTTGCGTCGAAGGCATACAAGGCCGTGCCGCAGAACCCGAACATTATCAGCCTGCCGACGCTGAAGAAGAACAACAAGATCGTGAAGGAAAATGAGAGCGCGTCGCTGGTGGACATTGGCGATGGCGTGATCTTGTGCGAATTCCACACGAAGATGAACAGCATTGACGGCGGCATGGGCGAGATGCTCGCCGAGATGACGCAGATGCTGAACGAGGGCAAGTTTGAGGGCGGCGTGATCGGCAACCAGGCCGAGCATTTCTGCGCAGGCGCCAACGTGTTCCTGATTCTCGGCGAGGCGATGCAGAAGAACTGGGACAACATCGACAAAGCTGTGAATGATTTGCAGCAGGTGCTGATGGGCGTGCGCTTCTGCAAGAAGCCGATCGTGACCGCGCCGCACCACTACACGCTGGGCGGGGGTTGCGAAATCGCGCAGGCCGGCGCGAAGGCCGTGATCGCGGGCGAGACCTACGGCGGGCTGGTGGAAGTCGGCGTGGGCCTGATCCCGGGCGGCGGCGGTTGCAAGGAGCTACTGCGCCGTGCGCACAAGTATGTGCCGGAAGGCGTGAACGATGCGGAGCTGTTCCCCTTCGTGCAGCGTGCGTTTGAGAATATCGCGCTGGCGAAAGTGAGCACGAGCGGCGCGGAGATGATTCAGAACGGGCATCTGGACGAGAGCGATGTGATTTGCCCGAGCTTCGACCAACAGATCAAGCGCGCGAAGGACGTGTGCCTTGGACTGGTAAAGATGGGCTACCGTCCCCCACTCCCGGCGACTTTGACGGCGCTGGGCGAACCCGCGCGCGCGAAGTTCAAGATCGCGCTGTACGGCTTCCAGTTGGGCGGGTTTGCGAGCGAGCACGACGCGTTCATCGCCGAGAAAGTGGGCAATATTTTGACCGGCGGCAATCGCCGTCCGGGCGCGAAGATGACCGAGCAGGACGTGCTCGATCTGGAGCGCGAAGCGTTTGTGAGTTTGGTAGGAACCGAAAAATCGCAGGCGCGGATTCAGCAGATGCTGATGACGGGCAAGCCGCTGCGTAACTAACAGGAGATCGAATCATGTCGATGAAAAATGTGTACGTGGCGGCGGCGGCGCGGACGGCGGTGGGCAAGGCGCCGCGCGGGACTTTGCGCGAAGTTCGGCCTGATGATATGGCGGCCGTGGTGTTGAAGGAAGCGGCGAAGCGCGCGGGCATCGCGCCGGAAAAAGTTCAGGACGTCGTGCTCGGCTGCGCGATCCCGGAACAAGAGCAGGGCATGAACGTTGCGCGCGTGGCCGCGATCGACGCTGGTTTTCCGGACACCGTGAGCGCGGCGACGATCAACCGCTTCTGTTCGTCGGGTCTGGAAGCAATGGCGATTGTGGCCGCGAAAATCGAGGCCGGCATGCTGGATGTCGGCATCGGCGGCGGCACGGAATCGATGAGCATGGTGGGCATGCCGGGCGCGAATGTGTCGCCGAATCCGAAGCTCGCGAAGGAAAAGCCCGAGGTCTATATCGCCATGGGCAATGCGGGCGACAACGTTGCGCGTGATTATAAAATCAGCCGGCAGGAACTCGACGAGTTCGCGCTGGGCAGCAACCAAAAAGCTTCGGCCGCGATTGAATCCGGCCGGTTCAAGGACGAGATCGTCGCGCTGGAACTGCCGGAAGGCAGCGACCGGCTTGTGTTCGACACGGACGAAGGTCCGCGGCGCGACACGACGATCGAAGGCCTGAGCGGACTGAGACCGGCGTTCGCCGTGAGCCCGAAGCTCGGCTTCCACACGGCGGGCAACAGCTCGCAGACGAGCGACGGCGCGGCGGCCGTGGTGCTGATGAATGAGAAGGCACTGAAGGAAAACGGCGTGAAGCCGTTGGCGCGCTTCCTGAGCTACTCCGTGTCGGCGGACAGCCCGAAGTACCTCGGGCCGGCGCAGTTGGTGGCGATTCCGCGGGCGATTGAACTGGCGGGCATCAAGCTGAGCGATGTCGGTCTGTTCGAGATCAACGAGGCCTTCGCGTCGGTGGCGCTGCTCGTGATGCGCGAACTGAAGCTCGACCCGAAGAAGGTGAACGTCAACGGCGGAGCGATTGCGCTGGGCCATCCGATGGGCGCGACGGGCGCGAAGCTGAGCACGCAGATCATCAACGAAATGCGCAAGCGCGGCGAGAAATATGGCGTGGTGACGATGTGCATTGGCGGCGGACAAGGCGCCGCGGGCGTGTTTGAACTGATCGACAAATAGTTTTTCAGACAGCATTTACTTTCTGCCCGGCCACACGACGTGGCCGGGCAGAATTTTTTTGCTCAACGTTGACGCCCAAATGAATTGACGGCAACCCCGGTGAATTTCCACCGGCCGGTCTGTTGTGCGCTCGCGCTCGCCGCCACGCAGCCGGTATAGTGAGGCCTATGCCGTCCACGCCCGATGCCGCCCCTACCGACGATCAGCCCGTGCGAATCAGCAAGCTGCTGGCCGAGCGCGGGATTTGTTCGCGACGCGAGGCTGACGATTTTATTGCGCGCGGGCTCGTGCTGGTGGATGGCGCTCACGTCGCGCAGTTGGGCGAGAAGGTGCTGCGATCGCAGGAACTGACGCTGGCGCCGGTGGCGCACGGCGATCTTGCCGCGCAAGTGACGGTTCTGCTGCACAAGCCGCTGGGGTATGTGTCGGGGCAGGCCGAGGATGGATACACACCCGCAATTTCGCTGATCGGAAAAGACACGCACGATCCGAGCGATCGCAGCGGAATTCGATACACGCCCAAGCACAAGGATGGCCTCGCGCCCGCGGGCCGGTTAGACATCGATTCGACGGGGCTGCTGGTGCTGACGCAAAACGGGACGATTGCGCGCCAACTCATCGGCAACGATACGAAGATCGACAAAGAATATATTGTGAAAATTCGCGGGACGCTGGGAAAGCGCGAACTGGCGCTGCTCAATCATGGGCTGGAACTGGACGAGAAGAAACTGCGACCGGCGATCGTGACGCTGGAAGAGAAAAATCTGTTGCGCTTCATCTTGCGCGAGGGCCGCAAACGGCAGATCCGGCGGATGTGTACGCTGGTGGGCGTGGAAGTTTCGTCGCTCCAGCGTATCCGCATTGGCAAGGTGTTGCTCGGCGACTTGCCCTGTGGGCAGTGGCGGTATTTGCGCGCGGACGAACGCTTCTAACTACCGGGTCAACAGACCGGCATCCAGCACGAATTGCGAGCCTGTGACAAACCGCGCTTTGTCGGACGCGAGATAGAGAATCGCGTTCGCGACGTCTTCGGGTTCGATCCAGGGCACCGGCAACAGGTTGCCGGCGGAGGCCTCGGCGATTTGCGCAGGGGTTTTGCCTTCGAGCGCGGCGAGTCCGTCATTCATAGGCGTGTTCACGCCGGTGGGATGGATGGACAGCGCGCGAATGCCGTGCGGGGCGAGTTCGATGGCCCACGATTTCGTGAGACCCGTGAGCCCCCACTTCGATGCGGCGTAGTGCGAGAGGCGGTTCATGCCACGGAAGCTTGCGATCGAGGCGTTGTTGATGATGACGCCGGAGCCTTGCTGGATCATGACCGGAATTACACTTTTTCCGACCAGCCAGGCGCCTTTGAGATTAATGTCGAGCATGGCGTCCCATGCGGCTTCCGTAAGTTCGTGGGATTTTCCGTAGAAACAAATCCCGGCGTTGTTAAACAGGATGTCGATCCGGCCAAATCGCGCGACGGTGTCGCGCACGGCGGCTTCGATCGCGGCACTGTCACGCACGTCGCCGGCGAAGGTGAGTGCGGTCGCGCCGGCGGCTTCGATGTCGCGTTTCAGCGTATGAAGATCGTCCGTTGTGCCGAGGGCGTAGCCCGGATATTCGATCTGGCGCGCGATGTCGAAGGCCGCGATGCCGGCGCCTGCGCGGGCGAGCGCGAGGGCGACCGCACGGCCCTGGCCGTGGGCGGCACCGGTGATAAAGGCCACTTTTCCGTCAAATTCACGCGTCATTGCTGCACTACCCCTTTACGACTTCGCTGCTTCGTCTTTGTATTTGTATAGGTATTCGTCGAGTTCCACTTCCAGTACGTTGTTGATGATGTTGGTGGCGACCATCAGCGCGGCGAACGAGGTCAACGCGACCATCTGCTCCGTGGTGAAGTGGGCGGCGACCCGCGCATAGAGATCCTGCGGCACGCGGTTTCCTTCGCGCGCAATGGCGCGGCCGAAAGCGACCAGCGCCTCCCCCCTGTCATCGAGCTGGAGCGCATCGGGATTTTCGCCCCAATCGATAAGCAGGCGGCGCATGTAGGTGGTGCAAATGAGGCATTCGCTTTCAGACGAGATGGCATGTGCGAACACAATGCCGAGACGCTCGCCGAGGAAGGGTTTAATTGTGTCAAAGAGCGGATACCACTCCATCAACGCGTGATACGAGGGCACCGAATGAAGCAACGTGCGCTTCATATTCGTCATGCGGCCCCAGCGCGCGACGCCTTCGTCGAAGGCTGTGCGCGCGGCGCCGCGGGTTTGTTCGTATTCGAGCGGTGCGATTCGAGGCATGCGTTCCTTTTCCGGCGCCCGGTTCAGTCTTTCGGGCGGTCTTTGTACGTGCTCAGGCCGAGATCGCCCATGGGTTCATCGCGTTGGCGAACAGCCTCGCGGTAACCGTCGCGCGCGGCGAGTTGCTGGAAGGCGTAGCCCTCGGGCGTGTGGCGTGTGATGCCGTCGAAGACGGTGCCGAGAATTTGTGTGGTGTGCAGGCCCATGTTGCTCAGGGACTGGTTCACGAGCAGTTTCATCATCACCAACTGGTTGATCGGCTGACGCGCGATGCGCTCGAGTAAAATTTCGAAGCGCTCATCGAGCGACGCACGCGGCGCGCACTCGATCGCGAGTCCCCACTCCACGGCTTCCTTGCCGGAGAGACAGTCGCCCGTGAACAACAGGCGCTTAGCTTTTTCCGGGCCGAGGCGATACATCCACAACGAGGTCGTCGGCGAGCCCCACACGCGCGCGGGCGGGTAACCAATCTTCGCGGTGTCTTCAATGACGAGGAGGTCTGAGCACAGGGCCATGTCCGTGCCGCCGGCGACGCAGTAACCGTGCACCTTGCACACGACCGGCTTCTCGCTGTGGAAGAGGCTCATGAAGTGGCGAACGTTCCGACCCATGAAGGCGTAATCGAGCATCGGGTCCCAGGTCTGCGCCGGATCGTGGTTGCGCGCCTGCACCCCAGGATCGAGCGGCGACTGCAGCGCAGGGTCGGCCTGCTCGGTCCGCCAGGATTCCTGTGCGTATAGATGGAGGTCGTAGCCCCCGCAAAAGCCCGTACCGTTCCCCGCCAGCGCGATGACGTGCACCCGAGGGTCGAGGTTCGCTCGCTCGACGAGGGCCGACAGCTCGCGGGGCATTTCGGTGGTAATGGCGTTTCCGCGTTCCGGGCGGTTCAACGTAATCCGGGCGACGCGATCAGTGACTTCGTAGGTGAGCGCTGTAAGCGATTCCATGGCAATACCTTAGCGCAGGCGTCCGGCCAAGTCGAGCGACACGCACACGGGTGTTGTCAATAATTTACAACGACATAACCTATTCTAATGGTAGAGTGTACTTGGCGTCGCGTGCACGGCGGGGGCTGTGTAACGTGCGGGGCAGTAGATGAATCGGGGAGTTCGCCTCATGAAGTCACGTATCAATTACCTGGGAATGGTGGCCACGATTCTGTCTGTCGTCGGCCTGGTGGGCTGCGGCGGCGGTGGCGGCGGAGGCGGCTCTGATCCGACGGCCGCGCGCGCGACCATCGTGCTGGCGAATGACTCGGCGTTGTCCGACTCGTCGTTCGTGCGCGGAAGCTCGGGCGGCGGTCCGGTGCCGGTTGAGGACATCCTGAGCCTCACGGTCGCGATTACAGAAATCTCGCTGCAACAGTGTGGCTCCGGCGACGGCGAACACGGCGCGGGCGAACAGGAAGACGTGCACGTGGTCGATTTCGCGTTCGATCCGTCCTGCGTCACGATCGAAGAAGGCGGCACGGTCCGCTGGGAATGGGACACCGACACGGCGCATACGATCACGAGCGGATCGCCGGGGGATGTGGACGCCGGTTCGCTGTTTGACGAAGTGCGCGAAGGTGGCGACTCCGTTGTTGAGCTCGTCTTCGAAGAGACGGGCGTGTATCCGTACTTCAGCGATACGGAAGGTGACATCGCCGAAGGTATGGCGGGCGTTGTGAAAGTTGTGGCCGACGACGATGGTGATGACGAAGATCGCAGCGGCGGCGACAACGAGAATGAAAATGAGAACGAGAACGAAGAAGAAGGCGAAACCGTCGTGGTGTACGAAGGCAGCTTCGACGTCAACCTTCTTGATCTCACGACCCTCTCCGAAGTGCTGACGACGGCGGACATCCCGGCCGGCAAGTACTGCAAGATCATTCTGACCATTGCCGATCCGCGACTGGTGCTGGTGGCGGATCCGGATACGGTCATCACGGATGTCCAGCTTACGGCCAACGGCCGCTTGTTCATCAAGGACCGTTTCGAAGTTGGCGAACAGGAAGACATCATCATCGTGTTGAACTTCGGCGGCATTCACCTCGTGCAGACGGGTGACGGTGGCTATGTGCTGACGCCGAAGATCCGTGCGGAAGTGAATGTGGACGAGCAGGAAACAGCGGTTGAAGGCGAGATTACGTCTATCGACGCCGAAGCGAAGATTATTACGATTGAGTCGGAAGACGGCAGCACGTATGAAGTACTGGTGACGGAAGACACCGTCGTGAAGACGGACGACGACTCCGACGACGAAGAAGACACCCGCCACGGCGACGACGAGGGCCAGATCTACCTGAAATTTGAAGACCTGCAGGTGGGTCAGCGCGTCGAAGTGGAAGGCACCCTGTCCGAAGGCGGCCAGATCCTCGCGGATGTGATTGTCATCGGTGATGAGAGCTATGTGAGCCCGACGGAAGTCGAACTCGAAGGCGACATCACCGCGATTGACGCTGAAAACCAGATCATCCAGGTGCAGACTTCGGACGGTGTGGTGGACGTCCAGGTGACAGGCGAAACCGAGATCAAATCCGACGACGACGGCGACGACACTGTGCGCACCGACGGCGGCGGCGAATATGTGCACCTGAAGTTTGAAGACCTGCAGGTGGGCATGACGGTGGAGGTGGAAGGTCTGCAGATGGAAGGCGAAGCCGTGCGGGCACGCGAGATCACCGTTGCGGACGACGACTACGAAAGCCCGGTGGTCGTTGAGTTCTCCGGCGAGATTCTTTCGGTCGATGCCGAGGCGAACAGCGTCGAAGTGCAGACGGAAGCGAACACCTACACGCTGCTCGTGAACGACGACACGACGATCAAGACCGACGACGATGCGGACGACACCGTGCGGACGGAATCGGAGTACATCTACCTGAAGTTTGAGGACCTTGCGGCCGGCCAGAATATCGACGTGCGCGGGTACCTGATTGGCGAAGGTGAAGTGCGCGCGGACCGAATCGTGATTGCCGACGAGGACTACGAAACGCCGCTGGAATAATCAAAGCCTGCAAGAACAAAACGGCCCTGGCGATCGTTGGTCGCCAGGGCCGATGCCTTTAGGGACAATTGTTAATACGGATTCAGCGGGATGGTCGTAATACCGGTGCCTCGTCCACCGCCAAACAGCACGTAGTCATTAATCATCTGCAGGTTCTGCATCTGCGCATCGCGCGCGGCCGCGTCGTCGATCTGCCGCTGCTGCTCGGCGGCAGCCTGCTCTGCTTCGGCTTGCGCCGCGGCGGCGTCCATGGCGGCCCACTCCGCCGCTTCGGCATCGGCGGCCTCCTGATCGATGCGCTGTTGTTCGGCCGCGTGTTCGAAGCCGACAATTTTCTGTCCATTGCCGCGCAGCACCAGCGTCGGCACGCCTTTCTC
Source organism: uncultured Nitrospirales bacterium (assembly GCA_964620045.1). Classification (GTDB taxonomy): domain Bacteria; phylum Hydrogenedentota; class Hydrogenedentia; order Hydrogenedentales; genus VFKU01. Next base: position 16,320 of record CAZUJL010000001.1, read on the forward strand.
GTCGGTGTAGGCGCGGCCCTCGAGAATGTCGTAGTCCGCGGACAAACGACGTTCGAACCGGCGTTCATCTTTCATCGCGGCGGGGGTGCCCGGTTTGGCTGAGGCTGCTCCATCGGGAGCGACATCGGCCCAAACTCCCAAGCGGTCCGCCTTGGCGAGGTTTTCAAGATCCTTCAGGCCTTGATCGCCGGCAGCGGTCAGCGAATCCCATTGCAGCAATCCCGCACGCAACATCGTGTGACTGAGATTGGTGCCGTCGGGCAATGTAAGTTCGACGAGCGTCATGCCGGGGCGCTGCTGCACCACGCGCACGGTCACTTGCTGGCCAAGGGCCTTTTGTATGCCGGTCTCGCGCGCCAGACGCGCGGCGGCGGGTTTTGTCGGCGCCACGACGCCGTACAGCACGACCATTTGTTTTTTCTTGCTGGTATTTTCGACTTGATAAATATCGCCGGCGGTAACATCGACCACCATGGCTTTGTAATCGGCGACGGCGGCAGGGCCGATGAGCACGACAATGGCGGTCAGCGCCGCCAAGCACACGGATCGGGAATTTCGCATAGGGCGGTCTCCTTCTTCTTTCCTACTTCTAAACAATTGATCATGCTCCAAACACTTCAAGAAGTCGAGACTGACCACCAGTCCAGTTTTGGAACGTTTCTTTTACTGATATAAACCCTGTATTTACAGTAGTTTAGGAAGGCGACTGGCGTTTTCCAGTGTAGGGATGGTAGAAATCACTAGAACAGTAGTGGATCGAGGTTGCATGCAAAATCAGCGCAAAAACAGCACTTTTGTCAATGAATTACCCTTGACAACCGAACGGCTTGGGGACGAATCTGGCTTCTCATTCCTGGAGTTGCTGATTGCGGTTGCGGTGTTCGTGCTGGGTCTATCGGCCTTGTTGGGCACGATGATGAATCTCACGCCGCATCGGCAGTCGGCCGATGCGCGCGCACGCGCCACGAACTATGCGAGCAGCACCTTCGAAGAACTGCGCGACCTCTCCCTTTCCGACATCCTGGCGTATGAAGCGCCGGTCGACAATCAGCAGACGAACTCGGTGAACATTTCGGGCTTGGGCCCCGTCACGGTGGAGCTGTACGCCGTGGTACCCGGTGGTTTCGGACAGGCGCCGACCTTGTATGAGCTGGGTTCCGCGGCCGCTGGGGATGTCGATCAAAGCACGTTGCCAAATCCTATTGAGGTCCGTGCCGTAATGAGTCCGTTGCACGGTGAAGGTGATGAGAGCACGTCGATGCAGATCACGGCGTCGACACTGATCCCGTATTGAGGGCGGGCACAATGATCATAGCGAAGCGAATGAAGCAAAAGAGCGGCGGTTTCACGTTGCTTGAAACGATGATGGCGACGTCAGCGTCGATGGTCGTTCTGGCGATGATGTACGGCGCGGCCATGATGATGGCGCGCTCGGCGCGAACCTCGGATTCCGTGGTAATGCTGAACGCCGAGGCGCGTACCGCGATGCAGAGCATCGTGCGCAACCTTCGCCAGGCGCCGGCCTCCACGATCGAGACCGGGGCGAATGGCGCGTTCGCGGCGCTGGGCGGAAACGCGGTCACAAACGTACGGTTCGAGCGCGTCACCGATGTGGACGGAAACGGCAACGCGCTGGATGAAGACCTGGAAGTCGAAACCGATGGTCCGTTCCGGATCATGGCGGATGCGAATGACCTAAACGGCGACGGGCTCACGACGGCCCAACTGGTGCGGGTGGATGCCGCCAATACGGTGGTGGAAGTGCTTGCCAATCACTTGTCGCCCGCGATTGTGACGGCGGACGTATATAGCGCGCCGCAGGGCGGAGTCTTGTTTCAGGACATTGGCGGCGGACGCATTCAGGTAACGCTGATTCTGCGGCACCGGGCGGATGTGCAACTGCCGATGATGGTTGTGCGGCTGGATGAAGTTGTCACGCCGAGAAACTAGGAGTGAGCACCTTGCTGCGAATGAAGAAGCTTTCAGACGATCGAGGCATGGCCTTGTTGGTGGCCATGATTTTCCTCGTGATGATGGGCATCCTGGCGACGTGGGCGACGACGCGCGTGATGGACAACACGCGGCATGTCGACAAATATGTCGATTACCAGAACACGTTCGAAGGCCTCGAAGCGGGATTTGCCGAAGCCGAGGTGGAACTGAATGCCGACGGCGACGGCATCGTGGGCATTGACCCGGACTACGACTGGGGGCAGGGATACCCGGCATGGACCGATCCCGCAGTGGTGCCGCTGACGATGACGACGCGGCCGGAAATCCAGTACTTCACCTATACGCTCGATTGGGCAACGGACGGCATCGACAACAACGGCGATGGCGACATCGACATGGGTGTTGAAACCTCGGGGTACTTCTCGACTTATTCGTTCGCGCGGGCGTTTCGCAACAACAATGCGACCGCGATCCGGGCGGGTGAACAAATTTCTCAAGGGTCCAACGTCAACATCTGGCAGAACGCGATCTTCGCAGGCACCGGGCAGGCGGGCAACCTGATCAACGGAAACGTGGCCATCCACGGTTCTGTGCACTTATTGGGCGACGCCCTCGGCGCCGGCGGCGTCGCGATCGCGGCGCTGGACATGAGCGGCACCAGCTTGATCCACAACAACTACGACGGCATCACGACGGACTTGAAGAACCGTGTGCCGGCGCTGCCGACCACTACGGTGAACGGCGAGACTGTGCAGACGCTGAACGCGAAACTGCGCGTCAAACACGGGCTCGTCGGCCTGTCTGGAAACAGCGAAATTGGTTCCCCCAACGTCGCGGGAAATACGTCCAAGGAAAAGATGGACGGTATCTACGTGAGCGATGGGTGGACGGGCAACCAGCTCAACGCGAGCGGCGATCCGCTCCATGTGTACAGCGACAACGGTTGGGACGACGGGTATGAACTCGGCAACGCGGTTCCGTTCCCGACGTACTCAAACGACTCGGGCCGAAACCACCTGAACTACTACCTGGAAACGTCGGGCAGCGCGTCGAGCGGCCTGAACTACGTCTACCAGGGGAACATGACGATTAAGCCGAGCGGCGGCAACTTTTATTGGGACGCGACGACGAACACGACGGTGGTGAACAAGAACCCCGGCGTGGGCGGCATGCCGACGGAAGCAGGATTGAACAACAACCATTACTACATCTGGTTCAACGATGCGACCGACACGATGATCATCAACGGGCGCATCCCGGTAAACGGCGACATTTCGCTGATCGCGGGCAACGGCGCGGGCAATCGCCTGATTAACTACAAAGGCAAGGGATCGCTGCTGGCCTACAAGGCGACCACGGGCAATGCCAACGTGACCATTTCGGCGAGTTTGAAGACGACGGCGTTCCCGAACACGAACCTGCTGGGCGTGCAGGCGCAGAACAACATGTCGATCGGCACGAGCGCGCAGATGGAAATGATGGGCGGCTTCTATGCCCAGAACACCATTTCGGTGAACAAGCAGACAACCATCATGGGCACGATCGTGGGAAACAACTTCGACATGGGCAGCAACGTTCCTGAAATCTATCAGGTGCCCGCGCTTGCGAATGCGTGGACCTCGAACATGCGCATGATCGGCGCGGGTCCGGTGTGGTTCCTCGAGCCGGTCTCGTGGCGTGAGCTGGCGGTTTTGTAGAAACGTAAGTCGAACCGAGAAACGGGCTGAGGCGTATGTCGGGCAAAAAAGTTTCATTGGGCGAGGCCTTTCGCCAAACGTGGCCATTGTGGGCGCTGGCGACCTTTGTGGTGCTGTCGGTGGTCGTGCTCTACCTTGTCCCGGGCGGGCAACCCAAGGCGGACGCGACGTCGACGCTCGTGCAGGTTGAGATGCACACGAACCTGGGTGGCGCACCGCGCACGGAAAGCCTGTGGGCGAAGCCGAGCAAAGAGGAAAACGCCCGCGCCGCCATTGAAGAATACATTTATCAAATCGAGCACGATGCGAATGGTCCTGAAACGGCGGACAATCTGTTTCGCGTCGCGAACCTCTACTATTCAACATTGCTGGACTATGAGAAGGCTTCGTTGTACTACGTTGCGCTGATCCAGGATCACCCGGAGCACAGCGGCGTGCGGATCGCGTTTCCAAACCTCATCACGTGCTACGAGCGGTTGGGCAAGGACGATTTCCGCCGCAATACACTGCGCGATATGATGGCGTTCTACGGTGAAGGAACGGAAGAGTATCGCTTCGCGGAACAGCAGTTGACGGGTCAATAAACAAAAAAGAACCGGCTCTGTGGATCACTCCACAGAGCCGGTTTTGCTTTTTGTTGATCAGGACGGCAGCTTCGGCAATTCCCAACCCTTGCGGTATTCGCGCATGATGTGGTTGTTGGCCTCGGCCACGTTGGTGACCTTCATGTTCTTCGCGTCCCATTCCAGCTTCTGGCCGGGGAACTGAATCGACAGGTTGCCCATGACGACCCATTCGGTAAGCGGGCCGGAGTAGTCGAAGTTCGAACCCGGCTTGGTCTTGTTGCGAATCGCGTCGGTCCATTCCTTGTAGGGTTGGAGCCACTGCTCTTCGGCCACGATGCGCGGGTATTTCGGATCCGGCTTCTTGAACCCGGAGAAATCGCCGCCCAGGAGGCGCGGGTTATCGCCGTAGGTATCGCAGGTGATGGCGCCTTTGGTGCCGATCATGAGCGTGCCGTTGTCGCCTTCGCCCAATTTCACGTCCGCGGGGATGTTCGCAGGGCGCTGCGGCAGGTTGCCGCCGTCGTACCAGGTCAGCGTGATCGGAGGCTGGCTGCCGCGCGCGGGGAATTCATAACGGATGACGGCCTTCGTCGGGAAGCTGTCCTTGTTGTTGCCTTCGACGGAGACCAGCTCGACGCTCGTCGGGCCGACGGTGGACAACTGCAGCGCCCAGTTCGCCGGATCGGCGATGTGGCAGGCCATGTCGCCGAGCGCGCCCGCGCCGAAGTCGAACCAGCCGCGCCATTTGAAGGGCGCGTAGGCCGCATTGTATTCGCGCTTGGGCGCGACGCCGAGCCACAGATCCCAATCCATGTCTTCGGGCACCGGCATCTTTTCCGTCGGAGAAGGAACGCCCTGCGGCCAAATCGGACGGTTCGTCCACAGGTGGACTTCCTTCACGTCGCCGATGACGCCGCTCTCGATGATTTCGACGAACTCGCGCGTGCCGTCCTGCGCGTGGCCCTGGTTACCCATCTGCGTGATGGCGCCGGTGGCCGCGGCAAGCTGGCGCATGTAGCGCGCTTCGCCCACGCACCAGGTCAGCGGCTTCTGCACGTAGACGTGCTTGCCGAGGTGCATCGCGGTAGACGCGATGATCGTGTGCATGTGGTCGGGCGTGGTGACCGTGACGCCGTCGATTTCCTTGTGATGCTTGTCGAGCATCTTGCGGAAGTCTTTGTACTTCGGCACGTCGGGGTTTTCGTCGAACGTGCGGCGGGCGGTGCGCCAATCGACATCGGCGAAGGCGACGTAGGTCGAGTCGCACTTCAGGCAGCCGTTGATATCGGTGTTGCCCTTGCCGCCACAGCCGACGGCGGCGAGGTTGAGCTTGGAATTGGCCATCACACGGCCGGGGCCATACAACCCACGGACGCTGGTTGCGGCGGCGGCCGCCGCGAGGGACCCTCGAAGGAAGGTCCGGCGAGTCAACTTACGTTGTGACATTGGATTTCTCCCTGAATACCTGCGCCGGAATCCGGCGACCCCATTTAAACGCTCCGGGCAGAATACTCCTCACGCAATCGCGGGTCAACGGGCGAAAATGCGCGCGTCGGCTGCGATTTTGTCCAATTGGCCGGCCTCGACAACCAAGCCTGCCACGAGGCGCCACGGTTCGGGGTTTCCAAAATCTCGGTGTAGCAATACACTCAGGGAGATGTGGCCGCGCCGATCGTTTGTAGCCGATACTTCAAAATCGCCTTCTAGAGATCCCCAAACCCTTGCACCGTCCCATCCCTTCCAGTCCTGCGCAAGGGATTCGAAGAAAGACACCAGATGGTTGAAGCCGTCGTGTGAATAAACGTCTATGGCTCCTGAGAATTCGGGACTTGTCAGACTCACACGGACATAGTCTTCCGACCGCAGGTACAGGCGCAAAACCGTTGCACTGTCGGCGGACTTTATGGTGAATTCGTTTTCCATCTTAAAAAGACATCGCTAGCGAGTAACCCTGTTTTTCTTGGAGGTTATCTTGGGTTTTGCGACGGCCTGTTTCGATTTGGGGCTACGATTAAGGGCGCCGGCTTCGTACATCGCAATGAATTTGGGGACCGAGATTCGTGCGACGGTGCGGCCGATGAGGTCGAGCGGCAGGTCTTCGAGTTTTTTGAAGCGGACGCAGCACTTGCCGATGTCCATCTTCTTGCCGGTCTTCTCGTATTCCGCGCGAAACCGGTCCGCATTCTCCCCGTAGATCATTAAATAGACGGACATGTAGTTCTTTTGCGAGGCGAGGGCCGCAAAGGTTACTGGCAAAGAGGGATCGCAGTGGTACCCGGCGGGATAAATGCTATGCGGGACGACGTAGCCGATCATCCCGTAGCTCATAGCTTCCTCGTACCCCTTGGGCAAGTTGTCGAGGATGACCTTGCGGACGGCGGTGATGGCGACTTTGCGATCGGGCGGTAGTTCTTTGAGGTATTGCGCGACCGTTTTGGCCTTGGACTGCATGAGAAACGCCTCCGCGAACGGCGCCCAGCATAACATGGGGCTCCGGCGTGCAAATTTTTGGCCTATCGCGTTGCTCTGCCTGTAGTTAGGCATGATGAAAAGGTTGAACTTTCGGCCGGCGACGCGTATCATTTCCGGCTGGCTGACTGGCGCGTCTCCCGGAGCAACACGCGAGGGAGAATTTTGACTGCACCCCGCGGACGGGATATCTAACATTGCCTTCCACTTCGACTGAACCCCGGTTGCAGGCCACCGCGGCATTGGGCTCCTGGCGCGGTGGCCAGGAATCGTTGGTTCGCACCGCGGACGCACTGGGGAAACTGCTGCAGCGCGTCGATCGGCCGGTCTATGCCGTGCAGACCAATTCGGGGACGGCCTTCGCCGATTCCGGCGAAGCCACTCTTGGCAATGGTTCGGAAGCCTCTCCCCTGCTCGGTTACGCAGCGCCCTGCCGGCCGGAAGCCTTGGGCGACGCGTCGTTCCGTGCAGACCATGGCGTGCGCTACGCGTATATGGCGGGCGCGATGGCGAATGGCATTGCGTCAGAGCCGCTGGTCGAGGCCATGGCGCGCGCGGGAATGCTGGGCATTTTCGGCGCGGCGGGGCTGAGTCCGGCGCGCGTGGCACAGGCCGTCGAGCGGCTGCAATCCGCGCTGGGCAACACTCCTCACGGCTATAACCTGATTCATTCGCCGAACGAGTCGCACCTCGAGGACGCAATCGTCGATCTCTACCTCGCGCGCGGCGTGCGGCTGGTCGAGGCTTCGGCTTTCCTGCAACTGACGCCCGCGATCGTGCGCTACCGGCTGCATGGCATTCATCGCGCGGCGGACGGCAGCATCGTGACGCCGAACCGCGTGATCGCGAAAGTGTCGCGCGAAGAGATCGCAGAAAAGTTCATGTCGCCCGCGCCGGAGAAAATTCTGCGCGGCTTGGTGGAAGCCGGAAAAATTACGGCGGAGCAGGCGGCCCTCGGCGCGCTCGTGCCCGTGGCGCAGGATGTGACCGCGGAAGCGGACTCCGGCGGCCATACGGATCACCGGCCCGCGATCGCGTTACTGCCGGCCTTGTGCTCGCTGCGCGATCGCGTGCAGACTCAGTTTGGATATGCGCAGCCGCTGCGCGTGGGACTCGGCGGCGGTATCGCGACGCCGGAATCGGCGGCGGCGGCGTTTGCGATGGGTGCGTCGTATGTCGTCACGGGATCGATCAATCAGGCGTGCGTGGAATCCGGCACCTCGGACACCGTGCGCACGATGCTGGCCGAGGCGCGGCAGGCGGATGTGGCGCGCGCGCCGGCGGCGGACATGTTCGAGATGGGTGTGACCGTGCAGGTGCTCAAACGCGGCACGATGTTCCCCATGCGCGCTCAGAAATTGTACGAGCTGTACCGCGCGTGCGATTCGATGGACGCAATCCCGGCGGCGGAGCGCGAGAAGCTTGAGAAGACCGTGTTCCGGGTCCCGCTCGACGAAGTGTGGTCGCAAACGCGGAAATTTTTCGAGGAACGCGACCCGCGGCAGATCGAGCGCGCGGAAAAGAACCCAAAGCACAAAATGGCGCTGGTGTTCCGCTGGTATCTCGGCCAGTCGTCGAATTGGGCGAACCGTGGCTTGCCGGATCGCGTGATGGATTATCAGATTTGGTGCGGGCCCGCGATGGGCGCGTTCAACGAGTGGGCCGCGGGGACGTTCCTGGAAACGCCGGCGAACCGACGTGTGGCCGATGTCGCGCGCGCCCTGCTGCACGGCGCGGCCGTGGTGCAGCGCGCGAATACCTTGCGCGCGCAGGGGGTATTGGTGGCGCCGGAGAGTGCGCGCGTGCGGCCGCAATCGGCAGATGAACTGAGCCAGTCCTTTGGCAACGCCGCGCCGCGCAACGGGGGATCACAGTAATGAGCGACGAAACGAAGAAGGGTCGCATGCCCATGCCGCCGTTGGCGATTGTGGGCATCGGGTGTCTTTTTCCGAAGGCGCAGAACGCGGAGGAATTCTGGGCGCTGGTCAAGAGCGGCGCGGACGCGATCACCGAAGTGCCGAATTCGCACTGGCGGCCGGAAGACTATTTTTCGGAAGACAAGAAGAAGCCGGACTTTACTTACGCGAAGCGCGGTGGCTTTCTCGAACCTTATCCATTCGACCCGCTGAAGTACGGCGTGCCGCCGAACGCGCTTGAGGCGACCGACACGAGTCAACTTTTGGGCATGGTGGCCGCGGACCAAGCGATGACCGACGCGGGATACAACGGCGGCGCGAAGACTTATGACCGCGATCGCGCCAGCGTGATCCTGGGCGTGACGGGTGCGCTCGAACTGGTCGTGCCGCTCGGCGCGCGGCTCGGGCATCCGTTGTGGCGCGCGGCGATGATTGAGGCGGGGTTGAATCCGGCGCAGGCGGACGATATCGCGCAGCGCATCGGCGAACGCTATGTGTCGTGGCAGGAAAACTCATTCCCCGGCCTGCTTGGAAACGTGGTCGCGGGGCGCATCTCGAAGTACCTCAACACCGGCGGCACGAATTGCGTGGTGGATGCGGCCTGCGCGAGTTCGCTGAGCGCGCTGGAACTCGCGGCACTCGAACTGGCGACCGGCAAGGCGGACATCGCGCTCACCGGCGGCGTCGATACGTTCAACGATATTTTCATGTACATGTGTTTCAGCAAGACGCCCGCGCTCTCTCCCACCGGCCATGCGCGGCCCTTCGACAAGAAGAGTGATGGCACGATCCTAGGCGAAGGCTTGGGCATCGTGGTGCTGAAGCGGCTTACGGATGCCGAGCGCGACGGCGACAAGGTCTACGCCGTGATTCGCGGGGTGGGTTCGTCGAGCGACGGCAAGGGCGAGGCGATTTACGCGCCGAGCGCGTCGGGTCAGGTGAAGGCGCTGCGCGATGCGTATGCGAGCGCGGGAATTTCGACGGACGCCATCGACCTGCTTGAAGCGCACGGCACCGGCACGGCGAAGGGCGACGCGGTCGAGATCGGCGCGCTGTGCGATGTGTTTGGTGAGGCAGGCGATCGTGCGCCGTGGTGCGCGGTGGGTTCCATCAAATCGCAGATCGGCCACACGAAAGCGGCGGCGGGCGCGGCGGGCCTGATCAAGGCCGCGCTGGCGCTGCATCACAAGGTGCTGCCGCCGACGATTAAAGTGGATACGCCGGCGGAGAGCGTCGCGCCGGGCGCGTCGCCGATGTACGTGAACACACAGAAGCGCCCTTGGCTACCGCGCACGAACCGGCCGCGCCGCGCGGGCGTAAGCTCGTTCGGCTTCGGCGGCAGCAATTTCCACGTTGTGCTGGAAGAACATACTCCGAAGAAAACATCCGTCGATTGGGACGGCAACGTCCAGATCTTCGCTTACTCCGGCGCGAATGCGGCGGCCATCGAATCGCAATTGAGTGCGATTCCCGCGCGCGGCACATGGGCGGCGACTCGCGATGCCGCGCATCGTTCGCGACAGACTTTCGATCGCACTGCGGCGCGGCGGCTGGTGTTCGTGGCCGAGCGTGGCAAAACCGATTTCGACAAATTGATCACCGGGCTGCGCGCGCAACTGGCGAAGCAGCCCGATGCGGTGTGGTCGCTGCCCGATGGCGCGGCATACGGCGTTGGTGCGCCGGAAGGCATCGTCGCGGCGATGTTCCCCGGACAAGGCGCGCAATATCCCGGCATGCTGCGCGATCTCGCGTGCGCGTTTCCGGAGATGATCGATTCGCTGGCGGCCGCCGACGCGGCGCTGGGCGAAGATGCGCGCGGCGTACGGCTTTCCGACTTTATTTATCCGCACCCCGCTTTTGACGAAGCGACACGGCAGGCACACGATGCGGCGCTGCGCGCGACCTCAGTCGCGCAGCCGGCACTGGGCGCGGTCGGAATTGGCGCGCTGCACATCCTCCGGCGCTTCGGCGTCGATGCGGCGGCCTACGCGGGGCACAGCTACGGCGAGCTCGCGGCGCTGTGCGCGGCGGGCGTGTACGACGCGGACGATCTCGCGCGTGTTTCTCGGCGGCGCGGCGAACTGATGGAAGCGCGGGACGGCGAACGCGGCGCGATGCTGGCCGTGCGCGCGGGCGCCGACGTGATCGAAGAAACGGTGCGCGCTGCTGGACTGAACGTCACGCTGGCGAACAAAAATACGCCGGACCAGACCGTGCTCTCGGGCACGGCCGAGGCCATGGCGCGCGCGGCGGAGATTTTTGCGGCGAAGAATATTCAGACGACCCCGCTGAACGTAGCGGCGGCGTTCCACAGCCCGCTCGTGGCCGCGGCGGCCGTGCCCTTTGGCGAGACGCTCCACGATGTGGTGTTCCGGACGCCGTCGGCGCCGGTGTATGCCAATACGACAGCGGAAACCTATCCTGCCGATTCGAACACGGCGCGCGACCTGCTCGCGAACCAGCTCGCGCGGCCTGTGGAGTTTGTGCGCGAGATCGAAGCGATGTATGCCGCGGGCGTGCGGACTTTCGTCGAAGTCGGCCCCGGCGCGCGCTTGTGCGCAATGATTGGGCAAATCCTCACGGGCCGTATGCACACGGCGGTGTCGATCGATGCCTCCGCCGGCAAGCGCGATGGCTTCGTTGATCTGGCGCGTGCGCTGGCGGCGCTGGCGGCGGAAGGCCGCGCGTGCGACTTGCACGCGTGGGATGCGGAATACGCCCCGGCAACCGAACCCTCTGCTAAAGGCAAGCGCTTGATCGTGCCCCTCTGCGGCGCGAACTACCGGTCTAAACAGTCCAAACCAAAAGCGAGACCTGCGATTGTGAGTGGCGATGTGAAAGCTCCGGCAATACCGCGACGGGATGACGTGAAGCCCCGCGGGCAGGATACCCGCGCCACAAATGACAAGCCTGCGCCGGTTACGGTGGCGAGTGCGCCCGTTTCGGACCCGCCGATTGCAGCGAGCGGACCGCTGGGGGAATTGTTCCGCCAGACGCAGGCGAGCCTGGCTGCGCTGCAGCACATGCAGGAGCAGACCGCACGGCTGCATTCGCAATACTTGCAGGGACAAGAAACGACGACGCGCGCGTTCCAGCAGTTGGTCGAGCAACAGGAACGCCTGTTCGCGCAGATGGTGGGCGGCGCGCCGATGCCCGTGATGCCGGCCACGCCGATCGCGACGACGACGCTGCCGGCGCCTGTGGCGGTGCAAGCTCCGGCCCCTGTCGCGCCTGCACCTGTCGCTGAAGCCGCCCCGGAACCGGCGGGGGTTGATGTCAGCGATGTGCTGCTCGAAGTCGTGTCCGAGAAGACCGGATATCCGCGCGAGATGCTGGAGCCCGGCATGGCGCTCGATGCCGATCTGGGCATTGATTCGATCAAGCGCGTGGAAATTCTGAGCGCATTGCAGGAACGCGTGCCAGAGCTGCCGGCGCTGGCGGCCGAGGAACTCGGCGGTATCCAGACACTCGCGGACATTGTGAAACTGCTGGGCGCAAAGGGCGGCGCCGTGCGCGTCGTCCCGGTGGCGCCTTCCGTTCAGGCCACTATCTCCATCGAGCCTATCCTGATGGAAATCGTCGCGGAGAAAACCGGCTATCCACAGGAAATGCTGGGGCTGGACATGGCGCTCGACGCGGACCTTGGCATCGACTCCATCAAGCGCGTGGAGATCCTGAGCGCGCTGCAGGAGCGCGTGCCGGGATTGCCGTCCATCGGCGCGGAAGAACTCGGCACGATCCATACGCTGCGCGATATCGTGGCGAAGCTTGCTTCCGCTGTTCCGGCGACGGCTCCGGTCGCGGTCGCGCCGGCGGCTGCGCCGCAGTCGGCGAATGCCAGCGACATTGAAGGCCTGCTGTTGGGCGTAGTCGCTGAGAAAACGGGATACCCCGCCGAGATGCTCGGGCTCGATATGGCGCTCGACGCCGATCTCGGTATCGACTCGATTAAGCGCGTGGAAATTCTGAGTGCGCTGCAGGAAAAGATGCCGGAGCTTCCGGCACTCGAAGCGGAAGCGCTGGCGTCCCTCGTAACGTTGCGCGATGTCGTGCGTGCGATGAGCACCCGGACGGCACCGGCTGCCCCGGCCGCGCCAACGCCACCTACCGCAAAACCAGTTCCGACATCGGCTGCGCCGAAAGACGTGGTCGCTCGGGAGTGTCTCAAGCGCGTGCCGCTTTCCCCAGCCAATCAGCGTGCTCGACGCGTAACAAACGGCGCTCGCATTCATATTGCGGGTGCTTCCGCCGAGCTTCGCGACGCGCTTGGTCGCGCGTTGTCGGAACGGGGCTGCGTTGCCGTTGACACACCAAGCGATGCCGCGGGCCTCGTGGTGTTCACCGCCGAAACGACGCCCGGCTGGGCGTGGCGGGCGCTGGAGACTGTGCGGAACTTCGTACGCGATCGCAAGGACAAGTCCGACACCTTCGTAGCCTGTGTGACGCAACTCGACGGTGCTTATGGCTTGCGGAATGCCACACTAGGGCGCGATGCGGAAATCGGAGCGATGGCGGGCCTTGCCAAGACCGCCGCACGCGAGTGGCCGAATGTTTCCGCGCGCGCCATCGATCTGGCGCCCGATTTTACGTCCATCGACGCCGCCGCAAACGCGCTGGCGGATGAACTCATTGCGGACGGCCCGGTGGAAACCGGACTCGCACCCGACGGCACGACGACGATTGAAACCGAGATGCGCGCGCCCGCGCCCGGCGGCACAAATGCCGTGACCCTGAGCGCGGGCGACGTCATCGTGATTACCGGCGGTGCGCGCGGCGTGACGGCCGCCGTCGCCGAGGCATTGGCGCGCGCGGGACGTCCGAAGGTCGCGCTCGTGGGCCGCTCGGCCTTGCTTGTGGCGGAGCCGGAATGGTTGCGCGCGGCGCGGGACGAGAAAGCCATCAAGAAAGCGATCATCGACCACGCGACGGTGAAGCTCGCGCCGCAGGATGTGGAGCGGCGCTACCGCGAGATTCTCTCGGCGCGGGAAATCAGCGCGACGCTCAAGCGCCTGCACGGCACCGGCGCCGATGCGCGCTACTACGCCGCGGACGTGCGCGATGCGCAGCAGATGCGCGAAGTGATCATGCACGTGCACGCGGAACTTGGCCGGGTCACGGGCGTTGTGCACGGTGCGGGCGTCATCGCGGACAAAAAGATTGAAGACAAGACGGCGGAGCAATTCGATTCCGTGTACGGCACGAAGGTCGACGGCTTGCGTAATCTGCTCACCGCGCTGGCCGACGACGCGCCACGTTTCATTGCGCTGTTCTCCTCGTCCACGGGCCGTTTCGGCCGCGTGGGCCAGGTGGACTACGCGATGGCGAACGAGGCGCTGAACAAACTGGCGCAGACCGAGGCTGCGCGTCGCCCTAATTGCCGCGTGGTGTCGATCAACTGGGGCCCGTGGGACGGCGGCATGGTGACGCCGGCCCTGCGCAAGATTTTCGCAGCGGAAGGCGTCGGCGTGATCGGGCTTGAAGACGGCGCAAAGTTTCTCGTCGACGAACTTGCCGCCGGCGGTAGTGACGTCGAGCTGGTCGCCATCGCGCGGCCGGAAACGAAACTAACCGAATCCGCCGCGACACCCATGCATACGGCGCTCACCATCGATTTGTCGCCGGAGCATTTTCCGTTCTTGTCGTCGCACGTGATTGACGGCCGCGCGGTGCTGCCGGTGGCGATGTATGTCGAGTGGATGGGGCATGCCGCGGCGCACGCGAATCCCGGTCTACGGTTTGTGGGCATTGAAGACCTGCGCGTGCTCAATGGCGTCGTGCTCGATAGTGCGGCACCGCTGCGCATCGAGATCTCGGCAGGCAATGCTACGAGCATCAATGGACGCACACGCGTGAATGTGGAAATGCACAGCGCGACGTCCAACGGCCGGCGCGTGCTCCACAGCGCGGCGACGGTTCTGCTCGACACATCCTTTACATCGGGCGCCCCGTCATTGGCGACTCGCTCGCTGCCGCCCTACCGCGCGTCGCGCGACGATATCTACAACCACCACAAACTTTTCCACGGCCCGCAATTCCAAGGCATCGTGACGGTGGACGGCTGCTGCGACGAAGGCATCTCGATCACGGCCTCGGCCGCACCCGCGCCGGAGACGTGGATCCAGGAGCCGCTGCGGCGGCGGTGGCTGGCTGATCCACTCGCGCTCGATTGCGCGTTCCAGGCGATGATTCTGTGGAGCCTGGATCGCCACGATACGGCCTCGCTGCCGGTGCGGCTGGGAATGTACGAGCAATTCCAGACGGCGTTCCCGAAATCGGGGGTGCGCATCGAGGCGAAGGTGACCAAGGCGACCAACTTCGGCGCGACGGCGACGATTGAATTTCTGCATCCGGCGGACGGCACGTTGGTCGCGCGGATTGAAGACTACGAATGCGTGATGGCGGCGTCGCTCAATGCGGCGTTCCAGCGCAACCAGATCGCGCCATCCGCGCGCGATTGAGGATCGCAGTATGAGCGAGACCCGACCGGCTATCGCAATCGTCGGCATGGGGGGCGTGTTCCCCGGTGCACGCGACTTCGAGGCGTTTTGGGCAAATATCGTGCACGGGCGCAGCGCGGCGGCCGACGCGCCGGACGGGCGCTGGGCATTGTCGCGCGAGGACGCTTTCGATCCGCGCCCGGGCCAGCCGGACAAGGTGTATTCGACGCGCGCGTGTTTTGTGACGGAGATGCCGCCGATCGCGCCGGGCGACGTGTATCTAACGAACGATGTAATCAACTCGCTCGATCCGGGCACGCGCATGCTGATTGCCGCGGGCATGCAGGCGCTCGACGACACGCGCATCGATGCGCTGGACCTCGCGCGCGTCGGAGTCATCCTCGGCAATCTCGCGCTGCCCACCGACAGCGCGGCGGAACTGGCCGAACGCATCGTTGGCCGCACGATTGAAGAAAAAATTCTTGGGCCGTCCGACTCAACGAACGATCCCTTCCAACCGCTGAACCGGTATGTGACCGGAATGCCGGCTGGCCTGCTGGCCGAGGCGCTCGGCCTGGGCGGCGGCACGTTTACGCTGGACGCCGCGTGCGCGTCGTCGCTCTACGCATTGAAGCTCGCCGTGGATGAATTGCAGGCGGGCCGCGCGGACGCGATGCTTGCCGGTGGTCTGTCGCGGCCGAACGCGCTCTATACGCAGATGGGCTTCTCGCAACTGCGCGCGCTCTCCCCCACCGGCACCTGTTCGCCGTTCGACGAAAAGGGCGACGGCCTCGTGGTCGGCGAAGGCGCGGGCGTGGTGGTGCTCAAGCGGCTCGACGACGCCGTGCGCGCGGGTGATCATATTTATGCGGTGATTCGCGGGATCGGGCTGTCGAACGACATCGGCGGCGGGTTGCTGGCGCCGTCGAGCGAGGGCCAGTTGCGCGCCATGCGCGCGGCATACGAACAGGCCGGCATCGAGCCGAACGACGTTGACCTTGTGGAATGCCACGCGACCGGCACGCCGCTGGGCGATGGCGTGGAATTTGAGAGCCTGCGCGGGTTGTGGGGCAGCGATGGCTGGACGCCGGGCCAGTGCGTGATCGGTTCGGTGAAATCGAACATCGGCCATTTGCTGACCGCGGCCGGTTCCGCCGCGCTGATCAAGACTCTGCTCGCGCTGAAGGAAAACACGCTTCCGCCGACGGCGAACTTCCGGCGTGCGCCATCTGATCTGCGGATCGACGAGAGTCCGTTCCGTGTGTTGACGGCGGCGCGGCCGTGGTCGCGACGCAACACCGACACGCCGCGGCGCGCGGCGATCAGCGCATTCGGGTTCGGCGGCATCAACGCGCACGTCGTGCTCGAAGAATGGAATTCCGCGCGGAGCGTTCCGGCGATCCCGAAGATTCCGGCAAAGCCCACGGCCATCGCGGTCGTCGGGATGGACGCGTGCTACGGGCCGTGGGACACGCTGCGCAAATTTCAGGAACGCACCCTGGGCGGCGGCGAGACGCACGAACCGGGCGCGCCGCAGCATTGGTGGGGCGTGCCACAAGCGGCATGGTTCCGCCGCGAAGGCCTCGCGCAACGCGCGTTCAAGGGCTACTACCTCGATCGCATCGAGGCCGGCCTGGACGAATTCCGCATTCCACCGCGCGAAATCGCCGAGATGTTGCCGCAGCAGTTGCTGATGCTGAAGGTTGCGGCGCGCGCGATCGCGGATTGCCGTTTCGACGAGGAACATGCCGCGCGCGCGGGCGTGTACATTGGCGCGGGCCTCGACTACAACACGACGAATTTCATGGTGCGCTGGTCGCTACTGCCGAAAGCGCGCGCGTGGGCACAGCAACTCGGCCTCAATCTGGACGAGAGCGCGCTCCGCACATGGGTTGCCGCGCTGCGAGAATCCGCCGGGCCCGCGCTTACAGCAAATCGTACGATGGGTGGTCTCGCCAGCATCGTGGCGAGCCGCGTCGCGCGCGAGCTGCGGTTTGGCGGGCCGAGTTTCACGATTTCCAGCGAAGAGACGTCCGGCCTGCGCGCGATTGAAGTGGCCATGCGCGCCCTCGCCGCCGGCGAGATCGACTTTGCGCTCGCGGGTGCGGTCGATCTGGCGGGCGATGCGCGCGCGGTGCTCGGCGATATGCGCGATGCGGAGCGGATACTGTGCGACGGCGCGGCGGCGGTGGCACTCAAGCGGCTGGAAGACGCGGAACGCGATGGCGATCGCATTTATGCCGTGATCCGCAGCGCGGCGACCGTGCATGGAAAAGAATACAAGACAACGTTGAATCGCGCGCAGAAACGTTCGAGCGCGGAAGCCGCGCTGACTGCTGATACGATCGACGATCTCCGGCCTTCGGATGTTCCGGGACAATCCGGCGCCGCGACAGGAATTGCGGCGTTTGTTACCGCCTGCGTCGCGTTGCACCAGCAGATTCGTCCCAATGGCGAAGAGGGGTCGGAGTTCTGGCTGCGCAACCGCGAAGAAGGGCCGCGGCATGCGGGGGTGAGTTGCGCCAGCGCGGACGGAAACGTCACCCGGCTGGTGCTGGAAGAATACGAGCATGCGTCGCCGGAGTTCGCGGGCGAAACCTTGCAACCGCTTGGCGCGCGCGACGAAGCGCTCTTCTGTGTGGAGGCCAACAACGTCGAGGCGCTCGACGTGGGACTCGGCCGTCTGCGCGCGTTCGCGGAGGCGGAGGACGACGCCGCGATTGAGGGTCTCGCGCGGCAGTGGTGGTCGGCGAACCACGAGGACGCGTCCAAACAGTTCGCGGCGGCGTTCGTCGCGCGGAGCGCGCGCGAGCTGCGCGATCAGATTGATTTCGTGCACGGCTGGCTGCGCGACGGACGCGGTGCGAAAACCGGCGAGACCTTGCTGCGCGAGTCGCCGCCGCATGTGCGCGATCGCGTGTTTTTCTCCGATGACCCGATTGGCAAGCACGGGCATGTGGCGTTCATTTTCCCCGGATCGGGCAATCAGTTCGCCGGTATGGGGCGCGATCTGGGCGTGGATTGGCCGGAAGTTTTCCGCGCGCAGGATGCGGAAAACCGGCGCCTGTGCGATCAATTTCAGCCGGAGATTTTCTGGCGCGCGGGCAACACCGCGGCCGTGCAGACGAATTCGCAGGCGGCGCTGTTTGGTCAGGTCGCGCTGGGCACACTGACGAGCGACCTGCTGCAGCGCTTCGGCGTGCGACCGGCGGCCGTCGTGGGCTATAGCCTCGGCGAGACGGCCGGATTGTTCGCGCTGCGCGCGTGGACCGATCGCGACCTGATGCTCGAGCGCATTCGCAACTCTACGCTTTTCACGGAAGACCTCGCGGGCGAGTACAAGGCGGCGCGCAAGGCCTGGAGCGTACCCTCACACACGGCGGTGGATTGGGCGCTCGGCGTGATTGATCGGCCGGCGAAGGTCGTTCGTGCGGCGCTCAAGGATCACAAGAAGGTCTATCACCTCATCGCGAACACGCTGCACGAATGCGTGGTCGGCGGCGACCCGCACGCGGTCGCGAAGCTGGTCAAAAAACTCGATTGCGAATTTTTCCCGCTGCACGGCGTGACGACGGTGCATTGCGAAGTCGCGAAGGAAGTGCAGGGTCCGTATCGCGATCTGCACGTGCTGCCCGTGAACGCGCCGAAGGGTGTGCGCTTTTACAGCGGCGCGTGGGGCACGGAATACCACGTGAGCACCGAGACGGCGGCGGACGCCGTGCTCGCGCAGGCGATCTACGGCATCGACTATCCGAAAGTGATCGAAGCGGCGTATGCCGACGGCGCGCGCGTGTTCCTTGAGATGGGACCGGGCGGGTCGTGTTCGCGCATGATCGGCGAGATTCTCAAGGGACGTCCGCATGTTGCGCGGCCCGTGTGCGTGCAGGGGCGCAGCACCGCGGGGCTTGTGTTGCGCATGCTGGGCAATCTGCTCGCGGAGCGCGTGCCGGTGGATCTGAGCGTGTTGTACGGGCAAGAGACGGCGGTTGCCGCGTTCGCGCCGTCGACGAAACCGGCGAAGACGGTGGGCGTTGAGGTTGGCCGCGGGCCTGTAGATGTGCCGATGCCGCCGCAGCGCGTTGTGGCGCCGACTGCCGTCGAGCGTGTGACTGAACCGGTGCGCGTGGAGCCGGCGAAAAAAATTGAGGTTGGCGGTGACGCCAGAGGTCCCCGCGTTCGCGGGGATGACAACGGTGGGCGCGCAGCGCTTGCTGCGGCCCCGCTGCATGAAGCCGCCATCGGCGATGCCATTCCTCTCGTGGCAGCGATGTCCCGTTCGGGCGCGGCGCACGGCGAGGCACACGAACTTTATTTGCGCCAGGCGGAATCGGCCGCTGCCGTGGCCGTGCGAATCGCCGGCCTGCAGCAGCGCATCGCGCAGGCGATGGGCGGCGGCGTGGCCGTTGCCGATCCCCCACTCGCGTTCACGACCACGGCGCTCGTGGAAAATCGGGCGCAAACACCGGCTCCGGCTCCGATAGTTGCACCGCCGCGCGCGGTAGTCGCTGCGCCGCAGTCCACCGTCACCATGACGCGGGAACAGTGCGTGGAATTCGCGATCGGGTCGATCGCGCGCTCGCTCGGCGCGGCGTGGGCGGCTGCGGATGCACACCCCACGCGCGTACGCCTGCCGGATGAACCGCTGATGCTCGTGGATCGCATTCTCGCGTTTGAAGGTGAAGCGCGATCGATGGGCGGCGGCCGTGTGATTACCGAACACGACATTCTGCCGGGCGCGTGGTATCTGGACGGCGGACGCATTCCGACCTGCATCGCCGTGGAGGCGGGCCAGGCCGATCTTATTCTGTCCGCCTACCTCGGCATCGACGCCGAAACGCGCGGTCTCGCGATGTATCGACTGCTCGACGCACAGGTGACGTTCCACCGCGCGCTTCCGGGTGCCGGCGAGACGATTCACTACGACATTCGCATCGAGCGCTTTTTCCGCCAGGGCACGACATGGCTGTTCCGTTTCAATTTTGATGCGACCGTGAATGGCGCGCCGCTGCTTACCATGCGCAACGGGTGCGCGGGATTCTTCACGCGCGAGGCGCTGGATGCCGGTGCGGGTATCGTGCACACAGAACTCGACCGGCGTCCGCAGGCGGGTGTGCGGCCGGCGGACTGGCGCGAACTCGCGCCGATGAAACGCGAACGCTACTCCGACCGCCAGCTCGCGTGCTTACGCGACGGGGACTTGGCCGGTTGCTTCGGCAGCGCCTTCGCGGCGCTGCCACTGCACGCGCCGGCGGGTTTGCCGTCTGGCCGTATGAAACTGGTGGACCGCATCCTCGACCTCGATCCCGCCGGCGGCAAATACGGCCTCGGCCAAATCCGCGGCGAGATGGATGTGCATCCGGATGACTGGTTCCTGACCTGCCACTTTGTCGACGACATGGTGATGCCGGGCACGCTGATGTACGAATGCTGCTTGCACACGCTGCGCGTGTATTTGTCGCGCATGGGTTGGGTGGGAGAAGCGGACAACATCGTGTACGAGCCGGTGCCGGGTGTCGCGGGGCAGCTCAAGTGCCGCGGCGAGGTGAACCGGACGACGAGCAAAGTGGTGTACGAAATCGCGATTAAGGAACTTGGCTATAACCCGAGTCCCTATGCCATCGCCGATGCGCTGATGTATGTCGACGGTAAACCGTCGGTCGAAATGCAGAACATGTCGCTGCAACTGACCGGCTTGACGCGCGAAAATCTCGAGGCGCTGTGGGCGAATATCGAAAAACCCGCGGCTCTTCCCGCGAAACCGTTGTATGACCGCGAAAAAATCCTGGCGTTCTCGACGGGCAAACCTTCGGAAGCCTTCGGCGAGCCTTACAAGATTTTTGACGAAGGCCGCGCGATCGCGCGGTTGCCACGTCCGCCGTTCCAGTTTCTCGATCGCGTGGTGGAGACAAAGGGCGAACCGTGGGTGATGCAGGCGGGCGCGGAGGCGGTGGCGGAGTACGACGTGCCCGCGCGCGAGTGGTATTTCGATGCGGACCGGCAGGGCGCGATGCCGTTTGCCGTGTTGCTCGAAACGGCGCTGCAGCCCTGCGGCTGGCTGGCGGCTTACATGGGCTCGGCGCTGACGAGCGACGTCGATCTGAAATTCCGAAACCTCGGCGGTAGCGCGGTGCAGCATGCGACAGTGACGCCCGGCATGGGAGCGCTGCGCACACACGTGAAAAGCACGGGCGTGTCCAAATCCGGCGGCATGATCATTCAGCATTACACTTTTAATCTCACTTGTGACGGCAGGCCGATCTATACGGGCCAGACGAACTTTGGGTACTTCTCCGCAGCGGCGCTGGCCAATCAGGTCGGCATTCGCGACGCGAAGTTGTATGACCCGACGGCGGTCGAACGCGCGACGACGGCGCCCTTCGCCTATCCGCGCGAGGCGGCGTATCCGGCGGATCGTTGGCGCATGGTGGATACCGTGGAAGTTTATGCGCCGCAGGGCGGCCCGCAGGGGCTCGGCTACATCCGCGCGGGCATTGCGGTGGATCCGGGCGCGTGGTTTTTCCAGGCGCATTTCTATCAGGACCCCGTGTGGCCCGGCTCCCTGGGCTTGGAAGGTTTCCTGCAACTGCTGCGGCACCTGGCGCGCGAGCGCTGGGGCGCGGCGCCGGATGCGCGCGTGGAGTGCGTCGCGCTGGGCGAAGAGCATCGCTGGATCTATCGCGGGCAAGTCATCCCGGCGGACAAACGTGTGACGATCGAAGCGTGTGTGACCGGCGTGGACGACGACGCGAAGCTGCTGCGCGCGGCGGGGCATTTGTGTGTGGATGGCCGCGTGATTTACCGCATGGAGAATTTCGCCGTGCGGCTGGTGGATGCGGGATGAAGTATTCGCGGGTGCACATTGACGCGATCGGCTATGAACTCGCACCGGTCGTGGTGACGTCCGATGAGCTCGAAGAGCAACTTGCGCCGGTGTACTCCGCGCTGCGGATGCCGATGGGGCAACTCGAGGCGCTGACCGGCATCGCCGAACGCCGCTGGTGGTCCAAAGACTATCCCGTATCAAAAGGCGCCGCCGCTGCGGGTGCACTGGCTCTGGCGCGTGCCGGTGTGTCGCCGGAAGACGTCGGCGCGCTGATCTACACCGGCGTGAACCGCGAGAACTTTGAGCCGGCGACGGCGTGCCACGTGGCGGCGGAACTCGGCGTGCGCGGCGGCGCGGGCGTGTACGACCTCAGCAACGCGTGCCTCGGCATGTTGAATGGCATGCTCGACATCGCAAACCGAATTGAACTTGGGCAAATTCGCGCGGGCCTCGTGGTGTCGTGCGAAACGGCGCGCGAGATCAATGACGTGATGATCGCGCGGATGAATGAATCGAAGGCGATGGAGCTGTTCGCGAAGTCGCTGGCCACGTTGACCGGCGGCTCCGGCGCGGCGGCGATTCTGCTGACGGACGGTTCTTTCGGCGAGACGAGCCACCGTTTGCTCGGCGGCGTGCACGTGGCGCATCCGGAGCATTTCGGCCTGTGTTCGTGGGGCCTTGAATCGCGAAATGGACACAGCGCCGTGCCGCTGATGCAGACGGATGCGCCGGCGGTGCTCAAGCACGGCGTCGCGCTCGGCGAAGCGACTTGGCGCACATTTCTGGCGGAACTCGGCTGGACGGCGGCCGGCATCGACAAGGTGATCTGCCACCAGGTGGGTCACGCAAACAAGGAAACTATTCTGAAAGCCATCGGCGTATCCCCGGACAAAGATTTTTCGACTTATCCGTTCCTCGGCAACATGGGGACGGTCTCGCTGCCGATCACGGCGGCGCTGGCGGACGAGCGCGGCTTCCTGAAGCGCGGCGATCGCGTTGGCTGGCTCGGCATCGGCAGCGGGCTCAATTGCCTGATGCTCGGCGTGGAGTGGTAACCCAGCCCATGCGTGCGATTTCCAAAGCGCTCTACCCGTTCGATGAAAAGTTTTTCACGCGCAACGGCCTGCGCATGCACTACCTCGACGAGGGCGCAGGCGAGCCCGTGGTCATGGTGCACGGCAACCCGACGTGGTCGTTTTACTATCGCGATCTCGTGCTTGCGCTGCGCGGCCAGTACCGGTGCATCGTGCCGGACCACATTGGCTGCGGGAAATCCGACAAGCCCGGCGACGATCAATACACGTACACGCTCGAATCACGCGTGGATGATCTGGAAGCGTTGCTCGATTCGCTGAAAATTACCAGCGGCATCACGCTGGTCGTGCACGACTGGGGCGGCATGATCGGCATGGCGTATGCCACGCGGCATCCGGAACGCATTAAGCGGTTGGTGATTCTGAATACCTCGGCGTTTCGCCTGCCAAGTACAAAGCCCTTCCCCTGGCCTCTCTGGATCGTGCGCAACACACCGGTTGGCGAGCTGCTCGTGCGCGGATTCAATGCCTTCAGCGGCATTGCGGCGCGCGTCTGCTGTACGCGCACGAAACTGACACCGGAACTGCGCGCGGCCTATACAGCGCCGTACGATTCGTGGGCCGATCGCATCGCGACACTGCGCTTCGTGCAGGATATTCCGCTGCGGCCGGGCGACCGCGCATACTCGATTGTCGACAACGTTGAGCGCAACGTGCGCCAGTTCGCCGGTGTGCCAATGATGATTTGCTGGGGGCTTCGCGACTTCGTGTTCGACAAGCACTTTCTCAAGCTGTGGGAAGACCATTTTCCGCATGTCGAAGTGCATCGGTTTGAAGATTGTGGCCACTACATCCTCGAAGATGCGAAGGACGAAGTGATTCCACTGATACAGTCCTTCCTCGCGCGCGCATGAGCGAGACGGCCAACATCGCGCGGCATCTGCCGAAGATGGCGGCCGCCCAGCCCACCGCGCTGGCCGTAACGCAGCAGACTTCGCAAGGAACAGGCGCCGTGTTCGTGGACATCACGGCGAAGATGCTGGAGCGCGCGACAAATCGGCTTGCCCGCGGGTTCATGAGGATCGGCATCGGCCCAGGCGTGCGCACCGTGTTGATGGTGCCGCCCGGACCCGAATTTTTCTGCTGCACCTTCGCGCTGTTCAAGGCCGGCGCGATTCCGGTGATGGTCGATCCCGGCATGGGCATCCGCAATTTGAAAGAGTGCCTCGCCGAGGCCGCGCCGGAGGCGTTCATCGGTATTACGAAGGCGCACGTCGCGCGCATGCTGTTTGGTTGGGCGCGGGCGACGAACAAACTCCATGTGACGGTCGGACCGCGACTGTTCTGGGGCGGGCATTCGCTGAAAGCGTTGATGGATCCGGATGACTCGCCGATGATGGCCGATGTTCGCACCGACGATGTGGCCGCGATCCTGTTTACGTCCGGAAGCACGGGCATTCCCAAAGGCGCGGTGTATACGCACGGAAACTTTGAAGCGCAGGTTGAGTCGCTGCGAAATGATTACGGTATCGCACCCGGTGAGCGCGATCTGGCCACCTTCCCTCTGTTCGCGCTATTCGGTCCGGCACTCGGCATGGCGTCCGTCATTCCCGCGATGAACGCCAGCAAGCCGATTACGGCTGATCCCGAAACCTTGGTCGCCGCGGCGCACGAAAAGAAAACGACAAATATTTTCGCGTCGCCGGTGCTCATCGAAAAACTCGGGCGCTACGGCGAGCAAACCGGCGCGAAACTGCCCGGCGTGCGGCGTGTGATCTCGGCCGGGGCACCCGCGGAGCCGGAATCCTTGGCGCGATTTTCCAAGATGCTGGACGAGGGTGTGTCCGTCTGGCCGTCGTATGGCGCGACCGAGGCGCTGCCAGTGGCGATGATCGCGCATCAGGAGCTGATTGGCGATACGGCGGCGCTGACCGCGCGGGGCTCGGGCGTCTGCATCGGACGTCCGGTTCAGAGCGCAACGGTGCGCGTGATTCCGATCCGGGATGAAGCCATCGCGCAGTGGTCGCCTGACCTCGCGTTGCCCGTTGGGGAAATTGGCGAGATCACCGTGAAAGGGCCGCAAGTCACGCACGCCTACTTCCAGCGCGAGCAGGCGACGGCGCTCGCCAAAATTTCCGACCCGGACGGCGGCATGTGGCATCGCATGGGCGATGTCGGCTACTTCGACGCGCAGGGCCGGCTGTGGTTCTGCGGCCGGAAATCGCACCGCGTGCGCACGGCGACCGGCGATCTGTTCACCGAACCGCTGGAACGCATCTTCAATAGTCACCCCGGCGTGCGCCGCACCGCGCTGGTCGGCGTCGGACCGGCGGGCCAGCAAACGCCGGTGATTTGTGTCGAGCTGGAGCCCGGCACACCCGCCGCGCAGTGGCCCGAGATCGAGCGCGGCCTGCGCGCGCTGGGCGCCGCGCACGAGCGCACGCGTGCGGTGCAGCATTTCCTGTTGCATCCGAAATTTCCCGTCGATGTTCGGCATAATGCAAAGATCTTTCGCGAGAAACTGGCCGTGTGGGCCACGGAGCGCGTGCAGTGAAGGTATTGGTGACCGGTGGCGGCGGATTCTTGGGCGGGGCCATCGTGCGCCGTTTGGTGGAGCGCGGCGACACGGTGCGCACGCTTGCGCGTGGGGATTATCCGGCGCTGCGAGAACTTGGCGTTGAGACGCGGCGCGGCGACATCGCGACGTATGGGGATGTGGACGCGGCCGTATGGGGGTGCGAGGCCGTGGTGCACACGGCGGCCAAGGCCGGCGCGTGGGGTCCATATCTGGAGTACTTCGACGCGAACGTCGCCGGCACGCAAAACGTGATCAATGCGTGTAAGCGGCACGGGATCGCGAAACTCGTGTACACCAGTACGCCGAGCGTGGCCTTCGCGGGTATCGATCAAAACGGCACGGATGAATCGTCGCCCTATCCGGATAAATTTCTCGCGGCATATCCGAAAACCAAGGCGGCGGCGGAGCATATGCTGCTGTCGGTAAATAGCGAGCACCTCGCGACCGTTGCGCTGCGTCCACATTTGATCTGGGGGCCAGGCGACACGCAACTGGGTCCGCGGATTGTGGAGCGCGCGCGGGCCGGAAAACTGCGCATCGTGGGCAACGGCAAGCAGCTCGTGGATGCGACCTACGTGGACAACGCCGCGCACGCGCATCTGCTCGCGCTGGATTGTCTCGCGCCGGGCGCGGCCTGCGCGGGGAGGCCGTACTACATCACCAACGGCGAGCCGTGGCCGATTGCGGACATCATGAATGGTATCCTTGCGGCCGCGGGGGTTCCGCCGGTGACCGGGCACATCTCGCCGGGGGTGGCGTATGCCGCGGGCGTTGTGCTCGAAAGTGTGTACACTGTGTTGCGCAAACGCGAGGAGCCGCCGATGACGCGGTTCGTCGCGCGGCAACTGGGCACGGCGCACTGGTATGACATTTCGGCGGCGCAGCACGATTTGGGGTATGCGCCGATCGTGTCGATGCAAGAGGGGCTCGAGCGATTGAAGCAGGCGTGGGCTGCTTCGGCGCGCGACGGGGACGCGGCGGGCTGAGGCTCGCGCGACGGGGGCAATCGTATGCTGGATCCGAAATCGTTGACG
The DNA here is from genome assembly GCA_964620045.1 of uncultured Nitrospirales bacterium. Taxonomy (GTDB): domain Bacteria; phylum Hydrogenedentota; class Hydrogenedentia; order Hydrogenedentales; genus VFKU01. The sequence goes on from CAZUJL010000001.1 coordinate 42,827, forward strand.
ATGGCGATGTTGCAGCGCTCGTTTCGCGCGCATCCGTGGCACGGGATTCCCGCGGGCCCGGAAGCGCCGCGCGTGGTGACGTGTTACATCGAAATCGTGCCGACCGACACGGTGAAGTTTGAACTGGACAAAGACACGGGCCACCTGCGCGTCGATCGGCCGCAGCGCTACTCAAACGTGTGCCCGTCGCTGTACGGCTTCGTGCCGCAGACGTGGTCGGGCCCGCGCACGGCGGACTACTGCAACAAGGCGGTGGGCCGCAAGGACATTGTCGGCGATGGCGACCCGGTGGACATCTGCGTGCTTACCGAACGCAACTTCAGCCACGGCGACGTGGTGATGGAGGTCATTCCGATCGGGGGGTTTCGCATGATCGACGACAACGAAGCGGACGACAAAGTGATCGCGGTGTTGCGCGGCGACCCGACCTATGGCCCGTGGCGCGACATTTCGGAGTGCCCGTTGCCCGTGATCGAACGCCTGCGGCATTACTTTCTGACCTATAAGAACGCGCCGGACGACTCGCCAAAAACAACCGAAATCTCGCGGGTGTACGGCGTGGAAGAAGCGCACGATGTAATTCGTCTCGGTATGGAAGATTACACCGAAAAATACCTGTCGTTTCCGGGTGCGCTCTGATCGCGTGACATTTTTTGTAACTTTGCGTCGAAATTTTTCCCTGCACGGTCGCCTATCATTTACTTTTTTCCTCGACAGGATCGCGGATCCTGCGCTACTCTACTGCTCTCTTTTTGGCTGCGGCCGGGCCTCATCCCGGCGGAAGTGGAGTAGTAGTTCATGTCGTCCGAAGCGTCGTGCACGTTCAAGATGGAATCCGCGCCCGTATTTCTATTCGCCTACATTTCGGGCAGCGCTATCTGCGCGGCGCTCGTGATCAGTCTCGCGCTGTTCAATCCCGCATTCAGCGAAGCCAAGCTTCCGGTGGTGCTCGAAACGATCGGATACGTGCTCGTGTTTTTCGGGCCGCCGTATGCCGCGCTGTTCGCGCTCGTGATGGCGCACTACTTCAAATACACCGTGACGGCGGACGGCGTGCGCGGGCAGAGCCTGATGGGTACGCCGGGATTCGTGCCGTGGACCGATATCGTCGAGATGAAACCCGTGCGCGTCGGCAACCTCGATTTCGTGCGACTGATCAGCAACGACGGCGTGCGGCCGGTGTGGCTGCCGTTGTTCTCGCGCCATGCAGCGGGCACCCCGGCGTCCGAGATCGCCTGGGGCTCGAACGCGGGCGCGGCCGAGGCACTCGGCCTCCTGCGCGCGATACCCGTCCAGTCCTAAATTCGCTCAGTCCGTGTGTTCGGGCAACACGGACGCGGTGTGCATCGCCGGCGGGCCGCGCAACTCACCTGTCGGCTCCAGGTGCGGCGCGGGCCGGTTCGTGAACCGTTCGTAACTCTTCTCGTGCAGGCTCGTCAGCTCGATTGGCTTACCGGCCATGAACATGCCGACCGTGCGCGTGCTCGCCTCGAGCGGGCTGCCGGTCGTGATGATCACGTCGGCGACCTTCCCGGTTTCCAGCGATCCGATCGACGCATCGACGCCGAGAATTTTCGCGGCGTTGATCGTGATCGACTTGAGCGCGGAATCCGGCTTGAGGCCATATGCCACGGCGTAGCCTGCGTGTGTCGCCATCTGCTTCACGTACTGCGCGCCGTCGCTCGCGATACTGAAGAGCACACCGGCTTCGTCGAGCTTCGCGGGATTCGAGTAGTAGGCATCGAAACGATCATAGCTGCCCGTGGGTTCGTTCATCACCGAAGTGACAATCACCGGAATATTTTTCTCGGCGAGCATCTTCGCGCACTTCCACGCCTCGCCGCCGCCGAGGATTACGGGTTTCAGGGCAAAAGTTTGAGCGAAGTTGACCGCCTGCAGGATCGCTTTATACGACTCCGCGCGGAAGTACACGGGTTTTTCACCGCGCACATAGGGAATCATCGCTTCGAGGCGGACGTCCGCGACAATCTGCGCACCCGGAACGCCGCGCGCTTTCGCGTAGTGCTGGGCCTTGCGCAGGAAGGCCTCGATGTCTTCGTACATTTTCGTGTGGTCGTCGATCCGCTTGGTTTTCTGGTCTTCCGGCAGCACGAGCGGCAGGACCGGCAGATCGATCACGATGCCTGTCTCGGCGCTGCGCAACATTTCGGGCATGGTCCAGCCCGTGAGCTGTACGACACCCGCGCGGCCGGAAATGACGCCGCCCGAAGGAAGCACGTGCGCGGTCGTGATGCCTTCGCAGAAGGACACGGGCAGATGCTCGCTGTATGGATTCACGGCGGAGATGGCCATGAGGTCCGGCTGGAACAGTGCGAGTTCCCGGGCGTCGACCGTCTGCGCGATGCCTTCGATTTCGACCAGGCCAAGCTGCGTGGCGGAGCTGATCAGGCCGGGATACACATGCAGGCCGGCGCCGTCGATCGCGGTGGCATCCGCGGGCGGCGCGATGCTGGCGGACATGGATTCAATCACACCGTTGCGAATCACGACCGTGCCTTTTTCGATGTCGGCGCCCACCACGGGGTGGATCGTGGCGTTTACGATGGCGTACGCCGGCGCGCCGGCGAGACGCTCCAGGTGGAGCAGGCCGCGCGGCGGCTGCGGCATGGTCGTATCGCTGGGACCGGCCACCGTACCGTCGAAGTTCACGCCCGGCGCCGCGAAGAACACCTCGCCTTCAATCAGTGTGAGCACATTCTTCGCGAAAGTATCGAGCGGGTGATGCGTGTATACCGCGAAGTCGCCGTCCTTGCCGACTTCAATGCTGCCGATGCGGCTATCAAGACCGATCTGCTTGGCGGGATTAATGGTGATTAGGCGCATCGCTTCGTCGGCGGTAAGTCCGCCAAACCGCATCATCTTGCCTGCTTCGAGGTTCAGGTGGCGCACGACTTCATCGGAGTCCGAGTTCAAACTCGTCACGATGCCCGCCCGCATCATCATCGCGGCGTTGTAAGGGATCGCGTCGAACGCCTCCTGCTTGTACGACCACCAGTCGCTGAAGGTCGAGCCGGCGACACCGTGGTTGTACATTTCGGGCGCGACTCGGTAGCCCTCGAGCACATGCTGCAGGGTGGCGACACGAAAGCCGTAGTCCTGCGCGACGGCGAGCAGGCGGAGCATTTCATCCGCGCGGTAGCAGTGCGAATGCACCCAGATATTGCCCTGCACGATGTCGCGCAGCGCTTCGAGGCGCAAATCGCGGCGCGGCAGCGCGACCACTTCGCCCTGCGCCGTCTTCGCGGCGTAGTCCTGCCACAGCCGGTCGTACTCCACCGCTGCGTTGAACGCCTGCCGCAGCACGGACTCGACGCCCATGCGCGAATTCGGGTAGCGCGGCGTGGGACGCGCGCGCGTGACGTTTTCGCCGAGCGCGAATTTCACGAGCCGCGGGCCGGTGGTGACCAGCATGTCGCGCGGCGAGGTATTGTACTTCAGCTTGAGCACGGCGTTCTGCCCGCCCATGGTGTTCGCGGAGCCGTGCATGGTATGGATCGTGGTCACGCCGCCGGCCAGCGCGCGGTGAATCGCGAGCTGAACGTGGTTGACGACGTCCGCCTGCCGCACTTCGCAGGTGATGGACTGCGTCCACTCGTTAATGCCGGTGACCGCCATGTGCGAATGCGGATCGACGATGCCCGGCGCGAGCCAGTATCCCGCGAGGTCGAGACTGAGCACGCCCTCGGGCGCGACGAGATCTTTGCCGATTTCACGAATGCGGCCTTCGACGACCAGCACATCGGTGTCTTCGAGCGCGCCGTTTGCGACTGTGATCACGTGCGCGTTGCGCAGCATTACGCTGCCGCCGGTATGAATGGCCGGCACGCGCTCAATGGGTGTCTCCGCCTGCCACGGATGGCGATCTTCGGGCTCTTTCTTATCTTCTTCTTTCGTTTCGTCTTTATTTTCTTCAGCAGACGCAGCCGGATCAGTCGCTACTCCCTCGGATTTCGTCTCTGCGGAGTCACCCTCTTTGGCCTCGTCGCCTTCCTTCTTCTCGTCCTCCTCTTTCTTCGTGGAGGTCTGGAACGAAAAACGCGCGCCGTCGATGAACACGTGGCGCACCTGTGCGTCTTTTTCGCCGAGCGGTTTGGTCATCAGCGTAAGGTTGGCGACTTGCCCTCGCGCGACGCGGCCGAGTTGGTCGGGCAACCCGTAGATCGCCGCCGGGCCGTTCGTGAGCGCGGCGAGCAGTTCCGCCGGTTCGAGGGCCAGTTCTAGCGCTTCTTCGGCGCGTTTCCAGAATTCCTTGGCGTCCTTGTTGTCGCGTGTGGTGACGGCGACGGGCACGCCGGCGGCGATCAGCGCGTGCAGGTTATTGACGTTGTCCTCCCACTCCTTGATGCGCGCGTGGCGCACGATCAGCGGTTCGTAAAAATCCTTCTCGAATTCCGGCGTCCACGATGTAGTCGTGTAAGACGTTTCCGATTTCTTCTCGTCCTCTTTCGGCGCGAGCTCGGGCTTTTCGTTCCAGTCGAGGCTGACGATGACGGGCACTTTGCTCGCCGCGAGTCGACCCGCGACGCGCCAGGCTTCTTTGCCGCCGAGAATCGCGATGCGTTGGTTGAATTCCTCGGCGAGATCGAGTGCGTGGTGGATTTCGTTCGGCGTGTTCGCCTCGAAGATCCACATCTGCCGCCGATCGAGCAACGCGCCCATGGCATCCAGCACCGGATCGAAGGGTACGCGCTCGAGTTGTGTCGGGTGTTGCTGGTACTGCGCCTGCGACCGGCGATACCAGTCGGCGTCGTAGTACGTCTGCCGCAACAGCGCGACGACACCCATCGGCGAGGCTGGATACTGCCGGTTGCGGAACGAATCGCCGCCACCGTCCGATCCGCCGCCGACGATCTGCGTGACAGATGCTTCGAGAATGCTCTGGCGCAGCGCCTTGCCGCCGAGCTGCACGATGTCGCCCTGGCCGCCGAGAATCGCGCGGCGCGGCGAAATCAGCGCGGTGGTGAAGCCGGACTCGCGGTGCTTGCCGAGCGCTTCGTCGTTTTGTTTGTACAGATCGTAAATCGTGAGGTGCGGCCAAATATCCTGCCGGTTGGCCTTTTCCATGGACGTGTGTGGGCCTTCGGAGAATGCCGGCTCGCGATCGCGCAGGCGCGCCTTCTCCTCGTCGGAGGGTTCCTTCGCTTCGATTCCCAGATGCGTGGCGGCGTCGATGAAACCCGCATAGGCCGTGAGGCCGGCGCCGTCGATGCGATCGGCGTACTCCGGCACCGTGACATCCGCACCCACGGCGGCGATGCGGCCGTTCTCGATCAGGATGGTGGCGTTCTCGATCGTCTCACCGGGCGCGACGACGACGGTGGCACCGGTGACGGCGACGGGCGTTTCGAATTCCTGCGCGGAGGCGCCTAGCGCGATGGAAACGACGACCGAAGAGACAAGACCGCGCACGAATCGAAACATAGACCCTCCCACTCTGAATGCTGTTGGTACTACTCCCGCGATCCCGGTGTGACTTTGAGGCTGAGACGTTCACCGCCGCGTTCGACGACGATAGTGATTTCTTCGCCAATCTTCAGCGCCTCGATGGCGTAGGTGTAATCGTAGATATTCTCAATCTTCCGGCCGGCGAGTTCGACGATGATGTCGCCCTGCTTCAGGCCCGCCTTTTCGACCGGCGCGCCCTTTGTGACGCCGGAGAGTTTCACGCCCTTCACTTCTTCGGCGTAGTCCGGAATAGAACCCAGGTACGCGCGCATGTTCGCGCGCATTTCGGTGGCGGGCGCCACGACCTCAAGATAATCCGGCGCTTCGGTGCGCGTCACGAGTGAGCGAGCGACCAGCGACATGAACTTGGTTATCTGCTCGGTGCCGGGGTAGTTGATTTTGTCCGCGGTGTCGCTGGGCCGGTGATAGTCGGCGTGCGCGCCTGTAAACGCATTCAGGAAAGGCACGCCCTTCGCGTAAAACTCCTTCGCGTCGGTCGGAATGAACGTGTCGTTCTGCGCCGTAATGCGCAGGCCGATGGGCGCATTGCGCCGCTCGATCTCGCCCGGCCAGATGCTGCTCGACGCCACGCCCTGCACCACGAGCTGCTTGTCGAGCCGACCGATCATGTCCATATTCAGATACGCCGCAATCGCGGGCCGCAGCGAATCGTCCGGCTTCTTGCCGCCGTAGGTTTTTACGAAGTGTGTCGAGCCGAGCGTACCCAGCTCTTCGCCGGACCACGACGCGAAGAGCACGTTATAGTTGAATGCGAGGCCCTGCTTTTTCTGATCGACAAGATATTGCGCGATTTCGAAGAGGCCCGCCGTGCCAGAGGCGTTGTCGTCCGCGCCGTAGTGGATGCCTTCGGCTTCGTCGTCGTGCGCGAGCGATACGCCGGAGCGGCCTTTGCCGAGATGATCGATGTGTGCGCCGATCGCGATCGCCGTGGGCGCGCCGACATCGAGCTTCGCGATCACATTGCGCCCGATACGCTTCTCCTGCTGGATGTCGATCGTGGCCGACAACGACGCATCGGGAATCGCAAAGCCCATGGCGACGTCGCCGCCGTCGAGGCTGTCCTGCAATTGCTTCAGGTCTTTGCCGGCCAGCGTGAGCAGTTTCTGCGCGACGACGTCGGTGATCGAGATCGCGGCGATGCTTGTGCCGGCGAGCGACGTGTCGAACGTCATTGGCACGAGTTGGTCCTGCACCTTCGCATTCGGGCCGCTGACGACAATCATGCCGCGCGCGCCGAGGTCGCGCAGCGTCATGGCTTTGTAACGGAGGCTGGAGTGCGTGTTCAGGTGCTGGCGCTGTTCCGGCGTGATGTTTTCCGGCATGAAGCGGAACACCATCACCCATTTGTCTTTCACGTCGAGGTGCACGAAGGAATCATACTCCGCGTGCTCGTCCTGCTTTGGCGCCTTGATACCGTACCCTGCGAACACGATTTCGGACGGCGCCACATCGCCACTCATCGAGAAGGCGAGCGGTTTCCAGTCCGTCTTCGGCTCAAACGGTCCGCCGTTTGCAAGTTCCAGACGGTTCTTCGCGCCCATCGACACGCCCGCGGTGAATTCGAAGTGCTGGAAGTAGGTGCCGTTGTCACCGGCGGGCGCGAGGCCGAGGTTCTTGAATACTTCGGCGGCGTATTCGGTCGCGCGGCGTTCGCCGAGCGTGCCCGTAAGCCGGCCTTCCATGTAGTCGGAGGCGAGATACTCAATGTGCTTGCGCAGATCCGCCTCGCGGATCGCGGCGGTCGTTTGCGACAGGTCCGGAGCGCCTTCGAGCGTGATTTCCTCGGGCGCGTCGGTGGCCGCGCCCGTAAGGCCCAGCGCCTCGCGCGCGGCGGCGTCGTTCCAATTCGCGATATGAATCTGCGACGCGCCGCCCGGCGTGCGGTTCGTGGTCCAGGCGAGCTTCGTGCCATCGGGGCTGAACACCGGCAGTCCGTCGAACCCGTCGGTGTAGGTCACGCGCACTGGATCGTGTTTGCCGGCGGCGTCGACGAGGAACAACTCAAAGTTCGCGAAGCCGAGGCTGTTGTTCGTGAAAATCAGATAGTCCATCGAGGGATGGTAATAAGGCGCCCACGACATCGCGCCGACGTGCGTAAGCTGGCGCTGGTCGCTGCCGTCGACGTTCATCGTATAGACCTCGGCGGTCGCCCCGTTCGGCGCGAAGCGGCGCCACGTGATGCGCTTGCCGTCGGGGCTGAAGAACGGGCCGCCGTCGTAGCCCTTCACGTTCGTAAGCTGGCGGACGTTCGAGCCGTCGGCGTTCATGATGTAAATGTCCATCATGTAGGCCGGGTCGTTTTTGAAATAGCCCGCGTCTTCGTCGGACATCGGGGTGGAATACGCCAGCCGGTTCGACGCGAACGCGATCAGCGTGCCGTCGGGCGAATACGAACCCTCGGCGTCGTAGCCGCGTTCCTTCGTCAATTGCGAGAGCACCTTTCCACTGAAATCCGAGGCGTACAGATCAAAGTGCTCGTCGTAGTCCCACGAGTAGCGGCGCGTCTGCCCGGAGGCGCGGAAGTCGAGTTCATCCTTCTGCAGCTTCTCGCTTTGCGGATCGCCATGCGTGGAGGCATAGAGCACCTTCGACTCGGTCGGGTGAATCCACGAGCAGGTCGTCTTGCCAGTGCCGGGCGAGATGCGCGAGGTGTCGCCGGTCTCGAGGTCGAGCAGATAAATCTGGTACCACGGGTTGCCGGATTCGCGTTCGGACTGGAAGACCATCTTCGTGCCGTCGGCGTTGAAGTAGCCCTCGCCCGCGCGCTTGCCTTCAAAGGTGAGCTGGCGGACGTTTGTGAGGAAGTGGGTTTCCTCGCTCGGCGCGGGGTCTTCCGCGAAGGCGGCGGCACAGATGGCAATGGCAACAATCGACAGGAGGCAACGGAAAGAACGAAGCGTGCTCATGAAAATACGGGAATCCTCGGTAATGACGCTGGCCAGCCCAAAAACAAAGCATGATACTACTGGACCGCGGCGATTTCGATAACGAATCGCGCGCATACCATGCTGAATAAAAACGAACGGACGGGCCGCTTTCGCACGCGGAAAGCGCTGGAAGGACGCTTAGATCGAGGACTTCGGAAGCGCGGACGGCATTGCCCCATGCGGCGAAGGGTTGGTTTCCAAAGCGCGCGGAATCGGCCGCACGGTCGCCAGCACCGATTCCAGCATGGGCCGCATCCGGCGCATGGACTGTGACTGGATGATGTAATTCCACGCGCCTTCGAAGCGTTTCCAACCGGCGGCATAGGCGAAGTGTTTAACGGAGCGCGTCATCGATGCGTGCGCGGACGCGCTGCGAAAAATATTGCGGTACGAGTAAAACTCACGATACGCGCGATCGTATCCGTCCTTGAGCTGTGTGGGCGTGAGGCCGCGTGGCTCAAAAACCACGTGGCGGGTGTCGAACAAATCCCAGTCGCGCGTGACCATGCGGCCCTGCGCCTCCATCGACTTATACAACTCCGTGCCGGGGTAGGGCGTGGCGATGTGGAAGGTCGCCGTGGTAATCCCGCGGCTGCTGGCCCACTCGACCGCGCGATCGAAAACGTCGGGGCCGTCGCCGTCGAGACCGAACACAAAGCTGCCATTGATAAGTACGCCGAGATCATCGAGCCGGCGCACCACGCGATCGTAGTCGCGGCCGAGATTCTGGACTTTACCCGCGCCGGCGAGTGCGTTGGCGCCGAGCGTTTCGAAGCCGATAAAAATGCTACGGAGACCCGCCTCGGCGGCGCGCTCGATCAGATCGCCGCGCAGGATGGCGTCGACCGTCGACGCGCCCTGGAACAGCCGCCGCATGCCGCGTATGCCTTCGAAGAGATCACGCGCGAAGCGCGAATTGCCGAGCAGATGGTCGTCCAGAAAGTACAAGTGGCGTCCCGGCAGGCTGTCGATCTCCGCGAGCGCGGCATCGACCGCGCGCGTGTAGAACGAGCGGCCGCCTTCGAAGAAGGCGTCCTTGTAGCAAAAGGTGCAGTGGTGTGGACAGCCACGCGACACCACCAGCGAATTCGGCACAAGGTAGAGTTCGCGGCGGATCAGATCGCGGCGAGGGAGCGGGATGTCCTGCAGGGTTCGTCCGCTGCCGGACACGTAGCGTGGCTTCACGGCGTCTGCCTTTAGATCGCGCAGGAAGTCCGGAAAAGTCTGCTCGGCGGGGCCAAGGAAGATCGCATCGGCGTGTGCAGCAGCTTCGTCGGGCAGTGAGGTCACGTGTAGGCCGCCGAGAATGACCCGTGCGCCCCGCGCGCGATAATGATCGGCGATGCGATACGCGCGGCGCGCGTTGGTGATGTAGACCTCGATGCCGACGAGGTCCGGTTCGTCGCCCAGCGTCAGCGGCTCGACGTGTTCGTCTACCAAGCTGATCTCGTCATCGGGATCGAGGAACGCCGCGATCTGCGCGAGGCCGAGCGGCGGGAACAGCGAATACTTGATGGGGCGTCGTCGAAACTCGCGGACGGCCGTAGCTTCCTTCGTACCGCGTCCGGGATCGGCGGCAAACGCCGGGGCAGCGGCCTCAATCAATGCGGGCAGGATGAGCTTGACGCGCATGGCTGACCCTCCGTATCTTTATTCAAAGAGTACTTTACAGTATAAAGTATAATTGCGCAAGAGAGGCTAAAGTTCCTTTTCCTTGGAGAAGGCCGGCTATGCCGTCCTGATGCTCGCAGCCTTTTCAAGGCCGAACTGCTCGACACCCTGATCGCGCAACTTAAATTTCTGGATTTTGCCGGTAACCGTGAGCGGGAACTCGTCGACGAAGGCGACATAATGCGGCACTTTGTAGTGCGCAATTTTCTGGCGGCAGAAGTCTTTTACTTCGGCTTCGGTCAATGTGCCCGGTTCTTTGAGGATGATCCACGCGGACACCTGCTCGCCGAATTTTTCATCGGGTAATCCCACGACCTGCACGTCGCGGATTTTCGGATGCGTGAGCAGGAACTCCTCGATCTCGCGCGGATAGATGTTCTCGCCGCCGCGGATGATCATGTCCTTGATGCGGCCCGTGATCTTGTAGTGACCGGCCGGCGTTTGCGTGGCGAGATCGCCGGAATGCAGCCAGCCTTCCTTGTCGATGGCGGCCGCGGTGGCTTCGGGCAGGTTGTAGTAGCCGAGCATGATGCCGTGGCCGCGCGCCCAAAGTTCGCCCTGTTCGCCACGCGCTGCGTCTTTTCCGGTAGCGGGATCGACAACGCGCGCCTCGACGCCGGGCAGCACGGCGCCCACGGTGGACACGCGCACCTCGAGCGGATCGGTCGTTTCACTTTGCGTCACGACGGGCGACGCCTCGGTTTGGCCATACGCGATGGTCACCTCGCGGCAATGCATCTCGCTGACCACGCGCTTCATCAGTTCGATGGGGCACGGGCTGCCGGCCATGATGCCCGTGCGCAGGCTGGCGAGATTGAACTTCGCGAAATCGGGATGATTGACCTCGGCATTGAACATCGTCGGCACGCCATACAGCGCTGTGCAGCGCTCCTGCGCTACGGCCGTGAGCGTGGCGCCGGGCTCGAAGGATTCCGCGGGCACCACCATGGCCGCGCCATGCTCGGCGCACATCAGTGTGCCCATCACACAGCCAAAGCAGTGGTAAAACGGCACGGGGATGCACACGCGGTCGCGCTCGGTGATGCGCTGGCGCTGGCCAACGTAAAACGCGTTCATCAGCAGGTTGCGATGCGAGAGCATCGCGCCTTTCGGGTTGCCCGTCGTGCCCGAGGTGTATTGAATGTTCACCGGATCCCGAGACCCGACCGCCGCGGCCAATGCGATTACGCGTTCATCGGCAACACGTTCGCCCAGCGCGATAAACGTCGGCCAATCGAGCGCGCCCTTAAGCTGCGTCTTCGCTTTGATCGAAATTACGTGCTCAAGCTTCGGGTATTCCGCGCTGGAAAGCCGCTTTCCGATCGGACCGCTCTTCAGTTCAGGCACCAACTCGGCACACATCGCTTCGTAGTCGGAGGTCTTGTGCGTGTCGGTGATGAAAATAATTTTGAGGTCCGCTTGCTTGAGGATATAGGCGAACTCGTGCGTGCGATACGCGGGATTAACGTTGACGAGCACCGCGCCGATCTTGCCGGTTGCGAATTGCAGCAGAATCCACTCGGGCCAGTTCGTCGACCACACGCCGACGTGGTCGCCCTTGCCGATGCGGAGCGCGATGAGGCCCTTGGCGACCGCGTGCACGCGGCGCTCGAACTCGGAATAGCTCCAGCGCAGGTTGAGCGGCGGGAACACGACCGCGTCGCGATCGGCAAAGCGCGTGGCCGTCTGCCGCAACACCTCGCCGAACGTCTTGCCATCCACCCAGGGCTTGTCGGTCATACTGCGTCCGCCGGGGGAGGCCTGCCCCCTCAGCTATCCTTCTTTGAAGGAGGATAGATGCGGTCCAATTCCTCGCGCAAATAGTTGAACGCGGGCTCAACATCCTCGAATAAACGGAAAAGCGACAGGTCATCCGGGCTGATCATGCCCCAGCGCGCGAGCGCCTCGAAATTAAGGACTTCCTTCCAGTAGGCCTCGCCATACAGCACGATGGGCATATATTTCGACGTCTTCTGCGTTTGCACGATAGTCAACAATTCAAACAACTCGTCCATCGTGCCGAAGCCGCCGGGGAATACCACGAGCGCCTTGGCGAGATACACGAACCAGAATTTGCGCATGAAGAAATAGTGGAAGTCGAACGCGAGCTCGTCGCTTTGGTACTGGTTCGGCGCCTGTTCAAACGGCAGCGTGATGTTGAGCCCGATGGACCGTCCGCCGGCGTCCTTCGCGCCGCGGTTGGCCGCTTCCATGATGCCGGGGCCGCCACCGGAACAAATGTAAAAGCGCTGCGCGGGCCGGCGGGTCTTGTCGGACCAGGCAGTGAGCATGTGTGCGAGTTTTTGCGCATCCTCGTAGTAGCGCGCCATGTGCACGCCGTTCTGCGCGGCTTGTAGTTCTTGCTTGAAAAGCGCGTTTTCCGCTTCCTTGCTCAAATTGTGTTCGGCCGCTTGCAACCGCACTTGCGCGTCGGCCAGCGGACGAATGCGCGCCGAACCAAACATCACGATCGTGTTACGAACGTTGAGCTTGCGAAAACGCGATTCCGGCTCGATGTACTCCGACAAAATGCGCAGCGGCCGCGCGGCCATGCTGTCGATGAATGTCGGATTGTGGAAGGCGTTGGGCCGGGGCGTGGGGTTGCTACCGATGGGCTGTGAGGTCATATGCTTGTCATCTCCAAACCGCGAAACCGGGACCGGAATGTCGTCACGGATACAACCTGTTTAATTTCAGTCATTTACACACGGTAATCTCTTTACATGGTATCATATTCAAGGAAGGGGGAAACGCCTATTTTTCGGCGATTCCCTCCATTTTGAGGTGGAGAAACGACCTTTGGATCTGAACCCCCAGACAGCCGGCTTGGGTGGCGGTATTCCGCGCCAGAGCGTGCTGATTGTCGACGATAGCCCCACAGACTTGCTCTATCTGCGCAAGCTGCTGGAGCGGGACGACCGCCACGTCATCACGGCGAAGAGCGGCGAGGAAGCCCTACTTGTGTTGAAGGGTTTTGAGTGCGCGCTCGTGCTGCTGGATATCCACCTCGATGGATTAAACGGTTTCCAGACCGCCGAGCGCATCCGCGAGAACGAACGCACCAAACACCTGCCGATTATTTTCATCACCGCGACCCTGCGCGAACAAGAGCACGTGTTCCGCGGATACGATGCGGGCGCGGTGGACTACTTGTTCAAGCCACTCGAAGCGAACCTGTTGCGCAGCAAGGTGAATGTGTTCTGCCAGCTCAGCGCGCAGCGCCTCGTCATTGAGGAACAGCTCAAGGAAATCCAGGCAAAGAACGAAGTGCTGCACCGGCAGATCGAAGAAATTAAAACCCTGCGCGGCCTCGTGCCTATCTGCGCGCGTTGCAAAAACGTGCGCGACGACTCCGGGTTCTGGCAGACAATCGAAGCGTATGTGTGTGAACACTCGGAAGCGGAGTTCAGCCATTCGCTGTGCCCCGAGTGCATGAACGTGTTGTATCCGGGCTTGCAGCTCAACGCGCGGGCGCAGAGTTCCTCATGAGCGAATCTCCGGCAATCGACGTTTCCTGGCTCCGCAACACGTTTGACGACGATGCGGTGCTAGCGGAGCTATATGCGATGTACGCCGACGACACGGCCAAGTGCATGGCGGAATTGCGCGCGGCCGTCGATGCCAACAATATCGAGCGCTGCAGCCGTGTCTCTCACTCGATGAAAGGCTCCAGCGGGAACGTCGGCGCGAACGGAATGCGCGAACTTGCGGGTCGCCTCGAAAAACACGACTGGGCGGCCGACCCGGCCGGGGGCCCCGCACTGGCGTCGCAACTCGAAGCCGAATTCACGCGTGCACAGGCCTGGATTCAGGAATTTCTGACGGCTGCGCCGGTGTCTCGCTGAACACCAGCCACTCCGTTAAAATGGCTGGCCGTCAGACTGCGAGATTGCTTCGTGCGAACCCCGCTCCTCGCAATGACGTGATTTGGAGCACCGCACCGTGGCCACGATACTCAGCGTAAACGTAAACAAGATCGCCCTGCTGCGCAATAGCCGGGGCGGACGCGTGCCGGATGTGTTGCACGCGGCACACACGGCCATTGCGGCCGGCGCGCACGGCATCACGGTGCATCCGCGACCCGATGCGCGGCACATCACGTATGACGACGCGCGCAATCTCAAGGCCGCGATCACGGTAGAGCTAAATATAGAAGGCAATCCCACGCCGGACTTTTTGGACATGGTGTGTGCTGTGCGGCCCGCGCAGTGCACGCTGGTGCCGGATGATCCCGGCCAATTGACCTCCGATCATGGATATGACTTGCGCGCGAAAGGCGCCGAGTTGGCGCCCATCATTCGCCAGTTACATGAGCAAAGCATTCGCGTGAGTCTCTTCTTGGACCCGGTGCCGGGCGATATGGCACTGGCAAAAGAAACCGGCGCGGATCGTATCGAGTTGTATACGGAAGGCTATGCCTCGGCCTACGCCGAAGGCGATTTCCATCCGATCCTGCAGCGGTACGTCGAAAGCGCCAACGCCGCGCGCGCGGCGGGCCTGGGCATCAACGCGGGCCACGATCTGAACCAGAAGAACCTCGGCGCGTTTCTCGACGCGATCCCGGATGTGGCCGAAGTCTCCATCGGCCACGCGCTGATCAGCGAAGCTATCTACGACGGGCTCGTGCCGACGGTGAAAGCCTACGTGGCGATCTGCAATAAGAATCGGGTCTTCACGCAGCCGCGATGAAAACCAACGCCGGCCTTTGCGAAACCTGCCGGCATTCGAGCTGCATCCCGCATCCGCGCGGCGGGCAGGATTACTGGCGGTGCCTGCTGGCGGAGATCGACCCGCGGTTCTCCCGGTATCCACGGCTGCCGGTGAAGGAATGCGCAGGGTATGAGCCAAAGGAAAACACGCCTAAGCAAGCTTAGGCGTACCACTCATATTCAAGTTTAAAAAAGAAAACCGGAGCAGGCACTGGCCCACTCCGGTTTTGGTGTTTCTGATCTCGACTACTTGTGCATCGCCAGCCACGCTTTGATCATGGCCGTCGATTCCTTCGCTTTCTCGTGCTGCGACCAGTGGCCGACGCCGGGGTAGGTGACCAGCGTCCAGTCCTTCTCAAGGTAATTCCACGTGCTGTTCAGGCCGCCCGGCATCAGGGCCGTGTCATCCAAGCCGTGGAACTGCAGCACCGGCATCTGAATCTTCGGCAGCTTCACGCCGCCGTCCGCGCCTTCCTTCGGGTAGTTCTGGCGGTAGTAGTTCATCATGCCCGCCAGACTCGAGCGATCGAAGGCTTCCTGATACTTCGCCTTCAGATCCGGGTCGCCGTTCGACACCATCGACGCGAGCATCGTGGGGTTCAGCATCTTTTCCGAGCCGGGCTGCTGGAACTGGCGCGCATAACCGGAATTCTTCTGCTGCTCCGGGCTGTTCGCCAGCTCGCGCGCCATGCACTCCAGGTGCGGGAGGTTGAAGATGATCAGCTTGTCGGTCATTTGCGGCATCATCGCGGCGAAGCTCCACGCGATCGCGCCACCCCAATCGTGTCCGACGATGACCGACTTCTCCTGGCCTTCCGCCTTGATCACGGCGGCGACATCGCCGACGAGTAGCGGCATCGCGTAGTCTTCCTGCTTCTCCGGCTTGTCCGAGAGGTTGTAGCCGCGCGTGTCCAGCGCGACGACGGTATACTCGTCCATCAGGCCTTCCATCTGGTCGTGCCACGTGTACCAGAAGTCCGGGAAGCCGTGGATGAAGGTGATCATCGGCCCCTTGCCTGCCTTCACATAATGGATTTTCACGCCGTTGTTCTCGGCGTAGTGGTCGGTGACCTTCTTCATGAAATCGTCGGCGTATGCGCCCGCGCAAATCACGAACGCGCTAATGACGGCAACCAGTTTTTGCATAAGACCTTCCTCTCGTGAGCTTGCGGACCGAGCGCCCGCAGCGGCTATCGGAATTAACCCCGGCATCGTAGCACCGGTGCCCTCGACAACGCCATGATCGTGTGATAGGCTCGCCGATCTGTGTCGGCTGCGGAAGCGATGGACCACATACTCCCCCATCCATTGGTGTTTATTTCCTTGTTGGCGCTTGTGGTGTTGGCGTTGATCGCCAAACACGCCGCGGCGCTGGCGGCGCTCGCACGCACCCCGCGCTTTTTTCGCCATCTTGTGGCGGTTTCGCGCAACCGTCGCGACGACGTGACGGCGTACCACGAAGTCTCGCGGCCAATCGCGTTGGCGCTGGGTTACGAATTCGTGGACACCTTCCGCGCGTATCGCGGCAGCGGACGCCACCTGCGTCTCGACTTGTGGCGTGGCCGCGAGCGTGACACGCTCGCGATGGTCGGCGTGTCCAAATTCCTGTGGTGGCATTATCCGCGCACGATGCTTGTCTCGGTGCTGGCGGACGGCACACGCGTGACGACGACGGACAATTTCGACGAAGGTGATCCGCGCGGTGTGAAAGGCGAGGCCGTGCGGCCCGGCGCCGGCTTCCGCGAATTGCACACGCGCCACCGCGCACGCATCCGCACGAATGCTGTGCAACCCGAAACCATCGGCGTCGCGAACCCGCTCAGCGTGATCGAAGACATGGAGCGGCAGCGCGTGCAGGCGCTCGCCGACGCCGGAATCGCCCGTTTTCGCGGCGAAACCGAGAACGCGTGGAGCTATACGTGGCGCGGGGCCTTCGAAGTCTATTATCTTGCCCGCCCGCGGCAGGTGCGCATGTGGCGCGCAGGCCTGGCGGCGCAGCAGGAAGAGACGGCGAACTAACACTCGCCGGTCGGGGGCACGCGCAAGCAATGGCGGCAAGCAATGGCACAACTTTGAGCGGACTCGTCGCCATTGTGCCCATCTACAACGTCGGCGAGCGTGTGAAGGGCGTCGTGCAGGGTTTGCTCGCGCTTGGGTGCCGGGTGGTGGCCGTCGATGACGGTAGCACCGACGGCGGCACGGCGTCTCTCAAGAATCTTCCGATCGATCTGATCACGCTCGACAAAAATCGCGGCAAGGGGCACGCGATGCTTGCGGGCTTCACGCGCGCACTGGAAGATTCTGATACGAAGGCCGTGTGCGTGCTCGATGCCGACGGTCAACACGATCCCGCCGAACTGCCAAAGTTGTACGCGGCTTTTCAAAAAGAAACTGCCGATCTCTTGATCGGCGCGCGTGATTTTTCCGGTGGCCATGTGCCGTTCCGCAGCCGGTTTGGAAACGTCGTGACGGTATTCGTCGCGGGGTTGTTGCTGGGCCGGCGTCTGCCGGATACGCAGTCGGGTTATCGTTTGCTCTCCCGCCGCTTCGCGGAGACCGTCGTACGCGATGTACCGGGCGGGCGGTACGAAACCGAGATGGCGATTTTGGGACTCGCAATCCGCAGCGGCGCGAACGTAGTCTCGGTGCCCATCAAGACGATCTACGAACCGGGGAATGCGACGTCACACTTCAAAAAGATTCGAGACTCGTGGCTGATTTACCGGACGCTGATCAGCACGGCGTTGCGCCGCCGCAACTAACTACCACTTTACGACTGCAGAGCCCCACGTGAGTCCGGCGCCAAACGACGCGAACAACACATGATCGCCTTGTTTCACGCGGCCCGCCATGTTGGCTTCGTGCAGCGCGATGGGGATGCTGGCCGCCGTGGTGTTGCCGGTCTTATAAATGTTGATGACCACTTTCTCGCGCGCGATGCCCATGCGTTCGCCCGCGGCTTCGATGATGCGCGCGTTCGCCTGATGTGGCACGAAGAGACTGATGTCGTCATAGGTTAGGCCTGCGGCATCCAATGCTTGTTGACTGATTTCCACGAACTTCACGACGGCGCGCTTAAAGAGTTCCGGCCCTTTCATGTAGATCGTGTACGCATCGTCGTCGAAGTTTTCCTTCGTGTACGGCGCGCGCGATCCGCCGCGCGGCAAATGCAGCACTTCGTAGTTCGCGCCGTCGGAGCCAAGGTGCGTCGTCAAAATGCCACTCCCGCCCTCGTCCGCCTGCAACACGATGGCGCCCGCGCCGTCGCCGAAGAGCACCGCCGTGTCGCGGTTCTTCCACGTCATCCGGGTGGTCTGGATTTCCGCGCCGACGACGAGCACCTTTTTGCACATGCCCATCTCGACCAGACCGCGCCCGACGGACAGTCCCGCGATGAATCCGCTGCACGCGGCATTCACGTCAAAGGAACCGGCGTTCTTCGCGCCCAGCATGCCTTGCAGCAAGTTGCCCGACGCCGGGAGGAGCATGTCCGGCGACAAAGTGCAGCAGACGACCATGTCGAGTTCTTCTGGCTTCACCCCGGCATTGTCGAGGGCCATTTTCGAGGCCTCGAGCGCCAAATGGGATACGCCCTGGCCCGGCGCGGCCTGGTGCCGCTGCTCAATCCCGGTACGCTGGCGAATCCACTCATCTTTGGTCTCGCAAAAAGCTTCCAGATCGGCGTTGGTGAGGATTTTTTCCGGCAGGTACTTGCCGGTGCCGATGATACGGGCACGTTTCATGTCGAACACTTCCTTCCGCAGGCAAAGCGGGGTGGGTGCGACACGCCCCTTTCCCCCATTTCTCGCAACAGGCTAACACAATCGGAACACCCGCAAAAACCGCAGGAAATTGACAGGACTTTGGGTCTATTCCTACAATATAGGCGTGGAATGGGGCGCGCACCGCGGTACGCATTGCCGCGGAGAGGTGAATGAAGCAAAGTCTTTCACAACTCGTAAACGTTATCCTCGAGAAGCTGGCCGAACAGCCGGGGGCCTCGAGCGAGAGCGGACTGCGATCCTGGCTGTTGCGCCAAGGATACGCTCAGCGCGACATTGACGCGGCCCTGAAAATGGTCGGTCGCCGGGCCATGCCCCAGGGCGCGCGGCCAGCCAGCCTGCGCCACCTTTCGACCTACGAATCCCTGCGCCTGTCGCCGGAAGCCAAAGCGGCGCTCGCGCGGCTGGAATTTTACGATCTTATTGAGGCCTCCGAACGCGAGGCCCTGCTCGAGCGGCTCGACCAGATTGAGGGGCCGGTCGGCCTATCCGATTTGGAATATCTGCTCTCGTGGGTCGTTTGCCCGACACGCGACGTGGAAACACAGCAGACCATTTATGCCGTGCTCGACGGCCGGAACGGCAAAGTACACTAGTTCTTCGGCTCGGGGGAGCCGCGATCTCGAGGGGGACGTGTGGGTCAGGCGGAGTTGCAACAATTTGCCGACCACCTCACCGTCGAAAAGGGTTATTCCGATCACACCGTCCGGGCGTATCTGAAAGACGTCCAGCAGTTCTGCCGCTACGTCCACTTCGGCCCCAAGGCCTTCCAGCCGGAATATGCCGAACGCGAGAGTCCGGCAGGACCCGTCGTACTGAAAAAGGCAACGCGCGACGACGTGCGCGCGTTTCTGGGCCACGTGCAAACCGCCGGAGGCACATCGCGCACGGCGGCACGCAAACTGGCCTCGCTCCGCGCCGCGTATCGCTGGTATGGGCGCACCGGTGACGTGGATGCCAATCCCGCGCGTGAACTGAAATCGCCGAAGCTGTCGCGCGAACTCCCGGAAGTGCTTTCGATCCCGGAAGTGTCGGCGTTGCTCGAAGCGCCCGATGTGAGTGATCCACTCGGCCTGCGCGATCGCGCAATTTTGGAAGTATTGTATTCGACTGGCGTGCGCGCGGCGGAACTCGGCGGATTACGCCTGCGCGACGTCGATCTCGCCGGCGGCACGCTGATCGTCCTCGGCAAGCGCAAGAAGGAACGGCTTACGTATCTCGGCGGCCCGGCGGCGGATGCACTGCACGCCTATCTCAAGGCGCGCGGGTCGCTGGGAAATCCCAAGCACGATCGCGTGTTTGTGAACGCGCGCGGCGGCCCGCTGACCACGCGCAGCGTGCAGCGCGTGGTGGATCGCTACGTCATGCAGGCCTTGCCCGATCGGCGCGGCGTATCCCCGCACACGCTGCGGCACACCTTCGCCACGCATCTGCTGAACGCGGGCGCGGACCTGCGCGTGATTCAGGAACTCATGGGCCACGCGAGCTTGACGAGCACACAGGTGTACACGCACGTCGGCATCGACCGGCTTAAAGAGATCTACAAGCAGGCGCATCCGCACGCCTGAGCGCGGTTATTGTGGCAGGGTCAGCGTCGCGACGACGGGCACGTGATCCGATCCGATGCGCCCGCCCAAATGCGCGCCGGTAAATTGCACGCCGCCGCCGAGGATGTGGTCGATCGGAATCACGTTTAACGAACCCGGAAGCGTGTACCACGACGCGAGCACTCCGTGGCCCTGCCGCGCGTTGGTTAAGCGCCCGCGCTGCACGAGGTCATGATACAGCGGCGACCACATCGTGCAGTTGAAGTCCCCCGCGACCAGCACCGGCCCCTGGTGCGCTTCGAGATACTTCGTGAGCCACGCGAATTGCCGGTAGCGCAGCACCGTGAGCCATGTGCCTTCCGGCGGCGCGAGGTGCGCGTTCACAATGTGCACGCGATGCCCCTCGATCAGCACATCGGCGCGCGAAATCGGCACATCGCTTTCCACGGGGTCATTGGATTCGGCGCCCTCGATGGGATAGCGACTGTAAAACCCGAGACCAAAATAATCCGCGCGCGCGGTGACAATGCGGTACGGATACTTCTCGTGGATCGCTTCCAGCGCCTTCGCCCACGGCGCCGACAGCTCTTGAACAAAAATCAGATCGGGATTTTCCTGGGCGATGACGTCCAACAAGCGTGCGTATTCATGCGTGTCGGCATTGACGTTGGACGTGAGTACAGTGATTTCTTTGCCACCGGCGGATGCCGCAGCAGCGGGCACGTACCACGCGACGATCGCCCAGCCGTGCCACAGCATCAACACGACGGCCACGATGCCCCACCGCCAGCTCCGACCAATCAACAGGCACACGAGCGCGGCGGTGGCACTTAGAAAATACAGCGCGCGAAAATGAGACGTAATTTCAGCAATCGGTGACCACCGCGCGAACAGCACAATCACCGTGACGGCCAAGGTGCTGGAAACGCCCAGCACGCCCCACGATTTGACGACCCGTCGAAAGTCGAACGAACTCGGCGAGGGGCCGGGGACTTCAGGATTGGCGGCGCTCATGTGCTAAACCATTGGCGTGGAGCGGCGTCTAATAGCGTCGGGCAGTACATACGGCGGTAAAAAACGATTTGCATGGAGGCCATATGCTGAAGCATCGGCTGGGACGATTCAAACCGTGGCTGTGTCTGGCGGCGCTGGTGCTGGCGACGCCCGCCATGGCCGACGAACTTGCGACCCGCGCGCAGGCCGTGCTGGACAAAAGCCTAAAAGACAACAACCTGCCCGCAGTCACGGCCGGCATCGCCAAGGACGGCCAGATCGTGTGGGTCGGCGCCGCGGGATATATGGACGTCGAGAACAAAGTCGCCGCCGTGCCCGAAATGGTGCACCGGCTCGCGTCCATCTCCAAAGCGATGACGGCCACCGGCGCGATGCAGCTCGTCGAGCACGGCAAACTGGATCTCGAAGCGCCGCTGCGCCAATACGTAGCCTCGTGGCCGGAAAATCCGGAAGGCACGATTCTAATCAAGCACGTGCTCAGCCACACCTCGGGTATCAAGCACTACCAAGGCCGCGAGAACAGCACAACGACCCACTACAACACGCTGCTGGAGGCCGTCGAGCTTTTCAAAGCGCGCCCGCTCGCCTTCGCGCCCGGCCAGGGTTTCGTGTACACCACCTACGGCTACACGGCCCTTGGCGCGGCGATGGAAAATGCGTCGGGCCAGAGTTACGGCGACTATATGCGCGAGCACGTGTGGACCCCGGCCGGCATGGAGCACACGGGCCTGGAAATTTTTGGCGAAGCGGTGCCGAACAAAGCGAAGCTGTACCGGCGCACGGCGGATGGACTCGGACCCGATCGCAACGACGACAACAGCGTGAAGTATCCCGGCGGCGGGATTCAGTCAACCGCGGCGGATCTTCTCCGCTTCGGAATCGCGTTTGAGGGCGGCAAGCTCCTGTCGCCGGCAAGCATCGACCGCATGCTGCAAGTGCCACAGCTTCCGCAGAAAGCCGACCTCGACTACGGTTTGGGCTGGATGATCGGCAACTCTCAAGACTTCGGGAATTTCATCCGGCACGACGGCGGCCAATCAGGCACGTCCACCAACCTCGTCATCCTGCGCGACAAACACATCGTGGTCGCCGTGCTCTGCAATATGTACAGCGCCAGCAAGGAAGTCGGGAATATTACCTGGAACCTCGTCGCGGCCGCGGACGGCCGGGAGCCGCGCATCCTGCAAGAAAACTGAGTCGCCGATTGTTCCAAGACGCGCCGTTTTGCTACAACGTAGGCGGAGGCGTTTATGGAGCAGTTTCACGCGACAACGGTAATCTCGGTGCGCCGGAACGGCCAAGTCGCCATCGGCGGCGACGGTCAGGTGACCTTCGGCAATACCGTAATGAAAAATAAAGCCATGAAAGTCCGCCGCCTGGCCGACGGCAAAGTGCTCGCGGGATTTGCCGGGTCTGTAGCCGATGCCTTTACACTCTTCGAACGCTTCGAAGGGAAGCTCAAGGAATTCAATGGCAATTTGATGCGCGCGGCCGTTGAACTCGGAAAAGAATGGCGCACGGACAAATTTTTACGGCAGCTGGAGGCGCACCTGGCCGTGAGCGACCGGGAGAAATCGCTGCTGATCGCCGGTTCCGGCGAAATCATCGAGCCGGACGATGGGATTCTCGCAATCGGGTCGGGTGGCGCCTTTGCGCTTGCGGCGGCACGGGGCCTGTTGAAACATTCGAATTTGACGGCCGAGCAAACAGTGCGCGAGGCGCTCGAGATCGCATCCAGCATCTGCATCTACACCAACGGGCAGATCGAAGTCCTCACGCTGGATACCTGACGCGTCCTACTGGCCCCGTTTGCGGCGCAAAATTTCGTCGAACACGGCCACGCTGCGTTCCTCGCCGCCGCCCGGCTGCAGGACGTTCCACAGGACAATCACCAGCAGCGAAAAAACGAGCACAAAGAGAATGACCCATTGGATGCGTTCTTTGCGGGTCATTTCGCGGGCCATAGCGCCCCCCTTTCGAGATACCGGCCGTAGCCGGTCTCGGCTCACTCCCCAGTCCACCCGATCATAGCGTAATTCCCGGATGGGCGCATCCGCCTGAAAAAGCAGCAATTTTCCGATTTTGATGGAAAAGAATGCCTAGTTTCAGGTACTTTTCCTGTGGGGGAAAAGCGCCGTGTCTTCGGCACACGGCCCCTTGTTGCCGACAGCGTAGTCTGCACCAGCCATACATCTGTCCGGGGGGACACACAAGGAATCACCATGGACCCAATCTCATTTATCGGCATTGTCATCGGCCTGTTCATGGTGCTCGGTGGAGCAATCCTCGAAGGCTTGCATCTGGACGCGCTGATTGCACCGACCGCGTTCATGATCGTGGTGGGCGGTACCGTCGGCGCGACCATGACGTGCTACTCGCTGGATGAAATCAAAGCATTCATTCGCGACATCATGGCGCCCTTCAAGAAATCCGAAATGAGCGGCGAGGAAATCTACCGCACGCTCGGCGAAATCGCGACCGTCGCGCGCCGCGAAGGCGTGCTCGCGCTGGAATCGCGCGTAGAACAAATCCACCACCCGCTGCTCAAGCGCGGCATCCGCCTGATGATTGACGGCACGGATCCGGCGCTGTTGAAAGACATGCTGCTGACCGACCTCTTGCTGGTCGAAGAAAAACTGAAAACGCACGCGAGCGTGTATCAGACCGCGGGCGGTTTCTCGCCGTGCATGGGCATCATCGGTACGGTGCTCGGGTTGGTGCACGTGATGGGTAACCTCTCGAATCCGGACAGCCTGGGTCCCGCGATCGCGGTGGCGTTCATGGCGACGCTCTACGGCGTCGGCACGGCCAACCTGGTCGCGCTGCCGCTGTGCAAAAAGCTGCAGTTCATCGCGAAAGAAGAAACACACCTCGGCACGATGATCACCGAGGGCGTGCTCGCGATTCAGGCCGGCGACAATCCGCGCCTTGTGCAGGAGAAGCTGCTCTCCTTCATCGAGCATGAGAAGTGGGAAGAATTGACCGGCGAGAAAGCGGCCGTGGGCAAGGCGGCGACGGCGTAATCACGCGCTGACGCGACCGCGGGGGCGGGGCAATGGAACGGCGGCACAAGCACGAAGAGCACGAGAACGATGAGCGGTGGCTGATCACCTACGCGGACTTGATCACGCTGCTCATGGTGTTCTTCGTCGTGATGTGGTCGATCTCGCGCGCGGACGCGGCGAAGTTTGCGGCGGTGGCGCAGAGCATGAGCGTCGCCTTTGGCACGCCGAAGGGTTCCGTGATTCCGATGCCCGCGACGGGCACCTCGCGCTCGCCGAAGCAGGCGCCGAAGGACGCGAGCAAGAGCAAGGCGGCGGGCGCAACACAAACCAGCAGCGCGAGCAGCAGCGGATCATCGGGCCAGCAGAGCAAATTGCAAAGCGTGGCCAAGGAACTCGAGAAAATGATCCGCGAGGCGGGTCTGCAGGAGATGATCAATCTCGACGGCAGCGCGGACGGCCGGAAACTTACCATTCGGTTGCGCGACTCGATCCTGTTTGATCGTGGTGGCGCGACGCTGACGCCGCAGGCGCAGGCGCTCATTGAACGTCTGGGCGGCGTGTTGAAAGACATCGGCATGGTGGTGAACGTCGTCGGCCATACGGACGACATTCCCATTCGCAGCGGAATATATGGATCGAACTACGAACTCTCCACGGCGCGCAGCACGGCCGTAGTGCTTGATTTGATCAACCGCGTGGGCTACCCCCCGCAGATGATCTCTCCGAGCGGCTGGGGTGAGTACCGTCCGATTGCGCCGAACGACTCACTGGAAAATCGCGCGCGGAATCGTCGCGTGGAGTTTGTGATTACTGACGAAGGCCCGCTGGATATCGCGACCCCCACCAAACCGGCTGAAGAACGCGCCACCACGGCCGAAGCCACCGAATCATCGCCGGAACCCGAGACCTTCGCCGCGGTACAGCCGGCGCCGGAACACCACTAGCTCATTCGCGGTATTCGGAAGCCAGTCGCCGCACGATGTTGGTCGTGGAGCGGCCTTCCACTCCCGGGATGATCGCGATCCGACCACCGTATCCTTCAACCAAGCGACGCTCCTGCTGATTGATCGTATCGACGGTGTAGTCGCCACCCTTCACGTACACATCGGGACGCAGCAACTCGATCGCGCCCAGCGGCGATTCCTCGTCGAACACCGTCACGAATCCAATCGCGCTGAACGCGGAAAGAATCAGCGCACGTTCGTCCTCCGGCACAATCGGACGATCCGGGCCTTTTAACTTTCGTACGGAACGATCACTGTTAAGTCCAACGACCAGCACATCGCCTTCGCGCGCGGCGCGCTCCAGATATTGCACGTGTCCGGCGTGGATAATGTCGAAGCAACCGTTCGTCCACACGATGCGCTTGCCCGCACGGCGCAGGTTATCGAGCGTGCTCCGTAGCTCGGCCAGCGGCGCGACCTTGCCGGTCGGATTGCCGCCTTCGGCCAGCCGCGACACTTCTTCACGCGAGACCGTGACGACACCGGACTGTGCGACCGCCACGGCTGCAGCAGCGTTGCCCACGTAGGCCGCTTCTTCGAGCGAAGCGCCCGCCAGTAGCGCAAGCGTAACGGCCGCGGTGACCGTGTCTCCCGCCCCCGTTACATCCACCACGCGCGGCGCCATCGCGGGCCGATTGAATGTACCCGACTTGCTGAAACCCGTGATGCCACGCTCGCCGCAGGTGATGAGGCCCGATTCACAGACATCGAGCAGCTGAGCTCCGGCATGCGCGAGACCATCTGGTCTGCTGGTATCGGCATTGAAGGCTTGGCCAAGTTCGCCGTCGTTCGGCACGGCCACGCCGAAACCCTTGAACCGGTTGATGCGACCGCGCGAGTCGCCGACCGTGAGGATTTTCTTCTTCTTGCTGAGTTCCGCCACACACGCAAGCACACCGGCACTGGCCACGGAGCCAACCTGATCGACCACGATGATTGCGTCTGCCTTCTCGGCGACTTTCTCGATCATGCGAATGACGTCACGTTCCAGCTCGCCCGAGATCGGCGGCGGAGTCGGCGTATCCGTGCGCAGGATTTCTTGCGGCACGCTGTGCGCGGCGTTCGCGGAAAGTTTTCCATAGGTGTTCGTCGGACGCTTGGCATCGACGACCAGTCCAGCGGCATCAACCTTCAGCCGCTTGAATTCGTCGCGCAAGATGCCCGCATTCGCGTCCGCGCCGACGACGCCCACCATGGTGGTGTGCGCGCCCAGCGAGGCGACATTGCAGGCCGCGTTGCCCGCGGCACCGGGATTGTAGTGCCGCTCGGCGATTTCGATGACGGGCACGGGACTTTCCAGACTCGTGCCGACCATGAGCCCGCGCGTAACTTCGTCGAGGTAAATATCGCCGACCACGACGACGCGTTTTTGTCCGAATTTGCCGAAGAGTTCTTGTAGGCGCGCGGCGATCACGAGTGAATCCCCTAGGAAACCGGAATTGTACGGAACTGCAGGGCACGCAGTCCAACGTATTGCAGGGACTTGAGTTGCAACGCTATACTATCGCGTCGCACATTCGTCTGCGCGTCCGGCGCCGTCCGGATCTCGACCGGATTACCCGAATGAACACCGCCAACGCGATCACCCTTATGCGCCTTGCGCTCATCCCGGTGTTTGTCGCGTTGCTACTGATTTACCAGCCCCATGCGGGGATGGACGGCGTGCGCATCGCGGCGTTTGTGGTGTTTCTCGTCGCGGCGCTGTCTGATGGCATCGACGGCTACGTGGCGCGGAACTACAACCAGCGCACACGGATTGGCGCGGTGCTCGACCCGACGGCAGACAAACTGCTGACGAATATTTCGTTTGTGTTTCTCGCGGCGCTGACGTCGTTCAAGACGCCGGTGCCGATGTGGCTTCCGGTGATCGTGCTCGCGCGCGACATCACCATCACGACAGGATCGTACATGCTCAACAAATACATGGGGCCGCTCAAAGTGCGGCCTCGCATTTTGGGAAAGATCGCGACCGTGGTGCACAGCGTCGCGATCGCCGCCGTGGTAATCAATCTGCCCGGCGCGGACCGCATTTTGATGATCACCGCCGCGATTTCGATTCTCTCGCTTGCGGACTACCTGATGCACGGGTATGAACAGGCGCTGCCAGCCAATGCAAGCGCGATGGGTGCGATCTGATGTCCTCTAAAAAACAAGCTCCACTGGTGGCGATCTGCGGCCGGCCAAACGTCGGTAAGTCCACGCTGTACAACCGGCTCACGGGCCGCGCCAGCGCGATCGTGCACGATCAGGAAGGCATCACGCGCGATCGCCACGAAGGCACGGGGAAGTGGAACGGCAAGCTGGTGCGCGTTGTGGATACGGGCGGCATCGTCGAGAACCCGATCGACCCGATCGTCAAAAAGATGCAAGAACAGGTGCGCAAGGCGATTGCCGAAGCGGCGGTCGTTGTGTTCGTCGTGGACGGCCGCACCTCGCTCACGCGCGTGGACTATGAGTTGCGCGACGAATTGTTGAAGCTTGGCAAGCCGATCGTGCTCGCCGTCAACAAGCTCGATAACGACACGCTCGAGCAGCATCGTCACGAATTCCACGGGTTCGGCCTCGGCGAACCCTATGCGCTGTCAGCCACGCATGGACTGGGATCGGACGCCCTCATCAACGCAATCCTCGAGTACATTCCGAATGCGCCCGCCATCGAGGGCAAATCGGTCAACGTAGAAGGCAATCCCGAATCCGACGAGCCGGTGCGCGTGGACGACGGCATCACGCGCGTGGCCGTGGTCGGCCGGCCGAATGCAGGCAAGTCCTCGTTCATCAACGCGCTGCTCGGCGAAGAGCGTTTGATCGTGCACGAAACGCCGGGCACAACGCGCGACGCGATCGACATCGAGTTTCGCTTCAAGGAACGCGAATACATCCTGATCGACACCGCCGGCATGCGCAAGAAGGCCGGCATCAAGACGCAGGTCGAACACTTCAGTGTCGCGCGTTCGTTGCGCGCAATCCGCGCCGCGGACGTTTGTCTCGTGCTCATTGACGCGCAGCAAGGCATGGGCGAGCAGGACCTGAAGATCACGCAGTATGCCTCCGAGCAGGGCACGCCGATGGTGCTCGTATGGACAAAGTGGGATCTGCTCGAAGAAAAGGAAGTGCGCTTCAAGGAAATCGTCGAAGAACTCGACCTCAAGGCGCCCTTCCTCCACTACGTGCCGTCGATCACCATCTCCAGCCTCGATCGCACACGCATCTTCAAGGTGCTCGATCTGGTCGACAAGATGGCGGAGTCCGCAAAAAAACGCATCGCGACCGGCCCACTGAACAATTTCCTCGCGCGCATCAAGGACGAACACAAGCCGCCGACATTCCGCGGCGCTGTGCCGAAGGCCCTCTACATCACCCAGGCGAGCGCGCGCCCCACGGTCTTCGTGATGTTTGTGAACCAGCGAAAACTCTTCCACTTCAGCTATCTGCGCTACATTGAGAACCGGCTGCGCGCCGAGTATGGTTTCGAGGGCGTACCCATCAAACTCGAACTACGCGAGGGCAAACCGGAAGCATGAACGTCGGCGCGACGATTGGCGCGGTGCTGCTGTCGTATGTCCTCGGCTCGATCCCGACGGGCTTGTGGCTCGGCCAGTGGCTGCGCAAGGTCGACATCCGCGAGCACGGCAGCCGGAACATCGGCGCAACGAACACCCTGCGCGTGCTCGGCAAAAAACTCGGCGCCGTCGCGCTGCTGGGCGACATGGCCAAGGGCGTGATCGCGGTATTGCTGATTGCGCGACTGTCGGATTGGGAGTACACGCCGATCGCGTGCGGTTTGGCGGCGATTCTCGGCCACACGTTCTCGATCTTCCTGAAGTTCAAAGGCGGTAAGGGCGTGGCCACCAGCGCCGGCGTCTTCTTCGGTCTCGCTCCCATCCCGATGGCTGTCGCACTGGCCGTATTTATCGTTACCTTCCTGCTGACCCGCATGGTGAGCGCCGGCAGCATTTTGGGCGCCATCGCCATCGGCATCGCGGTATTCGTCGTGCAGACGGACCCCGTGGTCCGCGGCATCGCCGTCGTGGTCGCCCTCCTCGTCATCTTCCGCCACCGAGACAACATCCGCCGCATCGCGCAGGGCAAGGAAAACAAGTTCTAGCCCGGCGCGCCCGTTGACTGCCCCTTCCCCCCGTGCTAGCGTGATTGCGGGGAACGGGAGAACCACCATGGACATCACCAGCGCGGACGTTATGGAATTCGTCAAGGCCAACAAATTCTGGCTGGCCGTGGCCGTGCCATTTGTGATCGGCATTGTCGTCGTAAAAATCCTGAACTGAGCCCTTCGCGGAACCTTTCCGCGGCCCGGGGTATCCATTGCGCCATTGCGCTGCGTGTGTTTTGCGGCGCAGCACAAGCGCGCGTAGGTGCCTGTCGGCCTTTGGCTTAGGGGTTGGAATTGCCAGGGGGTGCTGCTATACTCGCGCGCGTGGGCTCCCCAGGGGTTAGCGCTTTTCGCATATCGGGGGACGCTCTGCATTCCTGAGCGGAAGGAGGTGGGACTACATGGCGACTGAAAGCGTGAAGGACAAGGTGCGGCGAATCATCATGGAGCGCCTGTCCAAGACAGAAGAAGAAGTGACTCTGGACGCACGATTTATTGACGATCTTGGCGCCGACTCGCTCGACGTGACTGAATTGCTGATGGCGTTGGAGGAAGAATTCAACGTGGACATCGACGACGAAGCCAACTCGATTGAGACCGTGGGCCAGGCGATTGAATATATTTCCGGAAAGATTTAGTTCCGGCCGTGGCGCATACCGGCCGATAGTTCCATAGATGCAAGATGCACTGACACGGCCCGGCCTGCTGTCCACAATGACGCGGCTGGGCCGGTTCTTTATGTATAGGCAACGCGGAGTGCGGTGACAATGCGTAAAGCGGTGGTGACGGGTATGGGCGTGGTCTCGCCCGTCGGCAATAGTGTCGCCGCATTTTGGGATTCGCTGATCAACGGCCGCTCCGGCATCGGCCCCACCACGCGCTTTGACCCGGTCGATCATCGCACCAAAATTTCCGGCCAGGCGGCCGAAGTCACCCCCGCGGGCTTCACGCCCAAAGATATGCACCGCGTGGACCGCAACGCGGTCTTCGCCATCGAAGCCGCGGACCAAGCGTGGAAACAATCGGGCCTCGATCCCGCGCGCATTAATCTGGATCGGGCCGGCGTCATCGTCGGCAGCGGGATCGGGGGCATCGAAACGATACAAGATGAAGTCCTGCGCATGGCCGAAGGCGGCCCGCGCCGGGTTTCGCCGCTCATGGTGCCCAAGGGGCTCACGAACATGGCCTCGGGCACGATCGCCATTCGCCTCGGCCTGCGCGGACCGAACAAGGCTGTGGTCACCGCGTGCTCGACGGCGAACCATTGCATCGGCGACGCGCTCGACCTGATTCGTCTTGGCCGTGCGGATATTATCCTCGCCGGCGGCACGGAATCGCCGATCATTCCTTTCGCGATGGCGGGTTTCTCCTCCATGCGCGCGATGAGCACGCGCAACGACGATCCGCAACGCGCAAGCCGGCCCTTCGATAAAGATCGCGACGGCTTCGTGATGGGCGAAGGCGCCGGCATCCTGGTGATGGAATCCGAAGAACATGCCAAGGCGCGCGGCGCGGAGATCCTGGCCGAAGTCGCGGGCCTCGGTGAATCCTGCGACGCGTTTCATATCACCGCGCCCGTGGAAAGCGGCGCGGGCAGTGCGCGCGCCATCCAGAATGCACTCGCCGAGGCTGGCCTCAATCCGGCCGATGTCGATTACTACAACGCCCACGGCACGAGCACGCCGCTGAACGAACCGGCCGAAGCCAAGGCGCTGCGCATTGTGTTCGGCGAGAAAATGCCACTGGTCAGTTCGACCAAATCCATGACGGGCCATCTGCTCGGCGCGGCGGGCGCAATCGAGGCCGTCGCCAGCATCCTCGCCATCCGGCATGGCATCATTCCACCCAACATCAACTTTGAAACGCCTGACCTCGATTGCATGGTAAATCTCGTGGCCAACACGGCCCGCCATGTACGGGTTGCCGTCGCGGTTTCCAACTCGCTCGGTTTCGGCGGCCACAACGCGGCGCTGGTGTTGCGGCGGTATGCCTGAGGCCGACGCGCGCGAGACAGAGTTGCGCGCGCTAGTATCCCGACTCGATCTATCGCTACACAGCGTAGACATGCTCGATCGGGCTCTCACCCATTCCTCGGCGTTGGGCGATGCGATAGAATTGTCGGGAAATAACGAGTCGCTCGAATTTTTGGGCGACGCGGTGTTGGGGCTGGCCGTCGCGGAATGGTTGTATGCCCAGGTGCCGAACCTCTCCCCCGGCCAGTACACGCAGATGCGCGCGCGGGTGGTGAATAAGCGCTCGCTCGCGGCAGTGGCCGAATCGCTCGCGCTCGGCGCGCATGTGCGCATGGGGCGCGGCGAGGAATCGGCCGGCGGGCGACACCGGCAAGGGCTTCTGGCCGATTGTTTCGAGGCGATGGTCGGAGCGGTGTTTCTGGACGCCGGCTGGAACGATGCGCGGGATTTCGTTGTGCGTTGTCTGCAGTCGGAGCTGAAGGCCGCGCCGCATACGGCCGGCGAATGGGACTATCGCTCGCAGTTGCAAAATTTCTGCCAGGCGCGGCAATGGCCGTTGCCGGAGTTTGAAGTTACGAGCGAATCGGGACCGGATCATCGCAAGACCTTTGAAGTCACGGTAAAAGTTCGCGGTGCAGCAGTCGGTTCCGGCCAAGGCGGCACCAAAAAGGAAGCAGAGCAAAGCGCGGCGCAGGCCGCGTTGGAAGGTGATAAACTCGGAAAGTAGTTGGACGCGTCAGGTCTATGCAGACCAACGCGGGAGGAGGATTGATGGATTCAGTACCATTCTTGTGGGTGTCGGCCGGTGCGAGCGTGCTTGCGCTGCTGTTCGTCGCATACCTCGTG
This sequence comes from uncultured Nitrospirales bacterium, assembly GCA_964620045.1. Taxonomy (GTDB): domain Bacteria; phylum Hydrogenedentota; class Hydrogenedentia; order Hydrogenedentales; genus VFKU01. Next base: position 74,900 of record CAZUJL010000001.1, read on the forward strand.
CAATACGTGCTCTCCAAGCCACAGGGCACGGATGCGATGATCCACATCTCGCGCCTGGTGCAGGTGGGCGCGGCCGCCTTCCTGCGGCGTGAGTACACCTATGTCTACTCGTTCGTCGTCATCATCGCCATCGCGATTTCGACGCTCGGCGCCATGAATCCCGAGTATGGGCTTGGGTGGAGGACCGCCGTCGCATTCGTCGCCGGCTCGCTCGCGAGCACGCTAGCCGGTTTCCTTGGCATGTATATCGCCACGCGCTCGAATGCGCGCACGGCGGCCGCGGCCGAATCCGGCGGTACGAATGCCGCGCTCGATATCGCGATCAGCGGCGGGGCCGTGATGGGCATGGGCGTCGTCGGCATCGCACTGCTCGGCCTTGTGATTGTCTACAAAATCTTCGGCGGCGATCCGACCGCTGTGAACGGGTACTCCATGGGCTGCTCGTTGGTTGCGCTCTTTGCGCGCTCGGGTGGCGGCATCTTCACCAAGGGCGCCGACATGGGCGCGGACCTCGTCGGCAAAGTGGAGTCGAATATCCCCGAAGACGACCCGCGCAACCCGGCTGTGATCGCGGACAACGTGGGCGATAACGTCGGCGACGTCGCCGGACTTGGCGCGGACTTGCTGGAGTCCTACGTCGGCTCCATCATCGCCTCGGTCGCCATCCTGAGTGCCTTCGCCGCCACCGGGGGCTTGCCGGAATATCTTTTCGCCTATCCGTTTGTAACGGCGTCCATCGGCATCGTGGGCTCGGTCTTGGGTGTGATGTACGTGAAGCGTTTCGCAAAAACGAATCCACAGTCGGCATTGATGATGGGCACTTACATCAGCGCGATCGTCACCGTGGTCGGATTGGCGATATACACTTGGAAATTTGGCGTGCCGTTTTCCTTGGAAGGCGAAGACTACGGCCAGTGGGGTCCCTTCATCGCCGCCGTGCTCGGCATCGTGTCGGGCATCGTCGTTGGCCTGTGCAGCGAGTTTTTTACCTCTAGCAAATATGGGCCTGTGCAGCGCATCGCGCGAGGGTCGCAGCAAGGCCCGGCGATTACGGTCACCGAAGGCACGGCTGCTGGCATGCAGAGCACGGCGATTCCCGTGCTCGTGCTCGCGTTTACCATCGTGATCGCGTACGCCACCTGCGGCGTGTACGGCGTCGCGATTGCTTCGCTCGGCATGCTCGCCACGACCGGCATGGTCGTCGCCGTCGATTCCTACGGCCCCATCGCGGACAACGCCGGCGGCATGGCGGAAATGTCGCACATGGACAAGCGGGTCCGCGAGATTACCGACAATCTCGATTCGGTCGGCAACACGACCGCCGCCATCGGCAAGGGATTCGCCATCGGCTCCGCGGCCTTCGCCGCCATCGGGTTGCTGACGGCGTTCATGGTGACGTCGCGGCTCGTGCCGGAAGACATCAGCCTGCTGGAACCGCGCGTGCAGGCCGGCATCCTGATCGGTGGCATGCTGCCCTTCCTATTCTCGTCGCTGCTATTCCGCGCGGTGGGCAATTGCGCGAACACGATGATCGAAGAAGTGCGGCGGCAGTTCCGCGATATCCCCGGCCTGCGCGAAGGCAAACCCGGCGTGGTACCCGACAGCGCGCGCTGCGTGGACATCGCCACCAAGGGCGCCATCGCGGGCATGATCGTGCCCGGCGTCATCGCGGTCACATTCCCCATCGGCACGGGCTTGGTTCTCGGTGCTGCGGGACTGGCCGGGATGTTGATCGGCGCACTGGTGACCGGCGTGATGCTCGGCATCTCGACCGCGAACAGCGGCGGCGCGATGGACAATGCGAAGAAGTACATCGAAGCCGGAAATTTCGGCGGCAAGAATTCCACGGCGCACAAGGCGGCCGTTGTGGGCGACACCGTCGGCGATCCATTGAAGGACACCGTCGGTCCGTCGATCAATATTCTGATCAAGCTGATGTGCGTGGTGGCGCTGGTGCTCGCCCCGCTGTTCGGCGAAGGCTGGATCTAAACGCGCTAGAACACGATCGGCGGCGCACCGTACTCGTCGATCAACAGTTTGCGCGCCTGACCCGCGGTGAACAGCGAGCCCGTGATGACGAGCGGCAACTGCGTGGCGCGGGCATGCTCGATGCCGCGCGCGATCGCCTTGGAGAGATCATCGACGCGCTCGTGAATCAGCGAATGCGCGTGGGTTTCCAGTTCCACGGCGGGTAACGCGCGTGGACCGTCGAATTGCGACAGGATCAGCGAGTGTGCACGCGGCGCCAGTGCGGAGATGATGGCCGTGGCGTCCTTGTCGCTCGACACGGCGAGCAACATGATGCACGGCCCTTCCAAGGCGCGCGCGAGTTCGTAGGCCCCGGCGGCATTGTGCGCCACATCGATAACAACCTCGGGCGACTCGAGCACACGCTCCAACCGGCAGGGCCATTTCGCCGTCGCCAACCCCTTTTCGATGGCGAGATCGGTCAATCCAGGGCAAATGCTGCGTAGTTCCACCGCTGCCGCGGTGGCCAGACCCGCGTTGTATCGCTGATACGGCCCAGGCAACCCCAGCCGCACACGATCGAGGTGCAGTCGCCCGCCCGCAAAACTGAACCGCTGCGAACGCGACCGTCCCTCGAGCGAAATCCGGAAGTCTCGGCCTAGCAAACGTACCGGCGCGCCGACTTCGCGCGCGCGCTCGACAATTACGTTGCGCGGGCCGTCATGGTTCTCGCCGAGAACGAGCGGGATGCCGTGCTTGATGATCCCGGCCTTCTCAAATGCGATTTTCTCCACGGTATCGCCGAGATATTTCGTGTGCTCAAGGGAAATGTTGGTAATCACGGTGACTTCGGGCGCAACGATATTCGTCGAATCGAAGCGGCCGCCCATCCCCACTTCGATAATGCCGACATCCACTTTCTGTTCCGCGAAATGACGGAATGCGATGGCCGTGCACAATTCAAAGAAGGTCGGCGTGATTCCGATTTTCTCGGACAACCCCCGGAAATATTCGATGTGGCCGTCCAGCGCCTGCGGATCAATCAGTTCCCGATTGACCAGAAACCGCTCGCGCACGCTGATCAAATGCGGGCTCGTGAAGCGGCCGGTCTTGTACCCCGCCCCGCGCAGCATGGAATCGAGCAGCGCAGTCACGCTGCCTTTGCCGTTGGTACCGCCGATGTGGACGGTGGTGTACTGCGTGTGCGGATTGCCCGCGGCTTCCATGAGCTGGCGGATGTTATCCAGCCCCAGTTTGATGCCGTGGAGTTCGAGGCTGTAGAGGTACTCGACGGGAGTCACAACGGTTCCGCCGGGTTCAGGCTTATCGTGGCGTCATGTAGGCAAGCAGCTTGCCCAGGAACGGCCGCATCTCGTTCCGCTTTACAATCCGATCGACAAATCCGTTCTGCGACTGAAACTCGGCTGTCTGGAATCCTTCGGGCAGTTTCACCTTCAAGGCGCTCTCGATCAGGCGCTTGCCCGCGAAGCCGATGTTCGCACCCGGCTCGGCCAGCATCACGTCGCCCAGGCTCGCGAAACTCGCATACACGCCGCCGGTGGTCGGATCGGTGAGCACGGAGATAAACGGCACACCCGCCTCGTTCATTTCGCGCACGGCGTCGGCCGTCTTGGCCATCTGCATCAACGCTACTGTGCCTTCCTGCATGCGCGCGCCGCCCGAGGCCGCGAAGCATACGAAGCACAGTTTCTCGCGAATCGCGTCCGATGCCGCGCGGCAGAACCGCTCGCCGACGGCCGAGCCCATGCTCGCCATGATGAAACCGGGATCCATCGCGCCCAGCACCGCGCGCCGGCCTTCCACAGCGCCAATGCCCGTTATCATGGCTTCGTCGAGCCCGGTGTCGTTCTGCGCGCGCTCGAGGCGCTGCGCGTAGGTTTCCTTGCCGACCGTAAACTGCAGCGGGTCCGCGCTCTGCACTTCGGTGTGCGTTTCGGTGAAGGATTCGGGATCGACCAGCGTTTCCAGCCGGTCGCGCGCGCCGATGCGGAAATGAAAGCCGCAGGCCGGGCACACCATGAGGTTATCCTCGACTTCAGTGCGGTACACGGGCTGCTTACAGCTCGTGCATTTCATCCACACACCATCGGGGACGCGGTTTTTCTCGCCGATGAACCCCGCGAACTTGCTGCGTTTAAAGAAGGTCATCTCAGGCCTCGACGCCCGACGCCGCCTTTTGGTCTGCCGCTTCCTCGGTGAAATTGTCCGGATGGTAGAGCAGCCGGCCGCAGTGCTGGCAGGCGTGGACTTTGTTGCCTTGCAGGATTTCGTTCACGACCTGCGGCCGCAGCAGCATGTTGCAGCCGGTGCAGACTTCCTTCGCCATCGGCACGACAACGTCACTGGACGGATATTTCTTGCGCAGGCGATCATATTTGGGAAGCAGATCGCCCGCGACATCCTTCACAATCGCGGGCCGCTGCTCTTCGAGCACCTGCCGCTGCTTCACAGCCTCGGCCAGCTCGGCATCGATCTCGGCGCACTGCTTGTCGAGGACTTTCTGCTCCTCGGCAATGCGCTTGCGGTCTTCAACGAGCCGGGCCTTGGCTTCGTCCAACTCGACCATGATCGCGATAATGCGTTCTTCCTTCTGCCCGATACCCTTCTTGACCGTGTCGATCTCGTGCAGCAGCGCCGTGTACTCTTCGTTCTTCTTCACGGCATTGAGCTGCTGCTGGTACTTCAGGATGGCGGCCTTTTTCGCTTCGATATCGCTCTCGCAGGTGCGCTGCTCGACTTCCAGCGCCTTCACCTTCTGCTCGCGCTCCTTGAGCTCGGCCGTCAACGCGTCGCGCACGGTCAGGAATTTCGTCTTCTGTTTTGGAATTTCCTTCTCGCGCGCATGGCACACGTGGATACGCGAGTCCAGTTGTTGCAGCTTCAGCAGACTGTTCACAACACTGTCTCCCGCGCGGGCCGTAAAAAGCGAAAGGCCGCAGCGTGCGCTGCGGCCAAGGTCATTTTATCCAGGGCATCATTTTTCGGAGTTCCGCCCCCACCTTCTCGATGGGGTGGCTCGCATCCGCGTCGCGTAGACGCTGGAAGTTCTTGCCGCCAGACTGGTATTCCGCGATCCATTCCTTCGCGAAGTCCCCGTTTTGAATCCGCTTCAACGTGTCGCGCATTGCTTGCTTGGACTGCTCGGTCACGATCCGCGGGCCGACGCTGAGACCGCCGTATTCCGCCGTGTCGCTCACCGAGTAGTTCATGAACTTCAATCCGCCACGATAGTACAAATCCACGATGAGCTTCAACTCATGCATGACTTCGAAATAGGCAATTTCCGGCTGGTATCCGGCTTCCATCAGCACTTCGAACCCGGCCTTGATCAGCGCGGCCGAGCCGCCACAGAGCACGGTCTGCTCGCCGAAGAGGTCGGTCTCGGTCTCTTCCTTGAACGTCGTCTCGATGATGCCGCCGCGCGCGCCGCCGATCCCGAGGCCGTAGGCCAGCGCGATCTTCAGCGCGTTGCCGGTGGCGTCCTGGTGAATCGCCACGAGGCACGGCACGCCCGCGCCGCGCACGTATTCATCGCGCACGAGGTGGCCCGGGCCCTTCGGCGCGATCATGAACACGTCGAGGTCCTTCGCCGGTTGCACGCGGCCGAAGTGGATGTTAAAGCCGTGCGCGAACATCACGCAGTTGCCCGGCGAGAGGTTCGGCGCGATTTCCTGCTCGTACACGTCCTTCTGAATCGTGTCCGGGATGAGAATCATTACGATGTCGGCGCGCTTGGCCGCGTCGGCCACGGAAAGTACTTCGAAGCCGGCTTCCTTCGCCGCCTGGTGCGTCTTGCTGCCCGCGCCGCCCTTGTGGCCGATGACGACCTTCACGCCACTGTCGCGCAGGTTCATCGCGTGGGCGTGGCCCTGGCTGCCGTACCCGATGATGGCGACCGTCTTGCCGCTAAGGGCCTTGAGGTCCGCATCCTTCTCGTAATAAATCTTCGCCATTCCCGTAACGCTCCCTTCCGATTCGGTCAGGACCCGGCCTTCGCGGCCGCGCCCGTTTGCAATGCTTGAGCATTCAGTGAACGCGACAGGGCAATCTTGCCCGTGCGCGCGAGTTCCGCAATTCCAAACGGCCGCACCATGTCGATGAAGGCCGTAATCTTGTCCTCGGAGCCGGTGACTTCAATGATCACCGCATCCGCGCTCATGTCGATCACCTTCGCGCGAAAGATATTGCTGATCTCCAGCAACTCGGTCCGGCGCGTGGCGTCCGCCGCGACCTTGATCAGCACCAGTTCGCGCTCGACGTGCTTGTCGCGCGTCAGATCGCGGACTTCGATGACTTCCACGAGCTTGTTGAGCTGGTTGACGATTTGTTCAAGCACACGCTCGTCGCCGTGCGCGGCCACCGTCATGCGCGAAATGGAGGGATCTTCGGTTACACCTACACACAGGCTCTCGATGTTGTAACCACGGGCGCTGAAGAGGCCCGAAATGCGGGCGAGCACGCCAAAGTGGTTGTCGACGAGAACGCTGATCGTGTGCAGCATGGCTTGTCCTACCTCTAGTTAAACCGGTTCATCGCGGCGTCCACGCCGTCCTTCACAAAGCACAAGCACGCATCGGCCGCCTGCTCTATCGCCGCGGCGATGGCCTCGCGCTCATCCGGCCGGAACTTGCCGAGCACGTGGGCCACGCGCTCGCCTTTCTGCCGCTCCGCGCCGACTCCGACGCGCAAACGGGGCACGTCTTCCGTGCCGAGCCGCTCAATTACCGATTTCATGCCGTTATGCGTACCGGCGCTGCCGGTCTTGCGCAACCGCAGTTTGCCCAGCGGCAAATCCACTTCGTCATACACAACCATCACATCGGCGGACGAGTCCGCGTGGTAGCGGGCCGCCTGCGCCACGCTGTCGCCGCTGAGGTTCATATACGTCAGCGGTTTGAGCAGGAGCACTTTCTCGCCGTCCATCCGCGCCTCGGCAATTTCGCCGCCGAACTTTTCACGATTGAACGTAGTCTCGAGACGGATAGCCAGGCGATCGAGCACATCGAAACCGATGTTGTGCCGCGTGTGGCGGTAGGCCGTTCCTGGATTTCCCAGGCCGACAATCAGCTTCACGCGGGGACAGGTCCCATCGGGTCAGGCGGCTACTTCTTGTCCTTGCCACCGCCCTTGTCGCCGCCCTTCTTGTCGCCACCAGCCGCCGCAGCCGGAGCCGCGCCCGCCGCCGGAGCAGCCGCCGCAGCACCTTCCGCCGCAGCCGCGCCTTCCGCAGCCGCCGCCGGGGTCTCTTCCTTGACGGCGCGCGGCGCAAGGCACGATACGACTACGCGGCCGGGGTTCGTCAGGATTTCGATGCCTTCCGGCACAACGATGGATTCCACGTGCAAGCTGTGCGCGATCGCGAGATCCGAGATGTTGATGGAGAGGAAATCGGGGACCGCCGTCGGCAGACACGACACTTCGACTTCGCGGGTCGTGTGTTCGACGATACCGCCGTCCACCACGCCCTTGGCCTGGCCTTCCAGCTTCACGGCCACCAGCGTCGTAATCTTCTTCGACAGGTCGATGCGGTACAAGTCCGCGTGGATCACCTGGCCGCGCACGGGATGATGCTGGATTTCCTTGATCATCGCCGGGCCACCGAGCTTGCCGTCGCCTTCGACCGTCAACTGCACGATCGCGTGCTCGCCCTGCGCGCCATGAATGACGCGGCCGAGTTCACGCTCGTTGATCTGCACGGTCAACGGTTCAGCATTCTGGCCATATACGACAGCCGGAACGAATCCACTCCGGCGGGATTGGCGCGCGCCACCCTTGCCGGACTTTTCCCGGCGGATTGCGGACAACGGTACGATTTTCATGTGGAACTGACTCCCAAGTGTTGGCGAAACAGAATGCTCACCGATTTCTCTTCGTGGATGCGTTTAATCGCCTCGCCGATCAGCGGTGCGAAGGTCACGACTTTAATCTTCGGACAGGCCTGCGCTTCTTTCTGCAGGGGGATGGTGTCGCTCACGATGACTTCCTTGAGCGGCGAATCGTTGATGCGCTGGACGGCATTGCCGCTGAGCACGGCGTGCGTGGCGCACGCGGACACTTCCGTCGCGCCGTGGTCCAGGATCGCCTGCGCGGCCTTCACAAGCGTGCCGGCGGTGTCGATCATATCGTCGAACAGGAACGCGCGCTTGCCCTTCACGTCGCCAATGAGGTTCATCACCTCGGACTCGTTTTCTTTCGGGCGGCGTTTGTCCACGATGGCCAGGGGCACATCAAGGCGGTTCGCGGCTTCGCGCGCGCGGCGCACGCTGCCCATGTCGGGCGACACGACGACAAAATCGCTGTTCACGCGATCGCGGACGTGCTGCACCAATTCCACAATGCCGCTAAGGTGGTCCACCGGAATATCAAAGAAACCCTGGATCTGATCGGCGTGCAGATCGACCGTCAACACGCGATCGGCGCCGGCCGTGGTAATCAGATTGGAGACGAGTTTGGCCGTGATCGGCGCGCGCGGCTTGTCTTTGCGATCCTGGCGCGCATAGCCGAAGTACGGCAGCACCGCCGTCACGCGCGAGGCCGAGGCGCGCTTCGCCGCGTCAATCATGATGAGCAGCTCCATCAGATTGCGGTTGATCGGGTTCGACGTGCTGTTGACGATGAAAACATCCTTGCCGCGGATGTTTTCGCCAATCTGCACGCGGACTTCGCCGTCGCTGAATGTGCCGAGGATGGCCTTGCCCAATTCTTGAAAGACGTGCTCGCATGCGCCACCCGCCAATTCCTGCGAAGCCGAGCCGGCGAAAATTTTCATCTCGTCGCTATAGGACACGGACCCGATTCCCAGGATTGTCGGTTGCGCGCGTCCGCAGGGATCGCGCTAGTTAATGGCTGGGGCGGAAGGATTCGAACCTTCGGTGCCGGGACCAAAACCCGGTGCCTTACCGCTTGGCGACGCCCCACCGCAGAAAGCAGTCAGGCTTGCCGCACATACCCGCACCGCCGGCAAAATGCCGCTGGCGCCGGTCCATCCGGCCATTCCGCCCGAACGCCGTAGAAAAACCGCGAGATAATAGCAATCGGCGGGCGCGTAAATCAATCTGTGGAGCGTACTTCGGGGCGCTGTGCCGTCCGGCTAGTAATGCGTGCGGATTCGGCGAAGCAGGGCAATGCTGCGGGTGGCGTTTTCCCGTGCCCCGGCCGCGATCTTGGCCCCCTCGCCGCGCAGCAGGGCCAGCCGGAAATAGGTCATTTCGGCGGCCAGCGGGATCACTTCGGCCCCAATCTGGCGCGCCAGATTGCCCTTTCCAAGCTCCATCAGGCGGCACAGGGCGCCGTCACATCCGCAGATGGCCGAGCTGGCCTGCAGAATACTGCTGCGTGCGTCGCGGATCGCTTCGTGGGCATAGACAAGGTCGAGAATCCGGTCGCGGGCGTTCTCGACGGCTTCCAGATGCTCGGGATTCGCCGGCTCGCCCGCCTTGGAAATGCTGTTCTCGATTTCCGAGTAGTTCAGCCCGTACGCCTCGGCGAGCGCAATGCCGTAGTGCAGCTTGCGCAGGCCCGCGATGCTCATCTGCTCGGTCACGCGGCGGCGCCATTCCTCGCACCGTTCGCGTTTCGCCACGAGCATGATGTGCGCCTGGCCGGGAAACATTTCGATGTGGCCGCGGCGATCGACCGGACGCCACCGGCGATCTTTTACGAACTCCGAGATGTCGTGGATGTCCATGCCGTCCGCGGCGCTCTTCGGGATGTCCACTTCCACGCTCGCGATCTCGCGCGTGTTGTTGCTCACGGTGAAGTACAGACTGAAATCGTCGCCGCGCAAATGGAACTGGCTCAGCGGCGGCACGCCCGGTGCCGGGCACACGGTGGAACTCGTTGAGAAGCCGCGCGTGAACCAGTCGTCGAGCGAATCCTCGATGCGCGATGCCAGCAGCAGCGGCGACAGCGCGCCGACCCAGCGCATGCGCTGCATCAATTCCATCCACAGATCGCTGAAGGTGAGGAATGGGCCCGTGAGCGAGCGCTGCAAGCGCCCGCGCAGCCACACGGGATCGTTGTGATACGAGTACGCGAACCAGCCGCGCGCGCCGTTCGCAAACGCGAGGTTCACCATCAACCGCATCTCGGGCGAGGTGCTCCACGCGGGCGTCTGCGTCGGATACATGAAGGCCGCGGCCGCGAGCCAGAACTGCTGCCCGCCGCCAAGCGGCACGTGCGTGCGCACGGTCGTGCCGATGTCCCACGCGGACTTCGACGCAAAGTAGCCCACTCCCGACGCCGCGAAGTACGGCGCAAAGAGCGGGTAGGCATTCGGATAGCGCGAGATCACGGCCGTCGGATGATCCGGGTCCGCCTCTTCGATGCGGCGCTTGGCTTCGAGCACTAGCTTAAATGTGCTCTCCATCGGCTCACCGCTCAGCTCGCGCGCCAGGATCGCGCGCGAACCTTTTGTCGGGAGGATGTACTTCTCGATTGCCAGTTGCTGCTCATGCTCGCTGCCGCCGAGCGGGAATTCGTGGCGCAACACCAGGCGAATGCCGCTCTGCTCGCAGCGTCGCAGCAGGCTATCACGTTCGTTCGGACGCATGCCGTCGAAATTCGCGAGCGTGATCGCGTTGTGGCCGTGGGTCACTAAATCTTCAACGACGAGGTCCCAGTATTCCTCGGGCGAAATGTTCAGCATCGCCGCGAGACGGTTCGCCGATTCGGCGTCCATATACACGCCCATCGGCAGGAAATCGTCGAGCACGGCGAACTTGCGCGGCGGACGGTGCACCTCGAGTGCATCGAGACCCTCGCGGCTCGCGCGCGTCTCTTCCTCCGTCATCGTGCGGAACCGGATCATGCGGACTTCCATCGATTCCACGCTGCGCTTGGCGGAGTACAACCGCAGGATGACGTTGTTCACGCGCGACGGAAAGCCAAAATGCCGCACGTTGCGCGCGACGGTCACCCATGTCTTTGATTTCGGCAGCGCGCCGAAATGCGATCCACCGGGATAGGTCCACATCCACACCGGGTGCGCGTTGTCACTCGTGCACCGGTAGGTCACTTCGATGATGGGATATTTTGCGACGTCGATCGGCAGCCGATCTTCCTTGAGCCCGATCGTCGTCAGCGGCACCCAGTAGCGCGGGTCGGTCGGCGAGAGGCTGTCGATGTTGACGATGTTCGAGAAGTCGCCTTCGAGGCGCACGCCCTCGGACAACTGGCTCTTGCGCACCGGCGGCTTGCGCCATTCCTGCGACTGCTGCAAGTCCTCGGTGCGCCAGCGCGCGAGGTCGGCCGCGGTAAACGTGATCGCGTCGCTGACTTTAAGCGTTTTGGGGTCCGGCGGCGGGAGAATCGTGCGCAGGTAGCCGGAGTATTCGTAGGACATGATGACCATGATTATGCCCCGCCGGGCGGGAAGAACTCCAAACCCGCGCGTGCATTCGCCCGCCCATTTCCGTATCGTAAGGTCCTCTCACCGTCAGATTTCAGGGGATTCTTGTTTCTATGCGTAAAGAGTCGTTGACCTTCCTGCGTAAATTGCTTGCCACCCCCAGCCCGTCCGGTTTCGAATCGCAGATCCAGCGCGTGTGCCGTACCTACGCCGAGTCCTTCTCGGACCAGGTGTACAAGGACGTGCACGGCAACCAGTATCACGTGCGCAACGCGAAGGCCGAGCTCCGCGTAATGCTCGCCGGGCATGTGGACGAAATTGCGTTGATGGTGCATTACATCGACAAGGACGGCTTCCTCTCCTTCGTGCCCATCGGCGGCGTGGACGCCTCCGTGCTCGACGGCCAGCGCGTGGTCGTGCACGGCGAAGAGGGCGATGTGGCGGGCGTGATCGGCCGCCGTGCAATCCACCTCACCGCGGAAAAAGATCGCGGTGTCGCGCAGCCCATGCACAAGCTGTGGATCGACATCGGCGCGAAGGATCGCAAGGACGCGGAGAAAGTCGTCAGCATCGGCGATCCCGCGACCATCGACGCCGGCTTCCTCGAACTGCGCAACGGGCGCATCGCGGCGCGCGCACTGGACGACCGCATCGGCGCGTTTGTGATCCTCGAAGCCTTGCGACTGCTCCAGGGCAAGAAACTCAATTGCGCGGTGTACGCCGTCACCACCGTGCAGGAAGAAATCGGCCTGCGCGGCGCGACCACAAGCGCCTATGCCTGCGATCCGCACGTCGGCATTGCGGTGGACGTCGGCCACGCGACGGACTATCCCGACTGCGACGACAAACAGTTCGGCCATTTCGAACTCGACAAAGGCCCCATGCTGCACCGCGGCCCGAACATGAACCCCGTCGTCGCGAAGCAGCTCGTGCAGCTCGCGAAGAAAAAGAAAATTGGATACCAGATGATGGGCTCGCCGCGCGGCACCGGCACCGACGCCAACGCCATGCAGCTGAGCCGCGGCGGCGTCGCCACGGCCCTCGTCGCGATCCCGAACCGCTACATGCACTCGCCTGTCGAGATGGTCTCGCTCGACGACGCCGAGAATGCGTCGAAACTGATCGCGGAATGGATACTCACCCTGAAGCCGGGGATGAAGTTCGTTCCCTAAGGCAACTGCACATAATCTTGTAGGGGCGGGGCCCTGTCCCCGCCCTTCATTTTTGTCTTGCGCGCCCAGGGCGGGGACGGGGCCCCGCCCCTACATTTTTACAGCGGCCACTCGCGGAGCATGCGCTCGGTTTCTTCGTAGTGGCCGGATTCATCGCGCACCATGTCTTCGAGCTGGACCTGTAGGCCCTTGTCGCCATACTCCTCGGCCTGCTTTGCGCGCAGGGTGTAGCCGTCCATAGCGCGCTTCTCGGCTTCGAGGACGCGTTCGAGCATTTCCTTGTTGTGCTTGGCTGGGGCTACCGGGCGCGGCGTAGTGACCGGTTCGCCGCCGAGCGCGACGATCTTGTTGGCGAGGTACTGCGCGTGCAGCGTTTCATCGGGCACTTCGGCCATGAAGAACGCGGTCAGTTGCGGGCGATACGGCCCATTGGCCTTGGCGGCATAGGTCAGGTACTGAATAATCGCGCTCAATTCGCCGGCCAAGTCTTCGTTCAGGGCGGCAATTAGCTGTTTCTTATCCATGACACGGTGTCCTCCTTGTTCAGAAGGTCAACATTCTAGCGCACCGCCTCGATTCCCGCGGACGCCTTGACTCCCCCGCCACCGCCATGGTGTTGTAGGCGGCCGAGTCTGGGGCACAACCTGCGAGAGGGGTACGTATGCAAAATTTCTGGGCGGAACTGATCGGCACGATGATCCTGATCATCCTTGGCGACGGCGTGGTCGCCAACGTGGTGCTCAGCAAGACGAAAGGCAACAACGCCGGCTGGATCGTGATCACCGCCGGCTGGGCCTTCGCAGTGACGCTCGGCGTATACGCCGTCGGCCGCATCAGCGGCGCGCACCTGAACCCCGCGGTCACGATTGCGCTCGCGTCCACCGGCTCGCTCGAATGGAACCTTGTGCCGCAGTACCTCGGCGCACAGATGCTCGGCGCGTTCATCGGCGCCGTCGTCGTCTATCTCGCCTATCTTCCGCACTGGAAAGAAACCTCCGATCCCGGCACAAAGCTGGCCGTATTCTCCACCGGCCCGGCCGTGCGTTCACCGATCGCCAACCTCATCACTGAGTTCGTGGGCACGTGGGTGCTGGTGTTCGCCACGTCCGCCATTGGCGCGAACTTCGCCGAAAATAATTCCGGTGCCATCGGCAACATCGATCTCGCCGGCGCGTTCAGCACGGGCATCAACCCGCTGCTCGTCGGCGTGACGGTCTTCGCGATTGGTCTCTCGCTCGGCGGCCCGACCGGCTATGCGATCAACCCCGCGCGCGACCTCGGCCCGCGCATCGCGCACGCCATCCTGCCGATTCCCGGCAAGGGCGATTCGGACTGGGGCTACGCGTGGATTCCCGTCGTCGGCCCGATCCTCGGCGGCATCGCGGGCGCGTTCAGCTTTCAGATCATGAACGGAATGTGGCAGTAAGCCTTACGTCCATCTCAGGAGAAACACGATGCCCAAAGCCAAATACATCCTCGCGCTTGACCAAGGCACGACGTCGAGCCGTTCGATCCTGTTCAAATACGACGGCACCATCGCCGCTGTCGCGCAGCAGGAGTTCCCGCAGATCTTCCCGTCGCCGGGACACGTCGAGCATGACCCGATGGCGATCTGGAAGACTCAGCTCGCCACCGCGCGCGCGGTGATCAAGAAGGCCAAAGCGAAGCCGACCGACATCGCCGCGATCGGCATTACGAACCAGCGCGAGACGACGGTGCTGTGGGATCGCAAAACGGGCAAGCCGCTGCAGAACGCGATCGTGTGGCAGAGCCGCATCACGGCGCCGATCTGCGAACGCCTGAAAGCGCAGGGGCTGGAAGAAACCTTCCGCAAGAAGACCGGTCTCGTCGTCGACGCGTATTTCTCCGGCACGAAGATGAAGTACATCCTCGACAAGCACAAGGGCGCGCGCGACAAGGCGCGACAGGGCAGCGTGCTCGCCGGCACGATCGATACGTGGCTGCTGTGGAATCTGACCGGCGGCAAAGTGCACGCGACCGATCCGAGCAACGCGAGTCGCACGCTCATTTACAACATCCACGAGATGCAGTGGGACAAACAGTTGCTCGATGTGCTCGACATCCCCGCCGCGATGCTTCCGAAAGTCATGGATTCCTCTGGGGTCTTCGGATACACCGACGAAAAACTGTTCGGCGCGCCGATCCCCATCACGGGCATCGCGGGCGATCAGCAGGCGGCCACCTTTGGCCAGGGTTGCTTCCAGCCGGGCATGGTGAAAAACACCTACGGCACCGGCTGCTTCATTCTGATGAACACCGGCGACAAGGCCGTCGCGTCGAAGTCCGGCCTGCTCACGACCATCGGCTGGAGCATCGGCGGCAAAGTCACCTATTGCCTTGAAGGTTCCGTCTTCATCGGCGGCGCGGCGGTGCAGTGGTTGCGCGACGGCCTGAAGGTGATCAAGAAATCGCCGGATGTAAACAAGCTCGCCCAAACGGTGAAGGACAACGGCGGCGTGTATTTCGTCCCGGCCTTCGTTGGTCTCGGCACTCCCCATTGGGACCCCTACGCGCGCGGCATCATCGTCGGCCTCGAGCGCGGCACCACGGTTGGCCACATCGCGCGCGCCACGATCGAATCGATGGCCTTCCAATCGCGCGACGTCTTCGAAGCGATGGAGAAGGATTCCGGCGTGAAACTGAGCGGACTGCGCGTGGACGGCGGCGCGACCGGCAGCACGATGATGCTGCAGTTCCAAGCCGACCTGCTCGGTGTAAAGGTGCAGAAACCCAAAGTTGCGGAGACCACGGCCCTCGGCGCGGCGTACCTCGCCGGACTGGCGGTTGGCTTCTGGAAAGACAAGGGCGACGTAACTAAAAATTGGGCGCTCGACAAGGAATTCAAGCCGAAGATGCAGCCCGATACCCGCACCAAGCACATCTCCGCATGGCAGGACGCCGTGCGCCGGTCGAAGGGGTGGGCGAAGGCCTAGGCCACCGCGCCAATGATCTATTGACCGACGCTGTTCTCGGTGCAATAATCGCAGTTAGCCAAAGGAATATTGAATGCCTGCCGGAATGCTCTCCAGTTGCCCGAACCATCCCGCCGTCGAGGCGACGGGACGGTGCAAGCAATGCAGCAAGCCTTTTTGCGATGTCTGCGCGGTGCGCGGCGCGACGGGGAATTTCTGCTCGTCCGTGTGCAAGGAAAAGCACGAAGCGTATGTGCAGCGCGCGGCGAAGCTCGACGACATGCAGCGCGGCACGAGCTTCTTCGCCAAGTCGTGGATGCGTATCCAAAAACTGCTCGTGTTTTTGATCGTAATTTTGATCCTCGCGGTAGTCGTGCATTTCTTCGGTGTTCCCGTGCCGTATCTAAGTGATTTCCTAAATCAGTATTTCTAACCGGGACGCGTGCGTCCCTCCTTGGGGAAGGAATCATTGTATGGATCTTAGTTGGTTGAAATGGTTGGCGATTGTGCTGGTCGTATTTGGTTTGGGCTGGCTCGTCACCGCGGGCGGCGTGAACTACATGTACAAGAGCGCCACCTCCGGCACGGTTGGTGTGGATGCCGGCAAAGACAAAATCAACGAAGCGAAGCTGTCCAAGTACGGCGGCTTTTTGATGGCTACGTTCCGGTACGAAGGCGCGGAAAAATTCTATGACACCGCGATTCGTCGCTTCCCGGCCGGCGCGAACTACTACTGGAACCGTTACCAGTTGGCGCGCGCCCTGGAAAAGCAGGACGAAATCCAGCAGGCGGTCGAACACCTCCTGTATCTGTATGACAACGATGGGAATTCGCACGATTCGCGCGTCCCGAATCAGGACACGCTGAAGCTGCGCATCCAAAAGCTCATCGAGGTCAATCAGCTCGACATGGATCCGTTCGGCGAACGGTGAGTCCTGAACGCAGTCAGACCGATCTCGTTTACGGTCGTAATTCTGTCCTGGAGTGCCTGCGCGCGCGGCGGCGGCGTTGCCGTGCCCTGCACGTGCTCGCCGGCGGCGAGGATCTCGACGAAATCCGCGAAGCCGCGGAAGGCGTACGCATCGTTGAAGCGGCGCGCGCGGATCTTGATCGTCTCACCAAGAACGGCGTGCATCAGGGCGTTGTGCTCGAGTGCGATCCGTTGCCGTTGTACGACCTGAAAGTCTGGCTCGATCGTCCAATCGCGAAAGATGCCGTCGTAGTCTTGCTCGATGGTGTCACCGATCCGCACAACCTCGGCGCGATTGCGCGTTCCGCCGCCGCGATGGGCGCCGCCGCGCTGATGCTGCCCGAAGATCGCGCGGCACCGATCACGGCCACCGCCGTGAAGTCCGCGTCCGGCGCGATGGAACATATCGACCTTGTCCGCGTGAAAAATGTCGCGCGCGCGATCGAACAACTCAAGGAACACGAGTTCTGGATCGCGGCGCTTGATCCCGACGGCGACAAGACGCTGTGGGAAGCCGACCTCGGCGGACGCATCGGGCTCGTCATCGGCAGCGAAGGCGCAGGCCTGCGCAGGCTCGTGAAGGAGTCCTGCGATTTCGCCGTGCGCATCCCGCTGCCCGGGCCCATTCCCAGCCTGAACGCTTCCGTCAGCGCCGCGATCGCGCTGGCCGAATGCCTGCGCCGACGCCAGCCGCCGAAGTGACCCGCCGCCCGCCCCGGCGCTATACTCCCACCGGGGGCTGCACCACCCATGAACATCTTGGGTATCGGGGGATACTCGCACGATTCCGCGGCGGCATTGGTCTGCGACGGCACGCTCGTCGCGGCGGTGGCCGAGGAACGTCTGACGCGCATCAAGCACCAGGGCGGACCGCCTAAAAACGCGGCAGCCTGGTGCATCGAATCGGCCGGATTGAGTCCGCGCGACATCGACTACGTCGCGGCCTACATGCGGCCCGGCGAACGTGTGGCGCGGCGCCTCGCCTATCGCCTGAAAACAGCCGTGCGTGCGCCGTTTTACTCCGCCGCCTATGCCGGGTACGAACTCGCACACAACGCGCGCTATATCCTCGACATGCGCAGCCTCTGCGGGCCGCGCGCGAAGCTACGCTTCATGGCGCACCACCCTGCCCATGCCGCGAGCGCGTTCTTGGTGTCCCCATTCGACGAAGCCGCGCTGCTCACGATCGACTATATCGGCGAATGGACCTCCACGTGGCAAGGCGTCGGCCGCGGCACGAAGATCGAACAACTCCACGCGATCGACTACCCGCATTCGCTCGGCGTGTTCTATTCGGCGATTACGGACTATCTCGGCTTCCAGCGCGCGAGCGATGAATATAAAGTCATGGGCCTCGCACCCTACGGCGAGCCGGAGTACTACGAAGACTTCCGCCAAATCGTCGCGCCGAACGGGCGCCTCGGCGACTATCAAATTAATCTCGACTGGACCGCGTATCAGTATCAGCCGGGATCGAAGCGCGGATATTTTTCGGAAAAATTCCTCAAACGTTTTGGTGATCCACGCCGCAAGGGCGAAGACGTTGAAGCCCGCCACCGCAACATTGCGGCCTCCGCGCAGAAAGTGCTGGAGGAAGCCGTGTTGCGCATGGCGCGCGCGCTGCAAGCGGAAACCGGCCTGAAAAATCTCTGTCTCGCGGGCGGTGTGGCGCTAAATTGTTCGATGAACGGCCGCCTACTGCGCGAAGGCCCGTTCGAGCGCATCTTCATTCAGCCTGCCGCGGGCGACGACGGAATCGCTATCGGCGGCGCGATGCACTTGCACCACCAACTTGCCGACGCGCCGCGCGGGACGGAACTGCGCGATGCACGCCTGGGGCCGCATTTCTCCGATGCTCAGATCCGCGGGGCGATCGCCTCGGCCGGTGTCGCACACGCAACGCCAGCCGATCTCGAAGCGCGCGCGGCCGAATTGATCGCCGAAGGCAACATCGTCGGGTGGTTTCAGGACCGCGCAGAGTTCGGCCCGCGTGCGCTTGGAGCCCGCAGTATTCTCGCCGACCCGACGCGCGTCGACATGAAGGATCGCGTGAACTCCGTCGTGAAGCACCGCGAACCGTTCCGCCCCTTCGCGCCGAGCTGCATCGAAGAGCGCGCCGAGGAATTCTTCCCCGGCTGCGGCCGCTCGCCCTTCATGCTGTTCGTGCACAACGTCGCGCCGGACAAGCAGCACCTGCTTCCCGCAATCACGCACGTGGACGGCACCGCGCGTGCGCAAACCGTCTCCGCCGCGATCCAGCCACGTTACCACCGGTTGCTGTGCGAGTTCGAAAAGCGCCGCGGCGTGCCCGTGGTGCTGAACACTTCCTTCAATGTCATGGGCGAGCCGATCGTCAACACGCCGGACGACGCCATTCGCTGCTTCCAGGGCACGGGCATCGACGCGCTCGTCCTCGGCGATCACGTCATCGTGAAACCCGTCCGATGAAAATCCTGATCCCCACCGCCGACTATCCTCCGATCGAAGGCGGCATTTCGACCGTCACGCTACAGTTGTCGCGCGAATTGGCCGCGCTGGGGCACGAAGTCACCGTCGTCGCGCCGTGGTTTGCACGCATGAAAGACTTTGATCGAGCGGAACCGGTGACAGTGAAACGTTTCCACGGCTACGGCCTCGGCTGGGCCCGTTTCGCGCCGATGGCGGCCGCATGCTGGCGCGAACTGCAGCAGACCGATTTGGTGATGGCCATCAACATCGCCTACGGTGGCCTGATTGGTCGCGCCGCACAGCAATTCTTCAACAAGCCGTACATCGCGTTTGGCTACGGCTACGAATTTCTGAAGTTCGACAAAAAATCCTTTGCGGCATCGTTGATTCGCAAGGCATACCAACACGCGAGGATAACCGTCGCCATCAGTAAATTTACGCGCAATGCGCTTGTCGACTTCGGCGTGCCGGCGTCTTCGGTCGAAATCTGCCTTCCCGGCGCGGGCGCCCCCACTCCTCCATCGCCGGCCGCGATCGACACGCTCAAGCATAAGCTCAATCTCAACGGCCATCGGATTGTGCTATCCGTCGGCCGCATGGTGCCGCGCAAAGGCCACCTGACCCTCGTGCGCGCGATGCGGCCCGTGCTCGAGCACCACCCGGACACGGTGCTCGTCTGCGCCGGCCGTGGCCCCTGTCGCGCCGACGCGGAGCACCTCGCAACGTTATTAAACGTCTCCGAGCACGTGCGCTTCCCCGGCCATCTCAGCGACGACGAAATCGGCACGCTGTATTCCATGTGCGAGGTCTTCGCGATGCCGGCGGGCGAAGGCGCGCGCGGGCAAGTCGAGGGCTTTGGCCTCGTGTTCGCTGAAGCTGCGGCACGCGGCAAGCCCACCATCGCGGGCCGCTCCGGCGGCATGCCGGACGCCGTGCACGACGGCGAAACGGGCCTACTGGTCACGCCCGAAGACACGCACGACACGGCGGCCGCGATCGGTCGCCTGCTTTCCGATCGTGCCTACGCCGCGCGGCTGGGCGAAGCCGGCCGCCGACGCGTGGAGACCGAACTCAACTGGTCCGCCTTCACCCGCGCCATCATGGAGGCGTACGCGCGCCGCTCATGAGTCGCCTCCGCGTCGCACATGTGATCACGCGCCTGTGCAAAGGCGGCGCGCAGGAGAACACCTTTCACACGGTTCGGCTCGCGAACCGGGACCGCTTCGAGGTCTCGCTGATCAGCGGCCCCACTTCCGGCGCGGAAGGCAGTATTGAGGATCGCGTTACGGACGCTGGCATCACCATCGATCGTGAATCCGCATTGGTCCGCGAGATATCGCCTGTACACGATCTCCGCGCACTTGCGGGGCTCGTCCAAAAATTTCGCCGCGGCCGCTTCGACATCGTGCACACGCACACCTCCAAGGCCGGCATGCTCGGCCGCGCGGCCGCGCGCATCGCGGGCGCGCCGATCGTCGTGCACACGCCGCACGGCAATATTTTCGACGGCTATTTCTCGCCACTCAAGACGCAACTCTTCATCGCGGCCGAACGCTGGGCCGCGCGGCGCACGGATCGCATCATCGAGCTCACGCCCGGCGGCATCGAGGAGCACCTCTCGCGCGGCATCGGCCGCCGCGAACAGTTCGTCAGTATTTTCAGCGGCATCGATCTCTCGCCGTATGAACACGCGCGCATCGCGCGCACCAAAACCCGCGCGGCGCTTGGTCTGGGCGACGATCAATTCGTCGTTGGCGCGGTCGGACGTCTTGAACCCATCAAGGGTTTCACGTACTTTATGGACGCTGTGGAAGCGATTGCGCCGCGCGTGCCGCGCGCGTGTTTCGTGCACGCGGGCGATGGTTCGGAAGCGCCGGCGTTGCGCTCGCGGGCCGGTGCACTGCGCGGGCGCGTGCAGTTCCTGGGCTTGCGCGAGGACGTGCCGGCGCTGATGGCGGCCTTCGATGTGCTCGTGGTGCCGTCGCTGAACGAGGGCATGGGGCGCGTGATCCTCGAAGCGGGCGCGGCCGGCACGCCGGTGGTGGCGACGCGCGTGGGGGGAATTCCCGAAATCGTGCGCGATGGCGAGACGGGTCTGCTCGTGCCGCCGAAAGACGCCCCCTCCATCGCGGGTGCCGTGCTGCAGTTGGTGAGCGACCCCGCGAAAGCCGCCACGATGGGTGCCGCGGCCCGCAGCCACGTAGCGCCGGATTTCAGCCTGGAACGCATGGTCATGCGCATAGAAGCGCTTTACGAAGAACTCGTGCAGGAGAAACAGATTGACCGTCGGGGATGAATTTCTCTCGAAGCAGCGCCTGCTGGTGATCTCGCCGCACGCGGACGACGAATCCTTCGGCTGCGCGGGCACGATGGCGCGGATTAAGGCCCTTGGCGGGCAGGTCTACGTGATGGTGTGCTCCGTCGGCGACCTGAAGCATTACGACGGCACAACGGGCATCGTCACCGGCAACAAGCGCGAACAGGAATTGATCGAAGTTATGAATTACCTGAAGGTGGATGACTACGATGTGCTCTACCGCGACGAGCACTCGCACCTCCGCCTCGACGCGATCCCGCGGCGCGACCTGATTCAGAAAATCGAGCAGGACAGCAAGCTCGCGTACGACAAATTGAAGCCGACGATGGTCGCCCTGCCCGTGTCGTCGTACAACCAGGATCACGAGGCCGTATTCCGCGCGGCGTTCACCGCGGCGCGGCCCGGCGTGCCGTCGCTGAAACCGTTTCAGCCGCTCGTGATCGGGTACAACAACACCTCGCTGTTCTGGAGCCTCGAGCGCGAGAAGTTTCACCCGAACTTTTACGTGGATATCTCGGACTTTCTGGAGCAAAAGCTCCACGCGCTCTCGCTGCATCACTCGCAGATGCGCGACGCGATCCACCATTCCAGCATCCAAAACGTCGAGTACACGGCGCGCCTGCGCGGCAGCGAGATTTCCGTTGCGGCGGCTGAAGGGTATATGGTTTTCCGCTGCGTCCTGTAACGCGGCCCACTGAAAGCGGACTATGAGCGACACAAAACTGATCATCGGTATGCCGGCGGGCTCACTCGCCGATCCCACGCGCGGCGGCAGCCTCGTCAATCTGCTGCGCAACGCAGGCTTTCCCACCAAGGGATACGACCAAGGCGGGCCGACCTCCTTCCCGCTACACTCCTTCATCGTCGGCTGGGACGGCCGCCCGCAGGAATTCGGCGCGCAGATTGCCCTCGGCGAAGTGGACATCGCGATCTCCGGCGACGACTGGATGCGCGAGCGCACGCTCGAGATGAAAATCGAGTACAACCGCGACATCCACCTGCAAAAGGTACTCTCGCTGCAGCGCGGCGAAGTGCGCATCGTGATCATTCGCAACGAAGGCGGCCCAAAAGAGTGTGACACGTGGCTGTCGGGCATGCTAAAGAGCAAGCCGCTGGTGACCATGGTTTCCGAGATGCCGTACCTCGCGCTGGACTGGTTTCGGAAAAAATGTGCGCAGCTCGGCTTCGCAGACTCGCACAAGGACTACAGCATCCAAAAGTTCAAGACGCCGCCCAAGATCGCGAAGGGCCTGGTGATTTATGAAACCTGGGGCAAGACCGAAGCTAAAGTAAAACAGGGCGCCGTCGATTTCGGCCTCGAAATCACGCAGTCTGGCAGCTCGATCCGCAACTACGGTCTCGAAATCGCCGACCTCGTGATGCCGTCGGAAGCCGGCATCTGGGCCAATGCCGATCTGAAAGCCAATCCCGAAAAATACGATCTCGCGCGCATGGTACTGCTGAATCTGTACGGTTCGATCTTCGCCGAGGACAAGGTGCTCGTGCTGTTCAACGCGCTCAAGAGTGATAAGCGCAAGATCCTGGATTTCCTCGAGAAGCACAAGCTCTTCGGCACCGAACCGACGATGAACGAGGGCGAGAAGTACATGGAATTCAGCATTGAGCTGAAGACCCACGATCCGAATCTGCCCATCGCGCGTGTGCGCTACGAACTCGCGAAGATTGGGGCCACCGCGATCGAGACCGTGCCGCTGGAATCGTCCATCCCGAGCTTGGCGGCGATTAACTTTTAATCGCTCAACCGCGCGGCCGGCATTTCACCTGGATGTCGGCTTCGATCTGCGCATGGTTGACGACTGCCGTGCCTTCGACGAACTCAAGCACGTTGGCGCGCTCCGTCCACACGCTGCCATCTTCTTCGAAGGATTCCGGTGTCTGATCGCGCAGCATGCCGCTCTGCACCAGCTCGCGTCCGGCACGCACCAGCAACTGCACACACGCCGCGGGATCCATGCGCGCGTATAGATTGGCCGGTTTTTGAATCGACCGCGTGTGCGCGCGGCCGTTCGCGAAAAATTCCGGTGCCGCCGCCGCACTGGAGCTGAAATAGAGTTCGTCCCCCGCCCACTCGCCCAGCGGCGCCATGGACGGCCCGCTCATCAGCGGCGCCTCGACGCGGCCGGTTTCGGCATCGAACATCACCTGGGCCTCGGCACGTTTTTCGGCATCCTTCGGCGAAGGCAGCGACGCAAGCAATGCCTCGGCGGATTCACGACGGCCCGCGATGCTGCCCACCAAGATCGGCGTGGGCGACATCTCGTCCATATCAATGCCCTGC
This sequence comes from uncultured Nitrospirales bacterium, assembly GCA_964620045.1. GTDB lineage: Bacteria > Hydrogenedentota > Hydrogenedentia > Hydrogenedentales > VFKU01. The sequence continues at coordinate 98,377 of CAZUJL010000001.1, forward strand.
CACGTAAGGCGCGTCGCCGGGCCCATCGGCCCGAGCAGCGTCGTGAGCAACGCGGCCGCGGACTGGCCGTCCGCCTCATGCCGCCATTCCTGCCACTGTTCCGCCGTCAGCCACGGCACATCGACAATTTCGCCCAACGCGCGCCATGTTTCTTCCACATTCGCGCCGAGATTCGCCGAAATGGCGAACGGTCCATCAATGACCGGCGACAATGTCACCGGCTTGGTGTCCGCCCAATACGGCTGCAGCGCCGCGGCCACCTCCGGCTGGAAAATCGCGCGCAAGCGCACGGTCGCCTCGTTTTCATCCACACGCACGGCGAACCGAATTTCCTGAATCACGCGCCCCAGCTCCGAATCCGGCGGCAAGGTCCACGTACCGCGCGCGTCCTCAGAACCGGTATCCGAAAGCGCCGTCTTCACTGATTCCACCGGCACGCGCCGGTCCGGGGTCAGCGTCAGCGCAGCGACCAGCGCATCGCGCGACGGACTCGCAATCAGCGTGCGCCCGCGCACAGCGTAGTGCAGTTTTCCCGGCTCCCAATACCGCAGGCGCAATCCGCCCGCCCACTCGGCGTCGTTCGCCGGGCGAAACCGCAAGGCCCGCTCGATGACGCATCCGGCGCGCGTCATGCGCGCAATAAAAATCGCATCGCTCCAGGTGGCCACGTCGTTGGCGACCACCACGGCTGATCCGCCGATCAGATTCCCCACGATCCAGTCCGGCAATCCACGATTGCTCGCGATCGCCGTGGGGGCCGAGGCAACGAGCGACTGCGGCACGCCGTCCCACACATGCGATGATGCCACGCGATACCGCGCAACGGCCGCATGCGGCAGCACGGCCTCGATGCTATGACCAGAGGGCACAAACTCCGCGACGGGATGCGTGTCGCGCGAAATCCAGAAGGCCCATACGAGAAAGAGCGCAAACGCCGCGACCAGGAACCGGCCAATACGCCGGCGGCGTCCGCGGCGCGACAGGCTCATCGGCCGGCCACCGGGGGATTTATACAGGCGCGGCGTCTCGCTCACGATTCTTCTCCGCGCACGTTTACGGCCTCAAATGTTCCCGGCACACCTTCGTGCGGCGCGACGATGCGGATTTCATGGCGGCGCGGCACAAGCACCACGCTCGCGCGCGTGACCGGAAGCAACACACGATCTTCGGCAGCCGCGCGATGATCACGATCCATCAGTATCGTTTCAGCCCTGGCGCCGATGGGCACGCTCAATCCGTTCAACAACCCGCGCACGCGCAGTTCTCTCGGCGTCAATGCCGCTTCGTCAGCCGCGAATATACCCGTCGTCACGTCCAGCGCTACGCTCGGCATCACGCCCAGATCCACCACCGCCGTGCGCGAAGTCTCGCCATCGTCGTGCACGAGCAAAATGCGTCCCGTGAATTCCGGCCGCGCGACGCTCAACAACGCGATCGCCTCGTCCAGCGACGAAGCATTCGCCAGCAGATCGGCCAGCACCAAGTCCGCCGGTACCGCCAGGGTGACAGGCGAAGCAGGATGTGATGGCGCGAGAGCGGCCGCCAATCCGCGATCGTTTACGCCTGCGACGCCGCCCACCTGCCACGGCAGGCCGACCATCGCGTACGCACGGCCTTGCGCGGGCCGCACATGCGACACGACAGGGCGCACATCCGACGGCCACTCGATCGACTGACCAATCAGGCTGCCGGCATCATTGGAATCCAGCATGAAGGCGACGCCCACCGGGCCAACACGCACAGCTTCGTCCGACGACGGCGCCAGTTGACGCAACCAAAGATCCGTAAACGGCTCGCCGGCGGCATCGCTCATCGCCGCGAGCTCCGTGATGTGCTGTGCGCCAAGACCGCGCAACAAACCGCGCGCCGCTTCGCCCGCGATTGGACGCGCGAGCGTCTCCACCGATACCGCCGGTTTCAGCAGGCCCCAGTGGCCCAGCACCGGCGCAGCCGCGTTCGACAACCAGTTCGCTGGCAGCGCGTCCGCGACCTTCGGCAATTCCATCGCCTGCAGCACCCGTCCCCGTTCGGCGCCAACGTCCTCGGGCACACCGGAAAGAGAGGCATGCACGATCCCATTTGCTTCGTTGAGCGCATGCGCCGAAGACGAAGCGGCCTCGGCGAACTCCGCCGATTCTTCCGCGCGTGAGAACAGCGAGACGGCATTCGCCGCAAACCAACTCCCCGCGCTCGGACCAAAGTAAACCGGTTCGCCTTCCGCTTCGGAAAAGCCGATTGATTCGATCGGTGCCAGGGCCCCCATGTATCCATTGGCCGGGGCGACCACCATATTGTTCGCATATCCCTTGTCCGCAATCGCCTTGCGCATCGCGCTCGCCACAGCGCCGCGCGGCATCACCGGCATGAAGATCATCGCGAGCCGATCGATCTCAAGCGCCTGCAACACAACGTCGCGCGAATACGAAGGCGTCGCGGAATGCTGCGGCGCTTCGAGCGTTTGCGAGGCGAACGACAGCGCGACTTCGCGGCACGAGATTTGGTTCACCAAACCCTTGGCTTGCGTCGCGACAACCTCAGCAAAGGGTTGGCCGCCCTCAAGTGGCGCGGGAATCTGATCAACTGAACCGCCGTTGAGGAAAAACGCGACCGCCGGCAGCGCCATCATCCCCTCGAGCACCGTGCAGAAGGTGCCGGGAAAATCGGCGGAGTAGGCCATCGATCGCGCGCCCTGCGGCGCGACGCCGAGGTTTGCCAGGATTGCGATAGGATTTCCGTCGGAATCGTCCACACGCAGGACGCTGAGCTTGCCATCCACCGGCGCGGCCGGATCGAAACGGTTCACGATGTAGTTCGTATCCGCCGTGGCATATCCTGCCGCCGCGCGTTTGCGGCCGTCATACGCCAGTTGCATCGCTTCGGCGAATTTTCCGGCAACGGCTTCGACATGCTCGGACATAAACCGGCCGCCGCGTTGCCGCCCAAGCCACGAACGATCCAGTCCCCCGGGGCCGTTTAGCGTGTGGGTGGCCACGAGCACGATATTCTCGCGCGGGGCGCCGGCGGGTGCCATTTCAAGCACGCGCGCACGCAAGTCAGGCGAGATCGCAAACAAGTCCGCCGATACAAGGAAACAGGCGGCGTTGTCGTCCTGCAGAAACAGCGCGCGCACATACAGCGGATCGCGCGAGCCGGTGGCCGGCCGGCCACGACGGGAAAAGTCGCCGTCGAGCGGAACGCCGTCCGCCGGAACCAGCTCAACCTTGGCGGCGCCGGCTTCGAGCGGATGCGCGGGAAGTGAAAACAGGAACGCCGCCGCGCCGACGGCACACACCATCCCCCACAGCGTCTTCACAAAATCCCCCAAACTGCGAATGTTGCTCGAACGCGGACAGCCCCCTGCCGCGCCGGACTCACATGGTACGCAGCCTCGCAAACCCAGTCAACCAAGGTGCTTAGCGGCGGCACACCGCCGGGTGCGCATCATTTGATTCCGTGGCCCAACGAATGGTATAGTTTGATCACCTCTAAACAAGGAAATGTCGATTAATGTATTCGATGCACGATGGTACCTCGCTTCTCCCACTCCTCCTCTTGGAGGACAGCAGGTCCGCGTGCCTCGAAATACGACGAAACTAACCTAACAGGTTTCAATAAGAGGCCCCGGATCGGAAACGGTCCGGGGCCTTCTGCTTTTTAACCCACGATATGTGGCGCGAATCAAGGATTCGTGGCGCGGGCATCCTGCCGGCGAATTTCGAGAGGAGGTGATGCGACATGGACTTGGGGCTCCGATGCAGGACAGCCGCATAAACGCGGCAGGTACCTCCGCGATTTCCCGCGTCCAAGGACTCGGCGGGCTTTGGTTGTAGTCATGCACCCAAACCAAATGCCAACCCCCTTGGAAAGGAAATCGAACCATGTTGTTCCGTGGAGTTAATGAATCGAACGCGGCCGGCGCCATGCCCCCGCATGTCTATATCTTCGACACCACCCTGCGCGACGGCGAGCAAACGCCGGGCGTGCATTTCACGGCCGACCAGAAAGTGCAGATCGCGCGCGAACTGGAAGCCGTGGGTGTCGACACCATCGAAGCCGGGTTCCCCGCCTCCTCCCCCGGCGATCACGACGCCGTGCGCCGCGTGTGCGACGTCATCGAGCGCGCCGAAATCGCGACGCTGTCCCGCTGCGTCGAATCCGACATCGAAGCCGCCGTCTCCGCAATGACCTCCGCACGCCATCCCGTTGTGCACATCGTGCTTGGCGCATCCGACATCCATCTGCAAGCCAAGCTGGGCCTGACGCGCGCTGAAGCCTTGCGCCGCGTGGAAAAGTGTGTGCGCTTCGCACGCGATCGCGCGCCCGTCGTGCAGTTCAGCCCCGAAGACGCCAGCCGCGCCGAGGCCGCCTTCCTGCGGCAGATGGTGCTGGTCGCCGTCGAAGCCGGCGCCACGCGCATCAACATCCCGGACACAGTCGGCTTCGCGACGCCAAAGGAATACGCCGAGCGTATCGCGGAAGTGGTCGCCGCTGTGCCCGATGGCGTCCGCGTCGCCGCGCATTGCCATGACGACCTGGGCCTGGCCACCGCGAACACGCTGGCCGCCGTGCAGGCCGGCGCGCGCGAAGTGCAGGTGACCGTGAACGGCATCGGCGAGCGCGCGGGCAACACGGCCTTCGAAGAAGTCGCGGCGTTGTTGGCAATGAAAAACGCCGGCCACACACACGTGCGCCTGCGCGAGATGCGCACGGTGAGCAAAACCGTCGCGGAGTTCGCGCACATGCCCGTGCCGCCGAACAAGGCCATCGTCGGCGCGCACGCCTTCGCGCACAGCTCCGGTATCCATCAGGACGGCATCCTGAAAGACCCGCGCACCTACGGCTTCCTGCAACCCGACGCCGTCGGCGTCGAAGGCCACCGCCTGGTGCTGACCGCGCGCTCAGGCCGCAGCGCCCTGGCCGCCGTCGCCCGCTCGCACGGCTACGAGTTGTCGGGCGATCGACTGGATGCTGCCTACCGCGAATTCCTGATCGTGGCCGATCAATGCGAAGGCGCCGTGGACGACGACGCGATCCGAGGCGTCTTCAAACGAGTAACGCAAACGAAATCAGCAACCGCGTAAGCACTGAAAACAAATCGGCCGCGAATCATCCTGATTCGCGGCCGATTTTATTTTCGTTTAATCTGCGAATATCTGCGTCATCCGCGAACAATCACTTGACCCTCTTCCCGAGACGCTTTCCAAGCCGCTCCATCGCCGTTGAGCGATCATTCTTGTCGAGGTGCACGTTCACGATCGAGAAGGCCTTGGTGTCTTTATCCACGGCCCTCAGCACACGATCGAGATCGCCCTCGGTGCGCACTTCGTAGCCCGTGCCCGCGCGCAGCACATCCGGGATTTTGTGGAAGGCCCAGTCGTGGATGTCGTTGTACGGGCCTTCGTTGATCACACGCTCGGTGCTGTATCCCTTGTTGTTCAGCACGAACACGATCGGGTTCAGGCCTTCCTTCACGATCGTGCTGAGTTCCTGGCCCGTCATCTGGAATGCGCCGTCGCCGACGAACACCAGCGGCCTGCGCCGCGGACGGTTGCTCTGCGCACCAACCGCCGCCGGCACCGCGAAACCCATCGACGTGTAGTACGCCGGACTCAGGAATTCCGTGTGCTGGTGCACCGACAGGTCCGCCGCACCAAACAAACTGTCGCCAATGTCGCAAATTACCACGCTCTTTTCGTCGAGGTAATGATTGATGCGACTAAAGAAGCGCTGCACGGTGATCTTCGCGTCTGCCTTAAGCGTGTACGGCGGAATTTCCGTGCGCGGGGCCTTGAACTTCCGGTTCGGGCCGATGTTCGCCTTCATCAGCCCTTCCATGAAATGCTGCAGCTTCACGTTCTCGTACACATGGTGCTTGATGCCGATGCGTTCCGCCGTCGCATGGATCGTGCGCGACACTTCCAGTTTCGCCGTATAAATCCCAAGATCGATATCGGTCAGCATCGCGCCGAGAATCAGCAGGCAATCCGCGGACTCAATAATCTTGCACGTGTCCTCGCGCCCGATCGCGCCCTCGTAAATGCCGATGTACTGCGGATGCGCTTCTGAAATTACGGATTTGCCGAGCAACGTGGCCGACACCGCGCAGCCTGCGCGATCGACGAACTTCCGCAGCAAGTCCTGCAGGCCGTAACGGTGCAGTTCCACGCCCGCCAGAATTACGGGCCGTTTCGCCGTGCGCAGCATGCTCGCCGCTTCGCTGACGGCCTCGGCCAACGTGTCTTTGTCACTCATTAACTTCGCGTGTTTCCACGGCCCCGGCGCGCGGCACGCTACCTTCACGATATCGCGCGGCAGCTCGATGTAGACCGGGCGCATGTGCCGCAGGCAGGCGGCCAGCGTCTCGTCGATCATGCGCGGCGCGTTTTCGACGTCCTCAATCGCGACCGAGGCGACCGTCACCTTCTCGTAAATCTCGAGCTGCGTCGTGAAGTCACGCACTTTGTGATGCAGCAACGGCGAACGCGCACGTTCGCTCAGCCCCGGCGCGCCACTGATTACCACCAGCGGCGATTTCTCCGCGAATGCGCCCGCGACGCTGTTCAGCGAGTTCAACCCGCCGACGCTGTACGTGATGCACACGCACCCCAGCCCATTCACGCGCGCGTACGCATCCGCCGCGAACCCCGCGCCCGCCTCCGTGCACATCCCCACAATCTTCAGCGGACTCGCGACCATCTGATCGTAAAACCCGAGCACATAATCGCCCGGCACGCCGAACACATGCTTGACGCCCAACTCTTGCAGCCGATGGATGAGATAGTCGCCAACCGTCGTCGTTTTGGGCATAACGGTCCCCCAGTCGTGCGCGTTATCCTAATCGAACGTCTTCATTTTGGCACTCATAACCAGTACGATGCAGCCATGCAGAGAATTCCCGAACCGGAAGTGATGGACACGCCCGAGCGCGCGGAAGCCTACGCCCGCACGGATTTTTCGGCGGTGAATATCGCGTTCGTGGAGAAGCTGCTCTCGCTGACCGAAGGCAATCGGGAATACATAGCCCTCGATCTGGGTACGGGCCCGGGAGAAATTCCGCTGCGTGTGCAACGCCTGCGCCCGCATTGGCGCATCGCGGCGGCCGACGCCTCGCTTCCGATGCTGCAGCTCGCGCGTGCCGCGACGAACGGCGCGCACAGTCCCTTGTTTACCTTGGCCGACGCGAAACGCCTGCCCTACGCGGATCACAGCTTCGATCTGCTGTTCTCGAACAGCCTGCTGCACCACCTGCCCGATCCGCTGCCGCTCTGGCGCGAGATACGCCGCGTCGCGAAACCGGGCGCCGTAATTTTCGTGCGCGATCTCTTTCGCCCACCGACACCAGCGGATGCGCAACGACTCGTGGACACCTACGCCGCCGGCGAACACCCGCTACTGCGCGAGGATTTCTACAACTCGTTCCTCGCCGCGTTTACGCCGGGGGAAATTCGTGCGCAGATCGTTGCGTGCGGTTTATCGCGGCTGGATGTTGTCGAAGTAACCGATCGCCACGTGGACATCTTAGGAAAGCTGGGCTAATTGGGGAGGGCGAGCGTACTCGCGAGCTAACGCACTCCCACGATCCAAGCTCGCGAGTACGCTCGCCCTCCCAATTATTCCACGAACAGTTTCTTCAAATACGGCGTAAGGAACGTGCCCTTCGGATCGAGCTGCTGCCGCGCGCGTTGGAAGTCATCCCACCGCGGGTAAAGCTGCCGCAGATCTTTGGCGGTCAGACTGTGCAGCTTACCCCAGTGCGGACGCCCCTGGTGGTTCCGGAAAATCGCCTGGCAGCCGTCGAAGTATTTCGTGTAGTCCATGCCTTTGAATTGGTGTACCGAAATCGCCGTCGAGTCGCGGCCGGTGTGCGGGCTGATGTAGATGTCATCGCCCTTCACGTAGCGGTACTCGATCGGGAAATGGACCGTGACCTTCTCGCGATCGATCCACTCCTTCAATTCTTTCACACACTCCAGCCCACGCTCCGCCGGCAACGCGAACTCCATCTCGTTGAACCGAACCATGCGCACGGTCGACAGCGACTTGTGCCCCACGTTGACCTCGTGGCTGTAGCCCACCGTGCTCGCGCAGAACCGCGCGATCGGAATACACATCGACGGGAATGTGCGGCACACCATGCTCAGCGCGCCGAACATCAGGTTTTCCATGAACACATCGGCGAACCACTTCTTGCGCGGATTCACGTTCACCGGTGCATCGGTCTGGTCGAGGAACTTGAGCTGCACCTCCGGCGCATGCGGAAAGCAGTAGAACTCGAACTGCCGGTGCGTGTCGCGCCATTCTTCGGCCTTTTGCAGCGTCTCTTCAAACGTGCTTTTTTTGCGCCAGTAATCCAATTTGTACGACGGCACCAGGCGCAGTTTTACCTTTGCAATCACGCCCATCGTGCCCAGCGACACCTGCGCCGCCTTGAACAGATCGCGATCGCTGGATTCCGAAAGCTCCACGATCTCGCCAGACGCCGTGACAAGCGTCAGCCCACTCACCTGCGTCGCGATGTTGCCGAACTTCGCGCCCGTACCGTGCGTGCCCGTGCTCACGGCGCCCGCGATCGATTGCACATTGATGTCGCCAAGGTTCTCCATCGCGAGGCCGTTGTCGTCCAGCATCGGATTCAACAAATGAAGCTTTGTGCCGGCCCACACCGTCGCTTCGCCGGCGTCACGCTTCGCCTCGATCACGCCCTGCAACCCATCAAGCGAAATCAGCGTATCGTCGGTCGCCACGATCTCCGTGAACGAGTGACCCGATCCGACCACGCGCACTTTTTTTCCCGCCACGGCGGACTCACGCACGACCTTCTGCAATTCTTCCAACGATTGCGGCGTCACAAAACTCGACGGCCTGCACTCGACGCGTCCCGACCAATTCCGCCATGTCTGCCCTGTCGCCACCGCCATCGCTCAATCCTTTTTTTCGCGTGCACGCGGCACGACCACCACGGGACACGGCGCGCGGCGAATCACGCCATCGCTCACGCTGCCCACGACCAGTTCAAACAGATTTCCGTGCCCGTGCGACCCCATTACAATATAGTCTGCATTCAACTTTGCAGCTTCCTCGACGATCTTCCCTACGGTCGCGCCTTGAATTAACAGGCAATCCACATCCCGCCCCTGTTCGCGCAGGCGATCGCGCAGCGCATGCAGGGTCTGCGCATCGCCGTGAATCGACCGCGCCACGGAATCCCGCACGCTCTGCGGCCCCGCCCGATACCCCACGAAATCCGGGTCCGGCGCCTCCACATGCAGCAGCACCATCTTGGCACGCAGATTCTTGGCCAAATCGGCCGCACAGGCAATCACCACCGGCTCGGCAGGCGAAAAATCCACAGGAACGAGAATCGTGGCCATAATCGGCACCTCTTCGGGATGCCCCCGAGACTATCAGACCCGGGTAGGGTAGGCCATTTCAGCCCAAATCCGGGAACAAAACCCTTGAAATTGGGGTACAATATGATAAAATGCTCGCATTCTTCACTCGCCTATGCATGGCGGGTGGTGGATGTGAACCCGGACTCAGATTCCGGGTTATAGTGGCACATGGCGTCCGCGAAGCCGGACCCTTTTCGGGAGGAAGCGAACGATGTTCACGGGTTCGAAAATTTTTACGGCTGGCATCGCGTTGGCCATGGCCGGCGCCGCCTTCGGCGCAGACGTCGCTACGCCGGCGGACGGCACAGCGGCGAAGTACACCTACACGAAGGACGTCGCACCGCTCATTGAAGCGAAGTGCGCGGAATGCCACCACCCCGGCGGCATCGGACCCTTCAGCCTGAACAACTATCGTCAGGTGAAGGGTTGGGGCAAGATGATTAAGGAAGTCGTGAACGACGGCCGCATGCCGCCGTGGCACGCTGATCCGAAAGTCGGCCACTGGTCGAACGATCGCAGCCTCACCGTCGACGAAAAAGCGATGATGACGGCATGGGTCGACGCGGGCATGCCGCAGGGCAACCCGTCGGATCTGAAGACGGCCGAAGTCGTGAACCGCAGCGAATGGCGCATTGGTACACCGGACGTCATTTTCGACATGCCGGAAGATGCGCGCATCGAGCCGACCGGCGTGGTGCCGTACCAGTACTTTGAAACCAAGACGAACTTCACCGAAGACGTGTGGGTCTCGGCGATGGAATGCCTTCCGGGCAACGCCAAGGTCGTCCACCACATCATCATGTTCGTCAGCGATCCGAAGCACCCGATGAACTTCCGCGATGAAGAAGTCGGCGAAGAGAGCACGGGAGGCTTCCTGGATGCGTTCGCGCCGGGCGGTATCCCGCAGATGCTGCCGCCGGGCCAGGCGCGCAAGATTCCGGCCGGCGCCAGCCTCATTTGGCAGGTGCACTACACCCCGACCGGCAAGCTCGAAACCGACAAGTCGCGCTTCGGCATCAAGTTCGCCAAGGGCGAAATCACGAACCAGATGATGACGGGCAACGTCATCAACACTGAGTTCGAAATCCCGGCCAAGACCGACAACTACAAGATCGAAGCCACGCTGCCGTTCAACACGGGCGTGACGGTGATGTCGCTCGCCCCGCACGCGCACTACCGCGGCAAGGCGTTCGACTACTACCTTCAGTACCCCGACGGCAAGGAAGAACACCTGATCTCGGTGCCGAAGTATGACTTCAACTGGCAGACCACCTACGACTTCGCGAAGCCGCTGCAGGTTCCGGCCGGCGCGAAGATGCACGTGGTCGCGCTATACGACAACACCGACAAGAACCCGTACAACCCGGATCCGGAAAAGAACGTCCGCTGGGGCGACCAGACCTGGGAAGAAATGATGATCGGGTTCTTCCACTACTCGCGCGCCGTTGACGTGACGGTGAACGACAAGGGTGTTGAGATTAAGAAGGGCTCCGTTTCCGGAGACTGAATTAGATAGCCTCCAGCCTAAACAGCTGAGCGCTCCGACGGCGGGCGCAGGCCTCAAGCCTGCGCCCGTTTGCTTTTGTGCGGGGCGCAGCCTCGCCGTATACTGGTTTTATGCTGCTGAATCCATTCAAAGGCAAAAATATCCTGATCACCGGCGGTTCGCGCGGGATTGGATTGGAGATGGCGCGCGAATTCGCGCGCAACGGCGCCAATCTCGCGCTCATCGCGCGCGGCAAGGATGACCTGCAGGCCGCTAAAACCGTATTGGAGACCGCCGGCGCGGGCATTAACGTGCGCGCATATGCCTGCGACGTGACGAATGCCGAGACGCTCTCCGACTACATCAACATGATCCAGTTCGAGCTGGGCCCGCTGGACGGCATCGTGGCCAACTCCGGCTACTGCCACCCGGGAAACTTCCACGAACTGACGTTGCAGGATTTCGACCGGCAGATCGACACGAACCTGCGCGGCGCGATCTACACCATCCGTCTTGCGCTGCCGCATTTGCTGCAAAATCCCAACGGCGGCTTCGTCGCGCTGACCTCCTCCCCCGCCGGTCACATGGGTATCTTCGGCTTCTCGGCCTACGGCCCAACCAAGGCCGCCATGAGCAATCTGGCGGACGTATTGCGTGCGGAATATGGTGATCGCGGCATTCGGGTGCACCTGCTGCTCCCGCCGGACACCGACACGCCGGGCTATCGCGAGGAAGTAAAGCTATATCCGCCGGAGACACGCGCGGTGCTCGGCGGCGGATCGCTACTGACCTCGGAGACCGTGGCGCAGCGCTTCATAAAAGGGATCGCGAACCACAAGAAGACGATCGCGGTCGGGTTCGAGGCGCGCGCGATGATGCTCGCGATGCGTGCGTGGCCGGGAATTTGGGATGCGTATACCGCGATGAAAAAGCGTGCGGTGCGTAAAGCGCCTCCGCGCGTAGCCGACACATCAGTTGCGGCCGAACCTGCCGCAACTCCGCCTGATTCCACAGAGCCGCAATCCGAAAGCGAGCGGCAGTCCGCCTGATCGCTAGTGCACGTCCAGCCCATGGGCCGTACACACAATGTGTTCCAGCGACTTCACGATCTCCGTCATGTATTCATCGACGGCCTTGCTGCTGCCGGGAATTGCGTAGACCACCGTCTTGCCGAGCATCGCGGCGACGCTGCGGCTGATTAGCGCGCAGGGTTTGTCCGCGCCGTAGCGCAGGCGAATCAGGTCCATGATCCCCGGAATGACTTTGTCCGCGAGTTCGAGCACCACGTCGGGTGTGTGATCGCGCGGGCCGACACCCGTGCCGCCGGTGGTAAAAATCAGATGCACGCCGCCGTCGCGCGCGGCAACCAGGCGTTCGCGCAGACCGGCGCGATCGTCCGACAGCAACGCCGACTCCGCAGCCAACGCCACGCCTGCCTCGCCGAAAAATTCCTCAACGTGCTTCCGCAACTTGGGGCCGCTCTTGTCCTCGTATTCCCCTTGCGATGCGCGGTCGCTGAGCGTGATCACCAGCACACGCAGCGGAGCGGCCTCGGTGAAGTGTGCCCGCAACAGTTCCCGGTCGCTTACTTTTTTGGTCGTGGTTCCCATGGCACGTCTCCAAGCATTGCCCCTTCACTATAGCAAGCATCCGTTGCACGCGCGCACCGGATTTTTGAAAACGCGGATATTCCCCGATACGGTAAGCGTCCGCGTGGCGGGGCGCCGCGCGGATGGAGGGGCGACGGCATGCGGCGTGGGTATGTGGCGGGCATTGGCATCGCGTGGATGCTGACGGCGGGCGCGTGGGCCTATGACTATGACAAGAATGACCCGGCGGCCGGAGCCGGCGCGCAGGCGCCGTGGCGCGCCGTGGCGCAGTGGGACACGGTCGACGAGCTGAGCACGGCGGACATTCACCGGTTTACGACGTCGCCCGACTACCTCACGCCGATGGTGAGCTATGTGCCCGATGACCCAACCGTGCCGTCGCCGCGCGACGTGCTCGGCTATATCGCCGGCGCGGCCGACGTGCTCACGCGGCCGGAAGACACGATTCGTTATTTCAAGGCACTCGCCGATGCCTCGCCGAATGTTGACCTGATCGAAACCGGCACCTCCGAAGAAGGTCGCCCCTTCCACCTTGTGATCATCAGCGACGCCGCGAACCTCGCGCGGCTGGACGAGTTCAAGGGCTACACGCGCGCGCTGTCCGATCCGCGCAAGACGACCGATGCGCAGGCGGCCGACATATTCGCCAAGGCCAAGCCGATCATGCACATCACCGCCGGCTTGCACTCGCCGGAGACCGGTCCGCCGGAGATGGTGATGGAGCTGGCGTATCGTCTTGCGGTGTCGAAGCATCCGGACATCGAGCGCATCCGCAAGGAAGTGATTATCCTGCTCACGCCGGTGACCGACGTGGACGGCCGCGCAGAAGTGGTCGACTGGTACTACCGGCACACGAAGGACTACGACGACATCGACTACATGCCTGCGGGCGGCCCGCCGTACTGGGGCTACTACGCGTTCCACGACAACAACCGCGACGGCATTCAGATGACGCTGAAGCTGACGCAGACCTATGTGCAGCAATTCTACGAGTGGCATCCGATCTACTCGCTCGACCTGCACGAGTCCGTGCCGCTGATCTACGTCTCCGGCGGCACGGGGCCCTACAACCCGAACGTGGACCCGATCACGGTGCGCGAGTGGCAGATGTTCGCGCACTACGAGCTTGCCGAGTTGCAGCGATTCAACATGCCGGGCGCGTGGACCTGGGGCTTCTACGACGGCTGGAACCCGAGCTACCTGCTCTGGATCACGAACAACCACAACTCGATGGGCCGGTTCTACGAGACCTTCGGCAATTCGTCGGCGCGCACGATGGAGCGCGAACTGAGCACGGCGGAATTCGCGGGCAAACCCGTGACCGAGCGCATGTGGTACAACGCCGACCCGCCGCCGAAGACGGTCAACTGGTCGATGCGCAACAACACGAACTACATGCAGTCGGCGGCGCTCGCGTCGCTGCGATTGCTCTCGACTGAGGGCCGCACGCTGCTCGAAAACTTTTATCAAAAGGGCAAGAACAACATGCACGCGGGCGCGAAGGAAGCGCCGCACGCGTGGGTGATTCCGGCTGAGGGGCAGGACCCGGTGCGCCTCTCCTATCTTGTGAACCAGTTGCAGCGGCACGCGATCGAGGTGCACCGCGCAACGCGCGACTTCGAGGTGAAGGAAGGCAAGTTCAAAACGGGCGATTTCATCGTGCGGCTCGACCAGCCCTACGGCCGCCATGCGAAGAACCTGCTCGAAGTGCAGGATTTCCCCAAGACACCGCCCGAGATTCGGCCCTATGACGACGTGAGCTGGACGCTGGGCTATCTGTACCGCGTCGACACGAAGAAGATCGAGGACAAGGCGATCCTCGATGTGAAAGACATCGAGCTCGTCTCCGCGCCGCTCACGCTGCCCGGCATCGTCGAGGATGGCGACCCCGAGGCGTATGCCATCTCGCAGACCGACAGCAACGGGCTCATCCAGGCGCGGCTGCTGCTCGGCAATGAGAAAGTGGTCGCCGGGGAAGAGGCGTTCAAGGCCGGCGACAAGGAGTATCCCATTGGCACATGGCTCATCGCGCACCAGCGCGGGCTGCGCGGCAAGCTCGTGCGCGTGGCGGAGCACGCCATGATCAGCTTCCACGGGCTGGACGAGATGCCGGAGGTGAAGACGCACGTCGTCGATCTGCCGCGCATTGCGCTGTTCCACACGTGGGTCAGCACGCAACCGGACGGCTGGGTGCGCATGACCTTTGACAATGCCGGCGTGCCGTACAGCTACATCTCCGACCAGGAAATCCGCGCGGGCGGTTTGCGCGGGAAGTACGACGTGATCCTGATGGCGGATCAGGGCGGCATGGACGCGAAGACCATTGTGCACGGCCGCGACCCGAAGTTCGGGCCGCTGGATTACCGCTCCACGCGCGATTTCCCGGCGCACGGCAAGGTGGATAGCGCGCGCGACATTACCGGCGGCATCGGGTTCGAGGGCGTCGCGGAACTGAAGAAATTCCTCGACGAGGGCGGCACGCTGATGCTGATGGGGTCGTCCGGCCGGCTTGCGACGGACTTCGGCCTCGTGCGCAATGTGAGCACGATGGCAGCGAGCGTCAGCACGCCCGGTTCGTCGCTGCAGACGATGGTCACGCGACGCGATCACCCGATCGCGTATGGCTACGACGACGTGAACTGGGTGCAGCGCGGCAATGGTCCGTTGTATTCGGTGCCGAAGAAGTATGACCACTGGATCGTGCTGAAATACGGCACGAAACCGCTGCGCGAAGACGAAGACAAGGACAAGAAAAAAGAGGAAGAGAAGCCCGCGGCACCCGCCGAGGCCGATGCTGCAAAGTCGGACGCCGCGAAGCCCGAGGACGCAAAGGCGGACGAGAAAAAGGCCGACGAGAAGCCCAAGGGCAAGTTCCTGCAGAGCGGCTTCGTCGAGGGGCAGGACACGCTGGAGAAGTCCGGCGCGATCATCGACATCCCGCGCACGGAAGGCGGGCGCGTGATCCTGTACAGCTTTAACCCCATGCATCGCTACCTCAACCACGGCGACTTCAACTATGTCTATAACGCCTTGTTGCACTGGAACGACTTCCCGGACGGGAAGCCGCTCGATCATCCGCAGTTGGTAAAGGATTGATGGATACCGGACTGAAGGACAAAGTCGTCGTCATCACCGGCGCGTCCGGCGGCATTGGGCGCGCGTGTGCAGAGGCCTTCGCGGCCGAAGGCGCGCGACTCGTGTTGCACGGCAACACGCACATCGACGCGGTCGAAGCGCTCGCGAAGCGGCTCTCCACCGAGACCTTCGTCGTGCAGGGCGACCTGCGGACCGAGCTCGACGCGACGAAACTATTCGTGGCCGCGCAGGATCATTTCGATGGCATCGACGTCGTGATTGCGAATGCGGGAGTGTGGCCGCCGAATACCGCGCCGATTCACACGATGAACCTCGAACAGTGGGACAACACGGTGCGGTCGAACCTGACCGCGACCTTTCTCTGCGCGCGCGAATACTTCCGCTATCTTTCCGACGAGAAGCCGGAATCCGCGTCGCTAATCCTGATCGGATCGACAGCGGCCGTGTTTGGCGAGGCCGATCACGCCGACTACGCCGCCGCAAAGGCCGGCCTGACCTATGGCCTGACGCGCACGCTGAAGAACGAGATCGTGCGGCTCGTGCCGAAGGGGCGCGTGAACGCGATTTGCCCCGGCTGGACGCTAACGCGCATGACCGAGGATGCCCTGCGCAAACACGAGAACGTGGTGCCGGCGCTGCAGACCCGCGCGCACAAACGCATCGCGCGGTCGGAAGACATCGCGAACGCGGCCCTGTTTCTCGCGTCCGATGCACTCTCCGGACACGTCACCGGCGAAATCATGACGATCTCGGGCGGCATGGAAGGCCGACTGCTCCACCGCCCGGAGAACATCGACCCTGCACAAGCCTGAGCACCACTGACTCTCTCTATATAGTCTGCGGGTTGTTGCACTGCCGAAGGCGCAGGTGCGGAACAAGGGTCAAGCGGCGAGACGCCGCTTCCACATTAAGGGCGGTTGCAAAACAAGGGTCTGTACAAAAAAGAACGTCACCGAGCGAAACGCTCGGCGACGTTTTATTTGGTAGAGACGATTTACTTCGCGGCCGCCGGGTATTCGTCCGGCATGACCTTGATGCCGGTCGTGAACTTAAACGGCGCGGATTCGAGGCCGGAATCGAAGGTGAGCTCGACGAAGTACGCCGACCAGCCTTTGGCCGGGGCCGGGATGGTGGCGCTGTAGACACCGCCGCCCTGATCTTCGAGGGGCGAGCTGGTCCACGCTTTCTTGATGCGTTCGAGGCGGAAGTCGCGCGCGTCGGGATCGGTCGCCTGCCACAGCAGCACCTGCTTCGGCGTGTCGATCGTCTTCACGTGCGTCACACCGGCCGCATCAACACTCCACGCGAAGCGCGGGCGCGGCACGTTGTGCACGATCGAGTTGTACCAGGCCACAATGCTCTGCGGCACGTCGGAGCCGCCCATGCCGTGGTCGGTGTTCGGCACATAGCGCAGGTACTTCTCGCCCTGCAGGTTGTCCCAGTAAAACTTCCACGAATCCGGCACGAAGAACTGGTCGCCGCTCGCGTTGATTAGGTACTTCGGCAGTTGCAGTCGGTCGCGGTACTGATACGGCTCTTCGATGTCGATGAGCGCCTTGTAACCCGGCTCGCCCTGGCGCGCCATGATGCCCTGCGACACATAATCCTGTACGGCGTTCGCGTAGCGGCCGTAGACTTTGAAGTGATGCTCGAACGACGGAATGATGTTGAGCAGATCGATCACCGCGGGCACGATCGCGATCACGCGATTGTCCACGGCGGCCGTGGTCCACGTGGTCCAGCCGCGCTTCGAGCCGCCGGCGACGACGTAGTGGTTCACCGGCTGCGCGCCGCCTTCGGCCGACGCCGTGAACTGCGTGATGGCGTCCATCGCGCGCACGGCGGACTTCGTCATCGGCAGACGCATCGGCCAGCGCTCATCGCCGGTGTCCATGTAGTGTGCCCACGTGTAGGCGATGGCGCTGTCTTCGGTGCGCTCCTTTTTTTCCGGATCATCCAGAAACACAATCGGCTGGTTCGGCACCATGCGCAACTCGCTGACGATCGTGTTCGTCGCGGTGGCGAAACCGGTCAACATGCCGTCCACTTCTGTCGGCGGCTCTGTTCCTTTGTTGTTGCCGCCGGTGATGTACAGAAAGCCTTTGTCTGACGTGACCGTGGTCGGGCGCACGATGGTGACCCAGTGCCACCAAATCGGCTGGTTCACTTCCTTTTCCGTCAGCCACTGTTGCGAGACCATCTTCAACACGTAGGCGTTGTAGCCTACGCCGGATATCGTGTTGACGAGTTCCCATTTGAAGTTCGCATCCGGCGCGGCGATGTAGCGATCGAGCGCCGTGAGCGTAAGACCGGTCTGCTCGGTGACGGGCGCCGCCTTCTTGCCGCGCTTTTGCGCGAAGGCCGGTGTGGCGGCCAACGCCACGATGGCCAGCAGGGCCAGTGCGCGGCGCGGTTGCGTAAACGATTGGATCATGAGGTCGAGCTCCTGGAGACATGGCGGCCCAGCGAAATGCGCCGCACGGAAGTGAATATGCTGGAATATTAGCGAAACAAAATCAAGACGCGGGCGCCGGCGCGGGTTCGGCGACGGGGACGACCTCTGGCGTCGGTCCATCTTCGAACTGCATGCACACGACGTAACACACGGCGGAGGCGGCCAGCGAGATCAGGAATGGGAACGAAAGCTCGATGCCGAAGGGCGGCAGGATATGCGCGAAGAGGATGTACGACACGACGCCGGTGATGAGCGTGGCGCAGGCCGTGATGCGTCCGCCGCGGTTCGTGACGAGGCCGGCCACGATCACGACGAACAGACCCGACGAACCAAAGGCCGAGGCCTCTTCAACGAGGGCATACACCTTCTCGGCGGAGTAGGCCAAGGCGTACGCGAGCAGACCGAACACAACGACGAGCACACGCGCGAGGCGCAACAGGAATTTGTCGTCGTGCTTCTTCAGCAACGGCGCGACAAAATTGTGCGACGTGAGCGCGGAGCATGCGAGCAGATTGCTGTCCACCGTGGAAAGGAACGCGGAAATGAGCGCGCCCGCAAAAATGATGTACATCACCGTGGGCAGGAAGGTCTGCGCGACGCGCGGCAGGAGCTGTTCGCTGTGTTCGAGATTGGGCACGAGCACGGGGCCCGCGAGGCCAATGAGTACCGGGATGAGCCCGATGCCGACGTACAACGCGCCGGCCTGGATGCATGCGCGGCGGGCGATCTGCGGGGATTTTGCGGCGAGCATGCGCGAGACGAGTTCCTGCGCGAAGATCGAACCGAAGATGGGCACGGCCCAGGTTTCGGCCGTGGACAAGAATGACTCGCCCTCGGCGACGAAGGTCAGCCGGCTGGGATCGAAGGCGCTCGAGATCGCGCCGCGCGCTTCGTCGTTGATGAAAATCGCGATTGCCGTCGCGATGAGCCCGGCGATGAGCACAACGCCCTGCAACACGTCGGTCATGGCGTCGGCGAGGATTCCGCCCATCATCGTGTACACGATGACGACGCCGGCGGCGATGCCAATGGCAACATCC
Source organism: uncultured Nitrospirales bacterium (assembly GCA_964620045.1). GTDB lineage: Bacteria > Hydrogenedentota > Hydrogenedentia > Hydrogenedentales > VFKU01. The sequence goes on from CAZUJL010000001.1 coordinate 117,456, forward strand.
ACTTCGAGGTTGGACGAAGCCGCGAGGATCTGGCCAAATGCGCGCACCTGCGCGGCGGCCCACAGCAGCGAGGTCGGCACCATCAACAACACTGCGATTTTTTCCGAGACGCCGCCGAAACGTGAGCGAAATAAGTCGGCGATGGTCGTGAGGCCGCGTTTCCAGAAGATAGTGGCGAAGAAAATGCCCATTCCAAAAATGCACATCGAATAGCCGAAGGGATCAGAGCGCCCGCCCGCGAGGCCGCCGTCGTAAATCGCGCCGGAGGACCCGATGCAGGTCTCCGCGCCGAACCAGGTCGCGAAGATGGTCATGGTGGAAATGCCGAGCCCGAGGCTGCGCCCGCCGACGAGGTAGTCGCTCTCGTCTTTCACGCGGCGGGTCATGGCGAGGCCGACGACGAGTTGCAGCGCGACGTAGCACAGGATGGAGAACAGTAGCCAGCTCATGGAGGCGCTCAGGGCTCCGTGCCGCGAAATTGGGCGGTACTCTAGCACACGCGGCGACTACGATAACGACGACGATAAGGATTACGATAGTCGTTACAACGACACGAGGACAGACGTGCAGAAGAAACCGGAACTGAAATTACAGACCACGACATTGTGGGACTACCCCTCGCAGCACTACGGCTCCGGCATGCAGGGCGACCAGGCGTATGTGGGCGCGACGCCGAGCTGGGTAATCTGGAACCTGCTGGAGCGGTACACGCGCAAGGGTGATTTGATCGTCGACCCGATGTGCGGCAGCGGCACGACACTGGACGTGGCGACGGATCTCGCGCGGCGCGCGATTGGGTATGACCTCGCGCCGTACCGGCAAGACATCCAGCAGGCGGACGCACGTGCGCTGCCGCTCGGCGACGAGCAGGCGGATTTTGTGTTCGTCGATCCCCCCTACTCGACACATGTGGACTACTCCGACAACCCGGACTGCATTGGGAAGCTCGACGCGCAGGACCCGGCGTACTACGAGGCGATGGAAGGCGTGATCGGCGAGATCAACCGAATCCTAAAGCCCAAGCGGTATATGGCGCTGTACGTTTCGGATTCATTCCAGAAGCGCAAGCCCTTCATGCCGATCGGGTTCCGTCTGTTCGCGATGATGGAAAAGTTTTTTGCACCTGCGGACATTGTGGCTGTTGTGCGCCGGAACAAGACGCTCAAGCTGGGGAAATACCACGCGGCCGCGGAACAGGGAAACTTTTTCCTGCGCGGGTTCAACTACCTGTTCATCATGAAAAAAGAAGGCGCAGAGAAAAGCCCGCGCGCCGCGAAACCCGTTGACCCCGCCCCGTCCGCGCCAAAACCGAATCGCGCGGAACGGCGGAAGGGCATGCCGCCGAAAGCGAAAAAACGGCACTGAGACTGCTACAGTAACGGTCCAGAGGCGGAATCCATCAGCATGGCCACGATGAAGTGCAAAACCTGCGGCGTCGGCGACAGCATCGCCTTTTGCGCGGAGACTGGCGCGCCGATCTGCGTGAAATGCGCCGTGTCGTGCGACGTGTGCAGCTCGCCGCTGAGCCGCGAGCGCGTGCAGTTGACGTCCACCGGGCGAAAGCTGTGCTCGAAGTGTATGGCGGAGCGCAACGCGCGGCGCAAGGCCAAGAAAGAAGAGATGCGGCGCGAAGGCAAAAGCGAAAAACCGCGCGCCTCCTCCCCCGCGCCGGCGGCACCGGCGAACCTGGGCGGCATGAGCTTTGAAGACCTGATGGCCGATGAGCCGGCACTCGCGGCGGGCATGCAGTCCGCGAAGCGCGAGGAAGTGCCCAGCCGGCCGGAGCCGGAAGCTAAACTGGAAGCGGCGCCTGTATCCGCCGGCACGAGTTTCGAAGACTTGATGTCGAGCGGGCCGAAGGCGCCCACTGCGGACAAGGCGAAGCGGAAGACGGGGCTCGAGGGTGTCGCGCAGGAAGGCAGCAAGCGGCTCGAACTGGGGCCGATTGATGACAACCGGCCGATCCTCGGCGCGAGTGGACACCACGGCCCGGGCAAGATGGCCTATACGGCGGCATTTTTGTTGTTTGGGATCGCGGGCGCGATTTTCTGGACGGTGGTGCCGGGCATTCGCGAGATCATGATGCCGTGGCAGTCGGTGACGCCGGATTTCATCATGGACCAGCGGCCTGTGGCGACGGACACCAACGCGCTGCGCAATGCGAGCAACATCAGTCAGTTCGACGTGTTCTCGCAAGGACCCATTTTCTTTTTGGCGTGGGTCATCTTCCTCGCGTACTTCATCGGCTTTGTAATGATCGTGTGGTCCGTCGGCCGATCGCTAGTGGACAGCTATCTTGCGAAGCGTCGCCTGAAAAAGGCGGAAGAGTACGCGAAGAAACACGGTGTGCCTTATCCGCAATAAATAAGACCGGGGACAGACTACGAATCCAACGGCGGGATTCGCAGTCAGTCCCCTTCGTGCCAGTCAGTCCCCTTCGCTTAGTGCTTCTCGCCGGGGTGATATTTTTCCACCGCGTGCTTTTCGACGTCGTCCGCATAGAACCACGCGTCTTTGAACTGCTGCTTCGAGAGCAGCTCCGCCTGATCGAAGAAGTGCGGCGAATCGGGATTGCCGCTCTGGCCGAAGTGCAGGTATGACTTCGCCTTCATGCGCTCGCCGAATTCCGCGACGGCCATGTACGACGCGCCGACGACGGCGTAGCGGTTCTTGCGCTCCGGCGTGCTGGGGGTGTCGTAGACCGTAAACGCGACGCCGAGCGGGCCGCGCACGCCGACCTGCGGAATGCTGGGCAGGTCGTCCGAGAACGGTACCGTCGCCGGGGCGGGCTGATACGGGTGACGCTGCAGACGGTGCACTTCGCCGTACGGCACCTTCCACGAGCCGAAGAGTTGCGTGAGGTTGTCGGCGGCCTTGATCAGCGCCTCAAAGCGCGCTGGGATGTCCGTCTGGAATTCCTTCTTCAGCACTTCGACGGGATATCCGCGGCCGTACAATTGTTCGTACCACTCCGCGCACAGCGTCGTCTGCGTGGACTTCGCGCCGCCTTTGTAATCCCAATCGAGCAGGTGCTCCATGTACGGCGCGGCGCGGCCGGCGAGATCGGGATTCGTTGTCTTCAGTTCCGCGAACCAGCGCTCGTACCGCGGCAGTTCCGTCATCGGCCAGTAGAGCGTTGTGTCGTAGACCAGCTTCTGCCAATCGTCGAAGGTGATGTCGTGCGTCTGGCGGAGCAGGTAGCGCGAGATTTTGGAGCGGCGCATGTCGACCGTCGCGTCTTCCACCATGTACTTCGGGAAGTCATCCATTGAGGGGCTGCCGTCGTCGGTCGCGGCGAACGGCGTCGAGTTGCAGCTCTGCACGAAACCCGAGATCGGGTTCAGCACCTGCGGCAATTCGTCGATCGGATGGTAGCCGTTCCATTCCGTGCGCGGGTCGCTGCCGTCGACGGGGTTGCGCCAATCGAATGACGGATCCTTGCGCGCGATCGCGCCGTTGTAGAGGTAGAAAATGTTGCCATCGCGATCGGCGTAGACCGTGTTGAACATTTGCAGGTCGATCGCGCTGACGGCCGCGTGCCATTCGTCGAAATTCTTTGCCTTGGTCTGACCATAGGACTGCCGCATGCGGCTGCCCTCAAACAGCTTCGCGATCTTGACGGCGAGGTAGTGCGTGTCGTCTTCCTTACCCATGATCGGGCCGTAGTGCGACTTGCGGAAGGTGTACTCGCGAGCCTCAACACCCTTGTCCGTCTTCACGCGAATCGTGTCTTTCCACTCTTCCGCGTGCTTATATCCCTCGCCGTATTTATAGGCGAGCGGGTCGTCCGCCTTGTCAAAGGTCAGGCGATACACGTCGCCGCAATCCGGCTCGTTCACGGTATACGCCCAGCCGAGATTGCCGTTGAAGCCCATCGTGGGGAACGGCCCGCCGGGGAACACCGCGCCCGACATGTTCCAGCCTTCGTCGCTGGTGACGTGCACTTCGGTCCACATGCCCGTGCCGAACCACGGCTGGTGCGGGTTGATGAACAGCATCGTCGTGTTATCGCGCGTGTGCTCACCGTTGATCGCCCACGCGTTCGAGCCTTCGTGCTTGCGCAATTCTTCGGCGAGCGGCGAGAGCTTGGCCTGCGGCGCGTGCGCGTGGCCGAGCAGGCGCATCATCATGAGACCGCGCTCGTAGCACAGCATGAAGTACGGCTCGTAGTGCGTGATGCCGCGCGGCTTCACTTCGGGATGGGTCTTCAAGTAGTAGTTGTAACCGGCCGCGTAGGCGTCACAAAACGCTTTAAATTTTGGATCCATCTTTTCGTAGTCGGCCTTCGACTTCGACACGATCTCGAACAGCGCGACCTTGAGATCGTTGTCGAGTCCGGCTTCGCCGACGACGCTGGCGTATTGCGCGGTCACTTGCAGCATCGTCTCTTCGACCTGCCAGAAGTGGTCCTCACACGTGGCATAGGCCACGCCGAAGACGACGCTGGCGTCCGTCGGCCCGCTGACGTGCGGCACGCCCCACTCGTCGCGGCGAATCGTGACCTGTTTGGCGTAGTCCTCGGCGAGGTCGGCCATGGCTGGCACGGCGACTATTGCGAGGGCAAGCGTAAAAAGACAGGCAGCGCGCAGACGGCGGTTCATAGTGATTCTCCCGTGGCGTGGATGTGGACACAATGCCAGTGGCGGGGGCGGATTTCAACGGAATTCGGCTTCTTTCATTCGCCGCGCCGAGACAGTAAGATCGCGCGATGGCTGAATCCGCGCAACCGAAGCACGTCGAGCCGAAAAAGGCGGCGGCGTGCATCATCATGGATCCCAGCGGCCGTATTTTAATGGTGCGGCGCAGCCCGGAGTTGCGGTTCATGCCAGGCCACCACGCCTTTCCCGGCGGACGCGTCGGCGACACCGAAACAGGCGAACGCGTCGTCAATTCCGAAAACCCCGCGCTGGCGAAGGCCGTGAAGGCGGCAACACGCGAAGTATTCGAAGAAACCGGACTGCTGTTGACCGAAGGCCCGATTCCAAATATCGACGCGCGGAACAAGGCGCGCCGCGAGCTGTTGGCAGAAGACGCCGACTTCGACGCGATCCTGAGCACCTTCGGCCTCCACATCGACGCCGCGAAGTACGAAGTAGTCGCGAACTGGATTACTCCGCCGCCGGGCCCCATTCGCTTCGACACGCTCTACTTTTTGTATCAACACACGAATGGCCAGGAACCGGAGCTCATCCCCGGCGAGTTGGTGGCGCTGGACTGGCTGCACCCGGCCGAAGTGCGCCGCCGCTGGCACAAGGGTGAGATTCACGTCTCAACGCCGGTGGCGTGCACGCTGCAACCGCTCGCCGCGCGGCCGTACCCCGAGTGTGTGCCACTGGTGCAACGCATCACGCTGAACACGAAGGGGCACCCGAACCGTTTTGAACTGCGCCGCGGCATTCACGTGGTGCCGGTGAAAACGCGCACGATTCCACCGGCGACGCACACGAATGTAATCCTCATCGGCGAAGAAGAGTACATCCTGATCGATCCCGGCTCGGACTTGCCGGACGAACTCGAGAGTCTCTGCGATCAGCTCGACCAGCTCGCCGGCATGGGCGCGCAGATGCGCGCGATCGTGCTCACGCATAGCCATCCCGATCATGTTGAAGGGGTAGAGTACATCCGCGAGCGGCACAACGCGCCGGTGTGGGCGCATCCGGCGACGGCGTCGCAGGTGAAGTTCACGGTCGATCGCACGATCGATGAGGGGGACTTAATCGAGTTGCGCGGCGATCCCGACTGGCGCGTGCGCGCGCTGCACACGCCGGGCCACGATCCGGGCCACCTCTGCTTCTACGAAGAAACGACGCACACGCTGGTGTCCGGCGACATGGTGGGCAATCCGGGGACAATCGTCGTCTCCGAAGCCTACGGCGGCAATATGGATCAGTTCCTCGCGAGCCTCGCGCGGCTGGCGGCGTTCACGGAACCGAAAATCATCCTGCCGTCGCACGGCATGCCGATGGGCCAGGCCGAAGAGGTCTTCCGCAAACAGCGCGAGCATCGCCTGTGGCGCGAGAACAAAATCCGCGAGGCGTATGAAGCCGGGGCCACGGAGTTTAAGGCGCTGCTCGCGGCTGCCTACGACGATGCGTCGACCGCCGCGCTGCCGCTGGCGGAGCATAGTCTTCGCGCGCATTTGACCCGGCTTAAGTTGACAGTCAACTAAAAGACGCCGCGGAGCTTTGCTCCGCTGAGTAAAGCGGCAGCGAGCTGCCGCAGTCCAAAGAAAGCCCTCCCAAATACCGCGGAACTTGGCGCGGGCGGCGGGGATTGTGTTGGCGCATGCGGTACAATGTCGCGGGCGCGTACGGGGCTGCGCGGCTTCCGCAACGGGGGATTCATGGCAACGAAAAAGCACGTCGTGGTGCTCATGGGGGGCATGAGTGCCGAGTATGAAGTGTCCATGCGGTCGGGCGCGCAGGTGGCGGCGAACCTGGATCGCGATGTGTACACGGTGACGCCGGTCGAAATCACGCGCGACGGCGAGTGGGTGTTCCCCGGCAAAAGCCGCGAGTATCTCGATATGGCGGAAGCCGTGCCACGGCTGCGCGCGCTGCATCCTGATTGCGTATTCATCGCGCTGCACGGCCCCTTCGGCGAAGACGGCCGCATGCAGGGCATGCTCGACCTGATGGGCATCCCATACACAGGTTCTGGCTGCGCGGCAAGCGGCCTCTCGATGGACAAGATCCGCGCGAAAGCCGTCGCACAACACGGCGGCATCAAGGTTGCCGAGCAACTGGTGTTCACGCGCCACGAGTGGGACAAGAACCGCGCGGCGATCACGAAGCGCGTCGGCACGCAGCTTGGGTTCCCGTGTGTGATCAAGAACCCGACCCAGGGCTCGAGCCTCGGCATGGCGATCCCGCAGACGGCGGCGGAGTTCGAGACGGCGGTGCCGGAAGTGATGCATTTCGGCGGCACGATTCTGGTCGAACGCTACCTGAACGGCCTCGAACTGACCTGTGGCGTGCTCGATCTGGACGAAGAAACGGGCGCCTACGCCCTGCCGGTGACTGAAATCCGGCCTGTAAAGGCGAAATTTTTCGATTACACGGCCAAATACACCGCCGGCGCAACGAAAGAAATCACGCCCGCGCAAATCGAAGACAAGCTGCGCGACCACGTGCAGGCGATGGCCGTGCGTGCGCATGAACTCATGGGTTGTCGGGGTTTCAGCCGAAGCGATATGATCGTCTCGGACGCCGAGGTCTACTGGCTGGAGATCAACACGATCCCCGGCATGACGGAGACCTCGTTGATTCCCCAAATGGCGGCGGCGGCGGGCATCAGCTTTTCGGAACTGGTCGGGAAGCTGGTCGAAGCCGCGATGGCGTAAGTTTTCGGATTGGATTCGAAGTTGATTAGCTATACCAAATTGCACGGGCTCGGAAACGACTACCTATTCATTGAGTCCGAGAAAAACAAGATTGCGGACCCGGCGGAACTGTCGCGCCAGATGAGCCACCGGCATTTGGGTGCCGGCTCGGACGGCATCATCCTCATCATGCCGCCCGCGAACGGGGGCGACTTCCGCATGCGGATGTTCAATGCCGACGGCAGCGAGTCCGGCACCTGCGGCAACGGCATCCGGTGCTTCGCGAAGTATGTGTTCGAACACGGCCTCACGAAGAAGACTGATTTTGTGATCGAGACCGGCGCGGGTCCGAACCGCGTGCAGTTGCATGTGGCCGGCAGCACGGTGAAGACCGTGCGCTCCAACATGGGCCGGCCGAAGTTCGATCGCGCGGACATCCCCATGATCGGCGCGCCGGGCCAGGTTGTGGAAGAGCCGCTGGACGTTGAGGGCAAAACTTACAAAATCACCTGCGTGAATGTGGGCAATCCGCACGCAGTCATTTTCGTGGACGATGCGACCAAGGTTGATCTGACGGCCATCGGGCCGAAGATTGAACACCACGCCAAGTTTCCGCAGCGCACGAATGTCGAGTTCGTGACCGTGAAGGATCGCGCGAACATCGTGATGCGAATCTGGGAACGCGGCAGCGGCGTGACGATGGCGAGCGGCAGCGGCTCCTGCGGCTCGGCGCTGGCGTCGATGATCACGAACCGCACCGACAAAAAAGTAAACGTGCACCTTGTGTACGGCTCGCTCGCGATCGAATGGGCAGAAGACGGCAATGTGTATCAGGAAGGCCCCGCCACGGAGGTGTACTCCGGCGTGTGGCCCAACGGCGCAGCCTAGGTCACGCGGACGATGCCGCTAAAGGTCGCCGTGCTCCTTTCGGGCAACGGTTCGACCCTGCAAAACATCCTCGATCGCATCCCGACGGGCGAGCTTGATGTGAACGTCGTTTGCGTCGTCGGGTCGCGCGCGGACGCGTATGGCCTCGAACGCGCGCGCAAGGCCGGCATTCCGGCGATCGCCGTGCCCCGCAAGGACTACGCGAACGCGCAACTGTTTGGCGACGCGGTGTGGCGCGAGGTGCGCGTGCACGAGCCGGGCCTCGTCGTGCTGGCGGGATTCATGAGCCTGTTGCCGATTCCGCCGGATTTCCGCGGACGCATCATGAATGTGCATCCGGCGCTGATTCCCGCGTTTTCGGGCAAAGGCATGTATGGCCACCACGTGCACGAGGCCGTGCTGGCCTATGGCGCAAAACTCACCGGCGTCACCGTGCATTTCGTGGATGAGGTCTATGATCGCGGGCCCGTGATCCTGCAGAGCCCGGTGCCGGTGCTCGAAGACGACACGGCGGACACGCTCGCCGCGCGCGTGCAGGCCGAGGAACGCGAGCTGTATCCCAAGGCGATCCAGTTATTCGCCGAAGGACGCCTGCGCATCGAAGAGCGCCGTGTGCGGATTTTGCCGAAGTGATTACGGTTGGTTTTGATCTCGATGGCACGCTGATCGATTCCACGGACGCGATTGTGGAATCATTTTTCCATACCTTCCGCACGCTCGATCATCCGATACCCACACGCGATGCCATCGTCTCCACGATCAGCGCGACACTCGAAGACCAATTTAGGCTGTTCCCGAAACTCGATCACGCGGAGGCCGTCCGGGTCTACCGCGAACACTATGTGCGCACCGCGCCGTCGACGACGCTGCTGTTGCCGGGAGTGCTTGAGGCGCTCGCACAGTTGCAGGCGGCGGGCGTGCGGATGGGTGTCGCGACGTCGAAACGGCGCTCGTCCGCCGAGCCGATCCTGCGTTATCTCAAAATAGATCATCACTTCGAAGTGTGCATCGGGCCGGAAGACGTCACGCGCCACAAGCCGGATCCGGAACCCTTGCACGCGCTCATGCAGCGGATGGGCATCACCGATCGCGAAAAATTTGTGTACATCGGGGACACCCCCTACGACGCCAACGCGGCCAAAGCCGCCGGCATACCCTTCGTGGGCCTAACGACTGGCTACGCGACCCGGGCGCAGCTTGAGGCGTGTGGGGCGGGGAAAATCGTTGACACGATCGCGGACGCGGTTAATTGTGTGCTAAATGGCTGCATCCGCACGAGTTAGCGCACAATTTGTTGACAGATCTCCGGCCCGCCCACTACAATCAGCCCTGACCTTTAGACCATAGGACATCGTGGCAGGCAGTGACCGGTCTGAATCAGAGCGGAGCCATATATCTGGCCGTGATGCTGGGTGTCATTGTGGTGATCACGGCGATGGTTGTGCCGCCCATGTTGTTCAAGAAATGTGCCGGATGTGGCAAGCGTAGCTTGCTGGATGCAACGGAGTGCAAGCACTGTAAGCAACCCTTCCCCGCGGATGACGGCCCGAGCGGCGGCCGCCGCCCTCTCTAGGAGGTAGGCCCGGTGGCAAACACCATCAATTGCCCGGTATGCGGCAAGCTGACCGATTCCCGGCTGGATAGCTGTCCCCATTGCGGCGGCTACTTGAAGTCTCGCCGGCAAAAGCAGGCTCCACCGGCCGCGGCTGCCGGCAAATCACGCAAGACCTGCCCGCGCTGCGGCTCCGCCGTTCAAGAAGGCGACATCATCTGCGTTGCGTGCGGCACGAACCTCCTGACCGGTCAAAAGATTGTCGACGAAGCGCGGCTGCGCCAACGACAACGGACCTTCCCCACGGCGTGGCTGGTGGGCGGCGGCATCGCCGTGTTGCTGGTCGTCGTGATTGGCATGTTGTGGATCTTCGCCGTCACGCGCGATTCGCTGAGCCAGGCGCGGCGGCTTGCCGACGATGGCCGCACGATGGACGCCATCAATCTGCTGCAAGAATATGTGCAGCGCGTGCCGAATGATGCCCCGGCGCTGATGGAACTGGCTCGCCTGCAGTGGAGCATTCAGCAATACGACGACGCCGCGATCAATTTCGCCAAAGTCGCCAATCTCGAGCCACAAAATGCCGAAGCGGCGCTCTTCGCGGCACGCGCGGCGGCACGCAGCGGTTCAGCATCGCCGCGCGAACTGGCCGCGCTGCTGGAAGACGCCGCCAAACTCGAAAAAGATGACGCGGGCCTCTGGTATACGCTCGCGCTCGCGCGCGGCGCGGCAGGCAACAACGCCGGCGCTGTCGAAGCGCTCAAGCGCGTGGTGGAGTTGCGCGCGACCGACGATTCCGCGCACCTCACGCTCGGCGTGGCGCATGGATTGAACGGTGAACTGGAGGCCGCCGAGACGGAATTCCTGACGGTGGGTCCGGGCGAACGCAAGGGTGAGGCGCTGGCGGGTCTGGGATTTCTGGCGTTGATGAAAGGCAACAACGCCGATGCCCCGCGCCGGCTTTCCGAAGCCGTGGCGGCGGGCAATCTCCCGTCAGCCGCGCAGGTCAATCTTGCGCTGGGCCGCATGCAGTTGGAGCAAGGCCAGTTTGCCGAGGCGCAAGCGAGCCTGGAAGGCGCGCTTGCGGCGGACTCAAACAACCGGCACGCGCGGTTCCTGCACGGGCTGTGTCTGCAGGCGCGTAATCGTCCGCAGGAAGCATTGCAAGACTTCGAGACGCTCATGGGATCGCCGGGCGACTTCGCCGGCGAGGCCGCGATTCAGGCCGCCGACATCAACGTAACGCTAAACGTTCCGGATCGGGCGCGGCGCGCGCTGGAAGCAGCGGCGCGCGCGAGCGCGAAAACGGCGGCGTTCTTTACCGTGCAGGGCCGGCTCGCGCTGGCCACGCAAGACGAAGAAGGCGCGATGTCCAACTTCGAGACTGCCGTGCGTACGGATCCGTCGTATGCCGGCGCGTATCTGGAACGTGGACTGATGTACATCCGGCGCGATGCGATTGCACAGGGGCTCGCCGATCTCGACACCTACCTGAAACTCGTGGGTGATCGCGGCACGGGCACGCGGATTGAAGAAGTGCGGGCGCTGGCGGATCAATTACGCCAGACCGGACAACCGGGAGCCACGCAAGTAGCCAGGGAGAACCGCGGATGACCTCGGCGCGTCAATGGTTGGCAGGCAGCGCGGCGGCCGCGCTCTTTGGATTTGGCGTGTGCACTGGCGCTTACGCGTGGGGACCAACTACGCGTACTGCTGTCGTCGCCGCGGGCACGCACCTGCTCGGGCAGGACTCTTCGTTCACGCTATCGCGTTCGCTCAAGAACGTGATGATGGGCGCGGAACTTTCCGAGGAAGACTTTAACAAACAGTTTCCGCTGTACGCGGTCGATCCGGTTGGCGCGATCCAGCGCGAGATGGTCCTGCTGCAGACGATGAAATCGAGTCGCATCGATCCGTATTACGCGTTCAGGCTCGGCGTGCTGGGCCGCATGGTGGCGAGCGCGACGGCGCCGCTGTCGCACGGCAGCACCACGCAGGGCCGCTATTACGCCGATGTGGACAATGCCATCGCGCGCACGAATCTGACCCCGGCGGCCCGCAAGTTTGTCGATCCACGGGCCTATTTCAGCCTGATGCAAAGCCAGGCGGCCTCGAACGAGCGCACGATCGAGCTGGAATATCAGGCAGGCGTCGGATTCAATGGGATTGCGCGCGCCTCGCTATCGCAGGATGCCAGCCGCTCGGTGAACGCCGTGGCGGACACCTGGCACACGCTGCTGACCGCACCGGCGGCCGCCTTTGAACAACCCACCGCGGCCAAGCGCGAATATATCCTCGGCGCGATGGATTTCTATCTGAAGCAGAAAAATCTCGTCGAGGCGCAGGCGTCCTACACGCTCGCGATGAACGAAAACCTAATCGACACCAACACGCAAAAGCAGATCGGCGATTTGTACTTCGCGAACGGCCTGTACGACCAGGCGATTGTCGAGTATCAGAAAATTCTGGCGAAGGATCCCGGCCAGCGGGACGTGGTCGAACGCGTGGCGAAATTTTACGAGATGACGGGCGACACGGCCGTGGATTCCGACAAGCTGGAAGCCGCGCGCGAAGCATACGCCAAGGCGGTTGAAGCCAATAGTCTGCACCCGGATGCGCAGCGCAAGCTGCTGAACGTTGAAGCCAAAATTTTCGCGCGCGAAGAGCGCCTGGCGCAGCAGCGCGCGGCGATCGAAGAAGCACAGGCGATTGAGAGTCGCGCCGAAGAAGCCGCCATCCGCCACGACTATGCGGCGGCGATCTCGCTGTTGCGCGATGCCGAGCAGCGCTACGGGAGCGTGACCGAAGAATTCGCGGCGGAATCGCACGAAGCCACCAACGGCGCGCGCACGGTGATGATGCGCACGAAGGAACTCAAGCAGGAACTGATCGACAATTCCGCGAGCCTGAGCGGTTCCGGCGCGGCCTTTGATGCGCGGCAGATCGCGGGTCAAACGCCGGACGTGAGCCGCAAGGCGCTCGAAGACATGCTGCAGTCCGAATACCGCGACGCCGTGCAGGCGCTCGGCCAGCAGCCCTAACGCATCGCGCCGGACTTATCGCGTCATCTTCATCTCGCCGGCACGAAAGCGGCGGATATAGTCATCCGACATTGCCTTTACTTTTCCGGACAAGATAATCATTCCCAGAATGTTCGGGAACGCCAAACTGAGCAGAAGCATATCGGCAAAGTCGATGACCGCGCCCAAACTCAGCAACGGCGCCACGCAAATGACGAGTACATATAGAATTCGATATGGTCTGATGCCACGGACCCCGAACAGATATTCTGTCGCGCGTTCGCCGTAATATCCCCAGCCCAACACCGTGGACCACGCAAACGTAAAGATCGCAAGGCAGAGCAAGTAGTCTTCCAGCCCACCCAACTGCTGGAACGCGATGCGCGCAATGCCCACGCCTTCGGCATTTCCGGCCGCCTCATGCGCACCGGTGGAGAGAATTGCAAGCGCGGTCATTGTACAGACGATAATCGTATCGACAAATGGCTCGAGGAGCGCGACATATCCTTCGCGCACCGGCTCGTCCGTCTTCGCCGCGGAGTGCGCAATGGCGGCAGAACCCAGACCCGCCTCATTCGAGAACGCCGCGCGACGCGTGCCTTGCACAAGCACGCCAATGAACCCGCCGAATAGCGCATCCGGCCCGAAGGCGCCCTGGAAAATACTGGCGAACATATTCGGAATTTGGGTGTAATTCAGTGCAAGGACGTACAAGGCCATCAGAATGTACAGGCCGCACATAAACGGCACGAGACGGCTGGTGAACTCGCCGATGCGCTTGATCCCGCCGATGATGACCACGGCCGTCATTACTGCGATCACAATGCCAAGAAACAACTTAACGGCAAGCGGCGAACCGCTCTCGGGGAAAAAGGTCATGCTGAAGATGCTGACCGTCTGGTTGACCTGGAACATATTGCCCGCGGCAAATGCGGACATAATCGCGAAAACCGCGTACACGACGGCCATCACCTTCCCGATGCCGCCAATGCCCGCCTGTTTGAGGCCTTCTTCAAGATAGATCATCGGCCCGCCGAGGACGCGCCCATCCGGATTCACGCGGCGATACATATGCGCGAGCAGGCACTCGCTGCACTTCATGCTCATGCCGAAGAAAGCGGTAAACCACATCCAGAACACGGCGCCGGGACCGCCGAGCGTAATGGCGACTGCAACACCGGCGATGTTGCCCAAACCTACCGTGCCGGCGAGCGCGGAAGCCAGCGCCTGGAAATGAGAGACTTCGCCGGGATCATCTACCTTGTCATACTTCCCGCGCACGAGATGGAAAGCATGGCGGAACATGCGGATGTTCAGGAAACCGTAACGAAACGTAAAGAAGATGCCGCCGAACAGAAGTGTAACTACGATAAGAGGGAGGCCTACTCGGTCGCCGTTCTTAAAATTTCCCTCAGCCTTATATATTGGAAAAAACAGGACCTTGCTGAGCGGGGCGTTAATCGTGCTTGCCCACCAATCGTTGAATGGCTTCAATAACTCGTCGACACGCTGTGTCAATGTGAGTTCGGTGGGAGCCGTCGCTGCGGATTCAGGCGGAGCGTCCTGCGCGGATGCGGCCGTGAACACCGCCAGGAACAAGAACAACGTGACACATACAGACAGAAACAAGATGCGCGCCGAGGTCGAATTCATCAGTCCCCCACAGTGATCCGTGATCGGGGTGATCGCGCCGCCTGCGCGGAACCGCCCGCCCCGCCGTAACCCGCGCGGATTATAGGGGCCGATCGGAGCGCGATCAATCCCCGAATACGGCTTTTCGGACGATTTCGAGGATGCCGACGACGTTTAGGAACACCGCGACAATGCTGAGCGGCACGATATAGCGCATCAAAAAGCGCCAGCTGCGGTACACCAGACCATCGCCGAGGCCGAGCTCGTCCTGTGTGTGTTCTCGCTTCATCCGCCAAGCGACAAATATCGCGATCAGCAGGCCGGATAGTGGCAGCAGGATGTTGGCCGTGAAGTAATCGATCAAGTCAAAGATGGTTTTGCCTTTAAAAATGGGTACCCCATCAAGAGGGAAGTAACCGCTCCACAAGTTGAACGACAATAGAGATGGAATCATCAAGATGAGGCCAACGCCGGTCGAAAACACGACGGCCTGCTTGCGGTTGAGCTTAAACTGCTCCATCAACGTCGCGACGGTCGGCTCCAGCAACGAAATGGCCGAGCCGAAGGCCGCGACGAACAGCATCAGGAAGAAGAGTACGGCGAAATATGTGCCCAGCGGCATTGCTCCGAACGCGATCGGAAGGGTCATAAAAATCAGACCCACGCCTTCACCGGGCTTGAGTCCGTACTGGAACACGATCGGGAAAATGGCGAGTCCTGACAACAGCGAAACGAATGTGTCCGCGACGACCACCGCCACTGAGGTCTTAAAGATCGAGGTATCCGCAGGAACGTATGCGCCATATGCCACCATCACACCGGATGCAAGGCTGAGCGTGAAAAACGCGTGCCCTAATGCGACGAGTATGCCGCTCGCAGTCAGCTTGCCCCAGTCCGGCGCGAACACGAACCGGACGCCTTCCATGAAGGCACCCTCGGCCATGCAATAGCCGACGAGCAGCAACAGGATCACCAGCAGGCCGGGCATCAGGATCGTGACCGCGCGCTCGATTCCCTTCTGCACGCCGCCGATCACCGTGGCGGCGGTGGCGAGGAACATCAGCGCGCTCCACACGATCAGCATCTTCCAGTTCGCGAGGTGCGCGGCGAAGTCTTCCGCGATTTTTTCCTGCGACGCATTCTTAAAGGCGCCGCCGGCCGCGGTGAAGATATACGCGAAGGCCCAGCCGGTGATGACGACGTAGTAGGTGAGGATCACGTAGCTGGTCGCGATGCCCATCAGGCCCATCAGCGTCCATTTTGTGGACACGCCAGATTCGGTGGCGAGGGTGCTCATCGCGGTGACGGGGTTCTGTCGCGCGCGGCGGCCCATGAGCACTTCGGCCATCATGACAGGCACGCCGACGAAAAAGACGCAGAGCAAATACACCAGCACGAACGCGCCGCCGCCGTTCTGCCCGGTGATGTAGGGGAATTTCCAGATGCTGCCGAGGCCGACCGCCGAACCTGTCGCCGCGAGGAAGAACGCCATGCGTCCCTTCCAAAATCCGTGTACCGACTGACGATCGACCGCCACTGTGCACCCTCCCGGCCCCGAAGCCGCGCGTATTATACGTAGCGACTCGAACTAACCAAAGAACTGGCGGGGCGGGCATGGTTTTGGTAGCGTGACCGGAACCCCGTGCGCATCCGGCGGGGTTTCATCGACATGGCCCGCACGGTGTGCGGCGAATCCGGAGGATGACGAATGAAGACCCGACAATTTATCGTGCGGCTGGCGCTGTGTGCGGCAGTGATCATCGCGGCGGGCGCGCAGGCGCAGGACGCCGCCAAGAAGGATGGTGCCGTGGAGAAGCCGCAACAACTCACGCTGGGCGTAGTCCTCTACCCCACCTTTGAACCGCTCGACGTGTTCGGGCCGGTGGAAATGTTCATGTGCGTGCCGGGCAACCTGCTGAAGGTTGTGTGGATCGCCGAGAAGGCCGGTCCGGTCGAAGCGGGCACGCAGACCCAGAAGGGTCCGAAAGTTTTTGCGGAGTTCGGCTTCGCCGATGCGCCGAAGCTCGACATCATTCTTGTGCCGGGTGGTTTCGGCACGATGCCGCAACTGAACAACCAGGCGCTGCTGAATTTCCTGAAAGAACGCTCGCCGCAGGCGCAGTACACGACTTCGGTGTGCTCGGGCGCGGCCTTGCTCGCGAAGTCGGGCGTGCTCGATGGCAAGAAAGCGACGACGAACAAGAGCTTCTACGACATGCTCGTCACCAATGGGCCGAACACCGACTGGCAGCACCGTGCGCGGTGGGTGGAAGACGGCAACCTGATCACGTCGTCGGGCGTGTCCGCCGGTATCGACATGGCGCTCGCCGTGATCTCGCGCATCTGGGGCGTGGAAATGGCCGAGGGCATCGCGAAGGGCACGGAGTACGTGTGGTCGCGCGATCCGCACAACGATCCCTTCGCCGGCACGGATTGATCGCGCAGGCATGAAGTTTCACCGGCCGGACGCAGTCCTGTACGTTCCCGATGGCGTGGCGCCGGCCGCGGCCCTGGCGCGCACGACGCACCTGGGCATTGGCGCGCACCAGGACGACCTCGAGATCATGGCCGTCGACGGTATCTTGCAGTGCTACGACCGCGACGATGCGTGGTTCACGGGCGTGGTCGTGTCGGACGGCGCCGGCGCGCCGCGCGCGGGTCGCTTCGCCGGGTTCACGAATCCTCAAATGGTCGCCGCGCGCATTGAAGAGCAGAAGCGCGCGGCGGAGATCGGCGAGTACGGCGTGCAGATGGTGCTGCTGCATCCGACCGATGAGTTGAAAGACGCGAAGAACATGCGGACCGTCGACGACATCGAGGCGATCCTGCGCGCGACACGCCCGGAAGTCGTCTACACGCACAACCTCTTCGACAAGCACGAGGCACACGTGGCGGTCGCGCTGCGGGTGATCGCGGCGATCAAGCGGCTCGCGAGCGCGGAGCGGCCGGAAAAAGTATACGGCTGCGAGGTGTGGCGCGATCTTGATTGGCTCATGGACGATCGCAAGGTTGTGTTCAACGTATCCCAGCGCGAAGCTCTGCAGCTTAAGTTACTGGAAGTCTTCGAGTCGCAGGTGGCGGGTGGAAAACGTTACGACCTCGCCGCGATGGGTCGTCGCCGCGCACATGCCACCTATCTGCAGCCACACCAGGTCGATGCCGCCACCGGCGCGGTTTATGCCGTCGACATGACGCCACTCACCGCCAATGGCGCGCCGGAACCCGGCGCATGGGCGCGGGAGATCCTGGACGCGTTTAACAAGGACGTATCCGATCGCGTCGGCAGACTTTCCTAAACGCGACGTTTATTGAATCTGAAATTCGGCTGAATTCGCCGTAAACCGCTCCACGGTCCCGTCAGCTTTTTTGAAATTGCCATCGTGTCCGATGCGATAGGTGCCCAGAGCCGCATCCGCCGGAATCGTCCATTCCGCCGCGAACTGCTGCTGCGTGGCAACGGCGGCGTCTTTCACCCAGCGGCCTTTGGTGCTCCAGTCGTTGTCTGTCGCGACCGTGGTCCACGCGTCGCCCTCTTTGCGTTCGACGCGGAGGTAGTTATTGCCCGTGCGGAAATCATTGCGCGGATCGCCGGACCAGAACGCGGCGTTCACCGTTTCGCCGCGCGCGTAGGACTTGTTCGGCGCTACCGCGACGTCGCCGGCCTTCGCGCCGGCCGGGAAGGAATCGGCGGGCTGGGCCAGCTTGCTGCCTTCCACCTGCCCGCGCATGTCGACCGCGGTGGCTTCGGACGCGATCGATTCGCCGGCCGCCATCGCTTTCGCGATGCGGGTGAATTCCTGCTGATAGGCCGCGAGGCTCCACGGGCCGAAGATCGTGTGGCCGCCTTCGTACTGCTGCGTGGCATATTCTTCGCGCGTGGTCGTATAACCGGCGAAGTCGTTTGCGTAGCCCACGAGCACGACGTGCTTGCTCGAATCGCCGAGCGCGTTTGCCACCGTCTCGCGCAGGCGGCGGCCCGCCATCGTGGTGAATTCGCCCGGCACGCACACGAGCGTAAGTTGGCCGATGCGCGCAAGCGTCATCGGCACGACCTGCGCCTGCATCGGCGTTTCCAGATCGCCCGGCGCGAACAGGATCACCTTCTCGCCCTGGCACTCCCGGCATTCCGCGCTCGGGTCCGGCAGGCCGAACTGCTGCTTGATGGTGCTGTCGATCATCGCATTGCGCGCGAGCATGCCTTCCTTAAACAACGGGTGTCCGCCGCCGTCCTCGGTCGATCCTGCGGCGAAGGCATAGCCAAACGCGCTCGGGCAGGTGCGCTGATCGCCTGCGCCGTTCGTGAACTCCGCTGAGACGGAGTGATACTTCATGTTGACGTAGATCTGCCGGTAGTCGATCGGCCCTTGTATTTTCTCGGATGCCGAGTCGAACAAGGTCTTGGCGACGTCGAGCTCGCGTTCGGCGATGATGCGCGTCGTGTCGAAGGCGTCCTTGCCGGGGCCGGTGTTGTTAAGGTTCAGGTTCGGCGTGATGTCGCCGCAGTTCGACTGCGCGAATGCCGCGACCAGACCCTTCCCCACTTCATTCTCAAACCGCGCGGACGCGGCGCCCTTATGATCGCCGGAGATAAGCCGGTTAAAAAAATTCATCGCCGTCGGATGGCTCGCAAACCAGTTCACCATGCCGATGGGGCCGGACGCGTCGGTGAACTTCAGCAGGTTCATGTCCTTGTCCGTGTCGCCGGGATAGCGTCCGCGTTCGGCTTCGGGATTGGCCTGGTAGGCCACGGCCGAGCGGTTCGCGCCGCCGCCTTCGACCATGCCGTGCGCGAACTCGATGTCGCCGGGCTGCAGGTCCTCGTGCGCCTGCGCAATCGAATCGACGATGCCCTGCACGATCGCGTTGAAATGTTCCGGGTAGAACGGCGAGCCGATCGGGCCGGTGGTGCCGTAGTGCCAGTAGCCGCCGGGGCCGGAGTGCGTGTGCGTGGCGCTGATGATCACATTCGCTTCGGTGTAGGTATTGGGGTATTTCTTCTGCAGGCGCTCGACGACTTCCTGGTGCATCGCGTGCGTGACGCTGCCGAGGTCGACGCTGGCGAACGCGATACGCTTGTCGCCCTTGCGCTCGGCTATCACGAACGCGCGGGAGAACAGCCGGAAGTGGACGCCCTCGGCGATTTGATCGGCGCGCACGAAGCCCCAGAGCTGGATGCCGACGGCCGGACCGGTGATGTCGGACTTGCCCCGACCGACGAGGTAGGCGTAGTCCGTGTCCGCCGCGCGGGCAATCAGCCCCACGAACACAAGAGTACTGCCGAGGGCCAAGATGGCGACGACGATCAGTGCACGAAACGAGGTGCGCATGCGAGTATGCTCCGGGGTGCAGGCGATAAAACCACAGTGCGGGAAACTGCGTCTACCATAGCGGACGGGCGGGAGATTGAACAATGCGGCAGTGGGCAGTGCGCGGGCTGGCAGTTGTGGCGTGGGTTTTTACCGGGTTCGCGTCCGCCGCGGAGTCCGATTGGACCAAGGAACTGGACGCGTTGCTGACGACGAAAGCCGATGCCGGGTTTTCGGGGGGCGTGGTTGTCGAACAAAACGGCGAGGTAGTCTTCGGCAAGGCCTACGGCATGGCTAACCGCGAGCAGAAAATCCCCTGGAGCCTGGATTCGGTCTATTGCCTCGGCTCGATCACCAAGCAATTCACCGGGGCTGCAATCCTGAAGCTGCAGACCGAGGGGAAATTGTCGGTGAATGATCCGCTGATCAAGTGGATTCCCGATCTGCCCGCGGACAAATCGCAGATCACGCTGCACCACCTCCTCACCCACTCCGCCGGCGCGCCGGACGCCTTGGGCGGCGATTTCGATCCGACGGCAACCGAAGCGTGGCTGATCAAAACCTTCGGCGAGACGAAATTGCTCTGGGGGCTGGAAGACTTCGGTAAAAAATACGCCTATTCGAACGTGGGCTATTCGCTGCTGGCGATCGTGGTGAATCGGGCATCGGGCATGCCGTACGAAGACTACCTCAAGAAAAGTTTCTTCGAGCCGCTCGGCATGACGATGACGGGCTACACCAATCCGAACTGGAAGCCGGGAGACTTCGCGCACGGATACGCGCGCGATCGCGACGACGGCGTCGTTGTGCTCAAGCACGCATTGCCCGACGGCCCGAACTGGAACCTGCGCGGGAACGGCGGCATCTGCACAACCTTTGCCGATATGCGCGCCTGGCACCACGCGCTGATCGAACACCGTGCGCTCGATGCGGAATCGGTCAAGCTGCTCGATACACCCTTCGTCAGCGAGGGCGAGGGTCAAGACACGTTTTACAGCTACGGCTGGTCGATCGCGATGAATCCGGATGGTACGCTGCGCTACCGCGGACACAACGGCGGCGACGGCATAAACTTTGCCGATTTCCGCTGGTATCCCACGCGCAATACACTGATCCTGATCGCCAGCACGACCCGGCCCGTGGGCCTGAGCAATACCGACAACAAAATCGTACAGATCGTGTTCGGACTCAATCGGCGCTAAATAAAAAACCGGGCACGCGCGAAGCGTGCCCGGTCGAATTCTGCTTCTGGCTTAGGACTCGCGGCTGTACCCGCCGACGCGGTCGACCTTCTGGATGTCCATGCCCGGCTCGAAAATCTCGCGGGCGGCGGCGAACATCTTCATCATGTGCGGTTGCTTGCCGTGGCTCGCAAGCGCGGCATCGTCCGCATAGACTTCGTAAAACACGATCTTCAACGGTTCTTTTTGCGAACGCGTCGCGATGTAGCACAACACACCCGGCTCGGCGGCCTTCACCGATTCAGTGAGTTCCTTCAACGTGGCGATCGCCTTTTCTTCGGCGCCGGCCTTCATGGTCAACGTGACAATCTGGGTAACCACTTTGGGTGTGTCCTCTGCTTGTGTCATGCGGCTGAATCCAAACGTGGCCAACATGGCCGCGCCGGCGGTGGCCGCAACAAATTCCCTGCGTGTAGTGCCTTCGTGCTGCTCTGACATGTAAATGAATCCTCCGTAACGCCCCGCGGGGCGCGTATCGCATCAAGGCCCGGCATCATGCCACGCGCTGAAACGAGCCTGCAACCGCCTTCGTGATCGTGTTATTTGGGCGCTTTGGCCTTGGCCGCCGCGTCGCTGGTGGCTTTCTTGGAGGCGTCCGCCGCCTGCTCCGCCGCCTTTTCCGACTTGTTCGCGCTCTTCTTTACCGAATTGTCGGCGGCCTTCTGTTCTTTATCGGCCGCGTCTTTCGATTTCTCGGCGTCCTTCTCGGCTTTTTTCTTGGCGTCCTTGGCTTCTTTATCGGCCTTCTTCTTGGCCTTGTCCGCGTCTTTCTGCTGCGCGGCCGTACTCTTGTCGTGCTTCACCGCCTGCGGCTTGCCCGGACGAACGGGCTCTTGCGCGGCGATCGCGCCGGCGCCAAACACGGCGGCGGCCGACAACACCGACCCCATCAAAAATTGGCGACGATTGAACGCTTGCGTGTTGCTGCTCATGTCGGTTTCCTCCTGCTTCGGTGGACTAGTAATCATTGCACGGGGCCGGGAATTCCGCAAGGGGGATCGCACGAGGCCCAGCGGTAGGCTATGATGCGCAGCCGAGTATCGGCCGCCGCGGAGGGACTATCGAGATGCTTTCGGAATCCACCATCAAGCTGCAACCATTGCCGCGCATCGTGTTTGGCGCCGGCGCCGCGGACCAGATCGGCAAACTGACGCAGGAGACGGGAAAGACCCGTGCCTTGCTGGTGACCGATCCCGGACTGACCAAGGCGGGCCTCGCCGGCGGCATCGCGGATCGCCTCAAGGCCGACGGCTTCGAAGTGGCGATTTACGACGGCGTCGAGCCGAATCCGACGGATAAAAATGTGGCGGCGGGCGCGGCACAGTTGCGCAGTTTCGGCGACGCGGCCGTGGTCGCGCTGGGCGGCGGGTCGTCCATGGACTGCGCGAAGGCGATCGCGTTGCTCGCGCGCAACGACGGCCATCCGCGCGACTACAGCTACGGTTGCAAACCCAAGCATCCCGGCGCGCCTACCATCGCGATTCCCACGACGGCGGGCACGGGTTCGGAGACGAACCTGGTCGGCGTGATTACCGACACGGAGCAGCATCGCAAGCTCTACGTGGCGCACCCCAGCGTGCAGCCGCGCATCGCAGTGCTGGACCCGAAACTAACCCTTGGCCTGCCGGCCTATCCCACTGCGACCTGCGGCTTCGATGTGCTCACGCACGCCATCGAGGCCTACACTTCGCGCGTGGCGAATCCATACTCCGACGGCGTGGCGATGCAGGCAGCCATGATGGCGTGGACGTATCTTCCCAAAGCATTCGCGAACGGCGCCGATCTGGAAGCCCGTTCGCAGATGTTGATGGCGTCCGCGATGGCGGCGATCGCGTTCAACGTGGCGGGCCTCGGCGCGGCGCACGGCACGGGGCATCCGGTCGGCGCGCGCTTCCACACCGCGCACGGCCAGACGCTGGCGACGATGCTGCCGCACGTGATGCGCTTCAACTTTGACGCGCGCGCTGCAAAGTACGCAACGATCGCGATCGCGATTGGCGTTGGTAAGCCCGGCGCGAGTGAAACGGAAAACGCGAAGGCTTGTATTGCAGCCGTCGAAGATATGGTTGGAAAACTTGGGCTGCGCAAAAATCTCAAAGACCTCGGCGTGGCGGGCAAGGACATCGGCGCGCTCGTGGACGATGCGCTGCAGGACATGACGATGCGCACGAACCCCAAAAAGGCCAGCGCGGACGACGTGCGCGGCCTCTTTGAAGCGGCGCTCGGTTAAACGCGACGCTTAGTTCGACGTCGCGTTCATCGCCTTGCGCACATCCATTGCCTGCGCGAGATGGCGATCCTGGTGGTTGGCGAGCAGGGCAAACCACTGGCCGAGGCTCAGCCGGATCAACACGCCGAATCCACCGGCCGCAGACGGCACCTTGATGCGCGCGAGGTCGAGCCCCTTCGCGTGGCGCAGGCGCTCGATGAAATCTGTCTGCAAGCGATCGAAGGCGACGTCGAGCCGCGAGATCGTGTGATTGCTGGTGGGCGTATAGGCCTTGGGCGCTTTGAACTTCCGCTTGCGCGCTTCGTCTGACGGCCCGACGGCCTTCACGAAGAAATTGCCGAGCGCGCCGTACCTGAACGGCCCTTCGCTCGTGAGTCCGCGCTCCTTAGCCTTCGCGATCGCGTCGTCGATGTTGCGGTTCATCAACGTGCCGACGACGACACAGTGATCGATACACTCCGCCGCGGACCAGCGCTCAGACTCCGGCCGCCAGTTAAAGCGCGCATCGTCAAGTTCGTATACGAGCCGGCGGAATCCCTGGCGCGCATTGGTAAATCGCTCTTGCAGTTCGTCAAGCGACGGAATGATGGACTGGGCTGGTGCGACGGCCATGGACGATTCCTCCCGCAGCGACTACTTCCCCATGCTACCAAACCCGGCATGCGGCGGCTGTATTCCCCCGAGCGCCGAACCAAAAAGAAAAGGGCCGGATTTCTCCGGCCCTTTTGGCGTTTGTCTGATTTTCGGTCAGTCGTCGCTGCCGGCGGAGACGCCCTTCTTCGTCGGGCTGTAGGACATCCAGCCCAGGTCCATCTCGTCCGTCGTCGGCTGGCCGAAGCGCACCGCCTCGGCGGGGTTAAAGCCGTTCAGCTCGCCGCGTTCTTTGGAGTTGTCGTAGTGCACTTCCCACTCAATGCGCGTGCCGGCCGGAATCTTCTTGATGTCCTTGAAGGAGTACTGCGTCTGCCAGTTGAAGTCGTACTGCGGGACTTCGAGCAGCAGCTCGCTCGAGCCGTCCGGGTAGAACGCGGTGTACTTCGCGTAGCAGCCGCGCAGGTGCGTGTGCGGCATCAATGAGAGCAGATCGACGTCTTCGTCAAACGTGCGCGCGCCGCCGACTTTCCAGTCCTTCGCGTACGGCGGGATTTCAAAGTTGCCGTGCGCGATCGGCGAGGTGGTCACCTGATGCTCCACCGGCTTGTCGTGGAACTGCACCGCCATCACGCTGTCGTCGAAGCGGCCGGTGCCCGGGCCGGCTTCCTTGTGGTAGTGCATCTGGAACGTCACCACCGAATCCACCGGCAACAGTTTGCCGTAGCCTTCGGGATAGTCCGCGGGGTCCGTGCCCGGCGCGAGGCCGCCCAGGTGCACGCGGCGCATCATTTCGCCTTGCTCACCCTTCTTCGAGGCATACGCGATGATGTGGTGCACCACTTCGCTGCCCGGCGCGAATTCCATCTTCTTGATCCACTTGTCTTCGCCGATCATTTCCTTCGTGATCTCGACATTGATGTCCTGATAGATATCGACAATGTCGTCCTTCACGAAGAAAGGCTCGGGGAATTTCACAATCAGGTCCGGCTCGCCCATGTACCAGCCTTCCTGGAACGTGATCGGCGCGGGCGCATCTTGCGGATTGCCGCGCGGCGCGTTCTGCTGGACCCACGAGGTTAGCGTCGCGATTTCTTCCGGCGTCAGCGTGCGCTCGTTTTTGTAGATGCCGTGCTGCGCCTCGGAGGCATGCCACGGCGGCATTTTCTTCTCGTCCACCACGCGCGCGATGGCCTTGGCCCACGGGCGCACTTCCTCATACGACATGAACGACATCGGCGCGACCATGCCCGACATGTTCTTGCCGCTGGGGCGGTGGCAGTCCTGGCAGTTTTTCTGCAGGATGGGCAACACGTCCTTGGTGAAGGTCACCTGGCGCGCGGCGGCTTCGTCGGCCGCGACGCTGCCCGCGATGGTCATCGCGAAGGCGGCCATGGCACCCATGTACAAGCCTCGATTCATCGTCCGTTCTCCCGAATTGATAGGTTACTATGGCCCAAGGATGACAAAATGAAATTCTGGCCAAGATCGAGAATATCAGGAAGCGCCGGAAGCGTCTATGGCGATTTTCACACAATGTGAGCAAGGTCTCATATTGCCGCAACTTCCAATCACGGCTGGAGTTGGGTAGGATCATCCCCAAATTGAAGAGAAATGGGATATTTTGCGTTTAGATCACAGTGGGACGGCGCGGCCCTGTGTGCTGCGGACGGGCCCTATACGGGAGATGAACCATGTTTAAGAAAGTGCTGGGTGCGCTTGCGGTCGCCGGTTTGGTGCTGGCGGGCGGTGTGGCGCGCGCGCAAGACGCTGCGAAGCCCAAGGTGGGCGATGCGGCGCCGGACTTTGCGATCCCCGATGGTGTCGCGAAGGATCAGATCGGTGCGGCGAAAAACCTGTCCGATCTGAAGGGCAAGAAAGTCGTGCTGGCGTTTTTTCCGAAAGCCTTTACGCCGGGCTGCACGAGCCAGTTGTGCGGCTACCGTGACGACTTCTCGAGCTTCAAGGATGCGAACACGGTCGTGATTGCGATCAGTGTGGACGAGCAAGCGGAAAGCACCCGCTTCCGCGACGAAAACAAGCTGCCGTTCGCGGTGGTGGGCGATCCGACGCACGCGATCATCAAGAAGTACGGCGTTGAGTTGCAGAAACGCGGCGAGCTGGAGATCGCGAAGCGCACAACGTTTCTGATCGATGAAAAAGGCACGATTGCCTACATCGACTGGAACTACGATTGGGCGAAAGGCAAGGAACCGCTGATGGCGGAAATCAAGAAGCTCAACGAAGCCAAGTAAAATTCGTCTGGCTAAAATTTCGTTCGCGGACCGAGGGCACCCTCGGTCCGCGAATTTTTTATGCGGACGGGGGCGTTTCCGACGCGTCCATCTTCGGCAGAAGCCAGAAGAGTGCGCCGATCAAGCCCGTTGCAATGAGCAGGCTTATCCAGGATGGCAACCCAAGCCCGGCCGGCAGATAGCCGCAACACAACGCGAGCGTTGCCACGACCAGGCTATACGGCAACTGCGTGCGTACATGGTGCATATGATCGCACGACGACGAGATCGAACTCATGATGGTGGTGTCGGATACCGGTGAACAGTGATCGCCAAAGATCGCACCGTCGAGGATCGAGCCGAGCGTGATCATGGTGATCAGGCCATAGCTATGGTCTTCCAGCGCGTACGCAATCGGGACGGCCGTCGGCATAAGAATAGCCATCGTTCCATAACTTGTACCGGTCGCGAAGGACGTCATCGAAGCAATCACAAACACAATCGCGGGAAACATCTGCGGCGGCACGGAATCGCCGACAGCGTGCACCAGAAAGGGCCCTGTCTGGAGCGCATCGCATGCAGCCTTCAGCGACCATGCAAGGGAAAGAATCGCGATCGGCAACAGGCTGCTGCGCGCGCCGGAAAGTGCGGCGTGACGAATCGTGGCGGAATCGAGCCGGGCGATGAAATGCGCACAGAATGCCGCAACGACAACGCTCACGGCCGAGCCATACGCCAAAATCTTAATGCTGTTGGCGGAGTCGCTGATGATCTCTTTCCACGCGGACCATTTCAACGGCGCGGCGAGATCGGCCTGAACGATCGCCCAGCCGCCGCCGTCGATCCAAACGCCCCCGATCAAAATGGCAAACAGGATGCCAATGGGAATGATGCCCGCCGACAGGCGAATGCGCGCCAGTGGCGAGGGATCGGCGCGCGTGAACGTGTCTGACGTCATGGGCACGGCATCAAGCTCGGCCACCTGCCCGGTTCGGCGCGCGCGTTTTTCCGCGCGGCGCATCGGGCCAAAATCCTTGCCAGACAGCGTATTGAACGCCATGAAAACCAACAATATGACACAGTAAAACCGAAAGGACAGTGCGTCGAAGAGCATTGCGTAGCCGTTTTTAATACCCAGCGACTCACCGGAGAGGCCCACCTCCCGGATGCCGAGTGACTGCGCCGCTTCATTGAACAAACCTACCTCGTAACCGACCCATGTACTGAGAATCGCCAGGCCCGCCACCGGCGCGCTCGTTGCATCGACCAGAAACGACAATTTCTCGCGGCTCACGCGAAATCGATCGGTGACCGGCCGCATGGCAGAACCGACAATCATGGTGTTCGCGTAGTCGTCAATGAAAATAATGACCCCGAGCAAATAGGTGACGAATTGCGCGGAGCGCGGTCCCCGCGCAAAGCGGCTCAACCAGTTCACGATGGCCTGCAGACCGCCGGCCGCGATGACGATCGCGATCATCATCAACACGAACACGACGAACACAAGCAATTGCTGGTTCACCGCATCGCCGAGCACGCCCCCAATGAACCCGAAGCTGTCGTCGATTCCCGCGGCCCACGCGGCAGGCGACGAGGACTCCGCCGGAACCACGCTGAGTAGGCCGCCCATGATGACCGACAATGTAAGGCTCAGCATGATGCGGCCTGTGAGCGCCGCGAAGGTCACGGCGAAGAGCGGCGGTAGCACGCTGTACCAGTGCCCGACGTCCTGATCTTCCGCAAGGCGTCGCTCGCCAAACCACGCACCCAACGCGACACCGGCAAAAATGAGGCCCAGCACGATGAACTTGCCCGCCGATTTCTTTGGCGCGGGCATGTCCTCGGGCGGCTCGGGTGCAAAGTCGGTCATGGGCGCGCATTGTACGCGGGCCGATTTCACTGCGCCAATTGCCTGGCTTACTTCCGGTTGCTATAGTCGCCGCCCATCGGGGACCACCGCATGAACCAGCCAAACGGCGACGCGCCGCGAGCATCGACACCCGGCCCGGCACCCGCTGAAGTCACCATCCGCGCGGTGGTCTTGGGCCTGCTGCTGGCCGTGATCCTCGGCGCGGCGAACACCTACCTCGGCCTCTACGCCGGCATGACGGTGAGCGCGTCGATCCCGGCGGCCGTCATCAGCATGGCCGTCCTGCGCGGATTGCTGCGCACCGGTACCATCCTCGAAAACAACATGGTCTCCACGCTCGCGTCCACCGGCGAGAGCCTCGCGGCGGGCGTGATCTTCACGGTGCCCGCGCTCGTGCTCGTCGGCGCGTGGA
This sequence comes from uncultured Nitrospirales bacterium, assembly GCA_964620045.1. GTDB lineage: Bacteria > Hydrogenedentota > Hydrogenedentia > Hydrogenedentales > VFKU01. The sequence continues at coordinate 145,753 of CAZUJL010000001.1, forward strand.
AAGACTTCGAGTTCTGGCCGACGACGCTCATCGCGATGCTCGGCGGCTTGCTCGGGGTCATCTTCATGATCCCGCTGCGCCGCGCGATGATCGTCGAGCGGCCGGACCTCACCTATCCCGAGGGCGTAGCCTGCGCCGAAGTGCTGCGCGCGGGCGACACGGGCGGTAGCGGATTGTCGACGATCGTGTTCGGCGTGCTGCTCGGCGGCGCGGTGAAATTTTTGTCGGACGCGGTCGGCATTGTGCGCGGCGCGCTCGAAGTGGCCACGACGGCCGGCAAGTCGTTGTTCTATGTCGGCACCTACGTCAGTCCCGCGCTAATCGCCGTCGGGTACATTGTGAAACTGCAGATTGCCGCGCAGGTTTTCCTCGGTGCGTTTTTAATGTGGTTCATCGCGTTGCCGCTGCTCGGCGGTGTCGACGGCAGCACCGAGGCGCTCGGCGCCGCGAAAGCGATGGGTGGCAGTTCGATCCGGTACATCGGCGTCGGCGCGATGCTCGTGGCCGGCGCATCTTCGATCTGGAGCGTGCGGCGCGGCATGCTCGGCGGCCTGCAGGCCCTGCGCGGGTACGGCGCCGGTGCCGCCGGAAACGTGCCGCGCACCGAGCGCGACATGCCGTTCACGGCGTTGCTCGTGTTGTTCATCATCGTCACGCTCGGCGTGTTTGGCCTGTACGAATACCTGCTCGATTCGCAGCTCGCCGCGATCGCGTCCACGCTCGTCATGGTCGCCGCCTCGTTCCTCTTTGTCGCCGTCGCCACATACATCGTCGGCCTCGTCGGCTCGTCGAACTCCCCCGTCTCCGGCATGACGATCTGCGCGCTGCTGCTGGCCTCGGCCGTAATGCTCGCGGTCGGCGTGAAGGGCGAGTCCGCGATGTTCGCCGTGCTCGGCGTGGCGGGCGTGGTGTGCTGCGCGGCGTGCACTTCCGGCGACATTGCACAAGATTTAAAGACCGGCCAGCTCGTCGGCGCGACACCGGCGAACCAGCAGTGGATGCAGGTCATCAGCGTTATTGTGCCCGCGTTTGTATTCGCGCCGATTCTTTCGGTGCTACACCACAACGGCGGTATCGGCGACAAGTGGCAGGCACCGCAAGCGACGCTGTTCGCAAGCCTCGCAAACGGATTCTTCGGCGACGGCGAACTGCCGCTGAACCTCGTGTACATCGGCGCGGGGATCGGCGTCGCGATGATCGCGATCAACGCCGTGCTCGGCGCGATGAACAAATCCTTCCGGCTTTACCTGATGCCCGTCGCCGTCGGCATGTACCTGCCGCTGGTTGTGACGACACCGATCCTGATCGGCGGACTGCTCCACTGGGCGCTGCACCGCAAGCGCGGGGAAAATCCAAATGACCCCGGCGTGCTCTTCGGCTCCGGCCTCATCGCGGGCGAGGCGCTGTTCGGCATAGGCCTGGCCGCGATCTCGCCACTCGTGACGTTGCCGCTCATGGACAACAGTCTTGCCGTGTCGCTCGTCGCGTTCGCCCTGCTATTGGGCAGTTACGCCTTCGTCGTCAAACGCGCCAGCAAGGCCTAAGCGTTTCGCGCGGACACTAACCACGCGGCGGAATCGAGCACGACACCTTCCCCTGTTCGATGCGGCTCAAGCGCTGCGCGGATGCTCGCGCGCACGGCCTGGCGCAATGAGTCCGGCTTATCGACGAGCAACGCGCTGACGGGGCCGATTTCCAGCGTGAAGTCCACGGCCTTCTCGAAGTCCGCGGTGTTGCCGACGGGATAGCGCAGATCATATTTGTCGATCTGGATATCGGCGAATCCCGCGTTGCTCAAGATCCCGTGCGTACGTTCGGCGTTTGCGAATGCGAACGGTCCGGGTGCAAAGGGATCGGGCGGCGCCGGCAACTCAATGTGTTTGGCCGCCGCCATCATGGGTAATACGACCCACGGATTTTCCTGCATCGGCCGCCAGCAAACGAAACTCAGCCGCCCATTTGGTTTCAGTGCGCCGCGAATGTTGATGAACGCTTTTAAGGGGACAGAAAAGAACATTACGCCGAAGCGCGAGATCACCGCATCGAAACTCGACGGCGGGAACGCATAGACCTGCGCGTCGGCTTCAACAAAGGTCGCGTTATCAACCCCAATCTCCTTCGCGCGCTGACGCGCTCGTTCCAACATCGGCCGCGAAATGTCGGCACCTGTGGCCGCGCCGCCGGGCGCCACGCGCGCCACCGCGGCGAGCGTCGTCGCACCGCATCCGCAGCCGATGTCGAGCACGCGATCGCCCGGTTTCAATTCCGCACGCTCAAGCACGGCGGCGTTGAAGCGCTCCAGTTGCGCATCCAACCGGTCCTGCATCGTGACCCACTTCGGCCCGGCTTTATCGTTCCAATAGGCGATTTGGTCATCGTTCGTTTGTGGATTGGGCATCGTCGACTCCTGAAAGACCTGCCCAGTATAGGCAATGGCGACACGGAATCCGGCCTGCCGTGAATTCACCCTGGCGAGGCCTCGTCTGGATATAAGGTCTTCGGGCGCATGCCGATAGCGATGGGTTGGAATAGCGCCGGAACCCGGATTGACTTGGCGGTTTTTAATTGGGAGAATCCCGCAATTCGTTTGGGCGCTAGGAGTTAGGTGCGGAAGCAGTTTCCTGCGGCGTGTGCCGCGGACACTTTGTCAGGGTGGAGGACTCATGCGACTTTCGGTATGGATGGCAGCGGCGCTGGTAGCGGTGTGCACTGGCGCCGTGGCCCAAAAAGGGATGTCGGGCGACGGCCAATGGCTTTACTACGGCGGCGACCAAGGCAACACCAAGTATTCAGCACTCGATCAAATCAATAAAGACAATGTCAGCCAGCTCAAGGTCGTGTGGGAATGGACTTCCCCAGACGATGCCATCGCCGCCGCCGATCGCAAACTGACACCCTTCCTCAACGAGCAGACCCCGATCGTCGTCGACGGCGTGATGTATGTCACGACGTCGTTCGCGCAGGCGGCCGCGATCGATCCGGCGAGCGGCGAGAACCTGTGGACCTTCGACTCGGAGAGCTACAAGGCCGGCCGGCCGACGAACCTCGGTTTCGTGCACCGAGGCCCGACCTACTGGAAAGACGGCGACGACAAACGCATCTTCTTCGCGACGCACGATATGAAGCTGTGGTCGCTCGATGCGGAAACCGGCAAGCCGGATCCGGAATTTGCGGACGGCACGGCGATTGACCTCGCCGGTACGATGCGTCGTCCGGTCAACAAGAAAATGATGCAGGTCACTTCCCCGCTCGCGCAGTGCCGCGGCGTGATCGTGGTCGGTTCGTCCATCTTCGACGGCCCGACGATGAAGGAAATGCCGCCCGGCGACGTGCGCGGCTACGATGCGAAGACCGGCAAGCTGTTGTGGACGTTCCACAACCCACCGGTCGAAGGCGAGTTCGGCCACGAAACGTGGAAGGACGGCGCGGCGGAATACACCGGCAACGGCAACGTGTGGACGGTGATGTCGGCCGATGAAGAACTCGGCTACGTCTACCTGCCCTTCGGCACGCCGACGAACGACTGGTACGGCGGGCACCGCAAGGGCAATGGCCTGTTCGCAGAAACGCTGGTGTGTGTGGATGCGCGCACGGGCAAGCGCGTGTGGCATTTCCAGACCACGCACCACGGTCTGTGGGACTACGATCTTCCGACGGCGCCGGCGCTGTTCGATGTGACCATCGACGGCAAGCCGCGCAAGATTCTCGTGCAAGCGACGAAGCAGGGTTTCCTGTTCGTGCTCGATCGCGTAACGGGCGAGCCGATTTGGCCGATCGAAGAGAAGGCCGTGCCGCAGTCGACCGCCGAAGGTGAAGAAACCTGGCCGACGCAGCCGCATCCGACCAAGCCGGTTGCGTATGAGTTGCAGGGTTCGTTTGAGAAAGACTTGATCGACTTCACGCCGGAACTGCACGCGAAGGGTCTGGCGATCTTCAACACGTACAACACCGGCCCGCTCTTCACGCCGCCGCAGGAAGCGAAACCGACCATCTACAATCCGGGTTGGGCAGGCGGCGCGAACTGGATGGGCGTGGGCGTCGATCTCGAAACGGGTCTCGTCTACGTGCCGTCGCAGCAGGGTCCGATCAGCATTCAGTTGCAGCGGCCCGATGCGGCGCGCTCCAACTTCACGTACATGGGCAAGAACGATCCGGTGAACGGGCCCGATGGGCTGCCGCTGTTCAAGCCGCCTTACGGCCGCATCACGGCCTTCGACATGAAGACCGGCGAGATCGCGTGGATGCAGCCGATCGGCGATGGTCCGGTGGACAATCCCGCGCTGAAGGACGTCGACATGGCCGCGTATTTGAAGAAGGCCGGCCTGCCGCGCCTGGGCGATCCCTCGCGCTTCCATCCGCTGGTGACCAAGAACCTGCTGTTCGTCGCGCAAGGCTCGATGGGCCGCAGCGCGCGTGGCGGCCCCGGCGGCGCGAAGGCGAACTTCCACGTGCTGGACAAGGCGACGGGCGAAGCGCTGTGGAGCACTGCGCTGCCGGCTGGTCCGACCGGTACGCCGATGACCTATGCGTCCGGCGGCAAGCAGTACATCACCGTAGCCACGGGCGGCGTTGGCCAGCCCTCGAAGTTGTTTACGCTCGCGCTGCCGTAACCGGTCGCGCGCGATTGTGATTCACCCCGAGCAGCGGGGACAGGAGACAAGGCAATGAAGATGTGGACGATGGCCGCGGCGGCGCTGATGTTGATCGTGCCGTGCGCGCTGGCGCAGTTGCCGCCGGATGCGGTGCAACTCGACAAAGTAAAAATCTCGGAAAAGATAAAGACCACGGATATCGATCCGGTGACACTGAAGCCGGCCGATCCGGCTCTTGGCACCGTCGAGCACGAGGGCGTGAAGTACGGCCTCAGCGCGGCGGCGTCGAAGGATGCCTTCGCGAAGGACCCGGCGAAGTATGTCGCCGCGGCCGAGAAGGCGCGCTGGGAACAAAACTTCATCGCGTCGATGAGCGCGATCTGGTGCCCGGTGACCGACGAAATCAGCCCGGGCGGCAACACGAAGTGGGAAAAGCTTGGACTGCAGTGGGAATCGTGCTGCCAGTTCTGCAACGACACCGTGCAGGACAGCGACTTCGACAATGGCCTCACGCGGCTCAAGGTGCGCGCGGGGAAATCGTACGAAGCGTTGGGCGGTCACGCGAAGTACACCGAAGGCGCGAGCAGCCCGGTGGAAGGCGCGATCAATCTGAACGCGACCGCGCCGGCCGCGGCGCCGGCAGAAGCACCCGCGGGCGCGGCCCCGGCGGCGAACTGCGAACCCGCCTATCTTAAAGGCGTGGAGCTGGCGCCGACCTATGCGGGCGGCATCGCGAAGCTGATCGAGAATCGCTGCCAGGAGTGCCACCGCACAGGCGGCCTTGCGCCGATGACGCTGAACACGCTCGGCGAAATCCGCAAGTGGCAGAAAAACATGAAGACGCATATCACGAACGGCACGATGCCGCCGTGGCCGGGCGCGGGCAACTTCGCGAACGCCAAAGCGCTCACGCCGAAGGAAAAAGAAACCTTCCTCGCGTGGATCGACGCCGCGTATGCGCCGGGTGAAGGTGCGTATGCGCCGGAGCACAAGATCGGCGAGTGGATCATCGGCGAGCCGGATCAGACCATCCAGATGGAAGAGTACAAAGTGCCGGCCGACGATGCGGACCACATCCGCACCGCCGAAGTGGACCTCGGCGCGAGCGAAGACAAGTGGATCGTGGCCGCGGAAGTGCAGGCGGATGCGTTCCTCGTGCTCGAAGTGAACGGCGGCCCGCTGGGCTCGTACCACAAGGGCCAGACGTACATGCGCCTGCCGGAAGGCTACGGCTTCAAGGTGAAGAAGGGCGAGAAAGTGCCCGTGCGCGTGTACTACACGAAGGAAAAGGGTTGGGAAGAAACCGACTCGACCACGCGCATCGGCGTGCAGTTCGCCAAAGACCCCGCCTCGATTAAGCACGAGGTGCTCACCGAGCGCCTCGGCAACGACGACTTCACGATCAAGGCCGGTGACGAGAAGGCGGAAGTCACCGCGACCTACACCTTCGCGAGCGACGCCGAGATCATCGGCTTCAACCCGGTCACGAAGCTGCGCGCGAAGTCGGTGAAGATCACGGCGAAGACCCCCGATGGCAAAGAGGCGGAATTGCTGAGCATCGGGCACTGGGACAACAATTACCACTTCCAGTACACGCTGTGCGCGCCGCAGGCGGCGCCGAAGGGCACGGTGGTCACCGTCACCGCGGTGTACGACAACTCCGCGATGAACGCCGCCAACCCCGACGCCAAGCAGGACGCAAAGGCCGGCCTGAACGGCGAACTCCTTGAAGGCTGGATGCTCTACTCCCCCACCGGAAAGTAATCGCGTAAAAAACATCCGGGGCGAACCTTTCGGTTCGCCCCGGTTTTATTTTTGTCTAGGTTTACGCGAAATACGTGTGCGAGGTGTTCGCTGCGACGAGGTTTTCTTCGAGGTGCGCGAAGTTCTGCATGTCCGCGTTCACCACGTCGAGGCCGTTCTCGAGCACGTAGGCATACGCGCGCTGGAAGGGGCTCAGCGCCGCCTGCATCAGCTTCGGCTGGTAATGCGAATCGAAGGCCGTCGTGTTGCCCTTGTTCTCGGCGCCTGGCGCAGAGAGGAAACGTCCGGCCTTCATGCCGACGAGACCGATGCCCGCAGCGCGCGCGCGATCGAGCAACGGGCGCACGTCCGTCAGCGTCGGCGAGTCCTTCTCAATTTTTGCGGACACCGGGCTGTACCATCCCGCTGGCGACAGCGCGATCATCGCGAGGTCGTAGAACCCGGCATCAATCGCCGCTTCGAGGCACGCCTGCGCGCGGGTGTGCGTGCTGATGCCGAAGTGCCCCACCTTGCCCGCGGCCTTGGCGGCATCAAAGGCCTTCTTCATTTCTTCGCTCTTCACCAGTGTCGGCTGGTCAACCATCATGATGTAGTACGCATCGACATAGTCCGTCTGCAGGTCTTTCAGACTCTGGTCGAGCAGATCGGTCCACTGTTTGCCGGCGGCCTGTGCCTGCTCCACCGTCACGCTCTCGCCCGGCTTCACTTGCAGCGGACGCGTCGGTGCCTTCGACGTGACCCAGATGTTGCCGCGATTGGCTTTGTAGAATTCCGCGAAGGCGTTTTCCGCCTGCTTGTAGTACGCGTTGCTGCCGAGGTCGAAGTGGTTGACGCCCGCCTCGAACGCACGATCGAGCAGACGCACCGCGCGCCCGCCGGAGAGCGCCGCGCCGCCGCCGAATACGAGCCGGCTGCACACGAACTTCGTGCGGCCAAGCGTGCGGTATTGCATCACGTCGGGCCGGTGGTTGCGGTAGTCGAGACCGTCCGCTGGTTTGTCCGCCGCGCGGGCTGCGCCCGCGGTGACGGCCGTCGCCGCGGCGAGCGCCGAGGTCTTCAAGAAATCGCGGCGCGCCAGGGATTCGTGTGAATCGTGGGATTGCATGAGTGAGTCCTCCCGAAGTGGTGGTGCCATTCTAACACCGCCCGGGGCGTATCGGATTCCAAAAACGAATCGGGCCGGAAGCCAGTGGCTTCCGGCCCGATGGATTTAATGGTTCGTTAGGCTACGTAAAGCTTTTCGAAGTCGCGCGCGGCCACGAGGTTTTCTTCGAAGTGCGCGAAGTTCTGCATGTCGGAGTTCACTGTGTCCATGCCGTTCGCGAGGCAATACACATACGAACGCTGGAAGGGACTCAGGCCCGACTTCAGGAAGTTGTCGCTGTAGTGCTTGTCGAACGCGGTCGCGTCGCCCTTGCCCAGCGAGGTGCCCGGCGAGATGAAGCGCGCGGCCTTCATGCCGACGAGGCCGATGTCCGCCTTGCGCGCCTTCTCGATGAGCGGCTGGATGGCCGTCATCGGCGGCGTGTCGGCGAGGAGCTGCTTGCTGTCCCAGTCGTACCAGCCGGCCGGCGTGATCGCGATCATCGCCAGGCTGTGCCAGCCGCATTCGATGGCGGACTCAAGACAGGCCGCGGCGCGCTTGTGCGTGCTGATGCCGTAGTGCGAAACCTTGCCGGCGTCCTTCGCCTTCAGGAATTCGTTGTGCATTTCTTCGCTCTTCACGCAGTCCGCATCGCCGACGCCCATCAGGTAGTAGGCGTCCACGTGTTCCTGTCCAAGATCCGACAGGCTGCCGTCGAGGAGTTGCGTCCAGTAGGTCGCGTCCTGCTTCGCCATGTCGACGGTGTACTTCACGCCTTCTTGCGTGCCCATGCCGTTGCGCGCGAAGGCCTTCGAGGTGACCCACACTTGATCGCGGTTCTTCTTGAGGAAGGGCGCGAGTTCTTTCTCGGAGCCTTTGTAGTAGACCGTCGTGCCGACGTCAAAGTGGTTGACGCCCTGTTCAAACGCGCGCTCAAGCAGGCGCGTGGCCTTGCCGCCGATGAGCGCCGCGCCGCAGCCGAAGGTGAGGCGGCTGCACAGGAAGTTCGTGCGGCCCAGGCGCGTGTAGTTCATCTTGTCCGGTTGATAATTGCGCTTGTCGAGATCTTCCGCGTGCACTTGCTTGCCGCTGGCGGTGGTGTATACCGCGCCGGCGACCGCGGCGGCCGCGCCGGTCTTCATAAAGTCGCGGCGATCCATGGTCGGTTGCATTTGTTCGCTCATGCCTGGTGCCTCCCTGTGCGACGGTCCGAGAACCGGAGCGTTCATCCCGATAAATTCACGTCCCGCAGCATAACAGGACGTGATAAACGATAAAACCCCCACCTGCCGGAGCGGGTGCCCGGTGCGGATGCGCCCAGCGGGCGAAATTTGGGGTTTTGAAGAGGAATTGACTAGACTGGGCGTTCCGAAAACACGATTCTCGACGGAAGGAGTCTTCTCGTGCTGGATATTCGCAAGCTATTGATGGGTATTGGGTTAGGTGTGGCCGTCGTCTCCGCGGGCTGCGCGCCGAAGGAATCCGAGCCGGCGGCCACCACGGAAACGGAAGCGGCTGCTCCGGCTGCCGATGCCGCCGTCTCCACACCGGCCCCCGAAACTGCAGCGCCGGCCGAAACCGCGCCCGCCCCGGAAGCCGCTGCTCCGGCCGCCGAGGCCGCATCTGCGGAAGGCGAACATGCGGCCGTCAACGAAGTGACCGATGCCTCTGCCCCGTTCGGCGATGATGCGCTGGTGAAGGATCTCGCGCCGGCCGGCTGGAAACAGACCGGGCCGATCGAGCACTACAACGTCGCCGCTCTGTACAACAAGATCAACGGCCGCTCGGAACTTTACATGGCGTACGACGTGCTCGGCCTGAGCTGGGTCAGCTTCGTGCAGGAAAGCAACAGCGACAACTTCCTCGATCTGTTCGTGTACGACATGCGCACGCCGAAGAGTGGATTTGGAATTTACTCGGTCGAGCGCGAGCCGGGACAAACCGCCGCGAGTTTCGGGCGCATGTCCTACCAGACCGGATCGAATTTTTATTTCTGGCAAGGCAAGTACTACGGCTACGTGAACGCGTCGCGTCAGGATGACGCGAACACCGCCGCCGCGCAGGCGATCCTCACGGGGCTCATGCCCCGCCTGGTGGACACCGGCGAAGCGGTGGACGGTCTCGACTGGTTGCCGAGCGAAGGCCTGATCCAGGACACGGTGCAGTACTTCAAAGTCGACGCGATGAGCCTCGACTTCCTTGATGACACCTTCGCGGGCATGTATCAGCATGGCGACGCGAAAGTGCGCGGGTTCGTGTCGCGCCGCGCGAGTGAAGAAGAGGCCGCCGGTATCCAGACGTCCTTTGGCCAGTACAGCAAGGACTATGCGAACGGCGCCGAGCCGATCACTGTCGACGGCGTCGAAGCGATCATGGCCGATTGGGGCGGCGTGTTCGACGCGGCCTTCCACATCGGCTCAACCTTTGCCGGGATCACGAACGTCGAAGGCAAGGACAACGCCCAGGCCGCGCTGGGCATGATGATCAAACAGATCAAGGCGCAGCAGAAGTAACCCCAGGGGACTGACTGCGAACGCATCCGCAGCAATCGCCAACGCACTCCAAAAACATCACGCCGTGTTCGAGACGTTGAACGTCTCGGGCACGGCGTTCGTAGTCTGTCTCCGATCTTAATATGAAAACCGGGGACAGACTACGAATTCAGTTTTCCGATGCTCCGGTCATGATCGGGGTTGCGGACGTCACTAAGCCAATCGTGGCGCGCAACTTTTGAATTCGCAGTCAGTCCCCTCAATCACACGTAGCCCGGCGGCGGTGTGAATCCGCCCGTCGCCTCGGCGAGATGGCCCGCCAGGTCGATCGGCGTCGCGTCCTCAAGATACGGCCCGAGGATCTGCAGGCCCACCGGCAAATTATGATCCTTCGTGCGGCCGATCGGCGCGACCGTCGCGGGCAGACCCGTCATCGTCGCGAACGAAATCCAGTACAACAGATCGAGATACGCGCGCTTGCCGAGCGTCGTATCCAGCGTGCGCAGCATCATGGGCTCAGAGTGATCGTGCGGGAACGCGGGCACGAAATTCGTCGGCATCAGGAAGGCGTCGTGCGTCTTGAAGAAGTCCTGCCAAACGCCTTGCGCCTGAATGCGCTTGTTCTGTAACTCGATGTATGCACGAAAATTCATGCCCATCGTCTTCATGAACAACGGCACGATGTTCACGCTGGAAAATCCCGGCGGCGGGATTTTGTCCGCGGGCGGATTCGGTTGTGGCGGAATCGACGTGAGCAGGAGTTGCAGGTATAGCTCCAGTTGCTCCTGCGGATTTATGCCCTCCGGCCAGCCTTCCTCTACCGTCGCCCCCGCCTTGGCCAGCGCCTCAACCGCCGCGTGCAATTGTTCCTTCACTTCCGGCACGACCGGACAAATCTTGTCGTCGGTCACAAAGCGGACTTTATATTCTTTGAGATTCTTGTGCCGCGCCGGCGGCAGCGTCCATTTATACGCCACCGCATCCGCGCCGTCGGGGCCACCGAGGACTTCCATCGCGGTTTTCAGATCGCCCGCGCTGCGCGCCAGCGGCCCGCACACGGACAGCACATTCGGCAACGACGGCGGGCCGGGCGGATTGAAACCCGTCTTCGGGACCACGTGCACCGTCGGCTTGTGTCCGAACACACCGCAGAAATTCGACGGTTCGCGGATCGATCCGCCGATGTCGCTACCGGTCTCCAGATACGTCAACCCCGCAGCCACAGCCGCCGCGCCACCGCCCGTCGAGCCGCCCGTCGTGCGTTCGAGGTCCCACGGATTGTTCGTCGTGCCGAAGAGCGGGTTGTAGGTCTGCATATCGAGCGCGTGCACGGGCAGGTTCGTTTTGCCGAGAATCACGCCGCCCGCGGCACGCATGCGCGTGACGACCGTCGCGTCGAAATCGGTAATGTGATCCTTCAACTCAGGCGCGCCGGACGTCGTCGCCGTGCCCGCAATCGCGATCATTTCCTTGATCGTCATCGGCACGCCGTGGAACGGCCCCCACACTTCGCCTTTCGCCGTGGCCGCATCAGCTTCTTTGGCGCGCTGACGCGCCTGGTCATTCAGGCGGAGAATAATCGCGTTGATCTTGCCGTCATACTGCTCGGCACGCTGGATCATGCGCTCGGTCAGCTCGACCGATGAAACCTTCTTTTCGCGAATCAGGCGCGCCGCTTCGTTCGCGGTGATGTAGTCGAACTCGCCCCCGGCCGCGCCGGTCGCTGCCGCACTGGGCAACGACTGCATCGCGAGCGCGGCGGCAGTGGCTGCGGTGGCGGTGCGCAGAAATTCACGGCGGGAAAGCGTGGATGCGGGCATCGGCGGGGTTCTCCGTGGTTCGACGACGCGCGACTATAACACGCGCATGCGCGAGAGCAATTGCGGCACGGTATCGCGCGAGATACACTCTGCCTTCGACACGAATCTCACGAATAGGCAATCCACGTGAATCCAGAAAAACGAAGAGCTTTCATATGGTGCGGCATTGCGTATGCCTTTGCGATTGCCGCCGCGTTCGGTGCAGGGTATTTCGTGCGCGACGCGCACCCGCTCGTAACGATCGCTGTGGCCGATGCCGTCGGAACGATTGTGATCTTCGCGTTCAGCCGCGCGTTCAACAATTCGAGTTTTTATGATCCCTACTGGAGCGTCGCGCCGATGGTGATCGCGGCGTACTTGTCCACGAGCGCGCCGAACAATGTTCGCGCGTTTGTCGTCGTTGCGCTGGTGTGGGCGTGGGGCGGTCGGCTGACGGTCAACTTCCTCAAAGGCTGGCCGAACCTGCGCCACGAGGACTGGCGCTACATCAACATTCGCGCAAAGAATGGCCGTGCGTACTGGCCCGTGAGTTTTCTCGGCATCCACCTCGCGCCGACCGTGTGGGTGTACCTTGGGTGTTTGTCGCTCTATCCCGCGTTTACCTCCAGTCGCGCATTCAATGTATGGGATGTTGCCGCCGCAGTTGTAACGATTGGGGCGATCGCACTCGAAGCAATCGCCGACGACCAACTCTGGGCCTTCCGCCGCGCGAATCCGGCGCCCGGCGCAATCATGCGGACCGGCCTCTGGAAATACTGTCGCCACCCGAACTATCTCGGCGAGATTTCCTTCTGGTGGGGACTATTCTTCATGGGTCTCACCGCGGACGCGTCCATGTGGTGGACGATCATCGGCCCGCTCAGCATCACGGCGCTGTTCGTCTTCATCAGCATCCCCATGATCGACAAGCGTCACGTCGCGCGCCGGCCGGGCTATTTCGAACACATGAAAACAACGCCGGCGCTGCTCTTTGCGTTCCGCAAAAATAAAGTATAGTAGTCGCAGCGCATCGCAGACGGGAGGGTCCCAGCCGTGAACCACGATCAAACGAAGGGCTCCATCAATCGCCGGGATTTCATCAAGACCACCGCTGCGGCGGTCGCGGGGGCCTCGCTCCTTCCGCAATCGATGTCCATCGCTGACGACGGTCTCGATCACCGCAACGAGCGGCCCGAGAAGATGCGCTATCGCCAGCTCGGTAAAACAAAGTTCATGTCCAGCCGGCTCGTGTTTGGCTGCGGCGCGGCACTCGCCGGCGGCAAGGCCGTGCGCCTGCTCGGCCGTGCCTTCGATCAGGGCGTGAATTTCTTCGATGTCGGTTACGATGACTACTACAAAGGTTCGGAGAAATACCTCGCACCATTTTTGAAGGCGCACCGCAAGGATGTGTGGGTGGTCAGCAAGGCGCCCGCGCGCGTGACCGCGGAAGGTCCGCTTACGGCCGAGGCCGCGAAGAACGCCGCCACGTACTGGCTCGGCCAGCTTGATCTCAGCCTGCAGCGCCTTGAACTAGACTACGTCGACGCCTATTACTTCATGGGCGTGAGCAATCCTGCACTCGTAAAGAGCGATGAACTGCGTGCGGCGTTCCATCAAGCGCGCGACGCAGGCAAGGTCGGCCACCTCGGCATCAGCACGCACGAAAACGCGCAGGAATGTCTTGAGGCGGCGATCGAAACCGGCGATTACAGCCTCGCGATGATCGCGATCTGCCCCGCCGGCTGGTATGACTACCGCAAGCAACAACTACTCGACGGCAAAGGCACGCTCAAAGATCTGCGTCCGCTGCTCGACCGCGCGCGCGACGCCGGCATCGGCCTCGTCGGCATGAAGGCCGCGCGCCCGATCGCGACGGAGCCCTACGGCGGCAAGTACGGCCGCGTCGCCGAGGACAGCATCATCACGGCCTTCGACAAGTTCTACGATCAGCGCCTGCTCACCGCGGGCCTCAGCCCGTATCAGCGATCTTACGCCTACGTGCTCGAGAACGGTCTCGACGTCGTCAACGCCGACATGCAGAACTTCCAGCACTTCGAGGAAAACCTGCTCGCCGCGCGCGAATCGCACACGTTGCTCGCGTAAATCCGAACGAACGGGTGCCACGCCTAAGCTACGCTTAGGCGTGTTTTTTATTGCCACAACATCATCAGTGCAATACCCGCCGCGGCCGCAATCCCAAAAGCCCCGCCCACGCGCCACAACAAGGCCCGATCGCCCAGCACGGCCACGACACTGCCCTTGAACACCAGGTTCGAAATCATCCCCACCACAATCATGCGCCATCCGTTGGCAGCGTCGAGTTCCCCACTTGTCACTAATTGAGCTGTCGACAGCGTGATTGCGTCCATGTCGGTCAATCCAGAGATCGCGGCGACGGTATAGAGCCCCGATGTGCCGAAATACTGCTTGGCGAAGGCGACCGCGAACAGCACCCCGGCGTACAAAAGACCAAACACCACGGCCGATTTCAGATCGACCGAGGGCTCCATATCCAGCGGCGCGGGTTTTCCGCGCAGCGCCTGCATTGACAACACAGCCGCGAGCAAGGCCATTACGCCAAACAACACCGTCAGCGGCGGCCAGGCCTCGCGCAAAAAATTCGGCGCCACGATCGCGATTTCAAACAACACACGCACCAACACAACGGCCGACGCGATCACGATGATCATGGCGCCCAGGGCCTCTCCCCCCTTTGTTCGGCGCGCGAGACGTGCATAGGAAAACGTCGTCGCGGTGCTCGAGATCATCCCGCCGAGCAGGCCAGTGATGATCGCGCCACCGCGCTGGCCCAGCAGCTTGAACGCGATGTAGGCGCCGAGGCTGATGCCTACGATGAGCGCGACCATCAGCCAGATTTTGAATGGATTGAGCACGCCGTAGGGGCCGTACTCCTCGTCGGGAAGCACCGGCAGGATCACCATCGCCACGAGCACCAGTCGGAAGATCGCGTTGAGGTCGTCCATCCCCACGCGCTTGACGAAGCCGTGCAGCGGCGCCTTCCAGTGCAGCAGCGAAGCCACCGCACCCGTGACGAGGATCGCGACCAACGGCTCGTCGAGCGCGATCGTGCAGCCGACGCCGAACATTACCAGCGCGCTGACTTCCGTGGTCACGCCGGCGCCGTCGGGATTTTTACGCAGGTCGCGCACGGAGCTAATCGCGATGAACGTAACCACGCCCAGCAGCGCCGCGGCGACCACCCAGCCGCCGATGTCTTCGGAGACTGCGGTCGATAGCGTGCCCAGCACGGTGATCAGCGGATAGGTGCGGATGCCGGCGACTTTTTTGTCGGCCCACTGCCGCTGAAAGCCGACCAGCAGCCCGAGGCCGAGCGCGAGCAGCACCTGATAAACCAGAGAGAGATTGTCCACGGGATATGGTCTAGCGGGGACGCGCGGCGCGAATCAAGCTGCCGATTCGGCCAGTTCGGTTTCCGGCTTCATCTTCGGCCCGTGGCGCAGCACGCGCGCGGCCTCCACGATGAGCCACAACGACAGAACAAAAAGGACCACGCCCACAATCCCGCCGGTAATAACCTGCCCCTTCGGCACGGTTCCGTCAATCCAGGCCGGCACCGCCTGCACGAAGGGCTTGATCTGCAGCACCAGCGACCAGAGAGTCATGATCATCATGAAAATCATCGGAATGATGGCGAAGAGCGCGTTGCGCCCAGTGCGCGTCAGCCACACGCTCACGGCGAGCAGCGTGAGGCTCGCAAGCAACTGGTTGCTCGTGCCGAAAATCGGCCACGCGACGAGATAGGCTTTTTCCTTCGTCGCCATCAGGATCACAAACGGCACGGCGAGTGTCACCGCCGTCGCCACGATGGCGCCCAGGCGCGAGGTCCAGCCGAGCAACTCTTGCAACACGTACCGCGCAAGCCGCGTGCTCACGTCGAGCGTGTCGTAGACGAAGGTGCTGAACGCGAGCAGCGCAAAGGCCAGCGCCGCGTTGAAATCAATGCCGATCCGCGCCATGTAGGTGGCTAGGCCGCTCGCGTAAATCAGGTTCGGGTCCTGCTTCAGCGTGTCGTCACCCGGTGCAAGCATCATCACGGTCGCGAGCGCAAGGATCGCGACCAATGCTTCAAGTAGCATCGTGCCGTAGCCCACGACTTTTGCGTCTGTCTCGAGGTTGAGCTGCTTGGACGTTGTACCGGAGGAGACAATCGCATGGAAGCCGGAACACGCGCCGCACGCGATGGTGATGAACAGCATTGGGAACAGCGGCTGATTGTTCACAACGCTGTGGAGCCCTTCGAGATTCAGCGCCGGATACTTGATCGTGTAGCCGCCGAACAGCGCGCCGCCCAAGCCCGCCGCCATCACGGCGTACAGAAACCAGCCGCCGAGGTACCCGCGCGGCTGCAGCAGCAGCCACATCGGCATCAGCGAGGCCACGAAGCAATAGATCAGCAGCACCGCGTCCCAGTGCTTCGCCGAGAAGCCCGCGAAGAAATCCAGCACGCCCTGCGGTGCGTGCGGCCCCGCCCACACGGCGAAGAACACGAGCGGCATGAAGATCAGCGTCGTCACGGTCAGATTGGTCTTAAAGCGATATAGCAATACGCCCATTGCGACGCCGAGCACGAGGTACAAGCCGGACGACACGGCCACCGCCGAGCCAAATGCCGCTTCTTCCGTTGCGTATTTAAAGGTCTGCCCCGTGATGTCCGTGAACGCGACGATTACATACACAAGCGCAAGCCACACGAAGGTGAGAAACAGCACATGCGCCGTCGGCGACATATATTGCCGCGCGAGTTCGCCCACGGACGCCGCCTTGTGCCGCACGGAAGCCGTCAAGCTCGTGATGTCGTGCATGCCGCCGACAAAAATGGCGCCGAGGATGATCCACAGCACCGCGGGCAGCCACCCGAACCACAGGCCCGCCAAAATCGGCCCCACGATTGGGCCCGCGGCCGCGATCGCGCTGAAATGCTGCCCCACCAGCAGCGGCGCCTTCGCCGGCACAAAATCCTGCCCATCGTTCTTCGCACACGCGGGCGTCGGACGACTCGCATCCAGCCCCAACTGGTTTGCCAGATGGCGGCCGTAGGTGAGGTAGGCAACGCCCAGAATAAGTATCGTCAGAACGACCAGAATCGCGATCATGAATTCACCAAAGGATGCACGGCATGCACAGTGCCGTCATGATAACAAAAGCCCGTGCGGCTTACTGCGCTTTCGCCGATGCCACGGCTGTCGCCACGCGGCTTCCCTTGAACTCAATGCCGCCGGGGCCGGCCGGTTCTTTGATCTGCCCCGGCTTCAGTTCGCGTCCGAAATAAAGTGTGCCGCGAATGGCGTCACCTTCAACCGTGCCGCGCAGGCTGAGCGGCTCCGAGCCCGCATTGCCGGTGAGCATGCGCGTGTTCAAAATTACGTTGTTTCCGTCCCACACGATCTCGTTCACCGTGGCGGACAGCATGAACTCGCTCACGGAGATATACAGCATGCCCTCACCTTCGTGCGGCAGGTACAGGCCCAGACTGAACGGCCCCGCCGGCACGAGGTAGCTATCCCGCGCGGAGTGGTTCTCCAGCGCGCGGCGCAGCTTTGGCATCGGCGCGGCCGGCTTGGGCGACACGCCTTCTTCCGGTACGATCTCCGCAAAACCGACAAGCATTTCGTCGTTCGTGCCTTCGCCGAATTGCACCCACTGGTCCGGCGCCGGATTCAGATCGTTCGCCGAGGTGTTGTCCCACTTCGCCATCACCTCGAGCATCGAGCCGGCCGGCGCCTGCACCGGCGTCTCGGGGTAGTAAATCCATTGCCAATTGTAATCGTACGCCGGCACGTTCAGCAGGTCCTGCGACGTGCCGTCCGGCAGATGCAGCACGTAGCGGATACTGTCGCCGCGCACGTGCATGTGCGGCAAGTACGAAATGATCCGGCTGTCCTGCGAGAACGCGTAGTACGCGCGCTGCGAGTAGTCGTTGCTGTTCGGCGGAATGCGCAGCGCCGGAGCGATCGCGGCCGCCGTCGTGAGCAGCTTCGTCAGCGGTTCCTTCGAGAAGTACAGGCCCACCTTCGATTTGTCCGTCGTCGGCTCGCCGTAAGGATGGTAGTGCACGTTCATCGACAGTGTATCCTTGGCCTTGAGCTTGTGGCCCATGCCTTTCGGATATACGCCCGGAGGCGAGCCCGCCGCATACACGTACATCACGTTCGGCGCGTCGACGGGATTCAGCAACATGCCCGACTTGTTCGCGCGCAGATCGACGACGTCCTCGCTCATCGCCATCGCGCCGTGGAACAGCACGAGGTGATGCACCACGCGCGGATCGCCCGGCTGTAACTCCACCGCGCGGAGATACGAGTCCTGCGGCAGATCGAGGGACACGATCAGATTGGGAAAACGATCCGCACCGGCCCCGGGGATCGAGTATTCGGGAAACTCCACGACATAGTCCGGCGTGCCCACCTGCCAGCCTTCGGGAAACTTCGGCGCCGCGGGCAAATCTGCCGGATCGCCGGCCGGCGCACCAGCATCAACCCATGCCACGATCTTCGCGATCTCGTCCGCGTCGAGGCTGATATCGTTCGAAAATTTTCCCACCTTCGGGTCCGCGTCCCACGGCGGCATCGCGCGATCCTGCACAGCCTGGCGCATGGCCTTGGCCCACGGCCGCGCTTCGTCGTAGGTCAGCAGCGACATCGGCGCCACGGCGCCCGGACGGTGGCAATTCGCGCAATGTTCATAAATGATCGGCGCGATATCGCGGTTGTACGTGGGAGCATCCGCGCCAAGCACTGCCGAAACCGACACCATCGCCGCGACCCAGTACATGCCTCACCCTCCCTCGTCGAGCCGACCCAGCTCGCATTCTTAAACCCCGTCCGTCTCCCGCCGGACCGGGGAATACCTGCCGATTATTACGCCGCTTCCTTGCCGATCGCGCCAATAAACTCGTTCGCCTCGGCGATGGACCGTTCCATCTCCCGCACCAGCGCGCTCACGTCCGTCTCCACGGCCTTGAGCTGGCCCTGCAGCGACGCAATCGCCTGCGCATTCAGATTGTGCTTGATGAACAGCACCTGATCGTGGAAGGTGTTCAGCACCGGATGAATGCTCGCCTCTGCGCGCTTCATCGCCGCGATGAGTTGCGCATACCGGTCGCGCGTCGTCGTCAGCTTCTGCGCGCTCTCCCGGCGCAGCGCCTCGTTGGTGTATTCGTCCAGCTCCGCCTGCCATTCCTTGAACAGCGCATTGGCGACGTCGTCCACCTTTACAATGCTGTCTCGCACGGCGTTCGCCCGGGACTTGCTGTGCTCGTAGGTCGTATTCAGCGTGTCATACGCCGTGCCCAAGTCGCCGCCGGTGAAACCCGTCACCGCGCGGAACTGCTGCAATGCCGTCGTGAACTGTTCTTTCGCCGCCTGCTGATCGTCGCGCGCTTCCTCAACGCGATCGACCAGAATGTCGCGCTTCTCGACACCAAACTTCTCCATCGTGCCGTAGTACGCCGTCTGACACCCCACCGCCAGCGCTACGCACACGATCGCCACTACACCCCGTAATGCTTTCATCGCAAAATCTCCCACAGCCATGCCCACCATCCTGACACAATCGCGGCGCGCGATACAGCCCTGCGCGGGCTTGCCGCTTCCTCATTCAGCGGCTATAGTACGCCCCTATTCCGTTTGGAGGCGCGCGCGTGATTCGTAGCATGACTGGTTTCGGCAAGGCCGCAAAGGAGCATCGCGGCGACGCCGTCACCATCGAGCTCAGCGCCGTCAATCACCGCTTTCTGGATGCCTCGCTGCGCCTGCCGGGCGAGTGGAGCATGCTCGACCAACCGCTGCGCGAACTCCTGCGCGAACGCATCTCGCGCGGCAAGCTGAACATCACCATCAGCCGCAAACGCGCCGACGGCTCGGCCACGCGCCTGCGCCTCGATCGCGGCCTGGCGCAGCAATACATCGATCGCGCGCGTGAACTCGTGCACCTGCTCGGCTCGAACGAACCGGTCACGCTGGACACCATCGCGCGCTTTGAGGACATCTTCATCGCCGAGGACGAAACGGCCGATCTCGACGCGCTCCGCGAGTTTCTGTCGGGACTGCTGAATGCCGCGTTGGATAGCCTCGACACGATGCGCGCGAACGAAGGCCGCGCGCTCGCGAAGGACCTCGCCGATCGCCTAAACGGCATCCGCGCGACGCTGGGTGAAATCGAGACGCGTCTGCCGCAGATCAATACGCTGTATACCGATCGTCTGCGCCAGCGCATCGGTGAACTCGCGCAATCGACCGATATTGCGCAGGAACGCCTCGCGATGGAAGTCGCGCTGGCCGCGGAGCGCGGCGACGTGACCGAGGAAGTCGTGCGCCTGAAGAGCCATCTCGATCATGCGGCGGAACTCATCAACGGCAAGGAAGCCGCCGGGCGCAAGCTGAACTTCCTGCTGCAGGAAATGCAGCGCGAGGCCAACACGCTCGGCTCGAAGGTGCGCGACACCGAAGTCGTCCGCCATGTGCTCGACATCAAGGCCGAACTCGAGCGCATCCGCGAGCAGATCCAGAACATCGAATGACCCCCGCGCGCGCAGGCCTGCTCATTGTGGTGTCCGCGCCGTCCGGCGGCGGCAAGGGCACTATCCTCAAGCGCGTCTCCGAAACCGACGCGCGTCTGCGCCACACGGTCTCGGCCACCACCCGCCCCCCACGCCCCGGCGAACAGGAAGGCAAGCACTATTACTTCATCAGCCGCCCGACTTTCGATCGCTGGGTAGACGAAGGCCGCTTCGCCGAATGGGCCGATGTGCACGGCCAGCGCTACGGCACCCTGCGCGCCGAGCTGGAGCGGGTCCGCGGGACGGGGGACGCCGTGCTGGAACTGGACGTCCAGGGCATGCGCAACATCCGCACGCTGCACCCGGAGGCCGTGACTATATTCTTGCTGCCTCCCTCCCTGCAGGAGCTTGAAGAACGCCTGCGAAATCGGGGGGATTTGAACGCCGAGGCCCTCGCCCTGCGCCTGCGCAACGCCGAGGCTGAAATTGGGGCCAAAAATGAGTATACTTACCGGATTCTGAACGACAGTCTGGATGCCGCCGTCGCGGAATTTCACGAAATCCTTCGGAATGAGCGAACGAAAGCCGGCATCCCCCACACGCCTGCCTGAACGCGTGTTACAATGAGGACATCATGGATAAAATCTCCGTCGAAAAGATGAACCACCTGTCCATCGAGGACTTCAAGCACAACGGCGAGACCATCGACAGTCTTTACCGCCTGGTGAACCTCGCCGCGAAGCGCGCCAACCAGCTGCACAAGCCGGATGCCCGCTCCCTTGTGCAGCCTATTTCCCGCAAGCCGGTCATCATGGCCCTGCAGGAAACCCTCGAAGGCAAGATTTGGCATCGCGCCAGCGGCGAGAACGCCGATGAGTTCGACATCGCGTAACGAAATCATCCTCGGGGTCACCGGCTCCATCGCAGCCTACAAGGCCTGCGAAGTGGCCTCGTTGCTCGTTAAGCAAGGCTTGCAAGTCGTTCCCGTCCTCAGCGCCGCCGCGCAACAAATGGTCGGCGCGGCCTCCTTCGAAGGCATCACGGGCACCCGCGCCATTACCTCGATGTTCGACTCGGCGACCAACGTCGAGATCGACCACGTCGCACTGCCCACGCGCGCCAGCCTTGTCGTCGTCGCGCCTGCCACCGCCAACGTGATCGCGAAAGCCGCGCAAGGCATCGCCGACGATTGGCTCACGACCGCACTCCTCGTCACGCGCGCACCGATCCTCTTCGCGCCCGCCATGAACACGAATATGTATCAGCACGCCGCCGTGCAGGCGAACCTGCGCACGCTGCGCGAGCGCGGTTGCCACTTTGTCGGGCCGGATTCCGGCGTGCTCGCCTGCAAAACGATCGGTGTCGGCCGCATGATCGATCCGGCGTATATCGTCGAGGTCGCGCTCGGCCTCTTGCGCCGCCGCAACGATCTTGAAGGTCTGCACGTACTCATCACCTCCGGCGCGAACCATGAACCGATCGACCCGGTGCGCTTTATCGGCAACCGGTCCTCCGGAAAGATGGGCTACGCGCTGGCGAAGGAAGCGCTCGATCGCGGCGCGAAAGTAACCGTCGTCACCGGTCCGGCCGAAGTCGCGCCTCCCCTCGCCGCGCACGTTGTCCACGTGCAAACGGCGATCGAGATGCGCGATGCGGTGCTCAAGCATCTCCCGGAAGCCGATTTCGTCATCGGCGCGGCCGCCGTCGCGGATTACCGCGTCGCCGAGCCGTCCCGCAGCAAGCGCAAGAAGGACGGCAAGGCCTTGGCGCTGCAGTTGGTGGAAAATCCCGACGTGATCGCCGAAACCGCGCTGCGCAAGCGCGACGATCAGATCGTCGCCGGCTTCGCCGCGGAAACGAACGACCTCATCGAGAACGCCAAGACCAAGCTCCGCAAGAAAAACCTCGATCTCATCGTCGCCAACGAAGTCGGCGGCAAGAATTCCGCCTTCGGCGCCGACGCGTCCCGCGCCAGCCTAATCACGCCCGATGGCAAAATCGACGCACTCCCGCTCCTGGCCAAATCCGCCTTGGCCGAACAGATCTTCGATCGCCTGCTCGCCCTGCGCACCACCGCCCGCAAAACGTCCAACGTCTAAAGCACCCTTTGGACTGCGGGAGCTCGCTCCCGCTTTCCCAAGCGGAGCAAAGCTCCGCAGCACACACCAAAACCTCGGATTCCGGAACGACGCCGCCCAGCGTTGCTGGGCTTAGTAAAGCGGCAGCTATCGCTGCCGCACTCCAAAGAGTCCTGCTAGAATCTCTCCGCAAAGGAGGCACCCATGCCCCAACCCGACGTCACGCTCACGCTCGAATGGATCCCCGGCAAGTTTGCCATGGCGCGCTATTCGAGTGACTCCGAGATTCCGCCCTGGGCGCTCGACTCACACGTGCTCATGAGCGTCACGCGCACGCACGACGAACTCTCCATCATCGCGCCGGACGATCGGATTCCATTCAACATCAAGTGCGAGCGCGGCTTCATCGCGCTCCGCATCGTCGAACGCCTCGACTTCAATCTCTTTGGCATCGTCTCCCGCGTGAGCCGCGCGCTCGCGGACGCCGAAATCCCGATCCTCGTCGTCTCCACCTACGACACGGACATCATCCTGATCCGGAAAGATAAAAAAGACGCTGCGAAGAAAGCGCTCGCGGCTGTCGCGGACGTGTCGCGGTTGTAAGTCGTTCTAGCGCCCGTGCCGATACAGCAAATCCGAGTGCGCATTCGCATACCACGCACGATACAGCCAGACGATGGTCGCCAGTATCGCGAATGTGAACACGAGTCCATCGAGCAAGGTTAGCGCCCCCGCGAACAAATTGACGACCGGATTCCCACCCGGAAAACCGTCCAACGTGTGCGGCCGAACTCCGCCAGCCACATGTTCCAGCGAACCGAACAGCAATGTGAACGTTGCTCCGAAATTCAAACCCCAACTCACTGAAAACAAAATCGCATGCGCAATCCATGCGGCTGCGGCTCGCCGCTGACTGCGCCACAGCCGCCGATGATAGTCCAACACCTGCCCCGAGATTTGCGCACGGGCTGCGGCGTCCGGACCCGCGCTGGACAGCCCGCTTTGCTTCAGCAACGTTTCCTGCGCCGGTTTTTCGCTATTCGTCATGTCGCTCCTCCTCCATGATGGTGCGCAACGCGCGTTTACCGTAGTGAATCCGAGAGCGCACGGTGCCAATCGCCGAATCCGTAACCTGGGCAATGTCCTCGTAGCTCATGTCTTCCAAAAAATAGAGGACCAGTGCCTCGCGCTGCCGGAATGGCAATTTCTCCAACAACGCATGCACACGCTCGATATCCTCTCGCTGCTCGAATGCCGAGGGCGCAACTTCGTCAACATCCAGGCCCTCTTCTACCTCGACCTCTTTCCAGCGCCGGCGCCAGTACTGCGCGCTGCGATTGCGCGCAATGCGGTACAACCAAACCGTGAACAGCGCCGGATCGCGCAACGACTGAACACCGGCCCATACGCCGATCCACACCTCCTGCATCACATCCTCAGCGATGGCCGCATCGTCCACCAGGCGCCGGACGTAATACGTCAATGGATGGTGGTATCGTCGGATAATCTCCTCAAACGCGGCGGTATCCCGTTCTCGGCAACGGGCCAGAAGCTGGAACACATCCTGTGTGCGGAGATCGTCCATCGTTTGTAGGGATCAGTCGCCGATTTGACCAGAAAAGTTCAATGGCGTGTACTCGGCAGAAAATATGAAGGGATCGGCCGCTCCGCCGTTAGTCCAACACCCGCAGGCTGTGTGTTTTGATCAAGCAAAACACCGGTGCACCATTCTTCAGCGCGAGTTCCTTCACCGCCGCCGGGGTCACTTCCGCCCACACGATCTGCCCTGCATCCACGGCCACGAAACACGTGCCGCCGATCTCGACGACGCTGCGCACCGTGCCCTGCAAATGGTTCCGCGCACTGACGCCCGCAACGTCTTCTCGGCTGAGCAGCACAGCCTCCGGCGATACCTGCACGTAGACATCGCCCTTGGGCGCTTTCTCCATGGTCGGCAACACGATGCCTTGGCCGTCCACTTCCCCGCTCCACCGCCCTGCCTCTTCGCGCAGATTGCCCACGCGCAGCACGTTCATCGGGCCCGAGGCATCGCGCAGCGCCATCGCGCCCGGCGCGGCGAGGGCCTCGTCCGGCGTGCCCACGGCGACCACGCGGCCCGCGTTCATCACGACGACATAGTCCGCCAGTCGGCGCACCTCGGCCTGCGCGTGGCTCACGAATATGGCCGGCAGCTTCCACTCCTGCACCGCGCGCTCGAGGTACGCCAGAATCCGCAGCTTTAGCCGATCGTCCAGCGCCGTCAGCGGTTCGTCCATCAGCAATAGCCGCGGCCGGCTCAGCAATGCGCGCCCCAGCGCCACGCGCTGCTTCTCGCCCCCTGACAGTCCACGTACGGGCCGATCGAGCAGCGCATCCAGCTCCAACACCGCGCACACGCGCTCAAATTTAATCTCGGGACCTTCGTCGCGCGCGCGCCGCATGCCGTAGCGCAGGTTTTGCTCCGCATTCTTGTGCGGGAACAGAAGCTGGTCCTGAAACACGACGCCGATCCCGCGCGACTCCGGCGCAACGTTCAGCGCCGTTGACGAATCCAAGAGCGTGTGCTCGCCCGCGGCGATATATCCCTTGTCCGGTCTACGCAAGCCCGCGATCATTTCGATCACGCTCGACTTGCCGCTGCCCGACGGTCCGAACAGCGCCGTCACGCGTGCCGTCGTCTCGAACCGCAGATCGATCGAGAACCCACCGGGATACCAGTGGCGCGCTTCAAACGTCAGTGCGGACACGGCGCCTCCCGCGGCGTTCCAGCCACTCGCTCACGAATACCGCACCGGCCGCCAATGCGACACTCACGACCACCAGCCGCCAACTTTCCTCAATGCCACCCGGCTGGTTCGTGTAATTGAACAACAGCAGCGGAATCGTCTGCGTTTTTCCCGGGATGTTGCCCGCAATGATGATCGTCGCGCCGAATTCACCGAGCGCCTTCGCGAACCCCAGCACCGCGCCCGCGAAAATCCCGCGGCTCGCGAGCGGCAGACTGATCGTCGCGAATACGGACATGGGGCCCGCGCCAAGCGAGCGCGCCGCGAATTCCAGTCGTGGATCGATCGTTTCGAAGCCGAGCTTCGCCGCGCGCACCATGAACGGGAAGCCAATGATCATCGCGGCGAGTACAGCACCGATCCACGTGAACGTAATCTGAAAACCAAAAGCGGATTCAAGCGCACGGCCAATGGGACCCGAACGCCCGAAGACGACGAGCAGAAAAAAACCGCAGACGACCGGCGGCAACGCGAGCGGCAGCATCACGAGGATTTCGATCAGCCACGCGAAGCGGTTCTGCGTGCGCGCCAGAAATCGGCCGAGCAGCACGGCAAACGGCAGCCCAATGAGCACGGCGACGGACGCCACGCGCGCGCTGATGGCAATCGCGTCGAGTTCAGCCGGAGTAAAACCCATGCGCGGACAACTTACTCGTTGAATGAACCGGTGGGCCTTACCATTCGGACACTCCGACCACGGAGTCCGGATTCAGCAACACCAGCGGCTCTTCGTGATCGATCATGCGCTTTTCCCACGGATTGCGGATCTGGAAGCGCACATCCTTCACCTGGATGAAACCGTCCTGGCGGGAGAGGTAATCCGACAGGCGAATGCCCTGCGGCGCGGAAATGATCCCGTGCAACACGCCGTTCGCCAGCAGGCACGAAATCGGATGCTCGATAAGATTGCGGCCGCCCGCGCCGAGTTCTTTTTCCACTTCAGTCTCGACGACGATGAACAAAATCGCGGAGCGCTGCATCGTGAACAGCGAGAGCACCTTCGGCCGGCCTTCAAGAATCACATCGGCCAGCGAGAAGAAATCCGGCACGTTGTTGATGAAATTGATCATCCGCCATTCCGCGGCGACGTGCATTTTGCCGACAATCCACCCAGCCTGCGTGAAGATACGCGCCGGCACCAGCCGAATATCGCGCGACGCCTGCACTTTTTCGTCTGCTTCTTGTCGTCTTAGCACGTGATCCTCGTCAGCGTTAGCAACGTAAACATCAGCTTAACATACGAATCGCCCTACCGCCGCCCGCCTCATGTCAGCGATACTTTTCGTCGCATCCGCGTTGACACGCCCCCACTCATCCAGTAGCATGCTGGCGCTGTGTGCGCGGCACCGGGGTTCGCCGCCCACGCACCACGAAAGCCCGCCGGGAAGCCGTCCCGTTCCGCGGCCAGGAGACAATCATGCAAACACTGAATCGGTCCCGCGGCTTCACGCTGCTGGAGTTGCTGGTGGTGATCACGATCATCGGCATACTGGCGACGCTGCTGTTGCCCGGCATCTCGGCCGCGCTCGAAAACACGCGGCGCCTGTCCTGCGCGAACAACATGCGGCAGGTCGGCATGGCGCTGATGATGTTTGCGGACGAGCACGACGGCAAACTTCCGCCGGGCCACCCCAACGGATTCTGGGGCGATGCCGAAGACGATCTGGGCCGCGATGCGCGCCTGCGCATCGTGCAGAACCGGTCGACGCAAAACCCGGACGAGTGGCAGGGCGACGCGAACACGTATCCGAAGAACCTCGTGCGCAACAACTACATCTTCGACGCCACGCAGGTATTTCCGGACTACCTGACGGAACTCGACACGCTCATTTGCCCATCGGCGATCAGCCTGCGCGATGTGGAACGCGACGTATACTTCCGTGACGTCACTTTCTCCGAAGCACTCATCGACCCCAAGCTGTATTCGGACCGCAGCAATGAAATCCCACTGTCCAAGCTGCAAGGTCTCCGCCCGGATACGGCGTGCATCACGAGCGATTTTTACACCTACCTGCCCTACGCGCTGGAGAGCGAAGAAAACGCGCTCTTCCTGTGGGACATTCTCAGCTACTACATGTTCGTCGGCGAAACCGATTTCATGACGCAGAGCCTCACGCTGATGTCCGACAATCCGGAATCGCTGGACTCTCGCCGGGAAAGTGTTGGTGAATCGCCAGGCGATCGCTTCAATGACACCTCCAGCGAACGCCCGGTGGACATTCCCGGCGACAGCTTTGGCGATCAGCGGGGCCTGGAGTGGGAATCGCGCTATGGCCATGCGCCGGGCGGCGGCGACACGTGGTTCCGCATGGCGCAGAACATCGGCAAGGTGTTTGTCCGCGACATCAACGATCCGGGCAGCGACTATGTAAACGATGGCCAGATTCCGGTGCTGTTCGAAACGCCCGGCCTGAATGGCCTGATTCGTTTCCCGCACTTGCCGGTCGGCGGCAATGTGCTGTATCTCGACGGCCACGTCGAGTTTCAAAAATATCGCGAGACCACCACGCCGCGCGTGGGCCAGTTCGCCACGTGGAGCTTTTTCTCGTTCAGCGATCTGCCGTACACGACCGACTTCGTCGATTTCCTGCGCGCAAACGTGTACGACAACACGACGATGATGAACACGCCCCCGTGGTGCGGCAACCGCGACCCGGACATACCGTATCGTCCGCGGTACTGGTACTACCCGCGCGACACGATGTACGACCAACTCACGTGGGACCAGCCGGGCACTGACCCCTACTCGGACCTCTAATCCACGCGGCGCGCGCCGCACGGAAGGATTCATATGAGCGACTCCAAGAAGCCGCAAGATGATTGGATCGAGGTTGGCCAGCGCCGCGCCCAGCAACACGCGCATGCGCCGTCGCCCGGATCCGAGCAGCCCGACACCGAGAAGCCTGTGCTTGGGAAGGCCAGAACCACGCCGCCGGGCAAGGTCAGCCTGCGCGTGGGCATCACGGCGTTTCTGCTGATGCTCGCCATCTATATTTTCGCCGATTTGCGCGATATCCAAGTGCCGTGGCAGCGGCAGTTCCGAATTGGGTATTTGCTGATGTTTATACCCATCTTCGGTTTCGTCTGGGGCCTCATCGCGTTGGTGAAGCGCGAGGCCGGCGACGCGCGACGGGCAGTAGTGGGTATTGTCCTTTCCATCGCCGCGTTCGGCCTAGGCCTGGCCATCATTGCCGCGCGCACGCAGAAGATCGAAGCCGAATCCGAAGCGGCCGCCAACGACCGCGTCCGGCTCGCCCCGCAGGACCTCGGCAAGTGGCGGGAAGAAAAATTGCACCGGGAACAGTAGTATCTTCCGATTGGCTGCACGCCTCCCGGGAGAACCGCCATGTCCGTCCGTAGCACTGCCCTACTCCTCTGCGCTCTTGTTGCACTCGCCGTTCCCGCGTTCTCGGCCGACGAGACCGCGCTGGATCGGTACGTCGCCAAACCGGACCCGTCCTACGGCTGGACGCTCGCCAATACCATCACGGGCGACGGCTGGACGGGATATGTGCTCGATCTCACCTCGCAGACGTGGCGTACGAAGGCCGAAGTCGATCGTCCGGAATGGAAGCACTGGCTCACGATTGTGAAGCCCGACGGCGCGACGTCCAACACCGCGCTGCTCTACATCGGCGGTGGCGACAACGCTAAACCGGCGCCGGAGAAACCCGGTGTGCGCGTGCTTCAGTTGGCGCTGGGCTCGAAGACCATCGTCGCGGAACTTGGCCAGGTGCCGAACCAACCGCTTTTCTTCGCCGACTCGCCCAAGCAAGATCGCGAAGAGGACGACTTGATCGCCTACTCGCGCGTGAAGTACTTCGTCACGCACGATGAAGAATGGCTCGTGCGGCTTGCGATGGTGAAGAGCGCGGTCGCCGCGATCACGGCGATGCAGGAGTTCTCGGCCAGCGACGCCGGCGGCAAGCTGACCCTGGATCGCTTCGTCGTCGCCGGCGGTTCGAAGCGCGGTTGGACGACATGGTTGACGGGTATCGTCGATCCGCGCGTGGTGTCGATCATGCCGATCGTGATCGATGCGCTGAATTCGCAGGAAATCACCCGACACCACTACGAGGCCTACGGCTTCTTCTCCCCCGCGCTGAACGACTACGTGAACCACAGTCTCTTCCCCTACGGCATCGGCCGGCCGGAGTACGACGAAATCCTCGCCATCGAGGACGCGTACAACTACTTCGATCGTGACAAGGTCAAGCAGATGCCGAAGTACGTCGTGAACGCGTCGGGCGACGAATTTTTCCTGCCGGACAACTCCCACAAGTACTACTCCGAAATTCCCGGCGAGAAGTATCTGCGCTATGTCGAGAACGCCAAGCACAACTTGCAAGGTTCCGACGCCGGCGAATCGCTGCTCGCGTTCTACACCAGCGTCGTGAACAACACGCCGCGCCCGAAGTACTCCTTCACGCTCGAGCCGGGCGGCGAGATTCGCGTCGTCGTCGATGACATGCCGAAGGAAGTGAACCTCTGGCAGGCGACCAACCCGAACGCGCGCGACTTCCGCCTCGACGTCATCGGCAAGGCGTACACCAAGACCCCTCTGGCGATGGAAGAAGGCAAGACCTTCGTCGGCCGCGTCGAAACGCCGACCAAGGGCTACACCGCGTATTACGTGGAGCTGGTGTATGACTCTGGCGGCCCGGTTCCGTTCAAATTCACCACAGAAGTGAACATCGCGCCGGATGTTCTGCCCTACAAATTCGAAGACGCCTTCAAAAAGAAATAGAACGCCGCACCACGTCGTCCCTTATCCCGCGCGCGATCACCCGGTCTCGCGCGGGATTCTCTATATATGTTCGTGTGCTTGTTGCACTCGGGGTCAAGCGGCGGGACGCCGCTTCCACATTAAGGGCAAGTGCGAAACAAGGGTGACCGTGCAATTTCCGGGTTTTCACAGGTGTTTTTCACGAAGGGCATTTCGAACAAACCGGTAGGCCCGGTGTCTAATAACGTGAACGAAACTGAATTCGACTTGGAGGTTACGCAATGAGAACGTTACTCGCCGCCACGCTACTTTCCGTGCTGACGCTGTCCACCGCCTTCGCGCAGCAGGTGCCCGTGACGCCGCGCATTTCGGTGACGGGCGACGCGACGGTCTATGTGCAGCCGGACAAAATCCTGATCACGCTGGGCGTGGAGACCTGGGACCAGAAAGTGGACGTGGCCAAGGACAAGAACAACAAGATCATGAGCGACACGGTGGCCGCGATTAAGGCGCTGGGCATCGAGGCCAAAGACATTCAAACCGACCAGTTGTCGATCGAGCCGCGCTGGCAGGACTCCTACGAGCGCAAGGCCGACGCGTTCATCGGCTACTTCGTGCGCAACACGGTCGTGGTCACCGTGACGGACGTGGCGAAGGTGGAAACGCTGGTGACCAACGTACTGAATGCCGGCGTGAACTACATCCACGGCATCAGCTTTGAGTCGACCGAGTTCAAGAAGCACCGCGAAGAAGCGCGCGAAATGGCGCTCAAGGCCGCGAAGGAAAAGGCGGAGAAAATGGCGGCGGTGCTCGGCGAATCGCTGGGCTCCGTGCTCGATATCCAGGAACACGGCGGCATGCCGTGGTACTACTCCAACTGGAATAGTTGGGGCGGCGGTGGCCGCGGCTACGCGATGGCGCAGAACGCCGTTTCAGACATGGGCGGCGGCGGTGGCAGCGAAAGCTCGCCCACGATCGCGCTGGGTAAGATCGCGATCTCGGCGACGGTCAGCGTGTCCTTCGAGCTGGAACGTTAACCGAGTTACAAAAACAAACGCGGCGGACCGCATTGCGTGGTCCGCCGCGTTAAACTTTTCGATTATTCGATGACTTGTTCGAGAATTGCGAAGTCGCCGGGGTTCCACGCCTGCGCGATGATGTACAACTTGTTACCCACAATGCGCAGCACCGCGTTGTGGATGTGCGTGAACCGGCCGAGGCCGAGGTCTTCCTTTATCATGATCGTAGATACGATCTGGCCATCCTTAATCAGATAAATCGGCGCGCCCTTGGTCTTGTCGGCGCCTTCGAGGCACGGCACCAGCGTGTATCCGCCGAGGTAGTCGGAGTCGCAGGGCAGCGTGCCTTCGGGCAGCACGTATTGATCAAGATAGTTGCCGTCCGGCGCGAAACGCTTGAGGCGATTCTTCGGCCGGTCCGCGATCACGAGCGATTTTCCATCCGGATGGACCGTGATGCCGTGACCAGTGCGGAACTGATTGTCGGCATCACCCTTGCCGCCGAACACGAGCGTGTCCCACTGCGTCGTAAACGGATCGGTGCTGGTAACCTTCGCCGTCAGCACGTAGTCCAGCGCCGAGTATCCGGTGGTGATGTAGTAGCGGCCTTCGTAGTGCACCGCGTCGGTCGGTACAAACGTCCCCTTGGGGTCCGCGAAGTACGCCTTCACGATCGGATCGGTCATTTGATCCGGCGTGGGCGTCGGAAGTTTGTTGATCACGTGGCCGTCGAGGTCTGTCGTGAAAATCGTCGCGCGGTCAACGCCGGGAAACACCAGGAAGGGCGTGCCCTTCGCGTCGTACCAGATGCTCGCGTTGTGCATCGTGCCGCCGTCTTTGAGCTCCGGCGACGCATCGAGCACGTCCACCTTGTCCATCGCGGCGTTGATCCGCAGGATGCCGGTGTTCGGCAGTCCGAAATACGCCTGGCCCTTGCCTTGGCGGTGGTCGACCGCGAAGCCGCCGTGCGCCTTGCGCAGGTTGCCCCATTCCGCCTGGGGAATGGCTGTCTCTGTAATGCGTGTCTTGAACCGGTAGGGTGCTTGCCCCGTGATTCCTGCCACCTGCTTCACTGGCTCGCCCTCCGCCTGTGTCTGCGCCTGCGCGAGCACGACTGTGCGCGTGACCGCATGCCGGTGACCCGGCTCTCCATCGTGCGCGCCGGCCTGCGCCGCACACACGCCCACCGCCACTCCCGCCAACACCGCCGCAAACCCGCGCATGATTGTGCTCCTCGATTTCCGAATCCGGCGCAGTGTAACAAAGCCCTGTGCGGAAATCCCGCCGTGCGCCTTTGCTATACTCCCCTGCGATCAACCGGGAGTGTTTCCCATGGTGGTCTACCGCTGCGACGGGTGCGGACGCGAATTGCAGGCAGGGCGCCTGCGGTATCGCGTCAAGATCGACATCCGCGCGGCGTATGACAAGCTGGAGGTCGGCCTGGCCGAGCTGGTCCGCGATCACCGGCAGGAAATGCTGCGGCTCATCGAGCGCCTGGAAGACAAGTCGCCCAAGGAAATCGAAGAGACCATCTACAAGCATGTCGAATTGGATCTGTGCCCCGCATGCCAGCGCGCTTATCTCCGCAGCCCGCTGCATTTTCACCCCGAGGAAGGCGCCACGCCGGCCATCGACATTGACGCCTTCCTGCGTTCGCTGGGCTATGGCAAGGCCCAAGAACCGGACGCGGAGTAACGCCGCGTGAGCGCCCTGCAACGTTCCCCCGTACTCTACGGCGTGCTGGCCGTGGTGGCCATGTTTGGAATTGGCGCCCTGCTGTACGCCGGCAGCTTCATCGCCGACAAAAACCGCCTGGTCATCGCGCGCTATGAGGACACGAAGATTACGCGCGGCGATTTCAAGACCTACCTGCGCGATCTGCCGGACGAAGAGCGACCACTGATCCAAACGCTGGACGATGCGCTTAATTCGCTCAACGACTGGATCAACACGCGCATCAAGGCGGACCTCTCGAAGAAACTCTCTGCCGAAGGGAAAATCGAAGCCTCGCGCGATGTGGCCCGCGAAAATTATTTTACGAAGCATCCGGAATTCCGCACGGCGTACCAACTCGCCGATCCGACGCCGCTCGGGATCAGTCCAAACGAACTCGCCGCGATTCAGGCGGAGATCGAATTCGGCACCGATGAAGAAGTCGAGCGCATGCTGCGCGAGGAAGCGCTGCAATACACCATCGAGCAGGCGGCGCAGAACCGGACCATCACAATCACGCCCGATGAAGTGAAAAACGAATACGAACGGCGCAAGGATGAATTCATCCGTTACGAGTTCATTGAATTCTTCGGGCTCCAGTTCCCCATCGAAATGCCGCAATGGGCGACGCTATCGGGCGAGGCGCGCCGCCGGGTCGATTCCGGCGAATCCTTTAACGATGTGGTTTCCTCGTTCGTCAGCCGGGACCAGGGCTTTGGCCTGCCGCGTTCGGCGCTGCAAAACGACCCGAGGGTGGAGCGCTTTAAATCCTTCTGGGCGACGGCCCACGGTGCGCAGAAGGGGCAGATTGTCGGCCCGGTGCTGTTGCCGACCCACGAGGAATATGTGGCCGATCCGAAGACGGGCCAGCCGGTGCAGCGATTGCGGCCCGCGGCGCAGATTCTGGTCGAAATTCTGAACAGCGAACCCGAGCGCCCCAAGACGCTTCAGGAAGCCGCGATCGACATCGCCACGCAGCTTGCGACGCAAAAAGTGATCGCGCAGCTCCGCATCGAGCATCGCGTCGAGGTGTATCCCGACAAAATGGAAAATCCGGGCGGCGTCGGCAATCAGTACAAAGACATCATGATCAACACCGGCAAACCCGCGCCGGCCGCGCAGCCGCAATAACTAGCGCAACAGAATCAACGTGAGTGCTTCGTATAACCCCGCGATGGCGAGTTGCACCCCCGCGAGCACGGTGGCCGAGGCCATAATGCGCGTGCCTTCCAACACAGGCGCGCTATTGCGCTGGCGCAAGGCTTCGGCGAGTTTCAGCCAGAAAATCGCGACGGCCACGCAGGCGTAGATATACGCTTCAAGCTCGAGCACCATGGTGACCGAATGAAAGGTGTAGTTCGCCGCGATGCCCGACCAGAGCGGCGCCATGCCAAACCCCGCGAAGGTGAAGCTCGCGAGGGTCTTGAGGATGCCGGCATAAGGAATCGCCAGCGACAACAGCATCGTGAGCACGACGGTCTGCAGCAGATAGTTGTTCACCCAGGTCGTCAGCGCGGCGAGGAACACATTGCCCGAACGATACGCATCGCCGACATAATTGAGGCTGCCCTCGGAAAAGGCGTGCGTGATGAAATTCATCGCGATGATGTTGATTTGCGGATTCAATAACGTGAAGGCCGCGGCGCCGAAAAATCCGCCGTACAACCCCAGGTGCATGGCCCGCACGAGCCGCGCGTGCGCATCAAAGGCGCGGCACGCCGTGCTGAACAGGCCGGTGCGGATTCGCTGAAATACGATCCGGTGCAGTACGGAACCGCCCGCCGCGGCGAGTGCCAAGCCCGCCATCGTGCACCACACGGACAGCATCGATGCCGGGAAATGGCCGCCGAAAACTTCGGTTTCTTTACCGAGACGGGATTCTTCTTTCATCGCCGCGAGGTTCTTGAGACCGTTCGGATCGAGCCAACCCCACGTCATGGTCTTTTCAAACAACGGCTCCCATACATCGTCGGCGGGCATTACGTAGGCCGTGGCCAATCCACTCGCGGTGCGCGAGAGCCGGCCCACGACTTCGAAATGCGCGTCGTCGGCATAAATGTCGCCACGATCCGCGAAGGCACCCGCCAAGACCTCGGGATAGCCGGGGCGCGGCATGCGGCCCGAGGCCAGCAAGGGCTCGAGCGTCGACAGCGGCGCGTAGACGACGATCAGCCAGTCCGTGCGATCCAGGCCAAAGACTTCCAGTTCCTCTGGAGGCAAGGCTTCCATCAGCGTGCGCTGAATTTCTTCGCGCAGCGGATAGTTTTGCAGCGAAAGTCTGCGCGCGCGGATGTTTAACGTGCCCTCCCACGGCGGATCGCCATCGGGGGAAAACAATGCGCCGCTCCACGGCGATTGCTTGGCTTCGCGCGCGTCGATGAATGCCGCGGCGCCGATGAGTGCGAGCCCGAACGCAAGCAGCGCAACTCCGATGGTGACACGAGTCTTGCGAGTTTCATTCGGACGGGCAGGGGCTGGAGAAGGACCGGGCAGTGCGGGCGGAGTGACGTTGATCGAGGAACTCACGGACCTTGCTCAATTACTTGCGCGACTTCTTCCGGCGTGTTGCACGCGAGGAGTTTTTGCGTGAAACCGGCGGTGCGCAGTGACAACATCACTTGCGCAAGATAGCCGAGGTACTCCTTGTCCGAGCCGGACGGCATGGCGAAGAGCACGACGACGTTCACGGGCGCGCCGTCGAGCGCGTCGAAGTCGATCCCCGCGCGGCTGATGCCGACGCCGACCGTAGGCTCGGTGATCTCGTCGATCCGCACGTGCGGAATGGCGATGCCTTTGAACCCGGTGCTGCGGATGGCCTCGCGCTCGAAGAGTGCGCGGAGAAACGCGGAGCGATCCTTCACGACGCCGGTGGCGGCGATGGCTTCCATCATGCTTTCCAGCACGGCTTTCTTGGTCAATCCGGCCGGAAAGAGACAGATGACTTCTTTTGGAATACTCTTGCCAAACGCGCGCATGTACCGAACCCGAGTATGGCCCGCACACGCCCCAATTCGACCCCGAAATGCGGCCTGCGGCACCTGCGTATCGTACCCCCAGAAGCCGGGGTAATCAATTTGCAAATCCCGTTTTTGTGGTACATTTTCGCGGGAAGGAGTGTTGAGGCCACCGGGCTATCGGGCCCAAGGCCTACTCCCCCTCGTATTTTCGCGGCTTTTAAGTGCTCAAAGTGCGAAATCCGGGAGCGGTTCGTGAGTAATAGAAACTTCGCCATCGAAACTTCGGGACTGACCAAGTCCTACAAGCGCCATCTCGGCCGAAAGCCCAAGCTCACCCTGACCGGGCTGGATCTCCAGGTGTATGAAAACGAGATCTACGGCTTTCTGGGCAAGAACGGCGCCGGTAAAACGACGACCATCAAACTGCTTTGCGGCCTGATGCGGCCCACGAGCGGCAGCGCGCGCATTTTGGGCGAGAAAGTGCCCACGCGCGAAGCGCGCAAGCTGGTCGGTTATCTGCCGGAGAACCCGTATTTTTACGAATACCTTACGCCGCGCGAGACGCTGGAATTTTACGGCCGCCTGCGCGGACTCTCGGCCAAGGAACGCGCGAACGAATGGGAACGGCTCTCGATCGATCTCGATCTGGCGTCCATCGCGGATCAGCGTGTGCGTGGATTTTCGAAGGGGATGCGGCAGCGCCTTGGGTTCGCCGTGGCACTGGTCGGCAATCCGCCGGTGGTGATTCTCGACGAGCCGATGTCGGGCCTCGACCCGATGGGCCGCCGCCGCATTCGCGATCTGATCGTGCGCCTGCGCGACGAAAAGAAAACCGTGTTCTTCAGCTCGCACGTGCTGAGCGATGTTGAGCTCATCAGCGATCGCGTCGGCATGCTGGTAAACGGCAAGTTGCACCGCCAAGGCGTGATGGACGATCTGCTCGCCACACGCATTCATCTCGTGGAAGTCGTTGCGCACGGCCTTGCGCCCTACCACGCCGAGGAAATCGCACGCGAGGCATACCGCACGCGGCACACGGAAGAGAACGACCACTTCTCCTTTACGGATATGGAAAAAGCCAATGCCGCGGTGCGCGATATCGTGGCACATGGCGCGAAACTGGTGGAATTCAGCCCGGTGCGCGAATCGCTGGAAGATTACTTCGTGCGCGAACAGGTGCAGGTGGAGGTTGGCGCATGAGGGCCCTGACGGTCGCCATGAACACGTACCGCGAAGCGGTGCGCGACAAGATTCTGTATGTGCTGCTGTTTTTCGCGGGTGCCACGATCCTCGCGTCGAAGGCGCTGGGCTACATCAGCATGGGGCAGGACGTAAAAATCATTGCGGACATCTCGCTGGCCGCGATCTCGGTGTTCGGCGCGCTGATCGCCATTTTTGTCGGCACAAACCTCGTCTACAAGGAAGTCGATAAGCGCACCATCTACACGATCCTGAGCCAGCCGATGTGGCGCTATGAATTTATCCTCGGCAAGTACCTCGGCCTCGCGCTGCTCATCGCCACGACCACGGGCGCGATGGGCCTCGCCGCCGCGGTGTACCTCTGGCTCATGGGCGGGCAAGTGGGCGTGCCGTATTTCGAGGCCGTGCTGCTGGTGTACTGCAAGCTGTTGCTGGTCACGGGTCTCTCGGTGCTGATGTCTACGCTGACCTCGCCCATCCTCGGCGCGATCATCGTGCTGACGGCCTACTTCCTTGGTCACGCCACGGGCATCATGCTCAACCTGCCCAGCCATTTCGATGGCACGATGACCAAGCAGATCATCGAAGGGCTCTATTACCTTATTCCGAATCTCGGCAATTTCGACGTGTGGCGCGAATTCGCGAACGGCGTGGACGTGCCGCACAGCTATGTCGCCTGGACGGTCGGTTACGGCGCGCTTTACACCGCCCTGCTGCTGTTCTTCGCAGCCGCCGCCTTCCAGGACAAAGACGTCTAAGGCCGCCGCCGTGTATCGCCGCGCCCTGCTCACGCTCGTGGTCGCGCTCCTCGCCTTTGGCGGCGTGGTCGTCGCGCAGAAACGCGTCGATACCTTGCGCAAGGAAGTGCTGTCGGACGAGCTGCTCTACATCCCCAACAAGTCCATCTTGCAACATCTAACGGCGGGCATGAGCAACATCGTCGCGGATTTGCTGTGGATCGAGACGATCCAGTACACGGTTGCGGAGTACCACAACCCCGAACGAAAATTCGCGTGGCTCGATCACATGCTGAATGCCACGACGGAACTCGATCCGTACTTCAAAGGCGTTTATCGCCACGGCGGAATGTTCCTGTCGTCCATCGGCACGGATGATCGCGCGCTCGCGCTGCTTGAGCGCGGATATGTGAACAATCCGGACACGTGGGAAATCCCGTACGAAATCGTGAAGCTTTACACGCTGAATCGCCGCAACGATCCGGCTTCGCCCGCGCACGCCGCGCACTGGCTGCGCGTGATGGCGCCGATGCACAAGCATCCGCAGCTTTACCTGAACTGGGCGCGCCAGATTGAGCAGCAGAACAACCTCGGCGGCCAGTCGCGCGCGATCTGGGAAGACGTCATCGCGACCGCGACCGATCCCTTCGTACGCGAGGTCGCGCAACACAACCTGCGCATCCTCGTCGCCGACGACTACATGAAGGGACTGCAAAAACTCGCGGATCGGTATCGCGCGGAGCAGGGCCATGCGCCGGCCTCACTCAACGAATTCGTCAAGCTTGGCTGGATCCGCGGCCTTCCGTCGCAGAACGAAGCGGGCGAATTCTTCATCGACGCCGCGGGCAAGGTGCAGAGCATCGTGGTGCTCGAAGACACACGCGATCGCATGATCCTCGGCATGAACGGCCGCCTTCGCGCGTTTGCCAAGGAAAACGGCCGGAAGCCTCACACGCTCAAGGAATTCCAAGACTGGCTCGGCGGCGACTTTCCGGAATATCCCGTCCCCGGCAGGAACTGGACCTACAACGCCGAAACGGGCGCGCTGTCGTAAGCGATACTGCTACTTAGACACCTACGGGTTCCGCATCCTGAATTAACACGGTCGTTTTGACGGGTCGCGGCGGCACAGCAAGCCCTTGCTCACGCAAAGTCGAAACATGATCCGCCATACCATGCCGCGCGTTGTAGAGACAATCTTCAATTGAATGACCAACGCCCGTAAATCCGGGAAGGTCAGGCGAGAAAAAGCAAAAAAAATCCGGTTCACGCGTTGCTTCGATGACTAAATTATATGGAAGATTTATCATTTTGGTTTCACGATGCCTGCTGACTTAAGTCATGGGCAGTTCCAGTAGGTACTTCCTTCGCACCATGAAAATCGATGCGAACCAGATTGGGCCAATCTGATTTTCCGTAGTATCGGATTGAACCCTTCTCCTTCATAATTCGAAATCCATTCTCTTCCAGCAGCCGAACAAGCTCCGAGAATCTCACATGATAATCCTCAGTGGTGGCTAAAGCACCGCTCCAGACTGAACACCATCGCCGTTTCTGATTCGTTGCACTGCGCGATGGCGTCGTAGTCGTTCACAGAGCCGCCCGGCTGCACGATGGCCGTTACGCCGTGATCGGTCGCGGCGCGCACGGCGTCGCGGAACGGGAAGAACCCGTCGCTGGACATTACCGCGCCGTCCATCGTCTCCGTGCCTTTGTATTTCTTTTTCGCCTTGTGCACGGCCTGCTCCACCGCGCCCACGCGGTCCTGCTCGCCCGTGCCGACGGCGAGGGTCTGTCCGTTTTTCGCGACCACCACGCCGTTCGATCGCACGTGGATGTTCACGTACCACGCGAAGAGCAGATCGTCGAGCTCGCGCGCGTCGGCCTTGCGTGCAATCTCAATGCGGCCGCGCTTGGCATCGTCCGAATAGGCCGGCACGAGGTCAGCCGTGGTTTTCACACGCGACAAATACGGCACGGCGAGCACGACGGAGCCGTCGTCGAACACTTTAATCTCGCGCACATCGGTGCCGTCGTCGATATACTTCGGCAACATCGCGAAGTCCGGCAACTGGATGACGCGGATTTCCTTGTTGCGCTTGTAACGATCGCCGGCGTTCAGATTCTCCAGCGCTTCGGGCGTGAAACCCGGCGCGGCGATTCCTTCCACCACCGTCTGCATGATCGCGTCCGCCGTCGGACCGTCCACTTCGCGGTTGAACGCGACCACGGCGCCAAACGCCGCCTGCGCATCCGCGTCGCGCGCGCGCTCATACACGGTCTTCAGATCGTGGTTATCCACCTTCGTCGCGACGCCGCTCGGGTTGCAATGCTTCATCACCGCGCACGCAGGCCGCTGCAAATATTTCAGGATGCCGACCGCGTGGTGCATGTCTTCGATGTTCGTCTGCGACAGCCCGCCCTTCCCTGTTTTCAGCGTCTTGTAGCCGCCGAGCACGAGGCTCCCGCTCGTCGGCCGGTAGAACGCCGCGGGCTGGTGCGGATTTGTGCCATAGCGCAGGTCCTCGACCTTCTCGTATTTCTTTCCGAGTATTTCCACCGTCTCGGGGAAGTCGCCGAGCGTCTGTGTGCGGTACATTGCTTTCAAATCTTGCGCCATTGCGAGGTCTCCGTCGTCAGCCGAAGCGGAGATTATAGTCATCCCGCGCGCGGAATGCCCGCGCCGCGCACGAAATTGAAGCCCTTTTCCGTGCGCAAGTATCATGGGCCGCGCCGCACGCGTCGGCGTGCGCATACTTCCCCGTTCTGGACAGATTCGCAGGATTGCACCGAATTCATGGAAAAGACCACCGAAGGCATCGACCCGAAGAAGGACAACCCGCTGTACCGCCTGCGGCATTCGCTCGCGCACATCCTCGCGCAGGCGGTGCTCGAGGTACGGCCGAACGCCAAGCTCGCCTTCGGCCCTCCGGTGGACAATGGCTTCTACTACGACTTCGATTTTGGCGACACCCCGATCGGCGAGCGCGACCTGGCGGATCTCGAAAACCGCATGCGCCGGATCGTGAAAGAGAAACAACCCTTCGAACAATCGAACAAATCCCTCGACGAAGCGAAACAACTCCTCGCGCAGACCGATCAAGCCTACAAACTCGAATACGCGCAGGAACTCGTCGATCTTGGCAAGGCCGGCAAGCAAGGCCTCGGCTTCTACACCAACGGCCCCTTCACCGACATGTGCGAAGGCCCGCACCTGCAACACACCGGCGAAGTGCCGAAGGGTTCGTTCAAACTCGATCGCATCTCCGGATCCTATTGGCGCGGCGACGAGCACAAGCCGATGCTGACCCGCATCTACGGTCTCGCGTTTGAAAGCAAAGAAGAAGTCGAGGACTACATCGCCCGACGCAAGCTCGCGATGGAGCGCGATCACCGCAAGCTTGGCGACGAACTCGATCTGTTTTTCCTGGACGCCGAGATCGGCGTCGGCCTGCCGCTGTGGCTGCCGAACGGCACCGTGCTCCGCGAAGAACTCGAGAAGTGGGCCAAGGAAGAAGAGTTCAAGGGCGGCTACGTGCGCGTGGATACGCCCGTGATCACCCGCGGCGAGCTCTACCACCGCTCGGGCCATCTGCCGTACTACGCGGAAGACATGTATCCGCCGATGAACATGGACGAAGGCGAGCAGTACTACCTGCGCCCGATGAACTGCCCGCATCACCACAAGGTCTACGCCGCGCGGCCGCACAGCTACCGCAATTTGCCGCTGCGCCTGGCGGAGTACGGCGACGTGTTCCGCTACGAAAAGCACGGCTCGCTTGCGGGCCTGCTGCGCGTGCGCGCGCTGTCGATGAACGATGCGCACATCTACTGCACGCCGGAACAGGTGCACGGCGAATTCGCGAGCGTCATCGCGCTGTACCAGAAGTACTACAGCCACCTGCGCATCGGCAATTTGCGCGTGCGCTTGTCGCTGCACGACCCGAAGAGCAACAAGTACCTCGGCCGCGAGGACGAGTGGAACCGCTACGAGGCCGTCGTGCGCGAGGTGTTGAAAGACCTCAAGGTGAACTTCGAAGAGGAAGTCGGCGAAGCGGCGTTCTACGGCCCGAAGATGGACATCCAGCTCAAGAACTTGCTGGGCCGCGAAGAGACCGTTGCCACCTGCCAGCTCGACTTCGTGATCGCCGAGCGCTTCGACCTGAAGTACGCCGACAGCGATGGCCACGAAAAGCGCCCGTTCATCATCCACCGCGCGCCGCTGGGCACACACGAGCGCATGATCTCGTTCCTCATCGAGGCCTATGGCGGCGCGTTCCCGACCTGGATGGCGCCGGTGCAGGTGAAACTGATTCCCGTGAGCGATGCGGTGTTGCCGTACGCGAACGAGATCGCGGCAAGCATGACGGGCAACTTGCTGCGTGGCGAGATCGACGACTCCGCGGAATCGTTTAACAAGAAAATCCGCAACGCGGTGACCCACAAGATTCCGAACATCTGGATCCTCGGCGGCAAGGAAGCAGAAAACCGCACCATCACCTGGCGCCGCTACTGCAGCAAGGATCAGGTCACGGTGCCCGTCGACGCCGCGCTCAACGCGCTACAAAAAATGCGCGACGGCCGCATGATGGACAATTTCGAGGACGTGGCGCTGCCGATATCCTGACGCCGGCTTTAAGTACCGGCGTCAAGAATACCGAGGCGTATTGCCTGCGGCCGATACGGGGCCGCAAATCGCGCGATCGCCGCGCGAGCTTCGTCGCTCGTTCCATATCCGTCATCCACTTCCTCTTCCACGACGAAAAGCTCAAGCGCCGCGTCGTTGGCGTCCGGCCAGTCATAGTGAACGCGCAACACCGCTATCAGGCCCGAGAGACCCTTGCGCCAAAATTCAGGCAACCGCGAAATCGCGTCATCAGCAAGGACCGCGAACAATCCGACCGCCAATGCAAAGTCGTGCCCCTCGGAGAGAGCGTCCAACTGCGAAATAGCGGCGTTCCGGTCACGGACTAAGCTCAGGTCGATAAGCCACATTGGCGCCTCCGTGGCCGCAACAATCTGAGCGTCCGCCCACGAAATGACATGGCGCAAGTCAATCACACCAAACGCCAAACCCCAACTCAGGGCTTGCGCTGCTTCGCGTTGTGTTTCATGGGTCGTCATAGTTTTTAACTTCCTACTGAAGTGACAGGATGATACGTCGCCCTATGCGCACTTCGGGAATGCCGCCTCGGGTGTAATAAACTGTCGCCGCCCGCCCCAACGCCGGAGGCCCTACCCCATGCCCTACCTGCTTCTCGCCTGCGCCATCGTCGCCGAGGTCATCGGCACGACCGCGCTGAAATATTCGGACGGCATGTCGAAAACTGTGCCCACGATCGTCGTCTACGTCGGCTACCTCGTCGCGTTCTATTTCCTGTCGCTGGCGCTGAAATCGATTAGCATCGGCGTGGCGTACGCCATCTGGTCGGGCGTGGGAATCGTGCTAATCGCGATCATCGGCGCGGTCGTATTCCGGGAGCGCCTCGATGGGCCCGCCTACCTCGGGATGGGGCTCATCATCGCCGGGGTCCTGGTGCTGAATCTGTGGTCGAAAACCGCCGCCCACTAAATCATCCAGAGTTTCCAGAAAAAAAACGCGGCATTACTGTGGAAGCGGCGTCCCGCCGCTTGGCCTCTGCTATAGTGCCGCCGCATTC
Organism: uncultured Nitrospirales bacterium; assembly: GCA_964620045.1. Taxonomy (GTDB): domain Bacteria; phylum Hydrogenedentota; class Hydrogenedentia; order Hydrogenedentales; genus VFKU01. The sequence goes on from CAZUJL010000001.1 coordinate 188,899, forward strand.
ACCGGAGACGGCAGCGTGGCCGCGCGCATCGCATTCTTCCTCATCATTGTTTCGGCATCTGTTTACGCCACCGACTGGCCCGGCTATCTCGGCGGCGACGATCGCAATCATTACTCCGCGCTGGATCAGATCAATCGCGGGAACGTCGCGCAGCTTGAAGTCGCGTGGACATACAACACCGGCGACATGGACGCCAAGGGCGGCACGCAGATCCAGTGCAACCCGCTGATCATCGACGGTGTGTTATATGGCAGTTCGCCGAAGCTGAAATTTTTTGCGCTGAATGCCGCGACCGGCGCGCCGCTGTGGACCTTCGATCCCTACGTGGAGGGTGGCGGCGCGGGCGGTGGCGGAATGAACCGCGGGGTCGCGACCTGGACCGACGGCGCGGAGCGGCGCATTTTTGCGGGGGCGGGCCAGCGGCTGTACGCGCTTGATGCCGTCACGGGTCAACCGATAGCCACGTTCGGCGAGAACGGCTCGATCAGCATGAAGCTCGGCCTGCCGGATTGGGCCAAGGACTTATATACCGTCATCACCACCCCGGGCGTCGTGTACAAGGACCTCATCGTCGTCGGCGTGCGCATGAACGAGGCGCATCCCTCCGCGCCGGGCGATGTGCGTGCGTTTGATGTACGCACCGGCGCGCTCGTGTGGACGTTCCACACGATTCCGTATCCCGGCGAGCCGGGCTACGACACGTGGCCGGCGGACGCCTACCAACGCTTCGGCGGCGCGAACTCGTGGGCCGGGATGTCCGTCGATGTTGAGCGCGGGATGGTCTTTGTGCCCACCGGGTCCGCAGCCTATGACTTCTATGGCGCCGATCGGCCGGGCGCGAATTTGTATGCGAACTCGCTGCTAGCGCTCGACGCGAACACGGGCGCATACAAGTGGCACTTTCAGATGGTGCACCACGATCTGTGGGATCGCGATCTGCCCGCGCCGCCGAATTTATTCACCCTCACGCGCGACGGCAAGCAGATTCCCGCCGTCGCGCAGATCACGAAATCCGCGCATGTCTTCGTGTTCAACCGCGAGACTGGCGAGCCGCTGCACCCGATCGAGGAACGCGCATTCCCGGCCTCCGATCTGCCCGGCGAATACACGCACCCCACGCAGCCGATCCCCGTGCGCCCGCCCGCGTTCAGCCGGCAGATCATGACCGAAGCGGACGTCACTGATCTCTCCGAGTCCGCACATGCCGCCGTGCTCGATCGCTTTAAGCGCGCGCGCAGCAATGGACAGTTCGTGCCGCCGAGCCGCGAGGGCACGATCATCTTTCCGGGTTTCGACGGCGGTGGCGAGTGGGGCGGCGCGGCGGTGGACCCGAGCGGCACGATGTACGTAAACGCGAGCGAGATGCCATGGATTTTGCAGATGGTCGATCTCGGCGAGCAGACCGGCGGCACGTCGCGCTCCGCGCGCATGCTGTATGCGCGCAATTGCCTCTACTGCCACGGCACGAACCGCCAGGGCGATCCCGCGGGCGAGTATCCGCCCCTGCTCGACCTCAGCCGCAAGATGAAGCGCGAGGACATCAAGACGATGCTGCGCGATGGCAAAGGCAAGATGCCCTCGTTCCAACATCTGCCCGAGGGCCAGATCGAAGAACTGATCACTTTCCTGCTCGCGCCGGTCACGCCGCCGGCACCCGCGGCGAAATCCGACAGCACCGACGCCGCGCCGCAGTTCGGCCACACGGGCTATATCCGCTTCCTCGATCCCGAGGGTTACCCCGCCGTAAAGCCGCCGTGGGGCCTGCTGACGGCGATAGACCTGAACAAAGGCGAGTTGAAATGGCAGCGCGTGCTCGGCGAATTCCCCGCGCTCACGGCGCGCGGCATTCCGCCGACCGGCACCGAGAACTACGGCGGCCCTGTGGTGACAGCCGGCGGCGTAGTGTTCATCGCGGCGACGCAGGACGAGAAAATCCGCGCGTTCGATACGGACACCGGCGCGGCGTTGTGGGAGGCCGTACTCCCGGCCGGCGGCTACGCGACACCGGCAACCTATGCCATCGATGGACGCCAGTATGTCGTCGTCGCGGCGGGCGGCGGCAAAATGGGCACCAAGTCCGGCGATGCGTATATCGCCTTTGCGTTGCCCGCGGCCGCGCGGTAGAAACCTCATCTGCGTTTGTGCCATTTTTTAATTGTGGTTCTCGGAGTTAATTTTCGGTGCGCGTTTCGCTCAAAGACAACTCGCTCGATTTGTCGGTTGTCATTCCGGCGCTGAACGAAGGCCCGAACCTTGAGCAGCTCCTCCCCGCGCTCACGGCCGCCCTGCGCGAGGCGGACATCGCGTGGGAAATCCTCGTCATCGACGGCAACAGTCCCGATCGCACGCGCGAGATCACGACACAACACGGCGCGTTCTACATGGTGGAAAAAGAACGCGGCTACGGCAACGCGGTCCTGCACGGCGTCGCCGAGGCGCGCGGCGCGTATGTGCTCACGATGGACGCCGATCAGTCGCATCCGGCCAGCGTGATCCAAACGCTGTGGAGCGCGCGCGACAAGGCCGACATCATGATCGCGTCACGTTACGTAACGGGCGGCAAGGCCGATCAAGTCTTCGGCCGCATGATCCTGAGCCGGATTCTGAACGGATTTTTTCGCGTGGGCTTTCGGTTATCCGCCAAGGATATCTCGAGCGGATTCCGCCTCTACCGCAAGGCGATCTTCCGCGATCTAGACATCGAATTTACGAATTTCGTGCTCGTGGTCGAAGTGCTGCTGCGCGCGCAGGCGGCGGGGTTCACCGTCCGCGAGGTGCCGTTTCATTACCAGCCCCGCGCGTCCGGCGCGTCCAAGGCCCGCATCATCACCTTCGGCAAGGACTACCTGCGGCTGTTCAATCGCGTGTGGAAACTGCGCCGGTCCATCCACTCCCCAAAATAAACCGGCGCACGGCTTGACCGACGCGCGCGGGCATGCCACGATTTGTCCATGTTGCGTCAGCTCAATTTGCTTCCCCTGCTCGTGATCCCGATCGCGACGTTGTACTTCGCCACTTCGCACGACATCGTCAACCTCTCGTGGCTGGAGTTCGGCGAGCGCGAGGTGTTGCCGCCGATCACCGAAACCTTCGAGATAGTGTCGACGAATACCGGCAAGTCTTACGAAATTTTGGTGCAACTTCCCGGCGACTACAAAGAAACCACGGCCCACTATCCCGTAATTTACGTCGTGGCGCCGAGCCCGTTCCCCGAAGGCTATAAAGCCGTTCTGGAGCCCCTGCTCAAGCGTTCGCAGATCCCGGATCCGATCGTGGTCTCCATCGGTTCGGCGAGCCTTGGCGGCGGGCGGGTTGCATTCGGCGGCGGGCGCGGGGCAGCCGCCGCGGCACGCTGGTCCGACGATCTCACGCTTGGCGTGCAGAGTTACATCAACTCCAAATCCACCGGAGGAAAGGCGGCGGCCTTCGTCTCGTTTTTCGAGCAGGAGCTGATCCCAAAAATCGAAACGCAATACCGCGTTGCGCCGGGGGATCGCTGCCTCGCAGGGCATAGCGTCGGCGCCGTGTTCGTCATCGAAACCGCGCTCACGCGCCCCGATCTTTTCTCGAAATACCTGGCGCTCGCGCCCTCCGCGCAGTGGGCCGACTACAATGTCGTTCGACTGGCTAACGAAAAAATGCGCATGGAATTCGATCCGAATATCCGGCTGTACATCGCCGCCGCCGGCGACGACACGACCACGTATATAATCGGATTCGATCGACTGAAGAAGGCGCTTGATTCGCGCGAGCGGATGAATTTCAAAGTCCAGACGGAACTACTCAGCGGCCGCGACCACGATGCGGTTGTCGTGCCCGGGGCGCAGCAGGGGCTGCTGTACCTCTATCAGAATTGAACCCGCCCAGGGTGCGCCCGCAGCGGGACGTTTACCGAACGGTGCAGTAAAACGTTTTCACGAAGGGGCAACGCCATGACTCGACAACATTTCCGAATTGCGCCTTGGATTTCCGCCGCGGCACTCGCCATCGCCGCGATGTCGGCCCATCCCGCTTCCGCACAAGGCGCCGCCGCCGAACCCGGACAGCTCGCGCCGCTGCTCGACGGCCTGAGCGATCTGCATCATCCGATCACGACCAAGTCGGATCGCGCGCAGATGTTTTTCGATCAGGGCCTGCGGCTGGTGTATGCGTTCAACCACGCCGAGGCGATCCGTTCCTTCAAGGAAGCGCAGCGGCTCGATCCCGAATGCGCGATGGCCTACTGGGGCGAGTCCCTCGCATTTGGGCCGAACCTGAACATGCCGCTGTTGCCGGAAAATGCCGCGCCCGCGCTCGCGGCCGCACAGAAAGCCGTATCGCTCGCGGGAAATGTGACGCCCGCCGAAAAGGCGCTCATCGATGCGATTGCGAAACGGTACAGCGATGGCGGTTCTGACCGCGCCGCGCTCGATCGCGCGTATGCCGAGGCGATGGGCATCGCGGCGGCGGCGTTCCCGGCGGACGACGACATTCGCACGCTACACGCGGACTCGATCATGAATCTGATGCCGTGGAACTACTACTCCAAAGACGGCCAGCCGCGCGAAGGCACGAAGACGATCCTGAAAGAGCTGGAAACCGTGATGGCGCGCAGCCCGAACCACATCGGCGCGCTGCATCTGTACATCCACGCCACCGAGGAACACTATCCGCAGAAAGCGGAAGTCGCCGCGGACACCTTGATCACGCTCACGCCGATGGCGGGGCATCTGGTCCACATGCCGTCGCACACCTACGTGCGTCTCGGGCGCTATGCCGACGCGTACGAAAGCAATCGCCGCGCGGTGGACACCGACGAGCGCTACATCGCGCAATGCAAGGCGCAGGGCGTCTATCCGCTCGCGTACTACCCGCACAACGTGCACTTCCTGATGTGGGCAGCAGAACGCCAGGGCCGCGCGGAGGAAGCGATCTTCCAGGCGCGCAAACTCGCCAAGCAGGCGCAGGACAACCACGCCGGCATGGCGATGTCGTTCTACGAATCCTTCTACTCCACGCCGCTGCACATGATGGTGCGCTTCGGAAAATGGGACGCGATTTTCGCCGAGCCCGTGCCGGCGGACGACGCGCCCTTCGTCAAAGGCGTGTGGCACTGGGCGCGCGCGCTCGCGTACATCCACACCGACAACCTGCGCGCCGCGACACAAGAAATAAAAGCGCTGCGCACGATGACTGAAACGACACAGTTCCCGATGCCGGTCGGCTTTAATGATCCAAAAGTGTTGCTCACGATGGCGCTGCACGTCGCCGAGGGCGAATACGCCACCGCGAAAGGCAAAGACGACGAAGCGATCGCGAGTCTCGACCGCGCCGTGCGCCTGCAGGACAGTTTCACCTACAACGAGCCGCCCGATTGGCCGCTGCCCTCGCGCCAGTTGCTCGGCGCGGCGCTGCTCGAAGCAGGCCGGCCCGACGAAGCGGAGGCCGTGTACTGGGCGGACCTGAACAAGAACACCGAGAACGGCTTTGCGCTATATGGATTGTGGAAAGCGATTGAGGCGCAGCCCGAGCGCGCCGAAGAAGCCGCGGCGGTGAAGGCGCGCTTCGACAAGGCGTGGGCGGCGGCGGATCATAAGCCGACGAGCTCGCGGTTCTAGCGTGATGCTACTCGCCGCCGTCATCAGCGTACTGCTCGCTGCGGAGCCGGACGACACCGTCATTCGCGAGTTGGGCATGCAGCCGCCGCGGCACGGTGGCGTGTATGTCGTGGCACACCGCGGCGCACACGACGTGCCGCCGGAAAATACGCTGGCGGCGTATCAGCGCGCGATCGATCTGGAGTGCGACTTTGTCGAGATCGACGTGCGCGCAACAAAAGACGGCCACCTCGTTAGCGTGCACAACGGAAACGTCGACGACTACACCAAGGACGCCAAGGGCGCGGTGCGCAATTTCACGCTCGCCGAGCTGAAAGCCCTGGACATTGGCAGCCGCGTTGGGTCCGAGTGGGCAAACGAACGCATCCCCACGGTGGAGGAAATCTTCACCCTCTGCGCGGGAAAAATCGGCGTCTATCTGGACGTGAAAGAACCAAAGGCGATTCCCGATCTGCTCGTGCTCATCCGCAAGCATGGCATGGAGCGCAGCGCGCTGTGGTACACCGGCGTGTCGCAGCAACTCGCCGTGCAGAAGGAATGCGCGGAGTGCCTGCTGATGCCCGATCCGGGGCCGGGCGAAAACCTTGAGCCGCTGTTCGGGAAATTCGAGACCAAGCCGCGCATCGTTGCGAGCGTGATGCGCTTCTGTTCGCAAGGATTCGTCGAAACTGCACACGCGCACGGCGCGATCGTGATCACCGACGAAGACTCGCCCGACGACTGGGCCCAAATGCTCGCATGGGGCATGGACGGCATCCAGACCGATCGCCCGGCGGAGCTGGTCCAGTATTTAAGGGGCCCGCGCCCTCGCGCTGAAGAGTAGTGCGCATGGCGTTACTATTCTTTGGTGAAACCCATGACCGACGACGAATTCATCGATCTGTTTGAACGCGCCGCGCTCACGCGCGCGCAATGGACCCACGAGGCGCATCTGCGCATGGCGTGGATCTACAGCCGCCGCGAACAGGATTGCGACGCCGCCCTAAAGCGCATGCGCGCCGGCATCCCGAAACTGAACGACGCTCTCGACACCGCGCCGCATCTTTATCACGACACCGTCACCTGCGCCTTCGGCACGCTTGTGCATGCCCGCGCGATCAGGCCGGGCTCTCCAGTAACATGGCGCGAGTTCGCGGACGCCCATCCCGAACTCTTCGACAAAATCGCCCCGATCCTGCACCGCCACTACCGCCCCGAAACCCTCGCCACCGACGCGGCCCGCACAGGCTTCATACCACCCGATCGCAATCCTCTTACCTAGCCACCAGCCACTCGTGCTTAAAAAACGCGCGGGGCCCGCAGGCCAACCCCCCGATCGGCCTACGGGCCCCTCACTACCTAAATCTTCCAGTGCCCCCCGACACCGGCGGACCGGGTAGCGGTCCCCCCTATCATCTTGTGCACGGCCTTGTGGGCCGCAAATCGCTGGTTCCCAACCGGCGAGTACTTACTCCGCAATGGGCAGGCGAATCACGAACCGTGCGCCCTTCCCATGTTTAGGCTCTTCCAGACGCACGCTGCCATTGAAGCGGCGCACGACGTTGCGCACGACACCGAGGCCGAGCCCCGTGCCGGACTGACCCTTTGTGCTGAAGAAGGTCTCGAACACGCTTTCCCACAGGTGCTTCGGAATGCCCGAGCCCGTGTCTTCGATCGCGATGCACGTGGTGCCTTCTTCGGTGAAGCTGCTGAGGTACAGGAAGTGTTCGCCCGGCACCGGCTCCATCGCGTGGCACGCGTTCGTGATCAGGTTCATCACCGCCTGGCGCATCAGCACCGGCTCGCACACCGTCGGCGGCAGTGTCGCCGCGAGGTCCGCGTGCAACGTGGTGCGCGTTTCGCGGAAGAGCGGCGCGGCCACTTTGAGGCATGCGTTGATGACGGTGTTCAGATCCGTGTGCACCGGGCCCTTCTGGCCGGGGCGCAGGTAGTTCATCGTCGACCGCACAAGGTCCGCGCAGTACTGCACCTGGTTCTTCATGGTGTCCAGGCGCTTCGTCAAATCATCACGCTCCGGTTTCATCAACAACAACTCGATGTGGCTGTTGATCACCGTGAGCGGAGTTCCCATGTCGTGCATCATGCCGGAGACAACGCGGCCGAGCGTTTCGAAGCGGCTCGCTTCGAGCGCGAGCTTCTCGAACATGCGCCGTTCTTTTTCCTGACGAAATTTCGCGTGCGCCGCGCGGACCATGTCCAGCATCACGGCGTTATCGAAGGGTTTTTCCATGTAGGCGAACGCGCCGTACTCGACCGCTTTCATCGCGGTCTCGAGCTGGCCGTAGCCGGTGAAGATGATCACCTGAATGTCGGAATCGATCTGCTTCACTTCGCGGAGCAGATCCACGCCGGATTTTTCCGGCATGCGCAGGTCGGTGATGATGAGTTCGATCGGCTGCTGCTTGAGGACTTCGAGCGCCTCGCTCACGCGCGTGGCAAGATGGACGTCGTAGTCCTCCTTGAGCAGCATGCGCAGCGCCTGGCGCGGCCCGTTTTCATCGTCGACGACGAGGATGTGGGCGTGGCGTGAAGTAGCAGTGACGTCCTGCGGCGAAACATCGCCCAGGGCGTACTTTCCGGTTTCTTGCGTTGTCTGAACGGCCATCGGGGGGCTTGCTCCTGTTGCGTTCCTTGCCTTCCGCTGGCGAACCACAGTGCAACGGGAATGCCATGCACGCCGTAACATCCATAAATTACTGCAGTTACATGACTTACAATTTTTGTCACTCTGCGGGATCTGGACAAAATTGCACGAAAACAGGGCCAAATCGAGGTCCGCGCACAATTTTGTCCACCTCCCGGGAACGCCAATCTCCCGATTGGCGCTCTTAAGATTTTCCCATTTCCGAGCGCAACAGAGTGCGCATATTCGTATAGAGAGGTAAGCGGAGCCGTATCGGACCCGTGAAGGTTGAGCCGGAACCTCGGTTCACGGTACAGTGTTCGAGTAGCAACAGCCCAACCTAGGCGGAGTGCCGGGTTCGCGGGCGAAAGGGAAGAACCAATGAGCAGCAGCGTACACAACGGAGGCGTCGGCATGATGACCATGTCGCTCGTCGCGTCGTGCCCGGCTGCCTCGCGTTCCCTTTTTGCGATCGCGAATTGGCCGGCGACCGTGGCGACGCGAAAGCATCGCGCGGACGCGATTCCCCTCGGAGGAATTGATGGGCTGAGCTAAACCTCAGACAAAATCAATCAAACGCCGCAGGTGGAATCAAAGCCACCTGCGGCGTTTCGTTTTACTCAGTTTAACTTCCCGCACAAGCGGGTCATAGAAAGGAGTTACTCATGAAAAATCAGATTAACCGAACGAACTCGGACGCGCCGTCGGCGTGGACGAAGGACACGCACCGCGACGCGACCAAGCGTAATTTCATGGGTCACTTCGACGCTGTACGCGCTGGTCTTGTACTGCTTCAGGAGGAAGTTTTGCTGAGCGGCAGCGGAAGACAATGTGTGAGGGGAGGAGGGTGTGATGTCTGCTTACAACCCTGATTTTTGGGAACTGCCGACGGGCAGTGAGTATTTGGAAAACCTGCCCGCGTCGCGCGGTCTGTGGCACGAGACGGAAATTGATCGTCAGCGCCGGTATGCGTTCGCGGAGTTCTTCCAGGAAGTGAAGCCGGTCGTGGGACAGTTGCTGGATGTGCGCCTGACGCGCCGCCAGCGGGAAGTCCTGAAACTGTACTACTTCCATGGCAAGACACAGGAGGACATCGCCACCATCCTCGATCTGACACAGTCCACGGTGAGCCGGCACTTGTTCGGCACGATGCGCCGGGGACGCAAGGTCGGCGGAGCGATTCCGAAGTTGCGGCGCATGATCGAAAACACGAAGGATGGTCGCGTGGATCAGGCCTTCGGCGTGCTGCGCGGCAAACTGGCCGAGGCAGTTTAATACCTTTAAAAACGCCCCGGGTGGGCTGGAGACGTGGGAGACTCCAGTTCCGCCCGGGGCGTCCGATTTTCCGGCAAGTCCGGTATCCGTTGCATGGCCGCTGGCACGATTCGCACTTTTTCCAGCAACGCGCTCCAAGCCGGGTCAATTCGTGAAATAGCCAATAGGAGATTCCTAAAAAATCTGCTGGACTTTCGATTCACGCTTCGCTAAACTATTGACCGTCGGGATATTCTTCGCGGAATTACCCGGCACCCTCCCGTGTCTCTCACGGCGAGAGGCGGGGATCTTTTGAGGTGGTTCCGGAAGGGAGCGTTGGTCTCTCTCATCCGGTTTACAGAGTTAACGACTGCGACGCGCAGCGAAAATCGAAGGAGCGATACATGAAGAAGGCAATGGTGGTAATGATGGCGGTCGCGGTTGCACTCACCGCATTCTCGGCGGGCGCTCAGGTCCGTTCGTGGGACAACCTCGACTGGTGGGCACAGAGTGGCGCGAAGACGGATCCGGTGAAGGATCACGCGCGCTCGGGTTACTGGTGGTGGCCGACAGATCCGGCGTCCAACTCGGACGACAAGGAACTGTGGGGCAACCGTGGCGTCGTGTACGGCAAGTGGGTTCCGAAGGCTGAAGCCGCCGCTCCGGCTGCTCCGGCTGCTCCGCCCGCTGCCCCGGCCGCGCCGAAGGTTACGCGCCAGGTGCCGGTGTTCAACCACGTTCTGTTCGACTTCGACAAGTCGAATGTGAAGCCGGAAGGCCGCACGGAAATCGGCAAAGTCGTCGATCTCCTCAAGCAGTACCCGAAGGACACGGTTACGGTTGAAGGTCACACCGACAACGTGAACCGCTCGGGCGATGCGCAGTACAACCAGAAGCTCGGTCAGCGCCGCGCCGACGCCGTTGCCAAGGTCATCACCGACGGCGGCATCGACAAGGGTCGCGTCTCCACCGCGAGCTTCGGCGACACGCGTCCGGCTGTTGCAAACGACACCGATGCGAACCGCGCGCTGAACCGCCGCGTGGTGTTCGTCTACAAAGTTAACGAGTAATGCACTCACGATAGTCTGACCGCGGGCCGGTATCTTCGGATACCGGCCCGCGTTGTTTATAGAAGGGTTTTGGTGGCATCGGCTTCCAGCCGATGAAGTCACTTGGAAGCACCAACGCTTCTAGGAGATGCTCATGGGGGAAGCCGCGCGCGACGCAGAGAACGCCACGCCCTTGCAGGATGCGCTCGATCGCTTCCTGCGCGCGACGGTGTTCGAATCCGGCCTCGCGGAAAAAACGCTCGCGGCCTACGCGGCCGATCTACGCGCCTACCTCGACTTCCTCGCGGGCCAGAAAATCACCAAGCCCGATCGCGTCACACGCGACGCCGTGCTCGATCACCTGATCGCGCTGCGCAAGGCCGGCCTCTCCCCCCGCTCCTCCGCGCGGCACCTGAGCGCGATCCGGCGCTTCCACCGCTTCATGGCGCAGGAAAAGATTGCGTCCTCGGATCCAACCAACGACTTTGATTCACCACGCACGGTACGCGCGCTGCCCAGCGTGCTGTCGCAACGCGATCTCGAAAAAATTCTCGCCGCGCCGGATACCGCGACGCCGGAAGGCGTGCGCGACGCTGCGATCCTCGAACTCTTCTATTCGTCCGGTCTGCGCATCTCGGAGCTCGCGTCGCTCACGATGCAGGATGTGTCGCTCGCCGAATCCACCGTGCGCGTGCGCGGCAAAGGATCGAAGGTGCGTCTCGCGCCGCTCGGCGCAAAGGCGCGCGAACGGATCAACGCCTGGCTCGCGATCCGCAACGAGTGGAAACCGAAACAACCGGTGCTGTTCATCAGCAAGCGCGGCGCGCGCATGGGCCGCACCAGTGTGTGGACGATCGTGAAGAAGGCCGTGCGCGATGCCGGCGTCCGCGGTGACGTCACGCCGCACACGTTGCGTCACACCTTCGCGACGCATCTCCTCGACGGCGGCGCGGACTTACGCGCAGTGCAGGAAATGCTCGGCCACTCGGATATCTCAACGACGCAGATTTATACGCACGTGTCGACCGATCGCCTCGCGAAAGCACACCGCAGCTTCCATCCGCGCGCGAAGTGAACTTAGAGTTCCTGTCCAAATTCCTTCATGATGGCAAGGATGGCTTCGCGTTTGTGCGGCTTATCCGGAAGATAATCACGCCAAGTAAAGAACTCTGGCACCCATTGGGGATTGGCGCCAGCTTCCAATAACAGTCGCACCATTTCATGATTACCCGAGGACACTCCCGCACAAATTACCGTGTCCCATGTGTCAGACGTCACGTTTGGATTGGCACCCAGTGAAAGAAGAAGACGAGCCATCGATAAATCGCCAAGCAAAGCCGCGCTCATCAATGGCGTCGACCCATCATGCGATATCGCGTTTACATCGAATCCATTCTCGGCCAGAAAACGCACTGCGTCACACTGATGTTCCACGACCAAGTAGTGCAATGCAGTTTCATCAATATGCGCTCGGCGCGCGTGACGCAGGGCCGGATGATGAGCAAGCATTTGGAGTGCTTTCGCACGATCTACGACAGCGGCATCCATGAACTCCCACAAAAGTTCTTGAGAAGTTTCTGACATCCCGCGTCCTATCGTCCAGGCCCACGCCTGCTCAGCCGGTAAAAACGTTCCAGAGACCCTTCACCAGCGTCAGGTGCCGGTTCAGTTTCAGATTTGGTTCTTTGCCCGCGCCCATTCGCTGCATCTGCGCCTGATGCCAGAGGTTCTGCAGCATGTCGTCGAATTGCCGGATGCCTATGTTCACGCGCGCGACGGGCGACTGCTTTAGCTCGCCGCTGATGAACTTTCCGGCAATGTCGGGATCGAGCGCGAAGGGCCGCGCGAGGCCGACAAAGTCCACGTCGCCCGCGGCCAGAATCTCGCTCATGGTGGCCGAGGTGCGCAGGCCGCCGGTGAGCATCAGTGGGATCTTCGTGGTCTTGCGAATCTTGCGCGCGTACTCCAGGAAATAGGCCTCGCGCTGTTTCGTGCTCTCGCGCACGGGCGCGTCCATTTCGCCGGAACCCACCATCAGCGGGTTCTCGTAGTTACCGCCGGAAATCTCCAGCAGATCGATACCTTCGGCTTCCAAGGCATGGACGACGGCGGCCGAATCCTCTTCGGTGAAGCCGCCGCGCTGGAAGTCCGCGCTGTTCAGCTTCACCGAAACGGCGTAGGCCTTGCCGCAGACCGTGCGAATCGCGCGCACCACTTCCAGCAACAGGCGCATGCGCTTTTCCGGCGTGCCGCCCCAATCGTCCGTGCGCTGGTTCACGCGCGGCGACAGGAACGAGCTGATCAAATAGCCATGCGCGGCGTGTATCTCCACGCCATCGAAGCCCGCCTTCTGCAATACCTCCGCCGTGCGCGCGAAGCGGCGGATGACGTCCCGAATCTCTTCTTCAGTCGCCGCGCGCGGCGCGGTGAACATTGGGCCGTATCCCTCGAGCGCGACCGCCGACGGCGCGATCACGAGCGACGACACACCGCGCGGCGTCTGGCGTCCCGGATGACTGATCTGCGCCCATAGCGCGGTGCCGTTGGCCTTGGTGCGCGCCGCCCATTCGCGCAACAACGCGAGGCCGCTCTCGTCCTCGACCACGACGTTGCGCGGCCCTTCGAGCGCGCGCTTATCGACCATGATGTTTCCGGTCATCAACACGCCCGCGCCGCCGCGGCCCCAGCGCTCATACAACCGGATGAGTTCCGGCGTCGGCTGATGGTCGGCATCCGCCATCTGCTCGGTCATCGAGGCCTTGATGATGCGATTGCGAACCTGCGCGCCGCAGGGCAACGTAAAGGATTGGCCCAGCGCGGCGGACGACGGCGGATTTTGGGTCATGGAAACCTCCGAAAAATGCAGCGATGGCGACCATAGAGCACCGGCCCGCTCCGCCGCAACTGGTATCGCGAGGCCCAGTGGCGCTGGTTTGACATTACCGCTAGTTTTGCCATAATCCCGCGGGTTTACGAGGCGGAGGCGGCATGGCGGGCATCCTTAGTTACGGCGCATATATCCCCTTTCACCGGTTGCAACGGGCGGCGATCGGCGCGGCCCTCGAAACGAAAGCCGACAAGGGCGAGCGCGCGATCGCGAGTTACGATGAAGACACCGTGACGATGGCGGTCGAAGCTGCCCGCGCCGCGCTGGCCGGTGCGCCGAAGCACACCCCCTCCTCCATTTTCTTCGCGACCACCGAACCGCCCTATCAGGAAAAACTCAACGCGGCCACAATCCACGCCGCGCTCGATCTGCCCGCGCAGACGCGCGCGCTCGACGTCGGCGGCTCGACCCGCGCAGGCCTCGGCGCGCTGCTTGCCGCCGTGGATGCCTCCGCGAGCGGGCCCACGCTCGCCGCGATGAGCGATCTGCGCCAAGGCGCGCCGGAAGGTTCGGCGGAACAGTCCGGCGGCGACGCGGCGGTGGCCTTCTTGATCGGCACCGACAACGTAATCGCGACCATCGAAGCGACCTACTCCGAAACACTCGAGCACCAGGCGCTGTGGCGTCTTCCGGGCGAAAAATTTACGCGCGTGTGGGAAGAACGCTTCTCGCTGACGCAAGTATATGGTCCACTCCTCGCCGCGGGCGGCAAGGGCGTGCTAAAGAAAGCGGGGCTCACCGGCGCGGACATCGCCAAGGCCGTGATCGATGCGCCGAATCCACGCGCGGCGGCCGGCGCCTTGAAACCACTTGGCCTTGCGCCCGAAAAGATCGTCGATCCGATGCTGGGCAGCGTCGGACACTCCGGCACGGCGCACGCAGGCCTGCTGCTAGCGTCAGCGCTCGATGGCGCGAAGCCGGGCGATCGGATTCTCGTGATCTCCGTTTCCGACGGTGTGGACGCCGTCATCCTGAAAGTCACCGACGCGATCACGGCCTACAAAGCCGCCGCGCCGGTGGCCAAGCTGGTCGCCGCGAAGCGCAACGACGTCTCCTACCTGCGCTACCTGAAATGGCGCGGCACGCTGCAGACCGAAAAACCCCGCCGTCCCGACCCGGACCGCCCCGCGGCGCCCCCGGTGTTCCGCCGGCGGCACTGGAAATTCAGCTTTGTGGGCACGGAATGCACGGCCTGCGGCGCGAAGCACCTGCCCCCGCAGAAGGTCTGCGTGCAGTGCGGCGCGGTGGACCAAATGAAGGAAATCGCGTTTGCCAACCGCCGCGGCAAGGTGGCGACGTATACTATCGACCGGCTGGCCTTCACGCCGCAGCCGCCGATGGTGATGGCGATGGTGGATTTCGACGGCGGCGGGCGCGTGGAACTCGAAGTGACCGACTGCCAGCCGGACAAGATTGAGATCGGAACCGAAGTGGAAATGACCTTCCGCCGGTTTTTCACCGCGGACGGTGTTCACAATTACTTCTGGAAAGCACGCCCGGTGCGATAGGAGATCGAATCATGGCCAGCAAGGGAATCTGCGATCGCGTTGCCATCGTCGGCATGGGCTGCACGGCCTTCGGCGAACACTGGGACAAGAGCGTGGGCGACATGCTCGTCGAAGCCGCGACGGAGGCGTTCGCCTCCGCCAAGATGACGAAGGACCAGATCGACGCCTACTGGCTCGGCAGCATGGGCCAGCTCTCCGGCCTCACGCTTTCCGAGCCGCTGAAGATTCAGTACAAACCCGTGTCGCACGTTGAGAACTTCTGCGCGACCGGCAGCGAAGCGATGCGCAACGCGGCGTATGCCGTGGCGTCGGGTGCGTACGACATTGTGATGGCGATCGGCGTGGAGAAGCTGAAGGACTCGGGCTACTCCGGCCTCGTGACCGCTACACCGGCCAACGACGGCTCGATGCCGACAACGACGGCGCCCGCCAGTTTCTCGATGCTCGCGCCGGCCTACTTTAAGAAATACGGCCTTGATCCTGATCTCGGCAAGCAGGTGATCTCGCTCATCGCGCAGAAGAACCACGCGAACGGGGCGAAGAACCCGAAAGCGCAATTCCAGAAACCGGTCGATCTCGAAAGCATCAAGTGCTCGCCGAAGGTCGCCGGGCCGCTGGGCATCATGGACTGCTCGGGCGTGAGCGACGGGTCCGCCGCCGCGATCCTCGTGCGCGCGGAAGACGCCTATAAATATACGGACAAGCCGATCTTCATTAAGGCGCTCTCCTTCATCGCCGGGCCGTCCGAAGGCCACATGCGCCAGGATTATGATTTCACCACCTTCCCGGAAGTGGTCGCGTCCGCGAAAGACGCGTATCTCCAAGCCGGTATTGAGGACCCGCGCGAGCAGGTGTCGATGGCCGAAGTGCACGACTGCTTCACGCCGACCGAGTTGGTGCTGTACGAAGACCTCGGCTTCGCGCCGCGCGGTCACGCCTGGCAGGACGTGCTGGATGGCACCTTCACCCTCGAAGGCAAGCTGCCGGTGAATCCGGACGGCGGTCTGAAATCCTTTGGGCATCCGATCGGCGCGTCGGGCCTGCGCATGATGTACGAGATGTGGCTGCAGCTCCGCGGCGAAGCGGGTCCGCGCCAGATCAAGGCGCCGAAGATGGGCCTCACCCACAACCTCGGCGGGCGCCCCGGCAAATGCGTCAGTTTCGTATCCATCGTGGGCCGGGATCGGAATAACTAAGCCCAGGATGTCGTCTATAAAACGGATTGCTGAACCGGTTGGTCTAACCACGACATAACCGCGATCGGGTACAATTTCGCCCGGGAGAATGCCGTAGTGGAAGCTGTTGTGAACACATACGAAAGCCTTGTGCACCGGTATACGCGCCGGGAAGAATATGCGAATATCGCCACGCATGGCCTCGGCGTGCTGCTGAGCATTGCGGCGCTGGTGATGATGGTGGCCTACGCCGCCAAGCACGGCGACCCGTATCACATTGTGAGCGTGTCCGTTTTTGGTGCGACGCTCATCCTGCTCTATCTTGGCTCGACCCTCTACCACGCGGTGACGCATCCCAAAGCCAAGTACATTTTCCGCGTGATTGACCACAGTTGCATTTACTTACTGATTGCCGGGAGTTACACACCTTTCACACTCGTGTCGCTGCGCGGCGGCTGGGGCTGGTCGCTGTTCGGGGTCACGTGGGGCCTCGCGCTTACGGGCATCGTGTTCAAGGTTTTCTTCAACAAGCGCTTCAGCATGATGTCCACACTGACCTATATTGCGCTGGGCTGGCTCGTCGTCGTCGCCGCGAAGCCCGTGGTCGACAATGTGCCGGTCGGCGGCCTTGCGTGGCTCGCGGCCGGCGGGTTCATGTACACCTTCGGCGTCGTTTTTTATCTGTGGCGCCGTATCCCCTACCACCACGCGATCTGGCACGTGATGGTGATGGCGGGTTCGTTCTGTCACTTCATCGCCGTCTATCTGTACGTCCTGCCGCCGCTCAACGCCTGAGCCACGGACGAAATTCACTGAAATCTCGACACGCCCTCCGGAAAACTCTTGGCGTGCTCGCACAGTTCTGATATACTCCTGACCGTTACGGGGAATTTCGCGGAATTCGGGGCGCCACGCGTAGACCACCTCATGCAGGATGCCGTCCGGTATCAATGGGCCGACGAGGCCACACGTCTGCTCAAGGACCGTCAGGACGCGCGTGCCCTTGAGATTCTCGACAAGCTCATCGCCGCATACCCCGGCCGCGAAGACCTGCTCGTTTCCAAAGCCTATTGCCTGAGCCGTCTCGGCCAGCACGATGATGCCTCGGCGATTTATCGCCGCCTCTCCGAAGCACCCACACCGAGCGATCGCGTGCAGCGCCTGGGTCTGTTCATTTCCAAGCGCGCTCAGCCGGTGTTTGAGTTGCCGTCGGCGGATACGCCGCCTGCGTCGCCTGCACCGGCCTTCGACATCGTCGCGCCGCCGGCGCTCGCACAAAAACTCGAAGTGGTACGCCAAAACTTCGAACAGGAACTCGAATCCTTCCGCGGGCAGCACGCGCAGTCGGCGGCGGCCATCGAGCGTTTGCGTTCGCGGCTCGCCGAGCGCGACAAGGCGGTGCAGACGCTCACGCAGAAAAACGAAGAGCTGGAGTCATTGCTGACCGGGTTGAGCAACGAGATGTCGGGCTTCCACACGCCGACGACGCCCACGCTCATCAGCGATGCCACGCTTTCGCAGGAAGAAATGCGCGCGCGGATCGAAACAGCCGAACGACAGATTCAAGAACGCGACGACACGCTCTCGGCGATCTTCCGCAAGAATGGCGATCTCGAACGCACGATTCGCCGGTTGACGACCGAACTCGATGAGATCAAGGTCGAGAAGGCCGCCGGCACCGAGACTGAATCCGAATTACGCGCGGAATTGCAGAAGGCGCGAAGCGAAGCGCTGGAAGCGCGTCGTGCCGCGACCGATCTCAATGGTCTGCGCGCGGCATTGCGCGACGCGGAACAGGGCGTCCGCACGATCGAATCCGAGCGCGACGGCGTCCGCGATCGCATCACGGCGCTCGAAGACCAGCTTGAACAGACCTTCTCGCGCGAGACGCGGGCGTTGGAACTAAACCGCGCACTGGAAGCCAAAGCCGCCGAGCAGGACGCCATCCTGGCGCGGGCCGCGGAGACCCTGCACGCGCTGGAAGCCCAGATGGGCGGCGACCGGCCGTCCGCGGGTTTTGGCAGCATGATTTCGAATGTTTCCGAACAGTTGGCCGACTTGCATGCCGCGCTGAACCGGATGATCACGGAACGCGGAGCGCTCTCGGAACGACTGAATGCCGTCGAAACCGAATACACAGCCCTGCGCTCGGAGTATGCCGCGCTTGAGCACCGTCGCGACGAGATGCAGGCGCAGATGGAATCGCGGCGCGGCGAGATCGACCTCGCGCTGGATCGCCGCAAGGAATTGAACGACGCCCTGCTTGCCGCCGAACGCCGCATGACGGCGATTGCCGCGCGCGAACAGGAATTGCAAGGCCGCATCACCGAATTGCAGCGGCAACTGCTGGATCGCGATGCGCTGCTGGAGACCTCGCGCATGCAGACCGTGCGCCTGGAATCGGAACTGCACGAAGCACGGCGTGAACGCGAAGCACTGGCACTCCGCGAAAATGAACTGATGGCCGACAGCGAAGCGCTGGCGACGGCGCTCGTAAAAGAACGCAGCGCGATTCAGGATCTGCGCGATTCCAAGGCACGCATCGAGCAGGCCTTCCAGGAACTGAAGATCGACTTCTCGGCACTGGCCGAAGCGGCCGGCGCGGCGACGGACGAAATTGCCCTTCAGCGTGAAGCGCGCGAAGTGCTCCTGCTGGAGCGCGCGGCGACTGTCCGCAAACTGAGCGACACCGAGAACGAACTTCGCCGCACGCGCATTGAGCGCGACGCGATGGGCGCCTCTCTGGCGGCGCTCGAATCGCGCGAGCAGGAACTCAGCGGACGCTGGACCGATTCCGACGCGCGCCTGCGCGACGCCCTGGCCACGCTGGCATCGCGCGACCGAGAACTGCAGAACCTGGCCCGCGAGCGTGACGACCTGCTCGTACAGCTCACCGATCTGCAGACCCGCATCGAGTCTCTGCTGGAAACCAACCGTACGCAGGATGCCGAGGTCCTCCGGCTCAATGCCGAAGTCGACGATCGTCGCGCGGCATTCATTAAGGTGGACGAACAGAAGGCCGATGTCGAGCTGACCCTCTCCCACCTGAAAATGGAGCATGCGTACCTCCAGAAGCAGGAACGCGAAGCCCGCGAAGAAATCGACGCGCTGAACAACGACGTGGTTCAACGCGACACCCGGATCGCCAAGCTCGGCGACGATCAGTTGCAGATCCTTCGCGATCGCGCGGTGCTTCAGGAAAACTTTGACGCGCTAACCGAATCCGAACGCCAGGCGCGTGCTGAAATCACGGCCTTGAGCGGCGAACTGGCCGGTCGCGAACAGCAGATCGCGAGCCTCGGCGATGACCAGCAACAGATCCTCCGCGAACGCGCGGCCTTGCAGACAAGTTTCGACGCATTGGCGGAATCCGAACGGCAGGCGCGGCAGAACATCGCCGATCTCACGCGCGATCTCGACTCAGCGCGCGAGTCCATCGCACAGGCCGCCGAAACGCGCCGTACCCTCGAAGCCGAAGCCGAACGCCGCGAGGAAGAACTCGTGTGGGCGGCGGAACGCGAATCCACAGCAAAAGTCCGCGCGCAGGAACTGGCGGTGACCATCGCACAGCAGGCGGGGCGCATCGGCGAACTCGAAGCCGATCATGTCGCGCTGCTCGCCGAACGCGCGCGCAAGGAATCGCAGGCGCTTGAGCTTGAAGAAAGCCTGCGCGGCGCGAACGAACAAATCAGCACGATCTCGGCGCAGTTGCACAAAGCCGAGCGAGAACTGGCCGAACTGCGCATCCAGCGCGCGCAGCTCGAAGCCGAAGAAGACCGGCTCCTGTCCGAAATCGCCGGCCTGCGGGAATCAGAGCACCAGCTTCGCCGCCGCGGGGAATTGCTGGATCGCGATCTGGAAGACCGCAACCGGCGCATCGCGAGCCTGGAAACGGAAATCTCCGCGCAGGACGGCCGCCTGATCGACCTTTCGCGCGAGCTGCACGAACGCGAAGACCGCATCCGCGAAATCGAACAGGAGCGCTTTCTGCTGACCGAGCGCGTCCGCGTGCTGGACAGCGAACTGCCGCCGTTGCGCGACCGCGAGCGCAACCTCGAACTGCGCGTGGCCGAGCTGGATACCTCCCTGGCCGACGAGCGCGAATCGTTGCACCGGCGCGGCGAAGAACTCGCGACGGCGCTGCGGCGCGTGGAAGACATGCGCACGATGGTGGCCGCGCGCGAGCAGGAACTGGCGGAAGCCGCCGGCATTCGCGACGAGATGGAAGAAGCGCACAAGGCCGTGGAAGCCGAGCTGGCCGCGTCGCGCGATGCACACGCTGCCGCCGAAGGCCGCATCCGCGAACTGCAGCAGCAGATCACACTGGTCGAGTCCGACCTCGCCGACGTGACCGAGAGCTCGCGCCAGACCGAACTGCGCGCCGAACAGCTTGAAGGCGCGCTGCACGAGCGCGACAAAGTCATCGACGACGCGCGGCACCAGTTGCAGCAGGCGCGCGACACGATTCACCGCCTGCAGCCGGAACTCGACCGCATCTATACGCAGGAATTGCCACAGGCGCTCGAACAGAAAGTAAACGCCTTGCGCCGCATGCAGGATTTGCGCGCGGAGATTGAACTGCTCCGCAGCCAGATGTGGTAGGTCGTATTTACTCCGCTGCGCGCTTGACGAGCGCGGACAGCACCTTCACCTGATCCGGCTCCTGAAACTCCCACCGTTCCAGAAACACGCGCAGTGATTCGCGCAGCTCGCGGTGCTCCGCCGCGTGCAATTCCCCCGTGAGCCGGCGCAGTTCGATCACGTGGCCCTCTGCGAGGCGGCGGTGAAACTGATCGCGATAGGGACGTGAGGATTCGATGGACTGGCGTTCTTCGGCGGGCAGCTCGTGCCAGACGCGTTCGAGGTCCGCAAGGAACCGAAGCGGGCGCCAAAGCGCTTCGAGTCGCGGCGCCATGGACTGCAACACGCTGCGATCGTGGTTGAGAATCTGTGTTGCCATGGGTGGCCCCCGATGCAAAATGGTAACAGAGCCGGGAAAAAAGCGAAAGGGCCGCCCGAGGGCGGCCCCTGAAGGAATGTTCGCAATACTACTCCCAGGCGGCTTCCGGGATCGGCTTCTCTTCGACGATTTCGATGAGCACCTTGTCCGGCCCGCGAACAAAGAAGCTCTTGAAGCCGAATTCAGGGCGATCCTTAATCTCGTCCTCAATTTTCACACCATTTGCCTTCATCCGGTCATACACCGGCTGAATGTTCCGGAACGAGAACGCGATATGGTCGATCGCGCGGCCTTCCGTCGGCTGAAGCTCACCGAGCGGCTCGTAGTTCCACCAGTTCACTGTCTCTTTGGCCGGCTTGCCGAAGATGTTGATCGCCACGTCGTTGTCGGTGACCACCTGGCTCGTCCACAGGTAACGGAAAATCGCCATCGGATTTTTCGGGTCCGACTTGAAGCCTTCCGGCGCCGCGGGCGGCTTCGGCGGAACGCGATCCGGACCCGTGAGGCCGAGGTTCTTCACATACCACTCCGTCGCCGCGCCGACGTCATCGGAGAACAAGTGCACATGGCCGAAGCGCTCGTGCTGGAAGCCGGTCCACACTTCGACGACTTCCTTGTCGGGGCCGTAGGCGTACATGTAGTGGTTGTTGCCCAGCGTCGACAGCGGCGTCTCCCACTCCATGCCTTTCTTCGTGCGCCAGTCGAACTCGCTCGGGCCGTCCACGCCACCCCAGCCGATGTGATAGATCCCGCTCTCGAGTTTCCACGGCGCGGGCTGCGCGACTTTATTGAAGAGAATGAACGAGCGATCGACCATGACCGCATCGACCTTGCCGTGATACTTGATCTTCACGCCGCTGAACATCGTCTGGTAGTACTGGATGCTCTTGGCGGGATCGACGGCGTTGATGCGCGTGTGGTGAAACCGCGGGCGTTCAACGTCTTGCGCGTGCACTGCTGAACCGATCAATACAAATGCGATGAGTGCTGTACCAATAAATCGTTGCATACGAACTGGTCCCTCCCTGGGAGTGGAAAACGCCGCGATAAGGGCAAACTCCGCTGGCGATAATAGCGAGTCGCCGGGGGCCTTTCCAGCAGGAAACCGCGGTGAGGATTACCGCGGCTGGTAGACGGCCAGGGCTTCAGGCAGGTGCTCTTTGATATTGGCGATGCGGCTTTCAGGCGCGGGGTGGGTCGAAAGGAACTGCGGCGGGCGCGAACCGCCCTGCTCGGCCATACGACCCCAGAAATCGACCGCCGCACGGGGGTCATACCCGGCAATCGCCATGAGGGTCAGGCCGATGCGGTCGGCTTCGGATTCGTGCAGGCGGCTAAACGGCATCAGCACGCCGACCTGGGCGCCCGCGCCGTAGGAACCGAGCAGCAATTGCTGCGTCAGCGCGGGCTGGTTTTGCAAGGCGACCGAGAGCGCCGTGCTACCCACCTGGGTCAACATAGCCTGGCTCATGCGTTCGTTGCCGTGCTTGGCGACGATGTGCGCGACTTCGTGCCCCATCACCGTGGCAAGACCGGCGTCGTCCTTCGCGATCGGCAGGATGCCGGTGTAGACGACGACCTTTCCGCCGGGCATCACCCACGCGTTCGCGGTGTCCGGCTCGTCAACGACATTGAACTCCCATTGAAACTGCGCGGGCTGTCCAATGTTCTTCAGATAGGTTTCTGTCGCCGAGGCAATGCGCTCGCCCACGCGGCGGACGGTGGCGATGGCTTGCTGGTCTTTGGAGATTGGCGCTTGCGCGAGGAATTCGTTGTAGCTCTGCAGCGACATACTGGTCAGTTCGCCGTCGGGGATTAGATTCAGGCTGCTGCGCCCCGTGACGGGCACCGTGCTGCACGCGGCGAGTGAACACAGCGTCAACACTTTGACGATCGAATTAAGAATGCGCTTGAAGCCCTCGCGCATGGGTGTCGCCCTCCCGATCACACGCGTTGCTTGCGTTTGTAGCCGTGCGGCATCTCGTCGCCGAGGCAAGTGCCAACCAGCCGCGCGGACGAAATCCACGGATGGTCAAGCGGCACGCGACGCTTGCCCTCAGCCACATCGGCGATGCGGACATCAATGAAGTCGTCGCCGCGCCTGGCCACCATCACGCCGAATTTCCGCTGAAAAATAAAACGTGCGGCCTGCATGCCGTATTCCGTGGCGAGTAGCCGATCAGTGGCTGTGGGCACGCCCCCGCGCTGGATATGGCCCAGTGAAGTCACGCGGGTTTCGAGGCCGGTCACGCTTTCCAAGTGCTCGGCCAATACCGCGCTGACGGGCTCTTTCGAGTGCTCTCCGCCCTTCTTTTCTTTCTTATCGCCGTTCGAACCGTTCTTCTTGGCGGCGGCCTCCTGTCGCGAAAGCGCGCCCTCGGCCACGGCGACCAGGCTGAACATCTTGCCGCGCTCCATGCGCGCGAGCAGCGAGTCGGCGACGAGATCGAGGTCGTAGGGGATCTCGGGAATCAGGATGACGTCTGAGCCGCCGGCGATGCCGCTGCCCAGCGCGAGCCAGCCGGTGTTGTGGCCCATGATGTCGACCACCATCACGCGGTGATGGCTTGAGGCGGTGGTGTGCAAGCGATCGAGCGCGTCGGTCGCGATCGACATCGCCGTGTCGAAACCGACGCTCATTTCCGTGCCCCAGACGTCGTTGTCGATCGTCTTGGGAATCGTGATGAAGTTGACGTCGCCGCGCTCCATAATGCGCGCGACGTTCTTGTGCGTGCCGCCGCCGCCGAGACACACGACGCAATCGAGTTCGAGCTCGTCGACATTGTGCAGAATTTCGTCGATACGATCTTCCGTGCCACCGGCGGAGGCAGGCATCTTGTGCGGCTTGTCGCGGCTCGTGCGCAGCACGGTACCGCCGGCCGTCAAGAGACCGCTGACGGTAATGTCGTCGAGCTCGATGTACCGGTTCTCAACGAGACCACGAAAGCCTTCGAGAAATCCGTACACGCGCACGCCTTCCGGCAGCAGCGATTTGGTCAGCGATCGAATAACGGCGTTCAGCCCGGGGCAGTCGCCCCCGGCGGTCAAAATGCCGACCGCCTTGATTTTTTTGTGTTGTCCCACGCCTGAATCCCCACACACGCCTCCTCGGAGTTTCCCGGAGGCGCCCCCTCGCACGCAGCCCGTGTGCGATGAGCGTAGTTTAACGCAATGCGGGGTTCCTGTCTATAATCTGTGCCGGCAGGGGCGCGGACCGAATAGAGGCGGGCAGCGACCGGGGGAGCCACGGTGGGGAAATCGACGAAGAAAGAAATCGAACGGCGCAAGAAAGACATCGAGAAGAAGAAAGAACGCGAGCGGCGCAAGCGCGACGAAAAAATTCGCGCGGAAGAAGACTGGCTCAAGGCCGTTGATAAACTGAAACAGGCCAAGAAAAAAGCGCGCGCGCTCAAACAAGCCGTCGACAAGAAAAAGAAGAAGAAAAGGCACTGACGCTGTTCAGCCGGTGCGGCGCACGGCTTTCTGCTCGGCTGACTCTACTTTCGATTCCAAATATTCCCGCGTCATCTCTTGTGCGCGGCGCGTTCCCGTTTTGCCACCGACGTACGGGTTCGATTGCATTTCGTCGTAGTACCGCGCCTTCATGTCGTCTTCGACCTGGAACCGCATGAAGGTACGAATGTCCTCGCGCAACGCCTCATTGAATACCGGGAAGGCCACTTCGACGCGCCAATCGAGATTGCGCTCCATCAGGTCCGACGAGCCCACATACACCTGTTCGTCGTCCCCTTTACCGAAAATATATATGCGCTGGTGCTCGAGATAGCGGTCGACGATCGACACGGCGCGGATATTCGGGTGCGGCGGCAACGCATATGTCGTGCGCACAACGAGGTCGCACTTCACCCCCACGTCGGCCGCGCGGCGAATTTTCGCGATCATCTTTTCGTCGGTCAGGTGGTTCACTTTCAGACAGACGTATCCCTTGTCCTTCTTCGCGATCTCGCGATCCAGCAGCTTGGTAAACGTCTTTCGCAGGTTAAACGGCGAGACCACAAGGTGCTTGAATGTCGGCGAATCGAGCACACGCATGCGCGAGGCGCGCTCAAGGTACTCGAATATGTCGTCCACCTCGGACGTAAGCCGCGGATCGGCAGTGAACAGCGTGCTGTCCACATAGCTGCGCGCGGTGCCTTCGTGGAAGTTGCCGGTGGACAGCGCGGCGAATTGGATGCCTTCCTTCTGGATGAGCAACAGCTTGCTGTGCACTTTCATCGGCGGCAGACCGAACACGACATGCGCGCCGGCTTCCTGCAATCGCTCGGCCATGGTAATGTTGTTTTTTTCGTCGAAGCGCGCCTGCAGCTCGACCGACACAAACACCCATTTCCCGTTCTGCGCGGCGTTCACGAGCGCGTTCACGATGCGCGAGCTCTTTGACACGCGGTAGAGCGACATCTTGATCGCTTCCACCTTCGGATCGATCGCGGCCTCGCGCAGCAGCCGGACCGTGTGGTCGAAGGACTGGTACGGCGTCGTCAGCAATACGTCGCACTCGCGGATGGTCTCGATCATCGGCGTGCGATCGCGATCCAGCACGGGATGCGGCACCGTTGGCGTCGAAGGCCACGAGAGATCCGAACGCTTGATCGGGAAATTCATCAGGTCGCGCATGTTGTGATAGCGCGCGCCGCCGATGAGCGGGTAGTCATCGCCGATTTGCAGCTCCATGATCAGCAGTCGCAACAACACGGGCGGAATCGCGGCGTCATACACCAGGCGCGTGGGCCGGCCGCCCTTGCGGCTTTGCAACTCCTGCTCCATCTTGCGCACGTAGTCTTCGGAGAAGTCGTTGTCCATGTCGAGTTCGGCGTCGCGCAGGATCTTGAACTCGAAGGCTTCAATCTCTTTGTAGTCGAAGATATAGAACACGTCGTCCAACGAGTGCCGGATCACGTCGTCGATGTACATGATGTCGCCGCCGGGCAATTCAACGAAACGGCCCAGCTCGGTCGGAATGCGCAGGATCGCGTAGCGCGGCACGTCGCCGCGCATCTTCACGGCGAAATACAGCTCGCCGTCCATCAACTGCGGGAAATCCTGGCTTTCGTCGATCAGCAGCGGCACGAGGTTCGGCAGGATCGTCTGGCGGAAGTGGTCGCGCAGCCAAACGTCGACGTCCGTGCCTTTCTTGATGTCTTTCTCGGTGAGCAGCTTGATGCCTTCGGCCGCGAGCGCCTTGAAGACCGTGTTGTACGCCGCCTGGAAGCGCTGGTCGAGCTCGCGCGAACGCTCCACAATCACGTCGAGCACGTTCGTCTTGTCCGCGTGACCGATTTCGAGCATGCGGTGCACGCTCGCCACACGGACCTTGTAGAACTCGTCCATGTTCGAGGAGTAAATGCCGAGGAAGCGCACGCGCTCCATCAGTGGATTGCGCTCGTCTTCCGCTTCCTGCAGCACGCGCTCGTTAAAGGAGAGCGTGGAAATGTCGCGGTCCTGCCACAGGCGCTTGCGGGTGCGTGCGGACGGCATGGTTTTCAAAAGCGCGGGCCGGCCCAGCGCGTGAGCGCCGGCCGGCCCTGTCGCTGCTCCAGATTAGTCGTCGGTTTCGGTCTTGGTCTTTTTCGGCATGTTAAACGTGTTCGGCAAGGACTGCAGGATGCCGGGCAGCGGCGCGTCGACGGCGTCGTCAAACTTGCCGACCACGCGGCCGTTTTCCACCTTCAGCCCGAGCTTCTGGTCCGTCACCACGACATGCGACCAGGTCGTCAGCATTTCGTTTTCGGTCCATGGACCATACGTCACTTTCGCGGACGGGTCCACGGCTTCCGGGTTGTTCGACGTGTTGTCCCAGAACGCGTGCACGTGGTACTTCGTGCCCTTCGGCACCGAGATCGGCTTCACCAGTTCGTAGTTCGACTGCCAATTCCAGTCATACACCGGCACATCCGTGATCAACTGCGAGGTGCCGTCCGGAAGCAGCGCCGTCGTCGTATACGCCCGGCCGCGCGTGTGCATATGCGCGCCGCTCGACAGGATCGTCAGCGGGAAATTCAGCGTCACTTCGGTGTCCATCGAGAATGTGCCGTTCGGATCGATGTTGATCGCGAAGTCGTCGGTGCCGCAGGTACGCACGACCTTGTCGACGCGGCCCTGGGCGAACTTCACGCCGAAGCGCACGCGATCGGTCACGTCTTCATCGAGGCCAACATAGTGCATCTGGATCTGGATGATGCTGCCCGACGGCAGGAACATCGCCGTGCCCTCGGGGTAGTCCATCGGACGCGCACCCGGCAGGTAGCTGCCGATGTAGTCGCCGCCGCCAAGCGCCGCCTGGCCGATGCCGACCGGCTGCAGCTTGCGCGGCGCGCGCACGAGGTTCGCGTGGTGCACGGTCTTGCGGACCGTCGGCAGAATTTCCCACTGGCTGACGTACAGATCCTCAGTAGTCTGCGGATCCATGTGGATGCTCTGGTACTCGATCTTCTGCTCGCCGGCGGGAACGATGAAGTCGCGGTCGGACGTGAAGATCATGTCAGGCGTGCCCATCGCCCACTCGCTCTCGACGGCCGGCGCGGCCGGCATGTCGGCGGGATTGCCCTGCTTGGCGCCCTGGTCGACCCACGCGAGGATCGTGTCGATCTGCTCCTGCGCCAGACTGCGGTCGTTCTTATAGGCCACCTTGCTCGAATCCGGATGCCACGGCGGCATCTTTTTGTCGGCCACCGCCGTGCGGATGCTCTTGGCCCACGGGCGCACGGAGTCGTAATCGAGCACGCTGAACGGCCCGATTTCGCCCGGTTGGTGGCAGCCGGCGCAATTGGCGAACAGAATCGGCGCGACGTCCTTCGAATAGGTGACTTGATCGGCCGCCCACACCGGGGCGGACATCGCGGCGATGGCAGCCGCTACAGCAAAACGCTTGGTCATGTCGGAGCCTCCCAGCCCTAGGCTGAAAATACTGCGATTTTCAGGGGTCATTCTAGCCCCGGAAGGCCAGAAATATCCACAAATGGGCGACCAGCGCGTCAGGGCGCGGCGGGCGGCGGGGCCGTAGCCCAATCGGGCACGACGCCCGATTGGATTCCAAATACATGCACCCCAATGAGGTACATCAGGGCTGTGACGAGCAACACGCCCATGATATCCACCAAAAAACCCGCCCGGGCCATCTGCGGCACGGTGATTCGGCCGGCGCCAAACACGATCGCGTTGGGGGGCGTCGCCGCAGGCAACATAAACCCGCAAGAGATCGCCATGCCGGCGGGGAACATCAGGAGCAGCGGGTGGATGCCGATCTCGGGCGCCATCGCCGCGAGGATGGGCATCATGATCGCCGCCGTGGCGGTATTCGAAGTGACCTCGCCGGAGAACGCGAGCAACGCGGCCACAATCAGCACGATGAGCAGCGGCGGCACGTCCTTCAGCAACACGAACTGATCGCCGACCCAGTCCACCAGGTGCGTGCTGCGAAATGCCTCGGCCATTGCCAGACCGCCGCCGAACAACAGCAACACTTCCCACGGAATCCGGCGCGCCCATTCCCAATCGAGCGCAAACTCACCCTTCTTGAGATCGACTGGAATCAAAAAGAGCAGCAGCGCACCCACGATCGCAATCGTGCCGTCGTTCACCAATTTCGGATCGGGCAACAACAACGACGTCCAGCCCGGAATCGTGAACGAACCCAACACGAGATCTTCGCGGAAGATCCACGCGAAGCACGTCGTTGCCCAAATCGTAAGCACAATGCGCTCGCCGCGGCTCATCCGGCCCAGCTCGACGAGCCGCGCCATAATCTCTTCCCGCGCCGCCGGGAAGGACACCGCCTTGAAGTTGAACAGCACGCGCGTGAGCAGCAGCCAGGTGAGCGGGAGCATGATGAACACGATGGGCACGCCCACCATCATCCATTGCACGAAGGTGACGGGCGGCGCACCGGGATAACGGCCGGTGTAGTTCGTGAGCAGGATTCCGTTCGGCGGCGTGCCGATCGGCGTGCCCATGCCCCCAATGCTCGCGGCATACGCAATGCTCAGCAACAGCGCCGTTGCAAAATTCGCGACGCCGGGATAGTTCCTCTTCTCCATCTGCGTTACGATCGCGATTGCGATCGGCAGCATCATGACCGCCGTCGCGGTATTCGACATCCACATCGACACGAAGCCGGTGCCGATCATGAACCCGAGCACAAGCCGGCTGGGGTTGGTGCCGGTGCGCGCGATGATGCCGAGCGCGATGCGCTCGTGCAGGTTCCACTTCTGCATCGCCATCGCGATGAAGAACCCGCCGGCGAAAAGGAAGATATTGGAGTCGCCGTAGGCTTTGGTGACTTCCGGCCCGGACAGCACATTCAGCAGCGGGTATAGCGCGATCGGCAGCAGCGAAGTCGCCGCAATCGGCAAGGCTTCAGTGATCCACCAGATCGCCATCAGCGCGCCGACCGCGCCGGCCTTGCGCGCCTCGGGTGTCATCCCTTCGGGGTTCGGTGCGAACAACAACGCGCCAAATACAACGAGACCGGCCACGAGTCCGATCTTTTTGTACAGCGGATAGCTTTCGCTCATGCACCTCTCCCGGCAATTTAGCCCAGCACAATAGTCTTATTTTTATAGCGAATCACGCGGTGCTCGACGTACATGCGGATCGCATTGGCCAGCGCGGCCTTTTCGAGGTCGCGGCCCTTGGCGCGGAGATTCTCCACCGTGTCCTTGTGGGTCACAGGGCCGACCACCTGCTCGATGATCGGGCCTTCGTCGAGGTCGGTCGTGGCGAAGTGCGCCGTCGCGCCGATGATTTTCACGCCGCGGTCGTAGGCTTGGCGATAGGGATCAGCGCCTTTGAACGACGGCAGGAAGCTGTGGTGAATGTTGATCACGTCGTGGCCGTACTTCATCAGAAAATCCGAAGTCAGCACCTGCATATAGCGCGCGAGCACGAGGAAGTCGCTGGTGTCGCGCAACAACTGCACCATTTTCGCTTCCTGCGCGGCGCGGGTCTCCGCGGTCACCGGCAGATGATGAAATGGAATACCGTGGCGTTCGACCAACTCGCGCGTGGCCTCGTGGTTACTCACCACCAGCGGCACTTCCACGCGCAGCTCGCCGCTGCGCACGCGGTAGAGCAAATCCACCAGGCAGTGATCGAAGCGCGACACGGCGATCGCCATGCGCAGCTTGCGGCCCGCGTAGTGCAGACTCCAGTCGGCGTTCAGATCCTGCGCGGCCTTGCCGATGGCGGTTTCAATTTTCGATGGAGCGTTTCGTGTTTCGTCGAAGTCGAACTCGATGCGGATAAAGAAGCGGCCGTTTTCGGCGTCACTCGTGTATTGATCGGATTGGAGAATATTGCCGCCGTGTTCGAACAACAGGCCCGAGAGCCGCGCGATGATCCCCGGACGATCGGGGCACTGCCACAGAAGTACCGCACGCTGCATGATCATTGCTCCTTCGCGACACGCAGTAACGACATCACCGCGTCATACGCTTCGTCCACCGGCACCGCGGCCACGACCTCCGGTTGCAACTTCTTGCTCACGCCCGGTCGCACGAGCGCGTCCGCGCGCAGGGCGCGCCCCGCAACCGGCGGCAGCGGTGCATGCGTGCGCGGTTCGGGCGGCCCGCAGAAAAACGCCGTTGGCACGCCCTGCATCCACGCCATGTGCATCGCGGCCGTGTTCGACCCGATGAACGCGCGGAACTTTCCAATCATCGCCATCACTTCGGGCAGCGTCGTCTTCGGACCCGGCGCGCAGCCTGCGCCCACTTCCACGGCGATCGCTTTGGTGTACGCCTCCTCGGCCGGACCCCAGAACAACACAACGCGCAAGCCTTCGGCCGTCAGCCGCTTCAACAACGCCACCCACTTGTCCTGCGGCCAGCGATTGTACCCTGCCTGATGCTGGCTCGATCCGGGAAACGCCGCCACTTCCGGCTTGCCGGCCTCGGCATACCACACCTCGGCTTTGGCGGCTGCTGCCGGATCAATAGGCAGGCCGAGATCATTCGGGTCATAGTTTGTGGAGACGCCCAGTGGCTCAAGTAGATGCAGCGCGCGCAGCACACGGTTCTCGTCGTTGTCCGCGAGGCGCACTTTCACGTTCGTGAACAGGCGATTCATTTCCGTGTCTTGTTCGGCCGGATATCCGAGCCGCCATGGCGCGCCGGAGAATCGCGTCACGACGCCGCTCTTGAAGCGCGCGTGAAAATCGATCGCGACCTCGTATTTCTCCGCGCGCACTTCGCCGAGGAATCGTCGCCACTCGCGCAGCGCGCGCACGGGGCCGGCCTTTAGTTCGCCGCGTCGCAGAATGTGGAACCGATCGACATCGCGAGACGGCGCGAGCAGCGGGTACACCCAATCCTCGACCGCCCACGCGATTCGAGCATTCGGGCGTTCCTTCCGCAGCCGGCGCACGGCGGGGCATACGCGCAACGCATCGCCGAGCGCGCCCAGACGGACGACGAGAAAGGACTCGGCTTTGGAAATCGGCGGCACGGCGGCGAAAGACTCCCGGAATCGGGACAGCCTAGTGAAACCCGGCGGCCGGGTCAACGCGGCGCGCTAGAGCGAGCGGCCTTCGAGATCGAGTTTCAGGCCGAGGAAGGACATGAGGTCCTTGAGCGAAACGATGCCCAACAGTTCGCCGCTCTCGACCACCAGCATGCGCCCACGGCCCGTTTTGTTCATCAGCGTGAGTGCCTGCATCGCATCCAGGTTTGGCGCGGCGCAGTTGTCGTCGGTGCAGGGCTCGGTGATCTCGCCCACGGACGTTTCGGCCCACGCCTCTTGCGGTATGGCCTTGACGCCGCGCGTGGTCACCATGCCGAGCAGGCGCCCGCCGACCATCACGGGGTACAGCTTGTGGTGCTGCGTGTACACATATTGTTCGACGAAGTCCTTCAGCAGCAGGTTCGGCTGCACGCTGATCACCTCCGTCTTCATGAAACGGCTGATGGGTTCGCCC
This sequence comes from uncultured Nitrospirales bacterium, assembly GCA_964620045.1. Lineage (GTDB taxonomy): Bacteria > Hydrogenedentota > Hydrogenedentia > Hydrogenedentales > VFKU01. Next base: position 220,882 of record CAZUJL010000001.1, read on the forward strand.
TCGAGCGCGCGGCGCAGCACGAGTTGCCGGTAGCTCATCGCGCTCGCGGACCGCACGAACATGCCGATCATAAAAAACCACACGCCCTGTATCGTGTTGCCGTTGATGAATACAAACACACCCAGAAAAAGCAGGCCCAGGCCCAGCGCCGATCCGATGCCCGCGGACACGCGCGTCGCGAGGCGCAGGTCTTTTCGCCAGTCCCACAAAATCGCGCGAAGCACGCGGCCGCCGTCCAGCGGAAACGCCGGGATCATGTTGAAGCCCGCGAGCAGAGCGTTCATCCATGCGAGGTAGTTGAACACGGCCAGCAGCGGCGCCTCGGGCGCGACGGAGTGCAGCGCGCGATCAAGACCCAGCATTGCCACGGCGACGATGCCACTCACGATCGGCCCCGCGATCGCCATATAGAACTCGTCGCGCGCGCGCTTGGGTTCGTCTTCCATATTCGCGACGCCGCCGAAAATAAACAGCGTGATATCCCGAATGGGAATGCCGTAGTGCCGCGCGACGAGAGCGTGGCCGAGTTCATGCACGATGATCGACGCGAACAAACCGACGGCGCCTTCGAGCGCCAGGGCCCAATACACATACGGCTTCAGATCAGGCAGCGCGAAGGGGAAATATCCGGTCGCGAGCGACCAGGTGACGAGCACGGCGAGCAGAATCCAGGTGAAATCGACCTTGATTTCAAACCCGGCCAGACGAAATAGGCTGACGCTGCGCGTGAACATGATGAGATTGTCCTGAACGTGCAGGCCTTATGCGTTGCACTCGTTGCACAGGCCGTAGATGAATACTTCGTGCGTCTCCATGCGGAAGCCGTCGGGCACCATGGTCTCCAGCCCCTTCGGGCAGCCTTCGACCTCGAAGGTGCGCCCGCAGCGGCTGCAACTGAAGTGGTGATGGTGGCCTTTGCCCGCACATTCATAACGCTGCGGCTCGCCCGGCATTTCCACCGGCACCAGCCAGCCCTCGTCCGTCAGCGCGCGCACGGTGCGGTAGACCGTCGCCAGGCCCATCCGCGGCACATCTTCCCGCGCCGCCGTCAGCAGTTCGGCCGGGCTCATCGGCCGGCCGGACTGCGCCAGCGCGCGGCGAATCGCCCGGCGCTGGGGGGTGTCGCGTTCCATGGTGTGCTGTTTTTGACTCATCGCCTCAAAGGATACACCAAAAGAACGGCCACAATCGCCACTAAAGTCCCCATTTTTCAGAGCTTTTCAAATACTTGAGAATACGTTATCATTAAGAAACAGGGTCTTTCGTCAATTATCGCAGGGTCTCCCTTGTTCCGTTCTCGTCCAGTTTTCCGATATGCCGCGCTCGGCCTTTTGCTGCTCGCGCTGCCGCAGTGCCGACCCGCGCCGGAGTCGCGCGCGGATGGCGCGCCGTTATTTTGCGTCACGATCGCTCCGCTCGGAGCGTACCTGTCCCCTATCGTCGCCGGGCGCGCGGAGGTACACGTGTTGCTGCCGCCGGGCGCATCGCCCCATACTTACGAACTCACGCCGGCGGATGCGCGTGCCGCGTCCGGCGCGCGCGCGGTCGTATATATCGATGATTCGCTCGACGCCTGGGCCGCGCGACTCGACGCGCCGGTACATCTGCGTTTTGCAGAATTCCTGCCGGCCGATCAACTCCGCCATTTTGAAGAAGGTGCTTCACACGGCGATCATGAGCACGCGCACGGTTCACTGGATCCACACGTTTGGATGGATCCGAAGGTGATGCGCGAAGGATTACAACGCACGGTGCATGCGCTCTGCGAACTCGATCCGGATGGCACGGCTACCTATCGCAGCAACGCGGATGCGTTCTCGGTGGAACTCGCAAAGCTCGATGAAGAGATCGCCGCAATGCTCGCGCCGCTCAAAGAGCGCAGCATCATTCAGTTCCACCCGGCGCTCTATTATTTTGGCGAGCGATACGGCATACACACCGCCGGTGTGATCGAGAATATCGCGGGACAGGAACCGTCGCCGAAACAGATCAAGCAACTCGCGGATCTGATGGCGGCCGAACACGTGAGCGTGATCGTGACGGAGCCGCAACTGCCCGACGCGCCCGTGCGTGCGCTGGCCGAGACCACGGGCGCGCAGATCGCGCGCATGGATCCCCTCGGCGGCGTGCCGGGGCGCATGACTTATGCGGAAATCCTGCGCTACAATGCAAACGCCCTGCTGGACGCCTTCAAATGAGCACTCCCGCGATCCTCGCTCACGGCCTGTCGGTAAAATTCGGAGACTTCCTCGCGCTCACGCCGATTGATGTCGTGATCGAGCCCGGCAGCTACGTCGCTGTCATCGGGCCGAACGGTTCCGGCAAGAGCACGCTGTTGAATGCCTTTCTCGGCGTGCAGAAACTTTCCGGCGGGCACGTGAAACTCTTTGGCCACGCGCCGGAGGACGCGCCCGCCAGCGCAATCGGCTACTTGCCGCAACTTAAAACGCTCGACCGGACTTTTCCGGCGGTCGCGCTCGAACTCGTCGTCTCCGGTATTCGGCAGTCGTGGCCGTGGCGCGTGCGCGCGGCGGAACGGCAACAGGCGCTTGACGCGCTGGCGCGCACGGGTGTGGCGGACATCGCCGATCGCGCAATCGCTGCGCTGTCGGGGGGGCAACTGCAACGCGTGTATCTCGCGCGCAGCCTCGTGCATCGGCCGAAGCTGTTGCTGCTCGACGAACCGGGCGCGGGCATGGACGTCGCCGGCGAAGCGGGCATGTATCACTTGCTCGAAGACTACCAACGCGAAACCGGCGCGACAGTCGTCATGGTCACACACGACTGGGAAGGCGCACGCGCGCACGCTACGCATGCGCTGCTCGTGAATCGCGGCCTCGTGGCCTACGGCCCGGCCGAAACCACCGCGCAGCCGCAGGCGCTGCTTGAACTTTTCGGCCACGCGGGCCACATCGGCGCGACGCACAAGGGCGCGAAGCATGCTTGAGCCGCTGACGCTTCCCTTCATGCAGCGCGCGCTCATCGGCGGGCTTATGGTCAGCCTGCTCGCGGGCTATTTCGGGCCGTTCATCGTGCAGCGCCGCCTCGCGTTCCTCGGCAGCGGCCTCGCGCATGCGGCCTTCGGCGGGGTCGCGCTCGGCATCCTGCTGAACACACAACCGCTCTGGGCCGCGCTGCCCTTCACCATCATCGTCGCGCTCGGCATCGTGTGGCTGCGCGATCGCGCGGGCCTCGCATCCGACACGACCATCGGCGTCTTCTTCTCGATCTCGATGGCGCTCGGCATCGTGTTCCTGTCGCTGAAGGACTCGTACTCCGCCGACGCCTTCACCTATCTCTTCGGCTCGCTGCTCGCGATCCGCAACAGCGACCTGTGGACCGCGGGCGTGATCCTCGCGCTGTCCGCCGCCACGATCCCGCTCTGGGGACGCTGGGCCTACGCCACCTTCGATCCCGCGCTCGCCCATGCCGATCGCCTGCCCGTGCGGCGCGACGACTATCTGCTCGCCGTCGCGATCGCGGTCGTAACCGTGGTGGCGATCAAATTGGTGGGCATCGTGCTGATCGCGGCCTTCCTCGTGATGCCGGCCGCCGCCGCGCGCATCTTCGCGCGCACCTTTGCGCAAATGGGCGTGTTGTCGCTGATCATCTCGGCCGCCACGCTCGTAATCGGCCTCTTCGCGTCGTACTACGCTGATCTGCCCAGCGGCCCCGCGATCATTCTCACGCAGGCGGTGCTGCTCGGCATCGGCCTAATCTTCAGACGGCGCCGCTAATACAAACCAATAACGGAAAAATGTCATCCCCGCGAAAGCGGGGACCTCTTGCACACCGCCGATCACGGTTAATGAGAGGTCCCCGCTTTCGCGGGGATGACAAAAGTAGCGTGTGTTTTGGTTACTTCACAATCGCCGTAGCGGCATCCACCTTGTCGGCAAACCGCCCCAACGCCGCCGCGGCCAGATCGATCTGCTGCTGGGCCTCGGCCCAGTGCCGCTCTTCGATGCCTTCGCGCACGCCGGGCAGCGTTTTCACGCCGTAGCCCGTGTAGTAGCCGGGCGCGTACACGAGGTGCTTGTACCACGGGCGACGCGGCAGGCCATCTTTCTGCGCGAGCAGTTCACGCTCCGCGCCCATCAAGATTTCGCCCAGTTTCTCGTTCTGGTCGGCCGTCAGCGCGCGTTCGCCCGCGAGCACCGGCTTCACAGACTCGGCGTAGTTCGCCGACGAGGCGTCCAGCCGCTCGCGCGCATTCAGCAGCGGCGCGAAGTTCAGATACGGCACCGCGTCCTTCGCCTTCGGCGCCACGACCGGATCCGCCGGATCGACAAGCTGCGCGAAACGACCTTCCGCGAGATACTGATTGAACTCTTCCGTTTCTGTGCGTGTTTTGTCGGCGAGCGAAACGACTTCGTCCACATACTTCGAAAAAGTCTTCGCAGCCGCGTTGAAATCCAGCGGAACGACATCCGCATCGAGCACGCGCATCGTGAGGCGACCGGTCACATTCGCCAGCGCGACGGCATATGAAAAATCCGGATCGACAAATTTCGAATAATGATCGAAGGTATCGAAGCAGGTGTGGTACTCCCCGCCGCGACCCTGACCCACAAAACGGATGTCGCAGGACGCAATGCCCAAGTGCTGCAGGAAGGGCGTGTAGTCCGAGCCGGAACCCAGCGCGCCCATTTTCAGATCGGCGCGCTCTTTCGCCAGCTTCTTCTCCTCCGGCTCGCCGCGCAACAGCAGCGCGCTGCGCAACCGCTCGGCCACGCTCACGCCCGTCATCGGATCTTTCACGGCATTCGCCACCTGCGCCGCCGAGGTTTCCAGCGTGTGCGAACCCGCGATGGACAAATATCCGCGCGTGTTGCCGTCGGTATTGATGTACGCCACGGCATGCTCGCGCAGTTCCTTCGCGTGATACTCCGCCCACTCCGTCGAGCCAAGCAGGCCCGGTTCTTCGCCGTCCCACGCGCAGAAAATCATCGTGCGCTTCGGCTTCCATCCCGCCTTCGCCAGCTCGCCGAACACACGCGCCTGCTCCATCATCGGCACGAGCCCACTCATCGGATCGCGCGCGCCAATCACCCACGCATCGTGGTGGTTGCCGCGAATCACCCACTCGTCCGGCCGCTCGCTGCCGCGCATCTTCGCGATCACGTTGTAGACCGGCACCGTGTTCCAGTCGAACGCGACCTTCAGCCGCACGACGGTGCCGCCGCCCCCGCCGATGCGGTACGTGACCGGCAACGCGCCGCGCCACTCCGCCGGCGCGACCGGGCCGTCGAGCGTACGCATCAGCGGCTCGGCATCGATGCTCGAAATCGGCAGCACGGGAATCGTCATCAGCGTTTCGGCGTTTTTCCGGCTGAGTCGCCGCGCGTTTTTCGTCGCGCCGCGATCGGGCGTCAGTGGATCGCCCGTGCGCGACGGCAGATCCATGACGGACCCGCGCTGCACGGCGGAATCGTGCTTAAACGCGCCGGCGGGGTACGCGTCGCCCTGCGCGTAGCCATCCTCCAGCGGGTCGTTGAAAATGATGCAGCCGATCGCGCCGTGCTCCGCGGCCACCTTCGGCTTGATGCCGCGCCACGAGCCGCCGTAGCGCGTGATCACGATCTTCCCCTTCACATCGATCCCGCGCCGCTCGAGTTCTTCATAATCCTTCGGCAGGCCCTGATTCACATACACCAGCGGGCCGGTCACTTCGCCGTCGGCGGAGTACGCGTTGAACGGCGGCAGCGCCTCCGCGCGCAAGGCGGCCGCGGCGGAATCCGCGCCGACGATTACCTCTGTGAGCGAAGCCTCAAACGGCAGCGGCCGAAGCTGGCGCAGTTCGCGTGTCTTGGGCGTGGGGAACAGCACATAAAACGTCTCAATCTCGGTTTCGTATCCCCAGGACTCGAACAGCTCCGCGATGTACTCCGCGTTCGCCTTCGCCTGCTGCGAACCGAGGTGATGCGGGCGCACGGTCATGTGCTGCATCCACGTGCGCGTGTTCTCCGCGCTCAACTGTGACTCGAAGGCTTTCTCGCGCTCAAGTTGCTCCGTCGCGCGCGCCGGCGTGAAGCCGTAAACGGAATCAGCGGTATCCGCGCGAAACGCAACCAAGACAACTGCAATGCAACAAAGTTTCGCGAAGTTCATGGCAACTCCTTGTCTACATGACGATCTGGTTCGTCCACGCTGTCCACCAAGTCCACTTCGTCCACAAACGTCACCGCACCGGCACGCCGCCGACCCACCACGGGCTGCTCCATGCCTGCCGCCCGTCGAGCTGCGTCACGCGCACATAGTAATAGTCGCCGTCGGCCACCGGGCCGGGATCGCTGTAGGCGATCGGCTGGTCGTACGGCGCATCGCGCTGAATCCACCGCAACGCGACCTTGTCCGTGTAACGGCCCGTGGGCACGTCCTGGCTCGTCTCGCCGCCCTTCAGATCCACGAACGAGAACGTAAGGTCCACCGGCGGATACGCGCGGCTCGGTTCGTAGAACCGCGGGAAGGTCACGCCTTCCTCGGCGGTCGGCTCCGTGTGGAACGTGAGCTTGGTCTGTTCCGTCACGCCGGACAACTTGATGAACAAGCGGTCCTCGGCCCCGCGCGTGATCATGCGGAAGTGGATCGTGTTCGCATCGGCATTGTCGATCGTGGCCGACTCGGCCTCAAAATTGATCAGCGCGCTCGCATCGTACGTCTCGATTTTCGCGCCTTCGATCTTCGCCGTTCCGAGCCAAATGCGGTGGCCACGCGGCGTGTCACGAATGAGGTCGTCCGACTGCGAGCTGACGCTCAACTCCAGCCAGCCGTCCGTCGACAATACGCGCTGCAGGAAATGCGTCGTGGAAACGACCGTGCCGTTTTTGATCACGTCCACACAATCGATCGGCGCGGTGCCCATCACGCGGCCCTCGATTTTGCGTGGCTCGGCATAGGCCAGGCGCTCGCCCATCGGTTTCCCGTTCAGTTTCACATCGAGAATCGTCCGCTGGCCCGTCGTCGCGTAGGTGTGCCGCGCCTGCATCGCGCTGAAGATCGCATCGCCGGATTTCTCGGCCGCGAGCACGCCCGCGAGCCCGTTGAAGTGTTGCAGCGGTCCCTGGCGAAAGCCGCCGCTGTAGCCCGGGCGCCCGGCATGATCGTCGCTCGCGCCGACGAACCCGATCATATGCCCGTTCCGCAGGTAGTAGTTGCCGAACCACTCGAAGGTGCCGTGCATCGACACCATCTCGACCAGCGGCTCCATGCGCGGGTGCGCCATGCGCCAGTCGCCCGGAATGTGCGCATGCGGGATGATCATCACGTCCTTCGGGTCGTACATCTTGTCGAGACCCTTGAACAAATCGAGCAATCCGTCCGTGTCCTGAATCGGCACGCGCTGGCGGCCGTCCGGCGTGCGGAAGTAAATGTTGTGATGCCCGCCGGCTTCGACAATCGCCGACCATTCGTACGCCAGGTACGTCACGAAGTTCGGCGGGTCGTTGTACTCGTGCACCGCCGCCTGCATCGCCTTCCACTCGCCGTCGTCCATCCAGATGTCGTGCTCGGACAGCGCGACGAAATCGAGCCGCGCATCTTCGCGCGCGTACTTGTAAAAATTCGGAATGCTACCCTGTCCCTCGGCCATGTTCGTGTGCGCGTGGGTGTCGCCCCAGTAAATCCGCGGCACGGCGGCGTTGGTCACCCACACCGGATTGCTCGCCGTGCTCAGTGAGCCATCCGCAGTCGTCACTTCGAAGCGGTACACGCCTTCGTCCGCAAAACTCAGCCCCTTCGCCACGCTCAGCCCATCGCGGCTCGATGTCGTTTCAGCGACCTGTATGCCGTCTATGCGCACGCTATACGCGGGCACGCGGCCGGAAGCGCGGTTGTAATAAAGGTCCTCGGTGCGAATTGCGAGGTCGAAGGTCTCGCCCGGCTTCACCACGCTCGGCGCGAGCGCTTTCACGCGCGCGGGTGCGCCGCCTTCAATCGTGAATGTCGGCCAACGCGGCGACATGAAGTTCCCCTTGCCTTCCAAATCGACGTACAGCGGGAACATCGCGCCGTCGACTTGGGTCGTCTGCAACTCAAGCCCCGGCGATCCTCCCGAACGATCGCCGTAGACGATCGTGACCGTGTCGCCTTTGTTCAGCGTCGTGCCTTTGAGTGTGTAGGACGGCAGGCCCACGGCGCCGAAAATGTTTCCGTGCATGCCGAGGATCTGCTGCGTTGTTTCTTCCCACTGCGCGGCGGGATTCGAGCAGCGGAGCGAAATGAAATTTTTCGCCGCGTGGTCTTCGCGTTGATATGGATCAAGCCGCGCAACCAGTTCCCACGCGACCATCACGCCGCCGCCGGGCTGCATTGGCATCTCGCCCACGGTGTAGGATTGCTCAAAGGTCACCGGCGTGCGCACGGCCCACGGACCCTTGGTATTCGCGGTGACCGCGCCGAGCGCGCCGGGCTGTTCTTCCTTGATCTGCAGCTCGCGCACGAGTCCGTTGATCGGCGGCAGGATCACCATCGCGTATTGGCGGCGGATGTTGATCTGCCGACCCTGCGACACGATGCGCGGCAACTCCACCGGCAGGTTCACGCCCTGCGCCGACAGCGCATTCGCCCAGGGCCACAGCACGTCGAGCCGCGCATCGAGGTTGTTCAGCGTCGTCTGCGAACCCGTGGCCACGTCGGCCTTGAGCGCCTCGACCGCCTGGCGCAGCTCGGGCGAGAGGTAGTCCTTGCCGGGCCCATACAGCGGCTCCGCATACCCCGCCGTTGCCGCCAAAACCCCCATGACGATTGCCGCACAGACCATTCCACGCATCGTTGTCCGCTCCCCATGCCCGCCGCGACCATAGTACGCCGAGCCGCGGCCGCTCAAGCGCCGCCCCGCGCGCAATGCCGGCGGATACAGGGCTTTACAGGATTCTCTTGGGTTAATCAGATTTTTATTGATTTATTAAATTACCCTATGTTAATTTTAAGCAGGGTAAATCTTCTTTATGAAGCCCCCGCACTCGCTACCCGAAAAGTCCGGTCCATCCGGCTCCGCGATCGAGCCGGTCGTTCCGCATCCCCTCGATGGCTGGCGAAGCCCCGTGCGCATGCCGTCGCTCCCGGAAGCGTTCTCCACCATCCGCGTGCCGACTGACGCCTCGTTCTGGCGCAAGATGTTCGCCTTCGCGGGCCCGGGTCTCATGGTGGCCGTCGGGTATATGGATCCCGGCAACTGGGCCACCGATCTCGCCGGCGGCGCGCGCTTCGGCTACACGCTGCTTTCCGTCGTGCTGATCTCAAATTTCATGGCGATCCTGCTGCAGCACCTTGCGCTGAAGCTGGGCATCGTCGGCGGGCGCGACCTGGCCCAGGCCTGCCGCGATCACTATTCGCGTCCCGTGGCAATGTTTCTGTGGGTCCTCTGCGAAATCGCAATTGCGGCCTGCGACCTGGCCGAGGTCATCGGCTCCGCCATCGCATTAAATCTTCTCTTCGGCATTCCGCTCGTGATCGGCGTGATGATCACCGCGCTCGATGTACTCGTAATCCTGTTCCTGCAGTCGAAAGGCTTCCGGTACGTGGAGTGCCTCGTCGCGGCGCTGATCTTCGTCATCGGCGCGTGCTTTGCCTACGAAATGATCGTCGCGCAGCCGGCCATCGCGAGCGTGCTTGCCGGGCTCATCCCGAGTCCGAAAATTGTCACCACGCCGGAGATGCTGTACATCGCGGTCGGCATCCTGGGCGCCACTGTCATGCCGCACAATCTCTATCTGCATTCGAGCATCGTGCAGACGCGCGCCTTCGCGCGCACCGACTCCGGCCGCGCAATGGCCGTGCGCTATGCCACGATCGACTCGACGATCTCGCTGTTGTTCGCGTTCTTCATCAACGCCGCGATCCTGATCCTTAGCGCCGCGGCCTTCCACGGCACGGAACACTCCAACGTGGCCGATATTGCCGACGCCTACCAGTTACTCTCTCCCACGCTCGGCGTTTCGCTCGCAAGTACGTTGTTCGCGATTGCGCTGCTCGCCTCCGGGCAGAATTCGACGCTCACCGGCACCATGGCGGGCCAAATCGTCATGGAAGGCTTCCTGAATATTCGCCTGCGCCCGTGGGTGCGGCGCCTGCTCACCCGTCTCGTCGCGATCGTGCCCGCGGTCACGGTGGCCGCCATCTATGGCGAGAAAGGCGTCGGCGAACTGCTGATCCTCAGCCAGGTGATACTCTCGCTGCAGCTCAGTTTCGCCGTGGTGCCGCTGGTGCTGTTCACAAGCGATCGCATCAAGATGGGCCGCTTCGTCAATTCCGCATGGCTTCGTAACACGGCATGGGTCGTGGCCGTTATCATCATTTCGCTGAACCTGTATCTGCTCGGCCAGACCTTCATGGGCTGGTTCGGCGGTGAATAACCCCTGCGGAGAATGACATGTACCGTCACATCCTGATTCCGCTGGAGAATTCATCCACCGACGACGCGATCCTCGCGCATATCAAGCCGCTCGCGCGGTTGTTGCAGGCAAAGCTAACGCTGATTCATGTCGCCGACGGATTCATGGCGCGGAGCCAGGAACGCTTCGACGAAAGCCCCGAGATGAAAGAAGATCGCGCGTATCTGCAACAACGGCAGGACGCGCTGACCGCCGAAGGCTTCCAGGCATCGGCCATCCTCGCGTGCGGCGATCCGGCCAGCCAGATTGTATCGGCCGCCAAACAAGAGGGCTGCGACCTAATCGCCATGGCGACGCACGGCCACACGGGCATCGCCGATCTCATCCTCGGCAGCGTCGCCTCCGCCGTGCGACACAAGACCGCGCTCCCCGTGCTGCTGATTCAAGACGGCAGCACGGGGAAATAGCCCATCGGCTATTCCCGCTACATCCAAAAAAACCGAATATTCAGGTTGCTTTATTAAGTTAACGTATGTTAAATTAGAGAGGCATTGGTAACTTTTCGCCATTTCGCCCGGGTTTTTCGGGCCGAAGGGAGTATTCGAGCGTATGCGCCTGCTTTCGTTCGTGTTGGTCGCCGGCCTCATCGCCGGCTGCAGTCCCGGCGGTTCCACTGCCTCCTCGGGCGCGTCCCCGGGCACTGGGCCGTTCAAAGTCACCACCACCATCGGCATGATCGCCGACATCGCGCAGATCATCGGCGGCGCGCATGTCGAGGTCACGGGCCTCATGGGCCCCGGCGTCGACCCGCACCTGTACAAGGCGACGCAGGGCGACCTCACGAAACTGCGCGGGGCCGATCTCATTTTGTACAACGGGTTGCACCTAGAAGGCCGCATGGCCGATGTGCTCGTGCAGATGGCCAGCAGCATCAAGACCGTGCAGGTCACCGAAACGATCCCGCACAATCTGCTGCGCGAGCCGCCCGAGTTCCAGGGGCAGTTTGACCCGCACGTGTGGTTCGACGTATCGATGTGGAAGCACGCCGTCGAACGCACGCGGGACGCCTTCAAGGAATTCGCGCCCTTGCACGCCGCGGAGTTCGACGCCAATGCCGCCACCCTGCTCACTCAGATGGATGAGCTGCATGCGCACGCCAAGAACCAGATCGCCACGATCCCGCAGGAGTCGCGCGTGCTCGTCACCGCACACGACGCCTTCGGTTATTTCGGCCGCGCCTACGACATCGAAGTCCTCGGGCTGCAGGGCATCAGCACGGCCTCCGAATACGGCCTGCAGGATGTGGACAAGCTCGTCGATCAGATCGTCGCGCGCAAAATCCGCGCGGTCTTCGTCGAGTCGTCCATCTCGCCAAAATCGATCGAAGCGCTCGTGGCCGGCGCGAAATCGCGGGGCCACGACCTGCAGATCGGCGGCCAGCTTTACTCCGACGCGATGGGCGCGCCAGGCACGCCGGAGGGCACGTACCTCGGCATGGTGCGGCACAACGTCGACACCATCGTGGGCGCGCTCAAATGAGTCCCGCCGATCCCGTCGCGCCGATCGAGGTGCATGATCTTACAGTCGCCTACCACCACCGGCCCGTGCTGTGGGACGTGGACCTCACGTTCCCCGAGGGCAAACTCATCGCCGTCGTCGGCCCGAACGGCGCCGGCAAGAGCACGCTCATCAAGGCGATCATGGGCCTCGTGCCACTGGCGTCGGGCCACGTTAAAATTTTCGGCAAGCCGGCCGAGCAAGGCCGCGCGTCGGTCGCCTATGTGCCGCAGCGCGGCTCGGTCGATTGGGACTTCCCCACGAACGCGCTCGACGTCGTACTCATGGGCCGCTACGGCCATCTGCCACTCTTCGGCCGGCCCGGCCGCCGCGACAAGGAAATCGCACGGCAGTCGCTCGAAAAAGTCGGCATGCTCGACTTCGCGCACCGGCAAATCTCGCAGCTCTCCGGCGGCCAGCAGCAGCGCGTGTTCCTCGCGCGCGCCCTCGCGCAGCAGGCGCGCGTGTATCTGATGGATGAACCTTTCGCCGGCGTGGACGCCGCCACCGAGCGCGCGATCGTCGCGTTGTTGCGCGATCTGCGCGAGCAGGGCAGCACGCTTGTAGTCGTACACCATGATCTGCAAACGGTGCCGCAGTATTTCGACAACGTGTTGCTGCTGAATCTCCGCACGGTCGCCTTCGGCCCCGTTGAGGACGTTTTCACGCAGCAGAACCTGCAGAAGACCTACGGCGGCCAGCTCGGCGTGCTCACGGAAGTCGGCGAAAAACTCCGCAGCGCGGACTGGAGCAAGCGCCGTGGATGACTCCTCGCTGCCGCCGTGGATCGCGTTCTTCACGATCCCGAGCGTCAACGTTGCCTATGTGCTGATCGGCTGTGTCGTGCTCGGCGCGGCTTCGGCGGCGGTGGGTTCCTTCACCTTCCTGCGCAAGCGCTCGCTGATGGGCGACGCGCTCGCCCACTCCGCGTTGCCGGGCGTGTGCATGGCCTTCATCCTCACCGGCACGAAGGACCCGCTGGTCATTCTGCTCGGTGCAGCCGTCGCGTGCTGGCTCGGCGCGCTCAGCATCGACTGGATCGTGCGCAACACGCGCTGCAAGGAAGACAGCGCGCTCGGCATCGTGCTCACGATCTTCTTCGGCGTCGGCATTCTGCTGCTCACGCACATCCAACAGACCGGCAGCGCCGCACAGTCCGGTCTCGACAAATTCCTCTTCGGCCAGGCCGCCTCAATCATCGGCCGCGACCTGTGGGTCATTGCGTCGACGGGCGTCGTCATGTGCCTCGGCGTCGCGGTGGCCTACAAGGAATTCAAAGTCGTCTCCTTCGATCCCGGCTTCGCGCGCGCGATCGGCCTGCGCACGCCGATCATCGAGATCGCGCTCTCCACGCTCGTCGTGCTCGGCGTCGCGATCGGCCTGCAGGCGGTCGGCGTCGTACTCATGGCCGCGCTCCTCGTCACGCCGGCCGCCGCCGCACGCTACTGGACCGAAAAACTACACATCATGATCCTGCTCGCGGCGCTCTTCGGCGCGCTCAGCGGCGCGCTCGGCGCGTATGTCAGCTATCTCAGCCCGCGCATGCCCACGGGTCCGTGGATGGTCGTCGCGGTCTCCGCGCTCTTCACCTTTTCTCTACTCTTCGCGCCGCGCACGGGTGTCGTCGCGCGGCTGATGCGCCAGTATCGCCGCACGCGGCGCACGGCGGAAGAAAACGTATTGCGCACGCTCTATCTGCTCGGCGAACGGCTCGGCCGGTGGGACGAGTTCCACGGGGTTAGCGAAATTCTCCAGTACCGCAGCATGTCGCCGGCCTCGCTTACGCGTACGCTGGATCGTCTGAAGCAAAAAGACCTCGTCACCGAAACGCGCCAGGGATTCTTCGCGCTCACGCGTGCTGGTGAGGATCGCGGCCGCCGGCTCACGCGCCTGCACCGCTTGTGGGAGCTGTACCTCATGCGCAAGCTCGACATCGCGCCGGACCATGTGCACGACGACGCCGAGGAAATTGAACACATCATCACGCCGGAACTCGAGGCGCGCCTCATCGCCGTGCTCGAAAATCCCGAGGAAGACCCGCACCAGCAGCGCATCCCGCGCCGGCCCGAGCCGGAGGTGTCGGCATGAGCGAAATGGTACAACGCGTGCGCGATATCTCCCTGATGCCCGGCACCGACGGTTTCTGGATCGTCACCGTCGGCGCGCTCGTGGCCACGGCCTGCGCGCTCGTCGGTTGCTTCCTGGTGTTGCGCCGCATGTCGATGCTCGGCGACGCGATCTCGCACGCTGTATTGCCCGGCATCGTGCTTGCCTTCCTGTTCAGCGGCAGCCGCGAGATTGTGCCCATGATCCTCGGCGCGGGCGCGCTCGGCCTGTTCACGGCCTTCGCCACGGACCTGCTCACGCGCCATGGCAAGCTCGTGAACGACGCCTCCATCGGCGTCACGTTCACCGTGCTCTTCGCCGTCGGCGTCATTCTCGTCAGCCGCTTCGCCGGGCAAGTCGACCTGGATCTCGACTGCGTGCTCTACGGCGAAATTCTATACGCACCCTTCGACGTGTTGACCGTAAACGGTACGAACATTGGCCCGCGATCCGCGTGGATCATGGGCGCGGTAGCACTGGCGAACTTCCTCTTCATCGCGCTCGGCTGGAGCCGTTTGAAGGTCTGCGCCTTCGACACCGCGTTAGCGTCTTCCCTCGGCGTGAACGTCGTGCTGTGGCACTACCTGCTGATGGCATTCGTCTCGACGACCACCGTCGCCGCCTTCGAAAGTGTTGGCGTGATTCTCGTCGTCGGCATGCTGATCGTGCCGGCGAACACGGCCTATCTGCTCACCGATCGTCTGTGGCTGATGCACGCGCTCGCGGTGGTTGCGGGTGTCGTCAGTGCCGTGGGTGGCTACGTGCTCGCGACCGCGCTCAACGGCTCAATTGCGGGCGCCATGGCAACAATCGCGGGCGTGCTCTACGTGCTGGCCGCGCTCTTCGGCCCGCGCCACGGCGTGGTATCGAAGCGGCGCGCGCGAAAAGGATTGGCGCTGCAGCCCGACCAACTGTTGCCGGAAACCAGCGCATGAGCCCGCTGACGTATTCGTTCGCGCTGCATCGCGCGCACGTGCCGAAGGAACCGGTCGGCGGCACTTTGGACTCTAGTCCGTTGAATCTGTTCCTGACCGTGGCGTGGGATCAGTCGGAATCGAATTCGTCAATTTCTTCCGATAGTAGTTCTTCCGGTTCTCGCCGCACCGAGAACCGCCCGAAGACGGCATAAATAAAACTCGGTACGCCGATAATCAGAAGTCCCAAAATCGCATTCACCGGAGACGCCTCACCGCGCGATTCAATTCGACGAGTCAAATCGGCAATTTTGAACGGGCGTTCGTCGTGCAGCCACTCGTCAATGAAATAAGCCAGATATGCCAGAAATACCAGGCCACAGAGGAAACGATACGCCCACTGCGCATACGCTGGCGGCAACCAGAATCCTGCAAGCAAGGCGAAACACGCGAACTCCATCGCCAGCAACACTGCGACGTGCATCGGCGTCTGAATATCGATCAGCATGGGCATCAACACGCCGAACAACACCAGAATCGGCGACAACGTCCATTTGATGAATGGACTGCCGGAAAACAGTGTCGATCCGAAATTGCTCATGGGATGCCCAATATATCGTGCAAAATTGCCGAAATAACTCGGGTTTTAACGCTGTGCGTTCGGAAATCCGCAGCTTTTGGAAATTCGATGGCGATTGTCGGCAAAATTTCGATAGCAAAGATCAAACACACGCCGGCACAACGGAGCAACAGAGATTAGATACAGGGGATATGCCCACCAGATGCGCTTCATTGCGAAGCGATAGACATCGGCACCAATAATCTGCTCGCCCGAAAAAAGCAGAAGACGCAAATCGTGCAGCAGTTCGCTCGAATCGAGCCCCAGACGCGCGGTCACCCATGGTTCCTGCAGCCTTGCAATCTCAATTCCGCGCCGAGACAACGTCCCAGCCCAGAACGGAACCCACCTGCTACAAAATCCGCAGGAGTCGTCGTACAACACCCAGCCAATTGGCGTCGCGTCACTCACAATCGCCCTCGCTCCACTTCCATGCCTTTTGAAACAGTCACCCTCGACCCATCCGCCAAAAATGCCGAGGTCGGTTTCGCCGATAACGCCTCTGCGAACCCAGCGCCGTAAAATCGGCCTGCGTCGCAATCAAAGCTCGCCTGCGCGGCCGTCCACACGCGCCAGCGTGGATGCTGTACATGATACTCGACCGTTCCTCCGTGGCGTTGGCGCGCGTATCCCCAGTAGTGCTCCGTGATGAATTCCGCAAGACTGCCCACTGCGGGCTCCGCAGCCGCACCTTCAACCTTCACCGACAAACAATCCGTTCGCCCTTGCGCGAACCAGGTATACGACACCTGCACCGGCTGCTGCGCGCCATCGCGCAGGATCGTGTGCGCCATCGGCATCGCCGTGTAGTTTTCTCCGTAGATCACGTTTGCTGTCCACGCAATCGCGCGCCGCGGCACCAATTCGCGCACAAACACAACACCTCGCCGGTGTTCGCCGTTCACGTCGCGGCGCACATAAAATCGCAGGTTCACTTCTTCGAAATTGCGGTGACCGGGAATGGGCACGCCGAGCACGCGAGTATCGAGAAATAAAAAACCCACCATGCTCGCGTAGGTTTTTCCGCCAAATGAATCCAGCTCCGTGCCGCCAGGCACAAACGGCAGCAACGCCTTTGGGTCGATCTCATAATTAAGCATCGCAAGATACCGCCACTCAGCGGAGAGGAATATGGGATAAGCGGATGTCATACAGGTCCTGAAATCGTGATTGGCCGGATGCACTTTCGGCGTGCTATTCTTAATACATGGCTGCACCGATCTACAAACGGCGCAAATTCGACATCGTGGTTGCCACGCTGTCGCTCGTTTTGCTGCTCTCCAGCCTCACGCCGTGTTTCGCGCTGTGCACCGCGGCGCGCGAAGCCGCCAAACCGGTGGCCAAGGCGCCAGTCCCGTCTTGCCACGAAGCGCCTGCGGCCGACGTGGTCGCCAACCCCGGCGCGCCGACCTGCTCCGAGAAACCGTCCGCCTCGCATTGCTGTTGCCTCAGCGAGCGCTCGACGACCGTCCCCAGTGATCCGCCGATGGTCGCCGCCGCACGCGACGCGGCCGCGTCTGCACCTGTGCATTTCGAATACATCGCCTCGGCTGTTCATACCGCGCACCATGCACATCTACGCCACAGTTGCCCGGATCGATCGCCGCCCGGCACGCCTATCTTCATCGCACACCACGCTCTCCTGATCTAATCGCTCTCCGATTGCGGAAACGCGCCGCGCCTTCGTGTGCCCGGCGCGCATCTTAACGCACAATCGCATTCCACTTTTGGAAGAGTTGCATGAATACGAAACGAATTTCTTTTCAAGGGCGCGCCGCGCCGATCGCGGTGCTCGTGCTGGGCACGCTGGTGTTCGCCGGATGTGCGCATCTGCCGAGCGACGTCGGCACCGCCGACGTGCAGGCCGCCGCGCAGGCGCGCACGAGCGCTGAACTTTCCTGGGCGCCCACGGACGAAACGGTGCATGCGCTGCTGGAGAAACCGCTCACTCCGGACTCCGCCGCGCAGATCGCGCTGCTGCGCAATCCCGAAGCGGCCAAGGCCTTCGCCGAACTCGGGCTGAGCCGCGCCGACCTGATCGAAGCCGGCACGCTGGCGAACCCAAGCATCGGCGCGCTCGCGCGCTTCGGATTGGGCGATGCCTCGGGCACCATGCTCGATCTCGACGGCGGCTTCCCGCTGCTCGGCGCCGTGATGCTCCCGATGCGGCGTTCGATCGAAGAGCAGCATTTCGAGCGGGCAAAATTGCTCGCCGCCGATCGCGTCGTCGCGCTGATGGCAGAAGCCCGCACCGCGTGGTTCGAAGCCG
This sequence comes from uncultured Nitrospirales bacterium, assembly GCA_964620045.1. Lineage (GTDB taxonomy): Bacteria > Hydrogenedentota > Hydrogenedentia > Hydrogenedentales > VFKU01. Next base: position 238,681 of record CAZUJL010000001.1, read on the forward strand.
TCGCCGCGCACATGGAGCAGGCCATCCTCGCGGATTCAAAGGAAGCCGCCAGCGCCGCAGCCGATCTTGCACGCGCGCAGTACGAAGCCGGGAACCTCAGTCGTCTCGAGCGCCTGGGCCATGAATCGCTCGCGGTGCGCACCCGGCTCGACGCCCGTGCACTCGATGCTGACACCGTCGCGCGGGAGGAATCGCTTCGCAAGGCACTCGGCCTGCGCCCGAGCGATCCGCAGTGGCTGTTGATGCCCGCATTTCCGGCGCCGTCCGGCGCGCCAGGCGATTCAGCGGCGCTGGAAGCCGCCGCCCTGGAACACCGGCTCGATTTCTCCGCGGCAACGCATGAGGTCGATGCGATGCAACGCGCGCTGCACATGACGAAGCGTTTCCGCTGGCTCGGCATGGTCGACGTGGGCGTGAGCGCGGAGCGCGAATTCGATGGCGAGTGGTCCTTGGGCCCCAGCATCGATTTCGAACTGCCGATATTCGATCGCAAGCGCGGCGCGGTACTGCGCTTTGAATCGCTCGTCGCGCTGGCGCAAGCCGAACGCGATGCGCTCGAAGCCTCCATCCGCGCCGAAGTGCGCACGCTCGCCGCGCGTCTGAGCGCGGCCGCCGAAAGCGCCACGGCGTATGAAAACGAACTCCTGCCCCTACACCGCGATCTCGTCGCCGAGACGCAGCTTCACTACAACGGCATGCTCATCGGCGTATACGAATTGCTGAACGCAAAGCAGGCGGAGCTGGAAGCGCAGCGCGGCGCGGTGCACGCGCAGCTCGACTACTGGCGCACGCGCACGGAACTGGAACGCGCCATTGCCGGATCGTTACCCGAAACGACCGCTGCACCCGCGGCGGAATCAAGCACGTCTGCCCCACCGGCGCCGCAAACCGAACACGAACACCACGAACATCAACACGAACAGGAGTAACACCATGATTTCCCGACGCAATCTTCTCCGCGGCGCCTTCGCCCTGCCCGGTGCCGCCGCGCTGCTGGGCCTCACCAAAGCCGCCGCCGACGGCGCCGCCGAATCGCGCGGCTACACGCCCGTGCACACGCTCAACGGCACGACACTGCCGTACGAGATGGACAATGGCGTAAAGGTGTTCCGCCTGACGGCCGAAGAAATCGATCACGATTTCGCGCCCGGCATGAAGGGCGCCTGCTGGGGCTACAACGGCCAGACGCCCGGGCCCACCATCGAAGCAGTCGAAGGCGATCGCATCCGCATCCTCGTCACCAACAAACTGCCTGAGCATACGACCATCCACTGGCACGGCATCATCCTGCCGAGCGGCATGGACGGCGTCGGCGGGCTCAGCCAGCCGCACATCAAACCCGGCGAGACCTTCGCGTACGAGTTCACGCTCAAACAGCACGGCACCTTCATGTACCACCCGCACGCGGACGAAATGGTGCAGCTCGCTGCCGGCATGATGGGCCTGTTCATCGTCCACCCGAAACAGCCCGCGTCGCCGCCGCCCGATCGCGACTACGCCTTCATCGCGCACATGTGGGCCGTTCATCCCGGCACGCGCCGGCCCGACGCCGCCGTAATGCTCGACTTCAACATCTTCAGCTTCAACAGCAAGGTGTATCCCGCCACCGAAGTACTCGTCGCGCGCGTCGGCGAGCGTGTGCGCATCCGCGTCGGCAATCTCAGCATGGACGAGCACCCGATCCACCTGCACGGGTACTCGTTCAAATGCACCGCGACGGACGGCGGGCCGATCGCCGCGTCCGCGCAGTGGCCGATGACGACGGTGCAGGTGCCCGTCGGCACGACGCGCGACATCGAGTTCGTTGCCGACAATCCTGGCGACTGGGCCTTCCACTGCCACAAGTCGCATCACACGATGGGCGCGATGGGCCACGGCGTGCCGAATTTACTGAAGGTGAGTCAGAAGGATGTCGAGGCGCGCATCGCGAAGCTCGTGCCGGGGTACATGGCCATGGGCGAGACCGGCATGAGCGAGCACACGGAGCACGTCGGCCACATGAAGCTGCCAGAGAATACGATCCCCATGATGCTCGGCACCGGCCCGCACGGCCCGATCGAGATGGGCGGCATGTTCACGATGTTCAAGGTGCGCGAGGATCAGAAATCCGGCGACTACTCCGACCCCGGCTGGTACCAGGCGCCGAAGGGCACGACGGCGTGGAAAGTATAGGGGCCCACAATCATTTTCGAGGCGTGAGCCACTTCGCTTTGTAGTTCACGCCGCTTTTCGAGAGCCTCATCACGCCGCCATGCATGCCGACATAAATGCTTTCATCGTCCGATACTGCAACGGAATTTGGTAGTGAAAATCCAAGACGCGAGGTCTCCACGAGATCGACTATTTGTTTATCAGGCCCGATGCGTATTACGCGATTTCGCGTTATTGCAATGAAGGAGCCATCAGCATCCAATGTAACCGCCTTCGGAACATCATCAAGAGCAGCCATGCGCACTGATCGCCACTGTCCGGAACCGTCTTGTATAAGCTGAATAAATCCGCCTATCGGAAGCATACTTCCGGCACCGTCTAAGGCGTAGAGTGCTCCCGCCAACTCAAAAAATCCGCCGATCTGGTCGTGCGAAATCCACACTCGTTTGCTTCCATCGGGCGAGTACCACCACAAACCCGCGCCAAACTCGCCCGCGTTGAATCCGATAATCCATCCGTCGACTACGCGTTTTGCATAGACTTTCCCAGCAGTCCCTTCTTCTGCCCGCCCCTGCACAATTGCAAATGGCAGCTCGGCGCTTTCATCCGTGCCAAAATCACGATTATCCAACTTCCGACGGGCATCGACACGACCCTCGGACAGAAAAACTTCCCACACATACCCTGTGGAAATTTGGCGCCGAGGCTCCGGATCAGGCAAATCTGAAGTACGCCATCGCCACAGGGGCGGCGTGGATGCATTGGTTGGGGTGTGAGCACAACCAAGGGCGACCATTGCGCTGGCGGCAATCAGGAGCAGGCGATTGATTCTCTTCGAGACTTCTCGGCTCACGAGTCGCAACTCCCAGGGGCACAGCGGTATGGACTCAATCGCGGGTCTTGTACAAAAGTTCCGAAGGAACCTGATTTATTTCCCCACGTCCGGATCCCACGCCGGCAGGCGCTTCTCGGCAAACGCTTTCAAACCTTCGACGGCTTCGGGCGAAGTCCGCATGTCTTTGTGCAGGTTTGTTGCATAGGTGATGTGCTCGGCGACAGGCAGGTGATAGAGATCATCGAATAGTCGCTTGCTGCGCTTGAGCGCGGTCGGCGCGCCTTTGAGCGCGAGCTGCGCGAGGCCGAGCGCTTCGGTTAGGACCAGTTCCGGACCGACGACGCGGTTCACCATCCCAGCGGCGCGCGCGTCCTCGGCGCTCATGAGTTCGCCGAGCAGGATGAGCTCGCGCGCCTTGGCTTCGGGCAGCTTGCGGCGCAGAAAAGTCATTACGAGTCCGGCGACGAGTCCTCGCCGCACTTCGGGGAATCCGGTCTTGAAGTCGCTGGCGACGACGGCAAGGTCGCAGGCGAGCATCAGCCCCGCGCCACCGGCGACGGCCGCGCCGCGCACGGCGGCGATAGTGACGTGCGGCGAACTGACGACCAATTGCAGCATCTTGCCAATCAATTCGCCGGAACGCGGGGCGCGCTGCGGGTCGCGGGCTTCCTCGAGGTCGAGGCCGGCGCAGAAGACCGGTCCGGCGCCGGTGAAGATGAGTACGCGTTGTTCAGTCTGCGCGTTCAGGCGCTCGATCGCGGCGACGAGTTGTTCCAGCAGCGGGATATTGAACGCGTTGCGCTTGTCGGGGCGATTGAGCGTAACGACGCACACGCCGGGCAACGGCGATTCGGTGAGCACAAGTTGGTCAGACATGGCGCGACGATACCAACCCATTACACAGGAGGCAACAGAGAGAACGGAAAACCTCTTTGTCATTCTGAGCGAAGCGAAGAATCTCCCCGTCGGCAAAGCCGGTCATGCCGATTTACGGATTGACCCTTTCCTCCATTCCCTGTTCCCTCGTTACCTCCTGTTTGATGTCGTGAAACTTCCGGTGAAGTTCCGGGATTTAGGTTGTCACCGCTCTATATCTATGTGAGAATGTTGCATCGTTTTTGGAGAAATCGTCGATGAATGGCAAGGGATTGGTGTTCGCGGGTGCGGTCGTGCTGGCGTTGGGCATTAGCATCGCGGGCTACTTCGCGGGCAAGGGGTTCAAGGAAGGGCGCGCAGCAGAGCGGTTCGTCACGGTGAAGGGCGTCGCCGAGCGCGACGTCGAGGCGGACACCGCGCTGTGGTCGCTCACAGTAGTGTCGACCAATAACGATCTTGCTGTGGCTCAGGCGCAATTGAAGGACAGCTACACGAAGGTGCTCGCGTTCTTGGATGCGAACAAGATCGATCCGGAAAGTGTCCAGGTGCAGAACTTCGAAGTCATCGATCGGCAGGCGGACCAGTGGCAGCAGGGCGACGTCGCGAGCCGCTATATCCTGCGGCAGACGCTCGTCGTGCGCAGCGCGGACCCGAAGGCGATCCTGGCGATGAGTCAGCAGGTGAGCGCGCTGGTGGAAGCGGGCGTGATCTTCTCGTCGACGATGGGGCCGTATCAGGGTCCGACGTTCCTGTTCACGAAGCTGAACGATTTCAAACCGGAAATGATCGCGGAAGCGACAAAGAACGCGCGGATCGCGGCGGACAAGTTCGCGCAGGATTCGGGCGCGCATATCGGCGGCATCCGGCGGGCGTATCAGGGCGTGTTCGAGATTTTGCCGCGGAACCAGGCGCCGGGGTCCATGCAGGAAGGGCAGTTGGAGAAGACGGTGCGGGTGGTGTCGACGGTTGAGTTTTACCTTACCGATTAAGTTGAACCGCGAAGAGCGCTAAGAGACGCGAAGAAGCCTAATCACGCGGTAATGCATTAACGAAAGCGCTCGGAAGAAATTGCTGCAGAAAACAAACGCAGTCAACGTTTGTGCGCAAATTGTCAACAATCTTCTCCTTGTCTCTCAACTTCATTCGCTCTCCCTCCCTTTGGTCCCTTAAGTTCCTTCAACCCACTGCAACAACTCGCACATATCTATAGGGACAACCCACGCGGGCGAGGACGCCCGCGCCACGGGTGTGAAGCGGGTCTCCGACACGGGGGAAGGTTTTGGTACGCGAGAGGTTCCCGCGTTCGCGGGAATGACAGAGGTGGGGGTTCCTCCGCGTGCCTTCGCGTTCTTTGCGGTTCGATCGGTTTGGCTAAGGTCAAGCGGCGAGACGCCGCTTCCACATTAAGATCACGTCTGGATCACGCCCGTGTGGTATCGCCCCTTCGCGGGGGGGCGCTTCGCCAAGTGCACGGCGTACGCCAACACTTCGCGGGATTCGTGGGGGGCGATGATGGAGTCGACCCAGCCGCGGGCGGCCGCCCAGCGGATGTCGGTTTTTTGTTTGTATCCGTCGTAGACGTGTTTGCGGAGGGCGTCGAGCTCGGCGGTGTCGTGGGGTTTGCCGTCGCGTTCGAGCGCCTTCTTGGTGATGTCGAAGATGACGCCGGAGGCTTGTTCTGCCCCCATGACGGCGTACTTCGCATTCGGCCAGGCGAAGATGAAGCGGGGGTCGTAGGCCTTGCCGCACATGGCGTAGTTTCCGGCGCCGAAGGAGCCGCCGAGGATGAGCGTGATCTTGGGGACGACGGCGTTGCTGAGGGCGCTCACCAATTTGGCGCCGCTGCGGATGATGCCGGCTTGTTCGGCTTGTTTGCCGACCATGAAGCCCATGACGTCTTGCAGGAAGAGGATGGGGACCTGCATCTGGTTGCAGTCCATGACGAAGCGGGCGGCTTTGTCGGCGCTGTCGGGGTAGATGACGCCGCCGATCTGGAGTTCGCCGCGGGCGGAGGTGACGCGTTTGCGCTGGTTGGCGACGATGCCGACGGGTTGGCCGGCGAGCTTGGCGTAGGCGCAGACGATGGTGCCGCCGTAGTCGGCGCGGTATTCGTCGACGGTGCCGGCGTCGACGATGCAGTTGATGACGTCGCGGACGTCGAATTCCTTGCGGCCGTTGGGATCGACGAAGGTGTAGATGGACTCGGCGTCTTTGGCGGCCTTGCCGGTCGGCGCGAAGGATGATTCCGCGGGCAGCATATCGATCAGGCGGCGGAGGCGATCGAGGGCGGCTTCGTCGTTGGGCTCTTTGAAGTCGGCGGTGCCGCTGAGCTCGGCGTGCATCTTGGCGCCGCCGAGGGTTTCGGAGTCGATGTCTTGCCCGATGGCGGCCTTCACGAGGGCGGGTCCGGCGAGGTAGAGGCCGCTGCCTTCGGTCATGATGATTTTGTCGCTGAGCACGGGGAGGTATGCGCCGCCGGCGATGCAGTTGCCCATGATGGCGGAGAACTGCGGGACGCCCGCGGCGGAGAGGACGGAGTTGTTGCGGAAGATGCGGCCGAAGTCATCTTCGTCGGGGAAGACTTCATCCTGCATGGGCAAGTATGCGCCGGCGGAGTCGACGAGGTAGACGAGCGGCAGATTGCACTCGAAGGCGACGCGTTGCGCGCGGAGAAATTTTTTGACGGTCTGCGGAAAGAACGCGCCGGCCTTCACGGTGGCGTCATTCGCGATGATCATGCACTCGCGGCCGTGGACGCGGCCGGTGCCGGTGACGAGGCCGGCGGCGGGCACCTCCCCCACTTCCGGGTACATGTTGTAGCCGGCCCAGAGGTTGAGCTCGAAGAAGGGCGAGTCTTGATCGAGGAGGCGCTCGATGCGTTCGCGGACGGGGAGGCGGCCGAGGCGACGCTGGCGATCCTGGCCGGCTTTGCCGCCGCCTTCGCGGAGGATATCTTCGGCGGCGGCGATTTCGTTGGCGATGGTGCGGAACGGGGACGGGGATGTGGTGGCCATAGGGGGCATAGCTTAACCCTTCGGGCGGGTGCGGCGCATGCCCGAAGGGTGCGCAAAGGCGTGACTATATATAGCGCGGGTTAATTGGTGTTGAGGGTGGGCTCGGCGCCATGTCCGGGGATGCGAAGCATTGCCTGTTACTTGGCGCAGTGCAGGATGCCGGCGGCGATGAGTTCGGAGATGTCGGCGTCGGAGTAGCCCAGTGTGCGCGCCACTTCGGCGGAGTGCTCGCCGAGTTTCGGCGCGCGGGTCGGCGGGACTTTCGGGCCGCCTTCGACGAACATCGGACTGTTCACGGTGCGCACACGGCCGTGGTCGGGATGATCGAATTCGACGATGATGTCGTTGGCCTGCACGGCGGGATCGTCTACGAGATCGCAGTACTGAACAACCGGGCTGCAGGTGACGTCTTCCCGGATGAAAATGGCGCGCCACTCGGCGAGATCTTTTTGGAGGAAGGCCTCGTCGAAAATTTTCGCGATTTCGATGGAACAGGCGTACCGCTTTTCGCGTGTGTTGTAACGCTCGTCGGCGCTAAGGTCTTCGCGTCCAATCGAGCGACAGACGGCGATCCAGTCTTTGTCCGCACGAATTCCGCACAGGATAAACCGCTTCCCGTCGCGCGTGGCGTAATGATTGATCAATGCGTTCGGCGATTGTGCGCGAACGGGATAGGTGTAGTGCTTCGCGCCAATCAGCGCGGCCGCGAGGAAACAGGAATTTGCCCAGATGCCGTTGGCCATCAGCGAGGTGGACACCTTGTCGCCGCGGCCGGTGCGTTCGCGCTGGTAGAGCGCGAGCATGATGCCGCCGAACATAGCGGTGGACGACGGGTGATCGCCCATGCCGGCGACGGAGAGCGTGGGTTCGTAGTGACCCTGACGGATGAGATCCATCAAGCCCGAGCGCGCCCACCAGGCGGTCATGTCGTATCCCGGTTGTTCCACGTCGGGGCCTTTTTCGCCGTAGGCCGAGGCGCGCGCATAAATCAGGCGCTCGTTGATGGCTTTGAGATCGGCGTAGTGAATGCGGAGATCGGTGAGGACGGATTCAGGAAAGTTCGTGATGAAGACGTCGGCGGATTTGACGAGTTTGAGGAGCATGTCGCGCCCGGCGGATTTTTTGAGATCGATCACGATGCTTTTTTTGTTGCGCGCGTCGAGTTGCCAGCAGTAATCAATGGCGCTGGCGGGCATGGGGACGATGGCGTGCAGATAACGGTGCGGATCGCCGATACCGGGGGCTTCGATCTTGATCACCTCGGCGCCGAAGTCGGACATCATGGTGGCCGCGGCCGGCGCGAGGATGTACGTACCGCAGTCGATAACTTTTAAGCCGGAGAGAATCGACATTTTCAGATCCTTTAAAGGGTCCTGGCGACGAGGGTTCGCATTACTTCGGAGGTGCCTTCGCCGATTTCGATGAGCTTGGCGTCGCGCATGTAGCGTTCGACGTTGTATTCGGAGAGGTAGCCGTAGCCGCCGAGGACCTGGATGGCGTCCATGCAGACGCGCGTGGCCATTTCGGAGCAAAAGAGCTTCGCCATCGGCGCGGCGCGCCTGGTGGATTTGCCTTCGTCCATCAGCGTGCAGGCCTGGTACGCCAGCAGGCGGCCGGCTTCGACGGCGGTGGCCATGTCGGCGAGTTTGTGCTGGATGGCCTGCAGATTGATGATCGGCTGCTTGAACGCGATGCGTTCCTTGGCGTATTTCGCGGCTTCTTCCACCGCACCGCGCGCAAAGCCGACCGACATCGCGGAGATCACCGCACGGCCGCCTTCGAGGACCTTCTTCACGTCGTTGAAGCCTTCGCCTTCCTTGCCGAGCAGGTTTTCCTTCGGCACGCGCATGTTGTCCATGATCACCTGCACGGTGTCGGACGAGCGCATGCCGAGTTTCGTTTCGCGCTTGCCGGTGCTGAGGCCCGGCGTGCCACGCTCGACGACGAACGCGCTCACGCCACGCCCACCCTCTCCTTCGCTCGTGCGCGCCATGATCACGTACGTACCGGCGCGTTCGCCGTTCGTGATGAACTGCTTGGTGCCGTTGAGCACGTAATGATCGCCATCGCGCACGGCACGCGCCTTCATCGCCGCGGCATCCGAACCGGAGCCGGGTTCGGTGAGACACCATGCGCCGATCTGCTTGCCCGCGGCGAGGGCAGGCAGGTACTTCTTCTTCTGCGCGTCGTTGCCGCCGATGAGGATGTGCGAGCAGCACAGGCCGTTGTGCGCCTCGATGGCGAGGCACAGGCCGCCGTCGTGCCGCGCGAACTCCTCGAGCACGATCGCGAACATCGTGTGCGTGCCGCCGCTGCCGCCGTATTCGGTGGGCACGAGGATGCCCATGAAGCCCTGCTCGCCAAGCTTGGGGATGATGGCGTCGGGGTAGTTCGCGTCGGCGTCCCACTGCTGGGCGTGCGGCGCGACGTGGGTCTCGGCGAATTTACGCGCGGCATCGCGCAGCATTTCGTATTCTTCGGGCAGCGTGAAATCCATGGTATGCACTCCGGGAATGGTGGTGATAAAAGCGTGGCATTTTGCCACCCGCCTGCGCCGGGGTCAATCGCGCGATGTTGTGTGGAGAGCAGGTCCGCTTGTGCCAACCGCGCCCGAAGGCTAGCTTCCGGGTGCGCTGGATCGCTATCATTGTGCGTTCGGGACGGGAGAGGCGCGATGAGCGAAGCGACGACGCTGGCCGGAATGCTGAAGTCCGTCATCGACGGGCCGGCATGGCACGGGCCGAGCGCGATGGAAACAATTGAGACGATGTCGGCCGAGCAGGCGCGCCGCAAGCCCGTGAAGGGTGGGCACAGCGCCTGGGAACTCACGCTGCACATGATTGCGTGGCAGGAATACGCGATTCGCGTTGTCGATGGTTCCAAGGAAGTGCCGCTCGAAGGCGAAGCCGACTGGCCGAAACTTCCGGACACGCCGAACGAGGAAGCCTGGGACATCGCGAAGCGCAAGCTCGAAGGCGGCATGCGCGAGCTGAAGGAACGCGTCGTTCATCTGGACGAAATACGGCTACGCGAGAAAGTACCCGGCCGCGATTTCCCGCTGAAGGTATTGTTGCACGGTCTCGTGCATCATCACGTGTATCACGTGGGGCAGATCGCGATTCTGAAAAAAGCCTAAGTCCCGCTATTTCGCCAATCGATCAAGAATGATCTTGGCAATTTCATCCGGAATTTCCTGCGGGATGAAGTGTGTCGGGCCGACGAGATCAATGAACGTGCCGTGTTTGTACAACGGCTGCTGCATCAGCGCCAGGTGGCGGACGTTGCTGTTGTCGCTGGTGACGAGCGTCACTTCGGTGTTGAGCTCGCCGAGATGGTCGAACAGATCCGTCGAACCGCTGCGCGCATAGATCTCGGCCTCGACTTCGCCCGGACACTTCAGTTCGACCTGCCCGTCGGCGCGATCGCGCAAACCATGCTGCACGTAAGCTTCGAGCACGCGCTTGTCCCACAGGCCGAGCGGCGGACGCGCGCCCCAGCGCTCGCGCGGCACGTCGCGATTCTCAAACACGTTGCGACGCTTGCGCGCGGCCATCGAGAGCGGATTCTCGCGATTGAAGAATTCCTTGGGGCCGATGATCGGATCGATCAACACGGCCTTTGAAATCGTGCCCGGCCGCAGCCACTCGGCATAGGCCAGTTGCGCGGCGCCGGCGGAGTGTCCCGCGGCGAGGAGCGGCGTCTTCAGCTCGAGCGCGTCGACCAGCGCCAGAAAATCGCGGCCGGTGTTGATCCACGTGTAGTCGTCGGGATTTTCCGGCTTGCCGGAGTCGCCGTGGCCGCGCGTGTCGTGCGCGTACACATGAAAATGCCCGCGCAGCGCGGGCACCAGCGGGTCCCACACGCGCGAGATCGTGCCCGTGCAATGAGCGAGGCACAGCGCGGGGCCGGTGCCGCCGTGGTCCCACACGCGGATGTTGACGCCGTTATGGCCGGCGATGTCGTGCGGCGTTGGATTCGCGGACACGGAATTAGTGGGTCGCGCCGTTGGCTTCGAGCCAGCGCTGGCAGTCGATGGCCGCCATGCAGCCGCTGCCGGCGGCCGTAATCGCCTGGCGGTACACGTGATCCTTCACGTCGCCCGCAGCGAACACACCCTCAATATTCGTGTACGTGGAGTCCGGCTTGGTCTTCAGATATCCCGTCTCGTTCATGTCGAGGATGCCCGTGAACAGATCCGTGCTCGGCTTGTGGCCGATCGCGGCGAAGTAGCCCGTGGCGTCGAGCTGGCGCAGCGCGCCGGTCTTCATGTGCTTGAGGCGCACGCCGGTGACGCCGTCGTTGTCATTCCCGAGGACTTCGTCGACGGTCGTGTCCCACTCGACGTGAATCTTCGGATGCTTCATCGCGCGCTCGGCCATGATCGGGCTCGCGCGGAACTTGTCGCGCCGATGGACGATGTGGACGACGGAGGCGTAGTTCGTCAGGAACAGCGCTTCTTCCATCGCCGTGTCTCCCCCGCCGACGACAACGACGGGTTTATTGCGGAAGCGCGGCAGCGCGCCGTCGCAGGTGGCACAGGCGGACACGCCCATGTTCAGCAGCGTCTGCTCGGACGGCAAACCGAGGTACTTCGCCGTGGCGCCGGTGGCGATGATGATCGATTGCGCCTTGAGTTCTTCGGCGTCGCACCACACCGTGAACGGGCGCTTGGAGAAATCGACCTTGGTGACGGTCTTGTTCTGCACGCGCGCGCCGAAGCGTTCGCACTGTTTGCGCAGGTCTTCCATCATCTCCGGGCCCGTGACGCCTTCGGGATAGCCGGGGTAGTTCTCGACTTCGGTCGTGGTCATGAGTTGGCCGCCGGGCAGGAATTGGTTGCCCATGAGCGGATCGCCGGCGAGCACGAGCGGGTTGAGGTTGCCGCGCGCGGTGTAGAGCGCGGCCGTATACCCCGCGGGGCCCGAGCCGATGATGATGACGTTTTCCATGCGTGTCTCCTGCGGCGCGCCGAAATTGTGCAGCGAATGGGCCGCGAGTATATAGAAACGCGGCAGGCGCGGCCAAGCTTCCGGCCCGCGCCTTGACCCTAAGTGCGCATGTTTTTTATACTTCCGGCTTGTGTGCGCAGCGTCCTGTTTGCGCGCGCTCCACACGGTTGGCCGGGATAGCTCAGCTGGTTAGAGCGCTGGATTGTGGATCCAGAGGTCGTGGGTTCGAGCCCCTCTCTCGGTACCATACTTTCTTTTTGATAAAAGAAAGTATGCAAAGAAAAACCGTTGTTTTAACCTTTCTTTCCCCCCAAGACCTTTCTTTTTAGCGTCGCTTACCGCCAATCATCCAGCACAAACGTGTCCGGCGCGTTGTAGCCGGGGACATTGGGGGCGTGCATGATGACGCCCTGCATGCGGGTTCGGTAGCCGCGGGTGAGTAGGGCCTTGTAGGCTTGTTCGCGTTCGGTGTTTACGCCGAGCGAGATGAACTGCATGCCGCGGCGCGCGGCGAGGGCCTCGATCGCGTCGAGCAGGCGACTGAAGCGTTCGGCCGCGCCGGGCCCGGGAGCGACGGCGCCGAATTTTACGTAGCACACGTCCTTGCCGGCTTCGGTGCCGGGGCCGGTGTGGCAGATGGCGACGCCTTCGGGCGCGCTGGGCGAGCCGAGCAGCACGGTGTCGCCGAGCTTGCGCTCTTCGATCACGCCGAACTCATCGGTGATGTCCAAACCGTCCCACAGTGGATTCAACATTTTGCGAACGCCCGCGATCGCGGTGGCGCGTTGCGCGGCGGGGACATCAGACCATGCGACCCAGCCTTCCGCTTTCACGTCGGGCCGCACGCGCGCGCCCATGACGGTGGTGAGAAAACGCGGGTAGAAACCATGCTTATGGTAGAGGCCGACGTGCTTCGCGCTCTGCGCGAACGTGAAGAGTCCGCGCAGCGTGATCCCCCATTTCGTAAACGTCTCCAGGGTCGGCGCGAGGAGTTGCTTGGCGATGCCGGCCTCCCACAAATCCGGCCGCACGCTGAGTGGTCCGAAAAACGCGACGCTGCCCCAGCGCGTGACCAGGTTTGAGCCGACGATCTCGCCGTTGCGCTCCGCGACGAACGCAGCGGTGTTCGGCGCGCCGACGCGCGAGCGGTAGTAGTCCATGTCGCCGAAGAAACCCTCCGGCTCAGGAACGCCGACGAATGTGCCGAAGGCGACGTTGCACACGCGGTTCGCTTCAGGGATGTCGCGGGATTCGATCGGGCGGATGATGACTTGGCTCATGTTGTTTAGTAACCCCTTGTCCGCAGATGACGCAGATGTTCGCAGATGAAGAGCAAAAAAACTTTGACAGGATTAACAAGATTTTTAAGGAAATTCTTTAAGGATTTTTCTTTTGGTTTTCTAAATCATGTTAATCCTGTAAATCCTGTCTAAAAATTTATTTCACATTGGCTTTGTAGAAGGCCAGCATGCGGGTCCATGTATCGGCGGCCGCGGCGGCGTTGTATACCTCTTTGCGCGTGTCGTTGAAGAAGGCGTGGTCGAGACCGGCGTAGATGTGCAGCTCGACGCGTTTGCCGGCGGTGCCGAGCTTGGCAGCGAGATCGCCTGCGACGGCGGGGCTGGCGAAGCCGTCCTTCTGCGCGAAGAAGCCGAGCACCGGCGCCTTCAGCGCATCGATGTCCGGCTTCACGTTCGGGTGGATGCCGTAGTAAATCACGCACGCGCCCACCTTGGCGGCGTTCGCGCAGGCGGCGTACAACGAGAGCTGGCCGCCCATGCAAAAGCCCACGGTGCCCACGGTCTTGCTGCTGCATTCCTTCTGCGCGAGCAGGAAATCCACCGCGCCGCGCATGTCTTTCTCGGTCTCGGCGATATTGAGCGCCATGAAAAGTTTTTCGGCCTTGTCGGGGCTTTTCGCCATGTCGCCGTGGTACAGATCCGGCGCGAGCGCGCAGTAGCCTTCTTTCGCGAAGCGATCACAGACGTCCTTGATGTGATCGACGAGGCCCCACCATTCCTGCAGCACAATCACGCCGGGGCCTGAACCGCCGGCGGGCGCCGCGAAGTATCCGTTGCAGGTGTGGCCGTTGGCCTTGAACTCAACCATCTTGCCCATTTTTATCTCCTTCGTTTGATACGGAATTATTGGTGGAAGAGATTGCTTCGTCGGTCCTGCCGGACGGTTAATGCGCTCCTCGCAATGACGATCAGTTCGTCAGCACAACCTTGCCGTAGCACTCGCGACGCTCCATGGCTTCCATTGCTTCGACGAGTTGGCTCATCGGATAGGTCTTCCAGATGATCGGCTTGATCTTTTTCTGCGCGTACGCGTCGTACAGCGTTTCCTGCGCGCGCTGCATCAGGCCCGGATCGTGTGCGCGGTACATGCCCCAGTGCAGGCCCACGATCGAGATGTTCTTGAGCAGGATTCGATTGACTTTAATCTCCGGGATGCGGCCACTGGTGAATCCAATGATCAAAATGCGGCCATCCCAGTTGATACATTTCGTGCTTTGGTCGAATACATCGCCGCCGACGGGATCGTAGATCACGTCCGCGCCTTTGCCGCCGGTGAGATCTTTCACGCGCTCGACGAAATCCTCGGTTGTGTAATTAATCGCATGATCCGCGCCGCAGCGGCGGCATACGTCCAGCTTTTCCGCCGAACTCGCCGTCGCGATCACGGTGGCGCCCAGCATTTTGCCGAGCTGGATCGCGGCGGTGCCGACACCGCCCGCGCCGCCGTGCACGAGCAGCACTTCGCCGGGCTTCAGGTCCGCCCGGATCTTCACGCCGAAGTATGAGGTTTGGTAGGTCATCTGGAACGCGGCGGCGTCTTCGTCCGTCATGCCGTCGGGCACGCGGAAGGTATTTGCCGCGGGCGCGATGCAGGTCTCGCCGAAGCCGCCGATACCCGCCATCGTCATCACGCGATCGCCGAGTTTGAACGCGCAGCCGGGCCCGGCTTCGATCACTTCGCCCATGCACTCGGTGCCGGCGATAAACGGCAGCGGCGGGCGCACCTGATATTTACCGGCGACGCAGAGGATGTCGGGGAAGTTAAGGCCGGCGGCCTTCACGCGGATGAGGGCGTCTTTGCCCGTGGGCTTGACCTGGGGCGCATCGGCCCACGCCATCACATTTTTGTACGGTCCGTACTCGCGGACAACCCAACCGTGCATGCTCATCCTCCCGGGTGCACCAAACCGGCAGGGTAACACGCCCCGGCAGCGCCGGGTCAACGATGGGAAATGGATGCTGCGCTACTGGGCCAGAATCGGCAGAAACACGAGCACGATCAGCAGCAGGCTCAATAACAACCAGACAACGCCGCGCACAGGCGGCGCCGAGGTGTCTCCGGCGGGCGCCGGAGCGGCAGTTCGTTCCTTCATCGGTCTAAACCCCTTTCTTCATGCCAGGCTAGGCACTGCCCGGCGTCCCCCGACTCGAAGAAAGCAACAGCTATAAGACCGCGCACCACTCCAAATAATGACGAAATATACGATAATCGATTTTTGCAATTTTGTAAAGTGACTTTATTGAAGCTGTTTGTTTTGATGGCGACCTTCACGTTGCCGGCTGGAAGCCGGCGCTACAGCGGTTTAGTGACAAAAATCGGCGCGTGGTGACGTGGGTTGTGCGTATTTTTGGGCGATTCCGAAGCCGTCAAAATTCATAACATGCTCATTTCAAAGAGTTTATGATTTTCGACCCCTGTTGGCATTCCGATTGCCTTTATGTTCCCCGGCACGAAGGGAATCAGCCCGGAAGGGCTTGGGGAACTACCGCTACAGAGAACGTAGCAACAACAGGAGGTAAGGCCAATGAAGAAGAAAAGTGGTTTCACGTTGATTGAGTTGATGATCGTGATCGCGATCATCGCGATTATCGCCGCGATCGCGATCCCGAACCTGCTCCGCTCGCGCATGGTTGCGAACGAAGGTTCGGCGATTGGTTCGATGCGCACGATTACGTCGGCTGAGCAGCAGTATCAGTCGGCCGCGATTGAGCCGATGGCGTCCGGCATGGGTGCCTACGGTGAACTGGACGAACTGTCGGCTGAAGACCCCCCGTTCGTCGATAACGTGCTCGGCACGGGCACGAAGCAGGGCTATGACTTCGCGGTCGTCACGGACGACACCGACGGCGCCCCGGGCTTCGTTTGTAACGCTGACCCGGTCGAAATGGACCGTACCGGTAGCCGCGGCTTCTTCACGGATGAATCTGGCGTGATTCGCTTCGCGTCGGGTGCCGCTGCGGACGAAAACAGCGACCCGGTGCAGTAAGCAAGTCTCGTAAGACAACTTGAATCAACGCTATACGGCTGGTGGCCGGGGTTAACTCGGCCACCAGCCGATTCACAAAACAACAGTCTGCAGGCAGCCGAGGGAAGACATCATGAGCAACAGAAACAAGAGCAACGCCGGCTTCACGATGATCGAACTCATGATCGTAATTGCCATCATCATCATCATCTGCGCGGTGACTCTGCCGAACTTGATGCGTTCGCGGATGCACGCCAACGAAGGCGCTGCGATTGCCAACATGCGGACCATCACTTCGGCGGAACAACAGTTTCAATCTGCGGGTGTCATTCGTGACGCGGCCGGCGTCGGCCGGTACGGCACGCTGGAAGAGCTCATCGTTCCAGAACCGCCGTACATCGACACGCCGCTGGCGACCGGGCAACGCACCGGCTATGTCTATATCGTCGAACCGGTGGGCGATCCGGGCTATCCGCAGTACACGGCGACGGCAAATCCGGTGACGATGGATCGGACCGGCTCAAAGGGTTTTTATGTGGATGACTCGGGCGTGATTACCTGGGTGTCTGGCGGTGAAGCCGGCCCGGACGATCTGCCCGTGCAATAAGTTGTACTTGGCGCAAGGCGCCTTGGGTCGGGGCCGGAGTGGGGATGCTCGCTCCGGCTTCAACCGTTTCTAGCCAGGGGACTGACTGCGAAACTCCCCCGCCATTCGCCGCCGATCGCCACGTTTTCCTACGGGAGTTTCGTAGTCTGTCCCCGGTTTTCAGCCGGAGAAGACCGGGGACAGACTACAAATCTCCGCGCCGGAGATCATCCCGTGCTCGAATGTACCGAGGCGGAGATTTGCAGTCAGTCCCCTAGGCGAGCTCGATCAGGGACGGATCGAATTCCGCGGGCGGCGTATAGCCCAGCAACGTGCACAGCGTCGCGGCGATGTTGCTGAGACCGGGGGTTGGAATTTTTCCCTTCGCGGTAAGCTTCCAGCGGTTCGCTCCGGAGTAGTCCCTCACCGCGCAGGGGACCGGATTCAGCGTGTGCGCGACATGGGGCGTGCGCACGCCGTTCTTTTCGGTGAACATCAGATCCGCGTTGCCGTGGTCGGCCAGCACCAACGCAATGCCCCCCGCGCGCTCCAGCACGCGCAACAAGCGACCCAGGCTCAGGTCGGCCGCCTCCACCGAAATGCGCACGGCATCGGGCACGCCGGTGTGGCCCACCATGTCGCCGTTCGGATAATTGAGGCGGATGAATTTCCGGTTGCCGGCGGTGATCGCGCCGATGGCGGCGTCGGTAATTTCCGCGGCCTTCATCCAGGGGCGCTGATCGAAGGGCACGAGATCGGAGAGGATCTCGACATACTCTTCGAGCGACGGCGCGATGTACCCCGAGTTGTTGCCGTTCCAGAAATACGTCACATGGCCGAACTTCTGCGTCTCGGAGATGGCGTATGACGTCACGCCGGAACCGCAGAGGTACTGACTCAACGTGCCGGGGATCGACGCGTGCGGCAGCAGGTAATTCTTCGGCACGTGCAGGTCCCCGTCGTACTCCATCATGCCGGCATAAAACACGTTCGGGCGGCGCTTGCGCTCGAAGTGCGTGAAGTCGTCCTGCTCAAAAGCCATCGACAACTCGATCGCGCGATCGCCGCGGAAGTTGAAGAAGATGACCGCGTCGCCGTCGCGAATCTCGCCGATGGGCGCGCCGCGCTCCACGATCACGAAGCTGTCGAGATACTGGTCCGTGACGTCGGGATTTTCCTTGTAGTACGTCCCCACTGCTTCGTGGGCAGAATTGAACCCGCGGCCTTCGCCGAGCACGTGGGCCTTCCACCCACGCTCGACGATGCGCCAGTCGGCGTTGTACCGGTCCATCGTCACGTTCATGCGGCCGCCGCCGGACGCGATGCGGTAGTCGTGGCCTTTGGCATTCAGCCGCGCGAGGAGTTCTTCGGTGGCGTCGATATAGCGCAGCGCGGATTTTTCGTCCACGTCGCGGCCGTCGGCGAGCATGTGGATCCGCACGCGCGGGACGCCGTGGTTCGCGGCGTCGTCGAGCATCGCGAAGAGGTGCTTGATGTGGCTGTGCACGTTGCCGTCGGAGAGCAGGCCGATGAAGTGGAGCGTGTTGCCGCCCTGGCCAATCGCGAGGGCGCGCAACCAGGCGGGACTCTTGAATAGTTCACCCGACGCAATCGCGTCGCTCACGCGCTTGGCGCCCTGCGCGAAGATGCGCCCGGCGCCGATGGTATTGTGACCCACTTCGGAGTTGCCCATGTCCTGATCGGACGGCATGCCGACGGCGGTGCCGTGGGCCTTGATGGGCAGGTAGAGCGGCTGCGCCATCAGCGCATCGAGCACGGGCGTGTGCGCGAGGAAGACGCCGTCGGAGGCGTCACGCTTGCCAAGACCTACGCCGTCGAGAATCGCGCAGACGACGGGCCCGGAAAACGGCTTGTAGCCGGGCAGTGGTTTCAGGGTGTAGGTGCTCATGGCGCGAAGTCTCGCTTACTTCTTGCCCGCGGCGGGCTTCTCGGCTTCGAACAGAATCACGGCGGCGAGCGAGCGCGGCATCACGGCGGCATCGGCGCGTGCGATGAGGCCGTAAACCCGGTTGAACCACTTGAACAAAGGCTCGATCGCCCGGCTGAATGATTTGCCGAAGCCGGAGCTGGCGGAATTCTGGTCGCGGCCGGTGATCCGCTCGAAGGTGGAAACCATGACGACGACCGACCACATGGTGACTTTTTCGATCGGGCCGAGCACCTTTTGCAGACGGCCGAGGCGCAGACCGCCGCGCTCGATTTTCTCCTGCATCTCGGAAATCTCGTAGCGGCGGAAGTGGCGGACGTAGCGATCGTCGATGCCGTAGTACGCGCGTTTGTGCGGCACCGTGATATAGGCCGTGCCGCCGGGCTTGAGCACACGGCCCAGTTCGGCGATGGCGACGTGATCATTCTCGACATGCTCGAGCACTTCGGAGCAGACGACCTGCGCGATGACGCCTTCGGCGAAGGGCAATTTCGTGCCGTCGGCAACCACGAAGCGGCCGCGCGGCTGTAGGCGGCGCAGCTCGAGAAGGGCGCGATGGGACAATTCCGAATAAATCACGTCGTCGCGCTCAGTCACGATCGGGGACAGGCCGCTGCCGACTTCGAGCACGAGTCCGCGCGGCTGTTGATCGAGGCGCTGGCCGATGACGCGCTTGCGCTCGCGGTAGTTGTACAGGTGGTTCTTCAGCGCGACGTAGCTGTCGCGCACGAAGAATTCCTCGAACCGGTGTTCGTCGGGGTGGCGGACGACTTCGGCGGTGCTCATGCGCTGGGCTCCAGTTTTGGGAAGCGCGGGTTATTAAGCATACCCATGCGCGCGAGCCGGAGCGACAAAGCGGTGTGCAGACAGCCGAAACCGTAGATAACGCTGCGTTTGAAATTGATGCTGGAGGCCTCGGCGAAATATTTCGTCGGGCAGGACACCTCGGCGATGGTGTAGCCGAACCACAAAATCTGCGCGAGCATCTGATTGTCGAAGACGAAGTCGTCGGAGTTGTGCTGAATGGGAAGCTTTTCGAGCAGCTCGCGCGAGAACGCGCGGTAGCCTGTGTGGTATTCGGAAAGTTTGGCCTTCATCAACACGTTTTCGGAGAAGGTCAGGCCGCGGTTGGCGATGTATTTCCAATACGGCATGCCGCCGGCGAGCGCGTGCCCCCCGAGGATGCGGGAACCGAGCACACAGTGGTAGAGCCCGTTGCCGATCATCGAGGTCATGGCGGGGATGAGCTGCGGGGTGTACTGGTAGTCCGGGTGGACCATGATGACGATGTCCGCGCCCTTTTCGAGCGCAATGCGGTAGCAGCTTTTTTGGTTGCCGCCGTAGCCGCGGTTTTGCTCGTGTCGGAAGACGGTTGTTTGCGGCAGGGACTGGGCGATGCGCGTGGTTTCGTCGCGGCTGCAGTCGTCCACGACAATCACGTGGTCAACGACGCCCTGATCGAGCACCTCGCGGTGCGTCGTCTCGATCGTTTGCGCGGCGTTGTACGCCGGCATCACCACCACGACCCGCTTGTCGCGAAACATTCGATTTCCTTGTATGAATACTCGCCCGCGAAGTCGCGAATGATAGCATTCAGTCTCCTATTGTGCAATGGATGTTCGGGCCGCGGGACGAGTTGTCCCGCTGCGCGCAACCCCGTAAACTAAGCGTGTTTTCCGATCACGTCTGCCCATGACCCCATCAACCACTGCCGACCCCCGCGCCAAGACGCTGCGCATCACCGAGATTTATAAAAGCGTACAGGGCGAATCCACGTGGGCCGGATTGCCGTGCATTTTTGTGCGGCTCACGCGGTGCAACTTGCGCTGCGTATGGTGCGACACGGCGTATGCGTTTCACGGCGGCGAAGACAAGACCGTCGGCGATGTCATCGATCAATGCCGCGCGCTGGACTGCAAGCTCGTGGAGATTACGGGCGGCGAGCCGCTGGCCCAGGAGACGTGCGTCGATCTGGCGCGCGCGCTGATCGATGGCGGGTTCACCGTGTTGATCGAGACGAGCGGTAGTTTGCCGATCGATGTGTTGCCGGCGGGCGTGATTCGGATCATGGATCTGAAATGTCCGGACAGCGGCGAGTGCGAGAAGAATCATTGGCCGAACATTGCGGCGCTGAACATGCAGGATGAAGTGAAGTTCGTGATCGCGACCCGGAAGGACTACGAGTGGGCGCGCGAGGCCGTGCGCGAGCACACGCTCGCGGAGCGGTGCCACGCGGTGCTCTTCTCCCCCGTGTTCGGCTCGATTGAACCGGCAGACATCGTGCAGTGGATTCTGGACGACCAGCTTCCCGTCCGCTTTCAGTTGCAGTTGCACAAGTTCATCTGGCCGCCAACGGCGCGGGGCGTGTGATGCGCGTCGAACTCGTCAAGCAGTTCACGTTTGAAGCGGCCCACCGCACGCCGTGGCGCGACGACCCTGCACGATTGCACGGGCACAGCTTCGTTGTTGATCTCATGGTGGCCGGCGAGTGCGATCCCAAAATGGGCTGGCTGGTCGATTATGCCGAGATCACGCACCACTTCGATGATCTGTACGACCAGCTCGATCACAAAACACTGAACGAAGTCGCCGGCATGCACGATGTGACCTGCGCCGGTGTGCGCGCGTGGCTGCTGGAACGGCTGCGCCCGCGGTTGCCGCTGTTGAAGGATATCGTCGTCACGATTCGCGGCGAATGCGCGTTTGCGCCGAAGCTATTGCATGCGGATCGCGTGCACGGATTGCCGGAGCGGGTACGGTTTGGATTCGAGGCTGCGCATGCGCTGCGGCGTTTGCCCGCTGTGCACAAATGCCATACCATGCACGGCCACAGCTTTTTGGTGGATGTGGCCGCGGCGCGGGCGGATACGCTGGCGCCGGCGTTGCTCGATATTTACGAGCGGCTGGATCATGGGTGTCTCAACGACGTGCTGGGCATCGACAACCCGACCTCGGAAGAGACGGCGCGGTGGATTTGGAACGCGCTGGCGAAGAATGTGGAGCGACTGCAGATGGTGAGCATTGCCGAGACCTGTACTTCGAAGTGCAACTACCATGGCGCGTAAACGCTCACCCAAAGAACAGTTCAAGGCCCAGGATCGCACGCTGCCGTTCAAGGGCGAGGAAGCGATCGACGCGGCCGTGCTGGAATGCTTCGACTACGAATACGCCGGGAAGGCGCCGGACATCGACATCGTCACGACGACGAATGAATTCACCAGCGTGTGCCCGTTTTCGGGGCTGCCGGATTTCGCGGAGATCACGCTGACGTATACGCCGCACAAGAAGTGCGTGGAGTTGCGCTCGCTGAAGTATTACCTGATGTCGTACCGCGACGTGGGCATCTGGTACGAACACCTTGTGCACCGCATGCTCGACGACTTGGTGCGCGTCATCCAGCCGAAGAAGATGACGCTGGAAATTCGCGCGAATGCGCGCGGCGGCCTGGCGAGCACGGTGAAGGCGGAGTACGCGGCGAAGAAACGCTAGGCGATTAGTCGCCGAGCGCTTTGATGATGGCGTTTTCCAGCTTTTCCCCCTCCAGATCCAGACCGATGATTGTTCCATCGCGGCTGATGAGGACCGTAAAGGGCATCATCTCGACACCATAGAGCGCAGCAATTTTGGAATCCCATGCGTTGCCGTCGAAGAACTGCGGCCATTGCATGCCTGGATTTTCTTGGAGGACGGCTTCGACATTGGTGCGGTCGCCGTCGAGGCTGATGCCGATCACTTCCAGGTCTTTGGCGTGGTATTTCTGGTAGAGCTGGATGAACTCCGGCATTCGCTCAAGGCACGGGGTGCACCAACGGGCCCAAAAATCGATCAGGACAACTTTGCCTTCGTAATTGGCGAGAGAGAGATCGGAGCCGTCGAAGGCGATCACGTCGAAGGCCGGGGCGGCTTGGCCTAGGCGAACCATGGGCGTGGATTTGACGAGATCGAGATCTTCGATCTCCGTGCCGGCCGGGGGCGTGTAGGTGAATTCGCTGTCGGCGATGGGCTGATTGAGCACGACATTGGAATAGGTATAAGTCGTGGTGGGTTTGCCGTCCTCGGTTATCCACTCGATCTTGCGCGGGAATGCATCGTCGATGCCGAGGTAGATCCGAACGTATACGAAACTGTGGATCAAACTATCCAGGGACAGTTTGCCTTCGGGTGTATCGGCGGAGGAAGCGCGCCGTTCCTTGATATATTCCTCGCGGTAGACACCGCCGATGACCATGCAGTCGGTGCCCTCAATGATCTTGGTGCCGAATGTGTCCAAGTCGTAACCGGCCTTGAAGGTTTCGAGGATGCGGAGCGGATTGAGGTCTTCAGAGCCATAACCAATCCACAGGCCGAAGTCGAGAGAGCGGCCATCCATCGTGCCCCTTCCCTCTTCGGATGTTGAGACGAAGAGATCGCCGAGGACGTTGCGGATCTCCCATCGTATGCCTTTGGCGTCGACGAGGACACGGTCGGCCATTTTCATGCCGGCGATATCGAGTGATGTGCTGGACTCGGACATCGCACCCTTGCCGCGCACGGTGCCCTTGGTCGTTATGGTGGTGACGCCCCAGTTCATGCGCGTCGTGATGTCGGCGGAGTACGTCTCAAGGGTCGCGAGACGCTCGGCGACGTAGTACTTGAGATTCTGATTGTCGCCGTCCTGGGCCCAGGCGCAGGCGCAGACGACAAGCGCGACGAATCCAGACAATATGCGGCACATCACGGCGTAAAACTCCCGGCCGAAAAAATTACGGCTGCGCTTCGACCTCGCCTGCTTCTTCTTCCGCATCCATCATTTCGCCCATATCCATGACCACGACGCCTTCGGCGGGCGTGTATGTAAACAGCGCGTCGTCCATCGGCTCGTCGAACTTCAGGTTTTTGTAGGTCTGCGTCATCCACACGGTGCCGGCCGTGTCCGCCATTTCTATGCTCCGCAGGAAACCATCGGCGACGCCAAACTTCGCCTTGCTTTTGCCGCCCATCATGCCGGCGAGATCGATGCCCATCGCCGCGGCGGGGTTGTCGGCCATTTCCGATTCCATCTCTTTCATGATCTCTTCCTTGAGGACGCCTTCAATGACGTACACGCTTTCGCCTTCAAGGTCTTCCTTGCCGATATACGTAAGGTCCATCGATTTTTTCATCTCGTCGAGCATGTCGCGCGGATCGCCCTGCATCCCGCCCATGCCGCCCATTCCACCCATGCCGGGCATCATGGCCGGCATCTGCTCCTGCATCTCGGCCATCTTGGCCATGTCCATTTTCATAACCTGCTTCATCCCCATCATGTCCATATCAATCCACATGATGTTGGAAGCGTCCCGGACCATCGTCATGGCGATTTTCTGCTGCATCATGTCCATGGTGGTGGTGGCGTTGAGCAGCTTGTCCTTGCCTTTGATGGTGCCCGTAACGTCCATCAGCAACGCGCCCATATTCATGCTCGTTACCATGTCGCCGGAGTACGTCTTGAGCTTTTTGGATTTCGTGGCGATGTCGGCCATGACCTGGTCCGCCGTTTCGGCGGCGCTGCACAGCATGGGCATGAGCAGAACGAGGACAACGATTGAATGACGAAATGTGCGCATGATTCCGGGCTCCCGTGTGGACCGCGGCGGAACGCCACGACCCGTTACAACTTCCGGATCAAAGTATATCGGAGTAGGGACCGCGATCCCTACTCATTGGGGCCTCAAAAGCCCCGTTTAAGTGCTATATTTCGTCGATCCATCAACGGCGCTACCGTGGAGGAAATTTCGGAATGTCCTGGCTCGAACCGCTCACCCTCGAAGGCCCACACGCACGGCTGGAGCCGCTCACGCGGGCGCATCACGACGGACTCGTCGAGGCAGTCAAGGACGGTGAACTTTGGAACCTCTGGTACACGCATGTGCCGGCGCCGGAAAAGATGGCGGCGGAGATCGACCGTCGCCTCGGCCTACAAACGGCGGGCTCGATGCTTCCGTTCACGGTGAAGCAGCCGGACGGCACCATTGCGGGCATGACGACGTTCATGAACGTGGATGCCGTGCACAAGCGTGTAGAGATCGGCTCGACGTGGTATCGCAAGGCGGTGCAGCGCACGCCGCTCAACACGCAGTGCAAGCTGCTGTTGCTGCAGCACGCCTTTGAGAAGCTGAACTGCATTGCCGTGGAATTTCGCACGAGTTTCTTCAATCACCCGAGCCGCACTGCGATAGCGCGACTGGGCGCAAAACAGGACGGCATTCTGCGGAGCCACCAAGTTGCGGCGAACGGGACACTGCGCGATACGGTGGTGTTTTCGATCATCGCCTCGGAATGGCCGGCCGTGAAGGCGCATCTCACCTATAAATTGCAGGCCAAACGATAGCGGCCTCCACGAAAGGGAAACATCTCATGGCGGAACACAAAGTTTCGGTGCACTGGAAGCGCGCGGGCGACGATTTTTCCTACGAGGCCTATACCCGCGACCACGTGTGGAAGTTTGAGGGCGGCGTCGAAGTGCCGGCCTCGGCCGCGCCGTTGTTTCGCGGCGATCCGAACCGGGTCGATCCTGAGGAAGCCTTCGTCGCGGCATTGTCGAGCTGCCATATGCTCTCCCTGCTGGCGATTGCGTCCCGCAAGCGCTTTACGCTGGACAGCTACGACGACGACGCCGTGGGCCATCTGGAGAAGAATGCCGACGGCAAGCTGGTGATCACCCGGGTATACCTGCGGCCGCGGATCACGTTCAGCGGCGAAAATATCCCCAATTTGGAACAGATCGAGAAATTGCACCATAGGGCCCACGAAGAGTGCTTTATCGCCAATTCGGTCAAGACCGAGGTTATCTGCGAACCCCGGCAGGAATAACCCCTAAAAATCGATAGTTGACTTATTTGATAACTTATGTAAGGATTAAAGAGAGGCCCTCTGGTCGGTCGCGAGAAGGGTATCTGTGTCTCATGGGGACCCAGCCCGTAAATACCATTACTGAAGACCCGAAGCTCATCGAGGAATTGAACGCGATGGGCCCGGAAGACCTTTTGCGCTGGGCCTGGACCAACTACGGCGACCGCGCGGGCATCATCACCAGTTTCCAGAACGCTGGCACCGTGACGATGGACATGGCCAGCCGGGTGGCGCCGGACCTCCGGGTGCTCACCGTGGACACCCTGCGCCTGCCGTCGGAGACCTACCAGCTCATCGACGAGCTCGAGGCGCGCTACGGCATCACGATCGAACGTTTCAAGCCGGAGCCTGATCGTGTTGAGCGGATGGTCAAGCAGCACGGCGAGTACCTCTTCTTCGATTCGAAGGACAAGCAGGAGTATTGCTGCCAGATTCGCAAAGTGGAGCCGAACGTCCGCGCGCTCGAAACGGTGGACGTGTGGATCACGGGCCTGCGGCAGGATCAATCCGAGGCGCGCGCGGGCACGGCCAAGGCCAGCTATGCGCCGGTGGCGCGCGGGAAAATTATCAAGCTTGCCCCCTTGGCGGATTGGTCGGAAGGCCAACTGTGGGACTACGTCCGCCAGAACAATCTTCCGTACAACAAACTCTATGACCAGGGCTACCGCAGCATTGGTTGCACGATTTGCTCGACGCCCACCCTGCCCCACGAGCCGGCGCGCGCTGGACGCTGGCGCTGGTTCAACGCGCTCGAAGGCAACGACAAAGAGTGCGGCATCCACACAAACACGATGGGCGGCGGAATCTAGTTCGGCGTTCCGTGTTCTTTGAGTCGGCGCTACCCATCGCGTGGCAATTTTGGATGAAGTAAACTGCTTGCATGAAATCCTTTGGCCTCGACGACATCCAGGACCTCGTGATCATCGGTGTCGGTCCTCCGGCGCTGGTGGCGCTGCTCGAGGCCAAGCGCGCGGGGTTGTCCGCCGTGGGGATCGACAAGGGCCCGGTATGCAGCGCGCTGGTGAAGCATCCGACGTACATGAAGTGGTTTTCGACGTCGGATCGGCTGGAACTGGCGGGGTTTCCGCTGCTGACGGAAGATAAAAGTCCGACCAAGCGCGAGTACCTGAAATATTGCCGCGCGTTTCAGAAGCACCACGATTTGAAGGTGAACACCTATCGCACCGTGACCGCGATCCGGCGCGAAGGTGAGCTATTCGCCATCGACGCCCACGATGCCTTTGGCCGGCCCTATGTGTGGCGCGCGCGCAATGTGGCCGTGGGCACGGGCTTCTACGATAGCCCGCGGCCCATTCATGTGCCGGGGGAACACTTGCCGCACGTGACGCATGTGTACACCGACGCGCACTTGTATGCCTTTCACGATGTCGTCGTGCTGGGCGGCGGGAGTTCGGCGGCGGAGACTGCGCTCGAATTGTGGCGCGAAGGCGCGCGCGTGACGGTCGTGATACGCAACGAAAAATTCCACACGAAGTTCTGGGTGGAGCCGGACATCGAGAACCGGATCAAAGAAGGCTCGATTGCGTGCCATCGCCATGCGCGCGTGGTGGACATCACGCCGGATCACGTCACCATCATCACGCGCGAAGGAAATGTTGAGCGCGTCCCCGCGGATTTTGTGCTCGCGATGACGGGGTACGAACCGGACACCTCGCTTCTCAAAGCATTGGGCGCGGAAGTGGACGAGACCTCGAACAAGCCGCGGCTGAACGATCACCTCGAATCAACGGTGCCGGGTTTGTATGTAATGGGCACGCTGATTGCCGGTGTGGAATCGAACGTCGTGTTCATCGAAAACAGCCGCGACCATGGCGCGCGAATCGTGCAGCACATCGTCTCGCGCCGCCACTCCCCCGCCGCGCGCTGAGCGCTACTGCACGTATCCCAGGTTGCGCAGTTGCTCAATCGTCTCAGGATCGAGCGTGTCCAGCTTGTTCTGCTCCGTGGGCGCCACGGGACCCGCCGTCTGCCGCTCCCACGCCATACTTTGCCGCAGCGCGCCGCCGACCACGCGTTCACCGATCCAGCGGTTCGTGATTTCGCCGGGATCGTCCGAGAGGTTGAAGAGCTGGAAATTGCTCATCGGGCCCCACATCCGCTCGATCAGCTTCCAGGGCCCGTAGTGCACGGCCTGCAACGCGCGGCCCGGCTGATCGGCTTTGTAGGAGTACATCGGGCGCGGCGCGGACGTGGTTTCACCGCCGAGCACGAAGGACGTCATGTCTTGGCCGCGCATTTCTTTCGGCGCGGGAATGCCGAGCAGCGAGAGCAGGGTCGGCGCGAAATCCACCAGGCCGATCGGCGCGTCGACACGCCGGTTCGCTTCGACGTGACCCGGCCACACCCAGAACATCGGCACGCGCAGCATTTCTTCGTACAACGTGACGGAATGACCGATGCTGCCGTGCTCGCCGAATTCTTCGCCGTGATCAGAGACGACCACGAGGACCGTATTGTCGGCGAGGCCTTCCTGTTTCAGGCGCGCCATCAGCGCGCCCAAAATCGCATCAACGAAACTGACCTCGCCGCGATATCGCGATTCCAGGTATGCGATATCTTCGGGCGCGAGCTCGGTGAGGTGGGTGCGCACGAGCGCGATGTGATCGGCTTCAACTTCCGGCGCGCCGCGGTAGTGCGTTGGGTACATCGCGTCGAACGGCGCGGGCGGCGTGTAGGGCCCGTGCGGGTCGAGTTCGTGCAGATAAAGAAAGAACGGCTCCTTGTCACGCTTGATGCCGGGCGCGATGTATTTGTCCCAGAGCTTGTCGGCGTACGCCTGCGGCTCGGGCGGCGTGAGCAGTTCGTCGCGTTCGGTGTTGAGTGTGGCGAAGGAATCGAAGCCGCGGCCGAAGCCCCACTGCGGCGCCACGTGTCCGTTCATGGACACGGCGGCGGTGTGGTAGCCCGCGGCGCGTAGAATTTCGGGCAGATACGGTATCGCCTGCGACAGCATGTGCTCCATCGTCGTCGTGCCGTGCGTGGTTTCGTACTGCGAGGTCAGCATGGTGACAACCGAGGGCCGCGTCCACGAAGTGTGCGCCATGGCGGAAGAAAACATGAGGCCCTGCTGCGCGAGCGCGGTGAAATTCGGCGTCTTTACATTCGTTGCGCCGTAAGGCTCAAGGTGTGATGCACGCAACGTGTCAATGACGTACAAGATTACGTTTGGTTTCGCCGACGGCGCGGGTGAAGCTTTCGCAGGCTGTTCTTGCGCCTTCCGGGCGATCACCGAAAGTTGTATCCACACGAACTTCGTGCCGGTCGTCGATGGCTCGTCCGGTTGGCGCACGACGAGCGAAAGCTCGCCAAAGGCAAGTTCCGATTTCAAATCGGGCAGTTCAACATTGACGCTACTCTCCGCCATCTCTGAGGTGAATCGGGCCAACGTCTTCGTTTCGCCGGACTGCATGGTGAGCATCACGAGGGCTTCGGCGCCCGGCGCGGCGCCGTCCCATCTTCCAGCGATGGCGAGCCGTGCTTGCGACGGAATCGTTTCGTACATCGTGATCACAGTATTCGAAGGCTGCAAGATGCCATGGTCGATCGTGCGCCTCGGAGCCATTTCGGGTGTCGACGCATTTGTATCTCGCACAAATTTGAGGTGATACAAATTCACGCTGACATTGGTATCGCTCGTGCCTCCGGCGAGCTTGCTCGCATTTACCCAGAAACTCGGGATGATTTCGAGCCGGTTTTGCCCGACCCGCGTGAGGTCCGCGGGCACGGTCATTTTTACGATCTGGGCCTGCTTGTCCAGCAGCGCGCCGCCGATGAAACCGCCGTTCCAGTAAAAACGCACGGTGAACGCCGGCACCCCGGCCGCGCGCGGTACGGCCAGGCCGATCTCGAGGTTGAGTTCACGCTGCGCGGCCAGCGCGAAGTCTATCGCCCCGGCGCGCGGGCCCATCCACCGGTAAATGCGTCCGTTCTCGGTGGGCGCGGCAGCCTGATACCAGCCGCCGGCGAAAAATTCGTTCGCATCGATGGGGATATCGCCGAGCGTGGAGGCGTCCTGGGAAACAACCGCCACAGGCAAACGCGTCAACAGGTCGGTGATCGTGAAATCCTGTGCGGATGCCGCGGCACTCGCAAGCCAGAGTGCCGTGATCCCCAAAGCTGTGTTTACAAAACGCACACCCGCTACCCCTCGATCGGTTCGTGGCGGATATTTATACTGCGCGTGCGGTCTGAATCCATAATGTGCCGCGCAGAGGGACTCGTTCATGCCTAGTCCGTTCCGTGAATACGCAACGCTCGGCCGCAGCGGGCTGCGGGTGAGCCGCTTGGGCATTGGCGCGGGATACGGCGCGCCGGCGGCGGCCTATGAAAAAGCCTTTCACGAATACGGTGTGAATTACATGTACTGGAGCCTGCCGCGCAAGGGCCCGATGAAGCAGGCGTTGCTGCGGCTGGCGCCGAAACACCGCAGCGAACTGGTGATTGCGCTGCAGTCGTATGACCACGTCGGGTTTCTGGCACGCAACACGTTTGAGCGGCACCTGCGCGCACTGAAGCTGGACTATGCGGATGTGCTGATCCTTGGATGGTTCAATTCCGGTCCTCCCCGTCGCGTGCTGGATGCGGCGCTGGCGCTCAAGGCCGAGGGCAAGGTGCGCGCACTCGCGATGTCGGGCCACCACCGCCCCCACTTCGCCACACTCGCGCAGCAACCGGACAACCCCATCGACATCTTCATGATTCGTTATAACGCGGCGCACCCCGGCGCGGAGCGCGATGTGTTTCCGTTTCTGCCGAAGGAAAATCGGCCGGGCGTGTACACGTATACGACGACGAGCTGGGGACAATTGCTCAATCAGAAACAGGCGGGCGAACAACCGATGACGTCGACCGACTGTTATCGTTTCGCGCTCGCGAATCCGAATGTGGACATGTGCCTGTGCGGGCCGAGCTCGATGGAAGAAATGGACGCGGCACTGAAGACGCTGGATAGTCCAGCGCCGACGGCCGAGGAAATGGCACGCTTCCGGCGAATCGGTGCGCATGTGCATCCAAAAGGTCAGGCGAACCCAGCGGCGATGGGCAACTAAGGAGAACACCCGGTGAAAAAGTTTGTAATGCTAAGTGTCGTGGTGGGCGTGGTGCTGGTAAATGTATTTGGCGTTGCGGACGATGCGCCGGCCTCCAAATCCGCGCCGGCGCCCGCCGGCATGGTGCAGCCGCAATACGACGCCGACGGCAAGCTGCTGCGTCCGGAAGGCTATCGCCAGTGGGTGTTCGTGGGTTCGTCGCTGGGCCTCGACTACTCTAAGCCCGATCCGAACGACAAGGGCCCGGGCACTTTCCACCACGTCTATATCCAGCCGGAAGCCTACAAGCACTACGCCGAGACCGGCACGTTCCCGGAAAAGACGATGCTGGTGATGGAGAACTACAGCGCCGGTGACAAAGAGAACAACACGGCGAAGGACCTCACCAAAGACAAGGAAGAATTCGGGAATCTGAACGGCAACTTCTCCGATCAGCGCACCGGTGTCGAGGTGGCGCTGAAGGACACCGAGAAAAATCCCGACGGCTGGGGCTATTTCAATTTCTCCTCGAAAGCAGGACTGCTGCCCACCGCCAAACCGTTCCCGAAGCAGATGTGCTGGGACTGCCACTCGCAGCACGCGGCGGTCGACAACGTCTTCGTGCAGTTCTATCCGGTGTTGCGCGAAGCACACGCTGCAAAAGCGGAATAACTCAACGCACGTCATCGGGTGCCACGCCTACGCTATGCTTAGGCGTGGTTCTTTTTTTTGGAGATGTATTTTGCCGACGTGGCACATCATTGAAGGCGAGGCTGGCTGCGCGTACGCGCGCGAAAAGAATTGCGCGGCCGTGATCGTGGATGCGTTGCGCGCGAGTGCCACGGCCGCTGCGCTACTTGATGCAGGCGCGCCGGAAATTCTCGTGGTGGGCACGGTGGACGAGGCCCTTCGCGCGCGCGAAGTTTTCTGGCCCGACGCATTGCTCTTTGGCGAACGCGGAGGTCTGCCGCCGCCGGGCTTTGATTACGGCAACTCGCCCGCCGATGCGCAGCACGCCGCCGGCCGGCGCGTGATTTTCACGACCTCGAACGGATCCGCGCGCGTCCTGCAGGCGTGGGGCGCGGCCTCCATCCACTTCGGTACCACCACAAACGCCGCCGCGATCGTCCATCAACTGGCGAACCAGCCTCGCGACGTCGTGCTGATCCCGGCAGCCAACGTGTCCGAGCCGGGTTTCGATGCACAGGAGGACTGGGTGGCGGCGACGGCCATCGCCATGCTGGCGGACGGCCCCATCGGCGAAGGCGCGCTGTATTACCGCGACACCCGGCAGTTGATTGAATTGGATGGCGTGCTGAATTTGTTCCAGTTGGCGCCCCATGCCGATAAGCTCCGGAAGGTCGGGCTGGGTAGCGACATTGCGCTGTGCGCCCGCATGAATACGGCCTCCTCGGTGCCGACGGTCACCCGGCGGACGGAGCATGGGCTTATCCTCAGCAATGGCATAAATCTGTAATGCAAATAAAGCCGTAATAGCGTGATTCCTTGACAACCTGGGTGTTTTCTCCGTTTATAGGACTATTCGCATTTTCGCACAGGGTTTGATACACGTATGGGGTTTTGCGTCGGCGGTACGGGGATATCCCATCCGCGAGTGAAGGCCCAGTAGGCTATGGCAGTGAGCGTTAAAGAACCCGACGAAGCAACGGCGCCCGGCGTCAGCGTCGACGCTTCGGATGCGGAAACGGCGGCGGCCGAATCCGAGCCGCGGCGGCAGCGCGACATGTTCGTGATCGTGTTGCTGCTGACGGCGGCGCTTGCGCCGTTTCTGGATCGCGCACTCCACCTCGACGATCCGTTTTACGTCTGGGTCGCCCAGCACATCGCCCAACACCCCTTCGATTTCTATGGCTTCACGCTCAACTGGAATGGCCTCGACGAGACCGTCTACGAGATCAACAAAAACCCACCGGGAATCTCCTATTACCTCGCGCTCGCCGGTAGTCTCTTCGGCTGGAACGAAGGCACATATCACGCCGCGCTGATGCTGGTCGCGATCGCGGCGGGCCTCGGGATCTACATGGTTGCCGAGCGCATGACCAAGCACGCGCTGATGGCGACGCTCGTGGCGGTGGCGTCGCCCGTTTTCTTGCTCTCGTCCACCAACGTAATGGCCGAGATGGGAATGCTGGCGCTGTACGTATGGGCCTTGTACTTCTGGTTGCGCGGCATCCAGGAAGATCGCTTCGCGTTGCTCGCGATCGGCGGCGCGCTGGCGGCATTGTCGACACTCACCAAATACTATGGCCTCAGCGCGATTCCGCTGTTCTTGGCGTATGGCATCGTGGAAAAACGCCGCATCGGCACGTGGACACTTTCGCTGCTGGTTCCGTTGGCGATCTTGACGTTTTATGAGCTGTACACCGCGCGGATGTATGGCCAG
This sequence comes from uncultured Nitrospirales bacterium, assembly GCA_964620045.1. Taxonomy (GTDB): domain Bacteria; phylum Hydrogenedentota; class Hydrogenedentia; order Hydrogenedentales; genus VFKU01. Next base: position 271,629 of record CAZUJL010000001.1, read on the forward strand.
GGCCATATCACGGGATCGATTGTGTACGCGGAAGAGTCCGACCTGCGGCGACACGCCACGCACATCCGCATCGTGATCGGCTTGGCCTTCGCGGGCGGCTGCATGTTCCCCGCGGCCGTATATTCGCTGTTCCTGTGGCCGCGCTGGGTGCTGGCGCTGATGGGGATTGCGATACTCGCCGGCACTTCGTTACTGGGTGGCTCGGCGCTGGGACACTTCTTCGTCGTAGAAGTCGATCTGGGCGAAGAAAAGCTGTTGTACACGCTGCAGTTCATGATATTGATCGTCGCGGGAATCAATTTGTTCCTGCTCGCGCTTCGCGATTTGTATGTGAAGCGCGATGCGATCTCCGTGCTGCTGCTGTTGTGGCTCGTGGGCACCTTCGTGTTTGCGGTGCGCCTGAATTGGGCCATCAACGGGCGCTCGCTGCTCGCGGCGGCGGTACCGGTCGGCGTGTACGTCGCGCGCGCGTGGGAAATGCGCCGCGATGTAGAACCGGTTTCCGCCTGGCGTATGTACGGCGCGCTGATTCCGGCGAGCGCGCTCGCGATGGCGGTGACGTATGCCGACTACACGCAGGCCAACCTCTTCCGCTCGGCCGCGTACCAATTGAGCAAGGATTTCGGCGGGCCGAACCACACGCTGTGGTATCAAGGCCACTGGGGATTCCAGTACTACATGGACAAAGTGGGCGCGAAGCACACGCGCACCACGGGTATTGACGTTACCGACGGCGACTTTTTCGTCAGCCCGTATTACAACACGGCAATGCACAACCTGCACACGGGCATCGTGCGCCAGCACTGGGACATGAAGATGCCGCAGTTCGCGTGGCTCACGGCGTGGAACCCACAAGTCGGCGCAGGATACTACGCGGACTCGTGGGGTCCCATGCCGTTTGTGATCACGCGCGTGCCGCCGGAACAATTCGTAATCGCGGCAATTCGCTACACCGGAAAGCTAGAGGTCGGCGAAGGCGCGAGTCCGTCCGCCGCGCCGACACGTCCCTCGAAATAAGCGCGCCTTACTCCCTCGGTCGCCTTCAAGGCCAGAAAAAAACGTCCTGAAGGAAGAACACGTCAGCCGAGATCGATCTTTCGCTTTTCGGGATCCGGATGCTCTTTGTAGAGAATCGCAACGTGTCCGATGATCCCCGCGATTTCGCTGGCAGTGGCTTCGGCGAGTTCCGCGGTGAGATCTTTTTTCTCTTCCTTAAAATCGAGAAAGCGGACTTTAATCAGCTCGTGCGCATCGAGGGCTTTCGCTGTCGCGGCGATGATGCCGTCGGTGAGGCCTTGTTTGCCGATCATCACCACGGGGTCGAGGTGGTGCGCAAGGCCCCGGAGGTGTTTACGCTGCTGGCTGGTCATGTCTGCTGAATCCTTGGGTAAAACGGGTATGCTACGCGTTGTCTGGGGCGCCCTTCCATAGAATTTAGCCTTGAAACGACGCGCAAAATGCGCAGAACTCGGCATTCGTCCGGCATTATCCTATTTCATACCGTTTCGTATAATATTTTTTTGATTTCTACTCTTCCGTAGTAAATATCGATGGCTCATTCCCCGGCGAATTCTCCTCCGCGAGGTCACTTGCATTATTTCATGGGATTTTTGGCATGATGCCGCCTTCGGGTCGGGCTGGCATACGCATTGCATTTCTCAGGCTCCACGCCCACGCCCGACTTCCGCCTGTTCGGCGATCGGCGCGCGGCACGCGCCTTGGCCGGCGCAGGCTGAATGACCCACGGTATGGAACGCCGCCGTCCGCGCATTTGCGCGGACACGGCGGCGAGGCGACCCGAGCTGCATGGGGCGGCGCGGGGCAAGTGAAGAATGGCCCGCGAGGGCAGGAGAGGAACGCTATGAGCGGAAGTGCCGCGCGGCTGCGCGCAATCCAGGCGGTGAATGAATACAAGGCAACCCAGCCGCCGCTGAATTTCCACGACATGTCGGTGAGCGACGTGTTTGGCGTCAACGTGTTTGGCAAGCGCGCGATGAAAGAGCGCCTGCCGAAGCACATCTACAAGTCGCTCATGAAAACGATCGACAACGGCACGGCGATCGATGCGTCGATCGCGGACGTCGTCGCGTCGGCCATGCGCGATTGGGCGATCGAGAAGGGCGCGACGCACTACACGCACGTGTTCTTCCCGCTCACGGGCATCACGGCGGAAAAGCACGACAGCTTCCTCTCGCCGGACGGCGACGGCGGCGCGATGGCCGAGTTCACCGGCAAGGTGCTGATCCAGGGCGAGCCGGATGCATCGAGCTTCCCCTCGGGCGGCATTCGCGCGACCTTTGAAGCGCGCGGTTATACGGCATGGGACGTAACCAGCCCGGCGTATATCCTCGAGAACCCGAACGGCACGACGCTGTGCATTCCGACGGCGTTCGTATCGTGGACGGGTCACGCGCTGGACAAGAAGACGCCGGTGCTGCGTTCGAACCAGGCGCTGGACAAGCAGGCGCGCCGCGTGCTCTCGCTGTTCGGCCACCAGAGCGTTGCGCGCGTCACCAGCACGGCCGGTCCGGAACAGGAATACTTCCTGATCGATCGGAACTTCTACTTTGCGCGTCCGGACTTGCTGAACGCGGGCCGCACGCTGTTTGGCGCGCCGTCGCCCAAGGGCCAGGAACTGGAAGACCAGTACTTCGGCGCGATTCCCGAGCGCGTGCTCGCCTGCATGATTGAGACCGAGCACGAGTTGTACAAGCTCGGCATTCCGGTGAAAACGCGCCACAACGAAGTGGCGCCGGCACAGTATGAAATCGCGCCGGTGTATGAGGACGCGAACGTCGCGACCGACCACCAGCAGCTCACGATGACGATGCTCAAGCGCATCGCGAACAAGTACGGCATGGAGTGCCTGCTGCACGAGAAGCCGTTCGCGGGCGTGAACGGTTCGGGCAAGCACTTGAACTGGTCGCTGGGCAATGCGACGCAGGGCAACCTGCTCGAGCCGGGCGACACGCCGCATGAGAATGCGCAGTTCCTTGTGTTCACCGCGGCCGTCATCCGCGCGGTGCACAAGTACAGCGCGGTGTTGCGCGCGACGATTGCGTCGGCCGGTAACGACCACCGCCTCGGCGCGAACGAAGCCCCGCCGGCGATCATCTCGATCTTCCTGGGCGACTTGCTGAACGATGTGCTCGACGGCATCCGCACGGGCAAAGGCAAGGGTTCCAAGAAGGCCGGTCATCTGACGGTCGGTGTCGACACGCTGCCGCCGCTCCCGCTGGACGCGGGCGATCGCAACCGCACGAGCCCGTTCGCGTTCACGGGCAACAAGTTCGAATTCCGCGCGGTGGGTTCGGCGTTCTCGATCGCGGGTCCGCTCGTGGTGCTGAACACGGCCATCGCGGAGTCGCTGGACTACATGGCGACCGAGCTGGAAAAGACCACGAAGGGCGACCCGAAGAAGCTTGGCCCGGCGGTGCAGAAGCTGCTGCAGTCGGTGCTGAAAGAGCACTGGGCGGTGGTGTTCAACGGCGACAACTACTCGGAAGCCTGGCACAAGGAGGCCGAGAAGCGCGGCCTGCCGAACAACCGCAACACGGTGTCGGCGCTGGGCGCGTTGGTCAGCAAGGAGAGCGTCGATCTCTTCACGAAGTACAAGGTGCTCTCCAAGCGCGAGATCGAGAGCCGCCACGATATCTATTTCGAGCGGTTCTGCAAGGATGTGAACATCGAAGCGAACCTCGTGCTGGAAATGGGCCGCACGCAGATCTTCCCGGCCGCCGTGCGCTTCCAGAGCGAACTAGCGACGACCTGCGCGAACCTGAAAGCTGTGGGCTACACCTTTGATACCGACACGCTTGACAAGGTGACGGAATTGGTGAAGCAGTTACAGGACGGCCTGTCGTCGCTCGAACACAAGATGCACGAGCGGCACAGTGCGAAGGGCGGTCTTGTGGGCGAAGCGAAATATTTCCACGACGTGATTCGTCCCGCGATGCAGGAAGTGCGCAAGGCGGCGGACACGCTGGAAGGTTATGTGGCGGACGATCTGTGGCCGCTGCCGACCTACCAGGAGATGCTGTTCATCAAGTAAAGCTGTTGGTTATGGGATCTATAACTGCGCGGGTGACCGAAAGGTCGCCCGCGCAGGTTTTTCACTCTTTATTTTTGTCAAAATGCGAAAGTGTCCCGTTTCTGTGCACTCTACATAAGCCGATGCAGTATTCTCTTCTTCTATATCAAGTGTATCGTCGGTTGACACTGCGTGCCACTTCGTTTACCGTACCGACGGTTTTACCCTTGGGCGGACGGCTCTTCTGGCCTTCCGAAGCGCGGTTGCGGAGCCATCCGAAGCACTAGATCATCAGTACAAGTGCACACGGCAATAGGAAACTATGAAAAACGAGCAGTCTGACAAAGTTTTCACCAGCGGCGAAGTCGCCCGAATCTGCGGTGTTTCACCCGACACGGTTTCACGCTGGTTCGACGTGGGCCACATCGAAGGCTATCGCCTTGGGCCCGGCGGCGATCGGCGTATTCCCTATCAGAATCTGCGCAAGTTCATGCTGCAGCACGGCATTCCGCTCGACCGGTTGGAAAACGAGGCGCGTTGCATCCTCGTGGTGGACGACGATCCGCACTATATCGACATTCTTCCGCGCGCCTTGGCGAAACTCGGCAGCTATGAAATTCTTACGGCGTCGAGCGGCTTTGATGCCGGTACCATTGTGGCGGAGCGCAATCCGCGCGTGCTGATTCTCGACATCAATCTCTCCGACATGGACGGCCGCAAGGTGTGCCAGCGTGTGAAGGCGCGGCCGGAAACACAGCATACGCGCGTCATCGCGATTTCGGGATACATCGAAGCGCACGAGTTCGAAGGCTTGCGCGATTATGGCTTTGACGACTACCTGAAAAAACCGTTCTCGATTGAAGAGCTGACGGCCAAGGTGCAGGCGGCGTTGCGCCTGCCCGACGCCAAGGTCGCGCGGCCGGTCGCGGCCAGCGGCTGACGCGTGGCCTATTCCGCCCGGCTCGACGACGCCTTCACGCTCGCGCGCCAGCTGCACGACACGCAGACTCGCAAGGGTTCGTCCGTCCCTTATCTCTCCCATCTGCTCGCCGTGGCGGGCATTGTCAGCGAACATGGCGGCGATGAGGACCAGGTGATCGCGGCCCTGCTGCACGATTCCGTGGAAGACCAGGGCGGCAGCGCGTTACTCGAAAAATTGCGCGGACAGTTCGGCGATCGTGTAGCCACACTCATTGAAGCCTGCACGGACGCCTTCGATAAGCCCAAGCCGCCGTGGAAAGAGCGCAAGCTTGGGTATCTCTCCCGCATCCCCCAGGCGCCGCGCGAGGCGCGGTTGATCATCGCCGCCGACAAAATCCATAACCTGCGCAGCATGATCGCGGACTACGAAATTGTAGGCGAGAAACTCTGGGACCGGTTTACGGCGTCGCGCGAAGAAACCTTGTGGTACTACCGTTCGGTCTACGATGCAATTCGGCGGGATTGGGACCACGCCATTGCTTCCAGTTACGAGAGAGAACTCGCAAAGCTCGTGTCGCTTACAGCAGTTTCGAAATAATCATTCTTCTTGCGCCAATAATTGTTTGGCTTTTTCAATATCGATATGCGCTTTATGGCCATGTTTTGCGAGCATGTGCAACAAGTTGCCTCCATCAATCAGTTGTAGCGGTTTCCCCTTTGCGAACTCGTATGCATCAGGCCCATAGACAGAAGTTGTTACGAGTATGCCTTTGTTCGCTCCTTCATGTTGGAGAGTGCCGAACAAATCGCGCACAGCGGCAACTCCCACGGTGTTTGTATATCGCTTTGCTTGAATAACGAACTTTCCACCCCTAATTGGATCCGGATCAAAGATAATTGCGTCAACACCGCCATCATGGCTCGCCCGAGTAACCTTGACGTCAGATCCGGGTTGGCTGAATTCGCTTTCGAACAGTTCGCGAACCAGATGTTCAAAATCCTCCCAATCCATTGCGGCCAAATTCACCCCTTCGTCCAACGTTTTTGCCACCTCGTAAGACTGAACGAATCGCTCGTCTTCCTTGTCAAAAACAACCAGAGGCGCGACAGGCGCCATTGAGTGAAGAGCAGCGCTACCAACCCCTTTGAGCTTTTTAAAGCACGCCTTAGGGTCAATTCTCGCAAGATTTATTTCTAGGAAAACGGGCTTATTGGCTTGGACTGACATGAGGCAAGCGCGGACTTCGCGGCCCGTCGCTGGATCGATGGATGTAACAAAGCCATTAAAAACTATAGTGGCCAGCGCATCTACTTCGTCAGCCTCAAACAATTCATGAAGTGTACGAATCGCAACTTGATAGAGAATTCCGTCATACATTTCATTTATTTCGTCGCTGGACAATTCCTTCTGAACCAACTGATCTCGAGACTGCACATATTTCACTTCTTTGATTCGCGGCAAATCATTAATTGGTGGCAAATCGTAATCGACAATCAGCAACCCGTTGATTTCATTGAATGCTAATTCAAAAGTTTGAGGGAAAAAATCTGGATAACTACTTCTGAGTAATACCATTTCACAGTAAATTTCGATTGCTGCAGGGGCTTTCGATAAGTATGTCGAACGACGTTTATCTACTTCGGCATTTCCATCACTTTGGACGCGAAGAAATTCGGCCTTGCACATTTCCCAGTTTTGAACTATGCGGGCGTACTCTGCATGGATGCCTGCCGCTGCGACTTCATGTTCTTTTTTTAATGCCACATAGCGAGAATGCGCACTTCGAGCGTCCGTTTCCCATTTCGCATGCGCCTGTCGATAGTTCTCGCTTATCGCAACTTCGCGACGCTCTCGCATAAATGGAAATATCTTTTCCAGAAAACCTGGTGGCAATACAAAGTCTTCAACTTGCGGTTTTTTATTAAGAATCTCCGGATATATCGGCGCAGGAGGCAATACTGGTTCTGTGGGTTTTGATTCTGGAAATGATTCATGAGACTTCAGCATGTTCCAGTCAATCGCGTCAGGCACGCTTAAGGTATGGGAAAGGAGCGATTTAAGCTCATCGGTAATCTTTTGTGCTTCTCTTGTTTGTTCTAGCGCAGCCTCCTTCATTGAAGCCGCATGTTCTTTTTTCTTGAGGCCATCTTGCTTCTTACGCGAAGCTTCTTGCTGCTTAAACCACTGCTCGGTCCATTGAGTCGCTCGCGCATGAGCTTTTTGAATTGCAAGAAATTGGGATTGGTCTTTAATCGTCTGATATTTCCCCAAGCCTTTGTGCGCGACTTGTATTTCGAACGAAACGTTGCCGCGAGAACTTATTCGCTGCACCACCGCACCGATCTCGGGTTCCATTAAAAGCCCTTTGAGTCAAAAGTTGTACTAGCAAAGTTAGCACATTTTGGCGCTCAAAAAAGTAAGGCGGCCGGAACCAATTGGCCCGGCCGCCTCGTGGCATGAATGATGCCTATCTCGAAACTTTTCAACCGATGGCGATGTCTCCCGACTCACCGGTACGGATTCGAATCGCGTCATCCACAGGATACACGAAGATTTTACCGTCGCCAATGCGGCCCGTCGACGCGGCGTCGACCACGGCCTTGATGGTGCGGTCCACGACGTCGTCGGGAACAACGACTTCGATCTTCATTTTCGGCAGGAACTCCACGACGTATTCGGCGCCGCGGTAAAGTTCCTTGTGCCCCTTCTGCCGGCCAAAGCCCTTCACTTCGGTGATGGTCATGCCCTGGATGCCGATGCCGGCGAGGGCCTCCTTCACTTCTTCAAGCTTGAAAGGCTTTACGATCGCCTCAACCTTCTTCATCGAACTGATCTCCTATGTGGTCCGAGTATAGCCGTCCCCGGACACGGGTTCATGCGCCCGGCCGGCGCGTTAGTTGTTGTAGCCCTGTTCACCATGCAACGACAGGTCGAGGCCCATGCTCTCCTCTTCCGCCGATACGCGCAAGCCAATCGTGAGGTCTATCACTTTCAGGATAACGAAGGACAGCACGCCGCTCCACACGATCGTCACGCCGACGCTCTTGGCCTGAATGATGACCTGCGCCACCACGGATTCAATTTCCTTCTGACCGCCGAACGCCGTCGAGGCGAACACACCCGTCAGAAGCGCACCCACGATACCGCCGATGCCGTGCACGCCGAAGGCATCCAGCGAATCGTCGTAGCCGAGCTTTTTCTTCATCGTCGTTGCCGCGAAGAAGCAGAGGAACGCCGCGGCGAAACCAATCGCCAGGCCACCCATCGGACCGACCGTACCGGAGGCCGGCGTGATGGCGACCAGACCGGCCACCGCACCCGTGGCCGCGCCGAGCGCGCTCGGCTTGCCGTGCTTGATCCATTCAATCGCCAACCACGTCACCGTCGCCATCGCCGTCGCGATGTGCGTGACCAACATGGCCATGCCCGCCAGCGAATCGGCCGCGGCCGCGCTGCCGGCGTTGAACCCGAACCAACCGCACCACAGCATGCCCGCACCCACGACCGTGAGCACCATGCTGTGCGGCGGCATCTGACGCTCCGGGTAACCCGTGCGCTTGCCGATCAGCAAGCAGGACACCAGCGCCGCGATCCCCGCGTTGATATGAACGACCGTACCACCGGCGAAGTCAAGCACACCCCAATCCCAGAACAACGCGCCCGGGCCCGACCATGCCATGTGGCAGATCGGCGCGTACACGAGCAGCGCCCAAAACGTCGTGAACAACATCATGGCCGAGAACTTCATGCGTTCCGCGAAAGCACCGCAGATGAGCGCCGGCGTGATGATGAAGAACGTCGACTGGAACGCGATGAAGACCGTCGTCGGAATGCCATAGCCGGTCCAGATCGAGCCCGCCGACGTGCCTGCCAGGAACGCCTGACCCGCGCCGCCGATGAAGCTGTTAAGGTTCAATACGCCCTCTTCCATGCCCGTCGTGTCGAACGCAAGGCTCCACGCGATCACGACCCACAAAATCGTGGCCCATGCGGTAATCGCGAAGCACTGCATCAACACCGACAACACGTTCTTCGTGCGGACGAGACCGCCATAGAAGAGTGACAGCCCGGGGATGGTCATGAACAACACCAGCACCATCGACGTAAGCATCCAGGCCGTGTTCCCAGAATTCAGTTCTTCGGCCGGCGCCTCTTCGGCTGGCGCTTCCACTACCGCGGCCGTAGCATCCGCGGCGGGCGCCGCTTCATCCTGGGCCATTGACAGAACAGGCGTCATCAGCACCATGAACATCAGTGCCAATGCCACCCATCCACCCTTCCTTCCTCGCAGCAGTCGCATCTCTTTCTCCTTTAAGCGGGACCCAACGCCCCGCGTTTGCCCTCTGCCGTTACTGCACCGGACCGATCAACGGAGATCCATCCGGAAATTACATACGCTTATGTATCTTTTTTTAAGCATTGTTACGTTTTGGTAATTCATAGGTAGTAAGTTACCAAAATGTAGCCTATTCAAATTTTGCGGGTGAGTCCGTGTAGTACCGGTTTCACCGCTGCTGGACGCGCGATTCGCTAGGCCTCACCCGCGCCGAGGCGCTCGCATCCGTGGTCGCTGCGCCCGCAGAACGCTGCAACCATCGACCTCTATAGGCAGCTTTCGTGCCAACTGGATCGGAAGGAGAAAGTTTCGGTTTCATGCGGTGATGACTGTGCGGAAAGTCGCGCATCGCGCACGCGAATCATCAATACAGTCTTGAATTAAATCCACTTCCGTGCTATCTTTAATGATTGATTTGACACCTCAGCGGGGTGATCTGTCCGGACGGTGAAATTTGGCGCAATTCGTCCGTCCCAAACACCTACATTCGCGGCGACGCGACATTATGGTGCGGGACTATCTTCGCTGGGTGTTGATGTCCGCGAGTTGATCGCCCGCGATCAGATTCGCGGCGCGAAAATTTTTGCTGGGCGATGGGCTAAGCGAGAGAGCACGCACGTTGACAACTCCTCAACGCGATAACGTCGCCGAAGTAAAGGCGGCCATCGACATCGTCGAAGTCGCAGCGCGCTACGTGGATCTCAAACCCGCCGGCGGCGCGCGCTTCAAGGCGCTCTGCCCTTTTCATCGCGAGAAGACGCCGTCGTTCCACATCATGCGCGACCGCCAGATTTTCCATTGCTTCGGGTGTGGCAAGGGCGGTGACGTGCTTACCTTCGTGCAGGAAATGGAAGGCATCGAATTTCGCGAGGCGCTTGAGCAGTTGGCCGAGCGCGCGGGCGTGAAGCTGGAGTATCGCGGCGGCAGCAATGCAGGCCAGCAAGACAGCCGCACGCTGTTGTTCAAAGCGGCCTCGTTTGCCGGGAAGTTTTACCGCTCGCAGTACCAGGGCGCACAGGGTGCTGCTGCGCGCGACTATGTCGCGAAGCGTCACCTGCGCCCCGAGACGATCGATAAATTCGGGCTGGGCTACGCGCCGGAAGGATGGCAGTCGCTGGTGGATGCCGCGCGCAAGGACAACATCGGCGAGGCGCTGCTGGAATCGGCGGGCCTCACCAAGCGCGGCAACAGCGGCGGCATGTATGACCGCTTCCGCCACCGCGTGATGTTTCCGATTCGCGATGTGTCCGGCAAGGCCGTGGCCTTCGGCGGACGCACGCTGGCAGACGATCCGGCGAAGTACCTGAACTCCGCGGAAAGCCCGATCTACAAAAAAAGCAAGACGCTGTACGGCCTGTTCGAAGCACGCGAAGCGCTGCGGCAGTCGCAAGAGGCGATCATTGTTGAAGGCTATTTCGATTTGATGCGTTGCTTTGATGCCGGCATTGAAAACGTCGTGGCCACCTGCGGCACGGCGCTGACCGACGATCAGGCGCGCACGATTCGCCGTTATGCCGCCAACGCGCTCGTCGTATTCGACGGCGACGCAGCAGGCATTCGCGCCGCGCTACGCAGCGTGGGCATTTTGTGCGCGGCAGGACTCACGGTGCGCGCGCTGGTGCTGCCCGACGGGCTCGACCCGGACGACTTCATTTACCGGGATGGCGCCGAGGCCTTCCGCAAGCTGGCCTCCGAGGCGCCGGGGTTTGTGCCCTTCTATGTGCGCATGAACGGGGATCGCACAGGCAGCATCGAAGGCCGCACCACGGTCGCGAAGGAACTTTTCGATGTGCTTCGTGGATTGGACGATCCGCTGCGGCAGGACGAATATTTGAAGCTCGTGGCGGTAGAACTGGGTCTGGACGAGTACCGCTGCCGGGAAACCTTCCGCAAGAACACCGAAGACGCGCAGCGCAGCGCCAAAATGGAGCAGTTCGTCCCGTCGGCACCGATCCAGGTGAATGCACACGACCTCGAGTTTGTTGGAATCTTAATAGAGAACCTCGGGTGGGCTGAGGCGGTCTGTAAGGCGTTGGAAGGTTACCGCCTGCCCGAGACGCCGGTGGTCGAGGTGATGCAGGCCTTGGCGCTGGCGCCGCAGGGGGACCTTTCGCGGGGGTTGGAATCGCAGTCGGCGCGACAGTTGTATTCCGCCGCGGCGGCTGCCCCGAATACGTGGAACGATCGCGGCGAGAACCTTGTGCGTGAGCGGATTGCCCGCTTTAAACGGGAAGCCCTGCTTGCGCAGCGCGAACAATTGGACAGCGAAATTCGCGCGGCGAAACGGCAGCAAAATGAAGAGCGCGAGACGGAACTCGTCTTAAAGAAAATTGTATTGAATAAGCAGATAGAGCAACTCGGCGCGGCGTAGGCGCCGTGCTCGATTTTGGCGCGTTGGGCGGGCCGGCAACGGCTGCGGCAGGAACGGCGGAAGATGGCTCCGCCGAAGGAGCGGTATGACCACGAAGACGAAGCGAGTGATGCAAGCGGCGGCGGGCACGAAGACCCCGCCCAAAGAGACCAAGGCGGCCCCGTCCGCCGAGGAGGCCGCGTTGCCGAGCAAGGAACGCGCGCTGCAACTCGCGAAGGAAAAATCCGGCAAGCTGACGTATGACGATCTGAACCAGATCCTGCCGGAGGACGCCACCACCGAGCAGATCGACGAGGTGATGGTCGCGCTCTCCGACGTCGACGTCGAAATCGTCGACGACATGCGCCTCGACGCCGAGACGCAAAAAGAACACGAGATCAAGCAGAAGCAGCAGCGCCGCGAAGAAGTCCGCCGCGATGCGTCGCACAGCCGCTATGAACGCGCGGACGATCCGGTCCGCATGTACCTGCGCGAGATGGGCCGTGTGCCGCTGCTCACGAAGGACCAGGAAGTCGCGATCGCCAAGCGCATCGAAGAGGCCGAGCAGGAACTGACCGAGGTGCTGCTCAGCACGCCGTACACCATCAAGGAAATCCAGATGCTGGCCGCGCGCATCATGGCGGGCCGCCTGAACTTCGCGCAGATCACGGACTCCGAGGACATCCGCGAGCAGAACCGCTTCGTGAAGAAGCTGCCGGAGCTGATGGACCAGCTCGCGGTGCTCAGCGAAGAGTCCGAGGCCGTGGAAAAGCGCCTGAGCCGCAGCAAGTCGAGCGATAAGTCCGGCTCGCCGCTGTGGCCGAAGGTGATCGAGATCCGCAAGAAACAGGCGGCGATCATCAACGAATTCAATCTGAAGTCCAAAGAAATGATGAAGATCGCGCGCAAGATCAAGGGTCTCAAGCGCCGTATCCAGGCCTCGCGCGACGAAATCGATCGGGTGGAGCGCGAGTTGAACATGACGGCGGCGGACATCCAGTCCCACGCCGCGCAGACGCGCCGCAGCGCCAAGAATGCGGACCGGCTGGGCATCGAGAAGGAAGTGCTGTTCGACGCCGAACGCCGCGTAACGATGGCGCAGAAGAAAATCGACCAGATCGAGACCGATGCGCGCCTGAACGCGGACGAAATCTCGAAGCTGATCGACACGATCAACATTAAGGAAGAAAAAATCTACCAGGCGAAGATGGAGCTGGTGGAAGCGAACCTTCGTCTCGTGGTGTCGATCGGCAAGAAGTACACGAACCGCGGCATGTCGTTCCTCGACCTGATTCAGGAAGGCAATATCGGCCTGATGAAGGCGGTCGACAAGTTCGAATACCAGCGCGGCTATAAGTTCTCGACCTACGCGACGTGGTGGATTCGCCAGGCGATCACGCGCTCGATCGCGGACCAGGCGCGCACGATCCGCATTCCGGTGCACATGATCGAGTCGATCAACAAGCTCGTGCGCACGAGCCGCCGCCTGGTGCAATCGCTCGGCCGCGAACCAACCCCGGAAGAAATCTCCGACGCGATGGAGATGTCGGCCGACAAGGTGCGCAGCATCATGAAAATCGCGCAGGAGGCGATCAGCCTGGAGACGCCCGTGGGCGACGACGGCGACTCGACCTTCGGCGACTTCATCGAGGACAAGAGCGCGGAATCGCCCGCGAACGCGACGGCCTTCACCGTGTTCCAGGAGAAGCTGGACGAAGTGCTCAGCTCGCTCACGGAACGCGAGGAGAAGGTGCTGCGCCTGCGCTTCGGCCTGGGCGACGGCTACCCGCGCACGCTCGAAGAAGTCGGCAGCGTGTTCAACGTAACCCGCGAACGCGTGCGCCAGATAGAAGCCAAGGCGCTGCGCAAGATGCGCCACCCGACCCGTGCCCGCGAGCTCAAATCCTTCGTCGAATGGAGCCTCAACTCCTGATACAGTGGAGTTAGGCCGAAACGCCAACGGCACGGATCAACCGATCCCGGGTCTAGATCCCAACATCGGTTTTTCTTTGCTTACTTTCTTTTTTCCAAAAAAGAAAGTAAGGGGCCATAGCTCAGTTGGTTAGAGCAGGTGACTCATAATCACTTGGTCGAAGGTTCAAGTCCTTCTGGCCCCACCATTTTTATTTTGGTTTAATAGCCGATCTTTCGCGGAGACGATATAGATGGAGTCATTGATCACGCAGTTCACCCAGGCCGCTCAGGAAGCGCAGCCGATTGACTACTGGTCAATGGCGTTCGTGTTCCTGTTGTCGGCGTTCATTGGATACGGCGTCATCCGCCGCGTGTCGCGCCTGTTGCACACGCCCCTGATGTCGATCACCAACGCGATCGCGGGCATCGCGATCGTCGGCTCGATCATCGTCGCCGGCGGCGAGGACTATCCGACCGGCATCCGCATCATGGGTGCGGTCGCGCTCTTCGCGTCCACCACGAACATCGTCAGCGGATTCCTGATCACCGACCGCATGCTGAAAATGTTCAAGACCACGCGCGGGCCTGAACACAAATGATGCATTCCCTCGTCCAGCTCACGTATATCGTCGCGACAGCACTGTTTATCTTCTCGCTGCATTGGATGAACGACCCGAAATCGGCCCGCAAGGGCGTGTTCGCCGGCTCGACTGCGATGTTCCTGGCAGTCGCCGCGACGTGGCTCCAGCCCGAAGTCGTCCATCACCTGTGGATCATTTTTCCGCTCATCGCCGGTATTGCCGTCGGCGTGCCGCTCTCAAAAGTTCCGCTCACCGCCGTGCCGCAGCGAACCGCGCTGTCGCACGCCTTCGGCGGACTCGCCGCGGGCCTTGTGGGCACGGCGAAGTATTACCACTGGTACGCCGAGGGCGACGACCAGCTTTCCGCGTTCAAGATGACGGCCATCATGGCCGAAATCATCCTCGGCTACCTGACGTTCACGGGCAGTCTCATGGCCGCGGGCAAGCTGCAGGAAGTGAAGTGGATTCCGCAGCGCCCGGTCACCTACCGCGGGCAGAACTTCATCAACATCGGTCTGCTGGTCATTGCGGCCATCATCGGCGTGTTGCTGGTCTTGAATCCCACCGAGCAGTGGGCACCGCTCGTGTTCCCGGTGGTCATTGGCCTGTCCCTGATTTTCGGCGTGATGCTCGTGATCCCGATCGGCGGTGCCGACATGCCGACGGTGATTTCGATTTTGAACTCCTACGCCGGCCTAGCGGCCGTCGCGATGGGCTTCGTGCTCGACAACAAGCTACTGATCACGGCCGGCGCGCTCGACGGCGCGAGCGGCCTGATCCTGTCCATCATCATGTGCCGCGCGATGAACCGCTCGTTCACGAACGTGTTGTTCGGCGCGTTCGGCCAGGTGCAGCAGGCCAAGCAGGGCGAAGCCGGCAAGGCGTACAAGCCCGAGACGCCGGAAGGTGCGGCGCAGATCATGGAACAGGCCAGCCTGGTCGTGATCATTCCGGGCTACGGCATGGCCGTGGCGCAGGCGCAGCACAAGATTCGCGAACTATACGACCTGCTGAAGAAGCGCGGCGTGACGGTGAAGTTTGCGATTCATCCCGTGGCCGGCCGCATGCCGGGGCACATGAACGTGTTGCTCGCGGAAGCCGACATTCCGTACGAAGACTTGGTGGAACTCGACGACATCAATGCGGAAATGCCGCAGTGTGATGTGGCCCTGGTCGTCGGCGCGAACGACGTGGTGAATCCCGCGGCGCGCCACGACAAGACCAGCCCGATCTACGGCATGCCGATCATCAACGCCGACAAAGCGAAGACGGTGTTCGCGATCAAACGCAGCAGCCGCCCAGGGTTCGCGGGTATCGACAACGAGCTGTATTTCGCGGACCAGACGTGGATGCTGTTTGGCGATGCAAAAGCCGTGATCAGCGACCTCGTGAAGCAGTTCGGCGAAGGCAGCGGAATCCACTGATTCATTCGTGAAGTTTTTTAACGGCTGACGCTGCGGCTTGCGGTATGCGCGACATTTCCCGGGATTTCGCAGAATCAGGAAACGCCAATATTCATCCGCGTTAGCGTGCTGAGCAGGCGCTCCACTGCCTTCGACAACACAGCGCCCGCGTTTCCCGTTAAGGCCGCGGCCATCTTCTGGATCGAATCCCGCGAGACGGCTCCATTTTTGGAATATTCCTCCAAGGCCCACGCGGCGGCGGCCGTCGTGCGCACGATGGCGTGCGGATGGCGCTTGAGCGCGCTGGAAGGTACCGCCGCGTCCACCACGTCGCTGCCGTAGGCCGCGAGCAGCGCGAAGGCCTTGCTCGCCTGCGGCACGTTGTCCTCGATGCACACGCGCGTGCGCAGGAAGAGCGCGACGTTGGCGGTATAGGCAGACATCGGCACATCGGACAATGCGCGAAACAGCGTCGGATGATCGCGCAACTGCTGGGCCGCGTTTTCTTCGGACAAGGCGACCCGCATGAACGCGGGCGGGCCTTCGAGCCGCACATCGGGTTCGTGGAAGCCCCAATGGCCGTTCTCGCCGACACCTTTGAGTTGCAGATCGGGGCCGGAGGCGAGGACACGGTCGGTGTAGCGCGCGCAGATGCCGTCGGGATCGGGCGCGTCGACATCCAGCGGATGGAAACGCACTTCCGGCACGATGGCGCGAAGCTTGGATATGAAATGCGTGTTCAGCAGATGGCGGAAGGTCGCCGGATGCGAGGCCGGCAGCGGGTAATCATCAAACTGAAAGAAGTCGGTTTTGCGCAGCGCGGCCTGCAGCGCGGCGTCGTGCCCGGCACGCTCGGTGTAGGCCGTGTAAAACGCAAAGGCCGACGGCGCCGCCATGACCATGAACCCGATGGCGTCCTGCTGCCGCGCAAGGGCGATCTGACGATCGGCGAGGGCGTGCGCGGAGGCGGCGCCCATGTCTTCCGCGCGCTCGTAGACGTGGAACGAGATGCCTTGGTGCGCGAAGCTGCGGAGCGGGGCCACCGATGTCATCCGGCGAATCCGAAGAAATCGCGGGCATTCGCGTAACAGATGTCGCGCACCATGCCGCCCACCAGCGCCTGATCCGACGGCAGGCGGCCGTTGTTCATTTCGCGGCCGAGCCAATTGCAGAGCACGCGCCGGAAGTATTCGTGGCGCGGAAAACTCAGGAAGGACCGACTGTCGGTCAGCATGCCGACGAAGCGTGCCAGCACGCCGACGCGCGCGAGGCAGATCAGTTGCGCCTCCATGCCTTCGATGTGGTCGTTGAACCACCACGCGCTGCCGAATTGCATCTTGCCGGGCACGCTGCCGTCTTCGAAATTCCCCAGCGCGGAGATCACGGCCGCGTTGTCTTTTGGATTGATGTTGTACACGATGGTCTTCGCGAGTTTTCCGACAGCGTCGAGCCGGCCGAAGAACAGATTCATCGCGCGCGCGAAAGGTTCATCGCCCATGGAATCGCCGCCGGAGTCGCGGCCGATCTGCTGCATCAAGCGCGGGCTGTTGTTGCGCAGGGGGCCCACGTGGAATTGCTGCGCCCAGCCTTTGTCGGCGTCCTGCACGGCGAAGGCCTGCAGCAGCACCGCGCGATAGCCTCGCAGTGAAACAAAATCCACCGGTTCGCCTAGGCGGGCACGATCGAAGATACCTTTCGCGGCCGAGAGCGCGACCGGGCTCGCGTCGAAATTTTCGATGCCGTGGTCAGAAAGCCGGCAACCGGCCGCATGAAATGCCTCGTGCCTGCGCTCCAGCGCCGTCCACAAATCGTCGAAGTTGCTGATCGATGCGCCTGCGGCCGCGCTCAGACGATCGACCCAGTCGTTGAAAGCCTTGGGATTGTCCACGCTCAGCGCCGCATCGGGCCGCCAAGTGGGATAGACCTTCGTTTCACAGGCTGCATCCGCCGCGATGGCGCGGTGATGCTCCAGCGAATCCGCCGGGTCGTCTGTAGTGCAAACCACGCGCACGTTCATCTTCTTCATCATGGCGCGGCAGGTGAGTTTCTGAAGCCGCTCGTTACAGTGGTCCCACACGCGATCGGCTGTCTCGGGCGACAGCAGCATATCCAGGTCGAAATAACGCTTCAGCTCGAGGTGCGTCCAGTGATACTGCGGATTGCCGAGCAGCTTGGGCATCGTGCGCGCCCACGCATCGAACTTCGCGCGCGGCGCGGCAGCGCCCGTGATCAATTCTTCGGGGATGCCGTTCGCGCGCATGGCGCGCCATTTGTAGTGATCGCCCGCGAGCCAGGCCTCGGCGATCGACGCGAAGCGCCTGTCTTCGGCGATTTCCTTCGGCGAGAGGTGCGTGTGGTAATCGATGATCGGCTCGCCCTCAGCGTGGCCGTGGTACAGCTCCCGGGCCTCGGGAGTGTCGAGCAGGAAATCGTCGTGGATGAAGGGCGTGGTCACGCCGTCGGCACTCCAGTCGGGCGGGCTTCTGCAAAGAGGCTAAGCATGCCGGGGCCGCGCGGGCGCGTGCAAGCGCGCACAAAGAACACGGGCGCTTCCGCAACTGCGAAAGCGCCCGGAAAAAATCAATGGATTATTCAGGTGACTTGGTCGACGTCGGCGGCGTCTTGTCGTTCTCGTCGGTGTTCATCGTGTCTTTGAAGTCTTTGATGGCGCCACCGAGATCGCGGCCGATGGTCTTGAGTTTGCCCGTGCCGAATACGAGCACCACGACCAAGAGCAGAATCACCAGGTGCCACATGCTCAAACCAACCATTGCACGTCTCCCGGCCCGTGCGAACCGCTACAGCGTCCGCCGGCCTTTACTGTCAGGAGGCCGAACCGGCCCCGTTGTCCTTTTTCACCGGCTCATCCTTGAAGGCCGATTTGAGGTCTTTTACCGCAGTGCCCAGTTCCTTGCCGGCGCTTTTGAGCTTGCCGGTGCCAAAGACGAGCGCGAGCACGATGAGTACGATCGCGATGTGCCAAATGCTGACTGCGCCCATGGTGCGTTCTCCCTGGACGGCATACTACCGCCGCCGGATCTTGCTTCAAGGATAGTATATACCCGTTAATCCCGCTCGAACAAAACGAAGTTCCAAGGGAATTGCCCACACGGCGCCCCGTTTTGGGGCCGATTCAGGCCGATTTTTGCTGGGGCACTGGGGCGGCCAGTTTCACCACCAGCAGTTCAAGCGCCAGGGCGGCGTCGGTGCCCGTGCTGCGGGTCATAAACTGGGTGTCGGTGCACAGGGCAAAGGCCGCGCGGAGTTTGACCACGCCGAGCTTGCGGGCGAGCGGCGAGACCTTCTGGGCGACGAAACTGCTGATGCCGGGATCGCCCGACGCCGTGCCCACGGCGTAGGCACTCTTGAGCAGCCAGTTGATGGTGCCAATGATCTCGTCCGGGTGCTTGCCGAGATCCAGCAGTCGCCGGAGCGAACCCAGCGCTTCGCCCGGTTGCGAGGCCGCGATGGAATCCGTGAGCGACCAGATTTCTTCTTCGGCGATGTCCGCGCAGGCGGCATTCACATCGGCCGCCGTGAGCGCCGTGCGTTCGTCGCCGACGAAATTGATCACGTTCGTCAGCGCGTTTTCGACGTCGCTCAGATGCGCGCCCGTACGATCCACGAGAGCCCGGATGGCATCGGCGTCGATCGTGCGGCCGCGCGCCTTCGCCTCGCGCTTGACCCAGTCGTTCACTTCCGCGCCTGCCAGCGCGGGACACTCAATCACGGCGCCGGCTTTTTCGCAGACTTTGAAAAATTTTGTACGCTTGTCCACTTTGTTCGCGATCATCATCAGCACGGTGGTGTCGTTCGGCGAGGCGAGGTAGTCGAGCATCGGCCCGGCGCCGGAATCCGTGTTGTACTTTTCCGCGCCGCGCACGAGGATCACGCGCCGCGCGGCGAGGAACGGCAGCGTCTGCGCGTCGAGCACGATCTGCCCGGGCTGGGTTTCGTCGGCGTAAAAGGCGGCGAAGGCAAAGTCCTTCATGGACGGGTCCACCGTGCCTTCGGTGATGCGATCGACGCAGCGATCCGCCAGCAGGGGCTCGAAGGTGGGCATCTTCGCGCGCGGGCCTTTGCCGGGACAAAACAGATAAATCGCGGCCGGCTTGTCAGGGTCAAAGGACTGCAAGAGTTCCTGCGGCGTCACGCAATCACCACGGCTCGACGGTGCGGTAAAAAATATCCGCGGCTAGGCGCTCGATGGCCTCGGACACGGCCTGATTCTCTTCGGAAGTCTGGAAGGATCGCACCGGTTCCACGAAGGCCTGCGCGTTGCCACGCAGGCGATCGGACGAGGACCCCTCGACGCCGGTTGAAAAACTCGTCTGGCCGACCATGTCGGCATCTTCCCACAACACGTCGCCCGTGTGCGCATCGGCCACGCGCACGCTCGCGGTAACGAAGCCTTCGAACTGCGTCACTTCGTCGCTCTTGTCGAACACGATGCCGTTCAATTCGTAGTTTAGGATCGTGCCGGTGACGATGAGATCCGCTTCGTCGGCATCAACCACGCGCAGGCGGCCGTCGTTCAGAAATTTCCGGATGACGGCGTTGGTGAGCGGCGCCTGCAGATCATATTCGCGGCTGCGGTTCTGAAACCCGGAGACATGGATGGTCTGAAAGCGCGCATCGAGCGAGGATTCAGTCGTGTAGCCGCACCCGGCGGCCAAGGCCGCCAGCGCCAGCGCGCACGCTGCCCGCTGCGCATGTCTCATGGCTGGGTGACGACGGATCGGCCGAGGAAGGCCGACTGCAGGTCATTCTTCGGCGGATTGTTCGCGAGCCATTCGGCCGCCTTGGTGGCGGCTTCGGTGCCGGGGTATTCGTTCGCCGCGATCTCGTAGTAGATGCGGGCCGCGTCCAAGTCGAGCCTTTTTTCGTAGTGCCGGGCCGTGCGGAATCGCTGTTCGGCGATTTTTTCCCGCATCACGTCGCTCATTTCCTCGCGCTCGGGAATGCGCTCGTCGTCGGGGAAGCGGCGCTTGAACTCGGAGACGGCGTCCATCGCGAGCTGGCTGGGCGCCTGATCGTAATCCGGATCGAGCGCGGCCTCTTCGTAGCAGCGCGTGAGATCGAAGGTCGCTTCGCGCACCCAGGTCGACTCCGGGTAATCCTCAATCACGCGGCGATATTCGAAGCCCGCGTCGAGATAGTGCGCTTGCGCAAAGTGGCACTTGCCGACCTTGTATTGCGCTTCGGCGGCCTCGGGCGTGAAGGGCTGGTTCTCGATTACCTTGCTGTATACCTCGACGGCCTTTTTGAACGGCCGGTTGGTGCGAAAATCGAAGCGGCTCAGGTAGGCCGAGCTGCGCAGCGTCTTCGACGTGCGGGTATCCAAGCGCTCCTCGCCCTTGGCGTATAGCGAATCACCGATCTCGTATTGCTTCTTGATCACGTCGTCGTACAGCTCGCTCTCGGGATATTTCGAGATGACCTGCTGAAATTGATCCGCGGCCTGCGTGTACTTTTTCTCCGCGAACCGGATTTCGCCGCGCAGGTATTGGTTCTCGTCGGCGAAATCGGTGTCGCCGTAAAACTTGTTGAACTTGTCGGTCTCGTCGAAGGCCTTGTCGTATTCGCCGCCGACGATCAACGAGCGCGTGTACTCCACCTGCAGTTCGGGCGTTTCCTTCGGCAGGTTGTCCATGTTCACGAAGCGCCCGGTTTCGGGCGTCCATGTCCATTGCGCCTGCGCCCCCGCCGCGGCAAGAAGCACCGCGCACGTCCATAGCCCCCGCATCGGGACGGTCATCCTGGAGTCTCCTTCGGCGCGCATGCCGGACCGCAAACAGCGCGGGTCCCCCACGGCATCGCGAGCTATAGCCTAACAGGGGTAATTTGGGCGGCTCAACTGCGACTGATCGTGGACCGGCTAAGGGCTTGTCCGCTCAGGACTTGCCCAGAATCCCGTTCCATTTGTCGAGATTCTTCTTCGTGGCGGCGAACAGGGGCGCGGTATCGCCCACAATCTCGACGCTCTCGATTTTGTCGCCCTGTTTAATGCTGTTGACGACCTTCTGGTCGGCGTCGCTTTCCACTTTGCCGAAGACGCTGTGCTTGCCGTCGAGCCACGGCGTGGTCACGTGCGTGATGAAAAACTGGCTGCCGTTCGTGCCGGGGCCGGCGTTCGCCATGGACAGCACGCCCGGGCCGTCGTGGCGCAGGCTCGGGTCGAACTCGTCTTCAAAACGGTAGCCCGGGCCGCCGGTGCCGGTGCCCAGCGGGCAGCCGCCCTGGATCATGAAATTCGGGATCACGCGGTGGAAGGCTTTGTTGTTGTAGAACCCGTGTTGCGCGAGATTCGCAAAATTCGCGACCGTGATCGGCGTCTTATCGGCAAACAGCGTCAGACGGATGTCGCCTTTGTTGGTGTGAATGATCGCGCTCAGAGGTTGTACGGCAGCCACGGAAATCTCCTCGTGCGCCGGCGCCGCCGGCGGGTTCATCCTGGATTCGGTTGGTGCTTCGGGGGTTTTGGGCGAACCGCATGCCGCGAGTCCGCCGGCCAGCATCAGCAGCAGCGCAACGTGAAAAAACTTACGCGTGTGCACGATGTTTGTCCCCTGCGCGCATGGTACGCACGGGGGCTGGCGGCGATCAAATACCGGCGGCTTAGTCGCCGCTCAGCAGCTTCTGCCGCGCCTTCTCGGCATCGGGATGCGAGAGCGAGGCCAGACCGGCCGCGATGCGCTCGCGCTGCTCCGGCGTCTGTGCCGATTCGGCAAGGTTGCTGTACACCTTCAACTTCTTGTCCTCGGGCACGGCTGCGCCATTTTCGAGCTGCGCCAGCGCGCCTTCGACGGCGAGCGAACGAATGGCGGGGTCCTTGTCGGAACGCGCGACGCGCTCAAGCGTGTCGAGCGGCGACGGATTCGGCCAGCCGGCCAGCGTTTCCACGGCGGCTCGCTGCACGCGGCCGCTCGGCTTTTTGGCGGTGGCTTCCAGCGCGGGCAGGCCCGAGTCGTCGGCAATCGCGCCAAGAATCGAGACCAGCGTGAGCTTTACGCCTTCGTTCACGCCGGAGCCGGTGAGGGCCTTTGACGCGGCAGAGGTACGCGCCGAGCCTTCGGGCGAGCGGCGCGCGACCATGATGATCGACTGGCCGATCGCGGCGCGTTCGTCATCGGCCCATTCGTCGTTCATCATCGTCACCATCGGCCCGAGTTCCGCCGCGGTGCCGATGCTGCCGAGCGCTTTCAAGGCTTCGAGCCGCACAAGCTTCACGTCGCGCTCGGCGATGCGCAGCAGGACGGGCACGGCTTCGTGAGATTGGCGCTGCGCGAGGGTCTTGATGGCTTCCGCGCGCACGGTGTTGTCCGCGCTCATCGCGGCCACGATCAATTCGTCCGTCAGATCGGGATGGTCGAGCTTGGCGAGCGCTTCGCGCGCGAGCGCCTGTTCCTGTTCGCTGCCGGTGACGACCGCCTTCAACAATACTTGTACCGACTCAGGATGATTAAAACGGCCGAGCGAATCGAGCGCGGCGAGGCGCACGGTCGGGATGCGACTCTGCGCGGCGAGCAACACGGTTTCGAGGGCCGCGTCGTCGCGCCGATCGCCCAGCGCCCGCAGCAGCACGGCCTGATTTTCCGGCGTCAGATCGGGATAAGCCTGAATAAACGCCATCGTGGCGCGGCGGCCGGGCACCGTGTGCGCTTCGGCGGCGGCCACGTTTTCCAGTTCCGGAATGCCGCCCGTGAGCGCTTCGATGATCGTGGGTACGGCCTCTTCGCCCTTCGCCTTGATCAGTCCGCGCAATCCTTCGGCCTGGACTTCCACCGGTTCGAAGTCGAGCAGCAACCCTTCAAACAATAGCGTCGCCGTCGCTTTGTCGCCGCTCGCCAGCGAATTCCACCCACACTGCAAATAGGCTTCCGTGGCCGCGGGGCGCATCTTGCGCGAGAGGTTCTTGCGGCACCAGTCGAGCGCCTTCATCGATTCCGGCCCCGGGATTTTCCCGAGCGCGGTCAACGCGATCTCCGTGGTGCGCGCGTCGCCGTCCTCGGCCCAATCGCGCAGCGGCGGAACGCCAGCCGGATCTTTCCGGTTGCCCAAGGCTTCAAGAATGCGCGCAAGGCGATCGCCCTTGGCCGTTTTGGCGGCCTCGACGAGAACCTTTTCCGCGCGCGGATGCTTGATCAGCTCCAGCCCCGTGCACGCGAGGTCCCAGGTATCCGCGCGGCCCAGCATGCGCTCCAGCGCGGGAACCGTGTCTTCGTCGCAGAAGCGATACAACTGACCGGCGGCGAATTCCTTGGCCGGACGCGACACGCCTTGTGCATCGAGCACGCTGATGAGGCGCTGTTCAGCGTCGACGCGCACTTTATATTCCGCGAGCGCGCTGTCGACGTAAGCACGAATGGTTTTGTGGGCGCTGGTTTCCTTGCCGCCGCTCCAGCCGCGCAGGGAGTCGAATGCTTTATTGATGTCGCCCTGGGCCCATGCGCCCGACGAGGCACACACCGCCACCACGAACGCTGCCGCGAAAATGCCGAGTTTTTGCATGGTATCCCCCGATACCGGCCGGATGTGATGCACAGAGCACGCTGCCCCCGTGCATTACATATAGTGTAACACGATATTTGGCCCCGCGACGGGTCGCGATCACTCGGTCGGCGGCTCAAAGGCCTTGCGGTAGGCCTGCATCAATCCGCGGCTTTGGCGGCTCTCGATCACGTGTTTCACCTTGGCAGTACGGGCCGGAGTTTCGCGGAAGACCGCGAGCGCATCGAGCAGGAAGCCGGCGTGCACTTCCGGCACATTCACGAGCGCGTCGAGCAAAAATTGGAAGGCTTCATCGGAGCGCACCAGCGCAATGGCAAGTGCGAGCGGTTCGCGCGGCTCCCATTTCACGTTCCAGCGCCAGCGTTCGCAGAGCAATTCCAGCGCTTCAGGCTTGCGCGACTCGCCCAAGGCCAGCGCGGCGGCGCGCACACGTTCGGGATCGCCGTCGCGAAGATAACCTGCGATGAAATCGAAGGACTCGTCCGGCGCGATTTTCATCAGCGCCTGAAACGCATCCATCTCGATGCCGCGCTCGGGATCGCGCACGTCGTAGATGCGCTTTTCCGGCGCGCCCAGATCGGGCGGCGGGCCGATTTTCGCGCGCAGCAGCAACTCCGAGCGTTCTTCGGGCGCATTCGCGAGCGTCTCGACCGCGATGGCGCGCGTCATCGCCTCGGAATCGGCCAGCAACGCCGCGTGCCATCGAAACGCGTCGTGGTGGCCCATCGCGATCAGGCCGCGGCCGCACATCGCGCGCAGCGTGGCGGCGGTGTCGACGGGCCCACCGAAGGCGGGCTCCATCTGGACATGCCGCACGCCTGCCAGAAAAATATCCCACGCGGGCTCGCCGAAACCTATCAGGCAATTCGCGATCGCGAGTTTCGCGGAACACCCCGGATCGCGCTTGAGGCAGTCGCTCATGAAGTATGGAAAGGCCTTGATCAGTTCCGGCGCGACGCTTGTGATATTGCGCGACTCCGCGAGCGCGACGGCCTTGCCGACCACGAAATTGCTTTTGTGCGTCAGCAACAGACGCAGTTCAGTCTCAATACTCTGCGCGGGGTCCGTGTCGGCGAGCGCGGCGAGGACCGCCAGCGCGTCCTCGGTGCTCATGCGCGCCACCGCGCTTATTCCGGCAGTCGCGCGAGGGCCGCGATCGTGCGCTCGACGACGGCGTCGTGGCCGAGGCCCGTGCACGCAATGGTGAGGTCGGCGTACTTCTCATACAACGGCTGGCGCTCGCGATAGACCTCGGCGAAAGTCTGGCCGGGGCCCATCACAATGCCGCGCGAATCAAGGTTGGTCACGCGCCGCTCCAGCGCGTCGACGGGCAGATACAAATACACGGCGGCGCCGTTGGCTTTGAGGTGCGCCATTGCGCGCGGGCTATAAACGACGCTGCCTCCGGTGGCAATCACGGCACCGCGCGTGTGGAGCGTCAACATGTGCTTCTCTTCCAGCGCACGGAACGCGTCCACCCCATCGCGATCGAGAATGTCCTGCAGACGGCGGCCTTCGGAGGCCTGAATCACGAGATCCGTATCAAGGAACGTGCGCGACAGTGCCTTGGCGAGCAACACACCGACCGTGCTCTTCCCCGCGCCGGCCATGCCGATGAGCACGATGTTCCGGCCGGGCGCGATCATGGTCAGGGGATCGACTTCTCGTACCAGCCGATATCCCAATACTTGCCGAACTTGTGGCCGACTTCGGCGAGCGATCCTTTCAGGCGAAACCCAAGGCGCTCGTGCAGCGCAACCGATGGATCGTTCGGCAGCGCGATGCACGCGATCGCGCGGTGCACGTCACGTTGCGCGAGGCGCTTGAATAAATCGGTGTATAGTGCGGTGCCGATGCCGCCGCGCTGCGCGTTGCGATCGACGTAGACCGTCGTCTCGACGGTGGAATCGTAAGCCTTGCGTCCGCGAAACACGGTGCTGTACGCGTAGCCCACGACAATGCCGGCACGTTCCGCGACAACCATCTGGTGACGGTGCTCCGGACAAAACTGCCGGAACCACACGCGCCGCTGATCAGGCGTGTAGGAATCGACATCGAACGTCACCGTCGTGTTTGCGACGTAGTAGTTGTAGATTTCGGTGATCGCGGGAACGTCTTTTTCCAACGCTGTCCGGATCTGAAACGCTTGCGCCAATTCAGTGCCCCTCGGGAATTTTCGGGCAGAGTGTAGCACAGGCAGCAAATATCCCTCTCGTTCGGGGCGTTTCGCGGAAATGTGTACCGATTACGCGGGTGTTACCCCAACCGTGAACGCAACGGCGGAGGGATGCACCTGGGCCCAGACGCATCTGCGTAGCGCATCACGTTTCGTCGCGCAGGCGTCCGTAAGCCAGGCAATCGCCCCATTGGCCGCTCCGATGCACCGCGCGGCGTAAGCGTCCTTCCAGGCGAAACCCGTTCTTCTCAAGCACGCGCTGTGAAGCCGTGTTCCAGTCGTACACAAACGACTGCACACGCTGCGCGTCCAATTTCTCGAAGGCGTGCGTTACCACCAGGTCCACCGCGGCACTCACGATGCCGCGGCCCCAGTATTCTTCGCCGAGCCAATAGCCCATCTCGCAGGTGTACGGAGACCACAGCGGGCGCGGATAAAGTCCGATGCCGCCGCACACGACATCGTCGATCGTGATCGCGCAGCGCACTTCGGTTTCGGGCGAGCCTGCGCAACTCGCTATCCACGCTTCGGCGTCGGCGAGCGTGTATGGACTGGGGAACGTGGCCACGAGGTTGCGCGCGATGGCCGGGTTGTTCCCCACGCGTGACAAAGCCTCAGCATCGCCTTCGCGATACGGCCGCAGACAGAATCCTTTTCCCTGAAGCACCGGCATGGCACGTCGTCCTTTTTGCAGGATAGATGCAGTATGCGCACCGGGCGACAAAAAAGTAAGAGCGGGCCGAAGCCCGCCCTGAAGTGCCTTGCCGGGATTGGCTTATAGGTGGTCCGTGCCCGGCCAGGGGACGTCCTGATGGAAGCCGCTTTCCAGTCCTTCTTCGCCGGCGCCAAAGATGTGATTGGCAATGTGAATCGCGATGCCCGCGCCGTTCAGCGGAAACACGCCGCCGATCGGCAGCGACAGCGGCGGCTCGAGGACCACGCCGGGGTTCTGCGGCATGTACTTATGGAAGTCCACGTGCCCATCCAGGAACAACACGTTCGCGCCGCCGGGCGCGTGGTTGTAGCTCTCGACTTTGTCGGCGATGTTATCGCTCATCAGCATGATGCTGGACTGCGCCTGCGCGCTCGCGCCGGGATTGTTGATGTCCGTGATGTAAATCCGCTCGATGCCTTCGCGCAGACGGTGCGCAATGTCGAAGCGGCCGGTGTCGTCGAGCGGCACGGCGAATTGCCAGTCATCGTGCACAACAAAAGCGTTGGCGTACATCAGTGTGCCGAAGGCCTGAATGCTGGCAAAGAAATTCTGGATCTGCGGTGCGGTCTCGAACATCGAATTCGGCAAGGCGTACCCAATGTACACATACGGGTGATCCAGAATCTCACAGGGTTCCACTCGCCCGCTGTTCGTGAAGCCCGGCGTATCGATGAAGTTGTCGGAGATTATGTTGCCCTTGTCGTAACTCTGGATGGTGTCGCCGGTCAGCGAGATCGAACTCGGGCAGCGCAGTACTTCGAGATCGGGCAGGTATTCCGGATACATCTGCTCGCCGTCGAAGATCGTCTCGAAGGCCGTCACGAGCCCGTTGCAGCGGCGAGTCTTCATCGTGGGCATCACGTCGCCCCGGCTCTCGCCGGCGTACATCTTCATCGCGAGGCCCATTTGCTTGAGGTTGTTCGCACAACTCGCGCGGCGCGCCGCCTCGCGGGCGCGCGCCAGCGCCGGCAGCAGAATCGCCGCCAGAATGCCGATGAGGGCAATAACGACAAGCAGTTCGATCAGCGTGAATCCACGGGCCCGGCATCGCATATACCTTCTCCTAGTCTGGTATGCAATATGATCTGTTTATATTTCGTAATACCATGATACGACAAAATTCCATAAAGTAATACTCGATGTCAAGAACAAAAATCCCGCGCCGGTTCTCACATCCGGCGCGGGATTTCGTTCCGATTAGTTAGCGGGGCGAATCAACTCGGACAGATCGCGGGCCACAATCGTCTTCGCTTCGGGTGACAACGATGTGTACACAAGGTAGGCCTGTTTACTGTTCGCCACGATGCGCGGGTACTCGCCGGAATCGCCGAGGCGGGTGGGATCGCCCCACGCCTCCGCCGTGCGCACGCGGCCTTCGATGTGCTGGTCGCCGCCGCGCGTGCATTGGTACGCCACGAGCACGCGGCCGTCGGGCAGCGTGCCGACGGCGGGATGCGCGATGCCCGTCATCTGTTCGTCCATGCCTTGCACGAGTTCCCGCTCGGAAAATTTCGGTGTGCCCATCGACGCGCGCGCCGCATACACGCCGCGCGGATTCCCGCTGTACCACGCCGCCCACACTTCGTCCTTTGGCGCGAGCGCGAAGCGCGGTCCGGTGTCCGGACATCCCGTCACCACCCAGCGATCGCGCGAGATGCGGCTGGGCGGTCCAAACTTCGCGGTGTCCGCCGTCATGCGCGTGAGGTACATATCGCGCACGTTCATCTCGTCCACGTCGCGGTAGCCCAACCACATCGAGCCGTCCGGCATGCGCAAGAGTTCCGTCGCGCAGCACTCGCAGGCCTTCTCGTCGAAAACCGTCGACGTAAACGCGCCATCGCGTCGCACGGCCGTACGCACGCCGACCGCGGAACTGTCGGAGTGGCCTTCCAACCATGAGAGCACGAGTTCGCCCGCGGCGTTTTCCTTCATCGCGGCGCAGGAGCGGTACACCGCCACGCCCGGCTCGCCAAGTAGCGCCGGCGGCGACCACGTCTTCCCACCGTCGCTGGAGGACACATACCGCAGCTCCACAGGAGCGCCTTCGCCCTCCTGCACGCTCGCGCGCACGGTGTACAGCACGTGCACCACACCGTCCTGCGTTACTTCCACCTTCGGCGGCGACTCCGGCCAGTGCGAGAGCGCGTCGTCTGGCGCGGATATCACGGACTCCACCGGCGCGTCGCCAAACATCTGCCGGTAGTGCACGCGCTTCGCATGGCCATCGTCGGCAACGAACACCAGGTGCAGTGTGCCGTCCTCCGTCAGCCGCGCAAAGGGCATGCTCTCCCCCGGCACCGCTTTCGGCATCGCGTGCGCGCTGTGCTCGTGTTCCTGCGCGGCGCACACGCCCGCAACCAGCAACACGCACAGCATCGCGCCGCGCATTCTGATTTGTGTCCACATGGCTCGATACTCCCGCAGGCTCAGCCGCCCCACAAGTGTTCCCACAAGATCGCGATGCCGCGGGCCACCGGCGCCGCCGACGGATACCGCGCGAAGTCCACATGCCCATCCAGATACAACACATTCGAGCCGCCCGGCACGTGATTCATTTCCACCGCGTTGCCGGAAATCTTGTCGGCGTAGATCCACACCTGGCTCTGCGCCTGCGCGCTCGCGCCGGGGTTGTTGATGTCCGTAATCAGTGCGCGCTCGATGCCCTCGCGCAACCGGTACACCGTGTTCGACTCTCCGTTGCCGAGGAACACCGGCGGCGAAATCGTCGCGGCCGCGGTGCTCAGGTCGACGTCTTCGGTCACCTGATAGGTGTTCAGCACCGACTCAAAAAAATACACCAACTGCGAGGGCGATGTGCCGTTCACCGTTTCGTCGCCCCACAACGAGTTTGGATCGCTCTGGTGATCGGTGTCGTTCGCCTTGTCGAGCACAAACCCCGTGTACCAGTAGACCTTCTCCAGAATCCAGCGGCCGCGGCTGAAGTCGGTGTTGCCGTAATCCGTGCCGGTGCATGCGTACGGAAAGATCGGCTGGTGCGTGGTCGGGTGAAACATATCGTCCTTCCCGACGTTGTTGCTGGAGGGGCACACAAACAAGTTACCGTCCGTAAGGTACTCGGGGTAAATCGCTTCCATCTTCGGTATCCAGTTCCAATCCTGCGTCATGTGGTCGTACACAGGCGGCACCGTCTCGCAATCATAGACCCGGATATCGCCCGCGCCGTTGGGCGGATACAGCTCGCCTTTCGTCTCACTGGCGTACATCTTGAAAATAATCCCGAACTGCTTGAGGTTGTTCGCGCAGCTCGCGCGGCGGGCGGCCTCGCGGGCACGCGCCAGCGCCGGCAGCAGAATCGCCGCCAGAATGCCGATGATCGCAATGACCACCAGCAATTCAATCAAAGTAAATCCACGTTTCTTCATGACCGTTCTCCTGAAAACTTAAATGAAATTAGACACGCTTCGGGCGAGGTGTCAGGAGAGCGGCGGGCCGCGGCGACTGTAGGCGTCGGCGCCGGTGTGATCGGGAACGTAAAAGTCATGCGCCGCCAGATGCAGCGGCGTGCTGATCGAGGGAAGCGGAATCGCGGGCAGCGATTCGATGCGGCCGGGCGCGTGCACGAGCGCGCAGAATGCACACGCGTGCGGCATGGTGGTGATCGTGTCGCACTGGTGCGCGTCCGTGTGTTCGCAACACGTGTGTTTCGGCACGTGGCAATGCGCGGCCGCTTCGGCGTTGCGGTTCAGGTCCGTCAGCGTCGCACAGAGGCCGGGCACGAGCGCACGGCCGGACGCGAGCGCGCAATACGCCGCGACAAACACGGCGAACACGCGCACCGCAAATCCTGTTCTGCTGACGGAACCCATTGACCGCTCCGGTAACGACAACCCAAAACTCACACGAGGGTCGGTGCCCGAAGTTTGGCGCGGGGTTCAGATCAGGAATGCACGTTCAACGACGGCATGGCGGACTGAGCGCGCGATACACTTCGGGCTCGGAATCAGGCGAGCGGCGGGGCGCGGCGCAGGAAGCAGCCGGCCGAGGTCGGATCCGCGACGTAGTCTTCGTGCGCGGCAAGGAATCGCGGGGTGTCGATGGCGGGCGCATGCACGGCCACCAATACGGTCGGCTGTGCGGCGGTATGGACGAGCGTGCAAAACGCGCAGGGATGCGGCGCGGTCGTAATCGCGGCGCCCGTGGCAGGGGAATCGTGGCAGCAGGACGGCTTGGGCTCGCAGCAGGCGGCCTCGGAGGCCTTGGCATCGGCCAGCGTGGCGCACAGGCCGGGCACCAGCGCGCGGCCGGACGCCAACACGCAGTAGGCCGTTAAAACAACGGCCAATCCGCGCAGCGCCAACCGGTTTCGATGCAAGAAAGACATGGATACAGCCTACAACCCAAGCGATTGCTTATACAACCGCCTAGTGTAACCCCTGCATTCCGTGGACAGTTCCTGGCCGTGCCAGACGGTCATTTCTCGCGGCTTTTCATCCACCACTGGATCGTCGTATTCACAAGCTCGGCGGCGTCATGGTGCGGGTCGTGGCCCACGCCCGGGATCGTCACCAGCGTGTAGTCCTTGTCCATCCAGTTCCACGTGTCGCGCAGGCCGTCTTTGTCCACGGCGCGATCATTCAGGCCGTGGAACTGGAGCACGGGCATTTTGAGATTCGGCAGGTCGCCCGATTCGCCGGACTCCAGCGTCGGCCAGATGGCGCGATAATAATTAAGCATGCTGTTGAACGACGAGTTCTCGTAGGCCTTCAGGTATCGCTCCTTGATCACCGGGTCCTTGATCCGTGCCGTCAGCATTTGCGGCGTGAACATCTTGTGCGCTTCGGGATCCTGGAAACGGCGGACATATTCCATCGCCGCCTTCTGTTCGGCGTTTGCGTTCTGGCGCACGGCCATGTAGCCCTTGGGATGCGAGAGATTAATAATGATCAGCTTGTTGACGCGATCGGGATGCGTCATGGCGTAGCGCCAGGAGATGCCGGCGCCCCAGTCATGCGCAATCAGCGTGACGTTCTCGACGCCGAGATCCTTGATGACGGCCTCCACGTCCGACAGCAGAATTTCCATCTTGAATGCGTCCACTTCCTGCGGCTTGTCACTCAGGTTGTAGCCACGCGTGTCCATCGCGACGCATTTATATGAGCCGCGCAGCGCCTCCATCTGGTTGCGCCAGTCGTACCACCAGTTCGGGAAGCCGTGGACGAAGAGCACCACGGGGCCGCTGCCGACGGTGACGTAGTGGATACGCACGCCGTTGTTGTCGACGAAGTGATCTTCCACGTCTTCGAAAACATCGGCATGCGCGAAAGATGCAAACATCGCCACGAGCAGGCATGCCACGACGGTCTTTTTCATCGGTGTGATCCTCAGTTGGTGGAAATCAGTCCGTAGATTGGCGCGCGCGAATGTCCAGGCGCGCGATGTCTTCCGCAGACAAGGCCATCGGCGTAATCCCAAGCTTCTCTTCGTCCAGCGTGAAGTACTGGCCGGAGAACGCCATTTCGTCGGCCGAGTACAAGCCCCAATGGACATCCTTCGTCGGGTCGGGGTTGTTCGGATTGTCGGCGGAATTGTCGTGCACGCTGCGCATGATGAATTCCGTGCCCACGGGCGCCTTGAACGGCTCCACGAATTGGTAGCTCATCTGCCAACCAAAATCGTATTCCGGCACCCACACCATCGTAATTTCTTTGGTGGTATCCGGCAGAACGGCCCATTGCCCCATGCTCTTCCCGCGCAGATGCATGTGCACGCCGACGCTGTAGACCGTCATATCCTTGAGCGCTTTCGCGTGCGCTTCGTGCGGCACGTTCGGGTCGCCGGCCGGAATGTCCAGCACGTTCGCGGAAACCATCATCCGAAGGAGCTGCTTGTCGATCGTCTCGCTCGGCTTGGCCAGATGCAGCGCGACGCGCGAATGGTCAACCTGCTCGACTCCCGTGCTGTTGTAATAATGGGCCTGCAACACGAGGTTCTTTCCGGGGGTCAACCGCTGTGCGATGCCCTTTAGCGCCAGCGGCGCCGTGTTGCCCGGTGCCCACATCTTCACCACGCGCGCGCCGGGGATCTTGCCCATGTCAGCACATTCACAACCGGGTTCCGGAGTCTCGGCGTCCAGTTTTGGGAACGCATTGCCCGTATCTTCGAACAGGATAAAGTGGTGTGCGACCTGTGTATTGCCGGGTTGAAACTCAACACCCTTGAGCCACACTTCGTGATCGACACCAAACGGAATCTCAAAACACTGATACAGATCGGTGATGTCGCCCTTCACCGTGAACGGCACCGCCGGTTCCAGCACAACGTCGGGATTTCCAAGGCGCCATCCGCCCTCAAAGGTCTTGAACTCCCTCGGCGCGGGCAACTCTTCCGCCTTGCCGAACGCGGCACCCTGATCGACCCACGCAACGATCGTGTCGATCTCGCGCTGGGAAAGATTGTTGTCGCCCTGAAACGCGAGCTCGGTCGTCTCCGCCGGCCACGGCGGCATTTTCCCGGCGGCGACATTCTTCTTGATCGCGGCCGCCCACGGTCGCGCCTGCTCGAAGGTCATGAGCGACATCGGCGCGACCTGTCCCGGCCGATGACACTCTAGACAACGCTCCTGTACAATCGGCGCGACATCTTTCGTCCAGGTGACGGGCCCGGCCCACACCAAGGCACTGGAAAGCAGACTGCACGCAGTGGCGATCCGTACGATGTTTTTCATGGCGCTGAACCTTTCGTGTAGGCCGCGGGAGTGTCGAACCGAAGGTGGCCTATAATCGAAACATAACGGATGTTATGTTTTATGTCAACCCATCCAAAAGACCGTCGTAGAAAGGCCAATATGCCCCCACGGGCCCCCTCCCGAAAGCCCCGTCCCCGCCGCGTCGCCACGCCGCGCACGCCTGTTCAGGATCGCAGCATCGAGCGCGTGGAGCGTGTGCTGGACGCTGCGGAATATCTCGTGGAGAAACACGGGATGACCAACATGACGATGACGATGATTGCCAAGAAGAGCGGAGTCGGGCGCGGAACGGTCTACCAATTCTTTCCCTCGCAGATGGCGATCTGGAAAGGACTTGCGCTTCGCTATCTCGCGCAACTCGAGGCAGAATTTGAACGCAAAGTCTCGCCGCAAAATTTCACGCGCTGGATCGACGCGTGGGACCTGCTCATCAATGTCGCAATCGATTTCTACAATCGAAATCCCGTGGCCCAGACTATCCTCCTCGGCGCCGAGGAAGGACACGATCTGCGCCTCGCGGACCCTGAGTGGGATCGACGATACGCGGAATGGATGCGCGGCAAGTTCATCCATCTGACCGAGGACCCGCGCATGGTCGATGTGAAGCATCTTCGCGTGAATGTCA
Organism: uncultured Nitrospirales bacterium; assembly: GCA_964620045.1. Lineage (GTDB taxonomy): Bacteria > Hydrogenedentota > Hydrogenedentia > Hydrogenedentales > VFKU01. The sequence continues at coordinate 305,898 of CAZUJL010000001.1, forward strand.
CCGCGGTGACCGCGATCTTCGCGCTCAGCGTCAACGAACACGGCCGGATTACGCCGTTCTACGCCGAGCAGGCGAAAAAAATGTCGATCGCCTATACCGCGCGCCTGCGCGAGGAATTGTTGGCGGGGCGACGCGGCTAAAATCCCATCCCCCCTCCGGAATTACATCCATTGTCCCCAGCCCCGGAGGGGCGACTGATAGCAGTCCGGCGTTTCAACGCCGGGTTTTGGGAAGCAAAAGAATCCCTAAGTCCCGTAGGGACGGCTGAGCAAGAAGTCAGTCGTCCCTACGGGACTCAATATTTCTCTGGATGTTTTACCCGGCACTAAAGTGCCGGGCTACTATCGGGTCGTCCCTCCGGGACGGTGCCCATCGCCATTTTCCGGCTGCTCTTACTCACGTATTGACGTACACGCTGACCTGCTATAGATTCTGTACAGCGGGAGGCGCCGTATGTCCGCCAAGGCTCGGGTTGGAATAGCCGCCGTTGTGATCGCCGTGCTCGGCGCCGCGCTATTTTTCTTCCTTCCGAAAAACGACCCGCACGAGGCACCCGCCGCTTCTACTCCCGTGGCTGTTTCGGAAAACGTGCCAACGCCATCAGACGAAGCAATCCAGTCTGAAGAAAAAGTCGCCGAAGAACTCATATCAGCCGAGGCCTCGCCCCAGAGTCCCGTCGCAAAACGCGCGAAGGCCGGCCCGGGCCGGATCTACGGCGAGGTAACGCTGCCGGATGGTTCACCGAAGACCCCCATCACGCTGGAGATCCACCGCGTCGATACTGAAGCGACACTCGTAAGTTATAACGACACAAAGGTCGCTAGCACCACCGCTGCCGCTGACAACACCTTTTCCTTCGACAAACTGCCGCTCGGCCGGTACCAGGTCTACGCATCCACCGCCACGCTCGTCGCTCAGACCCCCACTGTATTGCAACGTGTGGAACCGGAGGTGAAGCTCACGCTGCGCCTCGCGCCCGGCGGCACCATTTCCGGGCGCGTCGTCGATTCGAATCGCGAGCCCATTGCGGGCGCGAATGTATTTGTCGGCGCCAGCAACGTCGCCGGGCAAAAACGCAACACACCGCGCGAGCGCGCGCTGTCCTCGCGCGTCGTCACCGATGCCGACGGCCGCTTCACGATGGGCTTCCTGCGCCTGTCGGTGAACAACGAACCCGGCTACCGCCTCGCGGTGAAGGCCGAAGGATTCGCTACGCTGCTCAGCGATTACATCCAGGCAGGCACGTCCAACGCCGAACTCGTGCTCACGCCGGGCGCGATCCTGAGCGGCAGCCTCATCAAGGCCGGCACCACCGAGCCGGTGCCCGAGCAAACCGTCTACCTCGAAACCGATCTCGCCATCGAGCGGCTCACGGCCACGTCCGACGCCGAAGGCTTTTTCTTCATACCCGGCGTGCCCGCGGGCATCCATATGGCCCGCCTGCTCAACAGCGAGTTCGTCATCGTGCCGGAGTCCGGCTTGTTTACCGTCCCCGCCAACGCGGAGTCCGCCGAGGTTGCGCTGCAAGTGCTCGCAGGTGCCGCGATCTCCGGCCGGGTCTACGACATTGACTCCAACTCGGGTATCGCCGACATCACCATCAGCGCGTGGGCCGATCCGAACTACAAGCCTCAAACCGTTACCACCGCGGCCGACGGCTCCTATCGTTTCAGTGGACTTGCGCCCACGGCGTATCAGATCGGCATCAACAAACCCTCCGGCTATACCTTTCCCAAGACCGGCGGCTTCTCGTTCGCGTCGTTGACGCCCGAAAGCGGCAGTGAACTCAAGAACATCAACTTCACGCTCACCCGCGGTCTCAGCATCAGCGGTGTGGTCGTCGACGACGAGGGTAAGCCCATCCCTCAGGCAAGCATCAGCGGCTCCGCCCATGACGGCAACGACGACAGCGAAGCAAAGACCGATGACAGCGGCGCATTCACCCTGAGCGGATTCAATGCCGGTACGCGGGTAGATCTGTACGCGTACAAAGAAGGGTTCGCACAACCGACCCGTGATCCTCGTGAACGCCGCCGCGGCTACGACCTCAAGCAAAACCTAACTGGCATCAAGATGGTGCTCATTCCGGGCGCAACCGTCTCGGGCACGGTGGTGGATACGCGCGGCGCGCCCGTGCGCGGGGCCATGCTCATGATGCAGACCACCACGGAACCACCGCGACGAATCGCTGCCGATGCTACTTCCGATGCCACCGGTGCGATCACGTTTAAAGCGGTCCCACCGGGAGAATTTTTAGTAGGAATGCCGCAGACTCGTGGCAATTCGCTAGCCGACGAAGATAGGGCGCTCCGCATCACGGTGCCGCGCGGCGGAGCGGTCACCGGCCTGCGATTCGTGGTCCCCGCCACGGAAGGGCAATACACCATTTCTGGCCGAGTGGTAGATGCGCGTGGCAAACCGATAACACGCGCCAGCGTCTCCACGGCCGCGGTAGATCGCCCCAACGTCCGGCGCGAGGTCCATGCCACCAGCGACGCGAACGGCGCCTTCGTCCTCTCGGGACTCGAGGAAGGTGCGCACACCGTTTGGGCGCAGGCCAATGGATTCGTCAGTGGCGAACAATCGCGCGTCATGGCCGGCGCCGCCGATGTCGTGATTACCGTCAAGGACTTCGCGCGAATCGAAGGCCGCGTCATCAATGAACACACCGGCCAACCCATTCCGTTGTTCACGCTAAATCCCCACAACAACTCCAAACCCGTCCGCGATCCCGAAGGCCGGTTCGTGATCGACGAGGCGACGGAAGACATGCTTGTCCTGCAGGTCGAAGCCGACGGCTACGCGCCAGCAATGATTTCCCTGCCGTCGGTTGTGCTGGGGCAGACACTGCGCGACGTGATTGTGCGCATGTCGCCGGGCGCCGAACTTCGCGGCATTGTGCGCGATCGCGCGGGGCAACCGATCGCAGGAGCCTGGATCGGCATTAACGCGCCGAAATACAGCGGAACGCTCATACGCTCGTCCAACGTTTCGTCCGGGCTTGACGGCACTTTCCAGATGCGTTCGCTGCCGGCCGGCGCATTCGAGTTAAGCGTCAGCCACCAAAACTTTGCATTTGTCACACAACCCCTGAACATCGCCTATGGCGCGAACAACTACGCCGAAGTGACGCTGACCGGCGGCGCATCACTCACGGGCGTAGTCACGCTTCATGGCAAACCCGTGGACGCGGCTTATGTGTACGCAACGGTTCCGGAACGTGGAGGCCACCAGGCCCGCACCAATGCACAAGGGCGCTATCGCATCGAACACCTGAATGCCGGGCAAGCACAGGTGCAAGCCTCGCACAGCGACACGAGCGGTCATCACGCGCGCACCGTGACGGTGAACATCACGCAAGGTGTTGCTGCCGAAGCGAACATTGACTTGGGCGACGGTGGCGCGTCCATCGAAGGCACCATCTTCAGCGCGCCGGGCACTCCCGACCGATCGCGTGCGGGCATCGGTGCGCACTGGGACAACAACGCGAGCTCCGCCTCCACGCAGGCCGATGCCAACGGCAACTACGTGCTCGATGGATTGCCGGCCGGCGAGGTCATCGTCACGGTTTACATCGAAAATGGACGAACACGCAAACAAGTCATCGTGCCGCTGGTTGCGGGGCAGCGCGCACACAAAGACATCGTCCTGTCCGACGGAACTAATCTGCGCGTCGACATTGCCGGGGTCAGTTCCGTCAAAACCATCTACACGAATATCATGCTGGTGCGCGATCATGTCGCGTTCGAAACGGTGGACGACGACGTCATCCAGAAGGCATCACGCCGGTGCATCGAAACAAGCCAAGTCGCCGAAGGCTATCACGAGTATTCCCTGCTCGAGCCGGGCGCGTATACCGTGCTCATCTGGGAGTACGACTACGCCGCCGCACAGCTCGGCAAGAATCCATACAACCGCTGGACCGCGGCAACGATCGACGTTACGAGCGAACCGGAACAGAACGTGCAGGTGTCGCTGTAAACCGCGACACCTGCACGAATTTAGTCAGTAACTGTCAGGAACGTTAGGAAACTACACGCCGGCGCAGCGTAAACCCGGCCACCAGCGCGAGGATGATCAGCGCAGCCCCCAGGCCCACGTAGTCGAGCGCCGGCAGCGTCGCGACGACGTTCATTGGATACGTCGCGCTGGTCAGCGTCGTCTGCGAATTCGTAATCACGATCCGGTAGTCGGCCGCATCCGCGAAGTCGATCGGGTTGAACGTTAGCGTCAGCGAAGTCGCACCGGAAATGTTGCCGCCGTTGGACACGTTATTGAAGCCCGAGCCGAAATCGGCCTGCCACTGGTAGGTCTCGTCGCCGAGCGTGTTGCTCAGCGTCACGCTGAGGGTCACCAGCGTGTTGTCGAGGTGCGAACCGACGCCGGACACGTTCGAAATGGACAACTCCGGCAACACATTCGGATCGAGCGCCGCTGCAACATAACCACTCGCGCCGCCGCCGGGGTAGTACTCGGCGTATTCCTCGGCGTTGGTCGCACCATCGCCGTCGGCGTCACCGTCGGGGCCAAGGTACGGGGCCAGCGCAAGGGCCAACGCGTAGTTACCGTTCATCGGATACCCGTAATCCGACGCAAACGCGCTGATCGCGTCAAAGGAATCGGTGCCCAGCATGGCGTAGCCGGCGGCGAACGTCGGCAAGGTCGGGAAGACGTTTGCCGGAATCGCCAGGTCCGTACTGGCGGACGCCAGCGCTTGCGTATATGCCGCGTGCACAGTCGTGTGGTCGGTGCCGCCCGTGCCCGTAAGATCGAGGCTGGCATTCGCCAGGATCGCCGAGATCAACGCCATCTCGGCCGAATCGAGCTCGCCGTTGGGATTCAACTGCGAGGTCGGCGCGCCGTTGTTGTCGTCGGTGGTGGAATCCAGTCCGGCCGTATCCATCGCATTGGCGAAATCGACCACGACCGAGGTCGCAGAGGCATTCGTGATTCCCATGGTGAACACGGCCAACGCCGCGCCCAACACCGCAAATTTTTTCAACATGATTCCAATCCCTTCCCGAAGGTTTGTACGACGCCGACAAAAAATGAGAGCGGTCACACGGCGAGACACTAAACGATGTCATCTATACACGTCAAGCAGGAAAAATGTCTTTCCATGCCCACCACACTGAAGCCCCGCCAATGACGATGCCCAGGGCCAGTATGATCACTATCCAGAGCAGCCTGACCAGAACATCCCGCCACGTATCCGGCGTCGGCGAATCGCTCATGCGCTCTCGGCGAGCTGCTCCAACACCTTTTCGCTGAACTGGCGCGTGGAAACAGGCTCGAGGCGGCCTTCGGGATCGCGCAGGTCTGCCGTCGTATAGCCCTGTCCGAACACGGCGCGCATCGCGTCCATGATGCGCTTGGCCTCGGCCGCCATGCCGAAACTCTTCTCCAGCATCAGCGCGACGCTGCCGATCATCGAGTACGGATTGGCAATCCCCTTGCCCGCGATGTCGGGCGCGCTGCCGTGGGAGGGTTCGTAGTAGCTCTTCTCGGTGCCGATGCACGCGGACGGCATCAGGCCGAGCGAGCCGAGCAATCCCCCGCCGAGATCGCTGAGGATGTCGCCAAACATATTTTCCATCACCATCACGTCGAACTGGCGCGGATTCAGCACCAGTGCCGTGGCGGCGGCATCCACGATGATGTGCTTCACCTGAATGTCGGGATAATCCTTCGCGACTTCGTCCAATATCTCGCACCACAACACGCTGGACTTCAGCACGTTGTTCTTGTGCACGTTGTGGACGATCTTCTTACGGCCGCGCGCTTCCTTGAAGGCCACGTGAAGAATCCGCGCGATCTGGTGTTCGTCGTAATCCAGCGTCTCGCGGACATACCGCGTGCCGTCGGCCTTCTTGCCAGTTTCCTTTTCGCCAAAATACAAGCCGCCGACGAGTTCGCGGATCATCATCATGTCGATGCCGCCCTCGACCACGCGCGCCTTGAGCGGCGAGAAGTGCGCGAGCTCCGCGGGCAAATACACTGGGCGGAAGTTCGCGTAGGTGTTGTATCGCCGGCGCAGCGGCAGCAGCGCGCCGCGCTCCGGCTGTTCGTCCACCGGAATTTTTTTCGATTCTTCGAAGCTCAGCCCAATCGGGCCTTTGAGGATCGCGTCGCACTTGTCGCACACGGCCTTTGTTTCATCGGGAAATGCGTGGCCCGTGTCGAAATATGCCCGGCCGCCGAAGGGCGCGGGATGCAGCGTGAATTTCACGCCCGCCTGCTCCCCCACCACCCGCAACACGTGCAGGGCCTCGGCCATGATCTCCGGCCCGATGCCGTCGCCTTCCAAAACCGCTATTGAGTGCGTCTTCGCCATTGCAACAAGCTCCTGAAAAACGCGCCAAGACTAGCACACGACGGGAGGGTCGCGCTCCCGCGCGACCGCTACGCGTACCCGGGCCCATTTTCAAAAAAAGAAAAGGACAAGATTTACATGATTTACAAGATGGTTGAGGTCAAAATCTTGTAATTCCTGTAAATCCTGTCCAAGTTGCTCTTTACGCATTCTCCCCGTTGCGCAGGCAGGTCAGCGCGATGCGGATCTGGTTGTACGGCACTTCCTCGTTCAACTGCAGGTAAATCGGTTTGAGCGCCGAATCCCCCACCGCGTCCACGGCCTCGCGCACGCGCGCAAACAACTCCGAATCCATCCACGGGTGCGGATCGCTCAGCGATCGCGCGCGCACGTACTCTTCCAGATACTGGTAGGTGGTCGATTCCGCGCGATTCAGTTCCTCGGCCACATCCGCCACCGATCGTCCCTGATCGAACAGCCGGAACGCCGCCTCGGCCGCGCCGCCGGCCTTCTTGGTTTTCGGCTGCTCTTCTTGCTTGGGCGGTGTCACGGCGGCAACGTCGGTTACCACATCGCGGTCATTGCAATACGCGCGGATCTCCGCGACGAAGATATCTCCAAGCTCTTCGCATTTTTTGCGCCCGACGCCGTGCACGAGCAGGAAACCGTCCAAATTGGTCGGACGTTTACGCGCCATGTCGCGCAGGCTGGCGTCGCCAAAAATCACGAAGGCCGGCACGCTGCGCTCGTCCGCCAGCGACTTCCGCAGCGCGCGCAGGCGCTCAAACAGATCGGCGTCAACGCCTTCCCACGACTCTTTGGCGCCGGTGGATTTTTTCTTGGGCGCGGCCTCGGCTGATTTCAGCAGGCGCGGGGTTTCGACACCCTTCAACACATTGCGCCCCGCAGAGGTCGCCCTCAGCACACCGTAGTCTTCGGACTTTTCCAGATAATCCTGGCCGACAAGCTGCTCGATCCAGTCGCGCACCTGGTTCAGCGCATACGTGCTCAAAATGCCGAAGGTGCTGAGCTGATCGTCTCCACGCTCGCGGATGCGCTTGTCGTTCGCGCCGTGCAGCACTTGCGCCGTATAGGCGGCTCCCATCGATTCGTTCAGCCGCAGCACGCCGGAAATGATTTTCTGCGCGACCTCGAGCGCCTCAGACAGCACATCCGCCTCGCCCAGGCACAAATCGCAGGCGCCGCAATTGGGCTTCTCATACCGCTGCCCGAAATATTCCACCACCTGCCGGTGGCGGCACGTGGCTGATCCGCTGTACCGCTGCATGTCGTTCAGCTTTTGCAGCGCAATGCGGTTGCCTTCTTCACTCTCGCCGCTCAGCAACTGCTTCCAGAGCATGAAGTCCGCACCGGAATGAAAGAGGCAGCACTCCGCCTCCAGCCCGTCGCGGCCCGCGCGGCCACATTCCTGCTGGTAGTGTTCCAGTGATTTCGGCATGCCGAGATGCGCGACATAGCGCACGTTCGACTTGTCGATCCCCATGCCGAAGGCCACGGTCGCCACGATCACATCGACATTCTCGCGAATGAACGCGTCCTGATTGCGGTGGCGCGCGTCGTCTTCCATCCCCGCGTGGTAGGGCAGCGCCTTCACGCCGATCTCCTGCAGACGCGCCGCGATCTCGTCCACTTTCTTGCGCGAGATGCAGTACACGATCCCCGATTCGTTCCTGTGCCGATCGATAACGCCGCGCAATTGTGCGAATTCGTCCGTGCGACGTTCGGCGCGCAAAACGAGATTGGGCCGGTCAAAACTTCCGACGATGATTTCGGGCTCCGCGAGGCCGAGCTGTTCAGCGATATCGGCGCGAACTTGCTCCGTCGCTGTCGCCGTGAACGCATGAATCGCGATGCCCGGGAAGTGCGTCTTCAGCGTGCGCAGCGTGCGGTACTCGGGCCGGAAGTCGTGGCCCCAGTGGCTGATGCAGTGCGCTTCGTCGATGGCGACGAAGGAAATAGAAAAACGTTTGAGGTATTCGATGAACTCGGGCATCACGAGCCGCTCGGGTGATACGTACAACAGCTTGACCGCGCCGGACTTGATGCCTTCCGCGACCTCGCGTTTCTCCTCGGGCGTCAGCATGCTGTGAATGCTCGCCGCGCCGACCCCGTTCGCGCGCAGGGTGTCCACCTGATCCTTCATGAGCGAGATCAGCGGAGACACGATGAGCGCCATGCCGTCCATCGCCAGCGCCGGCACCTGGTAGCACAGCGACTTGCCGCCGCCCGTCGGCAGCACCACCACCGAGTCCCGCCGCTCCAGCACGCACCGGATCGCCTCCGGCTGCAGCGGGCGAAAGGTGTCGTAGCCCCAGACCTTCTTCAGAATTTCGTGTGTGACATCCAAATCCAAAAGCCCCCAATCCAGCCCCGCTATACCCCAACGCGCGCAATGGTACAAGGTGCAGGCCGCAATTGCCCTTAATGTGGAAGCGGCGTCCCGCCGCTTGGCCTAAATCAACAACAGCAACCCCTCTGATAGCATGGGCGTCTCGAATTGCGGAGGCTGCCAAACCATGCGAATTGTCCTGGGACTTTTGTTTGTAGCCCTCTCCGCGTCGGCGCAGGACGCGCTGGCGCCGGCAGAGAATATTTCGACCGACGGTATTCCGCCGGTGCCGGTGGAGCTGGCGCGAAAAATTGACCGGTACGGCAACTATCGCAGCGCGGCCTTCGCGCAGTGGCACCCGGAACGGCTCGAAATGCTAATCACCACGCGCTTCGGCGATACGGCCCAAGTGCACCGTATCGTACAGCCGCTCGGCATGCGCGAACAGCTCACGTTCTTCAAGGAGCCGGTGCTCGGCGTTGGCGAATTCGTGGACGATCAGTCGTTCACCATTCGCATGGACACCGGCGGCAACGAATTTTTCCAGTTGTATCGCTTCGACCCGGCGACCGGCGAGTCCACGCTCCTTACCGACGGCAAGAGCCGCTACACAGGCGGCCTGCGAGACGACAAAACCGGGCAACTCGCGTATCAGCGCGTGGACTCGGACGCGAACGGCGCGTTCACAGAGTTCTGGATCACGAATCCGTTGAAACCGGAGACGGCGCACAAAGTCGCCACTATGCGCGGCGGCGGTTGGGGCGCGACGGACTGGTCACCGGACGGCAAACGGCTCCTGCTCAACGAGTACATCTCCGTGTCGAAAAGCCGCGTGTGGCTGCTTGATGCGACGACCGGTGAATCAAAGCGCCTGTTACCGGCGGACGAGGCCGCGGAACTCTCTTTCGCAGGCGGCGAGTTCACGCCGGACGGCCGCGACTTTTTCACAACGACGAACGAGTCTTCCGAATTCATGCAGTTGCGCCGCTACCGCTTCGACGATCTGTCGTTCACCACGCTGACGAAGAACATCCCGTGGGACGTGGACGAGTTCGACCTCTCGCCCGACGGCAAACACATCGCGTATGTGTTCAACGAAGCCGGCGCGGGCCGCTGGGCCATCGCCTCGGCCGCGGACGGCACCGCGCAGGTCGGGCCCACCGGAGGCCCGCTGCGGTTGACCGCAGGTCTCACCTGGCACAACGACTCCGATCACATCGCGTTCACATCCATCAGCGTCAGCAAACCGGGCGACATTTACGTCGTGCAGGCGTCCACCGGGGAACTCGTACGCTGGACGAAAAGCGAAACGGGACTGAACACCGACGACTGGCCCGATGCCGAAGCCATCGCGTGGAAATCCTTCGACGGCCGCGAGATCACGGGCTTCATCAATCGGCCGCCCACGAAATTCACCGGCCTGCGCCCGGTGGTGGTGATCATCCACGGGGGTCCCGAGGGGCAATCGCGCCCCGGTTTCCTCGGCCGCTGGAACTATTTCCTGAATGAACTCGGCATCGCGCTCATCTATCCGAATGTGCGCGGGTCGACCGGTTACGGCAAAACCTTCGCCAACCTCGACAACGGCATGCAGCGCGAAGGCACGTATGCGGACATCGGCGCGCTGCTGGACTGGATCGGCGAGCAGCCGAACCTAGACCCCAAGCGCATCATGATCTACGGCGGCAGTTACGGCGGGCACATGACGCTGGCGACCGCCACGCGCTACTCCGACAAGATCGCGTGCTCGGTAAATCTCTTCGGCATCTCCAACCTGCGCACATTCCTGGAAAACACGCAGGGCTATCGTCGCGACCTGCGCCGCGCGGAGTATGGCGACGAACGCGACGCCGAGACCCGCGCGTGGATGGAGCGCACGGCGCCGATGGCGCACGTGAACGATATCCGCAAACCAATGATGGTGCAGCAGGGCGTGAACGATCCGCGCGTGCCGAAGTCGGAGTCCGACCAGATTGTCGCCGCGCTCAAAAGCACCGGCACGCCGGTGTGGTACCTCGTCTTCGCCGACGAGGGCCACGGCTTCCTCAAAAAACCAAACGCAGACTTCGCCTTCTACACGACGGCCCAGTTCGCGCAGCAATATCTGCTGGGCGAATGAGCATGCCTTGATTGGCCGTCGCGGGAGGGAGTACCGTTCAACGCGCTATGGAACAAACCAAGCAGCAACAGTGGCACGATCAATGGAGCCTGTTTGAGGATCAGGAGGAATTCCTGTTCCGCGACTGGATTCATCCGAACACGATCGAGGATTTCCGCGGCAAGAGCGTGCTCGAATGCGGGTGCGGCGGCGGGCAACACACGCGCATGGTGAGCGTTGCGGCCGAGAGCGTGACCGCCGTGGACCTGAATACGGCGGAACTGGCGCGGGAACGAAACCGCGATGCAACAAACGTGACCTTTGTGGAAGCCGACATCGCGGCGATGTCCCTGCAGCGTGAGTTCGACATCGTCTTCTCGATCGGCGTCGTGCACCACACGGATGATCCAGATCGCACGATCGAAAACATGAAGCGGCATGTGAAGCGCGGCGGGAAGCTCATCGTGTGGGTATACAGCAAGGAAGGCAACGCGCTGGTCGAGTACGGCGTGGAGCCAATCCGCAGCGCACTCCTGCGCGCGCTGCCGCCGAAGGGATTGCTGTGGCTGTCGCGCCTGGTCACGGCGCTGATGTATCTCCCGATCTATACCGTATACTTGCTGCCGCTGCGGTTTCTGCCGTTTTACGAGTATTTTGGTAATTTCCGCAAGTTGTCGTTTGAGCGAAACGTGCTCAATGTCTTCGATAAACTGAACGCGCCGCAGACCCAGTTCATCTCCGAGGACCGTATCCGGCGCTGGTTCAACGAGGGCACGGAGTTTCGCGACGTACACCTCAGTCGGTACTGCGGCGTGAGTTGGCGCGGCACTGGGATAAAATGTTGAGCGTTCCGCGGGCATAGGGAGAACCAATGGCGTCGATCAGCGTAATCATTCCGGCGTACAACGAGCAGAACGCCATTGCGGACACGATCGCGAATGTGAAGCGAGCCTTCGACGCCTCGAACCACACCTGCGAAATCATCGTGGTGGACGATTGCTCGGCCGATCGGACGCGCGCGCTCGCCGAGGAAGCCGGCGCGATAGTCATTACGCATCCCAAAAACGTGGGCTATGGCAATTCGCTGCTGACGGGCATCCGCAACGCCAAGCATCCGTGGATCGGAATTACCGATGCGGACGGGACCTATCCGGTGGAAGAACTGCCCTCGATGCTGGAGGAGGCCGACCGCCGCGAACTCGACATGCTCGTCGGCGCGCGGCAAGGGAAGCATTACCGCGGCAGCGCGATGAAGTCCGTCGCGCGCATGGGCTTCAAGTTCCTCAGCGAATTCGCCGTCGGCCAGCGCATCCCGGACATCAACAGCGGCCTGCGCGTGATGCGGCGCGACATGATCATGCGGTTCGCGCCGGCCCTGTCGGGCGGGTTCTCGTTCACGACAACGATCACGATCATCGCCTTTTTGACACACCACTTCGTGGACTATCGATCGGTGGCGTACCACCCGCGCATCGACGCCAGCCATGTGCGTTATGTACGCGATACGCTGCGTACCGCGCAGATCATCGTGATGACGATTCTTTTCTTCAATCCGATCAAACTCTATATCCTGCAGGGAATGGCGCTCGTGGCTACCGAGCTTGTGCTGGCGATACTGGCCGTGGTATTTCCGGACGAATCCATCGCGCTGCTGATCGTGGCAGTGTTGGTCGCCGCGCTGAATGTCGTCATCGGCCTTGGATTCCTCGCGGAACAGCGCCGCATCCAGTACACGGGAATCGTGCTCCCCGACCGCGGGTTTGTGCCGCGCGGTTCGCGCAAGCCGTGATCGGAATCGGGCGCTAACGTGTGCGGCATCTGCGGCATCGCTTATCGGGACGCGCAGCGCGTGCCGGATCGCGCTGCACTCGAAGCGATGACCACCGCGCTGCAGCATCGGGGGCCAGACGGCGCAGGGCTGCTCGTTGAACCCGGCATCGGCCTCGGCCATCGGCGACTCTCCGTAATCGACCTGCCTACCGGTGGCCAGCCGATGACCGATCGCGACGGCGTCGCGTCGATCATCTTCAATGGCGAGATCTACAACTACCGCGAGCTGCGCGCGGAACTCGAATCCGCCGGACGCACCTTCCAGACGCAGAGCGACACGGAAGTGCTGCTGCAAGGCTATCTACATTTCGGCATTGCGGTGCTCGAAAAACTCGCCGGTATGTTTGCCTTCGCGATTTGGGATCGGCGCACGGCCGACTTGTATCTCGTGCGCGACCGGCTCGGCGTAAAGCCGATATATTGGGCCGAGTTTCCAGGTGCGGCGGGAATCGCGTTTGCCTCGGAACTGAGCGGATTGCGCGCAGGCGGACATGCCGGGAACGCGCTGAACCGGACGGCGATTTGTAATTTCGTCGCGCTGAGCTATGTACCGGGAGCAGATTCTGCCATCGAGGGCGTGCAACGCCTCGAACCGGGCACGTACCTGCACTGGAATCGCGCGCGTGGCCATTCGCTGCATCAGTACTGGGACCTCGCGGCGGTATGGACCGGCGCGCATCGCGAACCGCAATCCGAGTCGCAAATCGTCGAGCGGTTCACCGAACTGCTGGACAGCGCGGTGCGGCGGCGGCTTGTGGCCGATGTGCCGCTGGGCGCTCTACTGAGCGGCGGCATCGATTCCAGCACAATTTGTGCACTCGCTGTAAAAGAAAAAAAGCATCTGGTCACGTTCAGCGCGGGATTCGAGCAAGGTGAGTTCAACGAGTTGCCGTACGCCCGTGCGATGGCACAGGCACTGGGCACGGAGCACCATGAAGAGATGGTGTCGTGCGACAGCCCGGAGCTCTTGCTCGAAGTGGCGGGATTTCTCGATGAACCGTTCGCGGATACGTCGGTGCTGCCGACCTACGCGCTATGCCGGGCAACGCGCAAGCATGTGACGGTGGCGCTGTCTGGTGACGGCGGCGATGAGTTGCTGGCGGGGTACACAACCCACGTCGCCGATAAACTGCACGGCCGTCTTCGCCCGTTGCCGGCGTCGTTATGGCGTATGGCAGCGCGCATGGCTTCGTTGCTTCCGGAACCGCGCAGCAAAGTGGGTACCATCTTCAAGCTGAAGCAGTTTTTGCGCGGCGCAACGTTGGATCCTGCACGCGCGCATGCCTCGTGGCGCATGCTGGCGATGCCGGACGCGTTAAGAGAACTATTTCAGCCGGGATTCTGGAGCGACGACACGGATCCTTTCGCGCCGGCACTTGCGGCATACAACGAAGTTCCTGAACTGAATCCGCTTGATCGCAATCTATACGTCGACTACAAAACCTGGTTGGCGGACGATATTCTCGTGAAAGCCGATCGTGCGAGCATGGCGCACGGTCTCGAAGTGCGCAGTCCATTTCTGGATCACACGCTGATTGCGTACTGCGCAGGATTGCCGCCGAATTTGAAACTGCGCGGGTCGCGCGGAAAATACTTGTTGTCGCAGACGGCGGGTCCGTTGGTGCCTCCAACCATCATCAAACGGCCCAAGCGCGGATTCAATGCACCGGTAAGCCACTGGATCGCGGGACCATGGCGCGAACTCGTACGCGACACGCTCAACGCGCGCGCGTTGCAGCAGGGTGGTATTTTAGCTGGAGCGGGTGTGGAGCGACTGGTCCAGCAGCATTTCTCGGGTGGACGCGATCACGGTTTCTTATTGTTTACCCTGGTGACGCTCACGTTGTGGATCAACGGGCACCGGCCTTCGGCGTTCCACGCGGCGACATGACAATACCGCTGAAAATCACGCATACTGGTGGGGACTGGAATTTCTCTCGATGAACTTTTACAAACTCGCCGGCCCGGACACGCCCCTGGGCAAATTCCTCATGACCGCGCGCGCGGAAAGCCAGTTGTTGGGCATCCGACTCGGGGGTGGCGGTCCGTGGGTTGCCGACTTCGTTCGCACGGCGCGGATGCTAGTGCCGCGTTACACGATGGTCTCCGCGGAGCGCTTGAAGAAGTTGTATGAACTCGGCGCCGAGCTTGGCCGAAGCAAGAACAAGGGCGCCGTGGTGGAGTGTGGCGTCTGGAACGGGGGTTCCTCGGCCATTGTTGCGGCTGGGCTGGAAAGTGCCGGGGATCGTGATCGGCCTTTCTGGCTGTTCGATTCCTTTGAGGGCCTTCCGGAACCGACTGAAAAAGACGAGGACAAAGTTCGGGATAACTATTTTCCCGGGTGGTGCACCGGTGGTGTCGAGCGCGTGCGGGAAGCGCATGGCTTGGTCGGCCATATGCTGGAATCGACCACGATCGTGCCCGGCTGGTTTGATCAAACCCTGGCGAAGCATGCGGACGCGATCGGGCCCATCGCCCTGCTGCACGCGGACGCCGACTGGTACGATTCGATGACGACCGTGCTAACCGTGTGTTATCCGCAAGTTATTTCCGGCGGGATTGTGGTGATCGACGACTACGGCGCCTGGTCGGGCTGTCGAAAGGCGGTTCACGATTTCTTCGGCGACGAGGAAAAGTTCGCGGCGTTGAACTTTCAACCCATCGACAACAACGCGGTGTGGTTTTACAAACCCTAGTTGGCGGCCCGCGCCGACACTTTGAGCACCGCGATAAAGTGCAGGTTCCGATCGACCAGCAGCGTCAGCGGCATCGAGTAGAGTCCGAGCTTGTTGCGCACGTCCTGTATCTCGAGGCCGAGGCCGGCAAAGGTGTCCTGCCAACGCTTCCAGGGCCAATAGTCGTAGGTTAGCGGCACGTCGTGCCCGCGGTTGCCGATCCAGTCCATCAGTTTGAGTACTTGGTAGTCGAAGGCGGAATCGGCAATGTGATCCTTGATCACAATATACCCGCGTGTGACGCGCACCATCTCCTGCAACAACTCAAGCGCATTCAAACAGTGATGCAACACGTCGCTGATCAGGCACACGTCGAAGGAACCGTCGGGAAACGGAATCCTGCTGCCGTCAAACTCCGTCACATCGATCACGCGATCCGGCCACAACTTGGTGTCGATCGCATGGAAGGTCACATCCGGCCGGCGATCCATGACGGCCCGCGCCAGTTTGCCGTTTCCTGCGCCTACGTCGAGCACGCTTGTGGAGGCCGGCAGCATCGCCGCGAGATGCGTGGCGATCGCGTTAGCCCGGCGATCCATCCGCAGGCCCGCATGCACGCGCGCCATGACCTGCAGGCCCGTCTGTGCGATGGGCGGCGTATGTTTGTCGGACTTCATCCCGTGGCCACGTCCTAAGCGATTGTCTCGGGCGCCGCGGATTGGCGACGAATTTTGGTCCAGACAAGTCCCGTCGCATGGGAAATCGACAAGAACCAAAACAGCAGCAAGAGCGGATAGACCGGCAAGAAGTACCGCACGCGCATCGCATCGAACGAAGTGATGTTGATAACGACGAGCAACGCAAGGCGGACGAAAATGAGGGCCAGCAAGGCCACGAGAACGACCAGCATCGGACTTAAAGCGCGCGCGCGGAACTCGAGTATACAAATCAGCAAGAAGGTCGCGAGCGCCGTGATCGTAACGTATGGCGAAACGGCTCTGTACGCGGCCATCACCTTGTTTATCATCGCAAAGCGGGCTTGGTCCAGCAGCGCCTGGTTTTTCAAGCGGGGTTCGGAGGTGTCGCCCATGAGCTGATTGATCCGCGTTCGGGTCATGTCCTCAAAGATAACCATCCGATCCTCCGGACCGGATGAAGGCATATTGAACACCTTTATATCGCCCCACTCGACCATCAAGCGCAGGGCCTTCCAGTAACTCTCGGCACCCAACGAAATGTATTCACGACGGAACGGCAGACTCAACGATGCGCGTTCCCGGCCGCATTTCAGGCGGCCGTCGCTGCAGGCCGCGTTGACCTCGTCCGCAATTCGTCCGTAAAAGGCCTCGGTTTCTACGGCATCACGGTAGGATCCTCGTTCTTGCACGGCCTGACGGAGAGCCCACATGAAAAAACCGCCGCGGATATCCGTCGGGCTGGGTGTGCCGCCCACCAGAAATTGCTCCGCGCCGGCCCCCCATGCTTCGCCCGGCGGACCATCCAGAAAACCCTGCAATTCCGCGAAGGCCGGACTCACTGGATAAATCTTCATCCGCACTTCCTTAGGCACAGCAGCGAACTGATTCCAGTGTTCATGATGAACGCGCATCAGCGCGCCGTTCGCGCGCAGGAAATTCGGGGCCTTAATATCGACGACCGTGAACAAACCATAGTGCTTGTAATTCATCGCGCATACGCCCAAGACACCCGCGACGCAGATCACGGCCGGCAAGACCAGCAGCGCAATCTTGGCAAAGGCTTGCTGCCGCGTCCGCCAGACGTGCACGAGCGCATACAGAAGGGCGATTCCCGCGGCGGGCAGAATCCAGACGCCTTCTTCGCGCGTGCACCAATACGCGGCGAGCATGAAGCCCAGCCCGAGGCTCCAACCGAGTAAGCGACGTGGCGGCTGATCGAGCCGCGCGAGCAGCGCGACGATGCACGCCCAAACGATTATCGTCAGCGACGAATAGATACTGTCACGAACAACCCACGACGCCACGATGCTGAACATCGAGGGATCGAAGAGGAGAAGCGCAAACAAAACGAATTGCGGCAAGCGCGACCGCACCCAAGGCCTTACGGCAACGATAAACAACGCGCATGCCGCCGCGTGGAGCAATTGATACGACAAGCCCAGGGGGATGTGGGCCATAAACACGGCCGCGATCCACATGGAATAAAACGGCCCTTTAACGAGCGTATGCCGGCCGTATTCGCCCAACCAGTCGCCGCGCACGAGGTGTTCCGCCAGCACAACGAAGAGACGATCATCGGCTTCGGCATTGCCAGCGGCGCGCATGCCAAAGGCGAGCGCGAGCCAGACCTTCACGAGGACCAGGGCGATGCAGGACACCAAGAACGTGTTACGCCGAAATCGCTCTGATCGCCAGCGCGCCGGCGTTGTGCCTGCCGCGCCGGACTCAGACGCCTGTATATCCATACTCACTGCGCCGCCTTGGGCAACCAGCGATCGCAAAATTCCATCGGGATGCGCTCAAGTTGAAACAGCGTTCCGATAATTTCGACGTCGCCTTGCGCGTCGGGGGTGACCGAGTTTGAATTATAGAAATCCCAAACAATTTCTTTGTCGGGCGTGATTTCGAAGGCGTGGCCTTCGTCGCTGGACACGATGAGCGTGTTGCCGTTCGGCAGACGCTCGGCCAGACTCGAAAAGCGAGAGTAGAACTCGCCGTTCTCCGGCGTGCCGGCGTACTCCCAGACCAATTGCGGATTCGGGAAGGTGAATTCCTGCACGGCGGAGGCGGCGTCCTGCGGCCCGTTAAACCGGTGGCCGTTGCTAAACAGCAGCCAGTGGCCGTTGGGAAGAAAGGTCGGCTGGTGGATGCCGCGTTCCCAGGGCCCGAACCAATTCCACACGACCCGTTCCTGCTCCAGGTCGACGATGAACACGTTACCGTGTATGGGAGAACTCAGGACCGCGTTGCCCCGCGCGAGCAACGGTGATATACCGGCCAGCGACCCGTCGAATATTTCGATGGTGTTCGTGTGAAAGCCTTCAAACGGTATGCGCGAATTCGGATCGGCCATCTGCAGCACCATTTTGATTTTGTTGGTGATCGCGTCCTGCCACTCGGTTCCGCGGAACGCATCGTAAATGGAAAAGCGCTTGATGCGGTGGCCTTCCCGGTCGTACACGACAATCGTGTCGTCAAGTACGTTTGTTTCGGGATGCACTTCTGGAATCGGCGCGACATTTCGGCCAATGGTAAACAGGGTGCCGTCCTCGTCCTGATATAAATCGTGGTGCAGCAGTTCGGCGGCGTCCGAATGCCACAACAATTCAGATTTGCTGTTCAGCTTGATCACGCCGTACAGGTTGACCAGCGCAAACAGGTCGCCGTTGTCGCACAGCTGCACGCGGCGGAAATAGTTTTTTGCCTGTTCTACCGGATACAGGGCCTGCGCGTCATAGAACCAGGTGTGCAGCACCCGGCCTTCCATATCCGCCAGGTACGCGAACGGTGCATGGCCGGAAACGTAGAGGTTGTAGCCGGGTTGCGCGCGCTGTGGGTCGTACTTGATTACGCCCGTGTGCTCGGGCTTCTCTTCGGTTCCCGCGGCATATCCGATTGCTTCCAGGGCCTCGCGCGTGGATGCGTCGATTACATTGGCCGGTTCCGCGGCCGGCGATGCCGCTTGTTCACCGACTACCGGGGAGACGTCCTGAACGGCCGACTCGGGTGCGTCATCCTTGGGCCCACAGGAAGGCAAGCAGACCAGCAGCATCGCGCAGGCGGCCACGCGGATCATGCCCGCGTACATCCCGCGCGGAACCCGGACATCGGCGTCGACAGTCAAGCAGCTCACCTCAGTTGGCGATCACGCCGTGTCCTATTGGATGTAACCCAAAGCGCGAAGTTCGTTCCGTTCGTCTTCGCTCAACGGCTTGATCGGCTCGTTCGAATGCATGGTGGCGCCCATGGACTTCCACTGGCTGACTTCGCCGGCCATGAGCCCTCGGAATTTTTTGAAGTTTTCGATTTCCTCGCCGGTGACCTCTTCCGGTCTGTCCTTTTTCTCATAGAAGAGATCCACAAGCTCGATTTTGTCTGCCGGATACACGAAGAGTTCTTCGCGGGCGGACAGGAACATCTTGTGCCGCTTTTCTTCTTCTTCCGTCTTGGTGATCCACCAGTCGCGTCCGCCGGCCATCAGATGCGTCATCAGTATGTCTTCGGGGATGCCCGGCTCAAAGCCGCGGGTCGGCGTCCAATACCCGAATAGCGGCGATTCCGGGGCGTTTAAATGGGTCGTGGCGATGTACTTACCGTCGTTGGTCTGCACGGCGAGCATCGTCCAGTTGAGCTGTTCCTGTGTAAGGTGCGAGGTCACGACCGTGCGCGGATATCCCGCTACACCGTCCATCAACGGCTTCAGGTTGAAAGCGTCAGGATTTGCGGGATGCTGAAGGCCCATCTGTTCCAGCACGGTGGGGAAAATATCCGCGAGCGCAACCAGATGGGAAATGCGGCCAGAGGGCGGATTTTTGCCCGGCAAGCGGATGATCAGCGGGACGTGCAGCATTTCGCGATAGAGGACGGTGCCGTGCGACGTGACGCGGTGTTCCCAGAATCCTTCGCCGTGGTCGGAAGTGACCACAATGATTGTGTTTTCAAGCAGCCCCATGGCATCCATGCGCGTAAAAAACTCGCCGAGCATCGCGTCCACGTGCGAGATGCCGCCGTCGTACAAGTCGATTACGTCCTGCCGCTTGCCGGGATCGGTCGTCATCACCATGAAGCCGTTGCCGGAAAAGTCATTCTTGCCAATATCCTCCGTGAACTGCACCGGATCGATAGGATGCGATGTGAATTTATTCGCATATTTATCGGGCGCGATGTAGGGCCAGTGGATTTCGTAGGTGTGCAGGAACATGAAGAACGGCTGCTCCTGATGTTGCGCCATCCAGTCGAGGCCATGCTGCAGGGTGTCCTGCGCCGTGCCGTGTGGCAACGCTCCGGAGTGTAAGCCGTTCGAATAGATGTCGAAGCCCTGATTGAAACCGAGCTGACCGCCGACGTACGCACCTTCGGTGAATGCGGCCGTGAAATATCCAGCATCGCGAGCCAACTCGCTTAGCGTGGTCAGGCTGTGCCGCACACGCGGCTTGGTGAACACATAGGCGCCGTGCACCGCCGGCGGAAGGCCGGTCAGCATTGTGGCGTGCGAGGGAAGCGTCCACGAACTGGGCGCGATGCATTCCTCGAACAAAAATGCCTGCTTTGCAAACGCATCGAGCTTGGGGCTGGTCTCGCGGTTGTATCCGTACGCGCTAAGATGATCGGCGCGCAGCGTGTCAAGACTGATGAGCAACAAATTCGGCGGAGTGTCCTTAGGACGTTCGATCGCCGCAAACAGGAGTGGCGCGGCCCAGCGCGCGGCGGGATACAGTGCGCCGCCGGTGGACGATGCGAAGAACGAGAAGGTGGCCTGTTGTCCGGCCCACTGACCGACGTCGACACTTCCTTCGATCCATTGAGCCTCGAACGGCTTTGCGAAATCGGCCGTGTTCAGCTCGCGCGAGTAAATTTCGTGCGTGGCATCACCGATCTTCACGGACACCGAGAAGGTAACCGCCGTAGCGGCTTCGTCCTTTTCCGGCAACACGCCGATTCCAAATTCGAGGCGACCCTGTTGGGGGATTGTTACCGAGGCGCTGGTGTAACTTGCGGCGGCCGGCGGGTCGCTATTTTCATCTTGCCGAGGCATCGCGAGCACCGTGCGGTACTGCGTGCCCAGACGCGCCTTGGCCTCTCCCGCGTTCTCTTCCGTAAAGCGATACACCGGGGCGCTTTTTTTTGCAGGAGCAGGCGCCTGTGGCGAGGTCGCCGCTTGTTCCGACTCAGGCGTATCGGATTTGCCGCCGCATCCGGCGAGCACGAGTACTATGCTCAAAAAAGCGAGCACCGGATACGTTCGCCGAGCGCGTTTTGTGGATTCAAGGTTTCGGCGCGGGAGTGGCTTCAACATATCCAATGGCCCTTAGTCTCTCGACTTCTTCTGGACTCAGAGGAGTCGCCAAATCCAGGGTTGCAACATTCGCGGCGACATTATCACGAATATGGAGTAATTGGCGCAAGAGCGTGTCGCGCATGGAGGCGGAGAGTGCCAGACAGGATGCAACGAGACAATCAGGATGGCTTGACGCTGCTGTCTGGTTTTAAGCACAATAACATTTGACTGAATTGGCACAAGGGCCGTAGTGATGACGCGCAGCACTGTACTTTCCGCACTGGCCGCGATAGCGCCGATCCTTCTGCCGTGCCTCGCACATTCCGAGATCACCTTCGCGCGCGACGTCGCGCCGTTGCTGCAAAAACACTGCCAGGAATGTCATCGGCCGGGGCAGGCGGCGCCGATGTCGTTGCTGACCTACGCCGAAGTGCGCCCGTGGGCGAAATCGATCCAAGAAAAGGTCACTTCGCGCGAGATGCCCCCGTTTCATGCCGCCGGCAATCTCGGGCGATATGTGGACGATCCCCGTCTCACGGATGATGAGATCGCCACCATCGCCAACTGGGTTAAGGCCGGCGCGCCGCTGGGCGATGCCGCGGACTTACCGGCGCCGAAGACCTGGACAGACGCTGAATGGATTGGCGGCACACCGGATTTGGTGGTGACGATGCCGCGCTACGAAATCCGGACGGACGGGATCGACGACAACGTCGACATTTACAGTGAATTTACGTTCCCCGAGGACCTCTGGGTACGCGCGGTTGAAGTGCGACCGTCGAACCGCCGCGCGTTGCATCATGCCAATGTATTCCTGACGCTTCCGGATGAAGCGATCCCTGAGTCCTTGTATTCGCATGAAATGAAGGGGGATCTGCTCAAGCATCCGTTTTTGGTGCAATGGTTGCCGGGACGGACATTCGAAGCCGTACCGGACGGCCAGGCGATCCACCTGTTCGCGGGGCGCAGAATATTGCTCAATGCGCACTATGTGCCGTCGACCGAAGTGGAATTCGATGAGACCCGGGTAGGCCTGTATTTCGCCAGCGGGACGATTGATACGCTGACGAAGCAATTGGGCGTGATGACTCTGACTTTGCCCAAACCAATTGAGCCGAACGAGTCGGACTATGTTCTTACGTTTCGCCAGCAGTTCACCGCGGACGCGCGCGTGACGGACTTCCATTTCCACATGCACTACCGTGGCAGCGGCGCATCGGTGGAGTTTCAGCGTCCGGATGGTGTAATGATTCCGGGGATCGACGTGCCGCGATATGACTTCAACTGGCAACGAAAATACACCTTGGCCGAGCCCCTCGATGTTCCGAAGGATACAGTCGCGATTATCAAACTGAAATGGGACAACAGCGCGGGCAATCCGGGCAACCCGGATCCTTCGAAACAGGTGAAGTTTGGCTTGTTGACAACGGAGGAAATGGGGATCGCTGAGGTTTGGTACCTCGATTCAGAATCCAAATTGGACCCGCCGTTTATCGTTCAAAATGGGCGGCGCATGGATGCACCGGCTACGAGCGTATCATCGCAACAACCCTAAGCATGCATTGAACCGTCGCCCGGAATGGAGCACAATATTCGTTCGTTTGTGCTGCCCATAGGTGACGATGTCAGCCATGCGCCTACTCACGATTCTCGGGGTACTGGTTCTGATCGCTTACCCATGTGTTGGTGAGCCGGTTACCTTTACGCGCGATATCGCGCCGCTGTTGCAGCGCCACTGCCAAGATTGCCACCGGCCGGGACAGTCGGCGCCGATGTCGTTACTGACCTATGCCGAAGCCCGACCGTGGGCGAAGTCCATCGAACAAAAAGTGACGCTGCGCGAGATGCCGCCGTTTCATGCGACGGGAACGATTGGGCGTTATTTGAATGATCCGCGGCTGACCGACGCGGAGATCGCGACGATTGTCGCGTGGGTGAAATCGGGCGCGCCGCAAGGAAATCCGGATGACATGCCGGAACCCAGAACGTGGGCCACCAATGAATGGATGGGCGGCACACCGGATCTGGTCGTAAAAATGCCGCGCTATAACATCCGATCCGACGGAATCGACGATAACGTCGACACCTACAGCGAGTATGTGTTTCCACAAGATACGTGGTTGCGCGCTGTCGAAGTGCGTCCCTCGAACTACAAGACCCTGCACCACGCGAACGTGTTTCTGGGTTTGGAAGACGAGGCAGTGCCGGACAAATTTTTTTCGCACGAGATGAAGAAGGATCTGCTGGCCCGGCCATTCTTGGCGCAGTGGCTGCCGGGGCATGCGTTTGAACCGATGCCGGAGGGCCAGGCGATTCAGGCTTTCGCGGGCCGGCGGATTCTTGTGAATGCGCACTACGCGCCGATAACCGAGACGGAATTCGATGAAACGCAAATCGGTTTGTATTTCGCGAATGGAAATATCGACACCGTTTTGCAGCACCTGCCGATTAACGTCTTGAGTCTGCCCGCGCCCATTGAGCCCAATGATTCTGCCTATGTGCTGACTTTCAAGCGCGAGTTTGAATCGGACGTACAGATCACGGATTTCCACTTCCACATGCACTACCGCGGAAGTTCGGCGAGTATAAGCTTCCTGCGCCCGGACGGCGTGGTAGTTCCAGGGATTGAGGTTCCGCGGTATAACTTCAATTGGCAGCAAAAATACACGCTGGCGGAACCCCTGGCACTGCCGAAAGGCACGCAAACGACAATCCAGCTTCATTGGGACAATAGCGCGGCGAATCCGATCAACCCCGATCCGACGCAACAGGTGAAATTCGGTATCCTGACGACCGAGGAAATGGGAGTCGCATCGATTTGGTATCTCGATCCCAAATCGAAGATCACACCGCCCATCCTGGTGAAGAACGGCCTCCGCGTGGATACTCCGCAGTCGGAGTAAGCGCTAGGCGAGTACTTCGTTCGCCCGTTTCAGACGGGCGCGAATGTCAATCCGTTGCGGACACGCATGAGTCGCAGCATCGAGCCAATCCCCATCCGCAGGCAATGGCGCCAACTGACGATAGAGCGCGCGCGCTTCGTCGGTCTGACCGTAGCATTCGGCGTACATCAGATAGCGCAGCCGCGTGGCGATCTCGGGCGAGGCCGCCAGGCGCGATTCGCAACGATGGCTGCAGCCCAAGCAACGATCGCCGGCCGTATACGCCGCGTAACGCTGCAATTGGACGAAGTCGTTCATGGCCAGCGGTTGCGGCGATTTTGCGGCGGCGGCGTTTTCGTCGATGACCTTCAGGTTCGGCATCGCGGAAATCGCCGCGGTGATCCGTTCGTCCGCCCACACCGACTTCAATTTGGCCTGGCCGAGCGTAAGCTTTTCAGACTGGAATTTCTTCACTGCTTCGCCGTCGCCCGGCACGGACGCCTGCGTCTTCATGGCGATTAAACCGATACCCGCTTTGTGGCACGCATCCATGGCCTTGTTGAGTTCGAGGTCGCCGTATTGCGCAAAGCTATAGCGGAACATGATGGCGTCGATGCCGGCTGAGCCGATGGTCGCGGCGCGGTTCATTAGCTCAACCACGTTGCCTTCGTGGCACGAGAAGCCGAAGAAACGGGTTAACCCGCGCGCCTTGATGCGCTTGCCCATCTCGATGTACTCGGCATCGAGCCGGTTGATCTCACTGATTCCGTGCATGAAGTACATATCGACGTGATCGGTCTGCAAATCGGGGAGGAAACGTTCGAGCACTTTTTCGTAGGCGGCGGCGTTCCCTTTGCCCACCGGCATCAGGCCTTTCGACGTGATCCACACCGAGTCGCGCTTGCCGATCTGCTGGACGAAATTGCCCAGGGCTTTGTGGCCTTGGCCGTTCGTGTAGATTACCGACGAATCAAAATAGCGGATGCCCAGTTCGTAGCAACGGTGCAAAGACTTGTCGTGCGTCGGGTCAAAGGGCTGGTCGCCGCCCATCAGCAAAATGGGAATTTTTTGTCCGGTAGCGCCGAGCACGCGCGTCGGCATTTCCAGATCAACGAGGGCGCTGGGATTCTGAGCGAGGGCCTTGCCGCTCAGTGTTGCGGCGCCGGCCAGCACGGCCCCGGTTGCCAGACTTTGGCGGAACCACTCGCGGCGCGTGATTTGTCCGGATTCGTCTTTCGGCTGGGTATCCATCGACGTTACTCCGTGCTGGTTTTTGTTGAGTCTGGCAAGGCCATGGCGACCAATTCGGCGGGCACGCCGTGAGCGCCGCCCACCGCATTCACAATATACTGCTTCCCGCCCAAAACATACGTCATCGGGGCGCTGAAGTATTTCGATTTTTCCCGATGTTCCCAGAGCACTGCGCCGGTAGCTTTATCGTAGGCGCGCAACACGCCGGTCTGCAATTCGTTGCGGACGGTAAACAACAGGGTACGCGTGACCAGCGGCCCGCCGCTTCGGGACAAGCCGTATGAAGGTTCGCCCAGCGGTCCGAGGTGTAGGCCGAGGAGATCCGGGTGATCGATGGGTCCGTTCCCATGCGGAATCTGCCAAACAATTTCGCCCCGGTTCATATCCATCGCCGTGAGGCGCGCGTAGGGCGGTTTTAGAACAGGAAGACCGTTGTTCAGTATCGGCGCAGGCCTCATTGCATAGTTGTATCGGAAATTCGAACGGTTCGGGTCGGGCGCACTCAGCCCGAAAGCAGTCGGCGACGTTTCGCTGGGGATATACAACATGCCGGTTTCCGGATCGAACGCGCCGCCGTCCCAATTGGTACCGCCGCCAGGACCCGGCATAGCCAGCGTTCCAAGGTTAATGTCATCGCCGTCTTCCACGATGATGGTTGGCGGGGTGAAGACGGGCCCGTAGACGTAGTCCTTGAGCTTTTCCAATGCTTCGGCGCGCATCGCCGGCGTGAAATCGACAACGTCGTCTTCGGTGATCCCGCGCAGGTCGTACGCGGGAGGTTTGGTCGGAAACGGTTGCGTGGGCGAGGTCCGTTCGCCGGGAACATCGGTCTGCGGAACCGGACGTTCATCGATCGGCCACACCGGCTCGCCGGTGGCGCGATCGAAGACAAAACACACCGCTTGTTTGGTCAATTGCGCGACTGCGCGGATAGGCTTGCCGTCTACCTCTATATCGATAAGATTTGGCGCGGAGGTCAGATCGTAGTCCCAAAGCGGATGGTGACATGTCTGAAAATGCCACACGCGCTCGCCAGTTTCGGCGTTTAAACAGACCAGCGAGCCCGCGAAAAGATTGTCACCCAGACGATGGCCGCCGTAATGATCATTGGTGGGATCGCTGACCGGCAAGTAGACATAGCCGAGTTCCTCGTCTGCAGACATCAATCCCCAGACATTAGTGTTGCCGGAGTACTTCCAGGAGTCGTCTTCCCACGTGTCGACGCCAAAGTCCTCAGCCTGTGGGATCGTGTGGAAGACCCACTTCAGCGCGCCCGTGCGCGCGTCATAGCCGCGCACATGCCCAGGCGGCATTTCTTTCATGGTGGGGAGATCAAACACGATGGATCCGACAACAACGGTCCCGCGGCACACAACTGGGGGCGCATTGACAGAAATATAACGCCGATTTACGGGACGCCCGAGATTCAGCCCAAGATCGACCTTGCCGCCCTCGCCGAAAGCAGGATCGGGCTGTCCGGTCTCGGCATCAATGGAAATCAGGTCGAACGCGCCGGTGGCGATAAAAATCCGCTTAACTTCGCCGTCGGTCCAGTATTCGACGCCTCGGTGGATAAACCCGCCGTTGGTCGGCCGCCCCTGTTCGTAACTCTTTGGATCGTAGACCCAGCGAGTCTTGCCCGTGCGGGCGTCGATCGCAACCACCTGGCTCATTGGTGTGCTGACATACAGCGTGGCATCTACCATCAACGGCGTCGCGGAGAACACGTTCCGATAGAACTCGGACGCCACCGCAATGGCTTTGGACGGAGATTCCCAGCGCCACGCTTCGACGAGTTCGTGCACATTCGTCTTGTCGATCTGGCTTGCGGGCGAGTACTTGGTCGACGCGAGATCCTGACCGTAATGTTTCCACTCAATTTCGTCGCTGCGGGATGACTTCTCGGACACCGCGTTGTTTTCGGACGAGGGCGCTTGGACGGGCGAACATCCGACACTGGCGATCAGCAATCCGGCGACAACTACAAGACGCCGAACCAGCGCAGGCGAGTGCGCCCAATATTTTGCCATCACCATGCCAATGTCCTCGCGATCTCACTTGAATGCCCAATAGGGCGGAGACTAGCACATCAGGTCGGCGAAGGGTATGCGCTCATAGTCTCCGGCACTGTCGGTACCGAAACCCGAAAAGATCTAAACCGGACCGGTCGCTTATACTTCTACCGTTTATCTGCGGACGGATGTCGAATGAAAAAATCCCACTATCTATCGCTAGTGCTGCTCGCAGGCGTACTTGCTGTGGTCGAGGCTGCCAGCAGATTCATTTTTCCCGTCCCGGCCTTCGAAAATTTCAACCGCGTGGCCTATTCGCCTACCTACTCCAACATCGCCAAAAGTGCGAACGCATATCTGCGTCACGATTCATTCGTGATCCCGTCCGAACCCGACGCGATCCAAGCCACATATGAGCTGAACATGTACGGATTCCGTGACCGGGACTGGGCGCCGCACGGGGACTCCCCACGCGTGATGTTCGTGGGTGACAGTTTCGTCGAGGGATATCTCGCGGACGCGTCGCACACCATCCCTTACGGGTTCGATGCTGCCGCGCAGAAAAATGGCGCGCGCGTGGAGACAATGAACTTCGGTGTGACCGGCGCGGGCTTCCAGGAATACATACAACTCATCTACGACGCCGTGCCGCTGTTCCAGCCGCAAGACGTCGTGCTGGTGTTGTTTGCCAACGATCCTCCCACGCTTATTTTCGATCCCACGACCATAGCACCGACTCCCTTCAAGCGCTCGACTCCGTTTTTGCCACGCATTGCCGACACGTTCGTGCGGGCGGTGCACCACGACCGCATCGCGCTCGCGGGGCACCGCCCGCCCATGCCCTACTTTCAGCCGGTACCGAGTCCCGGAAATCCCTGGACACGTCTCGAAGGCCGCTACGGCTTCGTGCAACCGGAATTCGCGGCAGCAATGAAGGCCGGCAAGATGAATCCCTTTCTCACGGATGAGATCAATTGGTATTACCACATGCTGGTTCGTCCCATCGACGCGAAGCCTGTGTTAACCGTGATAAATGACTTCCTGCGAGCACACCAGGTTCGTTTGTTCGTCGTCTACATTCCTGCACGTCACCAGATCACCACGAGCTACCGTGAATATGCGCAGGCATTTTGTGCGCCGGACAAGCTGTATGACCTGACGGCTGACAAGTATCAGGTGCATGCGGTTGCGCTGAAACAGGCGGCCGACGAACTTCAGATTCCCTTCATGGACCTCACCGCGCATCTTCGAGAGCGGGAGGCGGCGGGTAAGCGGATGTATCTGCTGTACGACGGGCATTTCAACAAAAACACCTACGTCGAAACCGGCGAACAGATTTACGCGTGGTGGGCGAAGCATCCGGCCGCGACGGTCACCGCCCCGGCAGGATTACCCCCGGCCAAGGAGTGAAGCGCTGATCGGCGACTTCGAACTGCAGGTCGGACAAGCACCACGAGCCGTCGATCTTTTCCCAGAAGGTGTGCTCGCGCACGTCCCGGTAGTGCATGCCCTCGCCGGTGGCCATGTCTGTGTGGAAGAGCATGACGACGTCGGCTTTGTCGCGCGAGATGTGGAAATCCTCGACATCGCCGTCGCGAATGGCCCAGAGCTTGTCTTCGCGCCAGCGCGTGTGCAAATCCTTCGCGAAGCCAGTCTCGCGCAGTTTAGGCGCCATGAGGCTCTCGAGAATCTTGATGTCCGCTTCAGGATCGTCAATCGCGATGCGGGTGGGGTCGATACTCTGCAGCGAGATGTTGAATGCGTACCACTGTTCCATGCGCGTATAGAAGTTGCTGGTGGCATAGAGGCAGGCGAGAATGAAGGGCACGATGACATAAAACACAAGGCCGAAGATCACGACTTTCCGCGTCAGACGCGGGTCACTTTGCTCCGCCGCGGGCATGGCTTCCGCTTCTTGTGCCGGTTTAATCACAATGTCGGATTATCTTACAATGCGCGGCTGCCGTGCAATGAAATCTAGCCGCGAATCAAAGGTACTGACCTCTTGCGCTACGTCTGGCCGGGCCTCATAACTGTCCTGTTAGCCCTCTTGGGTGTGGGCGCAGTGTCGTGGCAATGGTCGCGTCTGATGGCCGACTCCACCGTGGCCTATCTGCACAATCGTTCCGACGCCGAGTGGATCCGCATGCCGCAAGTCGAGGGCCCCGGCACCTACGGCAAAAAAGATTTCATGGCGGCCTACCGCACGGCCTTCTATGTGAAGGAGCCGCTCGCGGAGGGCTCGATCGTCGTGCATGTGTTCCGCTACGGCGACGTATTCATCGACGGCGTTCATGCCGGTTCCACCTCGCAGGACTTCTCGCAGTGGAAGACGCCACTCGTGATCACCGTACGCCAGTTGTCGGCGGGCTGGCACGAGATCATGATTTCGATCATCAACCGCACCGGCCCGCCGATGGTGATGGCGTATTCTCCGGAATTGGACATCCACACGAGCCCGGATTGGGAAGTGAAAAATCACGATCGGCCGAAGTGGATCAAGGCGATTAGCATCACCGAGCCGCAGGTTAACGACATTGGCGAGCGCCTGCCGCCGGCACAAGTTGCATTCCAGCGCACGGCACCCGTCACGCTCTCCGTCTTCGTATTGGTTTTCCTGCTGACGCTGTTTCACATGCGGCTACCGAAGTTGCCCGCGGGTTGGACCGCGCCGGCGGTCGCGCACTGGGGGCTGCTGATCGCGTGGGCCGTGCTCGCGATGAACGACGTCATCCGCGTGCCTTATGGACTTGGTTTCGACGTGGACGCGCACGTGCAGTACTTCCAGTTTCTAATGCGCAAACACTACGTGCCGTATGCCGACCAAGGTTGGCAAATGTTCCAGTCTCCGTTGTATTACTTCATCGCGACGCCGATTTATGCGCTCATTTCAGAGCTACTCTCGCCGACACACGGTGCTGTCGTGGTGCGCGTGATCTCGCTCTTCTGCGGCGGGATGCAGATTCACCTGTGCTACCTCGTGGCGCGCGAATTTTTCCCGCGGCAGCACGCGTTGCAGGTGCTCGGGACGGTGTTGGGCGGATTGTTGCCGATCAACGTATACCAGTCGCTTAACCTCGGCAATGAACCGTTAATGGCGCTGTTCTGCAGTATCGTGCTGCTGCGGCTGTACCGCCTGGTGCGGTATCCGGAGCAACACCAATCGCTGCGCGCGCACGCAATCACGGGCGCGCTGCTGGGCGCGGCGCTGCTTACCAAAGCAACGGCACTGCTGCTGTTCCCCGTAGCGGGATTCGCGATGCTTGTGGCGAGTTATTCGGTGCGACCCACATGGTCCGGGCGCGTGACCTACGTGACAAAAGCAACCGTGGTGTCCTTTGGCGCGGCGGCGGCGATCTCGGCGTGGTATTACGTTCGCAACTACCTGCGTTTCAAAAAATTCTTCGTCGGCGGATGGGACGAGTTGCGCGGATACATCTGGTGGCAGGAACCCGGTTACCGTATCGCCGAGCAGTTCACGTCGTTTGGCTACGTGCTGAAGTATCCCTTGTACGCCGCGCTAAACGGATTCTGGGATGGCATGTACTCCACGCTGTGGCTTGCGGGCTTTCACGAACCGCCGAATCCGAAGATGCCGCAGTACCTGAGCTGGAACTATGACTACGTGCTCGCGAGCGCGTGGTGGAGTTTGTTGCCGACCGCGATCCTGCTGATTGGCGCCGCGATCATTCTGGTTCGGCCGTTGCGCGCGGTTCGCTCCGGCGAGATCCTCGCGATCCTCTGCATTGGGGGTTTCATCTTCGCCATGGCGTCGCTCGCGCTGCGCCTGCCGAGCTTCAGCACGATCAAGGCCACGTATCTGCTCGCCGTGATCACGTGTTTCCCGATCGTGGCCGGCCGCGGCTTCGCACCGTTCCTGAAACTCCGCCTTACGCGCGCGCTCGTCTTTGGCGGCATGGCCGCCTGGGCTGTGACGGTGTACGTGTCGTATTTCGTCGTATAGCGATCCTGCCCAACCCGTTGCGGCGTCACGGCTAACGCAGACCCCTTGTCAGATCGCGGACACCCTCCTATACTGACGGATCAAGCAATGGGAAGAGCGCCCGGCGGGCGCCTCTCCACGTGGAATCGGGCCGCACTCCCGCCAGGCACACAGGAGAACACCGGATGTTGTAAACGCGACGCGTCGACGCCGCACAGGAGGGCTGCCCAATGGCCACGGACTACGCGAAAGTACGTAACGTGGGAATTGTAGGTCACGGGGGGACCGGCAAGACCACGCTCCTCGAACACCTGCTGCACGCGACCGGCAAAACGGCGCGCGTCGGCACCGTCGAGCAGGGCACCACGGTCGGCGACTACCTCCCGGAAGAAATCAGCCATCGCCACACCACCACCCTCAAACTCATGCACGTCGATTGGCACGGCGCGCGCATTCACCTCGTCGATCACCCCGGCTTCCTCGATTTCGTCGGCGAGCTCGCCTCGTCCGCGCCGGTGATCGACGGCATGGTCATCGTGATTGACGCCACCAGCGGGCCGCGCGCGGGTTCCGACATCGCGATGAAGTACGCCGAGAAGTACCACATCCCCCGCGTCATCTTTCTGAACAAACTCGACGCCGACAACCTCAACTACGACGCGGCCGTCGCGCGCATCCAAGACGCTTACGGAAAGGCCTGCGTGCCGCTCGACGTGCCGAATGCCACCGGCGCCGGGCTCAAGGAACTCGCCTCGGTGTTAAATGGTTCTTCCAACGGCATGCAGGAAAAAATCGACGCGATTCGCACGGCCATGATGGACGCCGTCGCCGAATCCGACGATGAACTGCTGGAAAAGTATCTTGAAACCGGCGAACTTTCGCACGAAGAATTCGAACGCGGCCTGCGCGCGGGCATCGGCAAGGGCACGATCGTGCCCATCGTCGCCGGCAGCGCGGCCAAGGAACTCGGCATCAACGAACTGCTCGACGTGATCGTCGCGGAATTCCCCTCACCACTGGAACGCCACGTCTACGCGCGCAATGGCGCACCCGATGCCGTCGAAATCAAAGTCTCCCCCACCGCGCCCTTCATGGGGCAGGTGTTCAGATCCGTCGTCGATCCGCACGCCGGCCACCTCACGATGTTCCGCGTGCTCACAGGCACGCTGAAATCCGATTCGGATTTTTACAACGTCACCACCGGCACGAAAGAACGCACGGGCAAGATTTTTCTGCTGAACGGCAAGTCACAGGAAATTGTGAATGAGGTCGGCCCCGGCGACCTCGCCGCGATGACCAAACTCAAACACACTCACTTCGGCGACACGATCGCCGCGCCGGGTGTGGAACTGAAACTTCCGAAAATCGAACTGCCGGAGTCACTGGTAAAGCGCGCGATTGTGGCCAAGTCCCGCGCGGACGACGACAAGCTGGGCGAGGCGCTCAACCGGCTCGCGGAGGAAGACCCGACCTTCCACCACTATCGCGATCCGGCGACACGCGAACACGTGGTCCTCGGCATGGGCGAGATGCATCTGGAAATTCTGGTCGAGCGCATGCGCAATAAATACAACGTGAACGCGGAAACGCGTCTGCCGAAGGTCGCGTACAAGGAAACCGTCAAAGGCTCGGCCGAGGTGCGCGGCAAGCATAAGAAACAATCCGGCGGCCACGGACAGTACGGCGATGTGCATATTCGCATTCGCCCCAACGCGCGCGGTGGTGGATATCAGTTTGTCGACAGCGTCGTCGGCGGGTCCGTGCCGCGGCAATTCATCCCCGCCGTGGACAAGGGCAGCATGGAATCGCTCGACCGCGGCGTGATCGCCGGTTACCCGGTCGTCGACATCGTCGTCGATCTCTTCGACGGCTCGTATCACGACGTCGACTCTTCCGAAATGTCGTTCAAGATGGCGGCGCACATGGCAATTCACGAGGGCGTGCTCAAAGCACGGCCTTGCTTGCTGGAGCCGATCATGGAAATCGCCGTCACGGTGCCAATGGAGTTCATGGGCGCGATCACGGGCGACATCAGCTCGCGCCGCGGCCGCATCCTCGGCATGGACTCCGACGGTGGGCATCGCGAAACCATCCGCGCCGAAGTGCCGGAGGCTGAAATCCTGCGGTACGCGACCGATCTGCGCAGCATGACGCAAGGACTGGGCGCCTACACGCTCAAATTCAGCCACTACGAGGAAGTGCCGGACCATATCGCGCAGCCGTTGACAGCGGCCTATCAACAGGCCCGCGCGGTGGGAGAATAGCTATCGACTCCAGACACTGGTGGCGCAACTGGAAGTCTGGATCCGGTTATGCGCACGCCCAGGCTGAGCTTGGGCGTGCGCTCTTTTGTCCCTTCGCCGCAAACAGGTACGATTGTGGGCATGTCCGCCTCGCTCCCCATTATCGACGCGTGGATGCAGCACCCCACGCCGCGGTTCATCGAACAGCCCATGTTCGAATCGCTGCGGCGCTGGACGGGCGGCGAGACCATCCGCGAGGTTCCGATTGAGTTCACGCTCGGCGCGATGGACGGCGCCGGCATCCGCGCGGGCATGCTGGCCGCGTGGTGCGGGCCGCAGGGATGGCTGATCTCGCACGACGAGGTCGCCGCGATCGCGCAGAAACACCCGGGCCGCTTCTTCGGCGTCGCGTCGGCGAATATATACCGGCCGATGGAAGCCGTGCGCGAGCTACGCCGCTGCGTGAAGCAGCTTGGCTTCAAGGCGCTGCGCATTGTGCCGTGGCTGTGGAACCTGCCGCCGAACGATCGGCGCTACTATCCGCTCTATGCCGAATGCTGCGAGTTGGGCGTGCCGTTCTGTACGCAGGTGGGCCACACGGGCCCGCTGTGTCCGTCGGAGCCCGGCCGGCCGATTCCGTATCTCGATGAAGTGCTGCTCGAATTTCCGGAACTGGTGGTCGTCGGCGGCCACGTGGGGTTTCCGTGGCTGAACGAAGTGATCTCGCTCGCGCGGAAGTATCCGAATTTTTATATCGATTGCTCCGCGTACACCGCGAAGCGCTATCCGCCGGAGATTATCGACTATATCCGCGGCAAGGGTCGCACCAAGGTTTTGTTTGGCACGAATTTTCCGATGATCACGCCGGAACAGTGTCTCGCCGATCTCGACAGCCTCAAACTCGACGAAGAGACCAAGCGCCTTTTCCTGTTTGAGAATGCCGAGGCCGTCTTCAGTCTCGAACCCGCCGAACACTTCGAAGGAGAGTCGGAATGATCCATGTCCATTCCGTTCACAAAGTCCATTTCGTCCACACTCTCTCCGCGCTCATCCTCACCTGCTCCGCCTTCGCCGCAGACCCGCCGCATCCTTCCCAAATCCTGGCCACCTTCCAGATTCACCCCGATTTCCAAATTGATCTCGTCGCCGCGGAGCCCTCGGTGGTCAGCCCGGTGGATGTGGAATTCGACGAGCGCGGCCGGCCCTTTGTGGTCGAGATGCTCGGCTATCCCTATCCCGACGAGAAGGGCCGCATTGTGATTCTCGACGACAAGGATCGCGACGGTTACTACGAAACCAGCACCGTATTCGCTGAAGGCTTCGCGATGGCGGATTCGCTCGTGCACTACAACGGCGGCGTGCTGGTCGTGTCCCCGCCGGAAATCCTGTTCCTGAAAGACACGAACGGCGATGATGTCGCCGATGTGCGCGAGGTCGTTTTCAACGGCATGCTGGCCGAAAACCCCCAGCACAACGTGAACGGCCTCACCTACGGCCTCGACAACTGGATCTATGCAGCCAACGGCGGCAATGGCGGCAAGGTGGCGTGGGCCGACGGCAGCGGCGAGGTCGCGATTCGCGACGACGACTTCCGCTTCGACCTGCGCACGAAAAAACTTGAGCGCGCGGGCCGCTCCACGGGTGGCTACGAGATCACCTTCGATTCGTACGGCCGTATGTTTGGCACGCACAACCTCGAGCCGATGAACCATCTCGTGTTTCCCGGAGGCTACCTCGACGGCGTGCCGCAGCCGGCCGAGGGCACACTCAACCGCTTGCCGGATGACATCGAGAACGGCCTCGTGCGCATTTATCCCATCGGCGAGCAGGACACGCGCGTGAATCACCCCGAGCAGTCGGGCTATTTCTCCGGGTCGTGCGGCATTCGCTCCTACGGTGGCGGTATCTTTGGGCCGGAATTTGAAGACAATCTTTTTGTGTGCGACGTGGTGCTGAACCTCATTCACCGCCGCATCCTGGAACCCAGCGGCACGAGTTTCACCGCGAAGCGCGATCCGAAGAGGGAAAAAATCGAGTTCCTCGCGTCCACCGACCGCGCGTTTCGTCCGGTGAACATGACGGTCGCGCCCGATGGCGCCTTGTGGGTCGTCGACATGCACCGCGAGGTCATCGAGCATCCGGAATGGATCCCCGATGAATTCCTGAAGACGATGGACGTGAACGCGGGCAAGGAGCAGGGCCGCCTGTTCCGCATTGCGCCCAAGCAGCGCCTGCCCCGCCGCGCACCTGCCTTCACGCACGAGAATCTGGATCAGGTGGTCGCGGGACTGGAACACACAAACCAGTGGTGGCGCATGACGGCGCAGCGGCTGCTCGTCGAATGGAACGATCCGGCTGCCGTGCCGATGCTCGAAAAGCTCGCGCGCGAAAGCGCCTCGCCCGTGGCACGGGTTCACGCGCTGTGGACGCTAAACGGCATGAACGCGCTCGACGATGCGCTCATTTACGGCGCGCAGTTCGATCTCGACGCCCACGTCCGCGAACATTCGGCGATCCTCGCCGCGCAGCGCATGGGAAGCTCGCCCGATATCGAGCGCGGCCTGCGCGTGTTGGCGGGAGATCCCGCGCCGCGCGTGCGCATGTGGGCCGCGTTGGCGCTGTCGGGTAAAACGCAGTGGAAGCGCGAAGAAACCAATGCCGCGCTGTTGGAAGTGCTGAAGCGCGGGGCAGACGACCCCTTCACGCGGCTGGCGGTATTGCCCGGCGCGCTGCTGGATTCGGGCCCGATGTTGACCGCCATCCTCGCGAACGAAAACGGAGCGATTCCGGCCGAAGGCCGCCTCGCGATGATCGCGCAGCTCGCGCAGGGCGCAATCACGCGGATGGACGCGCCGGCGGTTGGCAATATCGTGACTGCCGTTACCAAGCTGACGCCCAGTGATCCGCGCGCCGCACAGGCCGTGTTCTCCGGCTTCGCAACGGGTCTCGAACAGGACAAAGACGCCTTCGACAACGCCGACGCACGCAAGACTCTCAGCGATGCGATCGCGCCGAGCCTGCAGACCGAGTCACTGCCGGTACTGCGCGAAGTGTGGCGGCTCACGCGCGCGCTCGAATTGACCGAAGTGCCGGGCCAGCAGGAAGCGCTGGCGCGCGCCGAGGCCGCGGTGCGCGACGAAAAACTCGCGCCGGAAGTCCGCGTGCAGCAGTTGCAGATTCTGGAGTTCGCGCCCTTCGCGCAGCGCGCGGAATTGTTATATACGCTGCTTGACACGCGCCAGCCGCGCGAACTTCAGCACGAAGCCGCGCAACAGTTGCAGCGCGAAGGCACGAATGAGGTCGCCACGCGCCTGATCGCGATGTGGCGCGCGCTCGGCCCGGAAACGCGCCCCATCGCGGGCAATACGCTGCTGTACAAACGCCCGAACAATCCGCTGTTGCTCACCGCGCTCGAAGACGGCACGATCTCGCTCGGCGAGATGGACTTCCACCTCGAGCGCCGCCGCGTGATGCTGCATTCCAAGGACCCCGAGGTCGTGCGCCGCGCCGAGGCGCTCTTTTCCGATGCTGGCGTCGTCACGCGCAAAGACGCGATGGAAAAGATGAAGCCGGCGCTCGAACTCAAGGGCACGCCTGCGAAAGGCAAGGTGCATTTCGAATCCTTATGCCTGCGCTGTCACCAGATGGCGGGCGCCGGCGGCGATCTCGGCCCGAATCTTACCGAGATTTACCGCAAGAGCCGCGAGACGCTGCTGCACGACATCCTCGATCCGAATGCCGCGGCGGATACGAAGTTCATCGCGTATACCATCGAGCGCAAGAACGGAGAGCTTGTCTCCGGCCTGATCGATCAGGAAACCGACGCCGCCGTGACCATCCGCGACGCGAACGGCGTGCGGACCGCGGTGCCACGCGCGGACATCGCCGAATTCATTAGCAACGGGCTATCGTTAATGCCCGAAGAACTCGAAACGGGGCTCGACCCCCAAGCCATGGCCGATTTGCTGGCCTACCTGCAGGTGCGTAAATGAAAATGGCATTCAAAATTGTGTGCGGCTTCATGGTTGGAATTTTTCTGCTGTCGTGCGCCGTGCAGTACAACGACCCCGATCCGTGGACGTGGATCGCGGCCTACGGCCTGGCCGGCGTAGTGACCGCGTTCGCGCTCGCGGGACGACACACGCCGCTCGTCATTCTCATGGGCCTCGCGTACTACGGCTGGGCGATGTACAACATGCCGCATATCTCGTCCGACGAATGGCTGACGACCGAGACCTCGCGCGAATCGGGCGGTCTGATGATCTCCGCGATCTGGATGGCCGTGCTCAGCATGGCGTGGTATCGCCACAAACACGGCGCGCGCAGCTAACGAAATCGCTTAGAACAGGCTCGATAGTTCCGCGAAGCTTCTGCTCGTCGGGAATGCGCCCGGATATTTGATGAAGTCGACGTGTCCGTCGAGGTAGAGCACGTTCGCGCCTCCGGGCGCGTGGTTGTAGTCCACGCCGCTGCCCGCCGGTGTCGTGCTCACGGTATCCCACATGACCGGAATGTTCGACTGCGCGCTGGCGCTGGCGCCCGGATTGTTGATGTCAGTAATCAGCACGCGCTCGATGCCTTCGCGCAAACGGAACAACTCATCACCCAGACCGTTGCCGGCATTGATCCCGCCCATGCCGACGTTGGCGAGATCGATGTCCTCGTCCAGCACCTCATCGTCCACTGGATTTGAATTGAAAATCACGGAACCAATCGAGAAAACGAAGCCCACCATTTGCACCGGCGTCGGCCCGCCGCCAAAGGGCGAAGGCATAGTCGGGTCGGAGTCGTCAGACTTGTCGAATACATAGCCGAGATAGTTGAAGCTTTCGTCCGCGCGGCTCATGAAGCCCACGTATTGACAGGAACCGGTGCCGCCGTCCTTGATGATCATCAGCGGATTGTCGGTGGCGGCCGCCGAGAAATCCGAGGGGCACACCATCGAGAGTGGGTCCGTGGCGTATTCCGGGTACAACGCCCGCATATTCGGGGCGAACACCGTGCCGGGGTCTTCCTGCACCGTCTCGGGATCGCAGCCGGTGTCCACCGCATTCTGCTTGATGCCATACGGCGGGTCACCTTGCACACGCGGGTACATTTGCTTGTTTTCGCCGGCGTACATCTTCATCGCGAACATGAGCTGGCGCAGGTTGTTGCCGCAATTGGCCCGGCGCGCGGCTTCGCGGGCACGCGCCAGCGCCGGCAGCAATATCGCCGCCAGGATGCCGATGATCGCGATGACCACCAGCAACTCAATCAGGGTAAATCCGCGCCGCGCCCGCATACAGAAACTCCTCGCGCACCAAACGGTGGCGCGAGGAGCATAGCAAAAATCAACGCCTAAGGGGACTGACTGCAACGCCCGCCACGGGCCCCACGCATAAAATCCAGAGCCACCACCAGGGCGTTGTAGTCTGTCCCCGGTATCAACTCCACATGCACCTAGAACTGCGTGGCCACTTCGGCGAACGAGCGGCTCATCGGGAACTTGCCCGGATAGTGCACGAATTCAACGTGGCCATCGAGGAACACAACGTTGCTGCCGCCCGGCGCGTGCGTGAACTCCACATTGCCACCGGCCGTGTGAAGGCTCACCGTGTCCCACAGCGCGCCAACCTGAGACTGCGCGACCGCAGCAGCGCCCGGATTGTTGATGTCCGTGATGAACGCGCGCTCCACGCCTTCGCGCAAGCGCAAGATCGTGTCGCTCGATCCATTACCGGCCTGCAAACCATCGAGGCCAACAGTCTCAAGTTCGATGTTGTCTTCGAGCAGGATGTCGTCCGCCGGATCGTTGTTGAACACGATCGGCGCAATCGCCGCCACGTAGGCCACCAACTGCGTGGGGCCGGGCGCGGGCGTCAAGGTGCGCGGGCTGTCGTCGTTGGCCTTGTCGAACACGTAGCCCAGATAGTGGTAGCTCGTGTCCGCGTTGCTCAGGTATCCGAGATATTCGCACCCGGAAGCCACGCCGGCCTTCACGCGGCCAAGCGGATTTTCATCCGCGCGCGAAAGGTCCGACGGACACACAAACACGTTGACGTCGTCTACGTACCCCAACAGCAGCGTCTTGGTGTCCGGCGCGAACACGGTGTCGTCCTGCACACTATCCGGATCGCACCCGGTCGCATTCGCGGCCAGGCCATAGGGCGCGTCGCCCTGCATGCGCGGCCAGTATTCGTTGTTCTCGCTGGCGTACATCTTCAGCGACGTCGTGATCTGGTGCAGGTTGTTTGCACAGCTCGCACGCCGCGCCGATTCACGCGCCCGCGCCAAGGCCGGCAGTAAAATCGCCATCAGGATGCCGATGATCGCCACCGACACCAGCAACTCGATTAATGTGAAGCCCCGCTTATGAATACGCACTGCAAGTCCCTCCCCAAGGACACTCTTTTGATTTGTACCACAGAATTGGCAATTTTGCAGCGCTGTAAGCCCTGATTTGGCACCGACGTACAAGGCAGTACATGGGCAAATCTGCGAATTGGGCCAAAGGGGGAAGGAACTCGAAGGGGCCTTAGCGGGCGAGCGCGTAGGCCACGATATTCACGCCCATCGCGAAGGACTTGGTCGAGAAGATTTCGAAAAACTCCTCGTTCTCGCTTTCGCGTTCCCAGCCGTCGCCGATGTCGTTGTTGTGCGTGGCCAGAACCATGAGCCGGTCGTGCTCGTCGAACAGGCCCACGCAGTGCTGATGCCGGACGCCTTCAATATCGCCCGTCGGTTCACGGTGGCCCTGCGGCATGTCGAAGGTCTCGCGCCAGTTGTCCCAGAAAATTTTCGCGGGCACCTGCGGCACTTCCTTGAGCGGAAACACGATGTTCAACAGCGGGCTTCCTTCGGAGATACGCCGCCACTGGTATCCCGGCAGCACCCGCCCCATCTGCTCCTCAACGTTCATCCACTCGGCCTCGCCCCAGAAATCGTCGATCCACAGGAACCCGCCGCGCTCAAGATACGAGCGCAGCGCCGCCACTTCGTCGTCGGACAGCAACTGCCAGCCAGGGTCGCACATATACAGGAAGGGATAGCTGAAGATGCGTTCGTCGGTGAGTCGCAGTGAAATGGGTTTCGGGTTCACCTTGATGGTCGACAACTGCTTGATGCGCACGAGGAAATTTTCCTCGGCCTCGGGGTAGTCCGTCTCCCAGCGTTCCCAGTCGCGGCCGTCGTAGGAATACCAGGACTCGCCGTAGCCGCCGATGCTGTCGTATTCGACGCGGACGAAGGTGAAGGTGTCCAGCGCCTGCTGCGGCGAAAGCCGACCTGATTTGGAAGTGTCGCCAAGCGAGGCGGTCAATGGGGCAAGTACAAGCAGAATGCCCAGCATCCTCATGGCCGCAGCGACCTCCGCATAACATTGTCCCGCTTGAATAGAACGAAATCAATGCGCGCGATGGGGACAGGGGTTTGTTAGAATCGCGAATTGTTCGATGCGAAAAAGGAACAACACATGACGGCACGCCTGATTACACTCTGCGCAGTGCTTATGGCATGGGCGAATCTTTCCGCCGCACAGGCCGTGAAAGGTACGCTCGCGCCCGATGCGCCTCCCGCCGCGCTCACGTACCACGGACTTGTTCCCGGGCTCGACACGATGGAAAACGTAAAGGCGGCCCTCGGCGAACCGGTCTACGCGGGCAAGTGGTACAACTACAAAATGTATTACCCGGCGAAGGACCGCCCGGGTCTTGTCGATGTCGTCCACATGCACGGCGACCAACCGAATGCGGGTCTCGCCGAGATCGAAGCCGCGAGCGTGCCGGAGGGCTTCGCGGCCGAATCGGAAATTCGCGCCAAACTCGGCGAGCCGGAATATGAACTGCGCATGGCTACCTGGAAAATGCTCGACTACACGAGCCGCGGCGTGCGTTTTTCGCTGACCCCCAACGGCAAGACCACCGGAGTCGCGTATCTTCCGCAACGCGCGCGGCGCGTACCGCTCGGCGAACGCGCGCTGGTGGATCTCTCCGGCAAACGCCAGGGGCCACAGCCTGCGCCGCAAAGGCCAGCGGATTTGCACGGCCTGATGGCCGGTGTGGCGGAAGCAGACATTTCGCCCATCGGCGAAAACTGGCTGGATCACAAATACACCGTGGTGACGCCGCTGAAAGCGCGCGTGGTCGTGTTTCGCGCCGACGGCCAGACGCTCGCGCTTGTGGGCGTCGACACCTTCGGCATGCGATATGTTGACGATCTGCTCATCATCGAGCGCGCGGCGAAGACCGGGGTCACGCGCACAATCATCGGCGCGTCGCACAACCACGCCTCGGGCGACACGCTCGGTGTGTACGGCTTCTACCCCGCCGACTACGTCCGCCACATCATCGAACAAACCAGTACCGCGATTGAGCAAGCCGTCGCGTCGCTACAACCCGTGGCGGAACTGCGCGCGGCCTCGCGTGAACTGCCCATGGACGGCATCCGCGTGCAAGATCTCTTTCGCAACGCGCGCAATCCCGGCGTGCTCGATCCGGCGATCTCGTTGCTACAAGCGATCGGCGCGAACGGGAAACCGATTGCGACCATCGTGAACTTCGCGTGCCATGTCGAGTCGATCGACAAGGGCGAGCGCGAAATCACGGCGGATTTCCCGGGGTACATGTGCGACCAAATGAAAATCGACGGCCTCGGCCAGCCGGTTTTCCTGAACGGCGCGGTCGGCGGCATGGTGAGTGGCGACAACAAGGCGCGCACGCACGAATCCAGCAAGGACATGGGCCTGCGGCTTGCCGCGATTGTGAAGGACCTCGCGGCAACGGCGGTGCAGCCGTCCGAATTTCATTTCGCGGCGGACGAGCGCGCGCTCGAGATTCCCGTGACAACGCCCAAATACATTGAGCGGTACAAAGGCGGAGTACGGCCGTTTGTGCGCGGGCGAATTCAGACCAGCATGAGTTATTTCCGAATTGGCGAGGCGCAGTTCATCTCCGTGCCGGGCGAACTTCTGCCGGAGGTCAGCTTCGAGGTTCTCGAAAAAATGAACGGCTTTCCGCGCATCATCGTCGGACTGGGGAACGATCAGATCGGCTATATCGTCCCGCCCTACGACTACCGCGATGATTACTACGAGGAAACCGCATCGCAAGGTCCCGCGACGGCCTACCAGGTGCGCGACATGGCCCTGCGGATGATTGCGGACGGCGAACAGCGCTAGTCCCGAAAAATCGGCGTGTTCTCGTCTTCAATGGCCGGCTTCGAATAGCGTTGCCACGTGTGCATCCGTTCGATCTCGCGTTCGAGGATGACTTCGGCCAGCAGGCGTTCGGGATAGTCGCTCGGCGGACGCTGGATCGCGTCCGCGAATTTTTCCTCGGGCACGTCGAGGATATACATGTAGCTCATCAGCTTGTCGAGGTCGTGCTGCAGCAGATACGCCACGCGACGCACCAACTCCTCGATAATCGCGTCGCGGCCCAGCGGCTCCAGCCCACTGCCCACGGGCCGCATGCCCCAGAGCTGCACCAGTTGCTGGTGCACGGTGTCCATATCGTTCGGCGTAGCCATACGTTTTATTAGGCCAGAGCGCGCGCGGTGCGTCAATCCCTGCACGGAAAAACGTGGGCGTGTATGCTGCAAACATGGATAATCTATCTCTCTTCGGTTTGTTTGCAGTCACCGCGGGCCTGGTCTTCTACTCCCTGGAGCATCGCAGCTCATGGTTCATCCTGGGCTTCGCCATCAGCAATGCGCTCTGTTCACTGTATGGATTTCTCCAGGGCGCCTGGCCGTTCGGCCTTGTGGAAATCGCATGGTTTCTGGCCGCATTTACCCGCTGGTGGCGCGTGCGCTGGCCCAACACCAACGGATAAATCAGCCCATCGCTGTGACCAATCAAGCATGTTTTTTACAGCGAAAAATAGGCTATAATTTGTGCATAACCCGTTTACCCGGAGTGATTCCATGTCCG
The DNA here is from genome assembly GCA_964620045.1 of uncultured Nitrospirales bacterium. Classification (GTDB taxonomy): domain Bacteria; phylum Hydrogenedentota; class Hydrogenedentia; order Hydrogenedentales; genus VFKU01. The sequence continues at coordinate 349,381 of CAZUJL010000001.1, forward strand.
ACGCGAAGCAGTCTGCCGGCCCGTTGCAGTCCCTCGACGAATGGGAAGAGTTCGTTGTTCAGCGTTACCCCGAAGAGGGCGTAACCGCGAATAAGTTCGACAAGGACTTCCGCAACTACGACGATCCGGCGCGCGCCACCGTGCGCGAGTTTTACCGCCTGAACCACATGCACCAGTCGCTCGAATTCGCGCGCGCGAAGAAGGCCGAATACGGTAAGCGCGACTACAAGGAAATGGGCGTGTGGGAAGCGTGCGAATACCTCAACACGCTGGTGGACGATAGCGACCCCGACACGGACCTCACGCAGATCCAGCACTTGCTGCAGACCTCGGAAGCCATCCGCGCGGACGGTCACCCGCGCTGGTTCGTGCTCACCGGCTTGATCCACGACCTCGGCAAGACGCTGTGCCTGCGCGGCGAGCCGCAGTGGGCCGTCGTCGGCGACACCTTCCCGCTTGGCTGCAAGTTCTCGGACAAGATCGTGTATCCAGAATTCTTCGCGCTAAACCCGGACTCGAAGAACCCGGAGCTGATGACCGAGAACGGCATTTATGAAGAAGGCTGCGGGCTCGACAACGTCACGCTGTCGTGGGGCCACGATGAATACATGTACATGATCGCGAAGGACCACCTGCCGGAGTCCGCGCTGTACATGATTCGCTACCACAGCTTCTACGCCGCGCACCGCGAGGGCGAGTACAACCACCTGATGAACGACCACGACCGCGAGATGTTCAAGTGGACGCGCGCGTTCAACCCGTATGACTTGTACTCCAAGGCCGACCAGCCACCCAACATTAAGGAATTGAAGCCATACTACGAAGACCTCATCGCCGAGTTCTTCCCCGATAAAGTGCGCTGGTAGTCGATCTTTGGTGGCACAGGCTTCCAGCCTGTGCGTTTAGCAATCTGAATCAAACCACCCCTAAACCCAGCTTAGGGGTGGTTTCTTTTTCGGCATACGCCGCGCCGTTCCGTTGTTACAATGAGTGCATGCAAAAGCCGCCCTTCTACACCGCCATCCAGGCTTTTCTCGATCGCGCCATCGTCGATCATTCGTTTATATACATCGATATTTGGTCGTTGGTGCATCTGATCTCGGGCGTGATCCTCGGCCTCGTGTTCATCCGCTTCACGCGCGCCGTCTTCGCGCTCGCGTGGGCCGTCGCGTTAATCCTGGGCTATGAAATCCTCGAACTCGCGCTGAACAACGTCGTGTTTGTTCCCGAAACACCCGTAGACACCATATGGGACACGATCCTCGGCTTCACCGGCGCGTTCGTCGCGATGCGGCTATCGTGGAAGCGCAAGGGATTGCATAATAAAAAGCAGCACAAAGAAGCACAGGCCTAGAGTGTCTTGCTCATAATCACGCTGCGGTAGTTCGTCACGATCCAGTTGTCATACCCGACCGCGCGGAACCCCATCTTTTCGTACATCGCGACCAGCGCCTTGGCCTCCTCGGCGGTATCCAGCGCCAGCTCCGTCGCGCCATCGGCTCGCGCGACCGCTTCGACGTGCTCCAGCAACCGCGACCCGATCCGCTTGCCGCGTTGCTCAGGATCGACGCCGTACTGCCCGAACACCGCCACGCCCGGCCGACGGTAATAATCGCAATGCTCGTGTGTCTTCGGCGCGTAGTAGCAAATCGTCCCCACGAGCGCGCCGTCCAGCTCCGCCACGAAACACCGGCCGGTCGCGATGCGCTTGCGCGTCATCTCCTCCGACTGGTCGACCGCCGTGAATCGAAGGCCCTGCTCACCAAGCTCCGCATAGGCCCGATGCAACAGCGCGGTCAATTCGGTAATCGAATCGACCGCGCTAAGTTCACGGATCTGAATGGTGCTCCGCTCGTTCATCGAGTCCGTCAGGCCGAGGCGTCTCCCTTTAACTTCAACGCATCGCCCAGCGCATGCACGAGCAACAACGCGCGCTGGATGCTGAGCCCCTTGGCGATCACGATGTTCTTGCCGCCGTACACCATCTGCACTTTTTGGCGCGTGGCCAGGATCGCCTCACCGGCCGCGAGACCAACGCCGGTGGAGAGCGGGCCCGCCGTCGCCGAGGCCGATCCGATCGCGGTGGTCGCCTGCTGCCGCTGCTGATCGTAGTAGGCGGGGTCGTGCGTGTAGTTGTACTGCTGCTGCTTATGCTGGGCGAACACGCGCGAAATCTGCGCGCGATCGAAGGGCTTGCCTTCCACGGTCATGGTCTTGTCGTCCACGACAATTTCGTGTTTCTTCGCGCGCAGGTATGCCATCGTCGCCAGCGCCACAATCGGCCCGCCGATGAAAATAATCCCGCCCCACGGAAGCCCCGTCGGCTTGATGCCGGGCGTGGGTGCGGGTTCGATCATCAGCATGATGATGAACCCGATCAGCGAGAACAACACCCACCATCCGCAGCCGGATTGGAACCACAGCCGGTCCTGGCGGTAGCGAATCGTCCTGCGCCCGCCGGCGTCCGAAAATTCAAATCCGTAGTCGTAGTTCTTTGCCATGGCTCGCGATCCTCCTGATCGTTTTGTACACTGAGTTCACTGCAACGGCAACTACGGTCTTCTAGGCTCTACACAACTCTCCCGCTCTCTTATATTCTTCCGAAACCGCAGTTGTCACTTCGCCGCGGCGCCGGCCGTTTCGCGTTTGGCCTTGTCCATTTCTTTCAATTCGCGCTTGAGGATTTTGCCCGTAGGACCGAGCGGCAGGTTCGGCACTATCTCGATGATACGCGGATATTTGTACGCCGCCATATTTTCCTTGCTCCACGCGATCAGGGCCTCGGGTGAGGGCTTCGCCCCGGTGTGCGGCACGACGTAGGCCTTCACTTCCTCGCCGTGCACCTCGCTCGGCACGCCGATGACGGCGACCAGCGACACATCCGGATGGGTCATCAGCACTTCCTCAATCTCGCGCGGATATACGTTGAACCCGCCGCGGATGATCATGTCCTTCTTGCGGTCGACGATATAGAAATACCCTTCCTCGTCCACCTTGCCAATGTCGCCCGAGTGGAACCAGCCACCCTTGAAGGCTTCTTCGTTCGCCTCGTCGCGCTTGTAGTAGCCCTTCATAATGTTGTGGCCGCGAATGACGATCTCGCCTTCCTTGCCGACCGGCAAGTCGTTCATGTTGTCGTCGACGATCTTCACATCCACGCCCCAGATGGGCAGGCCGATCGAGCCCACTTTGCGTTCGCGATCGGGACGGTTGAACGTCGCCGTCGGCGAGGTCTCGCTAAGGCCGTAACCTTCGAGAATCTTTACCTTGTAGCGATCCTCGAACCCTTTGAGCACTTCGACCGGCAGCGCGGCGCCGCCCGAGATGCACATGCGCATCCGCTCGCGGATCTTTTCGAAGTCAACGTCGTTCTTGTTGTAATTCAGCAGCTCCCAGTACATCGTCGGCACACCGCCGAAAATTGAAACATTTTCCTTCACGAAGGTGTGCAGCACAGTCGAGGTTTCGAAGCGCGGCAACAGGATCATCGTGCCGCCGTTCAACAGCGTCGAATCCATCATGCTCACGCCGAAGGAGTGGAACAGCGGCAACACGATCAGCGTGCGGTCGTCGGGCTCGAACTCAAACAGACGGCTCGACACCATGCAATTCATCAGCAGGTTCGAGTGCGTCAGCTCGGCGCCCTTCGGGCGGCCCGTCGTGCCGGAGGTGTAGATGATGATCGCCGTGTCGTCCGGCCGGCATTGCACGGTCTCGAAGGTCATCGGCTGGTTCGCCATCAAGTCGCCCAGCGTCTTCACGCCCTCAATAGGCGATTGCCCGCCCGGCAGCGTCGGGATGATGAAGAATTCCTTGCAGGTCTCGGTTTGCTTGAAGCCTTCGTAGCCCGACTTGCCCATCGGCATTTCGGGCGTGCCTTCGAAGCAGATGTAGAGCACGGCGTCGGAATCGGAGAGGTGGTATTGGATTTCGCGCGGGCGCAGCAGCACGCTGAGCGGCACCATCGTGGCGCCGGCCTTCAGAATGCCGAGGTACACGATCGGGAAGTACGGCAGGTTCGGACAGGTCAGCGCAACTTTGTCGCCCTTGCGAATCCCGCGCGCCTTGAGACCGTTGGCCACCTGGTTCGCCAGCGCGTTGAGCTGCACAAAACTCAGCCGGATGTCGCCATACACCACCGCTTCTTTGTTCGGCGTCTCGCGGACCGAGTCTTCCAGAATGCGAACCAGATTGAACATTGAAATTTCTCCCTAGTCTCGTCATTGCGAGGAGCAACGCGACGAAGCAATCTCGTCAACCCGCGATCACAGCTCGCGAGTACGCTCGCCCTCCCAAACCATTTACTTTACCGCAGCTTCTTTCGCCTTGGCCTTGTACATCTCGCGCAGCTCGCGCTTGAGGATTTTGCCGGACGGCCCCAGCGGGAACTCTTTCACGATTTCGACATGGCGCGGGTATTTGTACGCCGCCATGTTTTCCTTCGACCACTTTATGATGGCGTCCGGCGACACAATCTTGCCGGCCTTCGGAATAATATAGGCCACCACTTCTTCGCCGTATTCGTCGTCGGGGATGCCGATGACGGCCGCGAGCGAGACATCCGGATGCGTGACCAGCACTTCTTCGAGCTCGCGCGGGTAGACGTTGAAGCCGCCGCGAATGATCATGTCCTTCGTGCGATCAACGATGTAAAAGTAGCCGTCCTCGTCGCGCCTGGCGACGTCACCGGAGTGGAACCAGCCGCCGGCGAAGGCCTCGGCCGTGGCTTCCGGCCGCTTGTAGTAGCCCTTCATGATGTTGTGCCCGCGGATGATCACTTCGCCCGGCTCGCCCGGCTTCACGTCGTTCATGTTCTCGTCCACGCAGCGCATTTCGCAGCCCCAGATCGGCAGACCAATGGAGCCCGGCTTGCGCGGCACGTCGGGCCGGTTCGAGCAGGCGACCGGCGAAGTCTCGGAGAGGCCGTAGCCCTCGAGGATGATCGCGTTGAAGCGTTCTTCAAACCCTTTCATCACTTCGACCGGAATCGCCGCGCCGCCGGAGCCGCACATGCGCAGGTTTTGCGCGATCTTCTTCAGGTCAAACTTGTTCGCATCAGGATAGTTCAGGATGTCCCAGTACATCGTCGGCACGCCGCTGAACAGCGTAATGTTTTCATCCTGCATCAGTTTCAGCGTCGCCTCAGCGGAGAAGCGCGGCAACAGCACCAGCGTCGCGCCGCCCATGATGCCCGCGTTCAACTGCGTGCTTTGGCCGTAGCTGTGGAACATCGGCAACACGCACAGCACGCGGTCGGTCGGCTCGATGCGGATGCAGGTGCTGAACGCGAGCGGATTCATCACCATGTTCTGGTGCGTCAGCTCGGCGCCCTTCGCCTTGCCCGTCGTGCCGGAGGTGTACAGGATCACGGCGGTGTCGCTCGGCTCCATTTGCACGGTGTCGAACTTCGGCGACTGGCTCGCCATCATGTCCGCCAGCGTCTTCACGCCCGGAATCGGCGACGCCCCGCCCATCTGCGCCGGCAGGAGCCACAGGTTCTTGCACGCGGGCACATCGCCCATGGCTTCGTGCGCGGCTTTCGCCAGCGGCAACTCGGGCGTGCCTTCGAAACAGAAAAACGCGACGGCGTCGGAATCTTCGAGGTGATATGCGAACTCGCGGCGCTTGAGCAGCACGTTAAGCGGAACGACCGCGGCGCCGGCCTTCAGGATGCCGTAGTACACAATCGGGAAATACGGGACGTTCGGGCAGCAGAGCGCGACCTTGTCGCCCTTCTTCACGCCGGCGGCCGCCAATCCATTGGCCACCTGGTTCGACATCGCGTTCAATTGCGCGTAGGTCAGCCGCGTCGGCCCCATCACGACCGCTTCCTTATTGGGATACCGCGACGCACTGTCCGTAAGACCAACTGCCAAATTCATCATAATGGTAAAAATCCTCGTTACTACTTGCCCGACACGGAGTTACGGCCCTTCCCTGCGGGCCAACTCTGCATTTTCGCATCCACAGGCCGCCCAGTCAACCAAAATCGGCCTTTTCCAGGGGTTGAGGTCTATGGGCGTTCCGAGAAGTAGGTTGCACCACACTGGCCCATCGGCCATGCTGGCCCGCACGCGCGCAAGGCGCGCCACAAGGAGCACGCATGGACACCAATCGCAGGGAATTCCTCTCACTGGCCGGAATCGGGGCTGCTGCACTTGCAGCCGGAGTGGCCAATGACGCCGTAGCGGCCGATGCCGCCGGCGACGCGCTCTCGGGCGTGGAAGCCGCAAACACCAAAATCGTGAACGACTTTTGCGCGACGTGGGAGTCGCTGGACGTCGAGAAGCTTTCGTCGTTCTGGGACGACAAGATCACCTTCCGCCTGATCGAGGGCCAGCCGCGCGTCGAGGGCAAGGCCGCGCTAATCGCGGGCACCAAACAATTCCTCGCGACACGCTCCGCCGCGCGCTTCGAAGTGCTGCGTTCGCAGGCGATCGGCAACATCGTGATTAACGAACGCATCGACCACTTCACACGCGCCGACGGCAAAGACGCCTTCCACATTACGGGTGTATTTTTGGTCAAGGGCGGCAAGATCGTCGAGTGGCAGGACTACACCTGGCCGCAGGGATGAAGCGCGTCGCTCCATTCGTCGCGGCCTTCGTTCTACTCGCGTGCGCGATTGCGCGCGCGCAGGAGCCGGCGCATTTCCATCATGTGCACCTCAATGTGACCGATCCCCCGCGTACGATCGCGTACTACATGAAAATCCACGGCGCGACGCCGGTGCGGTATCGCGGCGTAGCCGACGCCGTGTTCACGGAGCGGTCGTTCATTCTGCTCAACAAGGTCGATACGCCCGCGCCAAACGCGCTCGAAGCCGGCCTGTGGCACATCGGCTGGGGCGGACGCGACGTGCCGAGCGAGTACGAATGGTTCAAGAAAAACGGCGCGAAAATCCGCGTGCCGCTCTATCCGCTGAACGAAATCTGGGTCACCTATCTGTCCGGCCCGGACGACGAAATGATCGAAGTGAACACAATGGGCCACAACCGCTTCGGGCACGTGCATCTGCTGGCGAAGGACGTGAATACGACGACCGACTGGTACGTCACGCATCTCGGCGCGGTCACGCGCGGGGACGCCGTGCCGAAGCCGGAAGACATGAGTACGGTGCGCGCCTGGAGCCGCAGCTTTCGCTCCGATAACGTGGGCTTCGTCGTGTACGGCCTGCCGGACTACACGCCCGCGCCGCCGTGGTGGACCGATGCGCCGCTGGCGGACACGAAACCCACCGACGGTCGCGTGATCGATCACATCGCGTTCTCGTATCGCGACATCGCGCCCGTGTTCGAACGCTTGAAGGCCGCCGGCATCGAGATCGTCGCCCCCATCGCCGAACAACCTGCGTTCAAGCATAAGAGCTTCTTCATCCGCGGGCCGGATAAGGTCTTGATCGAGATCGTGGAAGACAAGCCAATTCCGGAAGGAATTTGGGACTAGTTCGACAGCTTCTCGATCAGCGGATCTAAATCACCGTGCGCGTACCCGCCGTAGTGCTTATCGACATATCCGAATAGTTCAGTTTTATTCTCGATCAGCTTTTCCAAGTGCGGGATCCAGCGTTCCATATCCTTCTTGCGATCGATCACGGTTTTATTAAATACCTTCGTGATACTCTCGGTCGCCTTGCGATCACCCAGCCAGCGGATATAAACGAACGGGCCGGTCACGATTTCCTTGTGCTTGAACAACTGATCCGGCGAACTCATCCACGGATGGTCGATCAGGCAACAAGCGACATTATTATCGTGGAGGATCTCGAATAGTGCCGGATTCATCCATTGCTTGTTCCGGCACTCCACCGCAAAGCGATACCCCACTTTCGGCAGGGTCTTGAGAAACTTGGACAAGCGTGTGAGGAAATCGTCCTCGGTCACGCCGTCGCGCTTGGTGTAGTACTGAAACTGGAACACGATGGGACCAAGTTTCGGGCCGAGTCCCGACATTGTCTTCAGAAAGCCATTAAGCTCGTGTTCGCAATCCTCGAGGAATTTGGTGTGCGTAATCGTCTTGGGCGCTTTTGAGGACAACAAAAAACCGTCCGGGACCTTCTCGCGCCAACCGGCCACCAAACTCTCCGACGGCGCGTTGTGAAACGTCGCGTCGACCTCGACGGTGCTGTATTGCGTGCCGTAATACCGGAGAAAATCGGCTTCCTTCGTGCCCTTGGGATAGAAGCTGCCCAACAGGCCGGGCGCAGTCCAGCCGCAGGTGCCCAAATGCACAGAGGGCGGCAGCTTGTTGTCCCGTTCGCCCACGCCGTCACCCTGCCGGCGGCCGGCGCAGCGGGCGGATTTCGATCTCGGAGATCACGGTGCCCGGCGCGCTGCGCAGCGCTTGTGCGCAGGCCTGGCCGATTTCCTCGGGCGTCACTTTCCACGAGTGATCGGCGGCCGGATCGTGCCGGTGCGAGGCGGAATCCACCGAGCCTGGGTAAATCGCCGTTACTTTGATGGCAACATCCCGCACTTCAGATAGGAGGGATTGCGTGAAGCCGGTAACGGCGTACTTGGTTGCCGCATAAGCGCTGCCGCCCGGCAACGGCACTTTGCCTGAGATGGATGAAAGATTAATGAGGTGTCCGTGCCCTTGTTCCCTGAATATCGGCAACACAGCCTTCGTAGCGTGGAACATCCCGGAAATATTGGTGTCGACGAGCGCACGCCACTCTTCGATCGAAATGTCCCACACGCTCTTGCGCACAACGATACCGGCATTGTTGATCAGCGCATCCACGCCGCCGAGGTCCTCGGCCAAGGATTGCACCGCCGCCTGCGTCACTTCGTAGTCGCGCAGGTCGCAGGAGGCGCCGAAGGCGGTCCCGCCCTGCTCGCGGATGCTGGCGCACACGTCGCCGAGCATCTCCGCGTGACGCGCGATCAGGCCGACGCTACAGCCGTCCATCGCCAGGTACGAAGCGATCCCCTTGCCGATGCCGCGGCTCGCTCCGGTGACGATTACGCGCATGCGCGCCTCTCAGGAACCCGGCGGGCGGTTGTACAACCGCGAGCGCCAGTACACGCCGATGCGGCCTTCGTCGGGCTCGCTCAACTGGTGGATGGTGTGCAGCGCCCACGGCTCGGGCGCGCAGCGTTCCTGGAAGGCCAGCGCCAGGCGCCCGGCTTCGTCGGCGTCGTCGGCGGACACGCCGTATACGAGATACACCGTGCGGCCGTCGTTCTCGCCGCGCAGCATCACCTGAAAGCTCGCGGCGGAGTTCGACATGCGGCCTTCGAACGCCTGCAACGCCTCGATCACTTCCTCGGTCAGCAGGTCTTCCTCGAACAACCGCAGCACATGCTCGGCCGCATGCTCGCGCATATCATTGCGGTTCGCGAAGCGCAGCAGCGCCGCGCCCACGTAGCCCGCGGCTTCGTCGTCCTCTTCCTCGTCGTCCAGCACGGTCTCCAGCGCCTCGGAAAGCAGCTCCCATGCCGGCCACACGTGCTCCTGCGACTCTTCGTAGTCCGCGCGGGCCAGCAGCGTCCGCCAGCCTTCGGGGCTGAGGTCCTGCAGCTTGGTGATGCAGCGTTCCAGCGTCTCTTCGTCGTCTCGGCGCACAGCCGTGATCGCCCAGTTGAACCAGATGTCTTCCGGTTCGTCGGTGCAGGTGAGCGCCTTTTCAAAAGCAGCGTAGGCGTCGTCGAACTTTTTGCGTTCGCTTTCGACAATGCCGAGCGACTTCCACACTTCGTCATCGTCCGGCGTGTGTTCGAGGTACGCGCGATACATCGCGGCGGCGCCGGCGAGATCGTTCAGCGCTTCGAGGCAGTATGCGCGCTGCACGTAGGCCTCGCTGAAGTCCGCGTTCAGCGTGATCGCTTTCTGATAGGCGTTGGCCGCTTCCATATACCGCTCTTCGCGGCCAAAGTTGATCGCGAGATTGAACCACGCGAGATGGTTGTTCGCGTCCAGCTCGCACAGGTTCCGCAGGAACACCTCGGCCTGCATGTGCTCGCCCAAATCCGAAAACTCAATTCCCGCGGCCAGCACAAACGCGAGGTCGTCGCCTTCGTCTTTCATTATGTCCGCCACCAACTGCTCGGCGTCGTTCGTGCGTTCCAGTTCCAGCAGGCATACGGCCTCAATCGCGAGCGCGCGCCCGCGATCGGTGCTGGTCAGTGTCTGGCCGTACAAAGTACGCACCATGTCCAGCGCCGGCTGCGTGTCGCCGGTCGTCAGCAATTCTTCCGCGCGATCTATCGTGCTAATGGTCGTGGTGGATTCCACGTTGACCTCCCAGTCTGTCTACGCCGCATTCACTTCAACGAGCACCTTGCCCAGATGGCCGCCCGACAACCGGGCAAAGGCCTCTTGCACGTGCTCCATGTTGAAAATCTTGTCGATCACCGGCTTTTGTTTCGCCGCGTTCATTGTGTCCACGACATGTCGCCAGGCCTCCTGCGCCGCCGCCGGCGCAAATTTGCCCACATGCACGCCCTCAATGCGCACCTGCTTGAACAGCACCATGCCCAAATCCAGCTCGGCCTTTCGGCCGGCCAACAGCCCAATTACCATCACGCGGCCGCCCATATTCAGCATGGCCACGTGGTCCGACAGGCGCGCGCCGCCCAGATGCTCGATCAAGAGATCGGGACCGCCGCCGTCGCAGGCCTTCGCCACCTGGCCGGAGAGATCCGCGGCGCCGTCGTCGATCACGGCGTCCGCGCCAAGCGCCTGCAGCCGTGCGCGTTTTTCCGCATCGCGGCTCAAGGCCACGACGCGGGCGCCAAGCGCTTTCGCAAGCTGAATCGACGCAATGCCGACGCCGCCCGACGCACCGGTGACCAGCACCGTCTCGCCGCGCTTGAGCCCGCCCTGAATCACCAAGGCCTTCCACGCCGTCAAATACACCAGCGGCGCGGCGGCCGTTTCGTTCAGCGTCCATCCGCCCGGAATCGGCGCGAGCACGTCTTCGGGCACGGCGACAAAATCCGCCAGTGTGCCCTGCCGCGTGATGCCGATTTCGCTGCGCAGCACCACGGCCGTGTCGCCCGCGCGGAACTTGCTGCCCGCGGACGCTTCGCGCACGATGCCCGTGCCGTCGCGTCCGACCGTAAGCGGAAGCTGGCCCGCGCCGGGATACCGGCCTTCGACGAGCAGCCGATCGGCGGGGTTCAGCGCGGCGAAGCGCACCTGCAGCAACACTTCACCGGGGAGCACGCGGGGCACGGGAGCATCTTCCAGGCGATAGTTCGAAATGTCACCGAATTCGTGGAAGCGCCAAGCGCGCACTTCAAGCTCCTTCCCCGCAGCGCCTCTATTCTACCGAAACGCGCCACCCGCCTTCACGCAGGCGGCTCAGCGACCGTCCAGCCGGTCCAGCAGCGCGTGCAACGCCACGCGGGTCTTGCCGTCCTCAAACGCGTGCTTGCGCAGACCGGCGCGCACTTCGGCCAAGGGCATCGTCACCACCTCGATTTGTTCGTCCCATTCCGGACGCGCCGGCACTTGGCGGAGATCAAAAGCCAGGAACAAATGGAGGGCCTCGGAGAGAATCCCAACCGAGGGGTACATCTTTCCGATCGACTCGAGCCGCCCGGCGGAATAACCGGTTTCTTCTTCCAATTCCGCGAGCGCGCGTTTTTCCGGTGTGTCGCCGGGCTCAAACTTGCCCGCGGGAATTTCGAGCATGTCGCGGCCGATCGCGATGCGGAACTGGCGAACCAGCACGACGCCGTCGTCGAGCACGGGCAGTACGCCCACGCCGCCCGGATGCACCATCACTTCGCGCTGCGCCTCGCGGCCGTCGTCGAGCCGCACGGTGCCGGCATCGATGCGAATGATCTTGCCGGTGAACTTCGTCTCGCGGTGTATCCACGTTTCCATCGTCAGCTTCCCGGTTCGCGCGCAGTATAGATGAAACGAATCGGCCCCGGATCGCTCCGGGGCCGATGAAAAATCTAAATCAGCAATTAGTTGTGGTGCGCGTCGTGCTCGGCTTTGTGCTCGGCCGATTCCGCGGGGGCTTCGCCCTTGTCGAGCATCGCGATGAATTTCGCCGGCGACTTCTCGAAGTCCGCCGCGCAATGATCGCAGCAGAACTGCGCCAGGCGGCTCGCATACACCTTCTGCACCGGGTCGCCCATGACATCCAGCGGTTCACCGCTGACGAGGCACTTGGTGAGCTTGTAGTCGGGCAACTGCTTGGCGATCGTGGCTTCGTTCAGCTTCGCCAGATAGGTGTCTGGATCTTTCGCGAAGGTCTGCGCGCTCTTCTGCGATCCGAAGCGCACGAGGCGGTTCATGTACACCACATCAAGGACCTTATCGTCGGCCGGAAGCGCTTCGCCGGTGACCACGTCGGTCGTCAGCGCGTAGTGCGGCTTCTGGTCCGCAATCATCGCGGCGTCGAGTTTGGAAAGGTACTGCGCGGGGTTCGCCTTGAAGCGCGGCTCGCAACCCGAGCAACAAAACTTAATCTGGCGGCCTTCGTGGATATAGGCCACCGGCTCGCCCATCGAACCCAATTCATCACCACCCACGGGGCAGGTGTTCAGGCTGTACGGGTCGCCCTTGAACGTCGCCGCATCTTCGCCTTGCGCGGTCATGGCCATGCCCAACACCATCGCTACCAACATCATCTTCATTGCACGCATGCGTCCATCTCCTGGTTCGTTCCGGAATGCGGGTCTAGGATACCGCGCCCGATCGAAATGTCCCCTGTTAAACACTTTTGGGCCGCCGGCTGTTCCGGCCGCCCGCTTAGTCTGGGTGGCGCCGTTCCTCGGTAAATGCCCAATAAACGGCCGCTATGCCGCCCGCGCCCACCGCCGCCATCACGAGCATCCACACCGTCGGATTGAATTCCTGCCGCACGCGCCACATGGCGAACAGCATTAACAGAATGAAAAATGCGAAGCCGGCAAGAAAGAATCCGATGCGCTTCACATACCAGTACACGTGCTTGCGGTCGTCGCGCCGCATTTGCTCGCCGATGAGCAGCGCGGCCGCGATAGCCTGTTGTTCGCGCAGCTCTTCCGCACTGGGCCGCGCGGGTGGCGTGGGCCGCGGTTGCGGCCCGGGATTCCGGGCATCCCCCATGACAGCGCACTTACTCCACAGTGATCAGATCGCGCACCGCCTCGTATTTCTGCGGCCCAATGCCGGGAACATCCATCAGAGCCTCCCCGTTTGCGAACGGAGCGCCTTCCCGGTACTGAATGATCTGCTGCGCTAATTTTGGGCCAATGCCCGGTAACGTTTCCAATTCCACTTGGGTCGCGCTGTTAACGTTGATACGCCCGTTTGCAGAACCGCTGTTTTGGGGTTTTGCCGCGTTCGCCGTCAGTGTTCCCTGGCCCGAAATCGTGTAAGCGGCGGGATTGACGACAGGTTCGGCAGTCGCGGCGTCGGCATTGGATTCGTCGAGACGCTCCGGGAGCGTCAGCGTCGTGCCGTCGACCAGTAGCGCGGCGAGATTGATGTCCGCGGTGTCCGCGCCCAGCACGCCGCCCGCGGCTTCGATCAGGTCCGTCACGCGGCTGCCTTCGTCCAGGTGATACACGCCGGGCTTGATCACCGCGCCTTGCACCGACACCACGACCTGCTTGGGCGCGACGGGCTCGATGGTGGGCGTCGGTGCCGGCGTGACAGGCACCACCGACGTCACCGGCGCTTGCTCAATGATGATGGGGTCCGGCTGTGTGCTGCCGCGTTGCGTCCAAAACAACGCGCCCGCGCCCGCGACGATTGAAAAGCCAAGAAATCCCACTACAAGCTGCTCGCGAACGGTCATCAGGCGGCTCAGCATGAGAACAGAGGCTCCGTAGGTATTCCTGAATTATTGATGCAGTATATACACTACTGATACGAACAGCGTCCAAAAGAAAACGGGCGCACAGGTTTGCTGTACGCCCGAGACGGGTCTAAACGGTGTTTGGACTAATGGTGCTCGGCTGCGGCCGGTTCTGCGTGGGCTGGCTCGGCGTGGGTTGCCTCTGCGCCATGCGCTTCCGCGGCACCGTGCTCTTCCACAGCGCCGTGTTCGGCGCCATGGGTCGCGCCGTGGCCGTGCAGGTTGGCCGGCTCAACATAGGTGCTGCCGTGGGCCGGGGTCAGTTCGCGGCCAGTCGTAACGTGGTTCTGTCCGCCCTGCAGCGGGTTCGAGCCGGGCGATTCCCAGTCGTTGTATGACGTGCCGAACTCGGCCAAGGGGTTCATATAGTCCGTAAACGTGAACAGAAAGAAAATCAGCAGCCATGCGAATCCGGCCACCGACAGCAGGCGCACAAACGGCGTCGACCAGTACGAGCCCATGAAGATCGCTACGATACAGGCGGCCTTCGCGATCGCGATGGCGAGTGCGATCGCGAGGTTGATCCCGTTCGGATTGCTGCTGAAGTGCAATTGCGGCATCTTTGCAAACGCCACGGTGAGCACCATCAGGAAGGTGAGCACCACGGCGTTGTACAGGTAGTACCGCACCGGGACGATCTTATGTGCCATTGCAATACCCTCTCGTTCTTTCGAATCCGTTCGCCAATACTAGTGCGTCGGCGCCGGCGTACTCACCAGATACAACATCGGGAACAGGAACACCCACACGATATCGACGAAGTGCCAGTAGAACCCGAACATTTCCACAGGCAGATATTTGTTCGGGCCATATTCGCGCCGGAAACACAGCCACCAGAAAATCGCGCCGATCGAGATGCCAATGATCATGTGGAACGCATGCATGCCCGACATGATGAAGTAGAGAATGAAGAACAACTGCGCGCGGATCGGGTCGGTGAAGCTCTGCGGCGCCGGATCCCAGTGCAGCCCCGGCCAAAGGCCGTGGTCCCATTTCTCGCGGTATTCAAAGTACTTCACCACAAGGAAAACCGTGCCGAGGACCAGCGTGCCGGCCATGTTCCACAACTGCATTTGACGCTTGCCGGTCTGCGTGGCGTACACGCACGACGCCATCGTGACACTGCTCAGCAGCAGCACGACGGTGTTGCCGCCGCCCATCCAGTAGTTCAGGTGCGCGCTGCTCTCGTACCACGTGATCGGGTACTTGAAGCGATACACCGAGTAGGCGACGAAGAGCCCGCCGAAGAACATGATTTCCTGGATCAGGAACAACCACATTCCAATGAACGCGGTCTCGTTCTGCTGTTCCTTGGTCTCGTACTGTCCCGACAGGATGGGCTTCGCTGGGCCCATCGTCACCGGGTGTGCGGCTGCTTCAGACATCCATCGGCTCCTTACCGGTGTAGGCATACGCCTCTTCGGTCACCGTCGGTACATGGTGGAAATTGTGGGCGTGGGGCGGCGTGTCGCAAACCTCCCACTCCAGCCCTTTCGCGCCCCACGGGTTCGGACCCGCGATCGCGCCGAACTTCAACGACCAAACCAGGTAGATGATGGTCAGCAGGAAGCTGAAGCCGAGCAGGAACGCGCCGCCCGACGACATCACGTTGAGCACCTGCCATTCTTCCGGATACGCGTGGTAGCGGCGCGGCATGCCGAGCCAGCCAAGCACGAACTGCGGCAGGAAGGTCAGGTTGAAGCCCGCGAACACAAGCATCGCGGAGATTTTCGCGAGGAATTCCGGATACATCCGGCCGAACATCTTTGGCCACCAGAAGTGCACGCCGCAGAAGAATGCCATCACCATGCCGCCCACCATCGTAAAGTGGAAGTGCGCCACGACGAAGTAAGTATCGTGCAGGGGAATGTCCATACCCATCGCGGCCAGGAACAAACCGGTCAAGCCACCGACCAGGAAGAGGCCAATGAAGCCGATTGCGTAGAGCATCGGCGCGTGGAAGGTTACGTTACCGCCGTACAGCGTCGCGGTCCAGTTAAAGATCTTCACGGCCGTCGGCACGCCGATGAGCACCGTGAGCACCGAGAACACCACGCCGAGGTAGTAGCTCTGGCCGGCGAGGAACATGTGGTGGCCCCACACGAGGAAGCCGAGGATCGCAATCGCGAGGCTCGAGAACGCGACGAACTCGTAACCGAAGATCCGGTTCTTCGAGAAGCACGCGATCACTTCACTGACCACGCCGAAGCCCGGCAGAATCATGATGTACACGGCCGGGTGCGAGTAGAACCAGAACATGTGCTGGAAGAGCACCGGGTCGCCGCCGAGGTTCGGATCGAAGATGCCGACGCCCCACACGCGCTCGAGCATCACGAGGAAAATCGTGATCGCGATGACGGGCGTGCCAAGCATCATCAACAGCGCGGTCGCGTAGTTCGCCCAGATAAACAGCGGCAGGCGGAACCACGTGAGCCCCGGCGCGCGCATCTTGTGCGTGGTCGCGATAAAGTTCAGACCCGTGAGGATCGACGAGAAGCCGACCAGGAACGCCGCGAAGGCCGCCCAGAACACCATGCTGTTGGCGTACTGCGTGCTCAACGGCGCGTAGAAGGTCCAGCCCGTGTCCACGCCGCCGCCGCCAAGCGCGACAAGCGCCGCGATGCCGGCCGCCACATAGATCCAGTAGCTCGCGAGGTTCACCTTCGGGAAGGCAAGGTCTCGCGCGCCGAGCATGATCGGCAAGAAGAAGTTTCCGAGCGTTGCCGGAATCGACGGAATCAGGAAGAAGAAGATCATGATCACGCCGTGCAGCGTGAATAGGCGGTTGTAGGTGTCCGCCGAGAACAGATCGCCCTTGCCCGTCATCAATTCAATGCGGAACAGCATCGCGAAGAGGCCGCCCAGCAGGAAGAAAATGATGATCGTGCCAAGGTACATCACCGCGATCCGCTTGTGGTCCTGCGTGAGCAGCCACGACTTGATCGAGTGGTTCCAGTTCAGATAATTCGGCTCACGCTCTTCCGCGGGCGGATGATACGTGCTGCTGCGTTCAGCGACTACTGCCATAGCCTGCTTCGCTCCTATTGCTGGGCCGTCGGCGCAGCAGCTTCAGCGGTAGTACCTTCCGCTGCGGCCGTGCCCAACGACTTGATGTATGCAATCAAATTGCTCACGTCGTCCATCGTCAATTGGTTGGCGAACGCCGGCATCAAGGGGGTGTAACCCTCGACGATGCGCTTGCTCGAATAGAGGATGGATTCGGTGAGGTAGTTATCGTCTATCAATACTTCTTCGCCGCCCACCATCTTGCCGGTGGTGCCGTAGATGCCGGTCAGGTTCGGACCGCGCGCGTCCTTCATGCCGCTGTGGCAGGTGACGCAACCGCGCTGTGTAAACAGGAACTCGCCCGCTTCGACCGGGCTCTTCTTCGGTCCGCCGGCCAGCCATTCGGCGTAGCCTTCGGGCGTGAGCACGGTCACGTGCCCCTTCATCAGCGAGTGTTCCGTGCCGCAGTACTCGGCACAGAAAATCGGGTAGGTGCCGGTCTTCGTCGCTTCGAACCATAGATAGGTGAAGCGGCTGGGGATTACGTCCTGCTTCACGCGCATCGCGGGCAGGTAGTAGTCGTGCAGCACGTCCTGCGAGGTCAAGTTCAGCTTAATCGGCTGGTTGACCGGAATGTGCAGATCGTTTACTTCGCGCACGCCTTCCTTGTGCTGCACCTTCCACATCCACTGCTTCGCGATGACGTCGATCTCGAGCGCCCCTTCCGGCGCGCGCACGTATTCGGCAAACAGTTTGGCGCCCCACACGAACACGCCGATGAACACGAAGAACGGGATCACCGTCCAGATGATTTCCAGCATCGGCGCGTGCAGCGAGTGCGAATCGCGCGGCTTGTCTGGGTTGCGGCGGAACTTGATGCCGAGCACGCCGAGCGCGACGAACACGCCGATCGTCACGATCACGGAGAGGATCGTGAGGAAATAGAACAACGGATCCACTTTCGTCGCGAACGTGGATGCGCTCGCCGGGAAAATGGGGATGTTGAAGAAGTAATTAAGTTTGTCCAAATCGTTCATCGTCGCCGTCGCCTCAGTTCATGCACTCGGAGCGCCGCCGGCAGTTGCAGGATGATCGCCTGCGGCCGGACCGCCCCCGTTGCGCTCTCGCTTCGCCCGCGATTTGAAGAACAAAATCGCATACATCGTAACAAACCCGGCCACCATCAACCCGGCCAGAATTCGCATCGCACCGATTACATAAAAGCCGTATTTGCCCGTCGCCGGGTCGTACTGAAAGCAGAGCATCGTCAACTGATCGACAACGCTGCCGATGCGCCCCTGCGACGCCTCGACCAAACCGAACTCAACGTCGCGCGCAAGGTACTCCACGCCGTAGTAATAGCGCGCGACCCGGCCCTGCGGCGTAAGCACCATAATGCCGCCCGCATGCACGTACAGTTCCGTCTTGGGATCGTACGCGTAGCGGAACCCGACCGTCGTCGCGAGACGCTCTATCTGATCTTCGTCGCCGGTGAGGAAGTGCCAGCCGGCGGCCGCGCCATCGCGGTGCAGTTTTTCCAGATAGCTTGTCTTCTTGTCGCTCGCGAGGCCGGCGGTCTCTTTCGGATCAATGCTGACCGCCACGACGTTGTAGTCCTGGCCAATCTCGTACTTCATCGCATCGACCACGCCGGCCACGCCGTTCAGCATGCCGTTGCACAGACCCGGGCAGCGGTAATACACAAGCGCCAGGATCGTGGCCTTGCCGTCCATCGCTTCGCCGAGCGTGATCTGGCTGCCCGATTCGTCGCGGAACATCAGGTCCAGCGGCACCTGCGCGTCGAGGTGCTGCTCGATCTTGATGTCCTTGAACTGCGCGACGGGGTCCGGGCCCATGATCTGCAGCGGCTCGAACGGCGGCGGCGGCATTTGCGCCGACGCCGCTCCAGCAACACACAGCACCGCGAGCAACGCCAGGCCGAGGCCGGCGCGCACCGCGAAGCGGTTATGTGTTGCCGTCTGAATCACTGGGTCGCTTCCCCTTCCGCGGGGGCTACCTTCGGAAACACGGGAAGTCCGCGTTCCGCCACAATTTTCATCGCCGTCTCGACCGGAATCTTGTAGATCTCCGGCTGATCGCTCACCACGCCGAAGCCGTGCTCCGCCGTGGACTGTTCAACTTTGAATTCAACCAGCGCGCGCGGCGGATCGACCTGCAGGCGCGTCGGCAGGTTCCAGTCCTTGCCGGTTTCTTCCAGCGCGATCGGCGTCGGCTTGTAGTCGCCGATGGCCGGCTGCGCACGGTAGTACTTCGTGGTCACCGTGCCGATTACGTACCCGACGAAGGTGAGGGCCACCAGCGCGAGGCCGGCGATGAGCACCAGCTTCACCTGGATGTCGGATACTTCATAACCCTTCTGGGCCGTCGCGTGGTGTCCGGTATCCTCATGCATGTTCGGCGGCCTCCTCGTGTGCGCCGTGTCCGTGGCCGGGGCTCAGCGCTTCATACAACCGCGGGTCGTTCAGCGCCAGGATCGGCATCTTCGTGAACTGGCCCAGGAAGTACCAGAAGAAAATTCCGCCAAAGCCGACCAGCGCGCACGCGTACACCAGAATGTCCGCGGCGTGGAAACCCGGTTCGGCATGGTGGAAGGCCGGATTGAACCAGAAGAAAATATCGACCAGGCGCATCGAGAGCACCCAGAACGCGACCCAGCACAGCGTGGTCACGTTGCGCTTGATCCGGCGCTGCAGGAGCACCATGAACGGCAGGAAGAAGTGGCCGACCATCATGATGGCGATGACTACCTGATACGCCAGGTTGTTCGAGCGATCGAGGTAGTAGTGGATTTCTTCCGGCAGGTTGCCAGACCAGATGATCAGGAACTGCGAGAAGCTCATGTACGTCCAGATGACGATGAATCCGCACATGAACGTACCGAAGATGTGGAAGTGGTCGACGTTGATGTAGCGCGACAGCGGCTTCTGTTCCTGCAACTGCGAGAGAATCAGCGTCGTGACGGCAAAGGTCGTCAGACCCTGGCTCACCCAGGTGAGCGGCGCATACATCGTCGAGAACCATTCCGGATCCAGCGACTGGCCCCAGTCCACCGCCGCGAAGGTCATCGTGAGGCAGTAGGCGATCAGGCCGAACGGCGCCCAGGTGCGGAATTTCAGCGTGATCATCGCATCGCCGGTCTTTTCCAGATCGCGCGACCACTTGTTGAAGAAGTGGATGATCGTGAACCACACGGCGAAGTAGAAAATCGCGCGGCCGCTCCAGAACGGCAGGTTCAGGTACTCGACCTTGCGCTCGACCACGTGGCTCTCGGGGTGAATCCAGGCGGCGTACATGTCGTTCACGCCGGTCACCGTGCCGATAAACACGATGGCGAACATCGCCGCCGGAATCGGCAGCGTGCGCGTGAAGGCCTCAAGCACGCGCTGCGAGACGAAACTCCAGCCGCCGCCCGTGAGGTGGTGAATCATGATCAGCGCCATCGAACCCAGGCAGAGCCCGTTCAGGATCCAGAACGAATAGAATGTCGCCTGGAAGAACAGATTCGGTCCGCCGATGACAAGGCCTAAAATCAGCGCCAGCACGATCCCGATGACGCCCACGATCGGACCGACCGTGCGCAGCATCGCGAGCCGCGGCGGCAATGTTGCGTTACTGCTCATGTACAGCCCCTCCCGAGGCGGCGCCCGCTTCCTGACCCGGCTGCGGCTGGCGTGCCTGTTCGAGCACGTCCGCCGGAAGCAGATCCGGTGTGGCGTTCTGGCTAAGCTGAACGGTGCGCACGTACACGGCAATCGCCCAGCGGTCATCCACCGGAATGCGCGAGGCGTAGCCATACATGCGGCCGAAGCCGTTCGTCATCACATCAAAGAAATAACCAATCGGCGATTCGAGCAGCCGCTGGTCCATATACGACGTCGGCGTCGGGAACCCGCGCTGCACGATCATGCCGTCGCCGTGCCCGGTGAGCCCGTGGCAGGGTGCGCAGTAAATCGCGAAGCGATCATGGCCACGCTGAATGAGCGCCGCGTTCAGCTCGATCTGTTTTGGGAGTTCCGTCACCAGTTCCCCGTTCACGCGGCCCTGGTAGTAGTGCGTGTCGAGCTTCGCCATCTGGTACGGGACCGTGCCTTCGACGAGCGTGCGCGAGGAGCTCTGTCCCTCGCCGAAAAAGGTGCCCTTCTCCAGCGGCTCGTAGCGCTTCTGGTTCCACATGTCCAGATGGCAACCGGTCAGCGCCGCCGTGAGGGCGAGCGCCGCTGCCGTCCGGACGACAATGGTTCGCAACATTATTCAGGCACCTCCGTCACCTCGAGCGGCTTGGGCTGCAAGCGTTCGAGGAATTGCCGGGTCTTGTGGGCGTCGTATTTCTGGTCTTTGGTCTCAATGCACAGGAAGAAGCGGTCGCTCGTCGCGCGATCGAAGTTCTTCGTGTTGAAGATCGGGTGGTATGGCATCGGCAACCCGTTCAGCAGAATCATGGCGAAACCGGTGGTGAACGCCGAGAACAGGATTGTCGCTTCAAACGTGATCGGTAGATACATCGGCCAGCTAAACAACTGCTTGCCGCCGATGTCGTACGGGTAATGCAGCACGTTGCCGATGTACTGCAGGAAGAACCCCGTCAGCGCACCGGTCAGGCCCGCCGCCAGCGTGAACGCAGACAGGCGCGTCTTGTGCATGCCGATGGCCTCGGCCAGTCCGTGCACCGGAAACGGCGTATACGCGTCCATTTCCCGGTAGCCTTCGGAATAGGCCTGCTTCGCCGCCTTCAGCAGCGCGTCCGGATCGTCATACTCCGCCGCGATCCCGAAGACCTTCGGTCCTTTGTCGTGTGAATGATCCATCTCGTTCGCCCTTTAGTCAGTGCGCGTGGCCGGTGGCCTTGTGGTGGGTCACCCGCACCTCGTGCACGGCGATCATCGGCAGGAACCGGATGAAGAGCGCCATACAGAAGGTGAAGAAACCCAGGGTGCCGAGGTACGTGCCCCAGTCCCAAATCGTTCCGTGGTAGTGGCCCCACGAGGACGGCAGGAAGTCGCGCGTCAAGCTCGTGACGACAATCACATAGCGTTCAAGCCACATGCCGACGCCGATCACAATCGTGATGATCCACAGCGGCCATTCGCTGATGCGGATACTCTTGAACCACAGGAGCTGCGGCGTCAGGAAGTTACAGAACAGCAGCGCCCAGTACGCCGGCCAGTACGGGCCCGTCATACGGTTGAGCATCATGAAGCGCTCGTAATCGTTTCCGCTGTACCACGCGAAGAAGACTTCCGAGAAGTAGCCGTAGCACACGATCAGCGAAGTCGCGAGCATCAGCTTGGACATGTTGTTGATGTGGTTCAGCGTGATCAGGCTTTCCAGCTTGTACCAACGCCGCACCGGCAACATGATCGTCAACACCATCGCGAAGCCGGCGTAGATCGCGCCCGCGACGAAGTACGGCGGGAAGATCGTGGTGTGCCAGCCAGGAACGATGCCGATCGAGAAGTCGAAGCTGATAATGCTGTGTACCGAGACCACCAGCGGCGTCGAGAGACCCGCGAGCAGCAGCGAGGCTGTTTCGTAGCGCAGCCAGTGCTTGGCCGAACCGCGCCAGCCGAGCGACACGATGCCGTAGATAATCTTCACCGCGCGGTTCTTGGCGCGGTCGCGCAGCATCGCGAAGTCCGGAATCAGGCCGATGTACCAGAACAACAGCGAGACCGAACCGTACGTCGAGATGGCGAACACGTCCCACGCGAGCGGGCTGCGGAAGTTCGGCCACAGCGCCAGCGTGTTCGGGTACGGCAGGATGAAGAACACCACCCACGGACGGCCCGCGTGGAGCAGCGGGAACATCGCGGCGCACGCCACGGCGAAGATCGTCATCGCTTCGGCGAACCGGTTGATCGCGTTGCGCCAGTCCTGCCGCAGCAGCAGCAGGATCGCGGAGATCAGCGTGCCGGCGTGGCCGATACCGATCCACCAAACAAGGTTGATGATCGCGTAGCCCCAGCCGATCGGCTGGTTGATACCCCAGATACCCGTGCCCGCCACGAACAAGTACGTGATCGACAGGCCCAGGATCGACGTGAAGAACATGCCGATCGCCACGGAGATCCACCAGCCGGGCGGCTGGGGTCTCTCCAGAATAACTGCGCCGACCGCGTCCGAGATGCTCTCGTACGTGTGCGGCTGCAGAACCAGCGGCTCGACCGGTTTCAGTTCCGGCCGATTTTCGTTCTTGATTTTGGGTGCAGTCGCCATGACTTACGCTTCCGACTCCGTGGGTTTCGGCGTCCCGAGTTCCGGATTGGGATTGGTCACGCGCGCCAGGTACGTCGTGCGCGGGCGCGTGTTCAAATCCGCCAGGATCCCGTAGTTCCGGTGGCTCGCCTTCTTCTTGCTCACCACGCTTTCCGGATCGTGCATATTGCCGAAGGAAATGGCTCCCGACGGGCACGCCTGCTGGCACGCCGTGGTCACGACGCCGTCCGCAATCGGCTCGCCGCTCTTCTTCGAATCGATGCGCGCGGCGTTGATGCGCTGCACGCAGTACGTGCACTTTTCCATCACGCCGCGGCTGCGGACGGTCACGTCCGGGTTGCGCATCGGCTTGAGGCTTTCGGGATGCACGTGCGTGAAATCCACCGCAACGAATTCGCGGTTGCCGCGCATGCCGAGCGGGGTGCGGCTGAAATGATAGAAGTTGAACCGGCGCACCTTGTACGGGCAGTTGTTCGCGCAGTAGCGCGTGCCGATGCAGCGGTTGTAGACCATGTCGTTCAGGCCTTCTTTGCTGTGCTGCGTCGCACCCACCGGACACACCGGCTCGCAGGGCGCGTTTTCACACTGCATGCACGGCACCGGCTGGAAGTATACGGTCGGATTGTCCATCTTCGCGCGCTGTTCGGCTTCGGACAGCTTCTTGAAGTCGCGTTCCGCGCCGGCGTCGTAGTATCGGTCCAGGCGCAGCCACAACATTTCGCGGCCCTTGCGCACCTCAAACTTGCCGACCACCGGAATGATGTTTTCCGACTGGCAGGCCACGATGCACGCGTTGCACCCCGTGCACTGGTTAAGGTCGATCGTCATGCCCCACTTGTTGCCGTCCCACTGCTTCTGCTCGAGATCGTACAGCGTCTCTTGGTCTTTCGGCGTGTGGATCGGGTGGTGCTCGTCGCCGTGCTGAATCGTGTGGGGATCAGCCGCATAGTCCGCCGCGGTGATGTGGCGGACCAGGTGGCGGTTTTCCATGTTGTAATGTTCTTCGGTGCGCGCGAGCGGATACTTGCCCGCGAGCTTCGTGATCTTTGCGCCGCGACCAATCGCGCCCGTCGTCGTGTGCAACAGCGGGTACACGTTGAAGCCGAGGTCCTGCGAGACCTTGCCCGAGCGCGTGCGGCCGAAGCCGAGGTGCAAGGTCACGGTCTGCGGGGCGTGGCCGGGCTGCACGAAAATCGGCCCGCGCACGCTCGCGCCGTTGTAGGTCACTTCAACGACATCTTCGTCTTCCACGCCAAGATCCAGCGCGGTCGAGTAGCCGATGAACACCGCGTTGTCCCAGGTGAGCTTCGTCATCGGGCGCGGCAATTCCATCAACCACGCGTTGTTCGAATAGGTGCCGTCGCCGAGGCCCGGGTCCGGCAGAATCGCGACTTCAAACTCGCCCGTGCCGAGCGCGGCGGGCGCATACGTGCCGAATGAGCCGCTGAGCGTGACCGGCTGCGGACGGTTCGCCGTGTCCGCAACGGACCCTTCGGCAAGTGCCGTGCGCCAGAACGCGTCGAAGTCGGCTTCGCCGCGCTGCTTTTTCCAATAGCCTTGCACGATGTCGTGCGCGGTGCGCGGTTCTTTTTCGAACAGCGCGGAGAGCACTTCGAGCGGCGAGCGGCCGCCGAACAGCGGCGCAATGAGCGGCTGCACGATCGACACGGTGCCGTCGAACGCGCGCGCATCGCCCCAGGTCTCGAGGTAGTGCGCGGACGGAATGTGCCAGTGGCACTGTTCGCCGGTTTCGTCGAGGTACGGACCCATCAGCGCGCGCAGCGGAACGTTCTTCATCGCGCCGAGGAAATCGATGTCGGCCGGCGCGGAGTACACCGGGTTCACGCCGAACACCAACAGCATCTTCACCTTGCTGTCGTGCATGTCTTTCGCGAGCTGCGCGATCGACGCGACGTGGTCGGTCGGGTTCGCTTCCACTGGCGCGATGTAGGTCACCGTGTGACCCTTCGCATCGAGCTTCTCGTTCATCGCGTGCGCGAGCGCGTGCACTATCGCCGGCTGCTGTTCGCCCGCGACGACAATCGCGGCGCCGGACTTGCTCTGCAGGTCTTTCGCGATGATGCCGATCTTCGTGCGGAGGTCTTCGGTCAGCCCGTCCTGATCGGACACGGCCGCGGAGACGCCCAACGCGGCCGCAAGGCGGCGCGCGACGGCTTCGATCTGGCTCGGCCGCACAACAAACTTGTCGTCGGCCGCCGCGCCAGTCGGGCTCGGCGTGCTCTCGAATGTGTACAGGCGGTTCAGTTCAGTTTTGCCATGCGCGCCCGTGCCGTGATCGGCGGCGGCATCTTCGTGGTGATCGACGACGTCGCGACGGAACGCGTAGTCGGCCGAGTGCCGCACGTTCGCCGGACCGCAATCGAGGAAATCAGCATCGAGCGAGACGATCACGTCCGCCTGATCAAAATGATAAAGCGTGTCGGCATACGCGCCGAAGGCAAGCTTCGCGCCGGCGCGGATGTTGTTGCGGCCGGCCGGATCGTACTGGTGCCACTGCGCCTTCGGGTAGGCCGCGAGAAAATCGTTCATCAGCGACGCCAGCGACGGCGAGGTGACGGTACCGGTCAGAATGCGGACGCCATCGCCGCCCTCGGGCCGCGTGTTGTCCAACACCTGCTTGGCTTCTTTCACGAACTCTTCCCACAACGCCGACATGCCCGCGCGGCTTACAGACTCCGCGCGATCGGGATCGTAGAGGTCGAGCACGGAGGCCTGGGTCTGCGCGTCGGTACGGCCGAGCGACGCCGGATGACCCGGCAATCCTTCGACCTTCGTCGGACGGCCCATGTGGCTTTCCGCGAGCACCGGCTTGGCGTAACCGCCCTGCACGTTGGCGGTCGCGAAGAACAAGGGCTTGCCCGGAACGATGTCTTCCGGTGCTTTGACGTACGGCAGGATCATTTCTTCCGGCTGGCGCGCGCAACCACTCGCCAAGCCGCCAAACGCAAGCGTCGCACCCATCACCTTCATGAAGTTACGGCGCGTGACGCCGTCGGCTTCGCTCGGGGCATACAGCGGAAACTCGTTCTGCAGGCGCGCTTCAAACAGTTCCTCGCGCGCGAGTTCGCGCAGGCTGCGGAACTGTCCCGCGTCGGGGCCGGATTTCGGCAAGAATACGTTCTGGGGATCGGTCATCGTCGGACGCTCGCTCATCGGTGACACACCGAGCAGTTCAAGAGCTGCTCCTTGCGAATGTTGTATTCCTCAACGAGCGCCCGCCCCATTTCCATCTGCTCTTCATGCGGCGGATGCTCGTACTTCGTATTGAAAATTTCCGACTTGGGCCGCAGGAACTTTTCCGGTTCCTTGTGGCACTGCAGGCACCAGCCCATGTGCAGGCTTTCGGCCTTGTAGGTCAGGCGCATGTCTTCAACCGGGCCGTGGCATTCCGAGCAGCCCACGCCGTGGTTCACGTGGATGCTGTGGTTGAAATAGACGAAGTCCGGAAGGTCGTTCACGCGCGCCCACTGCATTGGCATGTTCTTGTCCCAGCTTTCGTGGACTTTGTCGAACATGTGCTGGTCAGTAAGAATCTGCGAGTGGCACGTCATGCAGGTTTCGGTGGCCGGGATGCCGGCGAAGGAGCTGGTTTCCACCGTGGTGTGGCAGTAACGGCAGTCGAGGCCGTTGGCCTGCACGTGCCGCTGGTGGCTGAACGGGATCGGCTGCTGCCGAAACATGTTCTTCTGGGTGACGGTCGGGCCCCAGTACACGGCCCACGACACGCCAACCACCAGCACGGCGCCTACGCCGATGCCGATGCCCGTCCACTTTACGAGCCAATTTGCCCCAGGAGGGAATACCTGCGCCATTCGGTGTGTCCTTTCAGTGGCTCTAACCCGCTCCCGCATCGTGCCGGGAGGTGTTGATCTTCGTTAGTTCAGGCGCCGCCCTGGCCCGAATTCTGCACCCGTGGTTACGGGAGACCGGATTCCGGGGA
The DNA here is from genome assembly GCA_964620045.1 of uncultured Nitrospirales bacterium. Lineage (GTDB taxonomy): Bacteria > Hydrogenedentota > Hydrogenedentia > Hydrogenedentales > VFKU01. The sequence goes on from CAZUJL010000001.1 coordinate 376,386, forward strand.
AGCTGCGCGCCTTGCAAAACCGCCTTGGAGGGCCCCCTCCAGCGGAACGGCGGTCTTTTTACCGACCGCCGGCTACCGGCCTCGAACGGGCCGTCCCCTTCGTGTAGCCGTCGCCCGCCGGGGGATTACCCGCCCCGGGGACTCCTTAATTTGCTTCGGATGCCTTCCAAAGCAAACGTGAAGGGGTTAATGTGTTAACTAACGCAGGCTGGGTTTTGTGGGCAAATTCATCGAATTTTCCCACCCCAGTGTGACTTGGGGAAGAGCATACCGAATCCCCGCAAGCCATTTCCACTAAATAATTCAGGGGGATTTGGCCGCCCGAATACCCGAAAATTGGGCTGTTTTCGGCCCCCTGTCCCTGCCCAACCCGGGCGGGTTGGCGCAGCCCCGGCCGAAATGGGGCCCCAGACGGGCCAGACCTGCCGCCGACCCGCGGCGCAGGAGAAGACCGGACATTTTGAATTGGTGTACATATATTATACTATTTATTTAATATAAATGACTGCTGCGCCTGTTTGTCCGAGGGCGTTGCTGCCCCTCCGAGCACGCGCGCCGATTCGGTCTGAGTTGGACGCTCCAGCCCGCCGTATGCTACGATTCGCGCGCTTTTTCCGGGGCGGCGTAGCTCAGCTGGTTAGAGCAACGGAATCATAATCCGTGTGTCCGGGGTTCGAATCCCTGCGCCGCTACCATTCTTCAATCCCCTCCCGACGGGAGACCCGAACGCATGTCTGAGTCGGGCGATCCACTCCGGCGCGCCGCACTGGCGCAGCTCACAACCCTTTGGCCCGCGGGCCTATCCGCGCCGCTGCTGTTGTCTGTTTCCGGCGGGCCCGATTCGATCGCGCTCACGCACGTGCTGGCGGCTGAACGTATCCCCTTCGAGATCGCGCATATCGATCATCAGACGCGCGGCGAGGGCAGCGCGGAGGACGCGCGCTTTGTTGAGGCGCTCGCGAAATCACTCGACGTTCCGTTTCATCTGCATTCGGAAGACATCGAAGCGGGTGCGGAAAAATCTCCGATGTCCTTCGAAGAATTCGCGCGCGAACGGCGCTATGCGTTTTTAGTCGCGACCGTGCGAGCGCGCGGTTGTGTTGCCATCGCGACGGGACACCACGCGGACGATCAGGCGGAGACCGTGCTGATGCGCGTGCTGCGCGGCACGGGTCCGCGCGGCATCGCGGGCACGCCCCCCGTGGCCGAGCGCGATGGCGTGCGCATCGTGCGGCCCTTTCTGCATGTGCGCCGCGGCGAAATCCTGGCGTGGCTGAGCGAGCGCGGACTGCGCTACTGCCACGACGAGACCAATCTCGACACCGACTTCGTGCGGAACCGCATCCGCCATGAACTGCTCCCCCAACTTCGCCGCGAATACAACCCGCGCGTGGTGGAAGCGCTCGATCGACTCGCCGACCTCGCGCGCGCCGAGGACGAGTTGCTGCAGGCGATGGCGGACGACTTCCTGAAAAAATGCCGCCGTGCGGACGGCACCTTGGTGCGCGCCACCTTTGCCGAAGGACACCGCGCGATCCAGCGGCGCGCGATCCTCGACATCTCCCACCGCCAAGGCGCGCGCATCGTGGGCGATCACGTCGAGCGCGCAATCCAGTTCATTCTTCACGCCGGCGCGAACAAGCGCTTCGATCTCGGCGGCGGCACACAACTGGTCGTGCGCGGCGATGCCATCGCGATCGAAACTGCAAAACAAGAAGACCCTTGCGATCCTCCCGGCACGGAGGTCCCGCTCGCGATCCCGGGCGACACGATCGCCTTCGGCACGCGCATCCGAGTGACACTGCTGGCCAGCCCCATCGGCATGCCGCTACGCGACTACTGCAATCCGAAGCGGCAGGTGGTCGATGTGCGCGCGCTGGAAAAAGGCGCCGTCGTGCGGCATCGTTGCCCCGGCGATCGCATCGCGCCGCTTGGGCTGAACGGCTCGCGCAAGCTGAAGGATTACTTCGGCGATCTCGGCCTGCCGCCGCACGAACGTGATCGCGTGTTGCTCATTGTGTCGGGGGATGAAATCATCTGGATCGCGGGGCACGCCGTCGCGCAGCACGCGGCAATCAAATCCGACACGACCCAGGTGGCCCAGATTGAGGTGCTCGATGCGTCTGAGTGAGAAGCCGCTCTATACCGCCGCGCAGATCCGGGCGAAGGTCGCTGAACTCGCCGCCGTCATTTCTAAAGACACCGCCGGAAAGCACGTGGTCGCGCTCATCGTGCTCAAAGGCGCGGTTCATTTCGGGTCGGACCTGGTGCGCGCGCTCGGTGTTCCAATCGCGATCGATTTTGTGCAAGCGAAGAGTTATGCCGGAACGTCCAGCAGCGGGAACGTCGAAATTCTCGCGCGGCCGACCCAGGATTTGCGCGGCCAACATGTGCTCATCATCGAAGACATCCTCGATACCGGCGTTACCGCGCGCGCGCTGATCGACTTCGCCACCCAAGCGGGCGCTACCCACGTGTCATTTTGCACGCTCTTCGACAAACCCGCGCGACGAAAGATACCCGTGAAAGCGACTTATGCGGGCTTCACCATCGATGACCTCTTCATTGTCGGATACGGCCTCGACTACGAGGAGCAGTTCCGCGAGCTACCGGACGTCTATACCCTGTCCTAAAGCAGGTCCCGCTCAAACTCCCTATTACTTCACACGCTTGTTGCAGTCCGCGAAACCGGGTTGCCATACAAGGGTGAAGTGGCGTTGGAGCGGTGGCGAAACAAGGGCAAGTACCGTTTTTATTGGCTTTATTGAATAAATCCAGCCTCCGGAATCCAAAACCCGCTCCCGGGGATTCATTAGGAGTCGAACAATCCCAACGGGGGACCCAACGTGCCGTTATCCGATCCGCCATCGAGTGAAGACGAATCCAATCCGCGCGTTCCGCTCTGGCGCTGGCCGGTGGCGGGGCTGCTGATGCTGGTCGGAATTGGGCTCGTACTTTTTCCGACCCCGATCGCGAAGTACACGGGTTACGACGCGCTCAACGCGCACGCCATGGAGCTGGTGGACAAAACGCTCGAACGCGACCAGGCCACCTTCCTCGTGATCACGGCGATCAAGGCGACGCTAGCCGTAATCGAGGGCAGCGAAGTCGGCGTGGGCTTTGAACTTGAAGTCGGCGACGTTGTGCAACCGGCGTACGACTACGTCGATTTCTTCTGGGAGATGTTCTTGTATGCCTTCCTGATTCTGGGAAGCTACAAGCTGCTCATGGAGACCGGCATGCTCGTGCTGGGGCTTGGGTTGATGGGCCTCGGCCTGGTGCTTCTGTCCGCGTCACTGATCTCCCCCATTCAAGTTTCCGCGCTGCGGCGCTGGGGCCGGCGGACTCTGCTGGGCGGCGCGCTCTTTGCCTATGCTGTGCCGATGGCGCTGATCGCGACGCACGCGCTCAGCGAGCGATATACCACGAAGATCAAGGAGCATCACCTGCAGTCGATCAAGTCGCTCGACCTGCAGCTCGACAGGCTGGCCGATGAATTTATCGCACTAAAGGGTCAGATCAACCTGCTGCAACCGGGCACGAGCCTCGAAAATCTGAAAACCGGGATGTACAACATCGCACAGTCGATGGGCCGCACTTTCCAGCAAAGCCTCACGGCCTTCTTGTACTACATGCTCGTCATCGCGTTCGAGGTGGTGCTCTTCCCGTTCCTCAGCGCATGGATGCTGTACAAGTTCGGCCAGTTCGCGCTGGGGCGCGCGATTCCGGTGACAACAGTGGCCTCGGAAAAGACAGTTGCCGCGTCAGCGTGACGAAGAATCTTTCGCGCGTTCGTACCAGTAGTCGTGAACCCACGCGTCGAACTTCTTGCGCGCGAAAAGCATTTGAAACGGCGCCTTGGCGAACGCGACGGGATAGTGCCACTCGCCGTGGGAATCCCACTTGCGCGTGGACACGATGGTCTTCGCGCCGCGCGGGCGCTTCAGGCGCTGGCCGCGCTTTCGCCCGAGGAGTTTGAGGTCCCACAAGAACTGCACATCCTCGGCGTATTTCCGATCTTCGTTGTAACCACCGACCGCCTTCCAGTCCTCGCGGCGCGTGAACACGACGCCGGTGTCCATGCCCATCGTCCATACGAGCGGCATCAAAATCACGTAGGCCATCGCAATGCCCGGACTCAGCCGCTCGAGGCGCGAGCCGGTGGCGCCGGCGACACATCGGCCCGTGTCCATCGTACGCCGGACCACGTTAAAGGTCTCGGGATCGATCTGGCCGTCGGCATCGGTGAAGCACACAATCTCACCGACCGCGATGGCCGCGCCGCCGTTGCGCGCGGCGGCGATGGCGCGCTTTTCGACCGACGCAACGCGGCAGCCGAGAGCGCGGGCAATCTCGGCGGTGCGATCCGTCGAGGAGTTGTCGGCGACGATCACCTCAATGCGATCCGCGCCGCCGATATAGCGTTCGCGGGCCGTTTGCACGGTCGCGAGCAGACGCGGCAATAGCGCTTCTTCGTTGTATGCGGGGATGACGAGCGAGATGTCGATAGGCGCGGTGCCGACTGCCTTGTCCACTCGCGTCACCCCTTTTTCAGACAGGATTTACACGATTAACAGGATTTCTGTCTCAGGCAATCCTGTAAAAGATTCCGTCGACCTGAGAATAACGCAGTTCGGTGCTCGTGCGTTGACCGCGTAGCGTCAACTCGGGAACACCCGCGTGCAGTTGCGACGCGCGTATGTTCAACACGCGAGCCTCGGGAAACTGAATCGTGAGTGCGAAGGTGGCTGGATAGTCTGCCGACGACACCTTCACGCCTAGCGCGTTGATCGCCAGCGGCTCAGCATATCCTGCGGCCTCCGCTGCACATGCGATTAGCTTCGAGAGTTCCGTGCGCGTGTACGGCCCTGCGGGCAACTCCAGGTGCGCGTGGCGCACCGGCTCGGCGGCCGCGGCGCGCGCAACTGCCGGCCACGAAAACAGCGAGAGTCCGCCGGCCGTGGCCGCTGCGAACTCTCGCCGGGTCAATTGCACGATATGCCTCAGGCCGTCGGGATGTACGGCGCTTTGAGCGCGTAGCCGTTCTGATACGGGCGGTACGCGAAGTCGTTTGCGCGCTTCGCGGCGGCCGTGTCTTCGCCGGTGAACTTGTTGGTCTCATTGTCCCACTTCAACCGCCCGCCTCCCACGTAAGACGCCGTGCCCATGTGGCAGACCTTGGCGGTATTGAACGCGGATTCCACGAAACAAATCGGGTCCTTGCGGGACTGCAAGCACTCGATCCAGTTGCGCCAGTGCGCGACGTTCATGTCGCCTTCCTTCACGTCGGCGACTTTCTTCGGCGCGCAGAGATCCTTGATCGGGGTGACTTCATAACCCATGCGATCGATGTACAACGTGCCGAGCGTGCCGTGGAACCGGATGCCGTAACGGTTCGGCGTCACGATGCCGTTCCACACGCGGTTCGAGAAGCTGAGCACGTAGTTGTCGAAGCGGTACAAGACTTCGCAGGTGTCCGGCGTGGTGCGGTTGTCGGTGAGCACGTACTTCTCACCAAAGCCCATCACTTCGCGCGGTGGGTTGTCCTCGCCCATCGCCCAGAGCACGATGTCGATCAGGTGCGCGCCCCAGTCGGTCATTTTGCCGCCCGAATAATCCAGGAACCAGCGGAAGTGATATTCGACGCGCGTCGGATCGTAGGCGGTGCGTTTCGTCCAGCCCTGGTAGCGCAGCCAGTCGAAGCCGGGCGGCGGATCCATCGGCGGCGGCACGCCCATGCCCTCGGGCCGTTCGGAATCGTGAATCCAGGTTTCCACGCGCGCGACCTTGCCGATGTATCCGTCGCGGATCATCTGCACGGCTTCCTGGAAATGCGCGCCGCTGCGCTGGAAGTTGCCGCACTGAAACACGCGCTTGTTCTTGCGCACGGCGTCGATGATCGGCTGGCCTTCGAGGATGCTCGTCGTCAACGGCTTTTCGCACCACACATCCTTGCCCGCTTCGCAGGCCATGATGCCGGGGATCGTGTGCCAGTGGTCCGGCGTCACGATGACAACCGCGTCGACGTCCTTGTTCTCGATAATGTCCTCGAGCCGCTCGTGAATCGTCGGCCGCGCGTATTTGTTTTCCACCATGTCGGCCGCCTGACCGCGGTTTTTCTCGATCAGGTCGCACACGGCGATCGGCTGCAACTCGTCCTGCATGAGCGCAAACTGGAGGTCGCGCTTGCCCATCTGGCCCACGCCGATGTGGCCCGTGCGAATCTTCGCGTTCGCGCCCAGAATCGTGGACGGCAGAATGTTTTTGGCGATGCTGTTCTGCGCCGAGGCGGCGCCCGCCGTAACGGCCGCGGCCGCCAGCGTGGTGGCGCGAATGAAATCGCGGCGGGAAACGTCACTGGCGGACGTGGGTTGTTCGGGTTTTTGCTTCTCGGTGCTCATGAAGACCTCCAATTCGACGTGATTACGCGACAACCCGCGTATGGTACCGCAGAAAGGCAACCAACGCGAATCGTTCCTGTTCTAAAACGATCGAGATTGCGCGAATCCTACGACGCGCGGGCGCGCAGGCCGTCTTCAATCTCGCGCACGACGGCCTGGGCCTTGGCGCGCGGATCGGCGGCATCGCGGATGGGCCGGCCGACCACGAGATGGTCCGCGCCGTCGCGAATTGCGTCCGCGGGCGTGATCGCGCGCTTGTGGTCGCCGATGGCGTCACCGCCGGGACGGATGCCGGGGCACACGAGCGTGAATTTATCGCCGCAGCGCGCGCGCAGCATCGCGGCCTCCTGGCCCGAGGCGATGAGGCCATCCGCGCCGTTCGCGAGCGCGGTCTCGGCGCGCCAGCCGACATAGTCCGGCACGGAGGCGAACTTGTAGCCGCCGCCGAGCAGACCCATGTCGCGCAGGTCACTCTCCCCCATACTCGTGAGCAGCGTGACCTGCAGCAGCTTCAGCGCGCTGTCGCCCTTGCCTGCCTTTGCCGCCGCGGCCGTCTTTGCGCCGCCGTGGATCGTGAGCAGGCGGACGGCGGGCTTCGACGCAATGAAGCGCACCGCGCGCGTGATGGTTTCGGGAATATCGTCCATCTTCAGATCGAGGAAGATGCTGCGGCCGCGCGCGGCGAGTTCATCGACCAGCGGCCAACCCTCGGCCAGGAAGAGTTCATATCCGACTTTGTAAAACTGCACCGCGTCGCCGAGCGTATCCACGAGTCGCAGGGCACCCGCGCGCTCGCTAAAATCGAGCGCCACGATTAGGCGGTCTTTGGGCGTGAGTGTATTTTGTGAAGTCATTGGAAACGCACGCGCGCCGCGCGGCGGCCCATACTGTAAGTGTCTGCGGCGGCTGGATCAATGTGCAGGCACGAAGACCTCGCAACCAGGGACTTTTCTGGAGCGTCTAAGCATGGGGACTTGGCGCGCATGCGGCCGCGCGGTATGGTAATCACGCAGGTGTGGCATCGGAATTACGTGCAATGTCAGGCAAATCCAAAATAGCGCTGGTCGTGGGCATCGTGGTACTCGTGGGCGGTGCCGCGTATGTGCTCGCGGGCCGGAAACCCGCGACCGAAGCCGCGCATCCGGCCGCGAAAGCCGATCTGCCTGTACCGGTGTCGGCGCCTGCGCCGGCGCCCGAAGCGGAACCGGTACTCGCGACGACCGCTGCGCTCAGCGATGTCGCGCCGCCGGAAATGATGGAAGCCAAGAGCGCGCTGGAAGCACAGTACGCCGAACGACGCAAGGACCTGCCCGAGGATGTCGCGAAGCCGATCGAAGACGACATGGGCGTGATCGAGGGCGTCGCGGCGGATCTGCTCGCCGCGCTCGCGAGCGAGCCGGACAACGACGACCTCAAGCGCATGCTCGTGCAGACCTATCGCAACGAGATGAAGCTGCTGAAGAAAGCGCTGCATCTGAGCAGTGAAGAAGATGCTGCTGCGCCGATCGAGCCCGAAACTCCAGCCGAAACTACGAACTGAATCGCGGTCGCGCGGGAGCGCGACCCTCCCCTATTCGAATCGAATCTCGCCGAACTGATCGGGCTGGTGAAAATCGAACCGCGCGCCGATGTCGTTCCAGTAACCCCAGTGCGGATGCGAGGATTCGTCGGCGCATTTGTAGAAATTCGCGCGCCAGACTTGGCCGCTGGGCGAGCCGATGGGGCCGGCGAATTTTTCCAGGAACGAGATCGGCACGCGGTACGACACGGTCCACGTGCGCGGCTCGGCGATCTCGACGGGAATCGCGCCGGCCAGCGAGGTCTTCACCATGATCGCGGCCGCGTCCTTCGCGGGGACTTCGGTGTATTTACCAAACACGCCCCGCTCGTCGCGCGGCGTTTCGATGTACCACAGCAGCAAAGTGCCGATCGCGTTGAATTCGAAATTGAAGTAGCCAGCATCCGCGCGGGGCTTCACGAAAAACTCGACGCAGGAATCCTTGTGCGTCGGCGACTGGTAGGCCGTGTTGCGCGCGAGCACATATTGGTCTTCCACGCGAAACACGACCGCCAGGGCGTGGCCATCGTGCAGCAGGCGTGCCTGCGTAAGCGGGCGGTGGTCGCTGCTGCGCGGATGAAAATGCTCGATGGTCAGCGTCTCCGCCCCCGCCCAGGCGGGATCGTCCCACGCGGCGCTGAGCGCGGGAAGTTCCTCCGCGCGATGGACGGTGTAGGAGGCGTTGGTCGGTTGCGCGAACATGGCAGCTCCGAGAATCGTGCACACGGCAAGCATCGTGGCATGGTAGCACGGCACGGATAGTGCGTAGAGCGCATTGCGCGGCCTGTTCAGGGCGTGACAGAATGCGCGGCATGAAACTACAGAACATCGTGCCCATGCTCGCGACGGGCGATATCGCCATGGCCGTCCGTTTTTACCACGAAGCCTTTGGCTTTGAAGTGCGCGACAAGTTCGACTCCGGCGGCCAAACCTGGTGGTGCGAAATCGCGCGCGACGGCTTCTCGCTGATGCTCACGCAGCACGAAACGGAAGTCGACAACCCCGGCGTGCGCGAGGGGTTCGCGCAGACGACGATTAACTTTTATCTGTCGGAAGGCATCGAGGCGTTGTACGCGAAGTTGTCGAAAGCCAAATTCCAGGTTTCGGAGTTGCGCGTGACGTTCTACGGCATGAAGGAATTCGACCTGCAGGATCCCGATGGCTACACGCTGCTCATCGGGCAGGCGACCAACGAACCGCCGACGGTGCTGGATGAAGACGCGCCGCCGTTCTAATTCAGGTGCGCGATGACGGGCCGTGTGCTCGCGCTCAGCGTATCCGGCGGCCGGCAGGTGCAGCACAACGGCCAGATCGTCGGCACGGGCATCTTCAAGGAACCAGTCGCCGATCGCCGCATGGCGCGGCGGCTCGGCCTCGAGGGCGACAAACAAGTCGACCTGCGCTACCACGGCGGCGAACACAAGGCGATCTACGCCTACCCGCACGAGCACTACGCGACCTGGGCACAGGAACTCGGCCGCACCGATTTCGGCTTCGGCCAGTTCGGCGAGAATCTGACCACCGAAGGATTGCTGGAAACCACGGTGCACCTCGGCGATCGGTTTCGCGTGGGTGGTGCGCTGCTCGAAATCACGCAGCCGCGCGTACCGTGCTTCAAGCTTGGCATCAAAATGGGCGATCCGGAATTCGTGAAGACTTTCCTGCGCAGCATGCGCAGCGGGTTTTACTTGCGCGTGCTCGAAGAAGGCGAAATCGGCGCGGGCGACACCATCGAACGCACGGAGATTGGCCCGGAAAAAATCACGATCCACGACTTGTACCACTTGCGCTTCAAGGACCCGCTGAACAAGGCCATGATCGAGCGCGTGCTCAGCGTGGACGCGCTCAGCAAGGAATGGCGCAAGGAACTGAACAACCTGTAGGGGCCTATGGCGAACTCCACCCTCGATACCTGGAACAAACTCAGCCGCATGCCGGCGGGCAAGACCCTCTTCAGCGTGCTGGCGGGCGTGCAGGTGCCGTACACCGGTTCAATCGGCGCGCGCGTGGAAGACCTGCAACCGGGCTACGCGCGCATTTCGCTGCGCGATCGCCGCAAGGTGCGCAATCATCTGAAAAGCATCCACGCCGTCGCGCTCACCAACCTCGCGGAGATGACGGGCAATCTCGCGCTGATGACGGCGCAAGGCTCCGGCGCGCGCTGGATCATCGCCTCCTTCGAAACGCGTTTCATCAAGAAGGCACGCGGACGGATCACGGCAGAGTGCCGCATCGGCTTCGATCCAAATGTGGCGGGTGACTACGAGGGCCAAGTCACGTTGCGCGACGCGTCGAATGAGATCGTGGCCGAAGCCACGCCGCGCTGGAAAGTTAGTACGAAGTAGAAACTACGCCCCGAGCAGGCGCGCCGCGAGTTGACGATTCACGTTCGCCTGCGCCAGCACGGCCGAACCGGCCTTGAGCAACACGTCATCGCGCGTGCGCTCGACAAACGCGCGGGCGACATCCAGATCGCGCAGGCGCGAGTCCGCCTCTTGCAGATTCTGTGACGTGAGTTCGCGCTCTTCGATCGCGATTTCGAAGCGGTTCTGCTGCGCGCCGAGCGCCGCACGGCTTTCGTTGATCGCCGAGGCCGCAGAATCTAGCTGACCAAGTGCCGCCGCGGCACCGACCTGTGAGGACAGGTTCACGCCAGAAAGACCCAACGCCGCGACCGACGAATCCTGCAACTGGACTTCGAGCGAGCCCGCGGCATCGAGCGTGATACTGTCGGCGGAACCGTCGAGCGGGCGCACGCCGTTGAACTCGGTATTGTCCGCCGTCGCGCCGATTTCCTCGATGAGCTGCTGCGCTTCGGTGTTCAGCGCTTGGCGCTGTTCGGTGCTCAGCGTGCCGTTGGTCGCCTGCAGCGCGAGCTCGCGCAAGCGGCCCACGGCTTCACTCTGCGCGGCGAGACCGCCCTCGGCGGTCTGCACGAAATTCACGCCGCTCTGAATTCCAGCGGCTTCGGTGTTGAGCTGGCGGACCTGCGAACGCAGGCCTTCGGAAATCGCCAGCCCCGCCGCGTCGTCGCTTGCGCGGTTAATGCGTTGCAGCGAAGAAAGCTGCTCGTTCACCGCGTTCAGGCGGGCGGCCGCGCGCTGAACCTGGCGAATGCCGAAGTCCGACGCGCCCGGCCCGTTGATGCTCAACCCCATCCGCGACCGCCCTTTCCGATGGCCAAACCAGCCCCAAGACTGGGTAACTTATACCATACTTTTGGCGCGTGCGTGGGGCGGAAACCCTAGAGAATTGAGGGATTTACGAGCCAGACCAGGCGCCACGCGCCCAAGGCCTCGCGCTCGAGGCACACCATCGTGGCGGTCTCGAACCGCATGACCGGGTGCGGCCCGCCGAGGAGCAGGGCCGAGGACAGGTACGACACGAAGGGCATGTGCGACACGATGCAGACGTCGTCGTACATCACTTCGAGCTCAGCAAAAATGTCGGCGGGATCATCTTCGGGCAGGAGACCGTCGCGCACGTGCAACGCCGCGCCGAACTGCGCCGTCTGGGCGAGCAACTCGGCCGTTTCCTTCGCGCGCAGCTTCGGGCTATGCCACACCTGCGCGACTTTAATCTGCGCATGCGCGACAAATTTTCCGAGCCGCGTAACTTCGTCGCGCCCCTTCGCGGACAAGGGCCGTGCGGAATCGTTGGCCGCGTCAGCGGCGGCTCCATGGCGGACGATGTAAACGCGCATGGTGCGTTCTCCCGCGCGATGAATTATTTCAGACCGAGACGGCGCGCGGCGCTCAACGGCCACCACACGCGTCGCGCCGTGCCCACGATGCGCGCATGCGCAATCCAACCCAGCGTGCGGCTGTCCGGCGAACCGTCAGAACCGTTCGACAGCAGGTAGTAGTGCTTCGCGGGCACGTTGGTGAATTCCTTGCTCTTCGCGACGCCGAACTTTCCGCCGAGATCGGTTGCGCCGAACTTGGCTTCGCTCAGGATGCCGGCCTTCTCCAGCGACTTGCCGTCAATCTGCACGCGGCCGTCCTGAATCGAAACTTTTTCCTCGGGCAACGCCGCCACAACGCCCAGCAGCAGCTCCGGCGCTTTCGATCCGCGCGGCGGACGGTACAAGACCACATCGCCGCGCTGTAGCGGCTTACCATTGCCAATGCGAATGCCGGTGAACGGAATCGGCAGACCGAGGAAACGAATCGCGAGATGCTCGCCACTGTTCACCGCGTCGGCCAGACCATCGGAGTAGACCTTTACCGATCGGCCGACGAAGAGTCGTGCAAGCATGTAAGCGCCTATTAGGACCCAACCGCCTCGCCACCAAAAGCTGCCGGTGTAGCCGGTGAAATCGCGCCAGCGCGCGTAGGGCCACCAGATGCTGGTGACTTCGCCGAGCAGGTTCCGGTGCGGGACGAAACCAAACCAGCGTCCGTCGCGACTATGGAGGCTATTGTCGCCGAGTAACAGCACGCAATCGTCCGGCACCAGCGAATATTTATCCTGCGGCAGCAAGGCGTATCCCTTGGCGGCATCGACATAGGGATCGTTGCTGACGTAAGGCTCGGTGTAATTGACATCCGGCATTCCGGCGGGCAATTCAAGCGGCTCGCCGTTGATATAGATATCGCCGTCGTGAATGAGCACGCGCTCACCGGGCAGCCCGACGACACGTTTGACCAGCGTGTCGTGCGGCATGCGGTGCTCGACGGACTTGAACACAACGATGTCCCACCGCTCGGGCAGCGGACCTTTCCACAACCACTTGTCCGTGTACCAAATCGTGTTGAGCGTGAACGGAATGCGGAAGCCGTTGAACGGCCAGCGAACGCCATAGGCGTGTTTGTTGACGAAAATGCGATCGCCGACCTGCAGCGTGGGAATCATCGAGCCCGACGGGATCTTGAAGGGTTCGGCGACCGGCCAGCGAATCAGGAACGCGATGCCGATGGCAATCGCGATACTTTTGATCCATTCCCACGCGGTGCGCAGCCAGGGTGAACCCTGGGGCACTGCCGCCGCGCGTTCTTCCGTTCGGGTTGCCATGAGCGCGTTAGTGTAGGCGATCCGCAGCGGCGCTTTCGACCCGCGCCGCGGGTCGCACACGTCCACGGCGGCGGCGCGGCGCCCAAATCATACTCGCGCGGCCGACGATGTCACGCCGTTGCAGTACAAGGCCGCGTTGCTCGGCCTCGCCCGGCCCGCGCACGATCACGCGAAAACCTTTCGCGTGATCAACCGAGATCACTTCGCCGAAATATAAGTCAAAGCCATTCCCGGAACGCGACATGCGGAAACACACCGCGTCGCCGGGTTTCGGTTTTTTCCACCACAGAATTCGTTGATGCGTGAACGGCAGACGCGGGCCGAACCCGATGCGATTCACGATAACGCGATCGCCGCGCTTGAGGCCGAGCCCGGGTATCGCCCCGCGCAAGGTCCACGAGAAGGCAATAAACCCCGGGATTAGTTCCCACGCCAACACCAACGCGATCGAGCCAAAGAAGACGAGCCGCCCGCGTGGTTCTTGCAGGAATCCGGAGACGTCGCGCATGCGGCTAAACGGCGTGACAATCGCAAAGGCTCGGCCGACGAGGTTTTCGTGCGGCACAAAGCCGAATATGCGGCTATCGATGCTTTCAGGCCCGTTGTCGCCGAGCACAAAATAATGCCCGCGCGGCACGAGCGTGGTCTCCAGGGAAGAGGAGACGCCGTAGCGCGATGAACCCATGCGGCGCAGGAATTCTTCGCGCCACTTTCGAATGATTACGAGGCTCTCGGGCCTGACACACTCCTGCACCAACTGCGCCGCGGGCAACTCCTCGAGTTTGGCCACATCAATGTTATGAATCTTGCCGGCCAGCTCCACCAAGTCTTCTTGCAGTTTGTAGCGGGCATCGGACGTGTTGGTCAGAATCTCGGCGGGAATGATCACTGATTTCGCCCATGCCAGCGCCAGACGGTTCACGTCATCCGGCGTGGCCTCGAGGCCGGGGCTATAGTGCAGATGGTCCGCGAGTTCGGCGGGGATCTCCACCTGCGTGCTGTTGATGTACAAACCCGTCGGCAACACGTGCACGACCTCGCCCGGCAAACCCACGACGCGCTTGATCAATACGTTGCCTTCGTCGGTCGGTTGCGGCGAGTTGAACACGACGATGTCCCAGCGCTTGGGCGAACCGGTGGGGAAAATTCGTTGCGACGTGAACGGATAACGCGGACCAAACGCGAGCTTGTTGATCGCCACGCGATCGCGCGTGAACCACGACGCATTGCCGTGCAGGGTCGGCTCCATCGAGCTCGTCGGGATGCCATACACCGTGAGTACGCCCCAGCGCACGATGAAGAACAGGATCAACAGGCGCAGCCAGCTCAGCCCGTTCGCGCTGGACCACGGCCCCGTGAGCCAGCGCACGCCCCGGCCAAGGCTGCCCGCATTCATCAGGCGCGACCAGAAATGGCGGCGGTCGCGCAGGCTGCGGCGGCGATCCCGCGTGGAGCGGCGCCGATCGCGATCGGCCGGCTCGATGGGAGAATCCACCTTACTTACTCTCCCTCATCGTCCACTTTGAGGAGCGCCATGAAGGCTTCTTGCGGCACTTCGACCGAGCCGACCTGTTTCATGCGCTTCTTGCCTTCTTTCTGCTTCTCGAGCAACTTGCGTTTACGAGTAATGTCACCACCATAGCATTTTGCGGTGACGTTTTTACCCAACGCCTTTACCGTCTCACGGACGATGATTTTGCCGCCAATGGCGGCCTGAATGGCAATTTCGAACTGGTGTCTCGGGATGAGCTTCTGCAGGCGCGACGCCAGCATGCGGCCCACGACGGAGGCGCGCTCACGGTGCACAATACAGGACAGCGCGTCCACGCGATCGCCGTTCAGCAGGATATCCAGCTTCACCAGGTCGCCAGGGCGGTAACCAATGATTTTGTATTCCAGCGAGCCGTAACCGCGGGTGTAACTTTTCAACTTGTCATAGAAGTCGAGCACGATTTCCGCAAGCGGCATCTGGTAAATCGCCATGCAACGGTTTGCGTCGATGTAGTCCACGCGGATGTGGATGCCGCGCTTTTTCTTGCACAAGTCAATGATCGCGCTCAGGTATTGCGTGGGCACCATGATGTCCGCTTCGATATACGGCTCTTCGGTGGTCTCGATCTGGTTGGCGGCGGGAAACTTTGATGCGTTTTCGATTTCGAGAGTTTCGCCAGTGGTGAGCGTCACGCGGTAGGACACGTTCGGCACGGTGGTCACGAGCGTCAAGCCAAATTCGCGCTCGAGACGCTCCTGCACAATTTCCATGTGCAGCAGACCAAGGAAACCAAGGCGGTAGCCGAGTCCAAGCGCATCCGAACTGTCGGCCTGATAAGTAAAACTGCAATCGTTCAGCCGGAGCCGTTCGAGCGCGTCGCGCAACTGCATGTAGTCCGTGTCCGCCGCGGGATACATACCGCAGAACACGACCGGCTTGGGTTCCGCGTAGCCCGGCAACGGCTCGGGCGCGGGCTTGAACGCGTCGGTGACTGTGTCGCCGATCTTCGTCTTGTCGAGCGAACGGATATTGCAAATGATGTAGCCCACTTCGCCGGCTTCGAGTTTTTCGGCCGGGCGCATCGTGGGCGAGAGTGTGCCGACTTCGATGACCTCGTAACGCTCATCGTTCGACATCATCTTGATTTTTTCTTCGGGGAGAATGCGGCCTTCAACGACGCGCACATACACGATCACGCCGCGGTAGTCGTTGTACACCGCGTCGAAAATCAGCGCGCGCAGCGGCGCATTGCGGTTACCCTTCGGCGCGGGCACGCGCTCGACGACGCCTTCGAGAATATCGTCGATACCCAGGCCGGATTTCCCGCTCGCGAGGATCGCGGTCGACCCATCCAGTCCAACGATATCCGTAAACTGCCGGCGCGCGGAATCAACGTCCGCACTGGCAAGATCGATCTTGTTAATGACCGGGATGATCTCGAGGTGCTGGTCGATCGCCTTGTACGCGTTCGCCAGCGTCTGCGCCTCGACGCCCTGTGTGGCGTCCACCAGCAACAACGCGCCCTCACAAGCCGCCAGGCTGCGCGAGACCTCGTACGCAAAGTCCACGTGACCCGGCGTGTCGATCAGGTTCAGCACGTAGTCCTTGCCGTCCTTGGCGCGATAATTCATGCGGACGGCGACGGATTTGATCGTAATGCCGCGCTCGCGTTCGATGTCCATCGTATCGAGCGTCTGCTCTTTCATCAGGCGCTTGTCGATGGTTTTGGTGACTTCAAGCAGACGATCGGCCAGCGTGCTTTTGCCGTGGTCGATGTGCGCAATGATGCAGAAATTGCGGATATTTTCGATGGGAGTGCTCACAACAGAACCAATACCGCGGCCTGGCCGCCGTTCAATCCACCGGGACCGCCCCGGCCTTCTCTCTCAATTGATCCAGCACGCGCGCGCTGCGCAGCGTGACGTCCATTTGCCGCTCTGTATACGCACACAACACGTTCAACAACTTCGCGCCGCCGCCGATCGCCGGGCAGGCACCCTCGCCCGCCAGCGCGCGCAACAGCACCGCTTCGTCGGCCGACAGATCGCAATCCATCCTGGCCTCGACTTGCGTCAGGCCGCCGTCGAGCGAAAATCCACACGCGCCGCCAATCGCGCGGCCCGTAAAACAACAACGATCCAGTACCGGCGCGAACCCGGCCGCCGCCAACAACCGCAGCAGCACCCGGCAGGTGTACATCTCCGCCGGGCCCGTCCACACCGCCAAACCTTCGAGTCCGCTGACCAGCGCGGCGTACAACACTTCGCTGGGCTCATTCTCGTGCGCGGTCTTCAATGCGACTTCAAGTGCCACCGCGCCGCAGGTCGACTTGTCCAAGTCCGTCTTCAGCGCGGGATACGCGTCGAGCGTCGTGCAGTCGGTGAGCGTCTGCACCGTGCGCGAATCCTTCCACACGAGGCCGATCTCGACACGATTGAACATATCGAGCGCCGCCGCCGTGGATGACCCGGGCCGGCGCATGCCCCTCACCAGGCAGGCGACCCGACCGCGCCGCGGCGTCACAAACGTGACGATGCGGCTGGTCTGGCTGTAGTCCACACCGCGGACCACGACCGCTTCCGTATGCTCGACCGCCACGGCGCACCTCGTCCGTTCCGGCCCGTCCACACACGCCACTCGCGCATCGGTACGGTACGCGGAAATGACACGCCGGACGGGAACCCTATTTTAGCAGTCCACAGGGGACTGACTGCGAATTTCACGCGCGACGCAGCCCGGCCATTCCGATACCCCGTTTCTCCTCAATAACCCGCGGAAACTCTGACGGCCGAAATGCGTAGTCTGTCCCCGGTCGTCGGCGGCAAGAAAACCGGGGACAGACTACGCGCCAAAAACACGCGCAGCCAGTCCCCTCCGGTGCGTGTGGTAGGATTTCGCGCGGATAGTCCGGGGGATCGTCGTGCCAGCATTGTTGAAGGCCGTGTTGCTCGCCATCGTCGAGGGGGCGACCGAATTCCTGCCCGTGAGCAGCACGGGCCACATGATTATCGTCGACGCCTTCGTCCGGCTGACGGAAGACAAGGCCTTTAACGACGCCTTCATGGTCATCATCCAGCTCCCCGCGATTTTGGCCGTAGTGGTCTATTTCTGGGCCGATTTATGGCCTTTTTCGCGCACGGGCGCCGCCCGCCGCGACCTGTTTTCGCTGTGGCTCAAGATGATCGTCGCCGTGATCCCGGCCCTGATCCTTGGGAAACTGTTCGACGACTTCATGGAGGCCCACCTCTTCGCGCCGGTGCCGGTGGCGATTGCACTGGTGGTCGGCGGTATCGTGCTGATCGTGCTAGAGAGGGTACAGCGGACGGCGGCCTATAAAAACGTCAACGACATCCCCTTGCGCACGGCCTTCTTCATCGGCCTCATCCAGTGCCTCGCCATGATCCCCGGCACCTCGCGCTCGGCCGCCAGCATCATCGGCGCGATGTCCCTGGGCGCCAGCCGCCAGGCCGCGGCGGAGTTCTCGTTCTTCCTCGCGATCCCCACCATGATCGCCGCAACCGGCTACAAGATGTTCACCCAAGGCCTGTCGTTCACGGGCGAGCAATGGACGTTGCTGGCCGTGGGGTCGATTGTGTCGTTCGTGGTGGCCTACGCTGTAATCGCGGCGTTCATGGGCTACGTCAAAAAGCGCAGCTTCGAGGCATTCGGCTACTACCGCATTGCGCTCGGCGCATTCGTACTGCTCGCGGCGTGGCTCGGGTGGATCGGCGACTGAACCTGCGCCACTTTTGATCACCTGCGCATGAATTTAGGATAATACGCCGGGTGTTGTACCGGCTTTCTGCGGGTCAGCCCGCTTCGTTCGCGCTGTAACCTCCTCCTTCGAGGGCCAGGGAACACGCGATTCTCGGACCACCAACCGGCTCAGGGGAGTTACTACATCATGGCAATCAAGATCGGCATCAACGGGTTCGGCCGCATCGGCCGCAACGTGTTCAAAGTTCTCATGGCCAGCAAGGATTTCGAGGTCGTGCTCATCAACGACCTGACCGACTCCGCCACGCTGGCGCACCTGTTGAAGTACGACAGCACCTACGGCCCTTACAAAGGCACGGTGACGCATGCCGCCAACGCGATCGTCGTGGATGGCAAGACCATCCCCATCAGCGCGGAAAAAGACCCCGCGGCGATCAAGTGGGGCGCGCACGGCTCGCCGATGGTGATTGAATCGACCGGCATCTTCACGGCGAAGGCCGACTGCCTGAAGCATGTGGCCGGTGGCGCGAAGAAAGTGCTGCTCAGCGTGCCACCAAAGGACGAAGTCGACGCGATGGTCGTGATGGGCGTAAACGACAACACGCTGAAGCCCGAGCACATCGTGGTGTCGAACGCAAGCTGCACAACCAACTGCCTCGCGCCGCTCGCCAAGGTGCTGCACGAATCCTTCGGCATCAAGCACGGCCTGATGAACACGATCCACGCGTACACCAACGACCAGCGCGTGCTCGACATGCCGCACAAGGACCTGCGCCGCGCGCGCGCCGCAGCCGAATCGATCATCCCGACCACCACGGGCGCGGCCCGCGCGGTTGGCAAGGTGCTTCCGGAATTGAAGGGCAAGCTGGACGGCATGTCCCTGCGCGTCCCGGTGCCGGTTGGTTCGGTCGTCGATCTCACGGCCGAACTGAACAAGACCGTCACAATTGACGAAGTGAACGCGGCCGTGAAGACCGCGGCCGAAGGCAAAATGAAGGGCATCATGCAGTACTGCACGGATCCGATCGTGTCCAAGGACATCGTCGGCAATCCGCACTCGAGCATCTTCGATGCCGACCTCACGATGGTGATGGACGGCAATTTCGTCAAGGTCGTGTCGTGGTACGACAACGAGTGGGGTTATTCGAACCGCTGCGTGGATCTGTTCCGCAAGATGGCGCAGTAAGTCCGCCCGTTATGCCGAAGAAGCTGAGCCTCGCCGACGTCCACCTGCGCGACAAGCGCGTGCTGATGCGCGTGGACTTCAACGTGCCGCAGGACGACGACGGTAGCGTGCGCGACGACACGCGCATCCGTGCCGCGTTGCCGAGCATCAAGTTCGTGCGCGCGCAAGGCGGCAAGCTCGTGCTGATGTCGCACCTCGGCCGGCCGGAAAACCCGAAGAAAGCCAAGGACGACGCCGATCGCGCGCGGATCATCGAAGAGAACAAGAAGTACCGCATGGACCCGATCGCGGATCGCCTGCGCGAACTGATCGGCGGCAACGTCACGAAGGTGGACGAAGTCGTCGGGCCAAAGGCCGAGGCCGCCGTCGCCGCGATGAAGCCGGGCGATGTGGTGCTGCTCGAAAACACGCGCTTTGAGCCGGGCGAAACAAAGAACGACCCGAAACTCGCCGAGGCGATGGCGAAACTGGGCGACGTGTACGTCAGCGACGCTTTCGGCGCGGTGCATCGCGCGCACGCTTCCACCGAGGGCGCGGCACACCATTTCAAGGAACGCGCGGCGGGTTTCCTCGTGGCCGCGGAGCTCGAATTCTTCGACAAGATCCTGCACAACCCGGATCGGCCGCTGGTGGCGATCCTGGGTGGCGCGAAGGTGTCCGACAAGATCCAGGTGATCGACAATCTGCTCGGCCTGGTGGATGCCCTGCTCATTGGCGGCGGCATGTGCTTCACGTTTTTGAAGGCCCAGGGCCACGAAATCGGCAAATCCCTGCTGGAAGCCGACGCGCTGGATACCGCGAAGGCCGCACTGGCAAAGGCCCGTGAGAAAAATGTAGAATTGTTGCTTCCCGTGGATGCCGTCATCGCGGATCGTTTTGCACCCGATGCGGCCTCCAAGGTCGTTGATCTGGGCAATATTGAGGCCGGCTGGATGGGCCTCGATGTCGGCCCGAAGACGGTGGCTGCGTTCGGCAAGATCATCGACGGCGCCAAAACGGTCGTGTGGAATGGACCGCTGGGTGCGTTCGAGATGCCGAAGTTCGCTGGCGGCACGCGCGCAGTCGCGGAGCAACTGGCGAACGGCAAAGCGACCAGCGTGATCGGCGGCGGCGATACGGCCGCGGCAGTGGTGGAATTTGGCCTCGCCGACAAGATGTCGCATGTATCCACGGGCGGTGGCGCGAGCCTCGAGATGCTCGAAGGCAAGGTGCTGCCCGGTATTGCAGTGTTAACGGACGTCGCGTGACGTCCTGAACCATAGGTACCCCGTCTCGGATGGGCGCTGGTCACCGGCGCGCACCTGGGTCGAGGGTGGACAAAAGGACAGGTGACAGTTATGCCCATCACAAAAGAACGCAAGGCCCAGGTCATCAAGGATTACGCGAAGCACGAAGGCGACACCGGCTCTCCGGAAGTCCAGATCGCGTTGTTGACCGAAACGATCAACCAACTCACCGACCATTTCCAGGCGCACCCGAAGGATTTCGCGGGCCGCCGTGGACTGCTCAAGATGGTTGGTCACCGCCGCAATCTGCTCAACTACTTGCGCGTGTCGAGCCTCGAGCGTTACCGCGACATCGTGCAGAAACTCGGGTTGCGCAAATAACCACGATATATCCCGCCGGGCCTCGCGCCCGGCGGTAAAGTTTGCATAGAAAAAGACAAAAAATAGAGCCCGCGGGAAACTGGGGAACGCTGTGGAAGACGTTCCAGTCCGGTTTTCGACGGTGCAACCGCGTCGAAACAGACTAGGAGCGTTTAAGGTATGCACACCACTTCTGTAACCATTGGATCCACCGAAATAACATTTGAAACGGGCCGCATCGCCCGGCAGGCACAAGGTGCCGTGCTGGTGAAATGCGGCGGCACGATGGTCCTCTCGGCCGTCACGTACTCCCCCACCGCCAAGCCGGGCCAGGATTTCTTCCCACTGACGGTGGACTACCGCGAGAAGGCATACGCCGCGGGGCACATCCCGGGTAACTTCTTCCGCCGCGAAGCGCGGCCGAGCGAGCGCGAAATTCTCGTGTGCCGTCTCACCGACCGCCCGATGCGCCCGCTGTTCCCGAAGGGCTTCCTGAACGAAGTCCTCATCTGCCAGAACGTGTTCTCGGCGGACAACGTGAACGATCCGGATGTGCTCTCGATCAACGCCGCGTCGGCCGCCGTGTACATCTCCGAAATTCCCTGGAACGGCCCGATTGGCGCCGTCCGCGTCGGCCTTATCGGCGGACAGCTTGCCGTGAATCCGACGATCGACGAGATGGACACGAGCGACATGGACATTGTCGTCGCGGGCACGAAAGACTCCATCCTGATGGTGGAAGGCTCGGCCCACGAAGTGGCGGAAGACAAGATGATCGAGGCGCTGGACCTGGCGCACACGTACATAAAGCAGATTATTGCCGCCATCGAAGAACTGCGCGCGAAGGCCGGCAAGGAAAAAGTCACCTTCACGCCGGCGGCTTCGGATGAAGCCGTGGTGAAGGATGTTGAAGCGCTCGCGGCCGACCGCATGAAAGCGGCGCTGGCGATCGCCGGCAAGCATGCGCGGCACGACGCCATCGACGCGCTGACCGCCGAAGTCAACGAAAAGCTCAAGGCGCAGTATGGCGACGAGAAATACGCCACCGCTGTTCCGCACATCAAGGCGACCTTCGGCAAGCTCGAAAAGAACCTCATGCGCAAGATGGTGATCGACACCAGCAAGCGCATTGATGGCCGCGGTCTGGCCGATGTGCGCCCGATCACGATCGAACTCGGCATTCTGCCCCACGCGCACGGCTCCGCGCTGTTCACGCGCGGCGAAACGCAGGCCATCGTGACAACGACCCTGGGCACGGGCCGCGACGAACAGCGCAGCGACGAGCTCGTCGGCGACGTGTTCACACGCTTCTTCCTGCACTACAACTTCCCGCCCTGGTCGGTCGGCGAAGTGCGCCGCATCAGCGGCCCGGGCCGGCGCGAAATCGGTCACGGCAAGCTGGCGGAGCGCGCGCTGCAAGGCATGATTCCGCCGGATCAGAATGAAAACGGCCAGCCCTTCCCATACACGGTCCGTATCGTGTCGGAAATCACCGAGAGCAACGGCTCGAGCTCGATGGCGAGCGTGTGCGGCGGTTCGCTCAGCCTGATGGACGCGGGTGTGCCGATTGCGGCGCCGGTCGCGGGCATCGCGATGGGTCTGATTAAGGAAGGCGAGCAGGCTGCCGTGCTCACCGACATCCTGGGCGACGAAGACCACCTCGGCGACATGGACTTCAAGGTCTGTGGCACCGCGAACGGCATCACGGCGTTCCAGATGGACTGCAAAATTGCCGGCGTCTCCAGCGCGCTGATGCGTCAGGCGCTCGAGCAGGCCAAGCAAGGCCGCCTGCACGTGCTTGGCAAGATGAACGAGGTGATTGCGGAACCGCGGCCGGAACTCTCGCCGCGCGCGCCAAGAATCACCACCATCAAGATTCCGGAAGACAAGATCCGCGATGTCATCGGACCGGGCGGCCGCGTGATTCGCGAAATCCAGGCAGCCACGGGCGCCGAGATCAACATCGAGGACGACGGTACCGTTCAGATCGCGTGCGCGGATTCCGCCGGCACCGATGCTGCGGTCGAAATGATCCAGAACCTCACCGCGACGGCGGAAGTCGGCGCGATTTACCACGGCACGGTCACGCGCTTGATGAACTTTGGCGCCTTCGTGAACATTGTCGGCGCGCAAGAAGGTCTCGTGCACATCTCCGAACTCTCGCTGGAGCATGTCGGCGAAGTAGGCGATGTGGTCCAGGTGGGTGACGAAATCGACGTGAAAGTGGTCGAAATTGACGACCTTGGCCGCGTGAACCTCTCGAAAATCCAGGCCGATGTCGAAATGGGCCGGATTTCGCCGGAGGAATACGAGCAGTCCAAACGTTCGCGCGGGCCGCGCCGTGAAGGTGGCGGTGGCGGCGATCGTGGTGGACGCGATCGGGGCGGACGCGGCGGCGATCGCGGTGGTCGTGATCGCGGGCGTGGCGGACGACGCTAGTCACGAGCCAGAGAGGCGTACGCAGTGAATAGTGAACGCACGGGCGCAGTGTCGCCGGGCGGTTCGGGCTACCTGCCGCTCAACCCGGTGATCCATACGCTGGACAACGGCCTGCGCGTGGTGAGCGAACAACTGCCGTACGTGCATTCCGCGTCGATCGGCATCTGGATTCGCGTCGGCTCGGGCTGCGAAACGCCGCAACAGGCGGGTATTTCGCATTTCCTCGAACATCTGCTGTTTAAAGGCACGCCCACGCGTACCGCGCGGCAGATCGTCGAAGAGATCGAAGGTCGCGGCGGACAGATCAATGCGTTCACTACGCGCGAGTACACCTGCTATTACGCGCGCGTGCTTGAACAGCATGCGGCGAGCGCGTTCGATGTGCTCGCCGACATCGTGAAGAATTCCACGCTGCACGATCTCGAAAAAGAACGGAACGTGATCCTCGAGGAAATCTCGATGATCAAGGACGTGCCGGAAGACTACGTGCACGACATCACCACCGAGCAGGTTTGGCGCGGACATGCGCTGGGCCGGCCGATTTCCGGGTACGAGGAAACGGTCAGCGCGGCGACGATGGAATCCGTGCGCGAGTATCGCGACGCGTGGTATGCGCCGCAGAACATGATCATATCCATCGCGGGCCGTTTCGACGAGGCCGAATTCCTAAAGCAAGTAAGGAAGGAATTTGGCGCGTTGCCTGCGCACGCGCTCCCGGCGATCGCCGACGTTGCGCCGGAGTATCACAGCGGCGAAATGATTGAACCGCGCGACGTCGCGCAGGATCACCTCGTGTGCTGTTTCCCAAGTGTGTCCATCACGGATCCGCGACGTTTTGCATATGATCTGCTGAGCAATGTGCTGGGAGGCGGATCGACCTCGCGCCTGTTCGAGCGCATTCGCGAGCAGGAAGGCATGGCGTATTCGGTGTATTCATTCAATTCGCTGCTCGGCACCGCCGGACTCTTCGGCTTCTACGCGGGAGTCGCGCCGGAGAACCTGCAGAAGGCCGTCGATCTCGCTTCCGAAGAGTTGCGCCGGTTGCGCGACGAAACCTTGAGCAACGAAGAACTCTCCAGCAACCGCGAACAGATCAAAGGCGGATTGCTGCTCGCGTTGGAAGGCACTTTCAACCGCATGGCGCGCCTCGTGCGTTCGCTCATTTACCAGGGCCGTATCATCGCGGTCGATGAAGTGCTGCACAATCTCGACCGCGTGAGCGTGGACGACGTGCAGCGCGCGGCGAACGAAATTTTCACGAAACCGAATACCGCGCTCACGGTGCTGGGCCCCGCGCCTGCTGCGCCGGTGACGCTGAGCATTTGAGGTCTTGATGGACGCGCCGCGCGAAATATCGATCGACGTCGCCGTGGAGCCGCACGGCACCGGGCTGCCACTGCCGCAGTACGAATCCGATCTGGCCGCGGGCATGGATCTGCGCGCGGCACTCGATCAGCCGGTCACGCTGGTGCCGGGCGAGCGCAAGCTGGTGCCCACGGGGCTGCGCATCGCGCTGCCGCCGGGCTTCGAGGCGCAGGTGCGGCCGCGGAGCGGGCTGGCGCTCAAGCATGGCGTCACGCTGGTGAATACGCCGGGCACGATCGACGCCGATTATCGTGGCGAGATTAAGGTGCTGATGATCAACCACGGCGAGGAGCCGTTCACGCTGCAGCGTGGAGAGCGCATCGCGCAGCTCGTGATCGCGCCGATCACGCGCGCGACGTGGCGCGCCGTGGATGCCTTGGGCGATACGCGCCGCGGGTCGGGCGGCTTCGGCCACACGGGCCGCTAGTCGAGTCCCTCGACCACGAGTCGCGGCGCCTTGCCGCGCAGGCGAATCTCGCTGTTCGTTTCGGATTCCCACAGCGGTCCGTAAAAGCGCTTGACCTGTTCGATCAGGTCGCCGATGTTGATTCCCAGGAAGTGCGAGTGCGCGTCTTCGTATCCCTTGCTGCGGATGCGCGCGAGGCGCCAGCGCGCGGCCTGGCTGTGCGTGCGCGCGCCGGCCGCGTTGCCCATGTGCACCTTGAGCAGCGCCGCGGCGTTCAGGATGAGCGCTTGCAACAGGTTTGCCTCAAGGCTGTCCGGAGAGGCCTGCTTCCATGGCCCCTCCCACGCTTCGTGCGCTTCCCAGAAGTATCCGGCGTGGTAGAGATCGATTCCGTGCAAATAGGAGACGTGTTTGCGCCAGTTCTCCGTCGATACCGCCGAAGCGTTGGCGATCGAAAGACCATACGAATGCCCGTCTGCGTGTCGTTCGGGATGCGGCGTTACTCCCGGAATGTGGCGGTATGCCGGGAAATCGACTTGCGGCGCATACCGCGGCGCCTTACGCCAAAGCGCAGCAGGCTCACCGGGTTGGGGACCGGTGATGATGCGGATTTTTCCGGAATCAGATCGCGATGCTGTAGTCATTGCGACATTCCCATACGCTAAGATTCTACGGCATTACGCAGATCGAGATCAATAGCCTTCTCCACGTAGTTTTCGGCCACTCGGCACATTCGCGAGCGTGATACACCCCTACCCCACGCACGTCCCGCCGCAGCCTCGCACCTGGCTGCGGCGCTCCTTCACCTGGCGGTTCTGACCAGCGCCCAACCGGTCGTCATCGCCCTCTATATACCTATGCGCGGCTGTTGCACTCGGTGGTGGGAAATGGGAGGTGCGAGACAAGGGGTATGACGCGGAGGAATGGAAATGATGTTTTCGATTACCGGTGAAAACCGAGTAGAGATTTCAGGCCGTCGATAAAGATCGATTGGAAGAAAAAGAACAGCGCCACGAAACAGGCGGCTCCGGCGAGCGCTGAGCCTCCGAGAAAAATTGGCACCCAAAACTGGGGAATGTCGCTAAGAAAGAAAAATCTCAAAAACACAACGAGTCCGGCAATACCGCCGCAGATACCGATGGCGGTGACGCCGGACCAATACCAGTGTTAACGCGTAGGTCACTGAATCGCATGAGTGTTATGGTAGCAGACACAAAACGGGGAAGGTGAGCGCTGTGCGAGAGGTCCCCGCTTTCGCGGGGATGACAACTAAGAAGTGATGCGCTCCGTTAAAAGATTGTCGGGTCGTATATCCATATCCTCGCAATGAGGGGATGCGTCTTTCTTTGCCGGCTGGAAGCCGGCGCTACGTCACGCCATTGCGGGATCGGAGATGGACCATTCGCCGGTTTCGATTCGGCCGGCGAATCGGTGTTGGGTTCCGTTGGCGCGGGCCGCGAGGTCGTACCATTGTTTGCCGGCGGCGGTGGAGATTGAGACTTTTTTTGTTTCGCCGGGCTTGAGCGAAATGGGATCGAGGCTATCGCCGTAGGACTCGTCGGCCAGTTCAATCTTGAGCGGTTCTTTGGAGGCGTTTGTGAGCGTTAGCGCGAGGTTTATGCCGTCGGTGCGGACTTCGGCGCTAAAGGTGGATTTGCCAGAACAGCGGAGTTCGCGCATGAATCCGTTGGGTCCATCAATGCGGACGTGGCAGTCGCCTTCGATCGGGAGTATGTCGTCAATGGCATCGCCCGCGGTGACCGCGTAGGCGCGGGCGAGCAACTGTGCGCCGTAGGCGTAGGCATTGAACGATCCACCGGCGGCTTTGCCGTTGTTGCGCGCATTGCCGGCTTCCATCTTGATCCGCGCGCCGTTGGGCTGCGCGTCGATGCTGGCTTCCAACTCGTAGGGCAGCGGACACGAGGGCCGCGTGCCGGTTTCCTGAAACGCAGCAACCTTGAATCCGGATATGTCCGCGGGCTGCAACGGCGCACCCGGCTCGGGCTTGGCTTTGAAGAGCGCCTTGTGGATGCGCTCGACGGACGCGTCGCGCTCGAGATAGTTGGGCAGTTCGTAACTCTCGCCGTTGTAGGGCTTGAAGGCGGAGGTGAGATCGCCGCAGACCGTGCGGCGCCAGTCGCTGATGTTCGGCTCGGGAACGGGTGTCCCTTTGCCGGCGAGCCAGGTTTCCAGGAACATGAGGACGGAGGTGTGGTCGCTGACCTGCGAGTTCACGCAGCCGCCGCGCGTCCACGGCGAGGCGACGAGCAAGGGGCATCGGTAGCCGAGTCCGATGGAATGGTCGCGTCCGTGCGCGTTGGAGACTTCGTCGGTCGTATCGATGCCGTTGGAGACTTTTCCGGTTTCGGGCCGGCCGGGGTGCGGCGCGATGAAGGGCGGGACGTGATCGAAGAGGCCGTCGTTCTCGTCGTAGCAGAGAACAAAGACGGTCTTCTTCCAGACCTCCGGATCGCGCGTGAGGATATTGAGGACTTCGCTGAGGTACCACTCGCCAAACCATGCAGAGCCGGGGTGATCCGAGAACCGCTCCGGCGCGACGAGCCAGGAAACGGCGGGCAGTTGGCCGGTGTCCACATCCTTGCGGAACTGGTGCAGCACGTCGCCCTTGGGAACGGCGATTCGGCGGCTTTCGCCGTTGTCGTCGTAGGTGTGCGTCTCCAGCGTGCGGAAGTCGGGGTCACCGGCGTTGGTGCAAAAGGCTTTCTCGTGGATCGCCTTCTCACGCGCGGCAAGGATGCCCCAGCCTTCTTCCGTGTACTCGGCGATCTCTTTTTGGATTCCATCGAGCGCCTTCGTCGCATCGTCGCGCTGCTTCTCGAGTTTTGCTTTTTCGTCGCCGGTCGGCGAGCCGGAGCTCAGCGCCGCGGAAGCTTCTTCAATGCGCGCCGTGAACTTCTCGGCCTGTTTCGACAAATGCGCCCGGCGCGACTTCGAGTGCCGGACGCGGTACTGCGTGAACCACTCGATCGGGTTGTCGGTGAAGTTGGAGAGCCACGCTTCTTGTTCACCGATTAGGCCGGTATCCAGCGAGATCTCGTTCTGGTAAATCTTCCACGAGATGCCGGCATCTTCGAGCCGCTCGGGATAGGTCGTCCACGCGGCCTCGGCGTCGTAATCCGTGTCCCCATTCGTGACGCGCGCGGTGTGGTCTTTGCTCTCCCGAATCGTGCCGGTCCACAGGTGCAGCCGGTTGGGCGTCGTGCCGGTCAGCGACGAGCAGAAGGCGTAATCGAAAATGGTAAAGGCGTCGGCGAGGGCGTAGTAAAACGGGATGTCTTCGCGGGTGAAGAAGCCCATCGTCATCGGGAAGTTGTCGTTGCGCCGCTTGGCCGCGAGCCAGTTGTCGTAGCGACCTCCATTCCGCGCGTCGACCTGATCTGTCCAGGAGTGCGGCGTGCCGCCCATCCAGGTGACGTTCGATCCTTCCATGTTGAGGCGGAACGGCGGAACGCTGGAGCCGTCCGCATTGGGCTGGAACCAGACGGGATTTCCGTTGGGCTGCTGGTGGACGCGCGGATCACGAAAACCGCGCACGCCGCGCAGCGAGCCGAAGGCGTGATCGAAGGAGCGGTTTTCCTGCATGAGAACCACGACGTGCTCGGCGTCGAGAAACGTGGTCCCCTCCGCGGGATCGATGGTGGCCGCCCGGGCGATCGCCGCGGGAAAGCCACTGCACACAACCGAGGCGGAGCCAAGCGCCGCCGCCTTCAGGAAATCTCGTCGATTCAGCATGAGTACGCCCTAATTTTTTTGCCAACGATCGCATTGTGCCGTGCGGCTCGGATTCATTCAAGCGTTAGTAGTCTCGCGCGCTGCGCAGCGAGATACATAGTCGCGCTTGCAGCAGTACGATTAGAAAACGATAGACACGCAGTTACGGATCCGTGATCGTTTCCGATACAACCGTGAATTCGGCAGCGTACGCCGGATGTTGCTTTTGAGAACTTGCTTTCTCTCAAAGAAACGCAATGTCACCGCCACCGAGCCCCACCACAGAAAGGGTATCACCGTCGACTTCGGCGGTCACATTCCACCCTTCGAATCCGGACGAATTATTGAATACCTCTAAACTGAGTTCGCCTTCAAAGCTAATTCGAAGATCCGCAGTTCGCGCATCAACATCGAACGCTCTCACCCGTCGCCCGTTGATCAGTTCGTTGGCTGTTGCTTGCCCATCGATAGGCTTGGGCAATCCGAATTGCTGTTCGTCATCCGCACCGGCAAAGGCGATGCCATTGACAGTGACGATGCGCCACGGAGCACTAACATCCAAGGCCACATTGTCGCCAAACGAGAAAGCCCAGTCGTGCTCCCGCTTCTTCACAGAACAGGTGCGGCCAACAAAGACTTGCTTCAACAACGACAAGCGATCGCGTAGCATGCGCCTATGCTCTCC
This sequence comes from uncultured Nitrospirales bacterium, assembly GCA_964620045.1. Lineage (GTDB taxonomy): Bacteria > Hydrogenedentota > Hydrogenedentia > Hydrogenedentales > VFKU01. The sequence goes on from CAZUJL010000001.1 coordinate 405,966, forward strand.
ATTCTCATGTCCGTATCGCCTAGCAAGAACTCAGCTTACTGGCAATCGCAGGCGCCGAGGCGAAAGTATTCAGGAAGGATATGACGAGCGCTTAGTGACCGTTGCCATTCCCATTGCCGTTGACCATGGGTTCTTTGAGGGAGAAGGTCATTTCGGCTTCGCAGACGACCTGATCGTCGACGCGGGCGACGGAGCGAACACGGACGGCGTTTCGGCGCGTGCGCTTCGTGGTGGATTCGATGATGATCTGATCGCCGGGGACCACCATGCGGCGGAACTTGGCGTTTTCGATGCTGAGGAAGAAGGCCTGCTTCTGGGTCTGCTCGCCTTCCGGGGTGACCGTGAGGACGGAGCTGACCTGCGCCATGGCTTCCAGAATGAGCACGCCCGGCATCACCGGGTTGCGCGGCCAGTGGCCCTGGAAGAAGGGTTCGTTGATCGTGACGTTTTTGATGCCCTGCACGTATTCATACGGCTGCCAGGAAATGATCCGGTCCACCAATAAGAACGGGAACCGGTGCGGCAGCAGCTTCATGATCTTGTTGACGTTGAAAACCGGCTCGGGCTTGGGGCGGCTGAGGCCCTTGAGCGTGTCGGTCTGGCCATGGCCGTTCGTGAGCGCCTTCTTGATGCGCTTGGCGAAGTTCACGTGCATCGCGTGGCCGGATTTCACGCCGACGATGTGGCCCTTGATCGGCCCGCCGAGCAGGAACAGATCGCCGATGAGGTCGAGCACTTTATGGCGCACGAACTCGTCGGGGTAGCGCAGGGTGTCGTTCAGGATGGACTCGTCGCCGATGACGACGGCGTTTTCGAGGTTACCGCCGCGGATGAGGCCCTGATCCTGGAGCATCTTGACCTCGCGCAGAAAACAGAAGGTGCGCGCGGAGGCGATTTCGTGCTCGAAGGTGTCCGGGTTGATGTTGAACGAGGCGTACTGCGTGCCGATGGCGACGTGATCAAACGCTATTGTCATCGTAACGCGCAGCTCATCAAACGGAAGTACACTAAGCGTGACGTCGTCGTTCCGGTAGTACACCGGTTCATCGATTTTTACGTATTTCTTTTCGGCTTCCTGCTCGACGAAGCCGGCCTTTTTGAGGACGCTCAAGAATGGCAGCGAACTTCCGTCGCCCACGGGGATTTCATTGGCGTCAAGTTCAATATCGAGGTTGTCCAGCCCGAGACCGACGACGGCGGCGAGGACATGTTCGACGGTGTGGACCTTAGCGTCGCCGCAGGCGATGGTCGTGCCGCGGGAGACATCGACGACGTTGTCGACATCGGCGCGGACGGCTGGGCGACCCGGGAGGTCGATGCGGTAGAAAACGATGCCGTTGTCGGGCGGGGCCGGGCGGAACGTAAGCGTGGCAAGGTTTCCGGTGTGGAGCCCAATGCCGGAAAACGAGCTGGATTCTTTTATCGTCCGCTGCTTACTCATTCGTATATTGTCCGCTATTTTCGACCCGTTTTTCGAGTTTTCGGAGCCTACGTAGGGCGTCAGGGAGGTACGGGAGGCTTGCGAAAATCCGCCGCGTGACCTCGTGATCATTTAACGGATACCCCGAGACAACCGCGTTGGCTGGCACGGACTTCGTTACTCCTGCGCGGCCGCCGACGATGGCATTATCGCCGATGGTCAGGTGGCCTGCGGTGCCGGTTTGTCCGCCGATTGTCACATGACTGCCGATAGTGGTGCTACCGCTGATGCCGGTACTACCAGATATTGTGCAGTTCTCCCCGATAGATACATTGTGGCCGATCTGGACCAAATTGTCAATCTTAGTGCTACTGCCGATGGTGGTGTTGCCCGTCGTGGCCCGGTCAATAGACGAATTTGAACCGATTTCGACATCATCGCCGATGATGACGCCGCCGATCTGGGGAATTTTAGCGGGCACGCCGCCGACGCGGGTGAACCCGAAGCCGTCGGAGCCGATGGTGCTGTTGGCGTGGACGATGCAGCGGGCGCCGATGGTGATGCGTTCCCGGATGGACACGTGCGGGTAGAAGACACCGTCGGGGCCGATGCTGGTGTTGCGGCCGACGTATACCCCGGCGTACAGCACGGTGCGATCGCCGATTACGGCGCCGTCGGCCACCACGGCGAAGGCGTCGATGGCGACGTCCTTGCCGAGTTTGGCGGTGGGCGCGACGACGGCGTTTGGGTGGATGCCCTTCGGGTGAATGAGCCAGAGCGACTCGAGATGTTTTAGGAGCTGCGCGAAGGCGAAGTACGGATTGCCGACGCGAATAAGCGGACGACGATCGCCGGAGAATTTTTGATCCACCATCAGCGCGGCGGCGGGCGTGGTGTCGAGATATTTCTGGTAGCGCGCATCGGCGTAGAACGACAAATCGCCGGGCTTGGCTTCTTTCAGGCCGTTCAGCCCGGTGATGCGCGCGTTGGCGTCGCCTTCGACTGTGCCGCCGACGATGGCGGCGATCTCGCCCAAGGTCATGTTCATGTGGGGGACACCGTGAAATGCGGACGCCGGACCGCGTAGGCCGCCCGGCGATATGGAGAATCCGCGATCAGGGTTTGTACTTACCGTTCAGGTGATCGATCACCTTCTGGGTCATGTTGAGCGTGGTGCTGCTGTAGAGCAGACCGCCGGGGCGGCCGGGCATGACGGAACCGCTATCGCCACTTTCAAAGATGAGGTGGTAGTCGCCTTGTGCGCCGACTTCCTGGATGCCCATGTAGATTTCTTCGAACAGATCGCGCATGAGCTTCTTCTCTTTGCGATCGATGTCCTGCTGGGCGCGTTCAAATTCGGCTTTGTAGCGCGTGACGGCGGCTTCAATCTTTTCCTCGAGCGCCCGCTTGGCGTCGGGGGTCATCTTTTCCTTTTCCTTGTCGTACTTGTCCTTGTCCGCCGTGATCGATTTGCTGAGTTCGTCGATGGGCTTCTGCATGGTGTCGCGCTCGGTGCGCAGCTTGGCGTATTCGTCGATTTGCTTCTTGTAGCTGTCGAACACCTGCTTCAGATCCACCACGCCGATTTTGTAGTTGCTGGGGTCTTGGGCAAGGGCGGGAACGGAAATGAGCAGTGCCGCGCAGGCGGCCAGAAAGAAGCGTCGGGAGGTCATGCGGGAATCGTCCTATGTTTCTGGGCGAAATCGCCCGGTTTTCCACGGGTTATTGGTAAACACACGATGCGCCACAGGGCAGAAAGAAAATGGAACGATACCTTCCCCCTGAAGCGGCGCGAGTATAGCATAAGCGACAAAAACCCCTGCAATTTGGCGCTTGGCATCGCGACCATCGCTTAGACGCGGGTCGGTCTGAAAAAATTCACCCTTTAGAAGCGGACGCTGGACTGAATGTGGATCTGGCCGCTGCCCTGATCGTCGTTGGGATTGAGCGGGATACCGTAGTCGATGCGGATCGGGCCGAGGAAGGGCACGTCGATGCCGATGCCCAGGCCTGTGCCGAATTTCCAGTCGCCGATGTCGAAGTCCTCTGGCTGGAAGAACACAGCGCCGGCGTCGATGAAGTAGTACAGGCGCAGGATATTGGTGAGCTTGTACTTGGCCTCGAAAGACTGCAAGAGCCGCAATTCGCCGCCGACGGGTTCGTCGTCGATGTCGATGCTGCCGTCGTTTCTAACTTCGAAGGTGTCCGCGCGCGGACCGACATCGCGGAAGTCGTAGCCGCGGATGGTGCCGGTACCGCCGCCGAACAGCCGTTCGTTGATGGGCACGAACTGCTTGTCGCCGAAGGGGAACAAGATGCTTTCGCGTGCGCGCAACGAGAACGAGACTTTCGGGAACCGTTCGACGCCGTAAAAGAGCGTCGAGTCGTGGTGCAAGCCGACAAACGCGTTATCGAAGCCGAAGTCCGCCACTTCAAGATCCAGGGCGTGGGTGGAGCCTTTCGTCGGGTCACGGGAGTTGTTTGACGTGTTGCGGTTGAACCCGAACGCAATGCTCAGCGTCGAGCCGGGATCTTCGAGTTCGCGAAGTTCCGGATCGACGAAGGTGTTAATGTTTTCGAGGCTGGTGTCGCGATACGACAGGGTCAACGTGCCGTTGTTGTACGCGGAGAGACGTTTGCCGAGGCGGACGTTGGCGCCGGACGAGTCGGTCGTGTAGTCACTGGAACCGGTACCGGTGAAACTTTCATTGAAGAATTCGATGCCAAGCGAGAACGGGTACCCGAAAAACTCGGGGTCCGTCAGGCCGAGGCGGTACGAGGTGCGCTCGGTGCCGATGAAGGCGTTTGCGGAGAAAATCTGGCCACCACCGGAGAAGGTCGGGAAGTCGGTGATGTCGAAATTGCGCAGGCGCAGTTCGCCGAAACCGCCGAGGCCTTCATCGGTATTGAACGCGGCGCCGAAGTTGAAGTCGCCGGTCTTGCCTTCCTCGACTTCCACGAGCATGTTGCTAAACCGTTCGTTTTCCTCGACGTCGCTCATGCGCAGGCGCGTGGACGCGAAGTATTGCGAGCTCTCCAGGCGGCGCTGTGTGCGTTCGTAGAGCGAGCCATCGAAACGCTCGCCGGGCTTGAGTTCGACGTTGCGGCGGACGACTTCGTCGCGCGTGATTGAGTTGCCCGTGATGCGGACTTCCTTGATGTACTTCAGTTCATCTTCGTTCACCTGATGCGTGACGGAGGTCGTGTGCTTTTCGCGGTTCAGCGTGACGAGCGGGGTCACGGCCGCGTTGGTATAGCCACTGGTGCGGTAGAGGCGCTGCACATCCAGCGAGTCTTCATTCACCCGGCTGCGGTTGTGAATGTCCCCCGGCTTCACTTGCGCGAAGGGATCGAGTTCGGCGTCCTGGAAGGCGATGTTTTCCGCAAAGTCGAGCGAATCGACGTGGTATTCCGGACCTTCGGCGACCGAGATGTCGATGTCGAGTTTCTTGCCATTTGGCGAATATTCAAAGTCGGTCGAGGCGATCTTGGCTTCGAGCCGGCCAACATCGCCGTAGGCATTCAAGACACTGAGCAAGTCGGTTTCGAATTTGTCCTGATCGTAGCGGCCGCCGAGGAAGAGGTAGCGCTTGCGGGTTTTGATCGTGCGCTTGAGTTTGTGGTCGGAAAGGGCTTCGTTGCCAATGAATTCGATGCTGGTGATTTTCGCCTTGCGGCCTTCGTTGATGACATACGTGACGCGGACTTCGCCGGCGGCGACGGGCTCGACCACGATGTCGACCGTGGCATTCATGAAACCCTTGGAGCGGTACAGCGTCTGGAGAGCGTCGCGCTCTTCGCCGTAGGCCTCGCGGTAGAACGAGGCGCCTTCGCGCCATTGGATCGCGCCGCGAATTTGGCGCTCCTTCAGTTTCTTGTTGCCCGCGATGCGGATCTCGCGAATGGTTTGCTCTTCGGCGATGTTATAGGTGAGGACATTTCGTCCCCCCGAACGGTCGATGTCGGCGCTGACGGTGGCGAAAAAGCCCAGTTTCATGATGCGGCCGATGTCGCGCGCGACGGCGCGGGGATCCAGCGTGTCGCCGGGTTTAATCTCGATTTGGGAACGGACCTGCGACTCGTTCACGCGCCCGAGCCCCTTGATTTCGACCGCATCGAGTACGACACGGCCGGGGGCCTCTTGGCCCCAGGACTTCAGACACACGACGAGCGCGGCGAGTACGAGCAGCCCCACTCTGACTCGAATCAATGACTCACACTTTCAGCGACGGGCAGCTCCGTGCTGAACATCAGGTCTCCCGACACATCAGAAACCTGAACGACAATCCGGCTGCCGGGTTCGAACGCCCCCATCAACAACTGTTCCGACAACGGGTCCTCAACGAGCTGTTGCACGGAGCGCCGCAACGGGCGCGCGCCGTACTCCTCGTCTGTCCCCTTTTTCACGATGTAGTCCTTCGCCTCGTCCGTCAAGACGAGATCGATGTTCTTTTCCTTTAGACGGTCCATGACTTCCGCGAGGTTTAGATCGACGATCTTGCGCAGTTCCTCGCCCGTGAGGCGGTGGAACACGATGATCTCGTCGACGCGGTTGAGGAACTCGGGATTGAAGACTTTTTTGGCCTCGTCCATCACGCGTTCGCGCATCGCCAGGTACTGGTCGTCGTCCGAGGCCTTCTGGAAGCCGAGGCTGACGTGCTTGGTGATGCGGCGCGCGCCGACGTTGCTGGTCATCACAATGACGGTGTTGCGGAAGTCCACGCGGCGGCCGGTCGAATCGGTCATCTGACCTTCTTCGAGGATCTGCAGCAGCGTGTTGAACACGTCCGGGTGCGCCTTTTCGATTTCGTCGAAGAGGACGACGGAGTACGGACGGCGGCGAACCTGCTCGGTGAGCTGGCCGCCTTCGTTGTAGCCGACATAGCCCGGAGGCGCGCCGGCGAGGCGCGACACGGCGAACTTTTCCATGTACTCGGACATATCGATCGTGATCAGCGCGTCTTCGCTGCCGAACAGGAAACTGGCGAGCGATTTGGCGATCAACGTCTTGCCGACGCCCGTCGGGCCAAGCAGCAGGAACGAGCCCACGGGCCGCTTGTTGCTCTTGAGGCCCGCGCGCGAACGCTGAATGGCGCGCGTGATCGCGTCGATCGCCGGGTGCTGGCCGATGACGTGCTTGTGCAGTTCTTCGCGCATGCGGAGCAGGCGCGCGGATTCTTTTTCTTCGAGCTTCATCAGCGGCACGCCAGTCCAGCGCGAGACAACATGGGCGATGTCTTCGGCGGTGACGACGGTCTCGGACGAATCGCGCTTGCGCTCCCACTCGCGCTTCTTTTCGTCGAGCTTGGCGATGAGCGTGCGTTCCTGGTCGCGCAGGCCCGCGGCCTTCTCATATTCCTGGCTGCGGATCGCGCTTTCCTTTTCCTGCGTGACGCGTTCGATGTGCTGCTCGAGTTCCTTGAGCTCGATCGGGCGCGTGGTGATCTGCAGGCGCGCGCGGCTGCCGGCTTCGTCAATCACGTCGACGGCCTTGTCCGGCAGGAAACGATCGGTGATGTACTGGTGCGCGAGTTTCGCCGCGGCTTCGACGGCGTCGTCGGAAAACTTCACGCGGTGGTGCACTTCGTATTTGTCGCGCAGTCCCTTGATAATCAAGACCGTCTGCTCGACCGACGGCGCTTCGACGATGATCGTCTGGAAGCGACGCGCAAGCGCGGCGTCTTTTTCGATGTACTTGCGGTATTCGTCCATCGTGGTGGCACCGATGCACTGCAATTCGCCGCGCGCCAGCGAAGGCTTCAACATGTTGGCGGCGTCCACGGCGCCTTCGGCCGCGCCCGCGCCGACGATGGTGTGCAACTCGTCGATGAACAGGATGATGTTGTCCGCGCGACGGATTTCCTTCATCACGGACTTGAGACGCTCTTCGAACTGGCCGCGGTACTTCGTGCCCGCGACAACGCCCGCGAGATCAAGCGTGAGCACGCGCTTGCCCAGCAGCAGATCGGGCACATCGCCATCGACGATGCGCTGCGCGAGGCCTTCGACGATGGCGGTCTTGCCGACGCCGGCTTCGCCGATGAGCACGGGGTTGTTCTTTGTGCGGCGGCTGAGGATCTGCACGACGCGTTCGATTTCCGCGGCGCGGCCGATGACGGGGTCGAGTTTGCCTTCGCGCGCAAGTTGCGTGAGATCGCGGCCGAAGGTGTCGAGCGCCGGCGTTTGCGACTTTTTGCCCGTCGCGGCCGGCTGACCCGAGCGGCTTTGATCGCCGAGGAGACGAATGATTTCCGCCTGCACGCGGCCGAGGTCGATCTTCATGTCTTGCAGCACCTTGGCGGCGATGCCTTCGCCTTCTTTAATCAGGCCAAGGAGGATGTGTTCGGTGCCGATATAGCTGTGGTTGAACCGGCGCGCCTCTTCGACGGCGAGTTCGAGGACTTTCTTGGCGCGGGGCGTGAAGGCGATTTCGTCGCCGGAAACGCTGGCGGTGCCGCGCTGGCACTGTTGCTCGATCTCGGCGGCAAGGGCTTCAATATCGACGCCCAAATTTTCCAGCGCACGCGCCGCGATGCCCTCGGGCTCGCGGCACAGGCCGAGCAGGATATGCTCAGTGCGCACATATTCGCTATTGAGCCGCGTCGCTTCTTCGCGGGCGGCACTGACGACACGCTTGGCGCGTTCGGTAAACCTTTCCCACATATTCGGATATGTCCTTTAATTCTGGGCGAAACGGGCCCTGAACAGGTCCGCCCGCTCGACGTTAAATTGATATTCGTCGCAACCGTGACCGCATTTCACTTCAATATGGGCGTTCTGGGACACAACGAACACGTCGTTGATCTGCTGGAGGGAGAATTGGTCAAGCAGCCCCGCTGACACGCCCAACCGCAGGGACGACAATAACGAATCGGCTTCCGCCGTTGCAAGGAGCCGGGCGTGTCGCGCGATGCCAAGTGCCCGGCCAACGCGGTCTTCCAACTGCAGCGGCGCCGCGCTTCGGATGCGGGCGCGCGCTTCTCTTTCCTGGGCAATCAACTGTCCCGCGACGTGCTTCAAATGGAACAACGCCTCCTCCTCTGATCTTCCCAGAGTGGAAGCGTTGCTGAGGACGAAGGTGTCTTCGAGGGCGGAGCCGTCGGCCCGGAAAAACGCAGTAAGCGAATGACGGCGCGCGGTGACATCGGCGGTGACGGACGGGATCAGCCCGGCCGCACGCATACCCGGCAAATGAAGGGCGACGCCGATGTTCAGACCGGTGCCGACGTCGCGCAGCGAGGCCGTCAGGTATCCCAGACGCGCGCTGAACGCGTAGTCGAGCGCGGCGGCGAGCATGTCGTCGATGAGGTTCAGGCGCGACCACACTTCCTGCAACTGCAGGCCGGACGCGATGCCCGTCAGCGTGAGGTGGTTCTTTTCGTTGATGCTGATCGACAGGCCCTGGTCGTCGGCGATGTACACGCCGCTGGGGCCATCGGCCTCTTGCAGAGCCGCGCCGGCGAGAAAACGCTCGCGCAGGAAGAGCTTGTCGCGGCGGTCGGCTTCGGCCAGCGAAAAATAGGCGCCGGTGGCCAGCAGATTCAGGCCTTCGATGACGCCGCTGATGCGTTCTTCGACCGCGCGTTTCTCGTCCAGCGTGCACTGGGCGGTGTAGGGAAAATCCGCGAGATTGCGCTTGAGCCGCAGGCAGGTGAAGGGCGCGATATCCGCCTCGGGGCCTGCGCCATTCATCCATTCGGCCGGTTTTTCCTGCAGGGTGTCGACGGTTGTCATGGCTAGTCGCGGCCCCCCTCGGCGGCGCTGAGGCCGGTTTCGATCGCGCGGATTTCATCGCGCAAGGCGGCGGCTTCTTCGTAATTCTCGGTGGTCAGGGCAGTCTTGAGCAAGCCGCGCTTGGCCTGCAGATCGGCGCGGAGGCGTGCGCGGGCGTCGTCGAGCCGGGGGACTTTGCCGCGGTGCGCGAGGGCGACGTGTATGCCTTCGAGCAGCGATTCGAGCTGCGCGGGGAACGTCTCGTAGCAGGTGCTGCAGCCGACCTGGCCCTTCTCGAGAATCTGCTTGAGCGTCGTGTTGCACGCGGTGCAGGACTGGCGGGCTTCGACGGCGTCGGCCGTGGTGGAGGTCTTTGCGGCGGCGGGGGCCGGTTTGCCGCGAAACGCGGCCGGTTTGGCGAACTGGAATCCGGAGGAAACTGACTCCTGGCGGCGATCGAGGCACTCCTGGCAAAGGTGCTGCTCGGACACCTTGCCATCGACCACCTCGGCATACCGCTTTGTCGCGAGGTTTTTATGGCAGTCTTCGCACAGCATAAGGCCCGGTCCTACAAGGGTTTCGCGCCAGCGCCAGTATAGCACCCGCGCCAAACCGGTTCTACGCGCGGAATTCGCTTCGTTGTAAAACAGCGGCTCTCGGTAAAGCATTCAATACTCGATGCTGGCTCATCCTATTCAAACGAAGGAAAAGCATAGTGTCCCTATACAAAACTTTCGGTGCGGCTGTTATGTCTAACGGGATAGACGACGCGCGGCGGCTTTCATTCGTCTGGCGACAAGATTGGAACCGGGTGCATATGACGGCGGATTGAGTGGACGGGATCGTGTGTCATCTTTTCCACCGTTTCCGTCATCTATAGAGTGGGCGGTGTCGTTATATAACGGCTTAAAAGCCGTTTTATCGTAAACGCGCGGGGCCTTGGCCGGAGCACCCTCCGGCGTGTATCCTTGAGGTATAAGTGTCTTGCAGGCTTTGATTTAGGCCTTTCGGGAGTATTGCGTGTCGTCGGGTCGTTCCAATCGCCGCGGGTTCGTGCTGAAGGCCGCGTTGGCGCTCGTCGTCGTGGGCGCGGTGGTGGGCACGGTGTGGCTGGGCCGGCGTGGACCCGAGACGACCTACCCCACCTTCACGGTTCGCCGGGGCCCCCTCGACATCAAGGTCGTTGAGGGTGGCGAGATCAAGGCGCTCGAGAGTCAAGAGATTAAGTCACAGGTTAAGGGTTGGGAAGGCACGAAGATCCTTTCCATCGTCGAGGAAGGCAGCTACGTCACCGACGAAGATGTGCGCAACAAGAAGAAACTGGTCGAACTGGACTCCTCCGCGCTGAACGAAAAACTGACGACGGCGCAGATCACCTTCAAAGGAACGCAAGCCTCGCTCACCGAGGCGGAAAAGGCGTTCGACATCGAGATCAACCAGGCGGAAAGCGACATCTACGCGGCGAAGCTGGAAGTGACCTTCGCGGAGATGGCGCTGAGCAAGTACCTCGGCACGGAAGTGACCAGCGTGGTGATGGACGCGCTGAAGAAATTGGCCGACGAGGAAGCCGCGAAGGAAGCAGAGAAGACGCGCATCGCCGAGGAAGCGCGGCGCGCGCGCGAGGAAGAAGCGGCACGGCTGGCGCAGGAAGCGGCGAACAAGGCCGCGCAGGATGCCGAAGCCGCGGCGCAAAAGGAAGCCACGCGCGAAGAAGCCGCGACGCCGGTGCTCACGCCGATCATTGCCGAGAGTGCACCGGTGCCGCCGGCGCAATCCGCGGCCGTGCAAGCGGCGGAAGCCGAGGCCGCGCGAGAGATCACGCTGGATGATCTGCAGATTCCCATTCCCGACATTAACTTCGCGTCGTTCGCGCGCAGCGAGACGCTGGGCAACGGCGAAGCGAGCCAGAAACTGACGACGCTGCAGGACGCGCTGATGATGGCGCGCGCGGAGCAGGCGAAGGCGACGAATAACTACGACAGCCAGAAGCGGCTGTTCGATCGTAAGTTCATCACGCCGAACGAACTCGAGAACTTCAAGATCACGCTGGACAAGAGCGTGGCGAGCGTTACGGCCGCCGAGACAGCGGTGCAGTTGTTCATCGATTACGAGTTCAAGAAGGAAGCGCAGAAGCTGATGTCGGACTACGTGCTCGCCAAGCGCAAGCTGGCGCGCACGGAACAGCAGGCGCTCTCGAAGATCGCGCAGGCGCGCGCGAAACTGTTGTCCGCGCAGGGGCAGTACAAGATCGAAGCGGACCGCATTCGCGATTACGAAGACCAGATGGCGAAGTGCGTGATGGTGGCCGAGCGCGCGGGGCTGGTGGTGTACGGCGGCAGCGGCGACGACCGGTACTGGAACGAGGAGCCGATCAAGGAAGGCTCCACGGTCCGTGAACGGCAAACGATCATCACGATTCCCGACATGGCGAAGATGGCCGTGAACATGAAGATTCACGAATCGGACATCAAAAAGATCAAGCAAGGATTGCGCGCGCGGGTGCGCGTGGATGCCTTCCCGGATCGCGTGTTGGAAGGCGAAGTGACGAAGGTGGCCGTGCTGCCGGATTCCGAGAACCGGTGGATGAACCCGGACCTGAAAGTGTACGAGACGGCCATCAAGATTGAAGGCACGCACGAGTGGCTCAAGCCCGGCATGAGCGCCGAGGCCGAAGTGCTCGTGTCCACGCTGGATGAGGCGACCTACATTCCGATTCAGTCCGTGGTGCCGCAGGGCACGAAGCAGGTGTGTTTCGTTGTCGGCCCGAACGGCCCCGTGAAGCGCGAGATCGAGACCGGCGACATCACCGTCGAGTTCATCACCGTGACCAAGGGCCTCGAGCCGGGCGAGAAAGTGTTGATTCGCCCGCCCGACGGCAGCCGCGAGGAACAGAACAAGAAAGAAGGCGAAGACGCGGACGGCGAACACAAGAAAGACAAGCCCGCCGAGACGTCGACCGATTCCAAACCCGCGGAGACGCCGGCGGCCGTGCCGCAAACGACGGCGGCGCCGGCCCCGACCGCACCGACGGCCTGATCATGACCGCGCCGTACCGGCCAATGTCGGCTTCGACGTGGTCCTCGCTCAAGCGCAGCGTGCGGCTTGGTCTGCGCAGCATCTGGGTGCACCGGCTGCGCTCCTCGCTCACGATGCTCGGCATCGTGTTCGGCGTGGGCTCCGTGATCGCGATGCTCGCGGTGGGCGAGGGCGCGAGCTTCGAGGCGCAGGAGCAAATCCGCCAGCAGGGCAGCCACAACATCATCGTGCGCAGCGTGAAGCCGCCCGAGGACGAGACCGGCTCGCGCGGCAATAGCTGGATGATCGAATACGGCATCACGGGCAAGGACCTGCAGCGCATCCGCAACACGATTCCGACCGTCGAGGCGATCGTGCCCGCGCGCATTCTGCGCAAGAAGGTGTGGAACATCGGCCGGCGCGTGGACTGTGACGTGATCGGCACGCTCCCCTCCTACTCCGAGACACGCAATTTTCCCGTGCGCACCGGGCGCTTTTTCTCGGACGCGGACATGGAAAATCACGCGAACGTGATCGTGCTCGGCGCGGAAGTGGTGCAGGACTTGTTTCCGCTGGAATCCGCGATCGGAAATTCCGTGCGCATTGGCAAGAATTACTACACCGTGATCGGGATCATGGAGCCGCGCGGCGCGGCGCCGGGCGAGACGGCCAAGCAGGGCAAGGCGCAGGCGGCCGTAACGCAGACTTCGCACAAGAGCGTGTACATTCCCATGTCGACGGCGAACTCGCGCTTCGGCGAGATCATCGTGAAGCAGAGCAGCGGCAGCCGCGAAGTGGAGCGTGTCGAATACCACGAGGCGACGATCAAGATCGCGAACCTCGACGACGTGATCGAGACGTCACGGATCGTGAGCGATCTGATGGCGCTGAACCACGAGCGGCCGGACTTCGACGTGGTCGTGCCGCTAAGCCTGTTGCAGGCGGCGGAACGCACAGCGCGTATTTTCAATATCGTGCTGGGGTCCATTGCGGCGATCTCGCTGTTGGTCGGCGGCATCGGAATCATGAACATCATGCTGGCGAGTGTGAGCGAGCGTACGCGCGAGATCGGCATCCGTCGCGCGGTCGGCGCGCGGCAGCGGGACATCGTCGTGCAATTTTTGATCGAGACGTTGTTGCTCGCGGGTATTGGCGGGATCGCGGGCGTGGCGTTGGGCGTTGGGTTGCCGCAGTTGATTACGTATTTCGCCGAACAGCGCACGATTGTGACGTTTTGGTCACCGGTGTTGGCGCTCGGCATCTCGGCGGGCATCGGCGTGATGTTCGGCCTCTACCCCGCCATGCGCGCCGCGAAGATGGATCCGGTCGAAGCGCTGCGGCACGAGTAAGCGAAAATTCACCCTAGATCGCCCTTACAGGGCTGTCGATCTAATTCTGAATAAACCCAGGGCGGCGCTCACTTCGTTCGCTTTGCCCTGGGCTACTCTAGGACGCCCTTTCAGGGCTAAGGGCAGTGCGCGCGACCTATCTTTGGGCAGTCGTCGGTCTGAACCGGGTTGGTACGCAATCTCGATGTTGCCGAATCAAAAATTCGGGCAATACGTCAGCCACAAACCAAAAACCACGATGGGCAGTTCCACACGACCGTTCCCCGTGATCGTGCAATGGCCGCGGCGATGTTTTTGGTAGCGGTAGACTTCCGCACCGTTGTGCATCATTCGATGCTGGTCACGGAACACCGTGAACGATTTCCGGCGCAGCGTGTATATCGTGCCGCCGGCGTCGATCTCTATATTATAGGTAACGGATTTCAACCGCCCCACCGCCACGTCGGTCCCGTCGAGAAGCAATGCGCCTCCAAATCGCCCGCTGGCCGGTCGAACCACCACATAGTGGCGACCAAGTATCATCAAATCAGTGCCAATGTCGTCTTTCGACATTTGAAAGCTAGCGACGCATTGATCACCCGCCAAGACGCGCCAGTTTGCGGAATCCTTGGCATTGCTCGCGTGCAACTCGGTGTACGAATGGAGTTCTTCCATCGTGATATCACCTCTCTCGCGAAATTAATGCGACGCTTCCGCCTGCACTTCCTTGCCTTCGCGCTGCAACTCAAAGAGGTTCATGTTGTCGCGGAACAGGCACCAGAAGCCGAGGATGACGATCGGGGGAAGCTGCCAGAGGTGCATGATGATGGCGTAGGCCTTGGCGGCGTTGACGTCGATACCGGGGATGGTCATCACGAGGCCGAGCACGATCGGAATGTGGAACTGGCCGACGAAGCCGGGCGTGTTGGGCGCGGCGATGAACACGGCGAGCAGCGCATTCATCACGACGGGCGTGTACCACGGGAAATCGATGTGGAACGCCATGAGCCCGAGCGTGAACCCGACCATGCCCAAGCCCCACGTGACGAAGGACCAGCCGATGCTGCGCGCCATCTCCAGCGGCGAACGGAACACGTGGAGGCCATCCGCAAAATGATTGATCATGCCGTTGAGGAAGTCGGCGACTTTTTTGGACACCAGCCCGACGGTGTGTGAAACGATCCAGATAAAAATCTGACGTTTTTTGTAGATGACAATGAACGCCGCGAGGATCATGGCGAGCCCCAGCCCCACCAACGCCGCGCCTTTTCGGTAGTCACCGGCGGCGAACTCAATGGGACCGTCGGTGCCGAAGGTGGCGGCGGGAATGGACACGATGCCTTCCGGCTGGAACGCAATCACCGAAATGCCGAGTACGGCAATCAGGCCGAACAGATCCGTGATGCGATCGACGGCGACGAAGGCCAGCGATTTGGAAAAGGGAAGGCTGGTCAGCCGGGAAAGCACGAGCGCGCGGATTGCTTCACCGGCGCGGCCCGGCAGGACGAAGTTCGCCAGAAACCCAATCTGGGTCGCACTGAACATTTGCCGGAACGTCGCGGGGTACGCGGCGCGCACGATGAAACTCCACCGGCGGATGCGGGCGAAGTGCTGCGCGAAGAACGGCACGAACGCGGCGAGCAAGAGCGGCCAGTTCGCATCGGCCAGCGCGGAGCGCACCTCGGCCCAATCGGTGCCGCGGAACAGCAGCCACACCATGAGCACGCCCAGGGCGAGGCCAACGACACCGAAGATCCACTTTTTCATGCGCGCGCCTTAAAGGACAAGCGGCGGGACGCCGCTTCTACAGTAAGGGCCATTAGGCTTTGCCCGCGGTGAGCGACGCGGAGACGCCGCTCTCGACGTAGGCCTCGATGCTGTCGCGCAACGTTTTCAGGATCCACGCGCGCTTCGTGTCGTCGGACTCGAGCAGCGTGGCGCGGAAGCCGTGATGCGAGCACTGGAAACCCGTGAGCGGCACGACGACGATGCCCGTGGCGCCCATGAGGTAGTAAACGAGGCGCTTGTCGGGCTCGACGCCGCTGACCATTTGCTCGATGCGGCGGCGTACGCCGGCGTTTTCAATCTGCAGCGTCTGGTGTCCGTTGAGGACGCCGTCCTTGAACATGACGGTGTAATAAAACGCGCCGCGCGGCTTGTTCACGATGACGTGCTCGCAGCCGGCGAAAGCATCGGCCACTTCGTCGGCGCGCGACGAGAACATCGCTTCGCGGCGCTGCAGGTGGCCTTCGTAGCGCGCATCGCCCATCACGCGCGGGATCGACATCTGCGGCAGCGTGGTGCTGGAGACTTCGAGGCGCTTGGCGGCGAGCAGGCTGTCGACGTACTTCGCGAAGTTGGCGTCGCGACCCTTGTTCAACACTTCAAGCCAGCCACAGCGCGAGCCCGGCCACGGGTATTCCTTGCTGATGCCGCGCATCGCGATGCCCGGCACATCGCCGATCCATTCGCTCATGTGCAGGCGCGGTTGGCCGTTGTAGACGATCTTCGAATAAATCTCGTCGGAGATCAGGAAGATGTCGAACTCTTTGGCGATCGCGGCGATTTCTTCGAGCACTTCGCGCGGGTACACGGCGCCGGTCGGATTGTCCGGCGTGAGCAACAAGATGCCCGCGATGGAGTCGTTGTACTTCACCTTGTTGCGGATGTCTTCGAGGTCGGGCATCCAACCGTTGTACGGATCGAGGTTGTACGTCAGGTGGTTGTAGCCGGAGTGCGCGGACTCGGCGCTGGAGTGCGTGCTGTACGCGGGCGACGGCCCGAGGACGCGGGCTTCGCGGCGCAGGAAACCGTACACCTTGGCGACAGCGTCGCCAAGGCCGTTGAAGAACATGATGTCGTCCGGCGTGACCTTGGCGCCGTCGCGCTTGTTCACTTCGGCGGCGAGGAATTCGCGGGTCTCGGGTACGCCGCGCGTGTCGCAATAGGCCCAGGACTTCGGGTCGCGGGCGAGATCCATAACGATTTCGCGGATCCACTGCGGCGGGGCCTCGCCCTTTTGGACGGGGTCGCCGATATTTTCCCAAACGACCGGCTGGCCGAGGCGTTGGATTTCGTGCGCGGCGCTGACGATTTCCCGGATCTCGTACTTCAGATTGGCCGCGCCGGGATGAATGATGTCTCTACGCATGGTGACGGAAATGCTCCCCTGAGGGCCGGAAATCTGCCGAGGGTGCCACGAATCGGCCCGGATGCGGGCGGAAAAGGCAGCTCGGACGAGACCTCGGGCCGCCTAAATGGTACTTGCACATGGGCTTAGAATGCAAAAGCGGACCGGAGGACGGCGGACGCAGGGGCAGGCGGAAACGACAGGTGACCGCGGGCAAACCTACGCCCGCTGACGCGCTCGGAAGGGATGGAGTGTCGAGTCCATGGTGAGCTTACGCGGGAGTATGCGCACTTCTTTCGTAGCGCCGCCGTCCCGGCGGCAAAGGCAGCCGACTATTGCGCAATGGACTTCCGACACGCCGTACGAGAAGGACATCTTCACTTTGCCGCCGAGACGGCGGCGCTACGGATGCCGTTCGTTCGCGATCATCTTTTCAGCCGCCGCGAGTGCGGGCCGGAGGCGCGTTTCGATGACGCCCCAGGTGAGATCGTCGGCAACCTGGTTGTAGCCGTGGACAAGGACGTGGCGGAAGGCGATGAGCGCGCGAGATTCGGGGATCTTCTGGAGGAGATGCGGGAAGTAACCACGCATCTGGAATAGCGCCTCGCCGAGGACGATGAACTTGCGTTCGACGGCGGATTGCAGCATCGGCTCGCGCAGATAGTCGTCGAGCGTTTTGCCTTCGGTCATCGAGAGAATGTCGCGCGCGGCGAAGATCAAATCGTGGAGGTACGGCTTTACACTACGCTGCATAGAGCAGTACCCGGTTCGATTCGACGCTATCGCGCATGTACGGATTCTTCAGCGCGCGGATTTCGATGAGATCGATGCGGCGGTGGAACATGTCGCGCAGACCGGCGAGCAGACCGAAATAGTGATCCGCGTGATCGGCCGGCGTGGCGGGTTTGAAGTTCACGAGGAAATCGATGTCGCTCTTGAGGCGCTTGAAGTCGCCGGAGGCGGCCGAGCCGAAGAGATAGAGCTCGGCAACGTGATGTTGCTTGCAGAGCGCGGCGATGGCCTCGGACTTTTTCTGGATCAGCCGTATGACCGCGGGCGCGCGGCGCTGAGGCTGAGGCGGATTAGGCATGGGACGATTGTATTCCATGTCGGCCTATCATTTTCGTCTTCGTGCTCGGGGTTTTTAAGGTCAATATCCGAGCACGAGCACGAAGACGATAAATATATGGGAGATAGACCTATCCGGTGCGGATAGTGCATAGTGACTCCCGCAAAATAACGAATCGAGGGTCTTACTCATGCAAAACGAATCCCACTCCCCCACCCGGCGCGAATTCATGGTGGCCAGCGGTGCGGCCGTGGCCGCGGCGACATTGCTGGGCGGCTCGGCGCGCGCGGCGAACCCGAAACTGCGCGTCGGCCTGATCGGCTGCGGCGGACGCGGCACGGGCGCGGCGCACCAGGCGCTGACGGCGGATCCGGACACGGAACTGGTCGCGCTGGGCGATACCTTCGCGGATCAGATTGATGCCTGCGAGAAAAAACTGAAGGCGGGTCCCGCGGGTGCGCGCGTGAATGTGCCGGCGGAGCGTCGCTTCACGGGATTCGACGCGTACCAAAAAGTAATCGAGGCGAGCGACGTGGTGCTGCATGCCGCGCCGCCGCACTTCCGCCCGATGCACTTTGCGGCGTCGGTAGCCGCGGGCAAGCAGAACTTCGTCGAGAAGCCGGTCGCGGTGGATCCGGCGGGCGTGCGCGCGGTGCTCGCGGCGGCGAAGTCGGCGAAGGAAAAGAACCTCAACGTCGTGACGGGCTTGTGCTACCGCTACGAAAACGCGAAGCGCGAGACAATGAAGCGCATCCACGGCGGCGAGATTGGCGATATCATCACGCTGCAGACGTCGTACAACACCGGCTCGCTGTGGCTGAAGGAACGCCAGCCGGGCTGGAGCGACATGGAATATCAGATCCGGAACTGGATTTATTACGACTGGCTTTCGGGCGACCACATCACCGAGCAGCACATCCACAGCCTCGACAAGGTGGCGTGGGCGATGAACAACGTGTACCCGACGAAGTGCATGTCGAGCGGCGGGCGCACGGTGCGCGTCGAGCCGGCCTACGGCAATGTGTACGACCACTTTAACACCGTGTACGAGTGGGACAACGGCGTGCGCGCGTTCAGCGCGTGTCGCCAGTGGTCGAACTCGGATACGGACGTTTCCGATCACGTTTTCGGCACGAAGGGCGTCGCGCACATCCAGCAGCACGAAATTGCCGATCGCGCGGGCAAGGTGCTGTGGCATCAGGAAAAAGATCCGGCGGACGACATGTACCAGAACGAGCACAACGCGTTCTTCGCGGCGATTCGTTCGGGCAACACGATCAACGACGGCGAAATCATGTGCCACTCGACGCTGATGGCGATCATGGCGCGCATGTCGGCCTACACCGGCAAGACGATCACGTGGGACGAGGCGCTGAACTCGGATCTCGATCTGTCGCCGAAAGCCTATGCGTGGGGCGACGCGCCGAATCGTCCGGTGCAGCGACCGGGATTGACCTGAGCGATCGATTTATTGGGTTGTAATTCTGAGGCCGCCCGGAACGCGGGCGGCCTTTTTGTTTTTACCTCAGAGATGGGAACGACGGAGGGTTGGACCATGAACGATCCTGTTACGACGATGGTGGATGCGTTTACCACGGGCCGCATGTCGCGACGCGAACTGATCGCAGCGATGAGCGGCCTCGTGGCGGCGGCTGCCGCGGGGCACGCGTTGCCCGCGCATGGCGACGACACGGCGCCAACGTTCAAGGCGCTGGCGCTGAACCACATCGCGTTGCGCGTAACCGACGTGCCGCGTTCGCGCGATTTTTATATGAAGTACCTCGGCATGACGATCGCCAACGAGTCGCTGCCGAACAATTGCTTCCTGAATTTCGACAACGGCTTTCTGACGCTGTTTCGCGGAAATGAACCCCGGCTGGATCACTATTGCTATAGCATCGAGAACTACGAGGTGCAGGCCGTGGCGGCGAAATTGCGCGCGGCGGGGATCGAGCCACGCATCGAGGGCGAGCGCCTGTATTTCCCGGATCCGGACCAGCATACGGTGCAACTGGCGGCCGTGAACCACCACGCCTAACTCATTGACGTGATTATGTTTAGGATGGCGTGCATAAAAATGTACGTCTCGTCAGAACCCCGTGCAATTCGTTGGGTTTAACACTTTGTCATGCTATGCTCGCAGAGCATTGGGACGGGGCCGTCCAACAAACGGGAGTCAGAGATGAAGCGATTGATGATGGGCGCGTGCGCCGCGGCGATGGTGGCCGGCGGTGCCATGGCCGAAGTGCCGCAAAAACCGACGTTCTACAAGGACATCCTGCCGATCGTGCAGGAGAACTGCCAGGTCTGTCACCGGCCGGGCGGCGCCAACCTGGGCGGCATGGTCGCCCCGATGGCGTTTACCACGTATGACGAAACCCGTCCGTGGGCGAAGTCGATGGCGAAGGAAGTGACGGCGCGCAACATGCCGCCGTGGGACGCCTCGCCGGCTCAGCACGGACAGTTCAACAACGAGCGCACGCTTTCGCAGGAGCAGATCGACACGATCGTGCGCTGGGCGGACACGGGTGCGCTGCGCGGCGAACCGGCGGAAGCGCCGGAAGTCCGCGAGTGGAAAGACACGGGCGGCTGGCAGATTGGCGAGCCGGACCTTGTGCTTTCGATGCCGGAAAAATATTTCGTGGAAGACAAGGTCGAAGACATCTACGTCGATTTCCACACCAAGCTGACCGAAGACATCCTGCCAAAGGATCGCTGGATTAAGGCGATCGAGTTCCGTCCGGGCAGCGCGGTGGTGCACCACATCATTGCGTTCCCGCTGGGCGGCATCGCGCCGGGCAACGAAGCGACGGTCTATCCCGACGGCATCAGCCGCAAGCTTTCCACGGGCGACGACATCCGCTGGCAGATGCACTATCACAAGGAAGCCGGCGAAGGCACGGGCGTGTACGACCAGTCGCACATGGCGCTCAAGTTCTACCCGGAAGATGCGGAGATTAAATACGAGCTGCAGGGCAACGCGCTCGGCCGCTTCGACTTCGAAATCCCCGCGGGCATGCCGGACTACACGATCCAGGCGGAGTACACGTTTAACCACGACTCCGAGATCGTTCAGTTGATGCCGCACATGCACCTGCGCGGCAAGTCGGCCAAGTACGAGGCGTTCTATCCGGACGGCAAGACCGAAGTGCTGCTCGATGTGCCGGGCTACGACTTCAACTGGCAGACGGCCTATCAGTACAAGGACTTCAAGAAGGTCCCGGCGGGCACGAAGATCGTCTACACGACGGTGTTCGACAACTCGACCGGCAACGAGTACAACCCGGACCCGACGCAGACCGTGCGCTGGGGCGAGCCGACGACGGACGAGATGAGCTTCGGCTACATGTCGTTCATCAACGATTCGGGCGAAAGCGAGCAGATGTTCGGTGGCAACCGTCGTGGTGGTCGTGGCGGCGGTGGTGGTCCGTCGCTGGTCAACCTCATCGGCATGTTCGACAAGAACGCGGACGGCATGATGCAGAAGGACGAAGCGCCGGAACAGATGCTGCGCTTCTTCGACATGGTTGACGCGAACAAAGACGGCTCGATCGACAAGGACGAAGCGGCCGCGGCTGAAAAAGCGCGTCGTCGCCAGGAACAGGCGCCGAGCCTCTAATCGATAACGGAAACATTTCGGGCGCGATTGCCACGCGGCAATCGCGCCCGATTCTTTTTGAACCTGCGATTTCCGAGAAATTCGGCAGCGCCCATCATTGGCGTAGCATGGTCGACTGTTGTTAAAAATTATCAGTCGTGATAGCGTTTTTGTGCGGTCCGAGAAACTACAGCACGCCTCACATTTACGAGGAGCTCGCCATGTGCATTCGCATTCGAACTTGCCTTCTCATTCTCGCGCTATTGCCGCTGAGCCCTATGGCGCTCGCGCAAGACGAGCCCCCGGCGTTTAAGCCGGATGAACTTGAGGCGCTGGTGGCGCCGGTCGCCCTGTATCCGGATTCGTTGCTGGCGCAGGTGTTTATGGCGTGCACCTACCCGGCGGACGTCGCGGCGGCGGCCGCGTGGGCCGAGGCACACAAAGGCGTGGAAGGCGAAGCCGCGGTGAAGGCGGTCGAGGGCGAGTCTTGGGACCCGAGCGTGAAATCGCTGGTGGGGCTGCCAGCAGTACTCGATATGTTTAGAGCCGATCCCGACTGGGTGCAGAAGATGGGCGACGCGTTCCTGAGTCAGTCCAAGGATGTCATGGACGCGGTGCAACGCCTGCGCAAGAAAGCCCTGGATGCGGGGAATCTGAAAACCACCAAGGAGATGAAAGTCCGAGAGACCCCGTTGACCGCCACCACGGCGACGCCGGCCGTTCAACCGGTTCGGGAACCTGACACCATTACCACGACGGTGGTGGCCCCGCCACCAACAACAACAATCATTATCGAGCAGGCTGATCCGCAGGTCGTGTACGTGCCGAGTTATGACACGCGGGTCGTGTATGGATACTGGGGTTATCCGTATGCGCCGTATTATTTTCCGCCTCCGGCGGGATATTACTGGGGCGCGGCGGCGTGGGCGGGATTCAGCTTCTGCGCGGGTGTCGCGATTGGCGGCGCGCTGTGGGGCGATTGCAACTGGGGCGGCGGCGATATCGACATCGATATCGACCGGTTCAACAACATCAATATCGGCAACAAGATTGACCACCGCGGAAACAACAAGTGGAACCACAACGCCAAGAATCGCGGCGCAACGCCGTATCGCGATTCCGCGACGCGGGAAAAATTCGGCGCGAACACCGATCGCGCGAGCGCGGCGCAACGCGACAACTACCGTGGCCGCGATGCGCAACGTGAAGCCGCGCGCGGGCAGCTTGAACAGCGAACGGGCGTCAACACGCGCGATGCTGCCGGTGCCGCGAACCAAATCAACCGCGATCTGGCCCGGCAGGGCATCAACGCGAATGACCTGGGGCGCGCCGGCAACGCGCAGCGCGATGTTGGCGCGGGCAATCGTGGCGGGGCGAGCGCGGGCACGCGGGACTTGGGTGGTGGCGCGGCCGGCAATCGCGGCGGCAACGTGGGAAGCGGCGGCGCCGGTACACGCGACGTAAGTTCGGTCAACCGCGGCGGAGCCGGTGCGGGCGACCGTGGCGCGGCGGCGAGCAATATGAATCGCGGAAGCAGTAGCCGCAGCAGCAATGCGTTCAGCGGTGCAGCGTCGAGCAGCAGCCGACCGTCTTACAACCGCGGCAGTTCGAGCGCCGGCGGGCGTTCCATGGGCGGCGGCGGAATGTCGCGCGGTGGAGGTGGCGGCGGACGCGGTGGCGGCGGCGGCCGTCGATAAAGGAGGCGGACTCATGAACTCATTGACACGATATGGCATGGGCGCGGCCGTTTGCGCGGCACTTTTCCTGGTCGGGTGCTCGAAAACCGAGGCGCCGGCAGCGTCATCCGAAAACGAATCATCGGCTGAGGCGAATTCAGTCTCAACCGTACCCGCGCAGTCCTTCGACAATCCGGACAGCGGGTTCACGGCGCTCGTCGCGGCGGTGCGCGCAGAGGATCGCGACGCGTTGGGTTCAATTCTTGGAATTGATTTCGACGAGTTTGTGCCGGCCGATTCGATCGATCGCGAGGAAGTGGACAACTTTCTGATCGCGTATGACGCTTCACACAAAGTGGTCAGCGAGACGCCGCAAAAGGCCGTGCTTTCCGTCGGCGACGCGGGGTGGGAGTTTCCGATTCCGCTGGTGGAGGCCGGCGGCAAATGGACCTTTGACCTCGAGCAGGGCCGGGAAGAGATTGCGCTGCGGCACATCGGGCGCAACGAACTCGCCACAATGCAGACGGTGCTGGCGTACTGCGATGCGCAGAAGGAATATGCAGAAAAGGATCGCAACGGCGACGGCCTGGCGGAGTATGCGCAAAAACTATTGAGCAGCGAAGGCCAGAAGGACGGCCTGTATTGGCCGGGCGAAGGCGCGGACGAGAGTCCGCTCGGGCCGGCGTTGGACGAGAGCGCGGCCCCGGGCGAGCCCTACCATGGCTACCGCTTCCGCATTCTGACGGCGCAGGGGCCGCACGCAAACGGTGGCGCGCGCAATTATGTCCTTGGCACGCACATGTCTGGAGGCTTCGCGCTGATCGCATGGCCAGCGGCCTACGGTGACACCGGCATCATGACTTTCATCGTCAACCACGATGGAAAGATTTTCCAAAAGGATCTCGGCGACGATACAGAGACCGCGGCTGCCGCGATCACGACTTTCGATCCCGATGACACCTGGAAGGAAACGCAACCGGGTTCGTAGTAGCGTTTTCTACTTCTTCGTTTCCAGTTCGGCTTTGCCTTTTTCGATGAAACCGGCAAGTCGCGCGGCGACGTCGGGATTTTCGCGGGTGTAGCTGTAAAGCTCGGAAGGCGTCTGCTCCATGTCGAAGAGCAGGCCGGGGTGGTAATAGTAGGCCTTTGAGCCGATTGGCGCGCTGACGCCGCGGTACCAGGACTGAATCACCAGCTTCCATTTCTGCGTGCGCACGGCGGCGATCTGCGAGGCGTCCCACAGAAACAAATACTCGTGCGGCGAGTCGTTGCCGCCTTGCAGCAGCGGCCAGATGTCTTTGCCGTCGATCGGGCGATCGGTGGGCGCCTGTGCGCCCGCGAGTTTCGCGAAGGTCGGCAATAAATCGAAGCTCATCGAGATCGCGTTCGAGCGCGTGCCCGGCGCGATCTTGCCCGGCCAGCGCGCGATCAGGGGCACGCGCACGCCGCCCTCCCACGCCTCGCCCTTGCGGCTGCGGAGATCCGCGGGGCTTCCCTCCCACCATGGGCCGTTGTCGCTGGTGAATACGACGAGCGTGGAGTCGCTGAGCTGCATGCGATCGAGCGCGGCGAGTATTTCGCCCACGCTCCAGTCGATCGTTTCGATCACGTCGCCGTATAGGCCGGCGGCGGATTTGCCCGTGAATTTTTCCGACACGAAAAGCGGCACGTGCGGCATCGAGTGCGGCAAGTACACAAAGAAGGAGCCGCTCTTGTGCTCCTCGATGAACTTGATGGCTTCGCCGGTGTAGCGCTCGGTGAGCGTGGTCTGATCGACCGGCTCTTCGATTTTTTCGTCCATGCGGTACAGCGCGAGCGGCGTCATGTCGTTGCTGTAGGGCAGGCCGTAAAAATAATCGAAGCCGTTTGCCGTGACCCACTGGTGTTTTTCCTGCCCAAGGTGCCACTTACCGATGCAGGCGGTGGCGTAGCCGCGCGCCTTGAGCACATCGCCCATCGTCACTTCGGATTCGGGGATGCCCATCTTGTTCGTCGGCCGCGCGACGTCGCCGGTTTGCAGGCCCATGCGCGCGGGGTAGCGCCCGGTGAGCAGGCCCGCGCGGGACGGCGTGCAATTGCTCGCGGAGGCGTAGAAACTCGTGAGCAGCGCGCCCTCGGCCGCCATGCGATCGAGGTTCGGCGTTTTGATCAGCGTGTTGCCGTAAGGCCCGATGTCGCCGAGGCCCATGTCGTCGGCCATGATGAGGACGATGTTGGGCGGGCGATCCTGGGCGCTGATCGCCGTAGAGAACATTACCACCAGACTGGTAATCAACAAGATATGTCTCTGATTCATGCTCATTCCTCATGTAGCGTATTGAAATGATTATAGGGAATTGAGATAAAGGCACAAACGACCGCAACTATTTGTATAAAACCTCCACTACGGTTCATGGCAAACGATCATTTTCTCAATATTCGACAGACCGCGAGACTCCGAATCCTATATCTCCCGCACGCTGTTCGGCAGATGGCTCGACCCGACAGGATGATATCCACCGACGACGTCAGGCGTGTAGTTGAGTCTGGCGAAATCATTGAGGATTATCCCAACGATCCACGCGGCCATAGTTCACTGCTCCTTGGCCGCGGGCGCGATGGGCGTCCAATTCATGTGGTATGCTCTCCCAAAGACGAGTACCTCGCGATCATTACGGCGTACTTGCCTGACCCTGCGGAATGGTCAGCAGATTTTCGCGTGAGGAACCTCCAATGAAATGTGTCCACTGCCAGGGACAACTGGAACGTGGCACGGCTCCCTTTCATGTCGACCGTGAAGGCGTGCACCTGAGCCTCGATAGTGTGCCGGCCTGGGTATGCAGGCAATGTGGCGAGCCGATGTTTGAACAAGCCGAGGTCGATGCCATTCAAGCAATACTATCCACCGTCGAAGAACAAGCGGTACGGCTGACTGCCAGCAAATAACCACCGCCATTCCCGTTGATTTATGAGTCCTGCCCCTCACCACGTATCCAACGGCACCTTTCGCAATCCGGAGGGCAGCCCGCGCCGCGATGCATCATTCTCCGAATACCTGAAATTCTTCGCGGGGCGTATGCGGCGGCGCAACGAGCCGTCGGCGCTTCCGGCGGGGCATGTGCTGCCGGCGGAGCAGGCGCGGGACGCGTGGGCGCGTGGGGACGGCGCGGCGCGGATACTGTGGCTGGGGCATGCGGCGTTCCTGATGCAGGTGGGCGGGAAAACGCTGCTGATCGATCCATATCTGTCGCCAATTGCCGGCCCGGCGCCGTTCGGCCCGAAGCGTTTCGCGCCGCCTGGATTGCCGGTAGAGATGTTGCCGCCGATCGACGCATTGCTGATCACGCACAACCACTACGACCATCTGGATACGGCGACGATCGCGCGCTTGCCGCGCAAGGATCGCATCGAAGTGATCGCGCCGCTCGGCCTGGGTGCGTTCTTCGCGGGCTACGGTTTCCGGCGCGTGGTGCAATTGGACTGGTTCGACACCGAGCGCATTGGCGATGCCGAGATCATGTCGCTACCCGCGATCCACTGGTCGAAGCGCGGACTCAACGACGAGTGCAAGTCGCTGTGGTGCGGCTATGCAATCACGACGCCGGACACGCGCATCTATTTTTCCGGGGACACGGGATACGGCCCGGTGTTCACGGAGATCGGCGCGCGGCTGGGTCCGTTCGATGTGGGTCTGGTCGGCATCGGCGCGTATGAGCCCCGCGCGGTGATGCATGCGTCGCATGCGAATCCGGAGGAAGGTGCGCGGATCGCCAAAGACGTGCGTGCGAAAGAAACCTTCGGCATGCACTGGGGCGCGATTGTGCTGAGCGACGAGCCGCCCTTCGAACCGCCGGTGCGGTTTCAGAAGGCAGCGCTGCAGGAAGGGTTCGCGGAAAACGCGATCTGGCGGCTGGCGGTCGGCGAGAGTCGCGCCATCCAGTAGCGCGGCGGGATCTTAGACCCCGAAAATTGTCTGCGCGGCGGCATGGGCCAGCGGCAGGATGGCCAAGACCATTCCCCCGATGCCGATCAGGACCCCGGCCACCAGCAAACCGGCGGCGACGGCGTATTCGATCGTCTCGACCCCGGTGGTTTCCTTCAGAAATTCCAGCGCGCGCGTTCGTGTGTACATGGCACTAACCCTTCCCCCGATATTCCGACTTGTACCACATAAATCGGAACTTGGGTTTGCCGTGTACAACACAAACGGCCCCGGCGCGATGCCGGGGCCGTTTGAATGCCTGAAAAACCGCTTAGACGCGTTCGATAATGGTGGCGATGCCCATGCCGCCGCCGACGCAAAGCGTAAGCAGGGCGGTCGACTTGTTCTGGCGCTCCAGCTCGTCGATGGCGGTGCCCATCAGCATGGCGCCGGTCGCGCCGAGGGGGTGGCCCAGGGCGATGGAGCCGCCGTTCACGTTCACCTTGCTGTAATCGCCCTCGATGCCCATTTCGCGCATGAAGCGCATCGGCACGACGGCGAAGGCCTCGTTCACTTCCATGAGGTCGATGTCGCTGATCGTCATCCCCGCGATCTTGAGGGCCTTCTTCGTGGCCGGGGCCGGGCCAACGAGCATGATGGTCGGCTCGGTGCCTACGAGCGCGGCGGCGCGAATCTTCGCGCGCGGCTTGAGGCCGAGTTCCGCGCCCTTTTCCTTGGAGCCGATCAGCACCAGCGAGGCGCCGTCCACAATGCCCGACGAGTTGCCCGCGGTGTGCACGTGGTTGATCTGTTTGGCTTGCGGATATTTGCTGAGCGCGATGTCGTCGAAGCCCATGCCCTTGCCCATCGCTTCGAAGGACGGCTGCAGACCGGCGAGCGACTCCACCGTCGTACCCGCGCGCGGATGCTCGTCTTTCGCGAGCACCACGTTGCCGTTCTCGTCTTTAATCGGGATGATCGACGTGAAGCGGTTTTCCGCTTGCGCTTTCGCGGCGCGATCTTGCGACATCGCGGCGAACTTGTCCACGTCTTCGCGGTTCCACTTTTCGAGAGTCGCGATCAGATCAGCGCTGATACCCTGCGGCACAAACTTGAGCGCGCTGGCCACTTTCGGGTCCTGCATCATCGCGCCGCCGTCGCTGCCCATCGGCACGCGCGACATGCACTCCACGCCGCCCGCGACCACCAGATGCTCCCAGCCGGAGCGCACTTTCATCGCGGCCGTGTTGCAGGCTTCCAGGCCCGACGCGCAGAACCGGTTCGACTGCACGCCGGGTACATCGACGTCCCACTGCGCATAGAGCGCCGCCGTCCGCGCGATGTCCGCACCCTGATCGTTCACGGGCGTCACACAACCAAGCACGATATCGTCCACCTGCGACGTATCGAGTTTGTTGCGTTCCTTCATCGCCACGAGAAGCTGGCGCAGCAGCTCAATCGGCGTCGTGTTGTGCAGCGAACCGTTGGCTTTGCCGCGCCCACGCGGCGTGCGGATGGCGTCGAAAACGTAAGCGTCTTGGGACATGGAAGAACCCTCTGCCGTTAGTTTACATGCGAACTAATGATAGCGCCTTTCGGATCCCTCTGCAACCGCGCCAATCGAGGCTCACACGGCGTTCGCGCGGGGTGCCGACGGTCCGAAATTTCGTATACTCGCGGCCTTGTCTGGATGTGAGGGTGTGTCGAAGCATGGAACTGTCCGCGCCGGGAGCTACGCCGGTTAAAAAGCTGAGCGTGCTCATCCCCGTGTACAACGAGGCGATGACGCTGGAACGGCTGCTGCGGCGCGTGCTGGAAGTAGAGCTGCCGTGCGCGCGCGAGGTCGTCGTGGTGGACGACGGCTCGACGGACGGCAGCCGGGAAATTCTGGAGCGGTTCGCGCGCGAGCATGCCGAAATCCGCGTGGTCCTGCATGCAGTGAACCAGGGCAAGGGCGCCGCCATCCGCACGGCGATCCAGCACATGACGGGCGACTGGGCGATCATCCAGGACGCGGACCTGGAGTATGACCCCGGCGAATATCCGAAGTTGCTGAAGCCCGCGATGCTGGGGATTGCGGATGCGGTGTTCGGCTCACGCTTCGCGATGGGCGAGTTCCGCCGCGCGCTTTATTTCTGGCACACCTTTGCGAACAAGATGCTGACGCTGTTCACGAACCTGTTCTCGGGCCTGAACCTGACGGACATGGAGACGTGCTACAAGCTGATCCGCGCCGACATTTTGAAGATGCTGATCATCCGCAGCTCGGGGTTCGACATCGAGCCGGAACTATCGATCAAGCTCGCGCGGCTCGGCGCGCGCATTTATGAAGTGCCGATCTCGTACCGCGGCCGCACGTATATGGAAGGCAAGAAAATCCGCGCGAAGGACGCCGTGTGGGCGTTGTGGGCGCTGGTGCGGTACCGCTTCTTCGACCCGAACTACTGCACCCACGACGGCTTCCTGATCCTGCAAGCGGTGCAAAAAGCGCCTAAGTTCAATAGGTGGATGTTTGAACAGATCGCGCCGTCGCTGGGCGATGAGGTACTGGAAGCCGGCTGCGGCATCGGCAACCTGACGCAATTCGTGCTGACGAAAAAGCGGCTGGTGAGTCTCGACATCGATCCGTTTTATGTGGATCGCATCCGCAATGCGTATGGAAACTTAACGAACCTGACGATCCTGCAGGCGGACATCACGAACAAGCATGACATGCAACGCGCGGCGAAAGCGGGCCAGTTCGACGGCGCGTTTTGCCTGAACGTGGTTGAGCATATCGAGGATCACGTCGCCGCGCTGCGGAACTTTTACGACGTGCTGAAGCCCGGCGGACGCGCGGCGATTTTGGTGCCGAACGATCCGCGGCTGTACTCCGGCGTCGACACGACCCTCGGCCACTGCCGCCGCTACACGCCGGAGCTGCTGACGAAAACGATGGAAGAAGCGGGATTCCGCGTGGAGAAATGCTGGGGCTTCAACCGCGTCGGCGGATTCGGCTGGCGTGTGTCGGGAAAAATTTTGCGCAAGAAAACATTGTCGGCGGGCCAGATGCGGATGTTCGAATTGCTGATGCCGCTCGTGCGCGTGCTGGAGAATACGGGCTTCCACACGCACAACAGCCTGATTGTGGTTGGTCGGAAACCGGCGGACGCTACGACGTAACCGCCGCGGGTTTGAGGTCCTTCACGATCGCCGCGAGCCGTCGGCCGTATTCGATGTAGGAATCATAGAGCTGGCCGGCGTTGTCGGCGGCCTTGCCAGTGTGGATGATCGCGGCGAGGTGCGGCTCGATGGAGACGCCGCCGGTGTAACCGCGCTGGCGGAGATCGGCGAGCACTTCGCGCACACAACCGTCGCCTTCGCCGGGATAGCAATACTGGATGGTGCCGTTGACGCTGCGGCCGTCCTTGATGTGGACGTAGACGATGTCCGCCCGGACGCGCTGGTAATACTCCCACGCGTCCTGGTGGTAATCGACGGGATTGCCGGTGTCGAACACGAGTTTGAGCGCGGGACTGGCGACTTCGCCGAGCAGGATGACGCTGTTTTCCGCGCTGAGGCCGCCCCAGCCGGAGCAGTTCTCGTGCACGAGCGTGACGCCGCCGTCCTCGGCCATTTTCGCGAGATACGCCATGCGCGCGATCGATTCGCGGCGCCACTCGCGCTCGGCGATTGGTTCGTCGGGATTGTTCGGATAACTCATGACACGGATGAAGGGTACCTTCAGCCGTTTCATGCGCGGGATCGCGCGCTTGAGGTCGTCGCGATCGATATCCACATCGCACGTGATCGGGCGCGCCCAGTTGGCAATCGCGCTGCCGAAGCAGGAGACCTGCAGGCCGGATTCGTCGAGTGTGCCGGCCATGCGGGCAAAGGCGTTGTCATCGAGCTGCGTAACGTTCGTGCCGTCGACCATGCGCAGCTCGAGGTGTTTCCAGCCGAGCTCGCGGTTCGCACGGATTTGGGTCTGAATGTCTTTGCCGGCTTCGTCGCCAATACCGCTGAGAAACATGGTTTGAATCCTGTCGATTGCGCATTAGGACCTATAAGACGAATAGGACCTATGGACTGATTTGCAAATTATAACGATGCTACGCGGCCCGATAGAAATGAGAAACCCCGGCGTCTCGCGACGCCGGGGTTAAGCCTCGAATTGAAGATCCGGATCTTACATCGGACGGACGTTGGCCGCCTCGGGACCCTTGCGGCCTTGCCGCTCCTCGTATTCGACGCGCTGGTTGTCCTGAAGGCTGCGGTAGCCCTCACCGACGATGTTGGAGAAGTGGACGAACAGGTCTTTGCCGCCGCCGTCCGGCGTGATGAACCCATAGCCCTTCTCACTGTTGAACCATTTCACGGTACCGATCGCCACTTGCCTTCTCCTTCACTCTCATCGCCCGATGAACGGGCCCGACTTGTCCCCAATAGCAACAGTGAGACCGGGGCCACGGGGACACTCCCAGACCCGGCCTAATAGCGCAATTGCAGTTTAACGGAAAGATTGACAATTAGCAACGGCTTTTTCACTTGCAGCATCCCTAGGACAAGTAGCGGAAACCAGCCTTTTATTCCATTATTTCGAGGGGCGAAGGATGTCTATAGCTCGACCGAAACGAGTTGTTCGACGGCTTTTCGGCTGACACTGTCAGGCGTTATCCGGGCGGCAAAATTGCGGAACGCGCAACCTAGCGCGGACTCCCATTGCGCGACCACGCCGATGCGGCGCGAGCGGGTTTGGATGCTGTCGACCCGTTTCCGGCGGCGCTTTTCGTAGCGCGCGAAGGCGGCGGGGATGTCGGGCGATTTGCTGAGTTCATCGGCGAGAACGTAGGCATCCTCGATCGCCATTGCGGCGCCCTGGCCCATGTTTGGCGTCATCGCGTGGGCGGCGTCGCCCAGCAACGCCACGCGGCCCTTCACCCAGCGGTCGATGTAAATTTCTTCGAGATCGTTCCAGATGAGTTGGTCGGTGGACTTGAGCGACGCGAGCATCTCGGGCGCGGGGCCGCCGAATCCGGCGAACAGTTGCTTGAAGTCGTCGAGCGCGATGTTGCGCTTGGTGGGATCGTTCTGCGGCGCGTTGAGCGTGCCGAAGCAGTACACCTTGTCGCCGCCGAGCGGCACGACGCCGAAGCGACGGCCTCTCCCCCACATTTCCCAAGTGTCGGCATTTTTGAATTCGCCGCGCGCGACGAAGCGCCAGCAGGTGTAGCCGGAGTATTGCAGCGGCGATTCGCCGAAGGTGAGCCAGCGGACAACGGAGCGGATGCCGTCGGCGCCAATCACGGCGTCGTAGTCGTGCATGGTGCCGTCGCTGAGTTGCACGGACACGCGCGCGTCGTTTTGTTCAATCGCTTTCACGGTGGTGTTGAGCCGAATGCTGGCAGGATCGACGCCGGTGAGAAGGCCGTCGTGCAACGAGGCGCGGTGCAACGCGATCGCGCGACCCACGTCGTTCGGCAGGGTAGCGAAATCGAGCGAGGAGAGATTTTCGCCGCGCGCGTCGGTGATGCGGGCAACACCGACCTCGATGCCGCGGCGCGCGACGGAACTGCCGACGCCGATGCGGCCGAGCACCTTCATCGCGTTCAGCCCGAGCACGATGCCCGCGCCGATCGGCATCCACGCGGCCGCGCGCTCGACGAGGTCGGCCTGAATGTTCCGAACTTTCAACGCAGCGGCCAGCGTCAATCCGCCAATGCCACCGCCGACGATTAAAATGCGCACGCAACCCCCTCAACTGTCGTGGAAGTCGCAAATCGTACTGCGGGCGCGGGCGCGCGAGCAAGCGCGGTCAGACAAACCGTTTCAGGTACTCGTAGCTGCGGCCGGCGATGCCGGTCGGGCCCATGTCGAAATCGAAGACTTCGATGGAGACGTAGTCCTGAAAGTGGATGTCTTTGAGGGCCTGGATGATGGGCGCGAAGTCGACGGCGCCGAAGCCGGGGCCTTTCAGGTTTTCGTCGTTGGCGTGGTAGTGGCGGAGGTACTTCGCGTACTTCTTGATCGTGTCCGCGCGCGAGGCCGGTTCCTGCGCCATGGCTTTTGTGTCGAGAATAAGCTGGAAGTTTGGATGGTTGACGGCGTCGATCAGCTCGGCCGTCTGCGCGGCGTTGCTGCAGAAGTCGGTCTCGGCCGGCGAGAGCTGCTCCATGCACAGGGTGACGCCACGGGCTTCGAGCGTGGGTAGCGCCTTCTCGAAGACTTCGCGCGCGTGGTCGAAGGCCTTGCAATATGGCATACCCTCTTCCAGATTGCGCTGCTTGGGCGAGCCGAAGATCATGCGCGTGCCGCCGAGGTCGCCGCAGCAGTTAATCAGATCGATCACATATTGCGCGGTGCGTGCGCGGATGGTGTCGTCGGACGTGGTGAGATGCACGCCCTGCGGGCCGACGAGCAGCCAGTGCAGGCCGATGATCTCGAGATTGTTCTCGTCGGCAACGCGGCGGATCTCGGCGCGTTTTTCCGACGTGATCTCGTTCACGTCGTTCGCAAAGGTGAACGGGGCGATCTCGATGCCGTTGTATCCGACATCGGCGACGTAGTCACACGTGCGCTGCCAGTCGTTCCAGTCCTTGAAGATTTCGTTGCAAATGCCGAGCTTCATTGCACCTTTTCCACGAGATAGTAGATATCGGTTCTTAGTTTAGCCGGATCGTCGTTCCAATGGCCGTAGAGTTCCCAGAACGGCCCGGTGGGTCTGAGCTTGTTCGCCTTCATCCACGCGTGGATCGCGTCGTAGGTGCGGCCCAGTTCGGCATAGGAGCCCCAGTGCACGGCGTGGGCGGCCTGGCCCGCGGGCGATTGCGTGCGGAAGAGACCGGCGGGCGGATCGTATTCGCCGGGGAATTGCACGCCGATCTCCATCTTCTTGGGGCCTTCGAGATACACGACGACGTTGAAGCCGAACTTGAGCTCCGGCTTGCTCTTGATGAATTTCCAGACCGGGTCGAGGCCGGCGCGAATGGCATTCGGGATTTCCTCGCGGCGCACGCTCGCGCGTGTGGCCACCATCGGAACCGCGTCGACTGTCACCAAATCGCATTCAGCCATGGCGCCCTCTTGTCACTTCACCGCGACGACCTTGCCGGACTTCGCGCTTTTGTAAATCGCCTCGAGCAGCGCGATCGCCTTGCGGCCTTCACGTCCGCCGATCGCGGGCGGTTTCTTGGTGCGGATCGCGCGGACAAAATCCTCGATCTGTCGGCGGTGGCCTTCGATCTTGAGGCCCTTGAGCGGATCGCCGGCTCCCGTGCCGAGCTCGGACTCGCCTTTCATCGCCGCCTGGATTTTTTTGTCCTCGGCGCGCTTTTTGACGAAATCCCAGAACACGAGCTTGCCGTCTTCGATCACGGCGCTGCCCTGCGTGCCGTGCACCTCGACGCGGGCGGGATGGCCCGGATAAATGGCCGTGCTGCCTTCGATGACGCCGTGCGCGCCGTTCTCGAATTCGAGCATCACGGTGGCAAGGTCTTCGACTTCGATACGCTCGTGCGCGACGGTGGCCGTGCGCGCGTAGACCGTTTTCACGGGGCCCATGAACCACTGCAGCAGGTCGATCTGGTGGATACCCTGGTTCATCAGCGCGCCGCCGCCGTCGAGTTTCCACGTGCCGCGCCACGCGCCGGAGTCGTAATACGCCTGCGAGCGGAACCACTTGATGTACGCGTCGCCGAGGACGAGTTTGCCGAAGCGGCCCTGATCGAGCGCCTTGCGCACGTGCTGCGCGGCGTCGGCAAAGCGGTATTGAAAGATGCAGCCGAGCAGTACACCGGCTTTGTCGCAGGCTTTCAGGATGCGGTCCACGCGCGCGGTCGTAATTTCGAGCGGCTTCTCGGACATGATGTGCTTGCCCGCGCGCGCGACGGTCTCCGCGAGATCCGCGCGCAGGCCGCTGGGCACGCAGAGCGACACGGCTTGCAAACCGGGGTGCTTCAGCATTTCGTCGAGATCGGCGTAGGGCGTGCCGCCGTACTGCTTGGCGAAGTCGCGCACGCTGTCTTCGCGCCGGTCGCATACGGCCACGAGCCGCGCGCCCTTCACCGCGTTCACGGCCTGCGCGTGCACGGGGCCGATGTTGCCGAGACCGACGATGCCGTAACCAACTTCTTTCATGCGATGCTCCTGTTTTCGCCGTGGATTGTAGCAAACGCTGAGCGGCCGCGCGGGAGTGCAGCCCGCCCGATTGCTTGCCCGTACGGCGCTCGCCTGTTACCATGCGGCGTTTCACGGGAGGCGGGGCGCGCATGCTGGGATTGAGTCTTTGGGATTGGGCGGCGCTCACCCTTTATTTCGTGTCGACGATCGCGGTCGGGGTGTGGACCGTGCGGCGCGTGAAGAATACGGCCGACTTTTTCATGGGCGGCCGGCGCTTCGGCAAGACCTTCATGGTGTTTTACGCCTTCGGCGCGGGCACGAGCGGCAACGACGCCGTCGGGGTGTCGTCGAAGACCTACACGGCCGGGTTCTCCGGCATCTGGTACCAGTGGCTGTGGCTGTTTTGCACGCCGTTTTACTGGCTGATCGCGCCCGTGATGCGGCGCATGCGCTGCCTGACCACGGGCGACTACTTTGAGCACCGCTACGACGGCAGCGTGGCCGCGCTGTATACCCTCGTCGGCGTGCTGCAGCTCACGGTGAACATCGGCGTGATCTCGCTGGGCGCCGGCTCGATGATCGAAGGCATCACGGGCGGCGCGATTTCGAAGGACTACGCCGTGCTCGCGATGGCGGTGCTGTATGTCGTGTACGGCGTGGCGGGTGGGCTCGCGGCGGCGATCGTGACGGATCTCGTGCAGGGCATCCTGACGATTGTGCTGTCGTTCATCCTCGTGCCCTTCGCGATTGAAAAGGCCGGTGGGTTCACCAACATGCACCAGGTGATCACCACGAATTTTGGCCCGGACATGTTCAGCCTCGCGACGCCGGGCGAGATCAACCTGTTCTGGATTGCGATGTTGGGGCTGAATTCGCTGATCGGCATCGTGACGCAGCCGCACATCATGGGCGTGTGCGCGGCGGGCCGCACGGAGATGGACGGCCGCGTGGGCTTTGCGGGCGGCAACCTGATCAAGCGCGTGTGCACGATCCCCTGGATGCTGGTGGGTCTGTGCGCCATCGTGATTTACCTTGGCACGGATACGAAGCCGGACACGGTGTTCGGGCAGGTGGCGAGCGATCTGTTACCTACCGTCGCTCCGGGGCTGGTCGGCCTCTTCCTGGCCGCGCTGATCGCGTCGGTGGTCGATTCCTGCGGCGCGTTCATGGTCTCGTGCTCGGGCCTCTTTACGCAGAACCTGTACAAGCGCTGGTTCGTGACCGATCGCGAAGACAAGCACTACGTATTTGTTGGCCGCATCGCGTCGTTGCTGATCGTGTTCGGAGGCTTGGGCTTCGCGTTTGCGTTCGACAATGTGCCCGATGGGCTCGTAACCTTCTTCAAACTGCAGGCGATGATGGGCCCGGCATTCTGGATTGGGCTGGCGTGGCGGCGTGCGACACCGATCGGCGCTTGGGCGGCGACGCTGACCGCGTTCGCGCTGATGTACGGCACGGGGCGGCCGGAATTTCACGAGTGGGCGACGACCAATCTGCCGGAATACATGATCTGGAACGGCAAGTTCCGCGACTCGTGGCAGATCTTCACGTACCTCGTCGGCGGATTCGGCATTGGCATCCTCGTGAGCCTGTTTACGCCGCGCGTGCCGAAGGAACGCCTTGATCGCGTGTTCAACGCGATTCGCACGCCGGTGCTGACCGAGGAGCCGCACATCGACGAGCCCTTCACGCTGCCGGCCGGTGTGCCGGTGGCCCAGGTGCGCAAGCTCATCGACCATCCGGACTTCGAAATTTACCGCCCGTCCGCGATGGCGCTCGGCGGCTTCGCGCTGTTCTGGGTGTTCGTCGCCATGCTGATCGGCTTTGTGTTCTGGATGGCGACCTGGGGCGCGTAGGCCCTATCCGTTCGAAAATAAAGCGTCTGCATGCGTTCTGCCTCTTGCAATCACAAATTGTGACCTCAAGATTCACGCAAAATTCCCTAGGTTTTGGCTTTCTTTTTCCCAAAAAAGAAAGTAGGCTAATACCCCGGAACGCGTAGTAGAGCCGCCGGTACTGACTAACCCGGCGATGGGAGGAAAGTCATGTCAGATCAATCTCGCAGGGAATTCATGTCGGGCTCGGCGAAGGTCGGCGCGGCCGCCGTGGCCGCGGCGGGCCTCATCGGCACGTCGAAGACGGCGTGGGCCGGCTCGAACGACAAGGTGCGCGTGGCGGTGATCGGTATCCACGGCCGCGGCAAGGACCATATCGAAGGCTGGACGGGCCTCGACAACGTCGAAATCACGACGCTGTGCGACATCGACGAGAGCTTGTTTGAACCCACCTATGCGTCGGGCTTCAAGAAAAAAGACGGCATGCTGCCGAAGCCGAAGTTTGAAACCGACATGCGCAAGGTTTTTGAAGACAAGGACATCGACGTGGTCTCGATCGCGACGCCGAACCACTGGCACTCGCTGGCGGCGATTTGGGCGATGGAAGCCGGCAAGAACGTGTACGTCGAGAAGCCGCTTTCACACAATGTGTTTGAAGGCCGCCAGCTTGTGAACGCGGCGCGCAAGTACGACAAGATCGTGCAGCACGGCACGCAGTGCCGCAGCAATCCCGGCATGAAGGCCGCGATGAAGCATCTGCAAGACGGCACGATCGGCGAGGTCTACATGGCGCGCGGCCTGTGCTACAAGAACCGTAACACGATCGGCAAGAAGCCGGATGAAACGCCGCCGCAGGGCGTGAACTACGACATGTGGCTGGGACCGGCGCCGCAGCGCGCCTTCAGCCAGAACCGCTTCCACTACAACTGGCACTGGCACTGGGATTACGGCAACGGGGACATCGGCAACCAGGGCGTGCACCAGATGGACATCGCGCGCTGGGGCTTGGGCGTGCAGCATCCGACGCGCGTGACCGGCGCGGGCGGCAAGTTCCTGTTCGACGACGACAAGGAAACGCCGAACGTCATCAGCACGACGTTCGATTATCCGGATGCGGGCCCGATGGGCAAGATGCTGGTGTTCGAAGTGCGTCCGTGGATGACGAACGACGAGCAGGGCGCGAAGATCGGCGTGCTGTTCTACGGCTCGGAGGGCTACATGGTCATCGACAGCTACGACCACTACCAGATCTACCTCGGCCAGAAGGGCGAGAAGGGTCCGGAAGGCAAGGGCGGCGCGAGCCACTACCAGAACTTCATCGAGGCCGTGCGCAAGCACGACAAGAGCATGCTCAACGCGGAAGCGGAAGAAGGCCACTACTCGTCGGCATTGTGCCACTTGGGCCTGATCTCGACGAAGTTGGGCCGTAGCTTCGTGTTCGACCCGAAGACGGAAACGATCCCGGGCGACGCGGAAGCGAATGCGATGCTGACCCGTAACTATCGCGAGCCGTTCGTGGTGAAGCCGGTTCAGGCGTAAACGTCAACACAAATTAAAAACGGCCCCGAGTTCGCTCGGGGCCGTTTTATTTTTATCTTAAGACCTGTCATCCCCGCGAAAGCGGGGACCTCTTACAGACCATAGACCACGGTAGATGAGAGGTCCCCGCTTTCGCGGGGATGACAGGGTGGAAGATTAGTTACTTTACCCACTCCGCCGCCGGAGGTGTGGCGTAATCCGTGAAATAACCCGCGGCGTCGGCGGCTTTCACATCGCCGGTGTGCAGGTAGATGCGGAACTTAAACTCGATCGATTCGCCGTTCTTCAGCGTGTAGTCGCCGTTTTCCTTGCCCTCGGTGAAGTCCGAGTAGCCGAAGGCGTTTGCGCCGAGCAGGCCGTAGGCGCGCACGTGCCAATGGATCGGGTAGCGGAAGCTGGATGGGTGATTCATCACGGTGAGGCCGCGCGCGCCGATGCCTTCAAGCGTGCCGGAGTAGTCGCACCACGCAGCGGGTTTGCCCCACACCGCTTTCTCCCCCGCGCCTTCGCTGGTGGTTATTTTGCCGGTGCCGCCCGTCTCGCGCAGGTCGTCGTTCATGCGCACGGCGACGATGCCGCCTTCCTTTGTGTCGCCGAATTTTGCGTCGCCGTATTTGGCGGTGAATTTCACATTCACGTCGAGCAGGCGTCCGCTCGCGGGCGTGTTGTAGAAAATATAGGTGCGCTCTTCGGCGATGACGGGCTTGTGGTCCTTGTCCTGCCAGGTGTTCTCCAACGCGATGTAGCCCGCGGCATAGCCCACGCCGGAGCTCAGCTTGTCGACCACTTGCCATCCGGTGCGTTCGCCGTACTCCCAAAAGTCGGCGCCGTTGATGTCGCCGTGTGCCGTCCAGAACGACACGTGGTGCGGGTGGTCCTTGGTCTTACCTTCAACACCGCTCAGCGGCCAGTCGCGCGTAAGCGAGGCGTCGCCTTCGCCTTTCAACGGCCACAGGTAGGGCTTGCGATCGTCTTTTTTGTAGTGGAAGGCCGTGATGAGTTCGTTGTTGTTCCGAACTTCGATGGTGTCCCCTTTCGTGGTCAACACTACGCTCGGCTCACCCTTGTATTTCGCTTCGTGCACGGTGAATTCGTGCTTGCCGGCAGCGAGATTCGCGGGCAGCACACCGTACAGCCGATCGCCGATTGCGGAGAGCGGGAAGTCGGCGTCACCCGTGGCGCGCAGCGTTCCCGATACCGGCTTGTCCGCCGACAGCGGCAGCGAGAACGGCGCCAGGCGGCTGCTTTGCGCGATGTCGATGGTGAACTTCGCGCCTTCGAGATTCGCCGGCTGGGCAAACACGGCCCAGGTCTGCAACACGGCAACAAAGAACAACGGAAGCGTTCGCATGGAATAACTCCTCAGTAACCTGTGGCTCGACTAAATCTCCGACCATAATCCTTATAAAGCAGATTGGCTTCTTCCAAATCGATCGGCTTTTCAGATACCACAACGCGGGTCATGAAGCTCTGCGTGTGGCCGCCGCGGATGTCCGGCTCGAAAAACGCGCCGAACCGCGCGTAGGGCCGAATCGAATACAGCTTCACTTCCTTGGAAGAGAAACGGGAGTCGCCTTCTTCGGACGGCGGCGGCGTCATGTGCATGACCCAATACGGTTTGCCCCCGATGGTGACGTGGCACACGGCCCAAGCCGCGCCGGAGACTTCGTC
The DNA here is from genome assembly GCA_964620045.1 of uncultured Nitrospirales bacterium. Classification (GTDB taxonomy): domain Bacteria; phylum Hydrogenedentota; class Hydrogenedentia; order Hydrogenedentales; genus VFKU01. The sequence continues at coordinate 445,958 of CAZUJL010000001.1, forward strand.
GTTCTCAATCCGCTTGGCGCCTTCCGGGAGCAGATATTCCGTTTCCTTTTCCTTATCACTCACTTCGTCGGCGAGACGGATCTGCATGCCGGCATGGTGCGAATCGCCGCGCAAGGTAACGTCCTTGTCGACGGCCGTCAGCACGCTGACCATATCCACAATGTGCTTGCCTTCGGGGCCCTTGGACACTTCGATCAGGCGCGTTTCGCGGATGAAGGGCTTGTCGGTTTCGCTATCGCGCCATTCGATCGCCAGGAGCTGAGCAGCGTTCATTGGACTGTCGACGCGATTCGGGTCCTTCACCGTTTCGACGTATTGCTGGTAGCAATCGGTCATGTGCCAGGTGTCGTACTTCTTGTCGCCGACCGTCGTCTCGCGCCAGCCGATGAACAAGCCGCGGTGGTGCGGGTATTTTCCACCGGCGCCTTTGGTGATGGGCTCCTTGCCCGCGAAATCCATCACGTGCGTGTAGACCTTGTAGGTCGCGTCGCGGGATTCCTTCGAACTTTTGTCGTACGGCGTGATCACCGTTTTGGCCCAGGTGACGCCGTCGATGGCCAGGTCGAGGGTCTGGTCTTCGGCCGCGCCGGCGAGGGCAAGCAAACAGACAAACGCCACCGTGAGCACACGCATCTATCGAAACCTCCGGATTCCGTGAACCTCCAGTATATTCAAAACGCATACCCTTTGGCGGCGAGAATTTTTCTGATACAGTCAGGCGCGAATTTTTGGAGGATTGGGCATGCGTGCGCTGGGGTTAAGTCTGGCAATCCTGTTGGCGGTGGCGACGGGCGCGGCGGCGAAGGAAGACGGGCGCGGCGACCGCGTGCGCACGAAAGGCGAGGACATCCTGCGCGGCAGCACGAAGCGGCCCATCCTCGCCGTGATGCAGACCGATATGTGTAAACCGGACCTCACCGACGAAGAGATGATCAAGGCCTTCGTGCATGTGTCTGAGGTCGGCGGCACCGCGCTTGCCTTCGATCTGCACGGGTTCAATGCGGATGCGACCGCGCTCGACAAAAAGCATGTGGACACTGTCCTGAAGGTGAAGGACGCGTCGAACGCGCGCTGGATGCCGACCGTGGTGCACGTGCTTGCCAGTCTGGAATCGGCGGACGACGCGACGCGCATGAACGCGATTCACACGGTCGCGGAAACATTTAAAGATGTGTGGAGCGTGGTCTACTGGATCGACGGACCGAAGAGCGAGGAACTCGCAAAAGCGCTGCGCGACCAAGCCCCAAAGCTGCTCGTACTTTCGCCCTTTGGCGGCGATGTCCAGTTGATCACCAATGCCAAGGACGCGCAAAAAGGTTCAGCGTCGATGGTGCTGGGTGCGCTGCCGCCCAAGGACAGTCCGGCGAAGAACGCCATCCTTCCGGATGACCCGGCGACCTACGAGGCGCTCGAGGAATACAACCGCACCGACGCGGAGCGCAAGCCCTGGCAACCGTCGACCGTTGGCCTGACCGACGAAGAGCGCGCGGATGGCTGGATCTCGCTGTACGACGGCAAGTCGCTCGACGGCTGGACGATCGTCGGCGACAACCAGGAAGGCTTTGAATCGAAGGACGGTCTGTTGTCGTGGGTGAAGGCCGGTGGACGCAAGCTGCAGTCGCGCAACCGCTACGGCGATTTCATTCTGCGTTTCGACTGGAAGCTTTACGCGAAGGGCGCGAACAACGGCGTGTTCATTCACGCGCCGCGCGCGAACCGCGACTCGCGCATGGGCTTCGAGTTCCAGCTCATGGGCGACTCCGACAAGAAGCCGGACAAGAACAGCACGGGCTCGGTGTACGACGTGGTGCCGGCGAAGGCTGCGGCGGCGAACCCCGAGGGCGAGTGGAACTCGGTGGAACTCATCCTGCAAGGCTCGAAGTACAAGGCCACGCTGAACGGTGTGGTGATTCAGGACCTCGACTTCGATCAGAACCCGGAACTGAAATACCGCCTGCGCAAAGGCTTCATCTGCATTTCCGACCACGGCCACAAGGCGAGCTTCCGCAACATCCGCATCAAGGAACTATAAGCGGCGGATGCTGGACGGCGAAGCGGAACTGCGCGCGTTTCTCGGCATCGCGCCGGACTACGCAGGCCTGCGCGTCATCTTCGATCGCCGCGACAAAAACACCGTGCGCAATGTGTACGTGCTCGATGAGCGCGTGCTGATCAAAACCTTCACCGAGCATCCCGGCAGGCGCGATCGCAAGAAGCCCTGGGCGCAGGAACACAAGGCGCTGCAGTGGCTAAAGGGTTTGCCGGTGCCCGCGAGCCACGGATGCGACGTGGTGCAGCGGCGCGACGGCCGCTCGATGTTCGTGCTGCGCAAGGAGTATCTGCCCGGCGCGCCGATGGAGAGTCTGAACGCGCAATCCATTCGTCAGTTCGCGGAACTCATGAGCGCGATGAACGCGCGCGGCGTGGTGGCGAACGATCCGGCGCGGGCGAATGTGTTGCAGCGGAGTGACGGCGGACTCGCGATGTTCGACTTCGGCAAAACGAAGTTGTTTCGCTGGAAGACGCCGCGTTTCTGGTGGTATCTCGGCAAGGAGCACTGCCAGGTGCTGCGCGGCTTCTGCAAACTCGACACGCAGGCCTTTCGCGAGTACCACGAGCACTATCTGCAAACACTACACGCGCCGACCGGTTGGCGGCGCGTGCTGATGCGAAGAGGCTTTTTTCGCTGGTGCCGCCGGCGCGCGATCGAGGCGCCGGCGCTGGTGTGGTGATTATTTGCCTGTGAAATTCGCCTTGCGCTTCTCGACGAAGGCGGTCACGCCTTCGCGGAAGTCTCCGCGCGCCGCGCAGGACGCGAAGGCTTCGCCCTCGGCCTGTAGCTGCGCTTCGAAATCGCGCTGCAGCGACTGGTAGAGCAGCTTCTTCGCCTGGCCGTAAACATAAGTCGGGCCATTTGCCAGGCGGGTCGCGATCTTCATCGTCTCGGCTTCGAGCTGCGCGATGGGCACGACAAAATTCACGAGACCCCAGTCGAGCGCCTTCTTCGCGTCGATGCGATCGGCGAGCAGCGCCATTTCCATCGCGCGCTTGATGCCCAGCGTGCGCGGGAGCTGGAAGGTGGCCGAGCCGTCGGGGCTGGTGCCGATGTTGGCGTACGCGAGCGTGAAAAAGGATGTGTCGGACGCAACTACGAGATCGCAGGAAAGCGCGACGCTCACGCCCGCGCCGGCGGCTGCCCCGGCGACCTGTGCGATGATCGGCTTGGGCATACGGCGCATCGCGAACATGATCGGATGCAGATCATGGATGCGCATTACGTATTGCTTCTTGATTTGTTCGGGCGTCATCTTGAAGGTCTCGGCCATACCCTTCACGTCGCCGCCGGCCATGAAATGATCGCCGGCACCGCGCAACACCACGCAGCGCACCGAGTCGTCATGCTCGATATCGTGCAACACGTCGGCCAAACGCGCGCGCATTTCGAGGCTGAGCGCGTTGCGCGCCTCGGGACGGTTGGCGGTGAGCACGGCGACGTTGCCTTGGCGGGAAACTTCGAGATCGGACATGGCGAGGCCCTCCTGAGCGTGGCGTTCGAGGTAGTTTATATATGAACTGTCTCGCGCGCAAGCAGGTTTTGCTTGGGATTTAATGGGGTTTTGGAGACGCGCTCGCAGACTACGGCTGCGGGCCTTCGGTCGGTTCCGTCGTCTCGGGGCTCTTGGGCGCATCATCGGCGGCGCTTTCGGTGTGCGCGAGTTCCTTCGCCTTCACCGCGCGGCGCTTGCCGAAGACGCCGCGGTTCGTCAGCGTGAGTTTCAACGAAAGATTGTCCTGCAGCACGTAGACGCGTTCGAATTCCTCGGTGACCGCGGGCTGGCCCGGCACGGCGAGAAACAAGCGATCGCCGATGCGGCCGTGCAACTTCGCAGTGAAGATCGTGATCGTTTCGTCGAAGTTCAGATTCTGCCGGATGAGCAGTTCGCTGTCGACGCGCTCGCATTCGACGGCGTGCTGGATGTCCCAGCGATCGTTGGAACCTTCGGTGGCAAGGTACAGCGCGAATTCGCCGGAGTAATCGGAGTCGTTCTCCACCATAATGCGCACGGTGAAAATTTCGGAGAACTCGCGGCGCTCGGGCAATTTCGACGGCGCGGGGCGCAGCGTCGGCGCGACGCGGAAGGGCGTCTCCGAACGCGGGCCGAGCACCACGGGCGGCGCGGGTGAAATCTGGAGGTGGATGCGTTCGAGATCGGCGCGCAATGCGGCCGGCGTGATGCGCCAGTCCTCCCCCACGCGGAACGCGGATAGGCGGCCGGATTCGAAGAGTTGCAGCGTCTCGTGCGTTTCCAGACCGAGCTGGACGGCGGTCTCTTCGGGCGTGAGCACCAATTCCATGCGCCCAGTATAGCCCAGGCGATTCAGGGCGGCAATGGCCGGATCGCATCGGCGCGAAACGCGGCGTATCATGTGGCCCGCTGTGAACGCGGAGGGCGAGACCATGCGTGCGTGGATGTTGGGATTGGTGGCGGTGCTGGCGTGCGGCGGGGCGTGTGCGCAGGAAAACGCGAGCGCCGAGGAAGTGACCAAGGCCGTGTACCTGTGGCTCGATGGCCTCACCGACGAAAAGCTCGCGCTCGGTCAGTTCCCCTTCGATTCGCCGGAGCGCACGAACTGGACGTATCTGCCGCAGGTGCGCGCGGGCCTGCCGCTGAAGCAGCAGACCGAGGCGCAGCAGGCGGCGGCGCTGCTCGTCGTGAAGTCGGCGCTGAGCGCGATGGGCTTCGACACGGTCTCCACGATTCGCCGGCTCGAGGTCGTGCTGCGCGACGAGATGAAGCACAACCCTGATATGCGCGACCCGGACAACTACTACCTCGCAGTATTTGGCAAACCTTCGGACAAGGTCTGGGCGCTGCGCTTTGAAGGGCACCATATCTCGCTGAACTTCACGATCGCGGACGGCAAGATCATCTCCTCCACGCCCCAATTCTTCGGCTCGAATCCGAACGAAGTGCGCGTCGGCACGATGATCGGCACGCGTGTGTTGGCGCCGATCGAAGATCCCGCGCGCGCGTTGCTGGCGACGTTGAACGATGACCAGAAAAAAGCCGCCATCGGCGCTGAACCCGCGCCGGCGGACATTTTGACGCGCTTCGATCCGCTCGCGACGCCACCGGATGCGGCGCAGGGCATTGCCTATTCCGCGCTGAACGCGGAGCAGCAGGCAACGCTGATGAAACTGATCGACACCGCCGCTGCCATTCAGCGGCCGGGCGTGGCGGGTGCGCGGCTGGCGAAAGTGAAGGAAGCCGGTCTGGATCACATCCACTTCTTGTGGCTCGGCGGCACCGAACAGGGGCAGCCGAATTATTTCCGCGTGCAGGGCCCGACCTTTGTCGTCGAATGGGACAACACGCAGGACAATGCGAACCACTCGCACTTCGTGTGGCGCGATTTCAGCGGTGACTTTGCGCGCGATGTGCTGAAGGAACACTACAAAGCCGCGCACGCCGGCCCCGCGCTGGCCGCGGCGCAGTAAGCGCGGACGCGCGACGTGACGCAGACGCCGGACGCGGTGCGCGGGCATATCCCGGCGCTGGACGGCCTGCGCGGCGTCGCGATTCTACTGGTCATCGTCTCGCACTACCTCGGCCCGCATTGGCGCATCGGCACGGTCGGATGGACGGGCGTCAGCCTGTTCTTTGTGCTGTCGGGGTTTCTGATCACCGGCATTTTGCTTGACGCCAAACACGAGCCGCACTACTTCCGAAATTTCTACGCGCGGCGCACGCTGCGGATTTTTCCGCTCTACTATCTCGTGCTCGTGTTGGCGTTTGTTGTAGCGCCGATCATTCCCGCGCTCGACACCGAGGCGTATCGCGAAGTCGCCTCGCGCCAGGGTTGGGTGTGGACGTACACGATGAACCTGTATCTGAGCTTCAACGCACAGGTCGGAACGCATCCGTTCGATGGAGACTGGCTGCAGATCCTGCACTTCTGGTCGCTGGCGGTGGAAGAACAGTTCTACCTCGTGTGGCCGCTGATCGTGTTGCTCTTTTCGCGCCGGGCGCTTATGGGTGCATGCGCGGCGTGCATCGTGGGTGCGTTGGGGTTGCGGTTCTATTTTGCGCAGGAGCAACTGAATACCGCACCGTACTTCTTCACGCTGTGCCGCGTGGATGATTTGGCGATCGGCGCATTGATTGCCTGCGTCGCGCGCGAGAAGGACGGCATCGAAAAACTGCGGTCGTATGCGCCGTGGTTGACGATTATCGCCTTGTGGGTATTGCTCGGTGTCAGCGCCCAACAGTGGCACTCGTACGCATTTTTTCAATTGGAACAGACTGTGCAGCGCTACGCATACACGGCGTTTGGCGTGTTGTACGGCTGCCTGCTGATCTTCGCGCTGAGCGCGCCGAAGGGGAATTGGTATCGCCGCGCGATGGAGTACGCGCCACTGCGATCGTATGGCAAATACAGTTACGCGATTTACATTTTTCACTGGGCGTTGTCGGTGTTGTTGTTCGAGCGCATCGCGCCGCTGGACACGCTCACGGAAAAACTTGGCTCGGAGACCACTGCACTGATCGTGCGCTTCGTGATTGTGGCTGTGGTCTCGTGGCTGATTGCGTTCGCGAGCTGGCATGGTTATGAAAAACACTTCCTGAAACTGAAGCGGCGCTTTTACGCGTAAATTCTCAGAATAAGATTCTTCAATCGACGTTTTTCCTACGCGCCATAACTCCTTGTGCCGTGCGCGAATGAACAACTCGGCACGGACTATGCTCAATTCTCGGATCACAAAATCTCCGAAAACCTGTTGACTTCGCGATCACGCGGGCGTACAGTCCCGCGCTTAACGCCGAGTCCCACGGTGTGGGAGCGGGGGAACCAGGTTCCCGGGGCGTAGCGCGGCAACGCGCAGGGCAACTCTTTCGGCCCGAGCCCGTCAGCTAACTCCGCAGGCGTCGAAGGAGAGCACCTACCGGGTGGTCCGGCGGGCCAACTCTCTGGCCACGGGAACACCGGAGGTGTTTGTGAACGACGATTCCGAAGACGACTCTACACAGTCCCACTCCCCGCTTCAGCGCGTGCGCCGGTTCGTGTTCGGCCCGCCGCGCAACCTGCACGACCGCCGCGTGTTTCACCGGCTCTCCGTGATCGCACTGCTCGCGTGGGTGGGCCTCGGCGCGGACGGGCTCTCTTCCTCCGCCTACGGCCCCGAGGAGGCCTTCAAGACGCTGGGCGAGCACACGTACCTCGCTGTGCCGATCGCGATTCTCATGATCGCCACGGTCTCGATCATCTCGGCCTGTTACAGCCGCATCATCGATCGCTTCCCGCACGGCGGTGGCGGATATGTGGTGGCGACGGCGTTGCTCGGCGAGCGCGCGGGCCTGGTGTCCGGCGCGGCGCTGCTGGTGGACTATGTCCTCACGATTACGATTTCGATCGCGGCGGCGGGCGATGCGCTGTTCAGTTTTCTGCCGGCCGAGTGGGCCACGGTGAAATTGCCGGTCGAAATTTTCCTGATCATCGCGCTGACGACGATGAATTTGCGCGGCGTGAAGGAATCGATCCTCGTGCTCTCCCCTGTGTTCGCGCTCTTCATCGTGACCCACCTGATGCTGATTGGCGGCGGAATTCTTGCCCACGCGCCGGAGCTACCGGCCGCGGCGCGCTCCGTGCAGAGCGGGTTTCAGACCGGCATGACGACGCTGGGCGTCGGCGGCATGCTGCTGCTGTTTGTGCACGCGTATTCGCTCGGCGGCGGTACGTATACGGGCATCGAGGCCGTGTCCAACGGCATTCCGATCATGCGTGAACCGCGCGTGCTCACGGCCAAGCGCACGATGCTCTATATGGCGAGTTCGCTGGCGATTACGGCGGCGGGCCTTGTGCTGTGCTACCTGCTGTGGAACGTGCAGCATGTGCCGGGCAAAACGCTGAATGCCGTGCTCACCGAAAACGTCGCGCAGCATTTCGCGCTCGGCGGCGTGTTCGTCGTAATTACGCTGCTCTCCGAAGGCGCGCTGCTCGTGGTGGCCGCGCAGGCGGGCTTCATCGACGGCCCGCGCGTGTTGGCGAACATGGCGGGCGACCAGTGGGTGCCGCGACGGTTCGCGGCGCTGTCCGAACGTCTGACGACGCAGAACGGCATCTTGCTCATGGGCGTGGCGGCGCTCGCGGCGCTGCTGTACACGCGCGGCGACGTCAGCCATATCGTCGTCATGTACAGCATCAACGTATTCCTCACCTTCTCGCTGTCGATGCTCGCGATGGCGCGCGCACTCATCGGCGATCGCGCCTCGGGCCGGCCGTGGAAGGCGCAGCTCGCGCTGTTCGTCGTCGGGCTGTCGTTCTGCGTCACGATTCTCGTAATCACGATCATCGAAAAATTCACGCAGGGCGGCTGGATCACGCTCGCGGTCACGAGCCTGGTGGTGTTCGCGTGCTTCTGGGTGCGCCGCCACTACCGCACGCTCAACGCGAAGCTGGAAACGCTGTACCTCGGGCTCACGGAGCTGCCGCGCTCTCCGAATACGATCACGGCCATGCTCGATCCGTCAGAACCGACCGCCGTGGTGATGGTGGGCGGCTACAGCGGACTCGGCGTGCACACGGCGCTGGGCGCGTTCCGTGCGTTCCCGGGGCAGTTTAAGAACGTCGTGTTCCTGTCAGTGGCCGTAGTGGATTCGAGCGCGTTCAAACAGGAAGGCGCGGTCGAGCACCTGCGTGAACAGACCGAAGAAAGTCTCAAGCGATACACGGCGCTGGCGGAAAGCCAGGGACTTCCGTCGGCGTATCGCATGGCGATCGGCACAGACGTCATCGCCGAACTGGAGACCTTGTGCCTCGCGGCATCGCGCGAGTTTCCACGCGCGACCTTCTTCGCGGGACAGCTCGTTTTCCAGAAGGAGGCGTGGTATCAACCGATTCTGCACAACGAAACGGCGTTCGCGCTGCAGAAGCGGCTGCAACTGGCAGGGCACACGATGGTGATCCTGCCGATTCGGGTGAAGTGACGGCGATTAGCCGTTCTTCTTTTCAAATTCTTTCATGAACTGCACGAGCGCATCGACGCCTTCCGCGGGGAAGGCGTTGTAGATGGACGCGCGGATGCCGCCCACGGAGCGATGGCCCTTGAGTTGTTTGAGACCTTCGGCGTCGGCCTGTTTCGCGAATTTCTTTTCGAGGTCTTCGTTTGGAAGCGTGAAGGTCACATTCATCGTGGAGCGGTGCGCCGTGTCGGCCGCGCCTTTGTAGAAGCCGGAGCCGTCGATGGCGGCGTAGATCTTGGCCGCTTTCGCGTCGTTGATCTTCTGCAGCGCGGCGACCCCGCCCTGTTTGCCGATCCAGCGCGTGACGAGCATGAGCAGGTAAATCGAATAGCACGGCGGCGTGTTCAGCATGGACTCGTTTTCGGCGTGCGTCTGGTAGCGGAAAATCGACGGGATGTCCTTACGGCCGCCCTCGGCGAGGTCCTTGCGCACGATCACCATCGTCACGCCGCTGGGTCCAAGATTTTTCTGCGCGCCAGCGTAGATCACGCCGAACTGCTTTACGTCGAGCACGCGCGAGGCGATGTCGGAGGACATATCAGCGATGAGCGGCGCGGTGGTTTTTGGGAAAGATTTCCACTGCGCGCCGGAGATCGTTTCGTTGCTGGTGATGTGGAGGTAGGCTGAGCCCGGCGTTTCTTTCAGTTCTGCCGGCGTCGGCACGCGGCACGGACGCGCGGCGTTCGTGTCGGCGATCACGTTTACCTTGCCAAGCACCTTTGCTTCGTCGACGGCCTTCTTGCCCCACGCGCCGGAGAGCGTGTAGTCGGCGCTCTTGCCGGGATGCAACAGGTTCATCGGGATCAGCGCGAACTCGGTCGTCGCGCCACCCTGCAGAAAGAGCACGTGGTAGTCGTCGGGCACGCCGAGCAGCGTGCGGATGTTTTTCTCCGCCTCCGCCTGGATCGCCATGTACTCGTCGCCGCGGTGCGACATTTCCATGACCGACATGCCGGAGCCTGCGTAGTCGAGCAGTTCGGCCTGTGCCTGGCGCAGCACGTCCTTCGGCATGATCGCAGGGCCCGCACTGAAGTTATAAATGGTCGGCATGGTGTGAGGTCGCTCCGTGTGAAAACACCCCGGCCCACGGGGTGGCTGAGTGGAAGGGCGGTACTGTAGAGGAAAAGATGCGCACTGCGCAACGCGCACGAAAATGTGGGCACACAAAAATGAGCGGCGATGGCGGGTTTCGCCATCGCGCACTCAAGGAGGTGGTAAGACTTGGCGCCCTGGGCCGGTGGGATGGCCGGCCCAAACTGCGAGCCACCGCGTCTTTTATGCCGGCGTCCTTGCCGATTCTGCCTCGACTTCCTTGTCTCGGCGATTACACTGTTTATATCGGCAGGAATGGCCAATTCTTTAGTGCTAAATAACGGTGGTAAACTATGGACGCACCGCTGAATTTATTCGCAGTTTTCCACGCACAGGACACCGCATGAAAGCCGTTATCTTCGCCGCCGGCAAGTCCACCCGCACGTATCCGCTTACGCTGACGCGGCCCAAGCCGCTGTTGCCCGTGGCGAACAAGCCCATTCTGGCGCACCAGTTTGATGCGCTGAAGGGCATTGTGGATGGCGTGGTGCTCGTGGTCGGATATCGACACGAAATGATCCGCGAGCGATTCGGTGCGGCGTATGCGGGGCTGCCTATCGAATACATCGAACAGAAAGAACAAAAAGGCACGGGCCACGCGCTGCAGCAATGCGAACACGCGCTGCGCGAATCCTTCCTCACGCTGAACGGCGACGATCTCTACGACCGAAACGATCTCGCCGCGTTGGCCGCGATCACGCAAGGCGGTCTCGCGCGCACGGTCGAAGATCCGCGCCAGTTCGGCGTGTACGAAATCGATGCGCAGATGAACGCAGTGCGGATCGTGGAGAAGCCGAAGAATCCGCCGTCGAAACTGGCGAATATTGGTGCGTATAAATTTTCTCCGGATGTGTTCGCGTGTCTGCGCGACGTAAAACTTTCCGAGCGCGGGGAAATTGAAATCACGAGCGCAATGCAGATGCTCGCGGATCGCAAGGCGTTTCGCGTGGTGGAATCGAAAGGCTACTGGTTGCCGATCGGATATCCGTGGGACCTGCTCGGCGCGACGCAGTATGTGCTCGACAACTTGATGAAGCCGGAGATCCATGGCGAGGTGAGTCCGGCGGCGCACTTGACGGGCGCGATCTCAATTGGACGCGGGACCGTGATCCGGCCCGGCGTGGTGATTGATGGCCCGGTGATCATCGGCGAGAACTGCACGATCGGGCCGAACGCGTGGATACGGCCCCACTCCGCGATTGGCAACGGCTGCAAAATCGGCCAGGCGTCGGAGATCAAGGGTTCGATCCTGATGGACGGCGCCGCGGTGCCGCACCTGAGCTACGCGGGCGACAGCATTCTCGGCGAGAAGGTGAACTTTGGATGCGGCACGATCACGGCCAACTTCCGCCACGACGGCGGCAACCACAAGAGCATGGTGAAGGGTGAGCTGGTGGATACCGGCCGCCGAAAACTGGGCGCGATTGTGGGCGACCACGTGCACACGGGCATCAATACCTCGATCTATCCGGGCCGAAAACTCTGGCCAAATGTCGGTACTTTGCCCGGCGAAGTCGTGCAGCGCGACAAAGAATCTTGAGCATCTAAGTCGTTGCTGCCACTGAATTTAAGATGGCTATACCCTCGCCTACTTCACCCCCTAATTGTTGACGGTTTTTCAAGGTGCTCGTATAATAAACATACGCAAGTATCGGATCTCGGGGGAGATTCTGGGGGACAGCCCATTATTTTGGGGCGATCCGTCCGCCGTGTGCACTCCCCTTAACATGCAAGGCCGGGGGCACCATGGGAGCGAGCGTCGAGAAACAGCTCATTGCCGAACTTGAACAGGCGCTTGAGCAACAGCAGTCTGCCGTCAGCCAGGGACACGCGGCGATCCGCGATACCATTCGCGAGCTGCACCAGGCGCTGAAGGAACTCGAACAGCGCGAAAGCACGCTGACCAAGACGGCCAAGGAAATGACCGGCCGCGCGGTGACCCAACTCGAAGCGCTCAGCAAAAGCAAAGGCCCGGCGGAAAACCACGACGCGGCGCTCGAAAAAATCGCCGATCTCGAACGTGAACTGCTTGTGCGCCAGGCCCTGGACGAAAAGCTCGCGGCGAGCGAGGCGTCGTGCGAGCAACTGAAGCAGCAACTCGAATCGCAGGCGGGCCAGATCGCCGAAGCCGAAAGAACCAAACAGAAGCTCCGCAAGATTGAGCAGGTGTATAAAGACGCGTCTGACGCGCTGCAGGCCGGACAGGCCGCGCGCCGCCGCGTGGCGGAACTGGAGCAGACGGTCGAAGAATACAAACAGGCCACGCACGCCGAACGCGAGAAGCTTGCGGGCGTGCAGCAGGCGCTGGATGCGTCCAAACAATCCGAAGCTGCGCTGCGCACGGAACTCGATGCGCTGAAGGCGCTGGACATTCAGCAAACGACCAGCAAGCTGGCGAATACGGAAGAGGCGCTCGCGGCCGCGAACCTGCAGATCACATCGCTGGGCGAGAGCCTCGCGAAAGCCAAGCAGGATGCCACGGACTACGAGAAAACCGCGCTGGAATTCGAGGAAGAACTCGCGGCGCGCTCGGTCGATGCGGACCAGTGGAAACTCCACGGCGACGAACTTGAAAAGAAGTGCACGAAGCTCAAGGAAGAGCTGGAAGACGTCCGCAAACACGCCCGCGAAACGGCGGAGAACGAACGTGCACACCGCGCAGCGCGCGAAAAGCTTGAAGCTGATCTTGCGATCTACAAACCGGGCGCCGAGCGCGCCGATAACCTGCAGGAACAGGTCAGCCGCCTGGAAATGGAAGCGCGTGAACTGCGCGAGCTGGTGCGGCACGCGGAGGAAGACCTCGCGCACGAACGCGGCAATGGTTCGAAGACGCAGCTTGCGGCGCAGTTGGCCGATGCGCTGCGCGAGCGCGAAACGGCGCGGCAGGAGCTGCGCACCTTGCGCGGCCAGCCGGCCACTACGCCTGCACCGGCGAAGCCTGAACCGATTGTCAGCCACCAGCCCCTTCCGACGCCTGCATCGGCGGTGGATTCGCTGGACGAAGGCTTCGAAACCGATGGCGACGAAGAAGCGCCGTTGCACATCCCGACCGATGACGCCAAGCGCATGCTGGGCGAGATTTTCATGAAAGCGGGGATCATCAACGGCTCGCAGCTTGAAGACGCGCTCGCCGTGCAGAAGAAAGACCGGCCGTGGAAGCACCTCGGCTCGGTGCTCGTGGCGATGGGCCATGCCGAAGAAGCACAAGTCGCGCAGGCGCTCGCGCATCAGCGCGGGCTCGAATACCTGCGCCTCGGCAAAAACTCCGTGGATAAGGTCGCCGCGCACCGCATCAACGGGCGCCTCGCGGAAAAGCACATCTGCATTCCGGTGCGCTTCGAAGAGGGCGAACTCGTGGTTGCGATGGAAAATCCGCTCGACCTGATCGCCATCGAGGATGTGGAACGCGCGTCAAACTATCGCGTGAAGCCGGCCGTGGCCACGCCGACGGCCATTCTCGCGGCGATCCACAAAATCTATACGGCTTCCGAAACCCAGCGCGTCTGATCAGTCGACGAAGATATCCGTCAGACCGATCTCGGTCACCGCGCCGTATTCCTTGAGCGCGTTCATGTCGATGCGGTTCTTGTCGCCGACGACGGAGATCAGTTTCGCGCGATCCTTCACCCACTGCTCGTGAAACTTGAGCACGTCGTCGAGGCTGGCCTTCTGCAAGGCTTCAAACTCCGCCTTGCGCGGATCGGGCCCCTGCCCGCGCTTTTCCCATGCCCGCACGGCGCCGATCACTTCACGGAAGCCGAGCTTCGATGTGCGGTACTGGTTGTCGAGCGCGGTCAACGCCTCCTGCATGCGCTCGGGTGATTTCGGCAGGTTGTCCATGATGTTGATGAACGCCGAGATCGCCTCGGGCGTTTTGTCGGCCTGGCATCCGATCGCGCCGATCATCAGGTTTTCGTCCTTCAGCCGCGTGCCGACGTGATACAACGCGCCGGCGGAGTACGCGAGCGCGCGCGCCTCGCGCAGCTCCTGGAACACGATGCTCGACATGCCGTCGGCGAAGTAGCTGTTGTACAGCTCGGCCGGCAGCAGCACATCTTCCTCATATTCGCCGCTGGGATACTCCAGGCGCACCTGCGCCTGCGCGGCTTCCTTGTTGAAGAAGAAGATTTCGTTTGCGGCCGCTTCGCGCGCGTGCAGGAAGCGGTACGGCGGCGGGTCCTTCAGGTTGCCCTTCAGCGGGTGCAGCTTCGCGAGGACGCGCTGCACCTCGTCGAGCGGCAGCGAGCCGGTGTATGTCATCACGTGCTTGTAGTCGAGCAGGCCCGTGATGAGCGCGAGGAGTTCGTCGCCCGAGAGCGCCTGCAACTGGTCGCTCGGCAGGCGGCGCAGGAATGAGGATTCCGCGCCGTAGCGGTTGTACGCGCTGAGCGCGCGCGACAGGCTGCCGGGGTCCTTCTTCTCGTCCTCGCGGTTCACAAGGATGATCTGCTTCAGTTCTTCGAGCGTGGCCGCGTCGGCCTGCGGCTCGCGAATCCACTCCATCAACAACGCGACGGATTTTTCGAAGTTCTCGTCGAGGCCCGAGATGGAGATGTACGTCTCGTTGTCGCCCGCGCTGACGTTGGCGTCCATGCCGAGCTTGTACCACTCTTTCTTCAAGTCCTCGGGCGAATAGCGCTTCGTACCGGACTTGTCCAGCAACAATGTGGATGTGCCGATCTTGTTGTTCTCAAAAGTGCCGAATTCGACGATGATCGAGAACGTGAACAAGTCGTTGAGCGGGTTTGGCGAGTAGTAAAGCTTCACGCCTTCCTTGTAGTCGATTTCCTTGTAGTCCTTCTTCGGATCGACGAAGACCGGCTCGATCGGGTCGGCCGCCATCGCCAGGATGTCGCGCGCAAACGTGGACTGCCGCGTCGGGTCGATGGCGACCGCGTCGATCTGCGGCTTCGCGACCGAGGGGATTTCCTGCTGCTCGTCGATGCGGCGGCCGGAGACGTAGTTGTTCGCGAAGTATTTGTTCGCGACACGCACGACGTCGTCCTTGGTCAGCTTTTCGATGCGGGCGATTTCGCCGACCTTCGTGTCCCAGTCGGTGAAGTTGATGAACGACGAGCGCATCATGTCGACGCGCGCCATGTCGTTCTCGAGCGCGGCCTTCTGGTTCTTTTTGAAATCCGTGACGATGGCCGGAAGAATCCAATCTTCGAACTGGCCCTTCTTCACCATGTCGAGCTGTTCGAGCAGCAGCGTCTGGACTTCGTCCAGGGTCTGGCCGTCTTTGGGAATGCCGAAGAGGTACTGCACGCTGTAGTCGTTCATCTGGTAGGGATACGAGCCCGCCTGGCGCACGCGCTGGGCCTGGTTCAGGTTCAGGTTGATCAGGCCGGCGGTGGAGTTATCGAGGATCATGTCGACCAGGCGCAGCGCCTCGGAATCGGATTCGTTGATGCCCGGCAGGCGGAAGGCCAGCAGCACTTCCTCTTCGCTCTTGTACTTCACCGTGACCTGTTCCGGCTCGGTGATCGGCTTTTCGTCAAACTTTTTCGGCGCGGGCAGGTCCTTCCGCTTCCAGGCGGAGAAGTATTCGTCGATGATTTTGATCGTCTCGTCGATGTCGATGTTGCCGCTGATGCAAATCGCCATGTTGTTGGGCACGTACCACGTGTTGAAGTAGTTGCGGATGTAGTTCAGATTCGGATTTTTCAGGTGCTCCACGGTGCCGATGGTGGTCTGCTGGCCATAGGGATGCACCTTGAAGACCTGCTGATCGACAGCTTCGTTGATCACGCGGTCCTTGTTGTCCAGCGTGCGGTTTTTTTCTTCGTACACCGTTTCGAGTTCGGTGTGGAACAGACGGAAGACCGGATCGACGAAGCGCGAGGATTCGATCGCCGCCCACTGGCGCAGACGGTTCATCGGCAGCTCGACTTTG
Organism: uncultured Nitrospirales bacterium; assembly: GCA_964620045.1. Taxonomy (GTDB): domain Bacteria; phylum Hydrogenedentota; class Hydrogenedentia; order Hydrogenedentales; genus VFKU01. The sequence goes on from CAZUJL010000001.1 coordinate 461,969, forward strand.
TAGACCGTTTCCTCGTTGGAGGTGTGCGCGTTCAGCGCCGAGCCGCCCATGGCCTTGTACACCTTGTCGATCTCGTTCGGCACGGCGTACTGCGAGGCTTCCTGCGACACGCGATTGATCTCGGCGTAAATTTCCTTGCGCTTCGCTTCGTCGGTCTCCTTGAAATGCTTCTCGTAGAGATCCGTGATCTGATCGATATAGGGCTTTTCTTTGGCGTAGTCGAGCGTGCCCATCGTCTGGTTGCCCTTGAACAGTAAGTGCTCAAGGTAGTGCGCGAGGCCGGTGGCGTCGGCGGGGTCTGTCTTGCTGCCCGCACGCACCGCAATCTCCGCATAAAAGCGCAGGGTCTCTTTGTTCTCGGTCAGGTACACCGTCAGCCCGTTGTCGAGCTGATAAATGTGCACCGCCATCGGATCGGCGGGGTTGGGCTTGTTGATGCGCGTATAGTCCGCAAACGACGGCAGCGTATACGCGAGGAACATAGCGGTAAAGGCAAGGATCAGGCGGGACGACATCGGGCAAACCTCCGATTGAGGTGAGTTTGAAAATACGTTCGACAGGATAACAAATTGTCCGGCGCGCGGCACGGCGCACGTTGACTCGATGCGGGCCGAGGCTTACCATGCTGATGCAGTTTGGCGCCTGGTCGAAGGCGCCTGGGGTGGGAGGACCACATTTACGATGCGCGTAGTATGCATTTGCCGTTGGTGGGGATTTGTCGTTCTCGTAATGCTTGGATGCGCGGGGGTGCAGGCCGAAAACGCTGCGCCGGAGCCAACAACACCATCGAGCCCCGTCGCCGCTCAACCGGTCGAGAGCAACGCCGAGACACAGGTCGCATCGACGACGACGGACGACGGACTTGGTTGTGATGCCGCGCGCTGGCGCGTTGAGCTGACCGCGACCACGGCCTACCACTCGGGGCGGCGCTCACGCACGGGCGACTACGCGCTGCGCTCGAACATCGAATACGAAATTCCGGTGCTGAAGCACATGACCGTATCGCCGCGCATCATTCCGTTGATGTACTACAACGAAAACGGAAAGGGCGATAGTACCTTTTGGGCGTTTGGATTTGGCGTCGCGCTGCGCGGGTATTCAAAACCGGATCAGACTGGTTGGTTCGGCGAAGGCGGTATTCATCTGCTGGGACAGACCGGTAAGTTCGAAGGCAACACCGGTTCGTTCAATTTTATGGAAGAAGTGGGTGTTGGGTATATGTTCAAAAATGGCGTGAGCGCGGCGGTGAAAGTGAATCACATGTCGAACGCGGGACTCGCGGAAGACAACGCCGGCTGCAACACTGTGGGCCTGGGACTCGGGTACCGTTTCAAACGGTGACCGGGATCGTGCGAGAGGTGCAATGAAACGAAACGACTCGGAACGACGCAAGCACCCGCGCAGCCGTCGCGGATTCAAGGCCAGCGGCGGAGATCTGATCAATCACGTCGACAACATCAGTTGCAGCGGCGTGTTGTGTCATACGAAGCGCCCCGTGGCCGAGATGACGAAAATGAGTATCGAGATTGATCTTCCGGCGCCGGCGGATCGCGTGGTGAAGGCCGAGGGCATCGTGATTCGCTGCGAAGCCGATCCGCAGAAACGCGAGAGTTTCCGCGTGGCGATTTTCTACACAAAGCTGAGCGATGCGGACCAGCATGCCATCCGCGACTATGTCGAACTCGATCTCGCGGACGAAGCGTAGTCCTCGCGCGCGGCTGCGCCAAACCGCGTGAGCACCCCCACTCTCCAGACGCGCCGCACCGCGGATCGCATTGCACTAATCGTATGCCTGCTCGCGCTGAGCGCGACAATCGCCTACCCCACGCTGCGGCTCGTACTCGCGGCGGCGACGCATTGGCGTTGGGAGGCCGTGCTGGAAGGCGCGGGGCGCGCTGCGCTGATCAACACGATCTGGATGGGCCTCGCGTCTGTCGTCGCGGCGGGGGTGCTGGGCGGTGGACTCGCGGTCGCGGTGTTCTATCTGCGCTTTCCCGGACGCAACGCGCTCGCGGCGCTCGCGTATCTCCCCTTCGCACTGCCACCGCTCGTGGGCACGCTGAGCTTTTATTATCTGATTGGGCCTGACCTCGGCCTCATCCCGCGATTGATCGAGCGCATGACGGGCGCGGAATTTAGTTTCACGGGCCCCGGCGCCATTCTGCTGATCCACGCGTATTCGTTCTCGGTCTATTTCTTTACGATGATCTCCGCTGGCTTGGAAGGCCTGGATGCGTCGCGTGTGGAAGCCGCGCGTACGCTGGGCGCGTCTTCGTGGATGGCGTTTCGCCGGGTGACGATACCCGCGCTGATGCCGGCGATTATGGGGGCGTCGTTGCTGACGTTCATGAACTCCGGCGCATCGTTTAGCGCGCCGCTTTTCTTTGGCAACGATTTCCCATATCTCAGCGTGCAGATTTTCAATGAACGCGGGCAGTTTCATGAAGCCGAGGCGCTGACGCTGTCTGTCGTTCTGGGCGTCGTATCGTTGCTGGGCGTAGTGGTTTTCCGTTCCCGCGCGCGATCGGGCGCGGGCGGCGTCAAGGGCACGCCACGACCGATCCGCTCGACGAGCGGGCGCTGGTTTGCAGGCGTGCTGGCATGGGCATATGTTGCGCTGCTGCTCGCGCCCCACTTGAATATTTTGTTCCTGTCGTTCGCCGATCACCGCGCGTGGCACACGGAACTGGTGCCAACGTCGTTCACGCTCGAAAACTATCGCACGATCTTCGCGGATTCATCCGCCTTCGCGCCAGTGCGCAACAGCCTGTGGATGAGCGCGCTCGCGGCAGCGGGATGTTTCGCGGTGGGTTTGCCGGCAGCTTATCTGATCGGGCGCGGACGGCCGGGCGGCTGGTGGGTGAACCTGTTGATCCTCGCGCCGTGGGCGCTGCCCGGCACTGTGATGGCCATGAATCTAATCACGGCGTTCAACGATCGCTGGTTGCCGCTCTACAACACGATCTGGATTCTGCCCATCGCGTATTTCGTGCGGTTCATCCCGATGTGGACCCGCATGGCGGCGGCGCAGGTGTCATCATTCGATGCTTCGCTCATCGAAGCCGCGCGTTCGCTCGGCGCCGCACCGGGCTATGTGTTCTTGCGTATCATCGCGCCGCTAATGGCGCCATCGTTCGCGGCGGCCACGGCGCTGGTGTTTGCTTCATGCCTCGGCGAGTTCGTGGCCACGATCCTGCTGTACACGCCGTCGAACCTGCCGATCGCGATCCGGATTAACATGGAGTGGCGCGGGTCGGGCGTGGGCTCGGCCTTCGCCTATGCCGTGTTTCTCATGATTATCGTGGCGGCGACCTTCGCACTGTCGCGGCGGTTCGGGGCGCGCACGGCGTAAGTCGCTGCGGTTTGCATCCCACACAGCGCGAGTGCAATCCTCTGCCACGTTTTGCAAAGGTAGTCCCCATCCTATGAACGTGCTGCTGTACGGCCACGAATCGGAAAAGCTTCGCCCGCTTGTGGAAAAACATGCGGCGTTGAAACTCGTGAGCGATGCGCCGGACACCGTGGTGTGTTTCGGCGGCGACGGCACCCTGCTGACGGCGGAACGCCTGTGGCCCGGCGTGCCCAAGGTGCCGCTGCGCAACAGCCGGCGCGGCATCCGCTGCATCGCGGCGCCGCCCGACGGCGTGATCGCGCAACTGGCCGCGGGGAAACTCGTGCCGCAGCCGCAGCTCAAGCTGGCGTGCCACGTCGAATTCGGCCGGAACAAGAAGCCGGCGCAGGACATGGTGGCGTTGAACGAAGTGAGCGGGCACATGGGCCGCGTGACATCGTCGCTGCGCTTTCGCGTGTGGTTCGACGGCCGCGCCTACGGTTCCTCGTCGGATAAAGAAATCATCGGCGACGGATTTGTCGTCTGCTCGCCGTTTGGCAGCACGGCCTACTTCAACGAAGTCACGCGCGGCGTTTTCTGGCAGGGCATCGGCGTGGCGTTCAAATACACGAACGAACACACCACCCACATCATCGTGCCGGAAGACACCACGGTGCGCGTGCAGATTACACGCGGGCCGGCGGTGATTGCGCACGATAGCGCGCCGGAAATTCTGGATGCAGACGCGGACGACGTACTGACGATTCGCCGCGCGGACGAGACGGCCGTGCTGCTGATGCCGGCGTAGTGCGGCTCAGTCCTTGCCGGCGTCGCGCACTTCGTTGTCGAGGTGAATGCGCGAGCCGGTGGTAATGCGCTGGCCCTGATACTTCCCGCGATAGGGCCGCTCCACGACCTGGTCCGCTTTGGCGATTACCAACTGGCAAATGCGGCGGCCGGCCTCAATGCGCATCGGCGCGCTGTTCGCGTTGTACAGCTCCAACGTAATCGCGCCCTCGAAGCCGGGGTCCACCCAGCCGGCGTTCTGAATAAACAGACCGAGGCGGCCGACCGAGCTGCGGCCTTCGACGAAGGCAGTCAGATAATTCGGCAGGCGGATGAATTCCATCGTCGTCGCGAGCACAAAACCGCGCGTGGGGATGATGAACTCGTCCGACTTGGTCTCTTCGTAGTCCGGCGCTTCGGACATCGAGCAGATGCCGCGCGTGATTTTCGGGACGAGGTAGGTGTCGCCCAGACGCAAATCCACCGATGCCGGCTCGATCTGACTCCAATCGAAGGGTTCAATGCCGAGATCGCCCTTGGTCAACAGTTCCTTGATGGTACGGTCTGAAAGAATCACCTGCTCTCCCCCACGCTTGCTTAGATTTTGTCGAATGCCGTGACACGAATATCGTCAAACTCGCCGACATCGTCGAACGACCCTACGCCGATGCGCCCTTTGGTGAAATTCTTGTCGGTCGCCGTCATCACCGGCTTTTCCATGTCGTCGAAAAAGACTTCGATCTTTCCAGAATCGATGTCGCGCCGGATTTTGACCGTGTGAAACTTGTCGTCCCATGCCGTGCCGTTGGTCCGCGTCTCGGCGATGGACAAGCGCGGCGCGTCGTTCACGATGAAAATCGAATTCGCGTGGTCGTCGGCCTTCGTTGCGAGATGCAGGTAGTAAAAATGCGCCGGATCCTGGTAGTTAAAGAACAGGCACAGATCGCGGTGGCCGTATTCGCGGCCGGTTTGCTTCAGGCGCACAGTCATTTCGAAGCTGCCGAATTCAAAACCCTTCGTGAGCGCAATGTTTAGCGGCGAACGATGCGGCGGCGCGTATTCGCTGGAGCCGGTGAGCGCGAGTACTTTGTTGCCGGCGGGATCTTCGGCGACCTGCCAGGCCTTGGCGTCGGTCATTTCCCAGCGAGTGATACCATTCTCAAAATCCTCGAAAAATACCGCCGGTTCTTCCGCCACCGCGACACCAATCGCCAACGACATCGCGGCGAACCACGCAGCCGTGCGCGCCATAAGCCTGTACTCCGGTTGCCAATCGCGCCAAGTGTAGCGGGGCGGAATCGGAGGCACAACTTGCCGCCCGGTCTATGCGTCGTTTCCTTGACGGCCTATATGGTATTTGTTACAGTCCTTCCCCTAGATGTTGCGTTGCGCCATTTGTGCGCTTGGGCCCGATCGGACGGTCACTACCATGCGTTGTCCCTATTGCAATCACACCGACGCCAAAGTGGTGGATTCACGCGCTTCAAAAGAGGGCGATGCGATCCGTCGGCGGCGCGAGTGCCTGAAATGCGAGAAACGCTATACCACGTATGAGCGCATCGAAGAAGTGGCGCAAATGGTGGTCAAGAAGGACAGCCGCCGCGAGCAGTTCGATCGCTGGAAGGTGCGCGCCGGAATTCTGAAGGCCGTCGAGAAGCGCCCCGTGACGCTGGATCAGATCGAGAACCTCATCGACGAAGTGGAACGTCAGCTTTTCAGCACAACCGATCGTGAAGTGTCCACGATTCAGATCGGCGAGGCCGTGATGATGAAGCTCAAGGGCCTCGACGAAGTCGCGTATGTGCGTTTCGCATCCGTCTATCGCCAGTTCAAAGACTTGAACGAATTTATGGACGAACTCAAGTCGATGCTCACCTGAGCGCGGCGAATTCCCTCGTGCTTTTGTCCCGCATCTGCTAGACTCGCGCCGTCTTTTTTCGATTTCATCCCGCGGCGGGGGCCGCCGCGCCGGAGTTTGCATGTCATCGCACGAAGGCCGCCTCGACACGGGCGGCAATCAGCTTGAATTGTGGGCCGAGCCCGATGCGCCGCCGATGCTTGGGCTGCGCGTACTCCGGCGTGACGGCCGGGAAGCCGCCTTTGATCTGAGCGCGCTGGCCGATTCGATCCGCCGCGCGGGCTGGCCGGGCGAGGCGCTGGATGCCGACACCGCGCGCAGCTTCGCGAGTGCGGTGCGCCTCTACTTGCAACAATCCCCTCAGCCGATCGCGATCGACACCGTGCGCCAGACGGTCGAGCGCCTGCTGATCGACATGGGATACACCCTGAGCGCGCGGATGTATGCGGGTGCCTTTGCGCCGGCGACCGACGGTGCGGTAACCACCGCGAGCGCCGGGGGCATGTTTGACGAACCATTGCCGCTGGATCGCGCGGAACGTTTTCTCGCGGCCGCGGCGGCGGACGCGGGACTGGAACGTGCCGAAGCGGACGATCTCCTGGTGCACTTGCTGAAACAAATTCGCGCCGCGGGCGTGGAGCATCTCACACCGGGTCTGTTGCGCGAGTGGATGCGTTCGGAACTCCATACGCGCGGGCTGACGGATGCGGCGGGACGCCTCGCACGGTTGTCGCTGCCGGTGAACGCGCTGCACGACGCATTTATCGAGAATGATCGTCCTCCGTCGATGACACCGGCGGATCCCGAATCGGCCGCGCTGGCGCTGGCGCAACGCGTGTCGGGCGCTTATGTGCTGGGGCAACTGTTGCCTTCGATCGCCGGCCAGGCACACCTGCGCGGCGATATTCAGGTGCGCGGCATCGGCAACTTTCTGCGGCTCGATAGCGCGCGGCTGTGCACGCAGCGCCTCGCGATCTCGGGCGCCACACCAGAGCATGCGGTCGCGCAACTGATTTCGCACACGGATGGGTTGTCCCGCTTTTTCGGCGGCGAGCTTTCGTGGCCGGCGATTAACTTTGGGCTGGCTTCGGCAGCAGGCGGCATGGCTGAATCCGAGCTGCATTCGTTTGTTCGATCGCTGTTGTCGGCGACAACGTTGCACGCCGCGCGCCCGACCGAACGCGCCGCCATGCAATTGGGGTTTGCGTGGGACAAACCGGCCTCCGTTGTCGCAGCGGACGAGAATCGGGAATCAACCGAAGATATTTATTCGTCCGCGCGGCGTCTGTTTGTGGCAGGGCTCGAAGCACTTGCCGAAATGCAAGGGAACCGCGGGGCGACACCGGCGATCGCCATCCACCTTTCGCCCTACTTCTTCGGCGCTCCCGAAGTCGATCGGCTGCTTGGGTTGCTGGGGCGCATCGCGACGGGCGTATGGCCCATTTCGCTGCACTACGACGCCGCGACGCCGGAATTGTTCGACGGGTTTGAGGCCGAGCCGGCGGAAGTTGTCGTTGCGCAGACTGTGACGGTTCCGGTGGCGCGCCTGGCGCGGGTATCGACGGATCTCAACGACTTTTTAACGCGCCTGGAGACACGCGTGGAAGCGGCGGCGGCGGCGCATTGCGCGAAGCACGATTTCTTGCGGCGCGCATACGCGGAGCGGAGTGGTCCGCTGACGGCGTTGCGCACGGGCAACGGTGGCGCGGCGATGGCGGATCCACGACACATGCACTATCGCATCGCGCTCAAGGACGCGAGCGTGGCGGCACTCGAGCGCGTGGGGGCACCCTGGATTGAGCTCGACTCTGCGCTGGGTGTTGCTGAGGCGGCATTGACCCACCTGCGCGACGCCTGCACGCGGCATAGCGCAGCGGCGAACTTGCGCTTCACCCTGGCGGAGGCCACCGCCACGCGGCCCATTGCGCGCCTGCTGGAACGCGCCGCGTCGCGACACGAAACGCATGCGATCAAAAGCATCAACGTGGAGAGTCTGCTCCATCCGCACTACAACGAAGCGCCGTTCTTCACGGTGAATGCCGAGTCGTTCGCATCGTCACGCGAAGCGGCCGCCTTCATCCGGCAGGCCTTCCTGCACACATCCTGCCGCGCCCTGCGCATCCTGTAAAAAGGACGCCTCGCGCGCCGAATTCCTGTGGCATACTGTGCGCTTTCGTCCCGCGGGAGACGTAGTTTGATGCTGTATTTTCGAAATATGGCCGCAGCGTTTGCGGCGCTTTTCACCCTTGCGTGCGCGGCCCAGGAAGGGGCGAAGTTTGGTGAGTGGCCTTCGTTTTCGGCGGATGCCGGCAGCACGCGTTACTCCCCGCTCGATCAGATCAATGAAACGAACGTTGCACGGCTGAAATTGGCGTGGCGCTGGGATTGCGCGGACGATAGCATCGTGAAGCAGGCCGGCGGCATGCGCATCGGGTATTTCAAAAACACGCCGCTGATGATCGATGGCGTGCTGTATGTCACCACGCCGATGAACCAAGTGGCCGCGCTCGATCCGGGCACGGGCGAGACGTTGTGGCTCTTCGACACGAAGGCTTACGAAACTGCCGGCCGCAAGGGCCCGTCGCAGCATCGAGGTCTGGCGTATTGGGCCAGCGGCCCGGAGAAACGCCTGTTCATTGCGACCGGCGGCCGCAAGTTGTATTCGATCGACGCGGACACAGGGAGACCGGACGATCGCTTTGGCGATCAGGGGTGGATCGACCTCGGCAAAGGTTTTGATACACCGATCAACGAATCGCAGTTGCGCTACAGCGCGCCGCCGGCCGTGATCGGCAACACGATCGTGCTCGGGTGTCTGCTGCCGGACGAAGCGAGCAATCCGGACATCGCGCCGGGGCACGTGCGCGGGTTCGATGCCCGCACGGGCGCGCAGAAGTGGATTTTCTACACAATTCCGCGGACGGGCGAACCGGGGAACGAAACTTGGGAAGAAGATTCGGGGAAATCGGCGGGCGCGGCGAATGTGTGGAGCATGATCAGCGCCGATCCAAAGCTCGGTTATATCTACTGCCCCACGGCAACACCGGCGAACGACTTTTACGGCGGCCATCGGCCGGGCGACAACCTGTACGCCGAGAGCGTTTTGTGTCTCGATGCCGAAACTGGCAAACGCGTGTGGCACTTCCAGGGCGTACATCACGGTCTGTGGGACTATGACTTCCCCGCTGCGCCGATCCTGATCGACATAAAAGTTGATGGGAAGCCGATCAAAGCACTGGTGCAGGTGAGCAAGCAGGGCTTTGCGTATGTGCTTGATCGCGTCACGGGAAAACCCGTGTGGCCGATCGAGGAACGGCCGGTGCCGCAGACGGATGTGCCCGGTGAGAAGACGTCCGAGACGCAGCCGTTCCCCACGAAACCGCCGGCATTTGAGCGCCAAGGCCTGAGTGAAGACGACCTGATCGACTTCACGCCGGCGCTGCGGAAGGCGGCGCTCGCATTCGTGAAGCAGTACCGCTTGGGTCCGCTGTTCACGCCGCCCGCGATCGCGAAATCCACCGGCGAAGGCGCGACGATCCAGCTTCCGGGCGCGGCGGGTGGCGCCAACTGGGGCAGCGCGGGCGTGGATTCGGAGACGGGCCGTCTGTTTGTGCAATCGGCGACGCAGCCCTCGTTTGCGGGGCTACTGCAACCGGACAAGAACCTGTCGACGTTTCGATACAAGCGCGGCGGGCCCTGGCTGCTGGAAGGGCCGAACGGATTGCCGATCACGAAGCCGCCGTATGGCCGCATCACGGCGATCGATCTGAATCGTGGCGAAATTTTGTGGCAGGTCGCCCACGGCGACGGGCCCCGGAACCACCCATTACTGAAAGATCTGAACCTGCCGCCGCTCGGCTGGGGCAGCAATTCGTTCCTGTCGGGCAGCGGGCCGGTAGTGACCAAGTCGCTGGTGTTTTTTTCGCATGCACCGACGAACAACGGCACGGGTGCGTATATCCCGGAGGAAGCGGCGCTGCGCGCGTTCAATAAGGACACGGGTGCGGTCGTCTGGGAAGAAAAACTACCGCTGCTGCCCTACGGCGTGCCGATGACGTATATGCACGACGGCCGGCAATATCTCGTTGTCGCGGCGGGCGGCATGGACCAACCAGCGGCACTGCTGGCGTATGCACTCCCCCAATAGACCCCGTTACTCGCTGTACACCCGCGTTCATCGCATGCACTCCTCGTGAAGCTCTATATACTGTGCCGATTCGTTGCATCACCGGACAGGAGCGCAGATCATGTCGAACTCATTGAAAGATCCCGTCGTCGCGCACACGCTGGACCGGTTGCACACGGCCGCGAAGGGCGACTGGCTGAAGCTGTACTGGCGCATTCCGGTCGCGCTGGCGAAGATGGCGATGGGCCAGAGCTTCTCCGAGGCGGTGACGCCGGAAAGCATGAAGGACGTATACATTCCGGTCGATCGCGACCAGGGCGAGTTCATGTATCTGCTCGCGCGTTCGATCAACGCGAAGACGATCGTGGAATTCGGCACGTCGTTTGGGATTTCGACGATCTACCTCGCGGCGGCCGTGCGCGACAACGGCGGCGGCACGGTGATCGGCACCGAGATTGAGCCGACGAAGCAGAGGACGGCCGTGGCGAATCTCGCGGAAGCAGGGCTTGGGCAGTATGTCGATGTTCGGCTGGGCGATGCGAAGGAAACGCTGAAAACCTTGCCGGATGGCATCGATCTGGTGCTGCTGGATGGCTGGAAGGACTTGTATATTCCGGTGCTGGAGCTTGTGCGTCCTCATTTAAAGAAGGGCGCGATCGTAGTGGCGGACAATATCTTCACGTTCAAGAAGGCGCTGCGGCCTTATGTGGACTACATGCAAAACGGCGGCAAAGGATTTCAGTCCACGACGCTTTCGTTGTCGGATGGATTCGAATTCTCGGTGTATCTGGGTGAGTAAAAATTATTGGGCGGGGACGGGGCTCCTCCCCTACCTTACTGCCGATTCGTTGCACTGCTTTACTTGCTGTCCATGAGATAGACGCCGGTCCAGTCGGCGGAGGGTGGTGTGCGGGAGTAGGCGTGGGCGCGGGCGGCGAGCACGCGCGAGGGAGCATCACCGGATTCGGCGAGCGCGTCGAAGGCGGCTGCGGCTTCCTCGAAACGGCGCGCGACGTATAGCTCGAAGGCGGCTTCGTACCGCGCGATGCGATCGAGCGTGGCGGCATCCACGCGTTCCGCGACATCGACCAGTTCGTACACCATCGTACCGCGCGAGCGGCCTTGCACCGCGACGCGATCGATCCGGCGGCCCACCAAGCGGTGCCGGACTTCGTTGTAGGTGTCCTCGCTCATCAGGATGGTCGTGCCGTAGGCCTTGTTGAGACCTTCGAGGCGGCTGGCAAGGTTTACATTGTCGCCGATGGCGGTGTACACGAGGCGATCGGGACTGCCGAAGTTGCCGACCAGCGCCTCCCCCGTGTGCAGGCCGACGCGCGCGCGGAGCGCGGGCTTGCCTTCGGAAATCCACTTCTTGCCGAGCACGAGGAGCGCGTCGCGGTTCTTGAGCGCTGTAAGGCACGCGCGGATGGCCTGATCTTCCTGGCTGTGCGGAGCGCCCCAGAAAGCCATGATCGCGTCGCCGATGTACTTGTCCACCGTGGCGCCCTGCGACAGCATCTCGCGCGTCATCACGTCGAGGTATTCCGCGAGCAGTTCCACCAGCACGTCCGGATCGAGCGTCTCGGCGATGCCGGTGAACCCGGCGACGTCGGAGAAGTAGAGCGTGATGCGTTTGCGTTCGCCGCCGAGCTGTGCTTCCTTGCCGGAGGTGAGGATGGTGCGCACGAGCTCGGAGGGCACGAATTTCTGAAAGCTGCGCAGGCCGGCCTTCATTTCCTCCACGGCGCGGCCAAGACGATTGATTTCCGCGATCGGCGAGTGCACCGGCGGATGCGGGGACAGCTCGAACTTGGCGATGGCGCGCGTCTCGTCGGCAATCGTGTGCAGCGGGCGCGAGAGCCGCGTGGCGACCCACAACGAGAGCAGTACGACCGCGAGCACGCCGGCGAGCGCGACGCCGATCATCGCGCGCGTCATCGCTTGCACGCGGCCGAGGACTTCGCCCTCGGGCACGACGATCGCGAGCACCCAATGCGGGCGATCCGCGCCTTCGAGGCGCTGGAATCCGCCGATGTAGCGCACACCGTCCGCTTCGAAACGCGTCGGCGCGATGTGCGTCGAGAGACTTTCGCGCGTGGGCATTTGCGCCACGAGCGCGCGCACGCGGGCATCGGCGACATCCTCGGCGCGTGGAGACTCCCGGCCTTTGCCGTCGGCGCTGGGGATGGTGAAGTCGAGTTTCTCCGGCGCGTCAGGATGCGCGATGAGGCGCTCCGAACCGTCCGCGCGCAGTTCCATTAGAAACGCGAAGCCGGCCTGGCCGATGGGAATCTGCTCGAGGTAACGGCTGAGCGCGAAGAGATCGAAGTCGGCCGTGAGCACGCCCAGCAGCGTGCCGTCGTCGCCGTACACCGGCGTGGCGCGCGTGAGGCCGGGGATATCGAAGCTGCCCTGCATGCCGAGGAAGATATAGGTCTCGGGCCAGGTGGATTTTTTCGCGGCTTGGGCGGCGAGGTAGTAGGGCCGCGTGTAGGCATTCGCGCGCTTTGTGTTCGGGTCGCTGAAAATTTCCTCGAAGGTGCCATCGGCGCGCGGGCGATAGTCGGTGAGGTCGAAGCCGCCGTTGGCATTCGGCAGGATCCATTGGACGAGCAGCTCGCCGTTTTTGTCGCGGAAGACGTGCCAGTAGGCGCCGTTGTTGTTGGCCCAGGAGAGGTAGGTCAGGCTGGGGTTCGCGTGCATCGAGCTGAGGAAGTAGCGCGTCATGTAGACGTAGTCTTCGGGCTTGAGCGCGTGGGACTCGATCATGACCGCGTTGATCTCGCCCTGCGACACGGCGACGTCGAGCACGGCGTTGATGTATTGCTGAATGCGGCCGGCGGCCTGCTCCATGAGCTGGCGGCCGAGATCTTCTACGGCGAAACGCGCGTTGTAGTTCGCGGCGCCGCCGACGAGCAGGCCGGTGAGCGCGAGCACGCCGAGCAATAGCGCGAGCAGCGCCCCACGAAATCCCAGCCGCATCGGTTGGCCTCCCCCACGTTGCCCCCGGGGCATTCTACCCCAAGGCGCAGGAGGTGCCTATATATCTGCGCGCTTGTTGCGGTGACGAAGAGCCGTTTGCGGAACAAGGGTCAAGCGGCGAGACGCCGCTTCCACATTAAATGCTCATGCGAGACAAGGATAATTTGGTTGACGGTTGTTGCAGTGTCGTGAAAAATTTCGAAGCTTTATGGTTTAAAGGGATCAGGATCTGATTCGAATTTTTCCAATGCGCGTTGTGCCCGGTGCAGTCCGTAGGTCAGTGTGCGCGATTGACGGAGCGCCAGCATGTCGGCCTGTTGATCGAGCCAATATTTCAATGCAGATTGCTCGTTCGGCCGAAGATACGGAAGCCGCTGGATCACCATGGGGATGGCGTCCGCGCTTAGGGTTTCGATATAGACCGTATCTATCGAATACACCGGACCATTCATCTGGCGAAGATTCACGCGAGCGATGAGCCGGTCGGGATTGAGGGCGATCACAACGAAGGTCGCGAGATAGCCGGACACGAGGAACCCGCAGGCGAAATTCCGGATGCGTTCAAAGAGGATGGTGACGTAAAGCCACAGGAACACGACGACCATCCAGCCCATGAAAAGCGAGGTGTACACGCGCAGGCGCGTAAGCCCGCCGAGGTTGATGTACATCAGCATGCGGTGAAACGCCGAGGCGATCACGAGCAGGATGCCTATCGTCAGAAGACCGGAGATGACTTTGAACGTTCGTTTACCGGCAGGACCGGCGCCAATCATCACGCGCGCGAAATGGACCAAGGTGATGAGGGTGATCGTGGCCACGCAGGCTAGCTGAAAGAAACCGCGACGGGCGTATTGGGACAGGGTCTGTATCGAGGCGTTTGGGCTAACCATTTTCTCCGGGTCGAGAAAGTACTGCGCCTGCACGGCGATGAATACGGCAAAGAGCAGCGTCACGGAGCCGAGCGCGACGTTTACCTCGATCGCGCCCCAACGAAACGGGCGCTCTGCGACGCTGCGTTCGACTCGGCTGCCGATACCCGGATCGGAACACAGGCACCACGTGGTCGCGGCGATCCATCCGCAGAGGACGCACCAAAACGCGTGCGACGCGATTCGCGCGGGATCGAGTAAATCGCCCACGAATCGTTCGAAGAGGCCATCGGCCGCAATCAGCAACGCGCCGAGCAAAAAGAGTAGCGGCGTCGCGATCAGAAGTCCGCGGAGTATCCCAAAGATGATCGGGGATACCTCACTCCCACGCTCTCGGGCGGCCTGCTGTGCGCGGCCGACCATGGAGATGGGCACCACGGCGGCGCTGGCGACGAAATTCACGCCGTCGAGGACGTAGTCCCACACGAAGGCCTGACGCAACAGCCTTCCCAGCGCGGTGGCGCTCGCGAGGGCGAGCGAAACGAGGATTACGCAGATCAGCAGCGTTTTCATCGGCGCGGCGTCGCGCCACACGAAGAGCATCGCAAACAACAGCGCCGCAGTCAGGGGCAAGCGTTGCGGCCAGCCGGCGACGGTGCTCGCGTTCCGGGCGTTCCAGAGGGTAATGGCGAGGATGGCGCCGGCCCAGAGGGTGAAATTGATGCCCCAAGGCGTGCGGCCGAGCGACAAATCGCCGGCCACGCCGAAAATCATGGTCGCGCAGAGCAGTCCGGTGAGTCCGAAGGGGAAACGGTTCATGGCGAACTCCTTTATAGAGTACTTTACATTGTAAAGTTAAAATGCGAAATGCTTTTGAAATGTTGACGGACTACGGTGCCGGTGGATTATTTCGGTGTGGGAGCGTCGAGACGCGCCAATGCGTTGCGTGCGTTTTGCAGGCTGAGGGTCCAAGTGCGGCCGGGGCGTGTGGCCAGATCTTGTTTCTGTTTCAACAGCCGCTCGGTGAGCGCTTGGCGGTCGGACTCGTCGAGATGAGGCAACTTGTCGACGAGCGCCGGAATGGCGTCCACACTCTTTATGTCCAGAAACCATGCGTCCCAGTCTTCGGACGACTGCTCAGCGTTTGGGTCTTCAACCGAGCTTGAATCGCTCAGCCGCACGGCGAGGCTGTCGGGGCTCATCACTGCGAGCACGAAGACCGCGGCATAGCCCGACAGTAGGAACCCCCACGCGAAGTTGCGGAAGCGATTGCCAACGATCGTGATGTATAGCCAGGCGAAGGCGATGGCGAGCCACGCGATGAACCACGCGGCGTACAGGCGCGCGGGGGTGACGCCGTAAGTGTCGATGTAGAGACTGAGGCGGTGCAGCGCGGAGGCGATGATCACGCCTACGCAGGCGATCAGCACGCCGGAGACCACTTTATATGCGCGGCGGGCCTGTTGCGACGTGCCCTGCATCACGGTGGCGCTGCCGACCAGCATCGCGAGGGACAGTGCGGCGACGGCGGTGAGCTCGAAGAAACCCTGGCGGGCGTACTCGGAGTAGGTCAGGTTGGCGGCGTTGCGCACGTGCTCGTGGCCGCCGAAGAAGTGTGGCAGTTGGATCGCGACGAAGCACAGAAACAGCGCGGAGATGAGTCCGAGCGCGACGTTGATTTCGATCGCGCCCCAGACAATCAACGCCGGATTTTCTTCGCGCGGCGTTCGTGTGCGGGGCGTGCCTTCAAAATAGATAACGAATGCGACCGCGGCCGCCGCGCCGAAGAACAGCGTGAGGAACACGTGTTCCGCTAGGTTGTCGAAATCAATGTTGAGCGCATCGACGAACCATTTCTTGAAGGTCGGGTCGGCCTCGCTGAAGAGGGCGCCGAAAATGAGCAAGGCCGGGATGGCGATGACGACACCCCAGATCGTCGACAGGGCCGTCGCGGCGACGGGCCGGCCTTGCGCGTTCATCTGCTGCTGGAGCCCGCGCAGGACTTGGGGCGGCACGGTGAGCACGGACAATCCCACGTAGAACGCGTCGATGATGTATTCGTGTGGATAGGCCACGCGCAGGCTTCGGCCGAAGGCGCTGATGGCGGTGAGAATGCAGGAGACGAAGATGGTGAGCGCCAGGAACGGTTTCAGGGGCTCGCCTTCGCGCACGGAGAACAGAATGGCGGCCACGATGCCCGCGGCGAGCGGGAGATTGTTGGCGACGCCGCGGCGTCCGGCTTTCCACTGCACGCACGCAATGACGCCCAACACGCCGACGACCCAGACGGTGAAATTGATGCCGACGGGCCCGGGCTGGAACAGCCAACTGGCCGCGAGGCCGAAGAGCAGCGCCGTGACGACTAACCCCAGCACACCGAATGGAAATTGCTTCATGTCTCGCGCGTTCCTTTTATAGAGTACTTGTCATCATAAAGTTTTACGAGACGCCACGATCAATGTGAAGTCTATAGTGGAATTGTTGAGGCACCGGTGTGCGAGATTGCTTCGGCATTCCGCCTCTTGGCGGAATGCCGAAGCAATGACGAAGGGATCATGGATCGCGAACGGCGGCGATCAGCTTTTCCATGTGCGCGAGGTAATCCTCCAGGGCCTTGCGGCCTTTTTTGGTGAGGCGGAATTCCGTGCGCGGGACGCGGCCATCAAAGCCTTTTTTGCAGTCGACATAGCCCGCGGCCTCGAGCTTCTGCGTGTGGATGCTGAGGTTGCCGTCGGTGAGGTCGAGCAGTTTTTTGAGGTCGGTGAAGGACAAGGCGTCGTTCACGGCCAGCGTGCTGACGATGGCGAGGCGCGTGCGCTCGTGGATGACGGCGTTGAAATTCTCTTCCTTCATGGCGGCATTCCCACCCGGCAGGGCACGCAGGCCCTCGGGCGCTTTCTTGCGGGCTGTGTTTTCGCGCGGCATTGATCAACCTCCGTGGCGTCGCGCAATGATGAAACCGAAGACGATGTGCAGGCCGCCGAACGCGGCGGCGAGCACGAGATCGTACGGATAGACTGCGCCGGGCAGTCCCTCGATGGGCGTGACGGGCAGATAGAACGTGCTGACGCCGGCGAACATGAAGAGCACGCCCATGACGGGAATGAGGCGGATGGAGAACGCGCCGCCGGTGATGACGGCCGCGCCGTAGAGCATCATCCACATGCCGGGCATGAGGCGGATAAGGTTGAGCTGGTAGAACACTTCGCTGAGCGCGATGCCGGCGACGATGGCGGGCGCGAAATTGAGCATGAACTTGCGACCGGCGCCGCGCCAGACGGGTGTAGCTTGTTCGCGGCATTTGTAGAGCATCGCGAGCAGGCCGACGCCGCAGGCGAAAATCGCGACGGCGAACCAGAACGCGAGCCAGCGTTCGTCGCCGGTGCCGGCCAACTCGCGGCCGCGGATTAGCGGCAACAGGGCCTCCACCGTGTGGCGGGCCTGGGCCTGCGTGGCGTACCACGCGCCGATCAGCGCGACGACGCCCATGCCCATCATGCCGATGCCGGAGACGCCCGTGAACGACGCGGAGTTCGCCATCGTGGTGCGGATGAAGGCAAGGTTGTCGGCCGCGCGCACGTGGAGCGAGGCGCGGGCGGCGTCCAACTCGCGGACCGGCTCGGGCGAATAGAGGTGCATGGCGTATGCCTCCCGAAGGCTACTTTATGCTACAAAGTGAATACTGTCAAGGGGGCGAAAAGTTGCAGGCATTGCTTGGGAATTAGGGGAAGAATGGGACTTATAGGACCTATGAGACCTATACGACCGACGCCAGCTCACTCCCACTCGATGGTCGCGGGGGGCTTGCTGGTGACGTCGTACATGACGCGGTTGATGTGGCGGACTTCGTTGCAGATGCGGGTGGAGGTGCGCGCGAGGACGTCGGGCGGGAAGCGGAACCAGTCTGCTGTCATGGCGTCTTCGGAGGTTACGGCGCGCAAGCTGCAGACTTCTTCGTAGGTGCGTTCGTCGCCCTGGACGCCGACGCTGCGCACGGGGAGTAGCACGACGAGCGCCTGCCAGATGTCGCGGTAGAGTCCGGCGCGGATGATTTCGTCGATGAAGATGGCGTCGGCTTCGCGGAGCGTTTCGAGGCGCTCCTTCGTGATCGCGCCGACGCAGCGCACGCCCAGGCCGGGGCCGGGGAACGGGTGGCGCCAGACGATGTCGTCGGGCAGGCCGAGTTCGTGGCCGAGCGCGCGGACTTCATCCTTAAACAGTTCGCGGAGCGGCTCGAGGAGCTGCATATTCATTTTTTCCGGCAGACCGCCGACGTTGTGGTGCGACTTGATGGTGACGGAGGGGCCGCCGGTGGCGCTGACGGATTCGATCACGTCGGGGTACAGCGTGCCCTGCGCGAGGAAGTCCATGTGGCCGAGCTTGGTGGCTTCTTCTTCGAAGACTTCGACGAACAGGCGGCCGATGATCTTGCGCTTCTGCTCGGGCTCGGTGACGCCGGCGAGCGCGTCGAGGAAGCGCTTTTCGGCGTCGACGTAAATCAGGTTGATGTGGAAATTGCCGCGGAAGACTTTCTGCACGAGCTCGGCCTCGCCCTTGCGCAGCAGGCCGTTGTTCACGAAGACACAGGTGAGTTGGTCGCCGATGGCGCGGTGGATGAGCACGGCCGCGACGGAGGAATCGACGCCGCCGCTGAGCCCGCAGAGTACGCGCTTCTTCCCCACTTTCTCGCGGACGCCGTCGATGGCGAGCTGCGCGAACTCGCCCATGGTCCACGAGGCGTCGTGGCCGCAGATGGCGTGCGCGAAGTTGCGGTACAACAGGCGGCCCTGCGGCGTGTGGACGACCTCGGGGTGGAACTGCACGGCGTACATTTTCGCGGCGGGATTGGCGAAGGCCGCGTAGGGGCAGTTGTCAGTCGTGCCGAAGACGTTAAAGCCGGTCGGGATTTTGGTGACCATGTCGCCGTGGCTCATCCACACCTGCGCGTGCGCGTCCATGCCGGCGAGCAGGCCAGTGGTGTCTTTGTGGTCGAGGTGCGCAATGCCGAATTCGCGTTTGGTGGCGCGTTCGACCTTGCCGCCGAGTTCCTGAGCCATGAGCTGCGCGCCATAGCAAATGCCGAGGATGGGCACGCCGAGTTCGAACACGCGCGGGTCGCATTTCGGCGCGCCGGGCGCGTGAACGCTGGCCGGGCCTCCGGAAAGGATGATGCCGGCGGGTTTGTGTTTTTTTATCTCGTCGATCGAGGCGTTGAACGGCAGGATGAGGCTGAACACGTTCGCCTCGCGCACGCGGCGCGCGATCAGTTTGGAATACTGCGCGCCGAAGTCGAGAACGAGGATTGGGTTGGATTCGGGGTTCATGAATTATTTGCCACGGATGAACACAGATAAACACGGATAAATGAACCGCTACCCATGCACATCAGAGGACAATCCTTTTGATTTGGACTTTGGCCGTGCCGAAATTAAGGAGCAGCGCAACCTTGAGATTTGTGGCACGGAGATAATTCAAGCACTGAGCCATATGGATATCTTCGAATGCGCGTGCCGCCTTCAGTTCGACGATGACCTCGCTGTTAACAAGTATGTCGGCGTAAAACTCGCCTACGACGACATTGTCGTACTTCACTTGCAACGGAAATTGCTGCTCCGCCTTCAATCCACCCTGCCGAAGTTCATGCACTAGGGCCTTCTCGTAAACACTTTCTAAAAACCCGACGCCCAATCCATTTGAAACCGTGTACGCACAGCCTATGATTCGCTCGGTAAGCTCTTCATGCTGCATTGGATTTGATCTATCTGTGTTTATCCGTGTTCATCCGTGGCTAATTACCTCGGCATCTGGTAGTTGGGCGGTTCTTCGGTGATGGTGATGGAGTGCGGGTGTGATTCGTGGATGGTGGCGGCGGTGACGCGGACGAATTCGGATTTGGTGCGGAAGTCGCCGAGGTTTTTGCAGCCGGTGTAGCCCATGCCGGAGCGGAGGCCGCCCATGAGTTGGTGGACGGTGTCGCCCAGGTTGCCGCGGTAGGGCACGCGGCCTTCGACGCCTTCGGGGACGAGTTTGGAGGCTTCGGACACGTCGTGCTGCATGTAGCGCGCCTTGCTGCCGCGTTGCATGGCCTTGATGGAGCCCATGCCGCGGTAGACCTTGAAGGTGCGGCCCTCGTAGAGGACGGTGTCGCCGGGGGACTCGGCCGTACCGGCGAAGAGCGAGCCGATCATGACGCTGTGCGCGCCGGCGGCGAGCGCTTTGGCCACGTCGCCGGAGTAGCGGATGCCGCCGTCGGCGATGACGGGCACGCCGCTCTTGGAGGCCTCGGCGACGACGTCGAGCACGGCGGTGAGCTGTGGCATGCCGGCGCCGGAAATAATGCGCGTGGTGCAGATGGAGCCGGGACCGACGCCGACCTTCACGGCGTCCACGCCGGCGGCAATGAGTTCGCGCGCGCCGGCGGCGGTGACCACGTTGCCCGCGACGACGTCCATGTTCGGGAATTTCGTCTTGACGCGGCCGACCATGTCGATGACCATCTGGCTGTGACCGTGCGCGGTGTCGATGACGAGCGCGTCGACGCGCGCAGCGATGAGCGCGTTCGCGCGATCGAGTTCGCCGGGCGTGACGCCGATGGCGGCGGCGACGCGGAGGCGGCCCATCGAGTCGCGGTTGGCCTGCGGGTAGGCTGTGACCTTGTTGATGTCCTTAATCGTGAGCAGGCCTTGCAGATTGCCGTTCTTGTCGACGATCGGCAATTTTTCGATGCGGTGCTTGTGCAGGAGTTTCTTGGCTTCTTCCATCGTGGTGCCGGCGGGGACAGTGACGAGGTCGTCCTTCGTCATCACCTCGCCGATGGGTTGGTCCCAGTCTTCCTGGAAGCGCAGGTCGCGATTCGTGAGGATGCCGACGAGCTTACCCTTCGGGTCTGTGATGGGCACGCCGGAGACGTGGTAGCGGGCCATGAGTTCTTCGGCCTCGCGCACGGGGCGATCGGGCGTGAGCGTAAACGGATCGGAAATGATGCCGGCCTGCGAGCGCTTTACCTTGTCGACTTCGAGCGCCTGCTCGTCGATCGTGAGGTTCTTGTGGACGACGCCGATGCCGCCTTCCTGCGCGAGCGCGATGGCAAGGCGCGCCTCGGTAACGGTGTCCATCGCAGCGGAGACGACGGGAATATTCAGCGGCACATTGCGCGTGAACAGCGTCTGCAGGTTAATCGCGCTCGGGAGGACGTCCGATTTTGCCGGTTTCAGGAGGACGTCGTCGAAGGAGAAGCCTTCGGAAAATCTATCCTCGGAATGCATTGCGCCCCTCGCTCAAAAATAGGAGAAAGTTGCTTGCGCCAGCCGGATACTGGCAGCGGAAGGGCCACCAGTTTCAGGATTATACGGATGCGGTATGGGGGTGTTCAACTGAGGGCGTCTGGCATGCGTCAGAAGTTCTGCAGGTGCTGAAAAACGAAGCCGTTGAGGTAGGGCGTGGAGAACGCGAAGGCCACGAAAAACATGATGAAGTACATGCCGTGCCAGGGGCTTTCGTCCAGCAGTTCATACACGATGTACACGAGCGCCATCGCTTGCAGGGCGGAAATGATCACCGTGATGAGTGCGGCGCGGGCGGCGTCGTTCCCGAACAGGGGCAGCATGATGAGGCCGAGGATTTTGATCGCGGCGAACGGCATGCTGAGGGACAGGGCGGAGAAAATATTTCTGACGATCTGTTCCTTGGTGAGGGCGCTCGTGAAAAGCAGGCTCATGAACGCACCGACGAATACGCCCGCTGAAGTGGAGAGCAGCACCCACGCCTGATACAGCACCCACGGAATGAGAGCAAGGTTGTTCACGTCACCAACGCTCGGGGAGCGCGCGAGGCTCCAATCCCCTTCCAGGATTGGCACCTGGATATCCACATTTTCGAGCAGGTATACGGCGCCAAAAAATAGCAACGCGATGGCGACTACGATCGCCTTCAGGGCGAGGGATTTGAATCGTCGCCGTGCGGAAGTCTGCCGATAGCGGAGCGTGTCAGCGCGATCGATGCGCTCGCGCGGGCGGCGGGGCACATCGGGCGCGTCGACGATGTGCTTGAGCCGCTCGGGCGTTCCCGCGCTGCCCTGGTTCGCGCAGATGTAGCACAGAATGCCACTGGAAGATTCGAGACGATCCCAGTCTCCGCGCAGCTCGCGTCCGCAGCGCGAGCAATGTTCGGCGGATGCACCTTCGTATGCGGCCGCGGTGTAGTTGCGAAACCGGGCCGAGAAATCAGTGGTGCCTTGATCTTCTTCGAACGGACTGCGCGCGCGTTTCGTGGCGCGTGTGGGTGAAGCTGTCGCGGGAGGATCCGAATCGGTGACGAGTGCGGGCGCGTCCTCGGGAACGGCGAGTTCCTTGCCGCAGGCGGCGCAGGATGTCCATTTACCCCGGCGATCGGGCGGTACGCGGTTGTCGCATCCGCAATCGCATGTTACGTGCAAGAGACTGGACATGAGCCGCTCATTCATCAGCAACGTGCGTTCTTAGACGATCCAGGTATGGAGTCCCCAGATCAGGAAATAACCGACGCCCTGGACGAGAAACTGCACTATCGGCATGTAGAAGAAGGCCAGCCGCACGTAGTCCCAGGGGCCGAAATCGAACCATCCTGTGAGTATGTAAAACGCCGCTCCAATGAAGACAAACGTGGCGAGAACGTTAAACATAATGCCGACAAGTGGATCGTCGATGAAAAATACATTGATGAAGGTAATGCCGAGCAGGACGATCATCAACAACACGACGCCCGCGCCGAGATTGATGAAATTCAGCATGAAGCTCTTGTGCGGAAGGTCTCCGTGGCGATCGAGTGTGAGGTAGAGCGCGAGCACCGCGCCAAGGAATCCGCCGCACAAGCGCACGCCCCAGCCGATGTAGCGAATGAAATCCGGCACGGGCACAACTTGGGTGGGGTCGTCCGTTGAGCTGGGTGTGTAGGTCGTCGAGCCGCCCCAGCCGGTGAGCCAAACGATGAACGCGATGGCGAGCACGCCCCAGGCCATCCACAGGATGAATTTTTTGAAGCCGGGTGCGCCGGTGACGCCGGTGTTCTGCTCCAGGGGCGCGGCGTTGCGGATGTCGACGGGATCGACGAGCATGTCGCGCTCGCGCAATTCGTTTTTCCCGCTGCCGGACTTCACGCGATCGGGGACGTCGTGCGTGGCCTGGTTCGAGCACACGTAACAAAACACGCCGAGGTGCGTCTCGACGCGGTCCCACGAGCCGCGGATCGGGCGGCCGCACTGCATGCACTTCTCCCCTGTCGGCGCGTCGTGCGGCGAGATCGTGTCGATGAAGGTGTGCCGCGCGCGGCGGTCGGTGGGCCGGTGCTTTTCCATTTCGTCGGCAGTGGAGGGCGCGGGCTTTGGCGCGGGGATGAGTTCGCGCGAGAAAGGATCAGCCACGAAGTTTTGTTCTGTGCCGGGACGGAACGGCGAGGCATTTTCGGCGTTATCCGCTTCGAAGGGGTTGCGCGGGCGCGCCGTGGGCGGCGAGGCCGGTGCCGGCGTTTGGGAGGCTTGCTGAAATTTTGGGCGGGCGGTGGGTTCGGGTTCGTCGTCTTCGAAGGGGCTGCGGGGCCGGTCGATGGATGGGGCGGACTGGATGGACGTGGGGGTTGATTTGGTTTCGGGGTCGTCGTTGGTGTTGGCGAGGTCTTGAATGTGGAGGTCTTCGCCGCAGACAAAACAGGCCACGGTCTGGCCCAGCTTTTCGGCGGGCACCCAATTCTCGTAGCCGCAAGGGCAGTTGATGCGCAGGGTCTCGGACATGGTTCGGTCCGTTTGTACTATTTCCAGACGAGCCTAACTCTCAAGTCATTTAACCAATCCTGAGGAATTAGTCTATCCTTGTGAAGTCGACCAACAATAATTCCTGAATGAATTTCGATTTGGCTAGCAAACTCACGAACAGACCGCTTTGTAAAGCTCCCTCGATCAATGAAGTCTCTGTATTGGTCTTCAGGCATCAATGTGTCTGCAGCAAATGCATCCGCTTCTTCTTCATAGGTCTTCGTGAGTGGATCCTCGAAATCGGTATCCACAAACACACGATTCGCATTGTGAAGTAGAATATGACCCAACTCATGAAAAAGGGTGAACCAAAAAATATCTCCCCAGCTTCCGCGCAGTGTTAACAACAACACTGGTTTGGTACCGCCCATCCAAAATACGGCACCATTTGCATAAGTCTTCGGCAAATGCGGACAAATTACTAAAGCTACACCAGCGTGCGACAAAATATCGTTTAATCGAGGCTCGAACCGACTCGGCGGTTCTAATGTAAGCCGTCGTATCGAAGCCAAAGAGTTTTTCAATTTGAACTTATCGAATTCAGCACACTCCATCTCTTGTGCCTGAAGTTCGCCAATTCGAAGCCACGAGGCTAGCGCCGATGCGGACGGATGACCAGGACGCCGATTGCCAAGTCGAAATGCCGGCGCATATTGGCGAATCTGCGGGACATTCTCCAAAGACGTGACACCGAAGAATTTGAGCAACTGACGCGCCCGCTCTGACGCTTTTCGAGTATCACTTACGAAGTTTAGACGGCAGAGTTCCTTGTAGGGGAACCCTTTGGCAAGCGTTACTTGGGCTTCTACATCGCATCTCTCGCTCTGTCGTGCCAATGTAAGCTGGTATTCCTTCTCCAGACCGGTCCAAATGTAAGCAGGAATTCCCAAAACCATCTCAAGCTGCAGGGCTGTCTCCGGAGTAATCTCCTTTTCTCCCTTATAGATTGCATTTAGCTTCGTCGCGGGACGATCCATCCGTCGTGCGAGTTCGTCCTTGGTCATGCTAAGGCTGTCAAGCACCTCTTCAAGATACTCACCGGGCGGAACCGCCAAGTCCGAAAAAACTGTTGCTTCAGTCGTCATAGTGTGCACTTACCTCCTCTATACAAATAACATCTGCCGTTTCGCCTTCCAGTGTAAATATTAGGCGATAGAATCCGGTCAGGTTGATTGCATATTGGCCCTTTCTATTTCCTTTCAGCGGATGACATCGCAATGGCCGTTGAACCATTAAATCTTCAAGCGAACGGGCATTCTTCATGATGTTTATTCGAAGGATATAGCTTCTCGCTACTTGCTCTCCGTATGCCTTTTGAGCAAGTCGAAATGTTTCATACTCCCTTAGGAGCTTTTTGCTTCGAAATCGAATTTGCAACGCCGTAACCCGTCCGCTTCCTCGATCCTCCTATCAAGAATAGTATCTTTCTGCCGTCTATTATGCAAATCAATCTTTACCCATAAGGTAAATGCCAATATAAAGCGGATTCTGCGATACGATAGCCAGCGTGCAGAATAATCGGGAGTAGGTTTCGTGGCGCTGTCGGACGACGTTGACGATTTGCGGTTTCGCAAGAAGCAGGCGCTGTATCTGGGCGGCGCGGAGAAGGTGCAGCGGCACAAGGCGCGCGGGCACCTGACGGCGCGCGAGCGCGTCGCGGCGCTGCTCGACGCGGACAGCTTTCGCGAGATGGGCATGCTGAACCACTCCGATGTGCCGGGGATGGAAAACGAGACGGCGGCGGACGGCAAGGTGGCGGGTTTCGGAAAAATCGACGGTCGGCCGGTTGTTGTAGCTGCGGACGACAATACCGTGCTTGCGGGCAGTGGCGGGCGCGTGGGCGGAAAAAAGACGAAGACGCTGATGGAGTTCGCGGTCGAGAAGGGTTACCCGATCGTGAACATGGGCCAGGCGGGCGGTGCGCGCATTCCGGACATTATGGGGTCGGACGGTCTCTGCTCGATGACGATCGGGCGCGAGGCGGGCCTGCGCATGCGGCGCGTGCCGATGTGCGCGACGATCATGGGCGAGTGCTTCGGCTCGCCGAGTTGGTGGGCGGCGCTGTCGGATTTTGTCGTGCAGCAGAAGGGCTCGTGCATGGCGGTGTCGGGCCCGCGCGTGCTGGAAATGGCGACAGGCGAGCGCGTGGACTTGGAAACGCTCGGCGGATGGCGGCTGCACGCGGAAGTGACCGGGCAGACCGATCGCTTCGCGGATACCGAGGAAGAATGCCTCGCGCTGGTGCGCGAATTTTTGAGTTTCCTGCCGTCACACGCGGAGGAGTTGCCGCCGGTGCGCGCGTGCACGGATGCGGCGGCTGAGGCGCGGCAGGCGGGCGTGGGCGAATTGCTGCCGACCGACCCGCGCATCACGTATGACATGGAAAAAATCTTGCGCGCGATCGTGGACGATCAGCACATTTTCCCGATCAAGCCACTCTTCGATCGCAGCGTGTTCTGCGGGTTCGCGCGGCTGGATGGGCATCCAATCGGCATTGTGGCGAGCCAGCCGAAGTTTCTCGCGGGCGCGATGGGGCCGGATGGTTGCGATAAGTGTTCGGCGTTCATTGCGCTGTGCGACTCGTTCCACGTGCCGCTGCTGTTCGTGCACGACACGCCGGGCTTCTTCGTCGGCAAGGCGGCGGAGGAAAAGCGCATGCCGGGGAAGATCATCAACTTCATCGAGGCGGTGAGTCTCGCCACCGTGCCGAAGATTTCGCTGATCGTGCGCAAGACCTATGGCATGGCGACGGGCAACATGGCGGGGCCGGGCATGGGCGCGGATTTCCAACTCGCGTGGCCGACGGCGGACATCAGTTTCGTCGCGCCGGAAGTGGCGGCGAATGTCGTGTACGCGCGCAAGATTGCGGAGTCGGCCGATCCCGAGGCGGCGCGGCGCGCGGCGATCGAAGAAATGCGGCTTGGCAGCCGTCCGTGGGCGGCCGCGGGCAAGGGATACCTGGATGACGTCATCGAGCCGAAGGACACGCGGCGGATGCTGATCGAATGCTTCGCGTTGGCGCGCGGGAAGAATGGGAAGAACGCGATGTCGGAGCGGCGGCTGGCGAACTGGCCTACTACGATGTAGTTGCCCACAGATTTGCACAGATTAAGTTCAAGGGCTTTGTCCGCAGATGACGCTGATGGGCGCAGATTGAACTTCGATAGCACCTATAGCCCTATTAGAAAAAAACCACCCCTAAGCTGCGCTCAGGGGTGGTATCGATCGAAGTACTAACCGCTTACTGCGGAGCTTGGACCGTCGTGGCGTCCTTGAGCGCGGAGCGGATTTTGGTGACTTTCGGCTGGGCGATCGCGCGGACGTAGCCCTGCATCGGGTTACGGCAGACGAAGTTCTGGTGGTAGTACTCGGCCGGATAGAACTCTTTGAGCGGCTCCAGCGTGGTCACAATCGGGTCCGCGAACTTGTGCGATTCTGAGAGTTTGGCGAGGTAGGTCTCGACTTCCTTCTTTTCCGCGTCGTCGCGGTAGAAGTAGGCCGAGCGGTATTGCGTGCCGACGTCGTTGCCCTGGCGGTTGAGCGTGGTCGGGTCGTGCGTGGCGAAGTGCACGTCGAGCAGTTGCTCAAGCGTGACGCGCGCGGGGTCGTATACGATGCGGACCGCCTCGGCGTGGCCGGTCTCGCCGGTGCACACGGCCTTGTAGTTCGCGGTCTTGGCTTCGCCGCCGGAGTAGCCGCTCTCCACATCAACCACGCCGTCGATCTCTTCAAACACCCCCTCGACGCACCAGAAGCAACCACCGGCGAGCACGATCGCGTTCGTCTTCAGCGCGGGCACATTCTCCGCGTGCTTGGCGATATCGGGTTCGGCGACGAACTTCAGCGATTCGGAGTTCAGGCAGTAGCGCAGGCCGGTCGGCGCAGGGCCGTCGGGGAACAGATGGCCCAGGTGCGACTCGCAGCGCGCGCAGTCGATCTCGGTGCGCACCATGTTGTGCGAAAGGTCCACCTTCTCCAGAATGTTTTCGGTCGCGACGGGCGCGAAAAAGCTCGGCCAGCCAGTGCCGGATTCAAACTTCGCGCCGCTGGCGAACAGCGGCAGGCCGCAGGCCGCGCAGGTGTAGACACCCGCTTCCTTGTTGTTCAGCAGGCCGCCACAGAAGGCCGCCTCGGTGCCGGCGGAGCGCAGGATGCGGAATTGCTCCGGCGTGAGGATGCGCTTCCATTCGTCGTCGGTCTTGACGACTTTCGGCATCACGACCGGGTCGGACAATTTGCCTTCCGCGGTGAACACGCGGACGTATACGTTGGGGGACTTCGATTTCAGCTTCATGCCCGAGAGTTCCTCCGCCGCGAGCACCTGCGGCTGTTGGGTAAGTGATACGAAAAGTTGCGTCCCGACGAGGATCGCGATTGCGACCAGCACCGTGCGGATTCCAATCGTTCGCATGATGACCTCCCTGCGTTGTCCGGCCATGCCCGGAACGGCCTTTAGAATAGCCCTTCGCCAGCGGCGAATTCATGTGTACATTCACGGCGAAGGTAAAACGATGTCACGCGGGAAGTTGTAAAAAAATCCACGCTCATGCGCATACTTTGCGCAACCGAGTGGAAACATTCCTGAAAATCCGTTTATGCCCAAAAATACTACCCTTAAGCACGTAGAAGCAGACATCGCCGAGGGCAACCTTGGCAAGGCGCGCGACCGGCTACACGGCTTGCTCTTTCACTACCCCGACGATCTCTCTTTGCGGAAGCGTTTGGGTGACGTCTACTTCCAATTGCAGTACCCGGAGCGGGCCGGCTGCTACTGGTTCTTGGAAAAACACAAGACGGAGGAAATGCAACGCTCGGTGGACGCGTACGTCCAATCCAAGGGCGGCGATCCGATGCTCATTCTGAAAGGGCTACACATCGGATTTGATCCGGAAAAAATATCGTCGAACTACGCCCGGGAAATTTTGCAGGATCTAAAATCCAAAGCACCTAATTTCCGCTTTCCGGTTCAAAACCAAACGCACCCGGCGTTCCCCTCTAGAACTTGGCGAAGTCAGATTCGCGACGCAACGTACCTTTGGGGATGTGGCGTCGTCGTGTTTGCTATCGCGATGATTCTGTTCTTTGGAGTGCTCACACTTTTCATGTGGGCGCGCGGTTACACTTTTCAACGGCCGTGAATCGATCGACAACCTCAAATCGCGCCTCCCTCGCCCCCTATCTCGAGATGCTTGGCGCATCCTTCTGCTTTGCGGGGATGGGCGCGACGATTCATTGGCTGGGCGGGCAGTTGCACTGGTCGGTGGTGTCGTTTTTCCGGATGTTCCTGAGCGCGCTGATGCTGATGGTGGTGGCGAAGGCACGCGGCGTGCCGTGGCTGGTGCGGGGCGAATCGGCGATGTGGGTGCGCGCGCTGGCGGGCAGCCTGGGGATGATTGGTAACTTTTACGCGCTTACGGCGCTGACGGTGTCGGACGCGACGGCGATTTACCACACGATGCCGGTGTGGGTGGCACTGATCCGGTGGGTGGTCTACAAGGAGTCACTGTCGGCATACCAGTGGGTGTGCGTGTTCGGCGCGGTGGTGGGTGTGTTCATCACGGAGCAGGCCGCGCCGGATGCGTTCAACTGGGGCGTGGCGGCGGGACTGGGCGGCGCGTTCTTCTACGCGATCGCGACCATCGGCATGAGCTTTCTGGGCAACCACGATCCGCGCTCGATCACGATCCACTTCTCGCTGGTGGCGAGCGGCGTGGCGCTTGTGTGCATGGCGCTGAGCCGGCCGGGGTGGGACGCGATTGTGCCGCCGTCGGCGGCACTGGGTGCGTGGCTGCTGATTCCGGCGGTGCTGGGCAGTTTCGCGCAGGTGCTGATGGCGGGGGCGCTGGGCCGGGGGCATAACGTGACAGTGGCGCTGGTGGGACTGACCCAGGTGATATTTGCAGGAATTCTGGATGTCGCACTTTGGGATAGAGATTTCACACCCATGAAAATATTGGGCATTTTCGTGATTTTGGCCTCGGTCGGGGGTATGGCGCTGGGCCGGGCGCGCCGTGGCGCAACTCCATAATCTGTGGCAGAATTCATATGAGTGTCAGCGTGTTTACGAAGCGGGCGGGGATTCTACAGACCCGGCGGGATGGTCCTGCCGGGGACAACGGACGGCGGATAGCGATGACCGAGACCGAGGCCAGGGACATTCTCGCGGATGTGATCACGCGGTACCGGCGCAACTCGTACGAGCAGTTGTACGACGCGGCGCGGGTCGGCGAGCGCATCAACGGGCAGGTGCCAGGCCCGGAAACGGGGACCCTGTACCCGATTATTATCGCGACCGAGTGGGCCGATGGTCCTTCGGGCGATATCCGGGTGACGATCGTGGTGCATGACCACGGCGCCAACCGCTTCGGGCACATCGCGGCCGACTTTGTGAAGTCGCCGGAAGGCGCGCCCGCGTAAACAGTAGTTTGCTCCACCGCTGGTGTACGCGGCGGTCCTTCTTCCTTCCTCTCGCTCATTCCTTGTCCGTCCTCCGCGGAAGTGGAGGTGTGGTATGCGTTACGTGCATGCAGGGCTGCTGAGCGTGGCGTTGCTGGGCGTGGCGGGTTGCCAAACCGATATGCAGATTCGCAACCTTAACCGGAATGGCGCGTATGCCGAGAACATGTGGCGCACCGAGGGGTTCTCGTTTGAATACGACACGCGCCAGGTGGTCCTCAATTTCGATCGCCCGCCGGTTGAGGATGTCGTGGACAGCGACACCTACATCGCGTACATCTCGATCCCGCTTCATCCGATTCACGGGCTGCAGTTCAACAACCCGAGCTTCGGCGTGGGCTGGTCGGACGTGAGCATGTCGTTCAGCGGCATCTTCGATCCGACGCCGGACAAGATTCCGTATGGGCAGCGTGTGAAAGTGGTGCCGGACGATATTTTCGAGAACACCGGCGAGATCGAGGAGATTACTTCGGGCCGCGGCGAATGGACGGCGGTGGATCCGCGGTATCAGGCCTATGCCGAGACGCTGCGCGAATCGTTATATAATCTCGATTTCGCAGGTACATCGGCAGCGGCGCCATCGAAGCCCATTTCGACTGAACTGACGGATTGAGGCCGTCGGTCTACGCACTGCCGGGTTCATTGTTTGTCGGGAGCGGCAGATGCGTTTGTTTGTTCCTCTTGGAGCGGTCTTGCTGGTCGCGGGATGCGCGCACGACATGCACCTTCGCATGATTGATGGCGAAGGTGAGTATGTCGCTTCCAGCGATAATATGGAGGGAATGGCCATCACGTCGGGCGGACAGCGCCGCGTGATGTTTCGCGAGTCTCATGTCGATTCGAAAGAGCTGACCGGGCGCACGTCGATGCTGCTTTATCTGTCGTTCCCGGTAATTGCGGGCAAAGGGGTCGACATGAAGCACCCGCAGGCGTATTTCGTGTGGTCCGATATCTCCGCCGAATTCTCGGGGGTCCTGAACGCCACATCTTCCATGCCGAAGCAATCCCGCGAACTGCACAGCCTGAGCGGCACGTTCTCGGGGCAACTCCACCCGCAATCCGGAAATGCTCCGCCGCGGGATGTAACGGTCACGCTGAAGGATGTGCCGGTGCGTCCGGCGGCGTCGAACGCCGAATTCGATCGCCATGTGTACTCGGAAATGTTGCGCGAGCACCTTCATCGTCTTGAATTCGACAAACCCGATCAGGAGGATGGCGCCTCCAAAACCGCCCCAGGAGCAAAAACCCCTCATGAAAACCACTGACCTGAACGATAAATATCCCGATGTGGTGCAGATTCCCGAACCGATGTTCGGGGATTTCGGCGGGAATGTGATGTTTTCCGGGCCGATCGCCACGGTGAAGACCTTTGAAGACAACACGCACGTGCGCGCGATGCTGGAGACGCCGGGCAAGGGGCGCGTGCTGGTGGTGGACGGCGGCGGTTCGATGCGGTGCGCGCTGCTGGGCGACAACCTCGCGCAGCTCGCGATCGACAACGGCTGGACGGGCGTGGTGATCAACGGCTGCCTGCGCGACTCGGAAACGATCGGCGAGATGGCGGTCGGCGTGAAGGCGCTGGGCGTGCATCCGCGGAAGAGCCTGAAGAAAAACTACGGGTGGACGGACGTGCCGGTCACGTTTGGCGGCGTCACGTTTACGCCGGGGCACTACTTGTACGCGGACATGGACGGGATCGTCGTCGCGCCGCAGGCGCTCAGCTTGTAACAGCGATCAGTCGGAACTGATCGGCGTCTGCATCATCACGGTTGCGCCCTTGTCGCCGGCGCCGCTTTCGAAGACCTTCCACCAGGCGGCGGCTTCGTCGTTGGTCCACCGGTTCGCGCTGGCGCAGCGGCCGAGCGCATCGGCCAGGGCCGCGGCGGATTGCGGACGGCCGTCGAGCGCTTTAGACAAACACGCCATCAGCACCGCCTCGAGATCCGCGTCGATCGGCCTGCCAATCCGTTGCGACGGCGGAACGACGGCCTCGTTGAGTTGTTGTTGCACGATCTGGGCGATCGACGAACCTTCGAATATGGTCTTGCCCGTGAGCAGGAAATACCCCACGGCGCCGACAGCGTACAGGTCGCTGCGCGGATCGATATCGTCGGGATTTACGATCGCTTCCGGCGCGAGATACATTGGCGTGCCCGCCCAGGAGCCTACGGCGGTGAGCGCCGTGGCGGACTTGGCGTCGAGGGCCTTGACCAGGCCGAAGTCGAGCACTTTGACGAAGTCGTACATGCCCGCGCGCTGGGTGAGCATGAGGTTTGCCGGCTTGATGTCGCGGTGCACGAGCCCCTTGCTGTGCGCCTCGGCGAGAGAGCCGCAGATTTGCCGCAGGACATGCACGACGCGCGCCTCGGGCATGGTGCCGTGCTTGGTCACCGCCGATTCGAGATCGATGCCTTCGAGCAGCTCCATCGCGAAGTAAAAGACGCCTTCGGGCGTGCGGCCGTAGTCGTAGACCGTGATCGTGTTCGGGTGATTGAGCTGGCTCGTGAGCCGCACTTCGCGCTCGAACCGCGCGATGCTGTCGGAGGAGGTCTTCTCCACATTGAGCAGCTTGACCGCGGTCGGGCGGCGCAGCATTTCATGGTTGGCGCGGTAGACCACGCCCATGCCGCCGGCACCGAGTTTTTCGCCGATCGCATATTGGCCGAGTTTCTTCGCCTCGAGCACCGCCTTGCGCGCCGCGCGGTTGAGGCGGGAGACGACCAGCGTAAACACGAAGATGGCGATCGCGGCGACGCCGATGAGCGCGTACAAGGCCCAGAAAATTTTGCGCAGGATGTAGATTGAGCGGAAGGCCTCGGCCGTGTCGATCTCGGTCGCCATGCCGTATTGCTGCTCGGGCAGCCACATCCACGCGCCGACGACTTCCACGCCGCGGTAGTCGCGATAGCCGTCGACGTCCGATCCGGACTTTTCGGCCATCAGGTCCTGCGCCATGCGCGTGAACGGTTGCTCGGTGCGCCGCAGTTCGGGGCGTACGCTGCCGCGCATGTCCACGCCGGGGTCGCGCAGTTCGAGTGTGAGAATGGATTGCGTCGACGCGTCGTCGGTGAGCAGACCAATCTGCTTGAGTTCGTCGTCGAAGCGGCTTTGCGAGAGCATCAAGCCTTCTTTGCTGACCGCGTAGGTCTCCCCCGATTCGCCGGTGCGCGCGATGCTCAAGACGCGCGTGAAATCGGCGTCGGGGCGAATGCGAATGGCGATCACCGCGATCTGATTTCCGCCGGAATCGTGCATTGGCGCGGTCACAAACATGGTCGGCACACCCGAGTGGACCTGGCCTGTGACGTCGGCGAGCAGCACCACGCTCTTGAACGGCGGCGACACCGTAATTCGCCCGGCGAGCACGCGTGGAAGCCATCCGGTATCCGTGGAGTACGGCCGATCGCCGATGGTGTATTCGGCATCGCTGGCCAGCACTCGACCGGTCATATCGAATACGGCAAAGCCCGTATAGTCCTCGCGCCGCCATACGCCGTTGAAATAATCGTGCAATTGGGCCTGCGCCGGGGCGTTCATGAGGCCAATTGCGGTTTCCGGCTCGCGCGCGGCAACAGCCAACAGCGCGGTGATGGGATCGCGCAACGTGATGTCGCGCGAGATCGTGTCGAGATACCGTTTTTGTTCGGCGAGCCAGATCTGGATCGCGGCGTTTTCGGCCTGGAGGATGGTGGTGAGTTGGTCGCGGAGATTCTCTTTCAACGGGCGCTCGATCGCGCGACGCATCCACACGCCCAGCACGGTCATGAGCACGAGCGCGATAATCGGCCACACCCACAATTGTTTGCGAAACAGCATCGCCGTGGTGCGCGCCGAGCGGGAAAGCACGCTGGAGGCCGCGCGGACGCGGCTTTGGCTCTTCGAAGTGCCTGAGGCTTTGCTGTCGGTCATGATGATGGCGGATTTGCCGGCCCCGATTCTTTCAGAATAATGGCGGGCGCACAACTCGCGCGGCGGGGCAGATGCGCATGCGCGCTTTAAGGACAACCGGAGGATGGTCCATGTCGAATGAAAATCCGCTGCACTCGGGCGCCACGCCCGCCTATGCCGACGCCATGCTGAAGTATCTGGGCAACCGCGAACCGATGGAAGTATTCGCGGCGACGCCGGGGGATGTGCGCAAGGCGGTGGCGGGGCTGTCGACCAAGCAAGTGCAGACGCCGGAAGCGCCGGGCAAGTGGAGCGTGGCGGGCGTTATCCAGCATTTGGTCGACGTCGAGATCACGCTTGGGCTGCGGTATCGGCGTGTGCTCGCGCAACCGGGGAAGAGCATTCCGGCGATCGATCAGGACGCGCTCGCCGCGGCGACGGACTATAACCACGCCGATGTGCCGGGCGGCCTCGACGACTTCGAGGCGATCCGCCGCGCGAACCTTCGCTTCCTGCGCAAGCTGACCTCGGCGCAGATGGAATCGTGGGGCATCCACGAGGAGCGTGGCCGCGAGACGCTGGCACACATGGTGCGACTGTACGCCGCGCACGACTGCTACCACCTCTATCAGATCGAGCGCATCAAAAAGGCGATCGGCGCGGCGTGAATTATTTGTAATCGGGTAGTGTCGCGCCGAGCTGCATCGCGCTGGTCATAAAATAATTTCGGGCATTCGCGCTGATCTGCTGACGGCCGATCGCGATCAAGGCCTCGCCTTTGACGGTTTTTGCCGCGGCGCTGTTTGGATCGAGCGCGAGCACGTGATCCGCCAATTCCGCCGCCCACTGGAAATCGTCGGCCGCGATAGCGGCCTGCGCCTTTTCGAGCAACTTGTCCGCGCCGCCGGCCATGTCCGCCATACGCTGTGCGCGCTGCTCCGGCGCAAGCGGGAAGAGGTTTGTCGCGTTGCCGTCGAACCAGCCGAGATTGCCTGCAAAAATGGAACGGACGGCCCAGGGGATCGTTCCGTAGAACTCCTGCAGGTGCGGCTTCGCGGCGAGGTCGTCCGGCAGTTTCACTTCTTGCACGAGTTGGTCGGGGGTCAGCCCGCGGTTCATGCCGGCGATGGTCTGCATATACACACTATGGATGGCGTCTCGGTAATCCGTGAGCACTTCCTTGATGTGCGCGGCGCCGGTGAGCGGGCGCGTGTGGCTGGGCACGAGGAATTCCGGGCCTTCGGCGATCATCAGATCGACGCTGTCGCGCCACTTGCGCACGTCGCGGTACGGCGTGCCGCGGATCGCGTACAAATTCGGGAACGCGAGGTAGTAGTTGTCCGCCGCGCAGAGCACTTTCTTCTCGGGCAGCCACACGTAAATCTGGTCGTCCGTTTCGCCGGGGGCGTGGACGAGTTTCATCTTCACGCCAGCAACCGTGACGTCGAGGACATCGGAGAAGGTCTGCGTGGGCGGCAGGTAGCTCAGCGCGCCGCCTTGGTCAAGCACGAGCTTCAGTCCAATGCCGGAGTTCGGCCGGTTCGCGTCGGGCAACAGCGCGCCGAACTGGCGCAGGTTGCGCGGGCGCATCGCGTTGCCGACTTCGGCGTTGCTTTGCTGGATGAGCGTTTCGAGCAGATCGTGCGCGTAAATGGCGGGCGCGCCACCGGCGGCGAAGACTTCGGCGCCGTTGATGTGGTCGTAGTGGTTGTGGGTGTAGACGATCGCCTTGACAGGTTTGGTCGTGAGCTTGTCGAACTCGGCCTTGATCGCGCGCGCGGCGGCTTTGCTTTCGGTGGTGTCGACGATGATGACGCCGTCGGTCCCTTCAATCAGGATGGAATTCGCGAGCGCGTAGCCCACGGCGACCCATACGCCGTCGGTGACTTTGATGATCTCCTGCCGGAACTCGTCGGAATGCGCGATGAGCTTTTCTTCGTTGGATTGTTGCGCGGCGGCGGGCAGCGCGAGGCACAGGGCGAGGGCGAGGAAGCGCGTCATGGGAGATCTCCTGGAAATGGTCGCTGGATTCTACCCAATTGACGACGAGATTTGGACGGGGAGATTCTTCGCTGCGCTCAGAATGACAAAGGATTAGAAATTTTTGGAGCGGAGGATGGAAATCAAGAGGCCAACGCCCAATAGGCCGGCGATGATGTAGCCCGCGAGGGCGAGGGTGCGCGTGCCGGTGGCGTCCGACGAGAGCAGCCAGGACGAGCCCATGACGATGGATCCGGCGACGACGCTGAACGCGACGCGGTCGCTGGCGCGATCGATGACGGCAGTGAGTTTTTCCAGGCCCTGGTGCGTAAACTTGATGTTGAACTTCCCGTGCCGCGCCATCTGCATGAGCACGTGCGCGTCGGCCGGCAACTCGCGGATCATGCGCAGCAGGCGAAACAGATAATCCTGTGCTTCGTCCATCATTTCGCCGGGGGCGAACCGGCGGCGGATCGAGCGTTCAACGTAGGGCCGCAGAATGGGGAGCGAGTTCAGCGCGGGATCGAGCGCGTGTCCGGTGGATTCAATCGTACTGAGGGCCTTGATCAGGAGCGAGAACCGCGAGGGCAGGCGCAGGCCGTGGCGGATGAGCAGATCCGATATGCGCTCCAGCGCCTTCCCCACTTCGCCGCCGCCGATGATCGACTGCGCTTCGAAGGCGAGGTAGTCCGCCACTTCGCGTTGCAACGCCGCGACATCTTCGAGGTCGCTGGCGTCTGTAAGCAACAGCATGCAGTCGGTCACGCGCCGGGAATCTTCCATGAACACCGCGCGCAGCAGGTCCGACATGATGCTAATGTCGGAAGCCTCCAGACGCCCGACCATGCCGAAATCGATGAAGCCGAGGCGGTTGTCGCGCGTGAGCAGGATGTTGCCGGGGTGCGGGTCCGCATGGAACAGGTTGTCGTCGAACACCTGCTTGAACACGGCATGACAGCCGATCTGGGCCACGTCGCGCGGGTTCGAGTTGCGCAAGGCATATTCGCTGAGCGCATCGACGCGGACACCGTCGATAAAACTCATCGTGAGCACTTCCGAGCTGCTGAACTCGGGGTACACCCGCGGGATTTCGACCGTGGGGTCGTCTTTGAAATTTTCATGGAAGCGCTGCACCGTGCGCGCCTCAATCGCGAAATCCATTTCGCGGTGAATCGTGCGGCTGAATTCGTGAATGAGCTGCGGCGCGTCGAGCCACTTCAGATCGTCGACGTGGATCTCGATCCATTCGGCGAGTGTCGTCATCAGGCTGATGTCTGCGGCGACCGTCTGCTTGATGTTCGGCCGGCGCACCTTTACCGCGACCGTTTGCCCGCTGTGCAGCTTGGCCTTGTACACCTGACTCAGCGACGCGGCCGCGATCGGCGTTTCGGGAAATTCCTTGAAGATCGCCGCGATGGGTTGGCCGAGCGAACGCTCGACCACTTCGCGCATGGTCTCGAAGGGCAGCGGGCCGACACGATCCTGCAGGTGCGCGAGTTCGTCGCGCAGGTCTTTCGAGAAAATATCGGGACGCGTGCTGAGCACCTGGCCGAGCTTTACAAACGAGGGGCCGAGTTCCGTGAAGGCTTCGCGCAGGCGCTCGCCGGTGGTCTCGGGGCGGCCCTTGGGCGCGTCGCCGAGGCGTATGCGGCGCAGCACGCGGGCCGGCAGGCTGCGCTGGATGCCGAGACGCTGAATGACGTCCGCAAACCCATGCTTGGCGAGGACTTGCAGCACCTGCGCAAGGCGGACCGTGTCGCTGACGCGGCGCGCAAAGGCGAGATACTGCATCGGGACGGGTCCTCCGGCGGACAAATATAGGCCGCGCGAGTATAACAAACGCGCGCCAAAACGGCCCTATTCTGGTGCTGTCACAACGGGGAGGGCCTGTGCGTCTATTAGGGTGATACGCAAAACGACAGGAGTTCCGACGATGCGCCTCTCCCCCATCGAAAAACCCGAAGGCCTGAAGATGAAGATCGCCTATTGGCTGACCCGGCGGAAATTCGGCAAGGTGATCACGCCGTTGAAAGTGGTGTACGCCCGCGTGCCGAAGTCGCTTTCGCTCGGGCAGGCGATGAGCAAGTTCCTGCAGACGCCGTTTCGCATCGACAAGGAACTGGTTTTCCTCATCGAGAGTTATACGGCCGGGATCAACAAGTGCGGGTTCTGCATCGACATCGGTCATGCGTTCGCCATGAACATGGCGCCAGAGATGATGGAAAAACTGTATGCCGTCGTCGATTTCCGCAACGACCCGCGCTTCACGGCGCGCGAACGGGCGGCGCTGAACTATATCGACGCGATCACGCGTGACAAGCACGTGAGCGACGACACCTTCGCGGCGCTGCGGGAACATTTCACGGCGGAGGAGATCGTGGAGATCACAATGATCAACGCGGTGGAAAATTATTACAATTTGATCAATATCCCGATGGAAATTGAATCGGACGGCCTGTGTGCCCTCGTTCCGGACTCCAAACGGGATAGGATGTCGGCGCGAGCGTAGGAACTAATAGATACATGGACGCAGTAGAAACCTTTGCGCAATACCGGCCGATGTTGTTCGGCATTGCGTACCGCATGCTGGGCAGCGTGATGGATGCCGAGGACGTGGTGCAGGAGGCGTATCTGCGGTGGGAGCACACGGACCGCGCGCGTGTGGAATCGCCGCGGGCGTTTTTGGGCACTGTGGTGACGCGGCTCAGTATCGATGCGCTGCGGGAAGCCAAGCGGCGGCGCGAAGTCTATGTGGGCGAGTGGTTGCCGGAGCCGCTGATGACGGGACGCGACCCGCGCGAGTCGGCGGAGCTGGCGGATTCGCTGTCCACGGCCTTCCTGGTCTTGCTGGAAAGTTTGTCGCCGCCGGAGCGCGCGGCGTTTCTGTTGCGTGAAGTGTTCGGGTACGACTACCGCGATCTCGCGGACGTGCTCGAGACGACCGATGTGAATTGCCGCCAGATGGTGAGCCGCGCGAAGGCGCGCCTGGAATCGCGCGAGCACCGGTTCGAGCCGTCGCGCGAGGACCAGGAACGGCTGCTGGCGCATTTCGTGCAGGCGACCACGTCGGGCGACTACGACGCGCTGGTGGCCGTGCTGGCGGACGACGCGGCGGTGTACTCCGATCACGGCGGCAAGGCGCCGGCCGCGCAGCGCACAATTTTTGGCGCGGACAAAATCGCCCGGTTCTTCCTCGGCGTGCAGAAGCGGTTTCCGCCGGTCGATCCCTCGGTGCGGATGGTGTCGCTGAACGGCAAACCCGGCGCGATCATCTATTCCGGACAGGAACCAAACTCCGCGTTTTCATTCGACTGCGTGGACGGAAAAATCGTGCACATCTACGTCGTGCGCAATCCGGAAAAGCTGCAACACCTGACGCTGACGGCGGTGGAGTGAATCGGGCTATACTTTGGTCCGATGACCTACGTTTCTCTCGATACTCCCCGGCCCCCCGCGCACTTCGGTGCGAAGCGCTACTACACCTGGAACCACCACCTGCGCGAGACTTTTGGCGGGAAGGTGTTCAAGGTGGCGCTGGACGGCGGGTTCACGTGCCCGAACCGCGACGGCACGAAGGCGCGCTACGGCTGCACGTTCTGCTCGCAGCTCGGCTCGGGCGATTTCGCAGGCGATCGGCGGGATAGCCTTGTCCGTCAATTCGCCGCCGTGCGCGACACGATGCACGCCAAGTGGCCCGCGGCGCAGTACCTCGCGTATTTCCAGGCGTTTTCGAACACCTACGCGCCGGTGCCGGTGCTGCGCGAACGCTACGAGACGGCATTGGCGCAGCCGGATGTGGTCGGCCTGTCGATCGCGACGCGGCCGGATTGTTTGCCGGACGACGTCGTGGACTATCTCGCGGAACTCCACGCGCGGACGTATCTGTGGGTGGAGATTGGGTTACAGACGATCCACGAGCGCACCGCGACCCTGATCAACCGCGCGCACGATTACGAGACGTTTGTGGACGGTGTCGCGCGGCTGCGCGCGCGCGGCATCCGCGTGTGCGTGCACATCATCAACGGTCTGCCGGACGAATCGCGCACGATGATGCTGGACACGGCACGGGCCGTCGCGGCGCAGGGCGTGCAAGGAATTAAGATTCATCTGCTGCACGTGCTGAAGAACACGGCGATGGCACAGCAGCATGCGGATGGTCTTGTGCGGCTGATGGATCGCGATGAGTACGTCGGCGTGGTCTGCGATCAACTCGAGATCTTGCCGCCGGAGATGATCATCCACCGCGTGACGGGCGACGGCCCGCGCGATCTGCTGATCGGGCCGATGTGGAGCCTGAAAAAGTGGGAAGTGCTGAACGCGATCGACCATGAACTCGCGCGGCGCGGGACCTGGCAGGGCGCGCGCCGTAGCGCCGGCTTCTAGCCGGCTATCGAGAACGCCGCAATTCGTGCCGGCTGGAAGCCGGCGCTACGATCTGGCCAGGCGGGCTGCGTCGCGCTTGGCAAATACCGTGGCGCCCAAAAACAACAGCACCCCCGCGAGCACGTAGACACCCGCGGTGGTGGCAATCGCGAAGCCCAGGCTGGTGCGTGTGGCGATTTCGCCGACCACGATCGGTCCGGTGACGCCGCCGATGAGCCAGCCGATGGCGTTCAGGAAGCCGGCCGTTTTGCCGCGTTCGTCGGGCCGGACGAAATCGTAGGCCGCGGCGAAGATGTTGGCGTCATAGAGGCCTTTGAAGAAGCCCCAGAAGGTCAGCGCGACGATGAGCCACTCGATGGAATGCGTGAGCCCGCACAACACGACAAAGGGCGCGCCGCCGAAGACGCCGATCATTTGCACGAACATGCGGCCGCCGGGGAAGCGCAGGCGGAGGCGGTCGGCGAGGTATCCGCTGAGCGGCGCGGCGATCATGCTCGCGCCTTGCACGTAGATCGTCGCCTGCAAACCTGACTTCCACAGGCTCATGCCGAATTCCTTGTTGAGGTAGGACGGCATCCAGCCCATGAGCACCATGGCGACGAAGTTGGCGCACATAAATGCGCCGAGCAACATCAGCAGGGACGGCGTGCGCCGGACCAGTCCGAGGAATTCCCGGAACGAAACAAACACCGACTTCGAGCTGCCCGGCGGCGGCAGGTGAATGTCGGGTTCGGAGATGCCGCGCTTGGGCTCGTGCAGCGTCCAGTGCAGGACGATCCCGAGCAGCACGCCGAGGCCGCCGAAGAACACGAAGGACCCGCGCCAGCCGAACTGCGTTTCGGCGATGTAGCCCGAGATGGCGCTGCCCGCGATGGTGCCGACGTACACGCTGGTTTGGTGGACGCTCATCGCGCGGGAGCGCGTCTGCTTGCCGTGGAAATCCGCGACGAGGGACATGGAGGCCGGAAAGTAGAACGTCTCGCCGATGCCCTCGGCCGCGCGGAAGAACACGAGCGTGGCGTAGTTGCGCGAGAGCGCGGTCGCCATGCAGATGATGCTCCAGATATGCAGGCCGAGCAGGATGGCGCGCTTGCGCGCGACGCGGTCGACGATGAATCCGGCGAACGGCGCGCCGAGGCCATACAACCACGCAAACGCCGCGACGGCCACGCCCTGTTCGCGCAGGCTGAGATCGAGTTCCTTGGAGATGGCGGGCATGACGGCGGAGAACGCGGTGCGGTCGGCGTAGTTGAAGAAAGCGATGAACCACAGCATCACGATGACGTGCCACTTGTAGTTCCGGCTGACTTTGATGGTCTGATCGACGAGGATCGAGCCGCTGCCGGAGGGTTGCACCGCCATTGCGTTCTCCCGGGTTCGTAATAGCCGTTGCGGAGAGTATCAACCGCGCGGCGTGAGTTCCAACTACGCCTACTCGCCGATCTGGTACAGGCGGCCGTCTTTCACCGAGTAGAACAGCGGCGCGACGGGCAAGCTCGGGAAGCGCTCGCGCAGGCGGCGCACCTGGGTGAGCGTGGACTGAATCGGATCGTCGATGGCGAACTTTTCCACGTTGTCGTCGAAGTGCGCCTCGGCGTCGGCGCGAAGCCAGCCGAGCGACACGAGGCCGGAGACGAATTCCTCGCGGCGATCACGGATGGTGATCATGCCGCAGTCGTCGTGCCCGAAGACGGCGACGGCGCGCACGCCGCCGACGGCGATGGCAAACGAAATCTTAAACTGCACGCGATCGAGGCGCGCGCCGCCGGTGCGCAGGATGAACGAGAAATTGTCGGGCATGCGCATGTGCTTTCGGTTGTCCATGCACATGCCGATGAGGAGCTCGGCGCGCGTGTAGGGCCGGTGCGGCGCGTCGAGGTTGTGGTAGCGCAGGAGATCGCCGATGGGCGTGTCGCGCCACTGCGGGAAGATGTCCTGTTCGGTGTTGACGGGATAAAGCTGCGGGTTCACGGGAACTCCTTGGCACACAAGTACCGGATTTAGTTGGGGAAAAACAAGTTCCGGCCAGTTTTATTTCCGGACGAAGAGCGCGTCGACCGCTTGGCGCAGCGCATCGATTGAGAACGGTTTCTGCAGAAAGCCTGTAAATCCGTTGTGGCGCAGGCGTTGTTTCGTCTCGGCCTCGCTGAATCCGCTCATGAGCAGCACGGGCAAATCCGGGGATTGCGCGTGCAACTGGTGCAACACTTCCTCGCCGCCGATGCCGGGCATGGTGATGTCGAGCAGCACGGCATCGATGCGCTCGGAGTTGCGCGCGAAGAGATCGAGCGCCTGCTGCCCGTCGGCCGCGCTGAACACTTCGTGGCCGAACCGCTGCAGGGCGCGCACGAGGAAATCGCGCACGCGCGGCTCGTCGTCGACGACCAGCAACGTGCTGGCGTGGCCATTCGAGACGGGTTCGGGGAGGCCGCCGTTCGCCTGCGGCGTGGCCACCACGCGATCGGCCTGTACCGCGACCGGGAAAATAATACGGAAGGTCGTACCGCCGCCAACGCGGCTCGTCACGCGCAGGCCGCCGCCGTGGCCACGAATGATGCCGAGGGTGGCGGCCAGACCCAGGCCGCGGCCGGTGAACTTGGTCGTGAAAAACGGATCAAAGATGCGGTTCAGCGTGGTGGCGTCCATGCCGCAGCCGGTGTCGGTGACTTCCAGGAACACGAAGCGGCCCGGCTGCGCGGGCTCGTGCGGGGCGTAGGCGCGCAACGCATCTTCGCAGTAGTCGACCGCGCCACTGCGCAATGTGATCGTGCCCGCGTTGTCGTCGAGCGCGTCGGAGGCGTTCGTGATCAGGTTCATCACCACCTGCTGCAACTGGACCGAGTCGGCCTCGATCGCGGGCGCCGTGTCGTCCAGCTCGAACTTGAGGACCGCCTTCTTGGACAACGTGACCTCGAGCAGCTTGGCCATTTCGCGGACCATGGCGCTCAAGTGCACCTGCCGGATGACGAAGTTGCCACGGCCGGCGTAGGCCAGCATCTGGTGCACGAGATCGGCGGCACGGCGCGCGGCGAGATCGATTTGCTCGACGCTTTCGCGCGCGGGGGTGCCGGCGGGCACATCTTCGCGCGCGAGATCGGCGTGGCCCAGGATGCCGGCGAGCAGGTTGTTGAAGTCGTGCGCAATG
Source organism: uncultured Nitrospirales bacterium (assembly GCA_964620045.1). Classification (GTDB taxonomy): domain Bacteria; phylum Hydrogenedentota; class Hydrogenedentia; order Hydrogenedentales; genus VFKU01. Next base: position 505,557 of record CAZUJL010000001.1, read on the forward strand.
CCGCCGGCCAGCACGGCGAGGCTTTCGAGCCGCTGCGACTGCTGCATCTGCTCGTCCATCTTGCGGCGTTCGGTTTCCACCTTGCGGCGCTCGGTGATATCGCGATCGATGGCGAGAATCTTGTTCCCGCCAAGCGCGTCGATGCGGCGCGCCACGACGTCCACGGGGAAAATGCTGCCGTCTTTACGGACATGTTCGCCTTCAAAGTAGATCGTCTCGCCGTTGCGCAGGCGCGCCAGGCGTCCGTCGATGTGCTTGGCGGTATCCGGCGCGTCGAGATTGCCGATCGAGATGCCGACGATTTCGTCGTGCGTCATGCCGTGCATGCACGCGGCGGCGGCATTGGCGTACAGGATGCGGCCGGGGACTTCTTCGTCGTCGAGATCGAGCAGCAACAGGGCGTCGGGCATTTGCTCGGAGAACGCGCGAAACAGCGCCTCACTTTCGCGCAGCGAATTCTCCACGCGCTTCAGATCGGAAATATCCTGAACCGCGCCGACAATGCGGATGACGCGGCCGTCCTCGACCACGGGCTCGGCGCTCATATGCACCCACACATGCTCGCCGCGCATGTTGGTGATTTCGCCTTCGTGGTTGAATGGGATGATCTCGGCCACGGCGCGCAGGCCGTGCGTGCGGATCATTTCCTGGTCCTCGGGCCGGAACCGGGACAGCAGCGTCTCCCAGGTGACGATGGCGGTGGGCTGGAGCCCGTAGATCTGGTGCACGACATCCGAACATTCGATCGTGTTCGCGCCGAGCGTGTACTCCCAGCCGCCAATGCGCGCCATTTGCTGCGTGCGGCGGAGCATGTCCTGGTGCTTGGCGACGGACTGTTCTGCGAGCTTGCGCTGCGTGGTGTCGACGCAGACGGTCAGCCGCGGGAACAGGCGATCGGGGTAGAGCCGGCTGAACATGATGTACGCCCAGCGCGGCTCGCCATTCTTGTGTCGCACGCAGACGTCTTCGAGCACCACGGGCTCTGTCGAATCCATCTGCTGATCGAGCTGCTGCAGCGCCTGGATCACGCGCGACTGCTCGCTGCCGTCAAAAAACAACTGGGCGAGATCGGCGCGCGCGAAGGATGCGATCTCGCCTATTTCGTAGCCGTAGAGCTGCAGCATCGCGCGGTTCACAAAGGGATACGTCTCGCCGTCGAAAATCGCGAGGCCGACCATCGCGCTTTCCGCGACGCTGCGGAATTTCTCTTCGCTCTCGCGCAAGGCTTCGCGGGCGCGCACGCGCGTGGTGGTGTCGACGGTGACGGTCAGGCGCGGATATGGCCGATCCGGGAAGAGGCGGCTGAAAAACAGCGTGGCCCAGCGTGGCGTGCCGTCCTTGTGCATCAGGCATACGTCTTCGATCGCGTCGGTCTCCATAAAGCCCGCGGAATCCATGCGCGCGAAGGATTCCATCACGCGCGGGATTTCGAACTCGGGAATGACCTTGCGCGCTTCCTCGTCCGCATCCAGGCCTTCAAAATCTTCCGGGGTATACCCGAGCAGGCGCTGCATGGCGCTGTTGAAATAGGTGTAGCGCGTCTCGTCGTGAATGGCGATACCGACCAGCGCGCTGTCGGCGACGCGGCGGAATTTTTCCTCGCTTTCGCGCATCGCTTCCTGTGCGAGGTGCCGCTCGGTGGTATCGACGCACATGAACATGCGCGGGAAAGGACGATCGGGATACAGGCGGGCGATCGACACCCACGCCCAGCGCTCCTCGCCATTTTTGCGGTAGTACTGCATGTCGCCGAGAACCAGAGGACCGTGGTATTCGCCATACGAATCCAATACGCCGAGCGCGGCCACAATCTGGCTGATGTCCTGCGTGGGGCAAAACAGGCGGATCATCTGTTCACGGTCCATGCCGTACAGTTCGGGCGGCGTGTAACCGACGAGTTGCATCATCGCGTCGTTGGCGAACACGAACCGATCGCCGTCGTACAGCGCAATGCCGACAATGGCGCTTTCCGCGACGCTACGGAACTTCTCTTCACTTTCACGAATGGCCTCTTGTGCGCGCTTGGCTTCGGTGATGTCTTCCTGCACACACACGCCGAAGGCCTCGCCCGCGCCTTCGAGGCGCGAGATACGCGCGCGGGTCCAGAATTCCGTACCGTCCTTCCGGCGATTTCGGAACTCGCCCGCCCAGTGTCCGCGGGTAAGCAGGGCGTGCTTGATGGTGTCGGAATGCCGATCGTATTCCCGCTGAGACACATGATTGAGCGCGGAAACATTTTGACCGATGAGTTCACCGGTGGCATAGCCGAACATCGCGTCGAAGGCCGCGTTGGTGTACAAAATCTTGCCGTTGACGTCGGTGGTATTCACGCCTTCCGTCATGCTCATGAGCACTTTTGAATGCGTGCGGTACGAGGCCTCGTGGTGCTTGAGCTGCGTGATGTCCGTCAGCGTGCCCACGAACCCGATGATGTTGCCGGTGCTGTCGAGTTCGGGATGGCCGCGGTCGAGCACCCACACCACTTCGCCGTCGGGATGCATAAACCGGTATTCGCGGTGATCGGCGACGTTGTGATCGCGCACGGCTTTCCAGGCATCGGTGACGCCTGTGCGGTCGTCGGGATGAATCGCGCTGAGCCACCGCTTGAGATCGACCGGGCGTTCCTTGATGCCCGTGATGCGGCCGGCTTCCTGGTTGCCAAAGGTGACGGCGCCGTTCAGATCCAGCCGGAAAATGCCGGTGGGCGACGCCGCCATGATCGCCGCGATGCGTGCTTCCGTTTCTTCGAGGGCTTGCCCTTGCCAATTGAGCAGCGCGCGCAGGCGCCGGCGCGACAAGGGCACAATCACCAGGCCGAGCAGGATCGCGGCAAGCACGATCAGCGTGATCGTGAGTCCGAACACGTGCAGCGGAATTTCTTTTTCTTCAAAGGCCCCGAACCACTTGGTGTACAAGCGATCGAAGGTGCCGTCGTGCCGCATGGCGCGCAAGCCGGGACTCAGCAACTCTTCGACATCAGGACGGGTGACGGCGCGCATCAACGCAAAGCGATGGTGCATGTGCATTTCGGAAGAGGGTGCGACTTCGACGTTCTTCACGCCTAGATCGCGGATCGCCTGCAGCACGAACACATCGGTGGCGAACAGTGTGTCGTGCTTTCCGCTGGACAGTAACAACACGCCGTCGGCGACGGTCGGCACCGTCACGATATCGACCGCGCCGTCGTCGAGCAGATCCTGGTGCGCTTCGCTACCGCGAACCGCGATGACCTCACCAAGGTCGGCGGCCTCTAACTCCGTTTTTACGTGCGGTTCAATCCGCCGAAATACCACGGAATGCAGCGTGAGAAAACCGCGCTCAAACCGGACATAACCAGGAAAGGGTTCGTCGGCGAGCAGCCACAGCGCGAGCGGGTACTCTGCGGGATCCATCGCGGCAAACGCGCGGCGATCCGAAACCAGTTCGAATTCGATCGGCACCTGGGCGCGCTGGGCCGCTTCGGTGAGATAGTCGACGACGAAGCCGCGGGCCTTGCCGTCGAAGCCGATGTCGAACAGCGGGGGGCACACAGGGCCAACGGCGACGCGAATCGGCGGGCTGCCCACGGGCCATTCCTCGGCCATCGCGGGCAATGCGCAGCACGCCAGGATCAGCGTGGCGATGGACCACGTGCGCACAGGACTACCCCCGAGGTGATGCCGCCGATGAATGCCGCACACGCCGTGCGCGGTCTCCGAATGGCGCAATTATAGCCTTCTAGTCAGGAAACCTCACATTTCGGCGTTCCAAGACAGCGCAACGAACCTAGTGGGCTGCGGGCGGAGCTTCGGCCGGCATGGCGGCCGGGGCCGCGCGAAATTCAGGACGCCGCAGGGTGCGGACGGCGATCACGATGCCGAAGGAGACAAGGATGGCGCCGAAAAAGAAAGCCGCCCCGGGGACATGCACCGGTGCGCGCTCGGAAATGAAGTAGGCAAACAGGTGGGTGACGATGATCGGGCCGACGATGCCGCTGAGACTTTGAATGCTAGTGAGCGCGCCTTGCACGGAACCTTGCTCGTTCAGCGGAATTTGCCGGCTGATGAGCGATTGGATGGCGGGTGTGGCGATGGCGCCGATGCTGCCCACGAAGATGATTACGAAGAACATCCAGCTCTGGGTGGCAAATCCATACATCGTGCAATTGATGCAAAACACAGTGAGACCAAAAATGATCGCGCGCCGTTCGCCCCATTTGGCAATGATGCGGCCGGTGAGAAAACCCTGCACGACAATGGACATCACGCCGACGAGCGCGAGCGAGTAGCCATTTTCACGCGGCCCCCAGCCGAAGCGGTATTCGGTGAACAACACCCACGTGCTCGGAAACGCCTGATGCGCGAGGCTCATCAGCGCGAGCGTGGCCGTCAGGCCGAGCACGACGGGGAACCGCGCCAGCACCTTGAGGGAGCCGAGCGGGTTTGCGCGGCGCCATTCGAACGTGCGGCGACGCTCGACGGGATGCGATTCCGGCAACACGAGGAATCCATACAGCCAGTTCACAAGCGTCAACCCGGCTGCGGCGAGAAAGGGCGTGCGCAGGCCGTAGTTCGCGACCATGCCGCCAATCGCGGGACCCAGAATGAATCCCGCGCCGAAGCAGGCGCCGATGAGTCCGAAATTTTTCGCGCGCGCCTCGGGCGGGCTGACGTCGGCGATATAGGCATACGCGGCGGTAATGTTCGCGCCCGTGATGCCGGAAATTACACGGCCGACAAAGAGCCACCAGAGGTTGGGCGCAAAGGCGAGCAGCAGATAATCGAGGCCCGCGCCGAGAAGCGAAATCAGAATGACGGGGCGACGCCCGATCGCGTCGCTGAGATTGCCGAGCACGGGCGAGAACACGAACTGCATCAGCGCGTAGGCGGAGATGAACCAGCCATACATCTCGGAGCCTTCGGCGATGCCGGCGCCCGTCATGGACGTGACCAGCGGCGCGAGCACGGGTACGATGAGCCCGATGCCGAGCATGTCGAGCAGGACGGTGATCAGGATGAACGGCATCCCGGCCTTGACGGATCGCATGGCACGACTCCACGAAAGCGAGTAGTGTACTTCGGCGCAGGCCCCGCCGCGAAGCATTGTCGCGCGGAGCGGCGGCTACTGAACAGGAATACCGGAGATAAAGCAAGGTGCAGGAAATTCGTTTGATTCACATCGACCGGGCGATGCTGGCGACGCTGACGCCGGACGGGAAGGCTTTCGCGGCGGCGTATGGGCCCACACTGGGGGCGGATTCGGAGTACATTCGCGGAATCGTCGAGCAGACGCTTGATCTGGCGGTGCGACGGCCGCGCGAGGCGGCGTTTGGCGGCTACCTGGTGGAAGATACCGGACTGAAAATCGTCGTGGGAACATGTGGATTTCGAAATGGCCCCGAGGATCACGGCAGCGTGGAGCTCGCGTATCACACCTTCGAGCCGTTTGAAGGGCGGGGATATTCGACGGCGGCCGCGCAGGCGATGATTGCCCTCGCGTCGAAGCAGCCGGGCGTGCGCCGGATCATCGCGCACACGTTGGCGACACCGGGGCCGTCGCCGCGGATTCTGGAGAAAGTGGGCATGCGCTTCCTCGGCGTCGTGGAAGATCCGGAGGACGGGCCGGTGTGGGAATTCGAGGTCGCGCCATGCCCATGACTGATCCGCGCACGCCGTTTCATCGAGTGCTCGCGTGGGGCATGGCCCTTTATCTGCTCGTTGCGATTGTCGGCTTCGGGATGCGCCGATCTGACTACAGTCATATGGCGAACACCATTAGCGAGCTCGGAGAATTCGGCGGAGATGATTCGCTATTGGTCAGTTGGGGAGTGTTTTTCATCGTCGGCGCCATGTCTGCCGCGCTGAGCGCCGCTCTGATTCGGTCCCGTGAGCATGCGGCCGCGATGCTCGCAGGCTGCATCGCCATTGGCTATCTCGTCGCTGCATTTTTTCCGTGCGATCCGGGTGCGCCGTCCATGGGTAGCGGCCGAAACACCATTCACATGTGGGGCGGCGCGGTGGAGTACTTCGGCGGGGCCGCGGCGCTGTTCTGGATGGCGTGGTGTAGCCGATCAGGACGCGCACCATTCTTGGCCGCAGCAGCGCTTGTGCTTTTCGCTTCCATCGCGCTCTCGTTGCCTGCATTCCACGATGTGCGCGGCCTTGTTCAACGGTGCGCCGAAACCTGGTTGTTCGGCGCCGTCATCCTGTGGACCATGCGCCGGGTTTGACATCGCGCGGCGGCGTCCGTATATCACACGGCGCACTCACAGGAATCACTCATGACCCAGACGTTCGTCATTACCGGCGGCAGCGGCTTCCTCGGCATTAACCTGGTCCGGTATCTGCTCGCGAAGGGCCAGCGCGTGGTATCGCTGGACCTCCTGCCCTTCGACTACGCCGACTGCAAAGACAAAATCACCGCGATCACGGGCGACATCCGCAAGGCGGACGATGTGCGGCGCGCGGTACAGGGCGCGGACGTGGTGATTCACACGGCGGCGGCGCTGCCGTTGTATTCGCCGGAAGATATCTATTCGACGGACATCGAAGGCACGCGGACCGTCATCGAGGAATCGCGCAAGGCGAACGCAAAGCGGCTGATTCATATTTCATCGACGGCCGTGTACGGCATTCCGGATCATCATCCCCTGCTCGAGACCGACAAGCTCGTCGGCGTCGGGCCCTACGGCGAATCCAAAGTGCAGGCCGAGGCGATGTGCGTCGAGGCGCGCGCGCAGGGCATGTGCGTGCCGATTCTGCGGCCCAAGTCGTTCATCGGGCCGGAGCGGCTGGGCGTGTTCGCGCTGCTGTACGACTGGGCGCGCACGGGGCACAACTTCCCCGTGCTCGGCTCCGGCAACAACCTGTACCAGTTCCTCGACGTGGAAGATCTGTGCGACGCGATCTGGTTGTGCGCGACGCTGCCCGTGGAAAAAGCGAACGACACCTTCAACATCGGCGCGGCGGTCTACGGCACACCGAAGACGGATTTCGGCGCGGTGCTGGATCAGGCCGGGTTCGGCAAGCGTGTGATCGCGATTCCGGAAGGCCCGGCGATCTTCGCGCTACGGTTGATGGAGAAGTTCAAGCTGTCGCCGCTGTACAAATGGGTCTACGAGACGGCCGGCAAAGAATCCTTCGTGTCGATCGAGAAGGCGCAAAAACAGCTTGGCTATGCACCGAAGTACTCGAACAAGGACGCCCTGCTCCGCAACTACGCGTGGTACATCGCGAACGTCGACAAGTTCTCGGGCGGCTCCGGCGTCACCCACCGCGTGCCGTGGGCGCAGGGGTTGTTGAGGCTCGCGAAGCTGATTTTCTGAAACGGGCCGTCTGCAACTTTCCCACGCTCTGATAGATTAAGCGTACGGAGGGGATCGTCGTGCGCCGCGTCGTTCCGATTGTACTGCTGGCCGCCCTGGTCGTGTCCCGCGACAGCGTGGCCCGATCCGTGCCGGCCGACATTCCGCCCGAAAAGTCGCTGAGCGCAGCAGGACTTTCCATCGACGAAGCCTCGCTCATTCGGTATCTCGAGCAAGGAATCCCTCCGGGCTACTTTCCCGTGCAAGAATCGCGCGACAACATCCCCTTCGTCACCCGGCGTTGGGGCTACTACGGACTTATGGCGACTGTTCTCGCAAAAATGGGAAGCCAAGCCGCGATTCCGGTGCTCGAACAACTCCAGGCGGGCGCGCTTCCTCCAATCCTCGATTCCGATCTCGACTTATGTGCCGCCGCATTGAGCCGGTACATGGAGACTGTCACTTGGGAAGAATGGGACACCGCCCGCGAACGTCTGCACGACGGACTCCGCCTTAGCAGCGCGCGGGCGCTATCCAGAATTACAGGAACGTCATCCGTTCCATTTGAATTGTCAATGCTGGAGAAATGGACGCCCGCGTTCTTGAACGCATCGGAAAGTGGAAACGACATACAACAATTTTATTATGGACTTTGCAAATCGCTGACCATGCAGGGTTCACCCGCCGGTATCGACACATTCATCGCCACGTTTGATTCGCCGCAGGATCGTATCAACGATCCAATCGTGTCCTTGTTGCAACAATGGACGGGTCAAACATTCGGCCCCGAATACGACGATTCGCCGCGCGTGAAAGCGGTGGAAATTGGCAAGTGGAAGTCCTGGTGGGCGGCGAACCGTGCGACGTTTCAACCAAACGTGGCCAACATGCAACAGTCGATTCCATTCCTCACGCCGTATCCTGCACCCACGAGCCTGCGCGATCGCGTCTGGCATGCTGAAAACGCCAGTATGGACTACGACAATCGTTACTTTGGTCGCCAATCCATCGCCTGGCTGGAAGAGAACGGGCACCGCGAAGTTCGCAAATTGCTCGCGATCGTTGAGGACGAGGACGAGCGTCTAACAGTCCGCGGCGAGGCCTTGATGTGGTACGTGAAATTCGCAAAAAACCCCTCGTACAAAATGCTCTTGGGATACGCAACTGCGCCAGATCCTGGATATTTCGACATGCTGGCGAACAACGCGATGAAGCTTATCGGCGAGCATTTTCCGGAGAAGTCCAACGACGCGTTAAAACAGATCGCCGCTAGCGGGTCGAACGCGGCGGAAAATGCCGCCACGCTTTTGTCGCGAACCCCGGAAGGAATCGCTTTCCTACAGTCCATGGAGTTCGATGGCGCAAATGGCGTGCTCTACCAACTCTCTCAACAGCTCGCCCGCAGTGGCCCCGCGCAGTTGCCAAGCATTGAAGCAGGTCTGCTTAGTGGAGACGCCGGTACCGCGTCGTACGCGGCAATTGCCGCTGAGCGTACCGGCGTGGAAAACCAGCTATCGCCCGAAGCGAAGACAGCCTTGGCGCAATGGGAAGCAGATCCCGAATTTCTTTTCCGTGTTTTGCAGCATCGGCCGGAACAGTCGACCACCATAAGGGATTTCGACAGGCTGCTTGAAAGCACGACGGACACCGGCCCCAAAACAGCGGTGACTCTTTTGCGCGCCGGGGAGTGGTTTCGGCAGCTCCAGCCGCATATTCCTAATCTAACCCAGACGCCAGGTGAAGACCGCCGCATCGAGTTGGCGTTGCTCGAACAATGGCTTCGGTGCGTGGAGGCCTTCCGTGCGAGCCGAGGACGCGCTCCGCTTCCCGAGTACGAGATCTAATCCACGCAATCCGATAGAGTGCTGGGCATGCCTATCTGGTTATGGATCCCCATCGCCGTTGTTGCGCTGTTCGCCGCGCTGATGCTGTTCTGGCGGTTTGGCGCGCGCAAGACGAATGCGCCGTGTCCGTCGTGGCTGGCGTGGACGCTGGCGCCCGGCAAGAACGAGCGGCCGTTTGGACGCGGGCGTGCGATCGATGAGCTTGCGCTGAAGCCCGGCATGCGCGTGGTGGATGTCGGGTGCGGACCGGGCCTGCTGACGCTGCCGATTGCGCGCGGCGTTGGGATAGACGGCGAAGTCGTCGCGCTCGACATGCAGCCGAAAATGCTGGAACTGATGTCGAGCCGGATCGAGAAGGCGGGACTGAAAAACGTCACGCCGCTGCTCGCCGGCGCGGGCGACGGGAAACTTCCGAAAAACCACTTCGATCGCGCGGTGCTTTCTACCGTGCTCGGCGAAATTCCGGATCGCGAGCACGCGCTGCGTGAAATTTACGATGCACTGAAACCGGGCGGCTATCTCGTCGTCGCCGAAGTCATCGGCGATCCGCACTACCAGTTCAAAGCGAAGGTGATCGAACTCGCGCAACGCGTGGGCCTGCGCCCCGGCGAGATCACGGGCGGGTTCTTCGCGTACCGGATGCGGTTGTACAAGGACTAGCGCGGCTTCCGCGGAACGCGCGTCCGCCTACGCGCCGGCCTTCAGCGATTCGTCCCACGAATCGCCGCCCATGATCGCGAGCAACAGCGGGCTGGTCATGAAGGTGGTGACGAGCGCCATGATGACGAGCATCGTGAACAGCGTCGGCGTGATGACGCCGAGATCGAGACCGATGTTGAGCACGATGAGTTCGACGAGGCCGCGGGTGTTCATCAGCACGCCGAGTGCGCTGGACCCGCGCCACGAGAGTCCCGTCACGCGCGCGGCGACGAGCGTGCCGCCGAATTTTCCGGCGACGGCCACGGCGATGATGCCCGCGCACAGGAGCCACTGGTCGAGGCCGCTGATGAGGCCGATTTCCGTGCGCAGGCCCGTGAACGCGAAGAACGCGGGCAGCAGGAGCACGCGGGCGAGGTCTTCGACGCGGCGGCGAATCTCCGCGGCGACGGGGCTGTTGTGCGGGATGATCGCGCCGAGCAGGAAGGCGCCGAAGAGCGCGTGGATGCCGATGAATTCGGTGGCGAGCGCGGACAGCAGCATCGCGACGAGGATCACGGCGAGGCTGCTGCGGCTAAGGCCCGGGGTGGATTCGATGCGCGGCAACCAGCGGCGCAGCAGCGGACCGACGACGGTCACGAGCACAACGACAAAGACCAGCGTCAACACGACGGAATACACCGCGTCGCCCGAACGCCCCTGCGCAATGCTGACCACGAACGCGAGCAAGCACCACGCGGTCGCGTCGCCCAGCGCCGCGCACGCGAGCGCGAGCACGCCGAGACGGGTTTGATGAACGCGCGCGTCCATCAAAATGCGCGCAAGCACGGGGAACGCCGTGACCGACAGCGAGACGCCGAAGAACAGCGCAAAGACCGTAAACGAGATGCCATCGCCGGCCATCGTGTCGTACAGCGGCAAAGCCACGGCCGCACCGAGCACAAAGGGCAGCGCGATGCTCGCGTGCGAGATGAGCAACGTCGCCCGCCCGCTTTCGCGCAGGTGGCCGAGATCGAGTTCGAGTCCCACGAGAAACATGAACAGGATGACGCCCAACTGTGCGATGACGCCAAGAATCGGCGCGACATCGGGTGGCAGCAGGTACGCCATCGCGTCCGGCGCGATGCGGCCGAGCAGCGATGGGCCGAGCAGAATGCCGCCGACGACTTCGCCGATCACGGGCGGCTGGCCAATGCGGCGGAAGAGCAGACCCATGACGCGGGTGACCGTGATGATGGTCGCGATCGCGAGCAATACATGCAGGAGTGTGTTCGTCGTTTCGGCGACCGTAGATGCGGCGGGGGCCGTAACAGCGGGGGCCTCGCGTTCACCTGCGGCGCGGATGGCGAAGAATGCGCCCACCGCGAGCGCGAGCATCAGCACATACAGGACGGATTGGACGAGGGCGCCGCGCGCCTTGGAATCAGCCATGGCAGGAAAAGGCCTCAATGTCGGATACATTGGGCGGATAGCAAAATGGCTCCCCGGGCCGGACTCGAACCAGCGACATCGTGGTTAACAGCCACGCGCTCTACCGACTGAGCTACCGGGGAACTGGACTTGCCGGAAGACGGGGATTATACGTGTCGACGGAACGGGGTGCAAGGTTACGACCCCTGCAGGTCAGCGCACGCGCCCCAAGACCTTGTCGAGATATGCGTATGCCTCCTCGCGCACGTCCGGCGGGAAGTCGTGCTCGCAGTCGGGATAGCGCGCCTGCACGCGATCGGGCGCGCCGAAGAGGTCGTAGACCTGCTGGATGACGGGCATCGCCTTTTTCACGCCGCGCACGTCGAAGTTGGCGTCGTGCAGCGGCGAGGACGTGAAAAATCCACGCGGGGCAAGCGCGGCGATCATCTCGTAGTAGTCCCACGGCACGCGGTCGGGATCCTGCCCGTAGACATCGCGAATGCGCGAGACGTAGCGCTCGCCCGTCCATCCGGTCAGGTCGCCGCCGTAGTAGTCGTGAAACGGCGTCCACCCGCAACTGGTCACGATCGCCTTCACGCGCGGGTCGAACACGGCCAGGAAGATCGCATTGTGCCCGCCGAGCGAGTGGCCGATCGCGCCGATGCGATCGGGATCGACGTCGTCGCGTTCGCTCAAGAGATCGATGCAACGCATGTGGTTCCAGATGCCCTTCATCGATCCGGAGACGAAGCGATCTTTCTCGAAGTCGTATTGGTATTTACCAAGCGTGGGATAGTCTGGCGCGAGCACGATGTAGCCGCGCTGCACGAGTTCAAAGCCGTAGTGCAGGTTCGCGGAGCCGCCAAGACCCACGACTTCATCCTTGCCGAGCGCGCCGTTGGTCTGGTGCAGCGCTAACACGGCGGGTGCGCGGTCGCGGAGACCCCTGGGCACCATGAGCCACGCGGACAAAACGTCGCCGTCACCAACATCGATACGCAGTCTCACGCGAGTAAAGGTGTTGACAGGCATGTCGCTGCCAAGGACGACTTCGTACGCGACAGGGCCCAGCTTGGAACGATCGGGCAGCGTGCCCATCGTCGCTTCGATCCCGGTGAGGATGTCACGGCGACGCAATTCCCAGTCGTCGATCGTTTTTACTGGCTGCTCTTGGCCGGCGTCGTCGACGTAGTACAGCACGCGCTGGTGATCCTGGGCGCGCGGCTCGGGCAATGTGGCGGTCTGCGCAAGTGCTGAAATGGACAGCAGCGGAAGGAATACACAGGAGACGAAACGAAGCATGCGCGATTGTATCGTGGTGTATGCTGATTTTTGCGAGCTTACGATGGAATAGCCGCGCAGTCGCCGTAGTTACGGCTTTGCGGCGTGTGCTATACTGACCGGCCGGAGGATGGCGAATATGCGTCGTCTACTGTTGCTCTTGCTCACCCTACCCTTCGCCCTTTCGGGCTGCATGCTGGAGTTGTTGACCTCCACGGCGATTCAGGGCGAACTCGCCGCGCAAGACGCACAAGCCGGCATGCGCGCCCTCGATCAGGCCAAGGAGTTGAAGGCCCGCACCGAAACCGAGTCGGCCATCCGCGCGTACCAGGCCGAAACCGGGAAATTTCCGGCGTCGCTCAAGACACTGGTGCCCAGCTACCTGCCGGGTGTGCCGACGCACGCGGATGGCTCACCTTTTGGCTATGACCCGGACACCGGCGTGTTGCTCGACTCCCCCGCCGCCGCGCCGCAGATCACGCAGGAAGATCGCAAGGCACTGGCGGAACTGGACAAGGCCGTGTACGCCTACTGGGAAGCCACCGGCTACTATCCACCGTCGCTCGCCGCGCTCACGCCGACGTATCTGACCAACGTTCCGCAGACCAGCTCGGGCGAGTCCTTCGGCTACGACGCGCAGACGGGCGCGATCTTTCACCCGAGCCAGCCCGTCGCCGCGGCGCCGTCGAACGCGCCCCGGAATGTGGGCGGCGGCGGCGCGGGACCGCTAGGTGAAGCGCAGACGAGCATCGCGATTCAGGGTCAGTTGCAAAACATGAACACCTCGGGCACGGCCAGCGCGAACGGCGCGGCGCGCCGCGGCCTGAGCGGCGTCAACAACAACTACAATCAGCAACAGCAGCGCGCATTAGACGAAATTGATCAGTAACCGTGGTGGGACCGATGATTCGCAGTACCGCTTGGAAGTATGCCGCAGTGATGGTGATGGCCGCGCTCGCGGTCGTCGGGTGCAACAAGGATGAACCCACGCGGCCGTCGACGACGGTCGATCCGAACGCGCCGCCGCCGCCCACACCCGAAGAACTGGCGAGACAGGCGATCACCGAACTCGGTCTGGATCAGCCGTTGCCGCCGCCGGGTTCACGCCTCGTTTCCAGCGTGCGCGCGACGACGCTCTCGCAATTCAAAGCGCGCTATACGCAGCTCAACGCGACGCCCGAAGGTCAGATCGCGTTGAAGACCGTGCAGAAGTCGCTGGAAGACAAAATCGAGGCGTATAACAAGGGCGAGTTCTGGGAGTACGTGATCACCTACGCGGACGCGTACAAAATTTTCCAGCCGCAGTCGCGCAAATTTGAGCAGATGGTCGAGAAGGCGCAGACCGAGTTGCGCAAGCCGCGCGTGACGGTGCACGGCCTGCCTTCCGTGGCGGGGCACCAGGTGGCGCTGCTGAAAATCTATGTGCCGCTGACCAGCGAGACCTTCGACGAGCGCCTCAGCGTCGGAGAAGACGCGCACGGCGTGAAGTTCGTCGGCGTCTTCGGTAACGGCCGCGGCATCCGCTGGGAGTTCATGGAGACCGGCGAGCGCTTTGTCGCCTACCTCCCCAGCGCCAAATAGCTTAAAAACCCTTGAAAAACCAACGGGTCTTGGTCAATCCCCAAGACCCGTTCCTGTTTAGTGCGCATGGATTGGACATTGACAGGGAATCTTGAGTAAACTTATTCTGTTTGTAAGGTATGGGTTGGAATATGGCGACTACGCCCCAAGAGCCAATCATTACCGCGCGCGGCATGCCGCCGGCGGATCTCCGTCATCGGCTGGTCCAGTGCGTGGGCAACACTCCCCTGCTTGAACTGCACCGCATCGCGGCGGAAGTCGCGCCGGTGCGCATTTTCGGCAAGGCGGAGTGGTTCAATCCGGGCGGTTCGGTGAAGGATCGCCCCGCGCTGAACATGATTCTGGACGGCGAGGCGAGCGGCAAGCTGACGAAAGACAAGGTGCTGCTGGACGCGACCTCCGGCAACACGGGCATTGCCTACGCCATGCTGGGCGCGTCGCTGGGCTACAAAATAAAGCTCTGCGTGCCGAAGAATATGAGTCCCATCCGCCGCCGAATCTTGACCTCCTACGGCGCGGAACTGGTGTTGACCGATCCGACGCGCGGGTCGGACGGCGCGATCGAAAAGGCCCGCGAGATCTATGCGGCCGACCCGGACACGTACTTCTATCCCGACCAGTACAGCAACACCGCAAACTGGCGGGCGCACTATGTGACGACCGGCCCGGAGATTCTCGAACAGACCGGCCGCGCGATCACGCATTTCATCGCCGGGCTGGGCACGAGCGGCACGTTTATGGGCACGGCGAAGCGGCTGCGGGAAGAAAAGCCGGACATTCGTTTGATATCCTTTCAGCCGGACGGGCCGATGCACGGGCTCGAAGGGCTCAAGCACATGCCAACGTCCATCGTGCCCGAGATTTACGACGAAACGCGGGCGCACGAGAATCGCTGGATACGCACGGAAGACGCCCAGGCGATGTGCAGGCGGCTGGCAAAGGAAGAGGGTCTCCTGGTTGGAATGTCGGCAGGCGCCGCCGTCGCGTGCGCGCTGGATGTCGCGCGGACGCTGAAGTCCGGCACGGTGGTGACGATTCTCTGCGACAGTGCGCACAAATACCTCGACTTCGAGTTTTGGGACAAGACCTGAGATGGCGATCGTACTGACAAACGAACACAAGGCCGCCATCGAACAGCATGGCGAGGAGACGTTCCCGAACGAATGTTGCGGGTTCATCCTCGGAAAATTGAATGGCGCGGACCGCACGGTGGTTGAGCTGATGCGGATTGCGAATGCGCGGGAAGACGAGGCGCAGTTCAACCGCTTCCTGATTACGCCGGAGGCTTCGTTCAAGGCCGACAAGGCCGCGCGGGCGAAGAAGCTCGACGTGATCGGGTGCTATCATTCGCACCCGAATGCGCCGGCACGGCCGTCGCAATACGACGTCGACCACGCGGCGTGGTCCGGGTTTTCACACATTATTGTGTCCATTCGCGACAAGGTGGCGGTGGACATGACATCGTGGCAACTGAAAGACGATCGCAGCGCGTTCGATCCCGAAGAAATCCGGGTCAACGGCTGACGAGGCGAGGAGCGAAATCATGGGCGTGAAAGTACTGCTGCCGACGGCTCTGCGGAGCTATGCGAACAATCAGGACACCGTGGCCGTCGAGGGCAAGAAGCTCGGCGACGTGATGCGGAATCTGATCGCGGGCTATCCGCAGTTGCGCGCGCACCTGCTGGACGATGCGGGCAACGTGCGCAACTTCGTGAACGTGTACCTCAACGACGACCACATCAAGGGGCCGTTGCTGAAGGACACACCGTGCAAAGACGGCGACGAAATCGTGCTGGTGCCGGCGGTGGCCGGCGGCGCGGTGACGGAGCGCCCAATCTCGCCGGGCGCGCTCGTGAGCGGCGAAGCGGAACTCTCGACCGAAGAACTGAAGCGCTACTCGCGGCACCTGATCCTGCCGGAAGTCGGCCTTGAAGGTCAGAAGAAGCTGAAGTCCGCCAGCATCCTGCTTATCGGCACGGGCGGGCTGGGTTCGCCGCTGGCGCTGTACCTCGCGGCGGCGGGCATTGGGCGCATCGGCCTTGTCGACTTCGACGTGGTGGATTTCTCGAACCTGCAGCGGCAGGTGATCCACGGCACCAAGGACGTCGGCAAGCTGAAGGTCGACTCCGCCAAAGAAACAATCCTCGACATCAATCCGTTTACCGAAGTGGAGACCTACAACACGGGCCTCACTTCCGAGAACGCGATGGACATTGTCGCGAAGTACGACATCATCATCGACGGCACGGACAACTTTCCGACGCGCTATCTCGTGAACGACGCGTGCGTGTTGCTCGGCAAGCCGAACGTGTACGGCAGCATCTTCCGCTTTGAGGGCCAATCCTCGGTATTCTGGGCGGAACACGGCCCGTGCTACCGCTGCCTGTATCCCGAGCCTCCCCCCCCGGGCATGGTGCCGAGCTGCGCCGAAGGCGGCGTGCTGGGCGTGTTGCCGGGCATCGTGGGTCTGCTCCAGGCGAACGAGGCGATCAAGTTGATTCTCGGCAAGGGCACGCCCCTGATCGGGCGCTTGCTGTTGTTCAACGCGCTCGACATGAAGTTCCGCGAGCTGAAGCTGAAGAAAGACCCGAGCTGCCCGATCTGCGGCCCGAACCCTACCGTGACGGCGCTGATCGACTATCAGGAATTCTGCGGCGTGCCGAAGACTTCGGAGCCGGCGACGGAAGAAAACCTCGCGGCGGACGAAATTTCTCCGGCACTCGTGAAGGCGCGCATGGCGCGCGGCGAGAAGTTCGAATTGATCGACGTGCGCGAGCCGCACGAGTGGCAGATCGCGCATATCGAAGGCGCGAAGCTGATTCCGCTTGGCCAACTCGAAAGCCGCCTCGGCGAACTCGACCCGGATGCCGACATCGTCGTGCATTGCAAGATGGGCGGGCGCAGCGCGAAGGCGCAAGACTTGATGTATGCGAATGGCTTCACCAACGTGAAGAACATGGTCGGAGGCATCCTCCGCTGGGCCGATGAAGTCGATCCGTCCATCTCGAAGTATTAACACGCGCGTGCGCGCGAACGAGCGGGTCTCGCCCGCGCAACGCATGCTGTCTGTTCGCGGCCCCCGCACTGCGCGGGGGTCTTGCTCTATGGCGCCGGGCGTTTTCGGCGCACACAGGCCGTAACTGGAGAGGACTGGCTGACCATGTCAGCGGGTGGCACATCGCCGGCGGCGCCGGCACCGGGTGGGGGCGGTCGCACGCTCGGCCCGATCTCCGATCTCGAGCGGCACCTGCCTGCCGAGTGGTGGCGGACGCTGTTCAACGCCGTGTACCTGAAGACCGACGGCGATGTGGTGGAGAACCAACAAAACACGATTCAAGACGTGAGCCGTCTGCTCGAACTCACGGGTCTCTCCCCCAATGCAGAAATTGTGGACCTGTGCTGCGGCCAAGGCCGCCACACGATTGAACTCGGCCGCCGTGGTTTCGCCAAGGTCACCGGCATCGATCGTTCGCGCTACCTCGTGCGCCTTGCGCGGCGGCGTGGGCAAAAACTCGGCCTGCCGGTGAATTTCCGCGAAGGCGACGCGCGCAAGTTCCGGTACGCGCAAGCGTCCGCCGATTGCGTGACGCTGTTCGGGAATTCCTTTGGCTATTTCGAGCGCACGGAAGACGACGTGGCCGTGCTGGGTGCCGTAAAGCGCATCCTCAAGCCGAAGGGCGTGTTGCTGCTGGATCTGGTCGACGGCGAATGGATGCGCAAGAACTACGAGCCGCGCACCTGGGAGTGGATCGACCAGAACCATTTCGTATGCCGCGAACGCGCCATCGCGTCCGACGGGCACCGCCTGATCTCGCGCGAAGTGGTGACGCATGCGGAAAAAGGCGTCATCGCGGACCAGTTCTACGCCGAGCGCCTCTACACCTACGAAGAAATCCGCGCGCTGCTGACGCGCATGGGCTTCACCGACATCCGCCGCGAAAAAGCGCCGAGTTCGCTGTCTGATCGCAATCAGGACCTCGGCATGATGGCGAACCGCATGTTCATCCTGTGCAAGGCGCCCGCCGCGCCGGCGACGAACGTGCGCCGCGGGCCGTATTTCCCGAAGGTGACCGTGATCTTCGGCGATCCCGGCCTGCCGGACATGGTGAAGCGGAACGGGCAGTTCAACGAAGAAGACTTCGACACGATCAACCGCCTGCAAAACGCGCTGGGCGAGCTGACGGAGTACAGCTTTAGCTACTACAACGACCACGCGGGGCTGATCGATTTTCTGCGCAAGGAACGCCCGCAGTTCGTGCTGAACTTGTGCGACGAGGGCTACCAGAACGACGCGTTCAAGGAATTGCATGTGCCGGCGCTCTTCGAGATGTTCGACATCCCTTATTCCGGCGCCGCGCCGGCGTGCCTCGGCCTGTGCTACAACAAGTCCTACGTGCGCTCGATCGCGGAGCCGCTGGACATCCCCGTGCCACTGGAAACCTTCCACGGTTCGGACGATCAGGCCGCGACGCTGCCGTCGATCTTCCCCGTGCTGCTGAAACCGAACGTCGGCGATTCGAGCCTGGGCATCACGAAGGATTCCGTCGTGAGCAATCAGCAGGAGTTCATGGCGTATTGGGAGCACTTGCGCGAGACGTTCCCCAACCGCGATATCCTCGTGCAGGAATTCCTCACGGGCCAGGAGTACACCGTCGGCATCATCGGCAACCCCGGCATGCAGATGACGGTGCTGCCGGTGCTCGAAGTGGATTACTCCGGACTGGATCAGGATCTGCCGCAGATCCTCGGTTATGAATCGAAATGGGAGCCGGATTCGCCGTACTGGTCCAAGATCAAATACCACCAGGCGAACCTACCGGAGCAGAAGCGCCGCACGCTGGTCGATCGCGCGCAGTTGCTGTTTGAACGGCTCGACTGCCGCGACTACGCGCGCTTCGATTTCCGCGCGGACGCGAACGGCGAGATAAAATTGTTGGAAGCAAACCCGAACCCCGGTTGGTGCTGGGACGGGAAGATGAACATCATGGCGGGCTACGCGGGACTTACGTATACCGACATGATGCGGCTGATTCTGGAAGCGGCGCAGGCGCGGTATTCGCTTGCGTCCGCGGCGGCGCAGACCGCACGGGCAGCCATCGCGAGTTAAGGGAGGGTCGCGCGCCTGCGCGACCGCAGTAGCAAGTAGAACGAAAGGTGAGATTAATGACGACGACGTGGAAAGAAAAACTGGCTTCGAAGATGGAACCCGATCTCGCGCGCGAGATCGAGATTTTCGAGGCGCAGATGGAGCTGCGCAAGCGCGGCGAACTCGACGAGAAGATTTTCGCCGAGCAGCGCCTGCGCCGCGGGGCCTATGGCCAGCGGTATGACAACGGCCAGCGGCACGACGGCGTGCAGCAGCAGACGATCAATTTCGGCCGCGAGTTGACGAAGGGGCCCGAGACCTTCTTCGACGCGCCGGGCATGATGCGCATCAAGATCCCCTTCGGCGGACTCACGGTCGAGCAGCTCGAAGTGATGGCCGATATCGCCGAGGAGTACTCGGTGAATAACCTGCACGTGACCACACGGCAGGACATCCAGATGCACTACATCCACATCGAATCGACGCCGGACTTCATGCGCCGGCTCGCGGCCGTGGGCATCACCACGCGCGAAGCGTGCGGCAACTCCGTGCGCAACGTGACCGCGTGCCCCTATGCCGGCGTGTGCACGGACGAGACCTTCGACGTGACGCCGTACGCCAAGGCGCTGATGAAGTTCCTGCTGGGCCACCCGGACACGATGGACTTCGGCCGCAAGTTTAAGCCGGCATTCTCGGGCTGCGCGCACCATGCCTGCGGCCTCGTGAACATGCACGACTTCGGCGCGGTCGCCAAGGTGAAGGAAATCGACGGGAAGGACGTGCGCGGATTTAGCGTATACGTCGGCGGCGGCCTCGGCGCCGTGCCGCACGACGCGAAGCTCTTTGATGAGTTCATTCCCGAATACGAACTGCTGCCGACGGTGCAGGCCGTCGCCCGCGTGTTCGCGCGGCTCGGCGAAAAGAAAAACCGCGCGCGGGCGCGCATCAAGTTCGTGGTCGCGAAACTCGGCATCGAGAAATTCCGCGAGGAAGTGCTCAAGGAAAAGGCCACGATGCCCTTCGACCCGCGCTGGAAGGGTCTGATCGATCAGCACCGCGACGGCCTGCAGGACCAGCCGCTGCACCCCGGCAAGGCACTAAACGGCGCGCTGCCGCCGGATGGCTTCTCCGTGTGGCGCGCGACGAATGTATATAAACAGCGCCAGCCGGGTTATGTGGCGGCCGTGATCACGCTGCCACTCGGCGACTTCTCGTCGTGGCAGGCGCGCAAGCTGGCGGACATCGCGCGCAAGCATTGCGGCGACACCATCCGGGCGACCGTGGACCAGAACCTGCTCTTCCGTTTCATTCCGGAAGCGAACATCATTGAGTTCTACAAGGACCTCGCGGCCATCGGCCTAAACCAGCCGGGCGCGAAGACGATTGTGGACGTGACGGCGTGCCCCGGCACGGACTCGTGCAAGCTGGGCATTTCGTCGAGCCGCGGACTCGCGGCGGAACTGCGCAAGCGGCTGATGCAGAAGAACGCGATGCTGGACGAGGCGATCGGCAAGCTGCACATCAAGATCAGCGGCTGCTTCAACTCCTGCGGCCAACACCACATCTCCGACATCGGCTTCTACGGCGTGGCCCGCAGCATCGAGGGGCACTCGGTCCCCCACTTCCAGGTAATCCTCGGCGGGCAGTGGACCGAGAACGCGAAGTCCTACGGCCTCGCGGTCGCGGCGATTCCGTCGAAGAACATCCCCGATGTGGTCGATCGCGTCACTGCGCGTTACGCGAAAGAGCGCACGCAGGGCGAATCGTTCCAGGCGTACATCAAGCGGCTTGGCAAGCGTGAGTTGAAGGAAATGTTCGACGACCTCAGCGAAGTGCCGTCGCACGACGTGAACCCCGACATCTATCAGGATTGGGGCGACACGCGCGAGTACACGAACGGCGACCGCGGCAAGGGCGAGTGCGCGGGCGAAGTCGTGAGCCTCGTGGACTTCAACCTGGCCGAGTCCGAGCGCGAAGCGTTTGAAGCCTCCGTGCTGCTCGAGGAAGGCAAATATCCGCAGGCGGACGCGATGGCCTATCAGGCGATGCTGTCGGCCGCGCGCGCGCTGGTGAAGACGCAGTGGCTCGACGTGCCGGCGGACCCGGACACGGTCGTGAAGGAATTCAGCAAACGCTTCGTGGACACCAAACTGTTCTCGTCGCACCTCGCGGCGGTGAAGTTCCACGAGTACCTGTTCGTGCGGCACGAGCGCGGCGCGAACGGCGTGAACCAGGAAACCGCGCGGCAGCTCGTCGAAGAATCGCAGCTCTTCATCGAAGCGGCCTTCGATTGCCAGATGCGCATGCAGAAAACCATCAGCGGAATTAAGGTTTAATCATGAACGACTTGAAACAATTCGACATTCGGATCACTTCGAAGACCTGGCAAGGCGTGGACACCGAGGCCTTCATGGGCGTGCTGCAGCGCTGGATTCAGCAGCGTGCAATTCCCGGCGTGCTCATCGACGTCGCGGACTACGGCCACATCCACCACGGCCACGGCACGATTTTGGTCGGCCACGAGTACAACTTCAGCGTGGATTACGCGGACGGTACGCTGTCCGTGCTGGTGCGCACGAAACGTCCGGCCGAAGCGACACTCGCGGCGCGGATTGAAAACGCGCTGCGCCTGGCGCTGAAGGGGTGTCGCTTGCTCGAACAGGAACCGGAGTTCTCGGGCAAACTGACCTTCGATCCGTCGACGTTTACCTTCGTGGCGAACGACCGCCTGCTCGCGCCGAACACCGACGCGACCTACGCCGCATTGAAGCCGGCCATCGAAGCGGCGGCCAAGGCCGTGCTGGGCGGAGGCTCGGTTGAGCTTGTGAAAAACGACCCCCGGGAGCGGATGACAGCCCGCGTTACGGCCGGAAAACCGGTGGCGCTGGCGGTCCTGGTCGGGGTGTAAACGCCGGGCGGAAAGCTATTGCACCGCCCGGTGCGCATGTGTTACCTTGTATACGCACGTACATTTGAAGCCTCGCAAGTTGCTTATCAAGAGCGGTGGAGGGACTGGCCCTGTGAAACCGCGGCAACCACGGCTTTTTCTTCGGAAAAAGACGAAGGTGCTAACTCCGACCCACCCCGTATACGCGGGGGTGCGGGAGAGATAAGTGGCAGACCGCTGATACGTATAGCGTTGTTCGCCTCGCATCCCTCCCTGGGTTGCGAGGCGTTTTTGTTTTAGCCCCCAACGGGGCGTTGGAAAGGCTGCAACGCAATGGCGGCAGGCAAGCGGTATTTCACTGCACTGAAGGGTCGCGAGAGCGGCAAAGAATACTCGCCGGACGAAGTGCGGTACGTGTGCGAATTCGACTTCGGCCCGCTGGAAGTCAAATACGACTACGAAGCGATTGCGCGCGATCTGACCAAGGACGTCATCCAGTCCCGCCGCCCGAGCATGTGGCGTTACAAAGAATTACTACCGATCGAAGGCGAGCCGACCGTGGGCGCGCAGGCGGGCTTCACGCCGCTCGTAAAAGCGGACCGTCTCGCGAAGCGTCTCGGCGTGACCGGCGAGCTGTACGTGAAGAATGACAGCGTGTGTTACCCGACGCTCTCGTTCAAAGACCGCGTGGTCAGCGTCGCGCTCTCGCGCTCGAAAGAATTTGGATATAAGACCGTGGCCTGCGCGAGCACGGGCAACCTGGCCAACTCCGTCGCGGCGAATGCGGCGGCCGCCGGCCTCGAATGCTTCGTGTTCATCCCGCACGACCTCGAACCGGGCAAGGTGCTGGGTTCGCAGGTGTTCGGCGCGAACGTGATTCGCATCGACGGGCCTTACGACAAAGTGAACCGCCTGTGCAGCGAAGTGGCGGACAAATACAAGTGGGCGTTTGCGAATGTGAACATGCGCCCGTACTACGCCGAAGGCAGCAAGACGATGGGCTTCGAGATCGCCGAGCAGCTTGGCTGGCGCCTGCCGGATCAGGTGGTCGTGCCGATGGCGAGCGGCTCGCTCATGTGCAAAATCGAAAAGGCCTTCAACGAGTTCAAGAAACTGAAGTTCGTCGAAGACCATCACGTGAAAATTTACGGCGGCCAGGCGGAAGGCTGTTCGCCGATTACCGAGGCCGTGAAGAAGGGCATCGACCTGATTAAGCCGGTGGAGAAGCCGGACACGATCGTGAAGTCGCTGGCGATCGGCAACCCGGCGGACGGCTTCTACGCCGCGCGCTGCATTCAAGATTCCGGCGGCTACAGCGAGAACCCGACGGACGCGGAAACGGTCGAGGGCATCCGCCTGTTGGCCGAGTGCGAAGGCATCTTCGCGGAGACGGCGGGCGGCGTGACCGTGGCCGCGGCGAAGCGCTTGTTCGAATCGGGCAAGCTCGATCGCAAGGGCTGTACGGTCATCTGCGTGACGGGCAATGGCCTGAAGACGAAAGAGTGCCTGGACGGGCAGTTCAAGACGCTCGACGCGATCGCGCCGAACCTCGGCGCGTTTGATACGCTGTACGACTCGTTGGGTTCGACCGGTCCCGCGGCGCGCGCGCCGAAGGCCGTGGCGGCGTTGGCTTAATTTTGTTGGGTGACACCGCCGGGAGGGCGGTGACGAAAGGATGCAAAAACATGGCTGTGAAGGTCCTGATTCCGACGCCGTTGCGCAACCTGACCGGCGGCAATGAGACGGTCGAAGCGAATGGCAAAACCATCGCGGAGATTTTTGTCGACCTCGAGCGCCGGCACCCCGGCATCCGCGAGCGCCTGTGCGACGACAAGGGCGAAATCCGCCGCTTCGTGAACGTCTATCACAATCAGGAAGACATCCGCTTCAAGGACGGCAAGCAAACGGCCGTGGCGGATGGCGACGACGTATCGATTGTGCCCGCAATTGCGGGTGGCTGCTGAGCGCGACCCATCCGCGTGATGCGCGCCGGAATGGATAGCCTCCGGCGCGCGGTCCGGCCGCTGGCGTGGGTGCTGGTGCCCGGAATTTTCTGGGTCATCTCGTGGAGCGAGTACCGCCTCCCCACGCTGCTCTTCCTTCCAGTTTTTCTCTTCTTCTCGGCGCCAATGCTCGCGGCGCTTCTTGCGCTGCACGTGGCGATGTTCGTGTTGGTCGCGTTTGCGCCTATACCGCGGCCGCCGGATCTTTTGCTCGCGGTCAGCGCGATCCTGGGCCTGTGGTTTGGCCTGCGCGGCCAGCTTTTCACGGCGGGCCGGTTCGTCGCGCGCAGGGCCGGCTCCATACGCGTCTTCGCGCTTTGCGCAGCGATAGTGTTGCCGCTCGTCGCACTCTTCCGAGGATTCCCGTGGTTCGCGTATCTGCTGCTCGGCGTGGGTTATTTCGCGCTGTATCGATTCCTGAAACCCTATGCGCCTGCTGCCGCGAAATCGCGTCGCGCGTTGGTCGTCAACATAACTTTGGCCGTTGTCGCCACTGCGTTCAGTCTCGGCGTGCTCGAACTCGGCGCGCGTTACCTCATTAAACTGCCGCCACCCAAACCGAATCTGGAAAACATGATGGTGGCGGACCCGAAGGCGCTGTGGGCGCCGCGTCCGAATTTCGAAATGGAAATGTCGTACCCCACGCCGACCGGCGAGCGCGTTCCGTTTAGGCTGCACCACTCGTCGCAAGGCCTGCGCGGCGACGAAGTGCCGCCCAAGCAGCCGGGTGAATTTCGCGTGCTGATGCTGGGCGATTCGTTCACCTACGGCTGGAACGTGAGCCAGGGCGAGGATGTGCCGTCGCAATTGCAGGCGACCCTGCGTGCGGCGCACCCCGATCGCACAATCACGGTGATCAACCTCGGCGTACCGGCGTACGCGCCGTGGCAGGAACTCGAACTGCTCAAGGAACGCGGGCTCGCGTTCGCTCCGGATATAGTGATCCTGCAGCTTTTTCCGGCGAACGACATCACGGAGAGCCTGACGAAGTTTGGTCGCACATTGCCCACCTTTGGCCAGTGGGAAACGCACAAGATGTATCGGTGGAGGCAACAGCAGGATCGCGCGTATCGGCTGGAACGATGGCTACGCGCGCACAGCGCGGCGTACAACGTGTTTCGCGAATCAAACCACGGTGGACGCGGAATACCGGGCATGGTGTACCGCTTCCGCTTCACGCGCGGCACGGGCGCGATCAATGTCGACACGGGCGCGGCGCGGACCTATTGGCTGGAAGCGCTGCGCACGGAGTGGTACCCCGAACTCACGGAATCGTGGACGGAATGCCAGAAGGATGTCGTCGCGATCGCCGATACCTGTAAGGCGAGCAACATAAAATTTCTCGCGTATGCGATCCCGCTCAATATCTTTTCCGATGCGGTGTGGCAATCCGCTTTTGATGAGTCGTCGCGCAAGGCCGGCGAATCGATCCCGTATGAGGCCTACAAGGACACGCGGCTCGCGCAAGAATTCCTGGAGGCGAACCAGTTGCCGTGGATGCCCTTGCTGGAACCGCTACAAGCCACCGGAAAACCCGACGCGTACTTCATCGCCGGGGACGGTCACCTCAATGCTGAGGGGTGCCGGTTGGTGGCGCGGTTGCTGGCGGAGCAGCTGGAATCGCAGGAGCTGTAGGCGCCAGATAACCTAGCGCTTCCAACTGCTGGCGCTGTTCAACGGTGAGACCGGCATCCGACGTATCCGTCGGCGGCGCGTGCGGCCATTCTTCGATGCGCTTGAAGTTCATGCGGCGCAGCGTCGGCGCTTCGAACCGCGCCTTGGTGCCTGGCGCGAGCGTGATGACCAGCCGCGCCGTGTCCTTCAGCGGCACGATGGTGGCGGCAAGCGATTGATCCGCGCCGGGTTTCGCGCAGACGTGCTCCCAAATATCCAGCGCGCGGCCCGTGCCCGGCCAGCGATACTCGGCGGGCGCCAGCGACATATAAATCCGGCCGGTTTCGAGTGTGTATTTCATTTCCAGAAACAACGGCTCGTAGGGCGTGAGGCCCTCGGCCGTGTACGCCAGTTCCGAAACCGGTATCTCCACCTGCCAGCCGCCGTCGCCGGTCTGCGCAAGGGTTGAGGACGCGCTATCGGAAGTGGCGGATTTCAATACATTATCGCCGAGCAACGCGCGCTCATCACCGCCGCGAATATTTTCCGGCGTGTACTCTGCCCAGCGTGGATTGAACGCGCGCAGCCGCGCATTGAGATCATCGGCAATCGCGGTTTGCGTCCCGAGCAGATCCGTAAGGCCTTTGGTGTCCTCGCGATACTTGTACAGATTCTCTTCGTATGGCCACGCGTGCCACGGCTGGTGCTGGCTGCGATTGCCGACGAGCATGTACCAGTAGTCGCCGGAAATCAGCGCGGCATTGGCGCCATTCTGCAGCGCGCTCTCGGAGTACACGTCGTGTGGCGTCACCGCGCCGCCCGCGATCGCGGACATCAGGCTTGTGCCGCGCAGGCCTTCCGGCGGGGCGATTTCGAAGAGGTCCATAAACGTCGGATAAAGGTCCATCAGGCTCACCGGCTCGCCGTGGTGCGCGGGCTTCAGGCCGGCGTAGTTCACAATCAGCGGCACATGGATTTCCGTCGGGCGCAGCGCGGCGAAGTGGCCCCACCATTGGTGTTCAAACATTGCTTCGCCGTGATCGGCGCTGATGATGAGCAGGTCCCGGCGCGGGTCCCAGTCGAGCGCCTTCAACAATTCCGGCAGTTGCGTGTCCGTGTATCGAATCGCGCCGTCGTAAAGTCCCGTCAAGAACTCGATGTCCGCCGGGCCGAGGTTGTGCAACTGGCTCCAGAAGGGATACAGGCTGCGCGCGTGCAGGCGGCGCGTTTCGATGTACGCGTCGCCCTCGACGACGGCGCTGCCTTCGTAGGGCTTCGTGAACATTGTGCCGTAGGGGTACGGCGGGCGATACGGGTTGTGCACGTCCATCGTGTGAATATAAATAAATTCGCGCTGCTTGGGTTCCCGTTTGTAGTTCGCGCGCAGGTCGGCGGTGACCTCGTCGATGCTCGCAAGAATTTTTCCCGGCGTCGAGATGATGCGGAAGTCCGAGAAGCCCTGTGCATAGCCGCGGTCGTGCCGCAGCGCGTAGTTGGCCGAATAGCCGCGGCACACCACGCCCGCGCCGCTGAGCGCCTCCGCGAGCGTAACGATGTCGTCTGGAATGATGTTGACGTTGGGATTGCCGCCGAGTTGTGTAAAGGGGCGTCCGGTGAAATAACCCGCCACAGAGTGCAGCGTCGCGTGAGACGGCGAGATCGCCCAGTCGAAGGTCGCGGACTGTTGTACGAGGTTGTCCATCCAGGGCGAGGTGTCGCGTTCGTAGCCCCAGGCGCCCATGTGATCCGCGCGAAGGGAATCCACGGCGATCCAGATCACGCGCTTGGGCGGGCCGCCGCGCAGGTGGGTGGCCGAATCCCGCGAGCAGGTGGAGGCCAGCGCGGCGACGGCCAGCAGCGCGGCAATGCGTGCAAGACCACGGAGGCGATGGCCGAAGGACGCGCGCAACTTCATTTCCTCCACGGGATCGCTCTATAGTTCCGGAAACACAGCCTAGCAAACGATCCACGGCGATTTCCGCCGGAGCACCCGGTGCCAAGAATGAGTCCACGCATAGCCAAGCCCGTCCGCGCCGTGAGCACGTTGCTGGCTGTGGTGTTTTTCGTGGCGGCGTTCGTGCGCGGCGTGCCTGCCGTGCCGGCGGCGATTGGGGCCGTCCTGTTTGCCGCTGTCGCGGTGGTCGCGCACCGCAGCGCGCCGCGGACGCAGGGCGGCACGAAGCGTGCGTTCGGCCTTCTCGCGTTGGCGGCGATTTCGACGATCATCGCGCTGGTCATTCTCGAGATCGGCGCACGCGTGCTTATTCGCCGGCCCTTGCCCTCCCCCCACCGCTCCATCCTGTGGGAGCACCATCCGCGCAGCTACTGGGCGCCCGCGCACAGCGTGCACGACAACGGCGTCGATCGAAAAAGTCCGACGGAATGGAACGTGTTCCACGTCGACCTCTCGTCGCAAGGCATGCGCGGCCCGGAGGTCGGCGTGAAGCAGCCGGGCGAGCTGCGCGTGCTGCTCGCGGGCGACTCGTTCACCTTCGGCTGGGGCATGCCGGAAGGCAAGGACCCGGCCGCGCAACTGCGCGCGAAGCTTACGGAGAAAATGGGCGGGCGGCCCGTGAGCGTGCTGAACACGGGCACGATCGGTTTTGGACCCTGGCAGGAACAAATTTTAATGGAAGAACGCGGCCTGCCGCTCGATCCGGATGTTGTGATCCTGCAACTGTATCCGCCGAACGATCTCGGCAATACGCTGGCGAAATTCGGCCGTGTGTTGCCGGCGTACTACCCGCGCGTCGAGGAGTTCCTTGCGTACTGGCGCGATTACGACCACTGGGCCGTGCGCACGGAGACCTGGCTGCGCGTGCACAGCCAGGCGTATCAGGCGTATCGGATCATTTGGCGCGACACCAGCGTCAGCCTGCCGGATATCCTCGGGCATCTGAAATTCGTCACGCCATATCCGGGACTGAACCTGCCGCCGCCGGCGAACCGCCCGCCGATCATCGAGTCAACGCTGACGGAGTGGTATCCCGATCTCGATTTCGCGTGGGGCGAATTCACCGCGGATGTCCTGCAAATCGTCGAAGTGTGCCGCGTGAAAAACATTCCGATCATCTTGTACGCCGTGCCTTTCCGATTGATTTCGGAGAAAGGCTGGAACGACTACATGCGCGAAGTGGAGGCGCAGACCGGCGGCAGCGTGCACTACGAGCAGTTCAAGGACGTGCGCAAGACCGAGGCGTTTTTTGCCGAGAACAACCTGAACTGGATCCCGCTGCTGGATGCGCTGCGCGCGCAGGTCGATCCCGATGCGCTGTTTCTGCCGTGGGACGGCCACTTCAACGAACCCGGCGGCGCGCTGATGACCGACCTGATCGTCGAACGCCTCGAAAAAGACGGCCTGCTGAAGCCGTAAAAACGAAGGGCGGCCACTGGGGCCGCCCCTACGAATCGATTTGGATCGATCTTAGTCCAGCAACTCTTCCAGCTCGTCCACGAGTTCGGAAAAGCGTTGCATGGCCGCCTGCACGGGGGCCGGCTTCCCGAGATCGACACCGGCATCGCGCAGCAGATCGAGCGGATACTTTGAGCAGCCGCCTTTCAGGAAGTTCAGGTAGCGGTCGCGCTCGGCGTTGCCGCCGTTCAGCACCATGCGGCTGAGCGCAATCGCCGCGCTGAGGCCGGTGGCGTATTTGTACACATAAAACGCGCGGTAGAAATGCGGAATGCGCATGCCTTCCAGCTCGAGCGCTTCGTCGACGACGAACCCCGGGCCGAAGTAGAACTCCAGCAGCGCACGGTACTCGTTGCGCAGGCGCTCGACCGTGAGCGGCTCGCCGCGCTCGGCGATCTCGTGGATGATCTTTTCGTACTCGGCGAACATCGTCTGGCGGACGATGGTCCCGCGGATTTCGTCGATCTCGCGACAGACGAGCTGCGCCTTGCGCTTCGTGTCCTTCGCGCGCGCGAGCAAGTGCTGGCCCAGCAACTGTTCGTTGAAGGTGGACGCCACCTCGGCGACGAAAATCGTGTAGTTGTAGTACTGGAACGGCTGGTTCCGCGCGCTATAGTAGGTGTGCATCGAGTGGCCGGCCTCGTGCGCGAGCGTGAACATGCTGTCGAGCATCTCGGCCTTGTAGTTCATCAGAATGTAGGGCGGACCAAAAAAGCCGCCGCCCGAAAACGCGCCCGAGCGCTTGCCGCGGTTCTCGTAGCGATCGACCCAGCGGTCGCGCACGAGCCCTTCGTGCAGTGTCTTCGCGTAGTCGTTGCCCAGCGGTTCCACGGCGTCGCACACCTGCTTCGCCGCGTCCACATAGGCGATGTGCGACTTCGGCAGATCGACCAGCCCGCAGTACGTGTCGTAGTGATGAACGTCCTTCAGCTTCAGCGCTTTTTTGCGCAAGGCCATGTAGCGGTAGACCGTCTTGATGTTCCCGCGCACGGCCTCGATCAGGCTGGTGTACACATTCGTGGGTACGTTGTCCGGGAACAACGCGGCCTCGAGCGCGCTGGGGTAATTTCGCGCGCGGGCGTGGTACACGTCCTGCAGCACGCTGGAGCTGAGCGATGCGGCGAGCGCGTTCTTGTGATCCTCGAACACGGTGTAAAACTTTTCGAAGGATTCCTGTCGCACGGAACGCTTGCGCGATTCGAGGAACACGCGGAAGGAGCCCTGGCTGAGTTCCACCTGCGTGCCGGTCTCGTCCTTCACCGTGCCGAATTTAAAATCCGCATCGGTAAGCTGCGAGAAAATCCGGCCGGCCGATCCCGCCACCTGGCCCTGCATCGCGAGGAGGCGCTCCTCCGCGAGACTCAGCACGTGTGGCTTGTATCGCGTGAGGCGTTCAAGCGACAGGCGATACGGCTTCAGCTCCGGCGCCTTCAGGTATGCGTCCAGCTTTTTCTTCGGTAGCGCCTGCAGTTCCGGCGCGATGTAGCTGGCCAGCTCCGCGGCGCGGGTCGACAGGAACGTGTATTCCTGCACCATGCCGGAGTAGGCGCTGTTGGCGATGTCTTCGGACTGCTTGAGGAAAGCATACGAGCCGACACGTTCGGAGAGCTGCTCGTACGTGACGTCGAAATCGAAGCACGCGCGCACGATCTTGGCCGAATCGCCGAGCTTGCCTTTGAACTTTTCGTAACCCGAAACTTCCTTTTCGAGCTTTTTGAACGCCGCGCGCCAGGCGGCGTCGTCCTTGAACAGCACGCTCAGGTCCCAAGTATCGGCAGCTTTCACTTTGCTGCGCGGCGGTAGTGTCTTCACGGCGGCCATACGATTGCGCTCCCCTCGTGCGGTTCAAAACAGGCGCAAAGTATACGTCGCAGGGCGTGGCCCGACAAAGCACGCATGCTTATTGGCCGCGATCTATTTTCGTTATACTGCCCGAATTCGTTTTGAGCCGGGGTGCCCTCGATGCTGCGATTCGCAATGACGCTCTGCATGTTGTTCGCCGTTATTCCCGCGACTGCACAAAGCCCGTCGGAACAATTCAAGCGCCTTGTCGACAAAGAGTGGGAGTGGCAACTCCGCGAGTTTCCGGAATTCGGAACGTACACGGGCACGCCCGGCGGAAATGATCGCTGGACAGACATGAGTCGCGAGGCGATCGAATTCCGCAAGGAACACGCGCGCGTCACGCTGGATCTCGTGCGCAGCATCAATCGCGAGAGCCTCGATCCCGCGGACCGTATCAACTACGACCTGTTTCGCAAGGACCTTGAAGAAACCGTCGAAGGATTCCGTTTCCCCGATGAACTGCTTCCGGTGAACCAGCTTTCCGGCGTGCAACAGGACTTGCCGCAGACCCTGTCGAACGCACCGGCGCGCACGGTGAAGGACTATGAAAACCTCGTCGCGCGCATCGAGGCCGCCGGCAAGCGCATTGACCAGGAAACGGCGCTGATGCAGTGGGGCCTGGAACTCAGCCTGACCCCGCCCGCCGTTTCCATCCGCGAGGTGCCGGAGCAGGTGCAATCGCAGATCGTAGACGACCCGATGCAGAGCCCGATGCTCGTGCCGTTCACGCAAATGCCCGACACGATCCTGCAGACCGACCGCGATCGCCTGATCGCCGCGGCGTCCAAGGCCTACACCGAGAACGCGCGCCCCGCGTTCCAGCGCATGCACACGTTTTTGGTGAACGACTACCTGCCGAAGGCGCGCGAGACGATCGGGCTCAGCGCCCTGCCGGACGGCGAGGCGTGGTACGCCTTCAACGCGCGCGTGACGACGACTACGACTCTGACGCCGAAACAGATCCACGAACTCGGCCTCGCGGAAGTGAAGCGCATCCGCGCGGAGATGGACAAGATCATCGTCGAGACCGGGTACAACGGGAACTTCGTCGAGTTCTGCGACATGCTGCGCACCGATCCGAAGTTTTATTTCACGGACAAGGACGAGCTGCTGCGCGCATACCGCGACGTGGCCAAGCAGATCGATCCGGAGCTGCCGAAACTGTTTGCGACCCTCCCGCGCCTGCCGTATGGCGTGCTGCCCGTGCCGGAATACGCCGAGCAATCGCAGACGACGGCGTACTACATGCCCGGCTCGCCGAAGGCCGGCCGCCCAGGCTACTTCTTCGCGAACACGTACAAGCTCGAGACGCGCCCGAAATGGGAAATGGAAGCGTTGACGGCGCACGAGGCCGTGCCGGGACACCACCTGCAGATCGCGATCGCGCAGGAACTGGAGAACGTGCCGGAGTTTCGCCGGTGGTCCGGGCCGACAGCCTTTGTGGAAGGTTGGGGCCTGTATGCCGAAAGCCTCGGGCCGGAGATTGGGCTGTACAAGGACCCCTACTCCAAGTTTGGCCAGTTGACCTATGAAATATGGCGCGCCATCCGGTTGGTTGTAGATACTGGCATGCATTCGATGGGCTGGACGCGCGAGCAGGCCATCGACTTCTTCGCGGCGAACACCGGCAAGCAGTTGCACGACATTACCGTCGAGGTAGACCGCTACATCGTGTGGCCGGGGCAGGCGCTGGCCTACAAGATCGGCGAGCTGAAATTTAAGGAGTTGCGCGCGCGGGCGCAGGCTGCCCTGGGCGATCGCTTCGATGTGCGAACCTTTCACGACGCCTGCTTGGAGAACGGCGCTATTCCGCTCGATGTGCTGGAAAACCACATCGACGAGTGGATTTCGGAGCAGAAAAACACGGGCGCCAAAGCGTCGCAGTGACGCGTGGAACCCTTACAGAGTTTTGGTTTATAACCACAGCAACCAAATCGCGGACTATAGGAGAAGAAAATCATGAAGAAGCAATGGGTACGTTGGGGAATGGCAGCGGCGGCGGTGTGTGCGGTCGCGCTGGGCACCGTGCAAGTCGGTCTTGCCCAAGGCGGCAAGCGGCGCATCGATGCCAGCCCGGGCGCGTCGGTGTCGCAGCGCATCGGCCTGTCCGAAGTGAAAGTCACCTACGCGCGGCCGGGCGTGAAGGGCCGCGAAATCTGGAATACGCAGATCGTTCCGTACGGCGGCACGCCGACACCGTGGCGCGCGGGCGCAAATGAAAACACAATCTTCGAATGCGACGCGAACGTGAAGATTGAAGGCAAGGACCTGCCTGCGGGGAAGTATGGTTTCCACATCATCCCGACCGACAAGACCTGGACGCTGATTTTCAGCAAGGACAATGCGGGCTGGGGCAGCTTCCGCTATAAGCCGGAAAACGATGCGTTGCGCATTGACGTGACCCCCGGCGAAAGCCCGATGACCGAGTGGCTGACCTACAGCTTCGACGACCTGACCGGCACCTCGGCCGTGTGCTCCCTTGCGTGGGAAAAGAAAAAGATTTCCTTCAAGGTCGAACTCGCGCAGTAAAACATCAATATTTTTCATGCCCGGCCCCGGTTCGCACCGGGGCCGGTTTCTTTTTGTGCCGTCGATCCACCCCGGCCGGATTGGGTATAATTAGCCTGCGCACACGGCCATATCGGCGCTGCCGCTGCGCCCCGCTTAGGGCTTCTTCAAGCAGCCAATCAAGGAAAGGATGCGACGCACATGCCCGTCGTGAATTTCGAGAAATACTGTGAAATGCTGGATCGCGCAACCAAGGGAAAGTTCGCTTACCCCGCGATCAACGCTTCCAACATGGAAACGATCAACGCGGCGCTGGAAGGCTTCGCGGCGGCCAAGAGCGACGGCATCATCCAGATGTCCACGGGCGCGGGCGAGTTTGCCTCCGGCAGCGCGAAGAAAATGGCCGTTGGCGCGATTTCGCTGGCCGAGCACGCCCACCGCGTCGCCGGGTTGTACGACATCAACATCGCCCTGCACACGGACCACTGCGTGCCGGAGAAGGTCGAGACCTTCATGATTCCGCTTATCGAAGAAACCGAGCGGCGCATCAAGGAAGGCAAGGGACCGCTGTACAACAGCCACATGTTCGACGGCAGCGAGCTTCCGCTGGACAAGAACATGGAGACCGCCGTGGCGCTGATGAAGCGCATGCAGAAAAATAACCAGATGCTCGAAATCGAAGCCGGCGTCGTCGGCGGCGAGGAAGACGGCATCGACAATACCGGCGCGCCGAAAGAAAAATTGTACACGACCCCGGAGGACATGGTGGCGGTGTACGAAGCGATGTCCAAGGTGCCGGGCGCGAAATACATGTTCGCGGCGACCTTCGGCAACGTGCACGGCGTGTACAAGCCGGGCAACGTGAAGCTGAAGCCGGAAATCCTCAAGAACGGCCAGGCGGCTGTTACGAAGAAATACGGCGCGAACGCCGCGTTCTGGCTCGTGTTCCACGGCGGTTCGGGCTCGACGCAGGAAGAGATTCACGAGACGCTGAACTACGGCGTCATCAAGATGAACGTCGACACCGACTGCCAGTACGCCTTCACGCGGCCGATCGCGGACCACATGATGAAGAACTACGACGGCGTGCTGAAGATCGACGGCGAAGTGGGCAGCAAGAAAGCCTACGACCCGCGCGCCTACCTGAAGGCGGGCCGCTCGAGTATGGCCGCGCGCGTGAAGCAGGCGTGCATCGATCTGAAGTCCGACGGGAAGACCATGGGCCGCTAAGGCGCCCCGGAGTGCGTGCACGATGAAGATATTGCTGGCCAAGCCGCGCGGGTTTTGCGCGGGCGTTGAACGGGCGATCGTCTGCGTGGAGCAGGCGCTCGAACGCTACGGCGCGCCGGTCTATGTGCTGAACGACATCGTGCACAACAAGGCGGTGGTGGACGACCTGAAAAGCAAGGGCGCCATCTTCGTCAAAAATCTCGACGACGTACCCGCCGGCGCGCACCTGCTGTTCAGTGCGCACGGCGTGGGCCCGGAGCGCTGGGCGCATGCCGAGCGCCTGAAGCTTGAAGTGATCGACGCGACGTGTCCGCTCGTGGAGAAGGTGCACTACGAAGCGCGGCGCTTCGCGTCGAAGGATTTCACCATCGTCCTCGTCGGCGAAGAAGGCCACGACGAAACCGTCGGCACGATGGGCTGGGCGCCGGAACACATCCGCCGTATCATGACCGTCGCCGAGGCCGAGGCGCTGCAGGTGCCCGACGAGAACAAAGTCGCCTTCATTACGCAGACCACGCTGAGCGTGGAAGACTGCGACGTCGTGGTGGCCGCGCTGCGCAAACGCTTCCCGAATATCCAGGGCCCGCCGAAGGCCGACATTTGCTATGCGACCTCGAACCGGCAGGCGGCCGTGCGCGCGCTCGTGCCGGATGTCGATCTCGTGCTGGTGGTGGGCGATCGCGAGAGCGCGAACAGCACGCGCCTGGCGGAGATTTCCGCGGAATATGGCAAGCCGAGCTTCCTCATCAGCAATGCCGCCTCGATCCGCGACGAGTGGATGCGCGGCGTGAATACCGTGCTGGTGACTTCCGGTGCGTCGGTGCCGGAGCGGCTAGTAAAAGAAGTCCTCACGCATCTTGGACGTTTCGGCGCGACCGAAGTGCAGGAATGCGAGCTCGTTCAGGAAGACGTGCACTTCCGCCTGCCGGCGACCATCGCCTGAATTCCCCGGCG
Organism: uncultured Nitrospirales bacterium; assembly: GCA_964620045.1. GTDB lineage: Bacteria > Hydrogenedentota > Hydrogenedentia > Hydrogenedentales > VFKU01. The sequence goes on from CAZUJL010000001.1 coordinate 541,151, forward strand.
ACGTTCCTATGCTAGACTCGGTGCGTGTCGAATTCTCTGCCTGCCCTGCATGATCTCGCCGCGACCCGCGCGGATATTCGTTTCGACGCGCTGACGCGCCGGCTCTTCGCCACCGACGCCTCCATCTATCAAATTGAACCCAAGGGCGTAGCGTTTCCAAAGTCGTCCGCGGAGACCTCGGCCTTCGTGCAGGCGGCGGCCTCGGACAATGTCAGCGTGATTCCGCGCGGCGCGGGCACAGGTCTCGTAGGCGGAGCGATCGGCGACGGCCTTGTGATTGATCAGGCCCGGCACAATCGCCGCATCACGCGGCTGAACGTCGATGCGCGCACGGTGCATGTCGAAGCCGGCGTCGTGCTCGACCAACTCAATGCCTACCTGCGGCCGCACGGCTTGCGATTCGGGCCGGATGTCGCCACGAGTTCGCGCGCGACGCTCGGCGGCATGATCGCGAACAATTCCTCCGGCTCTCATGTGCCGGTGTATGGCACGACGATCGACCATGTGCGTTCGATCGATTTCGTGCTTGCCGATGGTCGTCAGGTGATCATCGGCTCCGAGGCCGGCGATCTCGAGTTCATTCATGCGCGCGCGGCGGCGATTCTGGAGCCCTGCCGCGCGGAACTGGACGCGCGCATGCCACCCGGCCTGCTCAAGCGCTGGCCTGGCTATGGCATCGAAGACTGGTTGCGACGCGGCGCGGCATTGCCGTGGCTCATCGGCGGCAGCGAAGGCACGCTGGGCATCATTAGCGGCGCGGAACTTGCCCTGCATCCCCTGCCCACGCGCAAAGGCCTCGGCGCGATTTCGTTCGCGACCGTCGCCGACGCGATGCAGGCCGCCGTCGTGCTACTGGATTTGCACGCGGCCGCAATCGAGCACATCGATCGCGTGCTATTCGAACAAACGCGCGGCCAGCTCGCGTTTCGCAAGGGCCGTGCGTTGCTTGGGCTTGATGAGGCGCCGTGCGAAGCGATCTTGCTGGTGGAATTTTTCGGCGATGTCGACGCGCCGCTCGCCGAATTGCGACGCCGGAATCTCGGCCTGCGCACGCGCACCTTTACGGCAAACGACGACATGGACGCCATCTGGAACGTACGCAAGGCCGGGCTCTCGCTACTGTCCGGCTGCGTGGGCGCGGCCAAACCTGTGACGGGCATCGAAGACACCTGCGTGCGCCCGCAAGACCTGGCGGAATACGTACGGGCGCTGCAGGGCGTGCTGTGGCCGCTGGGACTAAAGGCGTCGTTTTACGGCCACGCGGCGGCTGGCTTGCTTCACGTGCGGCCGGTGCTCGATCTGCATTCGGCCGATGATCTGCGCAAATTCCGGAAACTCGGCGACGAAGTTTCGACGATTGTGAAACAGTTCAAGGGATCCATCTCGGCGGAGCACGGTGTTGGCCTTGCGCGCACGGAGTATATGGCCGCGCACCTGGGCCCGACGCTCACCGAGGCCATGCGCGAGATCAAAACCACCTTCGATCCGAAAAACGTGTTCAACCCCGGCAAGCTCGTGCACGACGGGCGGTATCGATTCGACACGCGGTTGCGCTGGGGCGCGGGGTATCACCTCGAGTTGCCGTTCGCGCCGAAGCTCGAATTCGCATTTAAGGATCAGTCCTTCGTCGGCAATCTCGAACAATGCAACGGCTGCGGCGGGTGTCGCAAGGACGCACCGACGATGTGCCCAACGTATATCGCGACGGGCGAAGAAATCATGTCCACACGCGGCCGCGCGAACGTGATCCGCGCGGCGCTGGATGGCACGCTCGAGGGCGGTCTTGCGTCGGCGGAACTCGAAGCCGCGCTGTCGAATTGCCTGTCCTGTAAGGCCTGCACGACGGAATGCCCGAGCAACGTAAACCTTGCGCTGCTCAAAGCCGAACTGAACCACGCAAAACATCGACAGTTAGGTTTGCCGTTGCGCGATCGTCTGCTGAGCCGCGTCGATCTGATCGGCGCGATGGGCAGCCGCGCGCCAACGCTGGCCAATGCGGCGTTGTCGTTCGGGCCTGCGCGTCGCGCGATGCAGGGCGCGGTCGGGCTTTCGGCGGAACGGCCACTGCCAAAATTCGCGCGCGAGCGCTTCGACGAATGGTTTGCGCGGCACAAGCCGAATCGCGTGCCCACGCGCGGACGCGTCGTGCTGTGGGACGATTGCTTCACGCGCTACTACGACCCGAAGATCGGCATGGCGGCCGTGCAGGTGCTGGAAGCGGCCGGATTCGAGGCGGTGTTGCCCAAGGATCGCGCGTGTTGCGGTCGACCGGCGTTCAGCCTCGGGCGGCTCGACCTTGCGGAAGAATGGGCCGAGCACAACGCGAATCTGCTCTCGCGCATTGACGAAGATACACCCATCCTGTTTCTCGAACCGTCGTGTTTTTCGATGATGTACGACGACTATCGCGAGCTGGATGTGCTCGGCTCCGACAATCTCCGCGGCCGCGCGCGGCTCTTCGAGCAATTCCTGGCGGAGGTGTTGGATCGGGACCCCTTCGCCCTGCGCTTCAAGCCGATGTCCGCGCGGGCGGCCATACACACGCATTGCCATGCAAAAGCGCTCACCGGAACCGGCGCGACGCCGCGCGTGCTGGGGCGTGTGCCGGAGTGCGACGCGCGGGTGCTGGATACGGCGTGCTGCGGCATGGCCGGGGCCTTCGGCGCGCTGGCGGAGAAGCAGGAACTCTCGGGGAAACTGGGCGCGTTGTTGGCAGAAAAACTCGAAGACGCGCCCGCGGATGCCTTTGTAATCGCGTCCGGTACAAGCTGTCGTCAACAGATCGAATACACAACGAATCGCCGCCCCTTGCACGTGGCGGAATTCCTGGCGATGGCGCTGGAGCCGACGCGGTGAGTGCGGACTCGGCCGAGGACAACCTCGCGCGCGTTATCCACTACCACGATCGCACGAAACACGACTTCAACCGTTCCGCGCGCGGGCCGGGGTATCTCGATTGGGCAAACCAGCCCGATCCGTTTCGGCGTTACGATGGCGCGCCGTTGTATTTGCTGCCGCTTGACGAAAGCGAGCCGGCGACGCCTTACGAAAGTCTGTATGCGCGCGCTGTGAAGCCGCGCGCGCTGGACGTCCATTCGCTCGGCTGGTTTTTGGAATGTTCGCTCGGGGTATCCGCGACAAAATCCGCGGGCGGTTCGACGTGGAAACTGCGGTGCAATCCTTCCAGCGGCAACCTCCATCCGACCGAGGGGTATGTGCTTGCGCCGGCACTTTCTGAATTGTCAGAGACCCCCGGCGTCTATCACTACCGCGCCGACGAGCATGCCTTGGAACAACGGTGCGCATTATCCGCCGATGCCTGGAATGCTCTCGCGAATGAGTTCCCGGCGGGCACATTTTTCGCCGGGCTAAGCTCGATTCACTGGCGCGAGGCATGGAAGTACGGCGAGCGTGCGTTCCGTTACTGCAACCACGATGTCGGCCACGCACTTGGCGCGCTGCGCTATGCCGCCGCGGCCCTTGGCTGGCGGTGCGTACTGCTGCGTGGATTGAGTGACGGCGACATCGCGTCGTTGCTGGGCCTTGCGCAGAACGACACGGCCGCGGAGCCGGAACATCCCGATCTGATGATCGCGATCGTAACCAGCGAGGACGATCATTCGACGCCTACAATGCTTGCAACCGAAACCTATACCGCTGGAAGCGACTGGCGTGGCACGCCAAATGCCCTCAGCGATGAGCATGTCGACTGGGCCGTTATCGGCGAAACGGCCGCAGCCTGCATTAAACCGCGCACCGAGACTGCACCGCACACGATAACGACCAATACGCGCGCAATCACGGCATCTCACATCACGGAGATCACCGCGGGGCGAATCTTTCGCCAGCGGCGCAGCGCGATCGACATGGACGGAGTATCCACGCTTTCGCGCGAAGTGTTCTATACGATGCTGGAACGTGTGATGCCGCGCGATGGGCGGCCGCCTTTCGACGTGTGGAGGTACTCGCCGGAGATCCACCTTGGGCTGTTCGTGCATCGCGTCGAAAACCTTGCGCCGGGACTTTATTTCTTACTGCGCAATGCCGCACACCAAGACGCGCTCAAATCGGAAATGCGGACAGACTTCATCTGGGCCGCGCCGCAGGACTGCCCCCCACACCTTCCGCTGTATCACCTCGCCAGCGGCGACGGCCGCGGACTCGCGGCGCAGTTAAGTTGCATGCAGAGCATCGCCGGGGCCGGCGCGTTCAGCCTGGGCATGATCGCGCGTTTCGAGGCGCCATTGCGCGAACACGGCGCCTGGTTTTATCCCCGCCTCTTCTGGGAGGCCGGCCTGATCGGGCAGGCGCTGTACCTCGAGGCGGAGGCCGTCGGCCTGCGCGCCACGGGCATCGGGTGCTACTTCGACGATCCGGTGCACCGCGTCTTCGGTCTGCGCGGCCATGCGTTCCAGTCGCTATACCACTTCACAATCGGCGGGCCCGTGGACGACCCGCGCCTGACGAATCTGCCGCCGTACAGCGCTGAGCGGCGCGCGCGGCGCGGTTGGGTGTAAAATCCCTGCGGGGAACGGGGGACGCTCGCCGCATGACGCCGGATCAACTCAATGCTTACTGGACGCGCACGTTTCCAGAGTGTCCGCCCGTCGGGTTTCTGCTCAAGCACATCTACAAAGATCGCGTTGCGCGCTTCCGCAGCTTTGAGAATGGCAAGAAGCACGCGGCCGCCGAACCAGATTACGTCCAGGTGTGCGCGCGGCAAAACACGTTGCTCGATCATTTGTTCGTCGGCGAGCCGCAGGTCGTGCTGATTACGACCATTCCATCGGACAACGAGATGCCACCGAAGAACGCGCCGTCGTTTCTGAACTTCGATCCGAACGGCCGCTTCGTGCACAGCCTCGGCATGCACGAATTCCAACTGGAGTTTCAAACGCCGTCGTACTGGCATTTGTTTATGAGCAGCTCGGATTTCGCGCCCGGTTGTTTCGATCCCGTCCTGCGCGCGGCCGCGGAGGACATGGCGGTCGCGGGCGTGGTCAATGTGATTTTTCTCGGGCCGTCGTCGCGCCGATTGCTGCACGTCTACCCCGGCGGCGCGGACGCCATTCTCGAAAACGATATGAAGCGCGAACAAATCCAGTCGCGCTATGCGGACTGGTCCGCCTGAGCCTTACACGAAGAAGGGATTGAACCGCCGCTCGACGCCGATGGTCGAGCACGGTCCGTGCCCCGGGCACACGATAGTGTCGTCCGGCAAGGTAAACAGGTTCTTGCGCACATTCTCGATTTGCCGCGCGGAGTCTTCCGGATTGGACGTGCCGCCCACCGAGCCCGCGAACAACGCATCGCCGGTGAACACAATCCCCGGGAAAATCAGGCTCAAGGCAACCGCCGTGTGCCCGGCGGTGTCCACCGTACGCCCCGCCAACCGGCCGATCTGCACCGTATCGCCGGGTTGCGCGACCATAGCGCTCGCCACGCCACCCGGAGACGGAATCGCGCTAATCACGCGCGCGCCAAAATGTTTCGCGGCATCCGGGATGGCCTGGACATGGTCCCAATGCTCGTGCGTAACGAAAATGGTCGTGAGTTTCAGGTTGTGACGCTCGACATACTCCGGCAGGCGCAGATCGAAATCGCCGCAATCCACCAGCAGGGCCTCCCGCGTATCGGGGCAGGCGTAGATAAACGAATTTACTTCGATCGGATTGAGCCGGAAGTGGCCGAGCATCATTGCTTGATCCCGTCCAGCTTCGCGTTCTCCACGTTCGGCTTTCCCGAAACGTCGCGCAAGTCCGCGCCGGTCAGGTTCGCGCGCCGCATGATCGCGCGATCGAGATTCGCCTCCCGGAAGTCCGCACCCTGAAAGTCCGCGTTGCCGGGCCGCGCGTAGTACAAATTCGCGCGGCGAAAATCGGCGCCGTGTGCGCGTGTCCCCACCAGATTGCAGCGGCTCAATTCCGCATCGGCGAACACGGCCCCATCCGCAATCGCGCCGCCCAGCACGGCGAATTCGAGGTTGGCGCCGGTGAAATCCGCGCCGGCGCAGTCGGCCCCATCCAGAAAACACCCAAACAAATTCGCGCCGCGAAACACCGCGCCGGCCAGCGACATGCCGGACAGCCGCGCATGGCGCAGATCCGCGCCGGAAAAATCAGCACCGGAAAGATCGTGGCCGCGCAGGTCTCGTCCGCGCAGATCTTCATTGGCAAACGACGCCGACATCAATGCACGTCCTGCTTGGACAATTTCGCTTCGGCCCAGTCGGCATAAAACGCGACTTCCTTGATACAGGCGCGAAATTCCGCCGGCGTGGCCTTCTGCGCGCGCAAGGAATGCACCAGCTCGAACCACGCCTGGCCGTCCTCATCGACAATCGCGAAGCTGGAATGCGGCAGGCGTTCGTTGGTGCGTAGCGCCCATTCAAAATGTTTCGCATCCACCGGGCCGCAACGGCTGCGCACACGGATCGTCTGCGCGCCGGCCTCGGAGGTGCCGTGCGAGGCAAATACCTTCTGCGTGCGCCCGTCCTTCAGCGTGACGATGATTTCGTAGCCGCCGTCGGCCGCGCGCGCACTGCGTTTGCCCGGCCGTTCGATGGCCCGCACGAGTTCATCCAGCGTGAGCAATGCTTCCTTGCTGGTGCGCCCGGCATCGCGCCAGGTGGCATCGCCGAGCGCCCGCTGCACCGCGGCGCGCACATCGGTGTCCGTATCCTCGGCAAACATCGCCAGGGCACCGCGCGCACGCGAGACGACCTTGCCCAGAAAATCGGCCGCGTCGCGCCGGGTCACCCAAGTGCCGCCGCGGTTCGACAGTTGCGCCACCGCGCGATCGAGATCGTCTGCCATGCGCACCTCCTCCGGACCGGCCATTGTAGCGAACCCGCCCCCTTCATATACCACGTATTCGGGCGGCGTATTCTTGACCCATCGCGAAGGCGCGCCCTATCATGCCCGCTCAAACTCCGGGGGCGCGCATGGCGAAAATCATTGACGGCAACAAAGTGGCGGACGCGATCCGCGCGGGGATTGCCGCGGACATTCAGGCGCTGGCCAAGCGCGGCATTCAGCCGGGGCTCGCGGTCGTGCTCGTGGGCGAGGACCCGGCCAGCCAGGTGTACGTGCGCATGAAGCGCAAAGAGTGCGCGGAACTCGGCATGCTCTCCGTCGATCACACGCTGCCCGCGTCGACCTCTGAAAAGAAACTACTCGCGCTGATCGACAAGCTCAACGCAGATCCCAAAGTGCACGGCATTCTCGTGCAGCTTCCGTTGCCGAAACAGATCGACGAAGGCAAAGTGATCAACGCCATTTCGCCCGAGAAGGATGTGGATGGATTTCATCCGGTGAACGTCGGGCGGATGCTCGCGGGCGAGCCGGGATTCCTGCCGTGCACGCCGGCGGGCTGCCAGCAGTTGCTGCTGCATTATGGTTACGACCCCGCGGGCAAACACGTCGTCGTGCTGGGCCGCTCAAATATCGTGGGCAAGCCGGCGGCCGCGATTCTGATGCAGAAGGCGGCCGGCGCGAATGCGACCGTCACCGTCTGCCATTCGCGCACGAAAAATATCGCCAAGTACACCCGCGAGGCGGACATCCTCATCGCCGCGATGGGCTCGGCCAGGTTCGTGAAGGCCTCGATGGTGAAAAAAGGTGTGATTGTGATCGACGTGGGCACGAATCGCGTCGAGGACGCGACCAAGAAATCAGGATTCCGACTCGTCGGCGACGTCGATTACGATGCGGTCTCGAAGAAAGCCAAAGCCATCACACCGGTGCCGGGCGGTGTCGGCCCGATGACGCGCGTGATGCTGATGAAAAACACCGTGGAAGCGGCGAAGCGCACGGATTCCAAGGGCAAGCGCCGCTAGTTGTCGCCGGGCGGAAATTCACGCATCAAGCCCGCCACACTGTATGCGAGCATTCCGCCCGCCAGTGCGGGGATCATCTCTGCGATATAGATCGCAAATTCAAACGGCCACAAATTGTGGGAACCTGGATTAACCATCATGTCCACAATCGCGATGACAAAGAATGACGCCATCGTGGCGCAACATTTGAGCGGCCAGTAACGCGGCGATTTCCACCCAATCAACATGCCAATGCCAAACAGCACGATCAGCGTCCAATACGTCTGCTTGTCGATCGCAAACTCAACGGCACCGAAGAAATCGAACGGGGCCACTTCGCGGCTTTGCATATAGGGCGGCACCAGCAGGGCCAGGAAACCCAGGAACGCGGCAAACATGAACCAGAACACGGTGGTTCGCCGACTCTCGACTACCGGAGCGTCATTTTCTTCTAGATCGTCAGACATCGGTCAACACCGCGCCGGCGAAACTACGCCTTGAATATTTTGTCCCGCCCGTCGCGCACATCCTTGGTCGCGTTGCGCGTATCGAGCACGAGTGTCGCGTGCTTCACGATGAAGGGATAATCGAATTTGTCGTGCGCGGTGACGATGAGCACGGCATCAAAAGAACCCACCGTTTTCTCGTCGAGCGTCACGGATTTCAGACCGAGATCGTATTTGCGCATGCGCGGCAGTGTGGGCACGAAGGGATCGCTATACGCCACCTCGGCGCCGCGCTCCTGCAGCAATTCGATCAGGGTCAGCGCGGGAGACTCGCGCGGATCGCCGACGTTCGGCTTATACGCGACGCCCAGCACCAGCACGCGCGCGCCCTTCAGCGCGCGGCCGCGATCGTTCAGCAGGTGCATCAACACGCCGACCACGTGCGCGGGCATGGCAGTATTGATCTCGCCGGCCAGCTCGATGAACCGCGTCGATACGCCGTATTCGCGCGCCTTCCAGGTGAGGTAGAAGGGATCGATGGGGATGCAGTGGCCGCCCAGGCCCGGGCCGGGATAAAACGGCATGAAACCAAAGGGTTTCGTCTTCGCGGCTTCAATCACTTCCCAGATGTCGATGTCCATCTTCGTGTAAATGAGTTTCAACTCATTCACGAGCGCGATATTCACGCCGCGAAAAATATTTTCAAGCAGCTTCACCGCCTCGGCCGTGCGCGCGTTCGACACGCGAATGGTGGACACCACCACGCCGCGGTACAAAGCATCGGCAGCGTCGAGCGCCTCGGGCGTGCATCCACCGACGACCTTGGGGATCTTTCCGGTGGAAAAATCGGCGTTGCCGGGGTCTTCGCGCTCGGGCGAGTACGCGAGCAGGAAATCCTTACCGGCGCGCAGGCCGCCCTTTTCGAGTTCGGGCTGTAGGATTTCTTCCGTCGTGCCGGGATAAGTGGTGGACTCCAGCACAACGATCTGCCCCGCGCGCAGGTGCGGCGCGAGCGATTTGCCGGTGTTCACAATGAAGGAGAGGTCCGGCTCGTGGTGCTCGGCCAGCGGCGTCGGCACACAAATCAGGATCGCGTCGGCTTCCTTCGTGCGCGCGAAATCCGCCGTCGCCTCGAACTTGCCGCTGCCGCGCAGTTGCTTCACTTCGGCGGCCGGGATGTGCCCGATATAACTCTCGCCACGGTTCAGCGATTCGGCCTTCTTGGGATCGATGTCGAAGCCGAGCACGCGAAATCCGGCGCGGGCGAACGTCATGGCGAGTGGCAGGCCGACATAGCCCAAGCCCACAATTCCCACAACGGCCTGGCGCGATTCGATGCGCTGGATGAGCTGGGCTGGATTCACGCGCGGTTTTCCGGAATCAAACGGCCGCCATTAGACCCGAAGCGGCAGGCCGGACACAACGGGGGCACTAGGCGACGATCTCGGTGATCGGCTTGCCGAGGCCATCGCGCGTAACGTAGAACGGGCGCTTCTCGATGACGTAGTTGTGCCGCGGGCTGATGCCCATGGCGCGGTAGATCGTTGCGTGCAGGTCTTCGATCACGACGCGTTTCTCCAACGTCTTGCACGGGCGCTCGTCGGCCGTTTTACCGTGGAGATACGCCTTGCGCGCGCCGCCGCCGAACATCAGCACGCAGCCGGCATCGGTGAAGTGGCGGTGCATGCCGTAGTGCTTGAGCTCGGTCATTACGTCCGGCACTTCGACCTGATCTGTTACCTTCTTGTCCGGCTTGCCCTCGGTGAGCATGTCGCGGCTGAACTCGCTGGCAAGCACGATCAACGTGCGATCGAGCAGGCCGCGTTCTTCGAGATCAAGCACCAACTGCGCGATGGGCCGATCGATACGCTGCTTCAATTCCACAAGACGTGTGTGTCCGTTCTCGTGCGTGTCCCAATGCTCGAAGGGCACATATTCCGTGGTCACTTCGATGAACCGCGCGCCGTACTCCGTCAAGCGCCGCGCGAGCAGACATCCCTTGCCGAAACGGCTCGTGCCATAGGCTTCGAGCACTTCCGGTTTTTCGTCGGCCAGATCAAACGCCTTGGCCGCGTCGCTCGAGAGCAGGCGGTCGGCGCCTTCGAGCGAGTGCATCAGCGAATCGCGGTGATACTCGCTGCCGAGCTGCGCGATCGGGCTGGCGGCCACCATCTTGTTGTGCAGATCGCGGCGCCGGGCATAACGCGCGCCCGTCATGCCCGCGGGCGGGCGCACCGTCGCCTGCGCGGCGGACGGATCGGGCACGAAGAAGGGGCCGAACTCCGAACCGAGGAAACCAGCCGTGTGGAAGGCTTTTAGCTCCTCGCTCTCCCCCACGCTCAGACTCTGGCCGATATCGATAAACGCGGGCACGTCCGGATGCTTCGGTCCAAGCGTCCTGGCAATCACGGCGCCAATGTGCGGCGCGGCGACCGTAAGCGGCGGCGCATAGCCTGTGTGCCAGTTGTACTGATGGCGCGAATGCAGAATCGCGCCGAGGTCGCCGGCGGTGTACGTGCGGATCAGCGTACCGCGATCCATCACCTGGCCGATGTGTTCGAGGCCTTCGCTGAACTCGATACCGTCCACAATCGTCGGCACGGGCTTAAATGTGCTGAGCACTTCGGAGCTGGCGAGTCCGGGTTCGAACGCGCGATAGCGCTTCGGATCGAAGGTCTCGGTGTGCGCCATGCCGCCGCCCATCCAGAGGATGATGAGTGTGTCGGCGGTGGCGGCGGGAACCGGCTCGGTGTCTTCCGCGCGGCCAATGACGGGCGCGCCGGACGCGAGCGCGCCCAGCGTGGCGGCAGTCGAGTATTTCAGGAAATCGCGGCGTTTCATATGTTCGTCATCGCGAGGAGCGGGGTTTGCGACGAAGCAACCTCTTCATCCAGCACCCACTCTTAAAAACCTCGCCAGCCTCCATTTAATGCCTAGTATATCAGTTGAAATTCCGGATGCATGAACAGGCTCCACAGGAAATCCTGCAGGTCTTCCGATTTGGAAAGGTCCAACCCCGCATCGGCCACGAGCTGCCGCTCGGCGGCGGACGGCTGCCGCTGCATTGCGCGGACGTATAACTCGCCGACCGGATCGGTTAGCGGCGTTTTCAGCAGGTGGTTCGCCGCCTTGGCCAGGTACTTCGCCAGCGTCTCGCCGTTGGTCAACTCGATGCCTTGCAGGCGCGAATATTCCAGCGGGCGGCGCATGGTGACCATTTCGCGGTTCGGCCGGCCGAGCACCAGCGCGAGTTCATCCGCCGGCACGCGCCACGCGCGCACGGTGCCCTCGGAACGCGAATCCTCCTGCGGCGCAGGCTCATACTTCGGCTCCGCCTGCCAGAATCCTGTCACGCGCGACATCGCGTCGTAAAATTGTTCCGCATCGATACGACGCACGGCGGGGCCGTGGAACACATACCCGCCTTCGCCTTCGATCGCGGTGTTGCTCACGAGTTGGTACGCCTGCGACGACGCAATCTGGCCGAGCAATCGCTGCAAGTCATAACCATTCGCCGCGAAATCCGCCGCGAGCCAGTCAAGCAGATCCTCGGACCAGGGCGGATTCTCCAGCACGTCGGTCGGCTCGCTCATGCCGCGACCCATCAGCGCGCCCCACACGCGGTTGACCAGCATGCGCGTGAAGCGGCCGTTGTCCGGGGCGACGACGAGCTCGGCCACACGCGCCTGCCGCTCCGGCAAGGTCACGGCGGCGTCGATCGCGCCGAGTTCCGGGAACAGAAAGCGCAGCTCGGCCGTCTTGCCGGTGGGCACGTCGCAGCGCACGAGTTCGAGGGGCGCCTCGGAGAACGCGCTCGCGAGGCCATAGGCGTCCGCGAGTTTCCAGTTGTCCACAAAGCTGTCGTGGCACGAGGCGCATTTGAGGTTCACGCCCATGAACACCTGCGACACGTTGCGCGCGGCCTGCATCGGCGCGGTCTGGTTCGCTGTCGCCGCGCCACGCCACACGATGCCCTTGATGAATCCGCCGGACCCGGCGGTGCCGCTGACGAGTTCGCGGGTGAACTGATCGTAGGTTTTGTTGTCGCGCAGCGACGAATACAGCCAGCCGGTAATCTGTTCGCGGCCGCCGTCAATGTAGCCCGTGCCCTGGAAGTCGTTGCGCAGCGTGTCGTTCCAAAACGTCATCCAGTGCTCGGCGTAGCTGCGGCGATCGGCGAGCAGGCTCTGTACAAGCTGTTCGCGCTTGTCTTTCTTCTTGGACCCAACAAAATCGGTGAGTTCCGAGTCCGTCGGCAGCAACCCGATCAGATCGAGATACGCACGCCGCGCGAAAACACGATCTTCAACGGTGGCCGGCACCTCAATCTTTCGATCGGCGAAATACGCCGCGGCAAACCGATCAATCGGCGCTTTCGATCCATGAATACCCGGCACATTGGGCACGGCCACCTCGCGCGGCTTAAGCGGCGGCGTCCATGCCGGCGCGAGCGGCGTGGCGAGGTCCCAGTTCAGGCCCTCGTTAATCCAGCGGCGCAGAATGTTAATCTGCTCGGGCGTAAGCGGCTCGCCCTTGTTCGGCATCCGCTCTTCCTTGTCCGTGCTGGTGACCAGTTCAATGAGCAGGCTCTCGTCCGCCTTGCCCAAGACGACCGCCGGCCCGAACTCGCCCCCCTTCAGCAGTTCTTCTCGTGACAACATGCTCAGCCCGCCGCGACGCTCTTCGAGGCCGTGGCACTTCAGGCACCGTTCGGCCAGGATCGTGTGCACGTCGCGGGAAAAGGAAATCGGCTGCTGGGCAGTCGCGCCGCCTGCAGCAACGAGCACTAAAATTCCGGAAATCCATCGCATCATGGTCATGCCAGCATAATAACCGATTTCGGACGATCAACCGCCTCAATCGTCACAGACGGCCTAGAACAGTCCATACGGATCGAGATCGGATTTTAATACAACGCTTTTCGGAATCGTCTCATCAAACTGCACACGCAACTGCCGGGCAAGTGCATTCAGTGTTTTCGCGGATCGGCAAAACGCGCCGAGGTTCCAGCGGTATTTGGTCTTGACGCGGTAAATCGTGGCCGGCGCGGGGCCGAGCAGTTCGACGGCCCGGAGATCCTGGGTTTCGAGCGCCTCGCGCGCCCACCCGACCAGGCGCATGGCGGCGCGCTCGGCGGCGGATTCGTCTTCGGATTCAATGGTGAATTGGACCATGCGGCGGAAGGGCGGATAGCCGGAGCGCTGGCGGTCGGCGATCTCGCGGCGGTAGAACGCGGCGTAGTCGTGGTGCTGCGCGGCCAGAATCGCGTAGTGGTTCGGCCGGCAGGTCTGGATCAGCACCTCGCCGGGGCGCTCGCCGCGGCCCGCGCGGCCGGCCACCTGCGTGAGCAACTGGAAAATATTCTCGGCCGCTCGGAAGTCGGGCATGGCGAGGCCGTTGTCGGCGTTCAGCACGCCCACGAGCGTAACGCCGGGATAGTCGTGCCCCTTCGCGATCATCTGCGTGCCCACGAGCACATCGACCTCGTGCTTCGCGAAGCGTTGCAGAATTTTCGCGTGACCGTGCTTCGTCGCCGTCGTGTCGCGATCCATCCGCTCGATGCGCGCGTTCGGGAAACTGCGCAGCAGGTAGTCCTCCACCTTCTGCGTGCCCTGGCCGAGATAGGTCAGCGGCGCGAAGCCGCAGTCATCGCACGCCATCGGCACGCGCCGGCGCAAGTTGCAGTAGTGGCACGCGAGAAACTGTCCGCGCGCGTGATACGTCATCGTCACGTGGCAATCGGTGCACGCCGTGCACGATCCGCAGGCCGGGCACAGCAAGAACGGCGAATGTCCGCGCCGGTTGAGCAGCAGAATCACCTGTTCGCGCTCGGCGATCCGCGCGCCGACCGCATCCTCCAGCATGCGCGAGAGCACGACCTCGCCCGCCTGCTCGCGCACTTCGGCGCGCATATCCACGAGCTTCACCTGCGGCAACGCGGCGCGGGTGGCGCGGCGTTTCAGCTCGAGCCGCACAGACTTGCCGGTCTCGCTGTTGTGGTAGGACTCGATGCTCGGCGTGGCGGAGCCGAGCACGCACACGGCGTTGTTCATCTGCGCGCGCACGATGGCAGCGTCGCGCGCATGGTAGCGCGGCACTTCGCCCTGTTTGTATGAGCCGTCGTGCTCTTCGTCCACGATGATGATGCCGAGGTTTTGCAGCGGCGCGAAGATGGCCGAGCGCGCGCCGACCACAATGCGCACCTCGCCACGCTGCGCGCGCCGCCATTCGTCGTAGCGCTCGCCCGCGCTGAGGCCGCTGTGCAGCACGGCGATGTCGGTCTGGAACCGCGCGAGGAAGCGGCCTACGGTCTGCGGCGTCAGCGAGATTTCCGGCACGAGCACGATCGCGCTTTTCCCAAGCGCCAGCGCGCGTTCGATCACCTGCAAATACACTTCAGTCTTGCCGGAACCCGTGATGCCGTGCATCAGGAATGTTTTGAACTCAGCGGTATCCAGCGACCGCGCGACGGCATCGAAGGCCGCCTGTTGTTCCTCGTTCAGCGGCAGTTTCTCGCGCGAGGCCGCGTCCGCATGCAACAACGGCGTCCGGTACATCTCGCGATCTTCGCGGCGGATAAGGCCTTTTTCTTCCAGCCCTTTCAGCGCTGCCGTGGTCGCGTCGTGTCGTGTGCACAGCGGCGCGGCCGCTTGCTCCGGATCGTTGCGAAGGAGGTCAAAATAAATCGCCGCCTGTTTAGGCGCACGGCGTTGCAGGGCCACTTGCTCTTCGATCGGCAGCACCGCCTCTTCAATGAGTACCGCCCACGCTTCGGTGCGCTCGGAGACCGTCGCCCGCGTCGCAACGGACGCCCGGGTGAGCGCGCCACGCCGTTCCAGCGCGGCCAGCGCGGATGCCAATTCCTCCTCGCCCAGCATGCGCTTGAGTTCGGCGTCGTCCAGCGGCCCGCGCGCGTGCAGCGCGGCAATCACTTCGCGCTGGCGCTCGGTGTAGCGACCATCCGGCAATGCAGACGCGAGACGATATTCTTTTTTCGTACGCTGGTTGATGCCGGGCGGCACGGCGCTCGGCAGCACTTCGCCCAGCGAGCAGCAGTAGTACTCCGCGATCCACGTGCAGAGCTTGATGATCTCCGGCGACAGCGCGGGCGTTTCGTCCGGCAGCTCGGCGATGTCGCGGACCTTCTCGATCTCGCTCTCGTCAGACAGCCCGACGATATATCCTGTCTCGAGCCGGCGCTGCACCGGCACAAGCGCGCGCATGCCGATCGCGGCACGATCGGCATACGTCGGCGGAATGGAATAGGTAAAAGGGTGGTCGAGCGGTAGCGGCAGGGCCACCTGCGCGAAGCGGCGCCCCGGCATCGGCTACTCCCGCAGTTCGGCGTCCCAGTAAGCCGTGTCGAGGAAGCGCTGCCAGCTCGAGATGCGCCCGGCGGGCAGGCGCGTGCCGAGCGTCGGCAGCCACGCCGGCTTGTGCGGCCGGCGGATCAGCGGCATTTCGGCCTCGGGCGGCGTGCGATCGCCCTTGCGCACGTTGCACTGCACGCACGCAAGCACGAGGTTGTCCCACGTGTCGCGTCCGCCGCGCGACCGCGGCATGACGTGGTCAATGGTCAATTCCGACTTCGCGAGTTTCTTCCCGCAGTACTGGCAGGTGCTCTTGTCGCGCTCGAAAATGCTGCGGCGCGAGAAGCGCACTTCCTTGTGGAAGAAGCCATTGAATGCGTTGAGGATGATGATCTCCGGCACGCGCACTTTCATCGTCGGCGTGTGAATGAACCGGCCCTCTTCGCGCGCGAGCGACAACTCGCACCAGTCGGAGAAATCGTGTTGGCGGTAATCTGCCGGATCAACGGCGCGGGCGAGGTCCTGATAGAGCAGCGCAAGGGCGCGGCGGACGGACGCAACGTTCACGGCCACCCACGAGCGGTTCAGGACAAGTACCTGGCCCTCGATGTGCATGCACGACCTCTCGGTGTGCCGCGCGCGCCGTGCGCCCGGCCCGTGCCACCCACGCCCATGCATACTACAAATCGCCTGTTAAACCTGCATGAGCAAGGGATAATGAGTATAGAAATCTCGCAAACCCCAGTTCAACCTACCTTTTCTTTGGAGAAAGAAAAGGTAGGACCAAAAGAAACCATAAAGGGGTTTGGGAATGTGGGAGGGCGAGCGTCGTCGCGAGCTACAGTCGCCGGTAAATCCAAGCTCGCGAGGACGCTCGCCCTCCCGCTGCGCCTGAGCTTGCTCCGGTAGATAGAATGGTGATCTCGACAACGGAAAGGGCGCGGCGATGGGCGACGACTTTCTGGGCGGCCTGGCAAAGAGTATTTCCGACATTGAGCGTCGCGCACGGGAACATTTCGGCAAGCTGGACTACGAGACGTTCAACTGGAGCTCCGAGCCGGGCCGCTGGAGCATCGGACAGTGCCTTGAGCATCTGGTGAAATCGAACGAGCCCTACTTCGCCATTTTCGATCGTCTCGCGAACGGCACCCACCGCGCCACGATCTGGGAACAGATCCCAATCTGGCCGATGCTCTGGGGCAAGGCGCTCTACAACACCATCAAACCCGAAAACGCGCGCAAAGCCAAGGCACCCAAAATTTTCCAACCAACGATCGGGACGGTACTGCTCTCGACACTCGACGAGTTCTGCCGGCAACAGCCGCGGCTCATCGCCGCGATGAGCAACCTCAAACACCTCGACCTGGAGGCGACAATCATCACGTCGCCGGTCGCGAGAGTTATTACTTACAGCTTGAGAGACACCTTCGCGATTCTGGCCGCACATGAAGAGCGGCACATGCGCCAGGCGGAGCGGGTGTTGGTGGCAATGAGTAAGTTAAAGATCTAAGCGGCGGGACGCCGCTTCCACATTAACTACTTCCCATTCGCCCGATTCGCCTGCAGTACGCAGCGGAATCCCACCGTGGTGAGTTGGGCTTCGCGGAAGAGGCCTTTGCGGGCGCAGCAGCGGAGTTCGGGGGGCTGGGAGTGCCAAGAGCCGCCGCGGACTACGCGGCGCGGTTCGCTGGGGACGTCGGTGTCGCCTCCCGTGCCGGGGTCGTAGGGCACGAAGGCGCCCGTGGTCCATTCGAACACGTTGCCGGCGAGATCGAAGACGCCGTCGGGCGTGGCGCCGGAGTCGTGCATGGTGACAATCGACGGCATGCCGAGGTAGTCGCCGTAGTTGCAGACGGCCGTGTCGGGTTCGAGCGTGCCCCAGGGATATTTGCGGCTGTCCTTGCCGCGCGCGGCGAATTCCCACTGGCGCTCGTTGGGAATTGCCTTGCCGCACCACTGCGCGTAGGCCTGGGCGTCGTCGAAGGTAACACCGACGACGGGCTGGCGCGGACCGTTCAGCTCAGGGTCGCGCCAATATTTCGGCTCGGCGTGGCCGGTGGCCTTTATGAACGCGCCGTATTGGTCGTTCGTCACCGGGTACTTGTCGATGTAGAACGGCTCAATGCGCGTTTCGAATTCAGGCGCTTCCTCGCGGAAGTCGTTGCAGCCCATGAAAAAGCTGCCGCCGGGCAACAGGACCATGTTCTCCGTGGACACCTGCTTGCCGGACTGCGTCTGCACAGAGACGCCTTCGCGGGCCTTGTATGACTTTTTGTAGGCGGTGCCGAGCGCGTCGCGGAACTCGCGCGCGGATTGCCAGCGGCGCTCGCGCTCCTTAAGCAACGCGCGGTCGAGCACCTCGACGACGGAGGGCGAGACATCCTGTCGCACTTCGAGCACGGTGACCGGGTCGTCAATCGGCGTGCGCAGCGTGAGCAACTCGTGCAGGATCAGGCCCATGCTGTAAATATCGGAGCGGAAATCGATCGGCAGGTGGCGGTGCTGCTCGGGCGAGGCGTACACCGCCGTACCCACGATGCGTTTGGGCTTCGGCTGCCCCGGCTGCAGGACTTCCTGCTCGTCTTCCACGGCGACCGCGAGACCGAAGTCGAGCACCTTCGCGCGGTCGCCCGGCAGCAACATGATGTTTTCCGGCTTCAAGTCGCGGTGAACCACCATGCGGTGGGCGTAGTCGAGCGCGGAGAGCGACTGCAGCGTAAGGTCGATGGCGAGGTGCGCGTCCATCAGGCGGCGCTCGGCCCGGTGTTTCTTGAGGTACGCGCGCAGCGAGGCGCCCTTGAGCAGCTCCATCGTCAGGTACAGGATACCGTCGGGCGTGGTGCTCACGTCGTGGACGGACACGATATTCTCGTGGCGCAGGCGGCGCGCGATCTGGGCCTCTTTAATGAAAAGCTGCTGGCCACGCTGGGTGGCGAGCGCGCGGGGGTGCATGAACTTCAGCGCGACTTCTTCGTCGATCAGCGCGTCGTGCGCTTTATATACAACACCCATGCCGCCTTTGCCGATCTTGGCGTCGATAATGTACCGGTCGGCGATGCGGGTGCCGCTCTCGAAATTGAGGGCCTGTTCGGCGGGGCGCTGCTCGGTGGTGGGCACGCGGACGGCCGCGCCACAGCCGAAACACAGGCCGGGCCGCCCCTGGACCGTGTCCGGGACGATGATGCGAAGTCCGCAGCTCCCGCACGTGACATGGATCATCGGTGGTTTTCCCGCCCCAAGGAATCTGTCGGGAATCGTAGCACTGGTGCGCCGATCCGGCAAAATAGGACAGCGTTTCACCATTGACAAAGGCCTGATCGCCACTTAGGCTTCCGCCACGGGGAATACCGCTCGGGGGACTCTCATGGAGTCGATTACGCTGAATCCGCCTTCGCAGGCGTCGCAGGAAAACCGTCGCGCGGCGCGCGTGCGCAAGGTGCGGCCGGTGGCATTTGTGGCGCGAAGCGCGGACGCCGAACCGGCGATGCGCACAGTGACGGCGAACATAAGCCGCGGCGGAATGCTGCTGGTGACACGGCAGGATTCATTTCCGCCGGCGGGCTCAAGTGTATTGCTGATGCCGTTTGATGTTTCCGCGCAAAACTCGCCCGATGCCGGCGCGGCAATCCAGGGTCGGATCGTGTACACACGTTTTTCGCCGCGCGCGCAGTTACGCTTCGCGGGACTGAAGTTTGAGCAGGATCTTCCCGCGCGCGCCGCGCAGATTCTGGGGCTCGACGGGCGACCGGATTCCGTGTCCGACGCCGTGACGACGCTGGAAGAATTGGAAATGCTTGCGACCGCGCCACGCGCTATCGCGCGGGCATCGTTTGACGATACCGCCCATGCCGCTCCCGAGCCGCGCATGGCCGAGATGCCGATCAGCGAACCGTATGGCGGCGGACCCGTCGGCCGCGTGCGCGAAGCGCTGGCCATCGCGCGCGTGGAATTTATTCGCGCGACGAGCGCGTTTATGGAAGCGTGGGGTGAATCTCAAATCCGCGATACTTTGGGCGCGCGCCATGCCTTGGCGCGCGCGAAAGGCGCGGACGGTCTGCGCGAAATGAAACGCGAATGGATTGGGTTGCGCGGGAATTTCGCGGCGCTGGCCGAAGCGGAATTTGAAAAGAGCGGCGCGTGGCCCCGGGCCGGGTTCATGGATGCCGCCGAAAACCCCTATTACAACACCGAACAAGACCAGCCGCGCGCGGCCGTCATGCAGACACTGCGCATGCTGGCGGGCCAGGTGGGCCGGGTGCTCGTGCGGCATGGCTTTGTCGATGTCGGCGCAGGTTCAGACTGGGCGCTGACCAACGAACGCAGCGGGTTAACGTTTACGGGCGCGATGGCGTTTTCTGACGCCATGCGCGATACGTTGATGCGCGCGGGCCAGTTGCAGGCGGAATTGTTGCGCTCGCTTGAACAGGCCACTCTGATGCGGGAAAACGAAGCGCGCGCCGAAGCCTTGCGGATATGGGATCGCGCATAACGCAATCCTAACGCGTAGGCGATTTCCAGCACAGGTTTTTCTTTACAGGATTTCGGCTGAGGCATATACTCGACTGTACGGATTCGGCACGCGGCGGGTTGTAGCGTGCGGTGGGCTGTCGGGGGTCTGCGCAGCAAACCATGGGCTTCGCGGTTAACACAGAGGGGATGTGTCTATGTTCACGAAACGGGTAGGGATAGGTATGTGCGCGGGCGCCTTGGCGCTGGCGCTCGCGGTATCGGTTGGTCCGCTGCGCGCGGTATGGGCAGATCTGGGACTCTCCGGCGTCATCGATGTGGAGATTACCGATCCGGAAGATGTCGAACTGAATGTGTTCACGCCGGACGCCGACGTGCCGGACTCGCTGGAAGTGGGTATCTCTTCAACCGTCAGCCCGGAAGTGCGCGGTGGGTTGAGTGTGGATGACATCGACTCGGTCGTGACGGCGCTGGGCGGCCAACTGGACAACGCCGGCGTGATCACGGACGAACTGGACGACACCGAAGCCACGCTCGTAAACGAATTCGGCGACATCTCCGAATACGTCGCGGTGCTGGATTTGGCGGAGCTGGATTACGAAAACATCAGCCGGGGCAATATTTCCGGCCTGATTGCCGAAGACGTGATCCGCACCGTGGCCATCGTGGACGGGTACTACGAATCGCGCGACGTGCGCGACATCGTTGAAGCCGACGCGATCGACGTGGCCGTGCAAATTCGTGATTCGGCCGATATCGACGAAGACGGCAACGGCCTTCCGGATGCGACCGCGCTGCTGGAGAACGACGACTTCATCCTGATCGGCCGAAACGGAACGATCACGATTGTAAAGAACATCGGATCGACCGGACGCGGCGTGACCGAAGCGGTCGTGGATCATTATTACGAAAGCCAGTTCGGTCCGACGCTCGTGACCGTGGAATCGCCGACGCTCGAAGCGTTGCAGTTGGCGGACAATTCCTTCGATGCGTTCGATACGGCGCGCCTGATCATCACGATTTCGGAAGACTCGAGCGACTTGGTCGATGAGCCTTCGAGCTTCAGCCCGGTTGCGGATTTCGATCTCGTGGACAGCAACGACGATCCGCTTCCCGCGCCAGAGAACCTCTTCGTGCGCGTCGTGATCGCGGTGACGGATGCCGCGCGCGGTTCGATTCCCGACTGGACCTTCGTCGGCGACTTGCCGGGCGGGTTGGAACTGATCGGCGAACTGAGCGGCCCTGGCATCGCCGAGAGCCTGGAAGACGGCACGGATGTGGATGCGTATTCCTACAGCCTCACGATGGTGCAGGACAATGAGGAAATCACCGCCGAATCCGATAGTGACTCGGAGTGGGCGGAAGCCGATGATGTCAACGTGACCAACGAAGATACAGCGGACGACGAAAACGATTCGCGCGACGTGGTCGAAGCCGATGACGGCGACGACACCGTGCGCGCGACCTTCCTGCTCGGCTCGGCGATCTTCGGCTCAAACGTGACGCCGCGCGTGGGTGGCGGTGGCGGCGGTGGTGGTGGCAGCGGCTGCTTCATTGCGACCGCGGCCTACGGCACGCCGATGGCCTCCGAAATCCAGTCGCTGCGCGACGTGCGCGACGCGTACATGATGGATACGGCACTGGGTTCGGCGTTCGTCGATGCCTACTACCGCATCAGCCCGCCGATCGCGCGGATGGTGTCCGAATCCCCGGTGGCGAAGACCGCCGTGCGTGCGGCGTTGACGCCGGTGGTGACGGTCAGCGAATGGACGATGGAGTCGCCGGCGCTCGTGGCGATGGGCATGATCGGTTCGATGTTGCTTGCGGCGGCCGCGGTGGCGCGCCTGCGACGCCGTGCGGTGTAACGTCGAACCGCGATTGATACAATAAAAATCACTAACGCGGTGGCGTGGACTATAAAGTCCGCGCCGCCGCTTTTCTTTTGTCTGGTATTGCAGACAATCTGCTAATTTTGCGGCGAATTGACAAGATATTTGTTGACAACGATTTCCGCAAATCCTGATACTGTTGGCGCGACCGGGGATTGGGGCTGACTCCCGGCGGAGATGCCGCCATGACGATTGATGACGTCCTGTTTTTGGGACGCGACGCGATGATTGTGACGCTGCTCGTGTCCGCGCCCATGCTTCTGTCGGGGCTCGTGGTCGGCCTGATCATCAGCGTGTTCCAGTCGGTCACACAGATTCAGGAAATCACGCTGACCTTCGTGCCGAAAATCATCGTGGTGTTCGCCGCGTTCGTCATTTTCCTGCCGTGGATGAGCGAGACTCTGCTCGGATTCGTGGTGCCGTTGCTGGGGAACGCACACGAGTGGGCGCGCTAACGAATGGTGGCGGAGATTGAAATCCTCAAGCTGTTCATCCTCGTGATGGTGCGCTTTTCCGGTCTAATCGTGACGGCGCCCATCCTGAGTTCGAACAACTTTCCCGTGATGGGCAAGCTCGGCCTGATCGGCGGCCTCGCGATGGCGGTGACGCCCACCCTACCGGCGCTCTCCACTCCCCTGCCGGCAGAGGCGATCCCATTCGCGATCGTGGCGCTGGGCGAACTTTTGGTGGGCATGGCGTTGGGGCTCGTGATGCAGATCGTGTTCGCGGCGATTCAAATCGCGGGCCAGGTAATGGACATGCAGTCGGGGTTTGGTCTGATCAACGTGTTTAATCCGGCCTTGGAAACACAGGTGCCGCTGTTTGGTTTTCTGTTCTTCATCATTGCCGTGCTGTACTTGCTCACGAGCTTTGGGCACCACATGATGATCCTGTCGCTGGTCTCGACCTTCGGCCGCGTACCCGTGGGCGGATTCGCGCCCGACACCTCGATGATGGGGCAGATGGCGGCGTGGGCCGGGCTGATGTTTAACGACGCGGTGCTGCTGGCCGCGCCAGTAGCGGGCGCGATGATGCTCGCCTACGTGACCATGGGCATCATGGGCCGCGCAGTGCCGCAGTTGAACCTTTTCGTAATCGGATTTCCGCTGACCATCGCGGGCTCGCTCATCGTGGCCGCGTTGTCCATCGGGTACTACCTCGACCTGCTGGACAACATGTTCGGCGGGATGTTCCGCACCATTAACCAGATGATCAACGGGCTGGGCTAAGCAATGGCCGACCAACCCGCGGGCGAAAAAACGTTACCGGCGTCGCAGCGCAAGCTGCAGATGGCGCGCGAGCGCGGGAACGTGGCCCGCAGCGGTGATCTGACGACCGGGGCACTGCTGCTCACCGCAGGCATCGCGCTGACGATCGTCGGCCCGATGGCCTTCAAGCAACTCCTCGGAATCACGGCGCACTACTTCGGCGAGATCGATTCGCGCATCTATACCGTGGATGACATGCGCGTGTTGTCGATTCAGGCATTGCTGATGATGGCGCCGGCGGCATTGCCCCTGATGCTGATCCTCATGGGCATGGGCATTCTGATGAACGTGACGCAGTTCGGGATCGTATTTTCGAGCCAGGCCTTGCAACCGAAATTCGAGCGGCTCGATCCGATCAAGGGTTTCCAGCGCCTGTTCAGCCTGCGCTCGCTCGTGGAGCTGCTCAAATCCATCGTCAAGTTCGCCGCGATCGCCGCCGTCGTGTGGTTCGGTGTGCGCAACCGCCTGCCGGAACTGCTTGCGCTGATGGGCACGAACGCGTGGGGAGCCTCGGTGGGCACATGGAGCCTCGTGTGGGCCGTGTGGTGGCGCGTCGGCCTCACGATGCTCGCGATCGGAATTTTGGACTTCGCATTCCAGCGTTGGCAGTATTTGCAGGATCAGCGGATGACGCGCCAGGAAGCCGTCGAAGAGATGCGCCAATTGGAAGGCGATCCGCGGATTCGGCAGCGCGTCCGGCAGATTCAACGGCAGATGGCCATGCGCCGCATGATGGTGGATGTGCCGACGGCGGACGTGGTGATCACGAACCCAACGACATACGCCGTGGCGCTACGATACGAGGCGGATCGCATGCAGGCCCCCCGCGTGGTGGCGAAGGGCATGCGGCTCGTGGCCGAGCGCATCCGCGAGACGGCGGTGAAGAACAATGTGCCGATCGTGGAGCGGCCGGAAGTGGCGCGGGCGTTGTATAAGGACGCGGAAATCGGCGGCTTCGTGCCGGAGGGTTTGTTCCGCGCCGTGGCCGAAGTGTTGGCATATGTGTATCAAATCGATCGCCGGGCCGAGAAGTTGGCCGAGCGGCGTAAGACAGCCTAAGAGGACGTAAACGAAGATGGCGATTCCGGCCGAACGGATGCCGACGCAGCCGCGATTCCTGATGCGCAATCAGGACGTGGCGCTCGCGGTGTCTGTGGTCGCGATCCTCATGGTGCTCGTCATCCCCATCCCCACATGGATGCTGGACGTGTTGCTGTCGCTGAACATTTCCGCGTCGATCGTGGTGTTGCTGTCGACGATCTATCTGAAGAGCGCGGTGGAGTTTGCCGTGTTCCCCTCGTTGCTGCTGATGCTGACGCTGTTCCGGCTCAGCTTGAACGTGGCGGCGACACGCCTGATCCTCGCGCAGGCGGACGCCGGCTCCGTGATCAACGCCTTCGGCGGATTCGTGACCGCGGGCAGTCCCGTGGTCGGATTCATCATCTTCGCGATCCTGATCATCATCCAGTTCGTCGTGATCACGCGCGGTGCGGGACGCATCTCTGAAGTCGCCGCGCGGTTCACCTTGGACGCGATGCCCGGCAAGCAGATGGGTGTGGACGCCGACCTGAACGCGGGCCTCATCACCGAAGCACAGGCGCGCGAGCGGCGCTCGAAGATTGAGCGCGAGGCCGACTTCTACGGGGCCATGGACGGCGCCACGAAGTTCGTGCGCGGCGACGCGATCGCGGCCATCATCATCACGCTGGTCAACATCATCGGCGGCTTCATCATCGGCGTCGCCATGCGCGGCATGAGCTTCCCGGATGCGCTGTCCACCTATACGCGCCTGACCGTGGGCGACGGCCTCGTGTCGCAGATCCCCGCGCTGATCATTTCCACGGCCGCCGCCATGATCGTGACGCGCGCCAGCTCAAACGAAAACCTCGGCGCCGACCTCACCGAGCAGCTCACGCGCTATCCGCGCGCCCTGATGAGCGCGGCCGCCATGCTGGCGCTAATCGGCATCGTGCCCGGCATGCCGCATCTCCCCTTCCTGATTGTCGCCGCCGCGCTCGGCGCGCTCGGCTGGCAGTCGCAGCGGATGTCCGTGGAGCGCGTGCAGGTGGAAGCCGCCACAGCGCTGGAAGAGGCGAAAAAAGTCGAAGCGGCGCCGCCGAAAACCGAAGACTACCTTGTCGTCGATACGCTGAAGATCGAATTGGGCTATGGCCTGATCGCGCTGGCGGACAAGAAACAAGGCGGCGATCTGCTCACGCGCATCCAGATTCTGCGGCAGCAGATCGCGAGCAAGCACGGGTTCATCGTGCCCGTGATCCGGATCGTGGACAACATGCGTCTGCGGCCGAACGAATACCGCGTGTTGCTGCGCGAGACCGAGATCGCGCGATACGAGATGCTGCCCGAGCACTACCTCGCCATGAACCCCGGCCTGGTGCGCGAAGAAATCGAGGGCGTGCCGACGACGGAGCCGGCCTTCGGCCTGCAGGCGATGTGGGTGCCGCGCCGGGATCGTGATCGCGCGGAGCGTCTCGGCTACACGATCGTGGAGCCGAGCGCCGTGCTCGCGACGCATCTCACCGAGTTGATCCTGTCGCACGCCGAAGAACTCGTGACGCGCGAAGACACGCAGGCGTTGCTGGACAATCTGAAATCGACGGCGAAAACCGTGGTGGCCGAATTGATCCCGGCGCTCTTGTCGCTCGGCGAGCTGCAGAAGGTGATTCACAACCTGCTGCGCGAGCGCGTCTCCGTGCGAAACCTGCAGATCATCCTCGAGACACTGGCGGACTATGCCCCGCGCACCAAAGACACCGACATCCTCACCGAATACGTGCGCCATGCGCTGGCGCGGCAGATTTGCGCGGACTATAAGGACGAAGAGGGCGTGCTGCGCGTGGTCACCCTCTCCCCCACCCTGGAACAGGAGCTGAGCGAGGCCATTCAGAAAGCCGAGCCGGGCCGCTTCATTCCCGTGGACCCGGCCCGCGCGGACGCGATCGCGCAGGCCGCGGCGCGCGCCGTGCAGCCGATGGTGCGGGCGGGGTATGAAGGCATTGTGCTGACCTCGGCACAGGTGCGGCGGTATTTCCGGCGGATGGCGGAGAGCCGCACGCCGAAGATTGTGGTGATGTCGTATAACGAGGTCGACCCGGCCGTAAAACTCAATAGCGAGGGTACCGTCGCGCTATAACGCGGGCGAGGTACACCGGAACCCGAATAGGCTATTATAGGAGCCACGGGGGGAACCTCCAGGCCATGCGCCAGCGCTTCCACAAATTTCGCGCGGGTACGCTCGACGAGGCGTATCTCGCCATGCGCGACAAGCTGGGCGACGAGGCCATCGTGGTGCGGACGGCGACGGTGCCGCACGGCGGGTGGCTCGGGCGGCTGATTGGACAAAAAGCAGTCGAGGTGACAGCTTCCGTGACGATTGATGACGACGGTCCCGTGCGCGCACGGCCGCTGAGCCCCGTGGAAAAGAAATACCGTAGCGGCGCATCGACTCCGGCCATGGCCTCCGCCAGTGAGTCCGTCGGCACCGACGCGACCGTGCGCGATACTGTGGACTTCTTCCGGAAAGTGGTGACCCAGGCCCAGCAAAAAGCGGGCATCGCCGGAGAAGATAAATCACGCGCCGCCACCGCGCCCACCGGCGCGCCGACGCCTCCGATCATGAACACCGGCAACGCCGTGCCGGCGGAGGTCATCCCCTTCGAAGCGCCGAAGCGCGCCGAGCCCGAGCCGCTTTCGCAAGAGGACATTCGCAAAGACCTGGCCGAAATGCGCGAGATGCTCGGCATTTTGACGGCGGAGACGCCGGGCGCGGGACTCTCCCCGGAATTCGTGCCGCACTACCAGATGCTCATCAAGCAAGGCGTGTCGCGCAAGCGCGCGGCGGCGCTGGTGCAGGCGGCGGCGGGGCGCGGCGATCTGCGCGCGTTCCGCGATCCGCGCATCTTCCGCGAACGGTTGAAGATGGAAATTCGCCGGCATGTGCAGGTGACGGGCGGCATCGCGCTCGAATCCGGAAAGCGCAAAGTGGTCGCGCTCGTGGGCGCGACGGGCGTCGGCAAAACGACAAACCTCGCCAAGCTGGCGGCGCTGTATTCCGTGCAGGAACATGCGCGCGTGGGCGTGATCACGACAGACACCTACCGCGTCGCGGCGACGGACCAGTTGCAGGTCTACGCGAACATCATCAGCCTGGACATGAAAGTCGTGCATCAGGCGACGGAAATGCGCGCGGCCCTGCGGGCGTTTGCGGATCGCGATTTGGTGCTGGTGGATACGGCCGGCGGCAGCCCCTTCAACCGCGCGCAAATGACCGATGCGCGGGCGTTGGTGGAGGCAGCCGAGCCGGACGAAGTACATTTGCTGGTGAGCGCGAATGTGTCGCTAGAGGATCTGCGCGAGGTGGTCACGCATTTCTCGCTGCTGAAACCGAGCGCGCTGTTTTTCACGAAGTTGGATGAAACGCGCCGATACGGGCAGTTGTTCAGCCTGGCGGCAGAGGCCGGCCTTCCGCTGAGTTATTTCAGCGTGGGCCAAAATGTACCCGACGACATCATGCCGGTAAGCGGCGGCACGGTGGCCAAACTCGTCGTGGACGGTGGGGACGACCTTGGCGGAACAAGCGCAAAATCTTCGTGAATTCGTCCGGAAGAACCAGGGCCTGGCGCGCGTCATCGCGGTGACGAGCGGCAAAGGCGGCGTTGGCAAGACGAACACGAGCGTCAATCTCTCGATCGCGCTGGCGCAAAAGGGCCAGCGGGTCGTGATCATGGACGCCGACCTCGGGCTCGCGAACGTCGAAGTGTTGCTCGGGCTGAACTCGCTGTACAACCTGCAGCATGTCATCAGCGGCGAAAAAACCATGGCGCAGATCCTCGTGGAAGGCCCCGGCGGCATCGCCGTCGTGCCGGGCACGTCGGGTCTCGCGCGATTGGCCGACTTGTCCGAACAGGGCCGGCAGAATGTGATGGCGGGCCTGCGGCAGATGCAGGAGCGCGCGGATTTTGTCGTGGTGGACACGATGGCCGGTATCGGCAAGAGCGCGACGGCGTTTGTGCTCGCGGCGGATGAAGTGTTGCTGGTGTCCGCGCCGGAGCCGAGCTCGATCGTGGACGCGTACGCCATGCTGAAGACGATTTATCAGAAGCGCGACGACGCGATCGTGCGCCTGATCGCGAACATGGTCATGAACAAGAACCAGGCCTCGCTGGTGTATTCGAAACTCAGTGGCGCGGCGCAGCAGTACCTCGGACGCAAGCTGAGCTACCTCGGCATGGTGCCGCGCGACCCGCACGTAGGCCAGGCCGTCATGCAAAGCCATCCCTTTATGCTGCGTTATCCGTCCAGCCCGGCTGCGAAGAGCATCGAGGACATCGCCGAGCGCCTGATCAGCCAGCGCGCGGTGACGCCCGGCACGGAAGGTTTCCTGCGGCGCTTCGCGCAGACGCTGGGCCTCGGCGGCGCGCGCACGGCGTAAATGATCCGGCTAAACCTCGGGTGCGGGCGCGACTACCGGCCCGGATGGGTCAACGTCGATTTCAATAGCACCGTTCGCGCGGACGTGTATTCAACGTTCACCGAGGGCCTGCCGTTCAAGGACAACTCCGTCGATCTGGTCGTGCTCGACAATGTGCTGGAGCACGTGCACCGAGATCGCTACTTCGCGTTTCTGGACGACGTCCACCGCGTGTGCAAACCGGGCGCGAGAATTCAGATCTGGGTGCCGCACGCGAGCGGCATGTGGGCGCTCAAGCACCCGACGCACTTCAACTTCTTCGGCATCAGCAGCTTTTCGACCTTCCAGCCTGAGGCACAGTTCAACGGCGAACGCTACGGCGCGGCACGGTTCCATGTGCGCAGGGAGCGCCTGCTGTTCTTCCACCACAAGCTGATCAACGCGATGTTCCTGAGCCGCCTGCCGATCAACGGCCTCTTCAACTTCGGCGGCGTGCTCTGGCAGGAACTGATGGAGCGATTCCAGTTCTTCGGTTTCGACGAAATTTATTTCGAGCTGGAAGTGGCGAAGTAACGTTCACGCTCTAGTCGCGGAACATCCTATTTTCCAGAACCACCAGTTCCCCTTCCAGCGTGGTCTCGGAAATGACGTCGCCGTCGTTGTCGTTGTCGAAGTCGCCAATAACCAGTTGGGTAAGGCCGCCGGTGTTGAAGTGGTAAGGCTGGCTGAAAGTACCGTCGCCCTGACCCGCTGCGATCGCCAGGCCGGTGCTCTCCGACCAAATGACCGCATCAGGGATGCCTTCTCCTGTGACGTCAACAGCATCGGCGTCCACATCGCCAAACAGGCTTCCTATCATCGCCTGAAATCCTGCAGAAAGTTCGAACATCCCTTTGGCATTCAGAATCAGCGAGTGGCCAAACAGGCGAGCTTGCTGCGGGAAAACCGACAAGTCGTTTAACGTCACGGACCCGGTGAACACATCGAGATCATCATCGGAGTCTAAATCGACAACGGTTGTGGAAAGGACGATCCAGGGCACATTAATGTCCTGCACGTGCTGCAACGATCCGTCGCTCTGCCCGTAGAGGAGTGACACGATGGTTCGCTGTGCCCCATTTCCATTGCCAATCTGATCCCGGAACCGGACCATGTCAACACGGCCGTCGCCGTCAAAATCAGCGAATTCGTGCGGAAACCCGCCTTGCAATATGACGCCGCTCCCGCCAGGGAACACAGGGATTTCGGACGTTACAGCGGATTCGAAGGTGCGGTTGGGGCCGCCGGGCCGCACAATGAATTGATCCATTTCGCCTGCCCGCTGATTGGTGACAAGGTCTAGTAATCCGTCGCCCGTGATGTCCACCATACCGATCAGAAACTCATCGCCGATATTGGCGACGGTCACGATCGGTTCAAACTCCATATTGCCCCGGCCATACGTCACGCGAATATCGCTGTTGAAAAACCAATACACCGAGTCGAGCTCGCCGTCCGCATCCAGATCGACCGCGCCTTCAAATGAAAAGTCGGGCGCGTCGGAGATTTGAATCAACGGCAGTGTGCGCAGATCGGCGTCGCCATAGTTGCGCAAAATACCCAGGTAGCGTTGGGCGCTTCCACCGAAGAAATCGATATCGTTGTCTACGTCTAAATCGATGGTCTGGTCAATGCGCACGCCGTTCAACGGAATGCGGGTTTCCGGCGAGAAAGTCCCATCTCCATTGCCCAACAGTAGACTTAAGTCGCCAGAGTCGGTGCTGTTTCTGATAACCAAATCAAGGTTGCCGTCATTGTCGACGTCGAACGGTTCGGTTGTATGGTTTCCGGGGCGCGGCCTATTGGTAAGCAGATCTCCCTCTGGATCCATCTCAATGAGCGCCGGCGATTCCTCCCGAAACGTGCCGTCGCCGTTCCCAAAATAAAACCGGAGAAAAGGTGCTCCGTCCGTCACGGTGATGAGCAAATCGAGGTTGCCGTCGCGATCGGCATCCATCGTCAGCGCGCGATTGGATGTGATTGCATCAATGACCTGTAGTGCTGGGCTGAACGTCCCGTCGCCGATCCCCATCGCCAGAGCCAACACCGGCTCCGCGGTTCCGCGCCGGGTCGCCCGCCCACCCGTGATCACCAAATCGGGGATCGTATCGTCATTAAAGTCGGCGACGGCCAAAATGTCCGCGCCAACGAGCGCAGGCTCCACGGCGGAGGCCAATGCCGCGCCAAACGTGCCGTCTCCCGTTCCCAGAAATGCAAGAATACCCTCGTCGTTTGACCAGCCTGCGATGTCCACATTCCCGTCACCATTCATATCGGCCGGTGCCGCCAGTACGTCTCCCGAAACATCGATTTCGTCCACCATGGCGCCAAACGTGCCATCCCCATTGGACAGTGCAATCGCCACACCGTTGACGTAATAGAAAAGAATGTCGTCGAAGCCGTCGAGATTGAGATCTTCCCCGTATAACGTGCCGAAATTGGAAGGCGACTGAACGTCGGCCGCCGGCTCGAAGCTTCCATTACCCTGATTGACGAGCGGCAGAATCTCGCCCGTTGAGTACCCCAACGACAACAGATCCTCAAAGCCGTCGCCGTTGATGTCCGCCCCGGCGATATCAGTGGTCACATCTGCAATCCCGACCAACCCCAGCAACTCGGCCTCCGCAAAGGTGTTGTCGCCGTTGCCGCGCAGAAGCGACCAGTCGTATGACAAAGAACCACGTGTATCGAAGTAAAGGAACGATACAATGTCGAGATTACCGTCGCCGTCGAAATCAGCAATCGCGCTGTTCTCGCCGATGCCTGGCAATGTCTCCGGACCAAAGATGTCGGTCTCTGATCCCGGCGCCAAATGCAACGCAGAATCTTCCCCGCCAACCCGTTCCTCGTAAAAAAATTCCGGTAACCCATCGTCATTGAAGTCCGCCAACTGCATATCGCCCGTGCCATAGATGCGCATCTGCGTACCGACGAACATCAGCGGACCCGAAAACAGCGCCGCATCGGGACCGGACGCGCCACCTCCGCCTCTCCCGCTGCCGCAACCTGTTAGCCCGAAAGCGGTTATCAGCAGTGCGATTCCGGCCCGTCGCATGGTCATTCTCCAATTTCGTATAAGCGTAAAATACAATATAACGCTTATACATTAATGTCAAGGCTGCGAACAGAGCCTCGCGCAGAGCCGGAATACTGGCTAACTTTCCAAATGGTTCCCGATTACTCCCACGGAAAATCTTGCCCACCTTGTTTCGCACGGCGCGGATTTGTGGCAAACGGTTCGAATCTCCAAGTCCATCAGCGCTGTCCACCAAATCACCCTTGTCTAGCAACCGCTCCACTCCGCGCCGGAGTGCAACAAGCCGCAGCATATATAGGAAGAGAGACACTTCGGGCGCGGGTGTCGCCGCGCAGGGGTGGTCAGGCGCCGGTGCTGCCCAGCGACTGGATGAGACTCGCCTTGGTGGCGCCAAGCTGCGCGGAGAGCTGGACGTTGTAGATTTCGGGATTGCGCAGGCGCTTGTACTCTTCGGGAATGGCGGCGATTTGGTCCAGCGCGCGTTTGCGCAAAGCGTGGATATCGGGCGCGGGTGCAGTGGCACGGCCGTTTTCGAAAACGGTCTGCAGGATATCCTCAGCCCGCGCGGTGCCGCGCAGCGACGTGGGCAAGTGCGGCAGGGCGCGCTGGCGGGTGGGAATGGTGCCGGAATCAGGCCGGGTCTCGTCTACGTCGAAAAGCACATCGCCAATCGGCTCGTTGCGATCGTTGTAATAGCGGACAAGATTTTTGCGGCTGGGATCGGTGGCCTTCGACATGTTCGACGATATTTTTATTTTCGACTGCCACTCTCCCCCACTCTGGATGGCAACGAGTTTATAGACGCCGTTCAGCGCGGGGCTGTCGTGCGAGGTAATCAAATGCGTGCCGACGCCCCAGGCATTGATCTTCGCGCCTTGACGCTTGAGGTCGGCGATGAGGTCTTCTTCGAGATCGTTCGAGGCCACGATCAGCGGATCGTCGAAGCCGGCATCGACCATTTTCCGGTGCGCGATCTTGCTGAGCTTGGCCAGATCGCCCGAATCAAGCCGAATCGCCGGACGCACCTCCACCCCGCCCTCGCGCATTTCGCGGAACACGCGGATGGCGTTGGGCACGCCGCTCTCGATCGTGTCGTAAGTATCGACCAGCAAAATCGGATTCTGCGGATAAAGCTTCGTAAACGCGCGGAAGGCGTCCAGCTCATTCTCGAAACTCATGACCCAGGAGTGCGCGTGGGTGCCCGCGACGGGAACACCGTACACTTTGCCGGCAAGCACATTGGAGCTGGAGCCGCACCCGCCGATGTAGGCCGCGCGCGAACCACTCAGGCCGCCGTCGGGCCCGTGTGCGCGGCGCAGGCCGAACTCCAGCACCGGTTCGCCCTGCGCGGCAAGACAAATGCGCGCGGCCTTCGTCGCGATCAGGGTCTGGTAGTTCATGAAATTCAGCAGCGCGGTTTCAATGAGCTGCGCTTCGACGATGGACGCCTCGATCTGTACGATCGGTTCGTGCGGAAAAATCAGCGTGCCTTCGGGAACCGCGCGGACCGTGGCGCGCGGACGAAATGCGCGCAGGAAATCGAGCGTGGCGTCGTCAAAACGCTTCAACGACTTCAGGTACGCGATATCGTCGTCCAGAAACTGCAGATGCGTCAGATAATCCAGAAATGGCTGCAACCCTGCGCACACGGCGAAGCCGGAATTGGGCGGCAACGACCGGAAGAAGTATTCGAAGCAAACGCGCGTGTCGGCGCGGCCTTCCTTCAGATAGCCGGCGATCATGGTGAGCTGGTAGAAGTCAGTCAGCAGCGCGAGGCCCTGGCGATCGTACCAGGGCTGATTGCCGCCGGGCATCATGCGAATTCTTTCGACGTCACCAGGTGCGCGCCGGCTTCCTTCATCGTTTCGAGGGCGGTAGCGGTTGAACCAAGCGGGACATCGATGCCGCGACACGCGTCCGTGATCACGACGACGTCGTATCCGAGCTTGCGCGCGTCCAGTGTGGTGTGTTTGACGCAGTAATCGGTGGCCATCCCGGCCAGGAAAATGCGCCGCACGCCCCAGCGCTGCAGCCGTGAATCCAGATCGGTGCCTTCGAAGCCGCTGTACGCCTCTTTGTCCGGATGCACGCCCTTGCTGACGATGGCCGCCGCGAGCCCCGTGCGCAAGTCGGGATGAAACTCCGCGCCCGGCGTGTCCTGCACGCAGTGCTCGGGCCAACTCTTGTCGACGAACTGTGGGGCGTCGTCGAAACTGATGTGATCGAAGGGATGCCAGTCGCGTGTAAACACGACGCGATCGAAGTGCGGCATGATGCGATTGACGATAGGGACGACGCGGTGACCGTCCTTCACCGGCAACGCGCCCCCGGGGCAAAAATCATTCTGCACGTCGACTACGATGAGGGCGTCGGTGGGCTCGGTGGTCATGGGACACAATTCTAGCAAAAAAGAAAGGCGGCCCTAAGCACGCTTAGGGCCGCCCCGATTGACGATTTAGAACATCGAGGTGTCGCCGGTTTTGGACGCGCTGGGCGGCGGGGTCTCGCGCGGCGTGATGTAATCGCCCACAAGCATGTCTTTGTAACTTTTCCCGGGGCCGACCATCGGCATCACCATCGCAAACTTGTCGATCATGACTTCAAGGAACGCGGGCCCGGGGAAATTCACGAAGTCCTCCAGCGCTTTCTGCAGCTTGTTGCGCTCGCTCACGCGCTTGGCGAACTTGTAGCCGTCGGCCTCGGCGGCTTTCACGAAATCCTTCTGGTGCAGCGACTTGTCGGTGCCGGAGTAGCGCTCGTCGAACATCAGCGTCTGCCACTGGCGCACCATGCCGTCGCCGAGGTTGTTCAGCAGCAGCACCTTCACGGGGATGCCGTAGGTCGTGCAGGTTTCCAGATCGCCGAGGTTCATGCGGATCGAACCGTCGCCGTCAACGTCGATGACAAGCTTGTCCGGGCACGCGAGCTGCGCGCCGATGGCCGCCGGCAAGCCGAAGCCCATCGTGCCCATCGAGCCCGACGTAAGCCACGTGCGCGGATTCTTGAAGTCGAAGTACTGCGCGGCCCACATCTGGTGCTGGCCGACGCCGGTGCTCACGATCGCCTCGCCCTTGGTGATCTTGTTGAGCACCTCGATCACTTCCTGCGGCTGGATGTCTCCGTCGCGCTTGTAATTGAACGCGTGCCGTTTCTTCAGCGCGGCAACATGGTCGTGCCAGGGTTTAAACGATTTCTTGAAGCCTTTTCCGAAGTCGATCAGCTCGCGCAGTGTGCGCTTGCAGTCGGCCGTGTGCGCCCAGGTGACCTTTTTCACTTTGCCGATTTCGGCCGCATCGATATCGAGGTGCGCAATATTCCGCGCGTTCGGCGCGAACTCGTGCACTTTGCCCGCAACGCGGTCGTCGAAACGCGAACCCACGGCGATCAGGAAGTCGCAATCCTCGACGGCGTAGTTGGCATAGGCCGCACCGTGCATGCCGAGCATGTGGAGGCAATTCGCTTCGGTCGTATCAAGCGCGCCGATGCCGAGCAGCGTGGTGACGCCCGGCAGGCCGAATTTTGTGCAGAACTCGCGCAGTTCTTCAGCCGCGTTGCCGCCAATCGCGCCGCCGCCCGCATACACCAGCGGGCGCTCGGACTGGGCAAGCATCTGGAAGAAGCGATCCGCCATATCCTTCGAAAGCTTCACCGCATCGCTTTCGGCCTTGCGCTCGTCATAGCCGCGGAATTCGACCAGGCCTTCGCCGCGGAAGATGCCAAGGTGCTGCTGCACGTCCTTCGGAACGTCGATCACGACAGGGCCGGGGCGTCCGCTCCGCGCAATGTCGAACGCCGAGCGCACGGTGGCTTCGAGCTGCGACTCGTCTTTCACGAGGAACACGTGCTTGGCACACGAGGTCATAATGTTGAAGATTGGCGCTTCCTGGAACGCGTCCTGCCCGATGGCCGCGCGCGGCACCTGGCCGGAGATCATGATCATTGGGATGGAGTCGGCCATGCAGTCGCGCACCGGGGTGACGCAGTTCGTGGCGCCGGGACCGGAGGTCACAAGGCACACGCCGACGCGGCCGGAGGCGCGAGAGTACCCCGCGGCCATGAAGCCCGCGCCCTGTTCGTTCGCCGGCACAACAAGGTTAATCTGCTCCTTCTTGCCATGCGACGCGTTCCATTTGAAGATGGCGTCGTAGGTCGGAAGGATCGCGCCGCCGCTGTAGCCGAAGATCGTGTCCACGCCTTCGTCGGCGAGTACCTGGATGATCATGTCGGCGCCGTCCATTTGCTTGCCGGCCATGGAGTGGCTGCTTTTCTCGTGCAATTTCGCGGGCTTTCGTGCTGTCGCCATGACTATCTCTCCTGAACGACTCGAAGGTCGCTGATCATCGTATCGGCGATGGGTCCAAACCCATCCTACGCTGCCTGTGTTTCCATAAAGTAAGAGCGCCGCCTAACCTGGCGGCGCTCCGTGGATTCGTTAGTACTGGTACTTATGCTTACTGGCCCGGAGCGTCCGTCTTGGAGGGTCCTACACCCTCGCCTGGTTTTACCTGCTTTTCCGAAGCACGGACCGCCGCCATCATTTCGTTGGCCGCATCGGCAAGCGTGCCGCCGGCGCTGAGCATCGAGGCCGGAAGGGCGTCGCCCACCGCGTCGCGAATGCTGACCGGGGTGTCGTCACCGCTCTTGCCATACTGCTCGCGCAGCTTCACTTCCTCATTTTCCTTGAACGCACGGATGCTGAGGCCGATCTTCCGCTCGACTGCGTCGATGCTGATGACGCGCGCGGTGGCCTTCTCGCCAACCTTGAGCACATCTTCCGGCTTTTGCACATCGCGTGCGATTTCCGAGACGTGGATGAGGCCTTCGATGCCGCCCTTCAAGCGCGCGAACGCGCCGAACGACACGAGCTTGGCGATCTCGACTTCAAGGTCGACGCCGACGCGAATCTCGTCGATCAGCTTCTGCCACGGATCCGGCTGAAGCTGCTTGTACCCGACGCTGATCTTCTCGTGCGCGGGATCGATGGCAAGAATCTTGACCTCGATCTCCTGACCCTTCTCGAGAATCTCGGAGGGGTGATTGACCTTCTGCGTCCAGGAAAGGTCGCTGACGTGCAACAGCGCGTCGATGCCTTCTTCGATCTGGACAAACGCGCCGTAGTCGGCGAGGTTGCGCACGGTGCCCTTCACAATGGTGCCGATCGGGTACTTGCGCTCGATCGCCATCCACGGGTTCGGCATCGTTTGCTTGATGCCGAGCGCGATCTTCTCTTCTTCCGGCGAAACGTTCAGCACCATCACGTCGATCGGCTGATCAAGCTGGACGACTTCGCTCGGGTGGCGCACGCGGCGGGTCCAGCTCATTTCAGAGACGTGGACCATGCCCTCGATGCCTTCTTCAAGCTGCACAAACGCGCCGTAGTCCGTCATGCTGACAACCTTGCCATGCACGACCGTGCCGACCGGGTAGCGGCGCTCGACCGACTGCCACGGGTTCGGCGACTTCTGCTTCAGGCCAAGGCTGATGCGCTCGGACTCCGAATCGAAGTGCAGCACCATGACCTCGATCTTGTCGCCGACCGAAACGACCTGCGAGGGGTGCTTCACGCGGCCCCACGACATGTCGGTCACGTGCAGGAGACCGTCGATACCGCCGACGTCGACGAACGCGCCGAAGTCGGTGATGTTCTTCACTTCGCCGCGGATAATCTTGCCGATTTCGATCGTCTTGAGGAGCTGTTCCTTCTCGCCCTTGCGCTGCTCTTCGAGGAGCTTGCGGCGGGAGACGACGACGTTGCGGCGGCGCTTGGTGAGCTTGATGATCTTCATTTCCATGGTCTGGCCGATGTAGCGATCGAGATCGCCGGTCGGACGCCACGTGAGCTGGCTGGCGGGCATGAACGCGTCGATACCGATATCGACCTTGAGTCCGCCCTTGACGCGACGGACGATCTTGCCGTTGATGACGCCGTCCTTCTCGTAGATTTCCTGGATATGCGCCCAGTTACGAATACGATCGGCCTTCTGCTTCGAGAGGACCGGCATACCGTGTTCGTCTTCCGGCGCTTCAATGTAAACATTGATCTCGTCGCCGACCTTCAGGTCGCCGATGGAGCCGAATTCGTTAAGGTCAATCGCACCTTCGCTCTTGTAGCCGATGTCGACCAGCACGCGATCGGACGCGATTTCAACGACGCGACCTTTAACGACTTCACCCTCGCGGAAATCTTCCAGCGAGGCTTGGTACAGTGACGCGAGTTCCGCATCGGTAAATTCCTCGTCGCGGCCGAGATCGAAGGCCATGTCGAGGATATTGCCCTCTTGTTGATTTGACATGAAACGGTGAAACCCTTCTTTTTATTGGGATTTATCCCGAACAGCGGGATAGCGAACCAGAGTAGCATTCGGCGGGACGGCCTTGCAAGCTTGTGGGTGCGCTGGACTTAGGGCTCCCAGCCTCTTTTCGGGCCTATTTCGGCAGGCGGCGGACCGAAAAGCCGGCCGTAATAAACCAGCCCGGCGCCTCGGAGGTAAGGCCAACGCCCGCCGCGAGGTCGAACTGCATGTTGTCGCGCAGCAGCCAGGTGAGGCCGCCGTCGATGCTGTGGGCGGGGCCGAGATCGTCGCTCAGCGGCGTGTCCCCAAAGACTTCGATGAACGCGCCCCAGCGCTCGGCGAAGTCGTAGCCCAACGCGGCGGTGTATTCGAGGCGCGCGGTGGTGTCGCGGCCGGTGCCGTCGTCTTCCTCTTCTGTGGCCCACGCGACGCCAAGGTTGTAGCCAAAGGAAAAATCGCGCGGGAGCGTGTGGCCAAAGGAAAACCGGAACGCCGGATCAAAGCGCTTGCTCGAGATGTCGTTGGAGCCGATGGGAAGCGTCGTGCCGACCAGCAACGCGGCCTCGGGGCGCCAGCCGTCTTCAGACCAGAGGCCAACCTTCGCGCCGAGCGCGGGATCGGCGAAGTCGCTCTCCGCGCCGCCGGCGAACTGTGTGGTGAGCGTCGGGATCTCGAAGCGCAGTTCGAGACGCTCGATCAGCCCATAGCGCGCCAGCAACGCCGGCGCTTCGAGGACTTCGTCGTCCGGCGAATCTTCGGAATACGACATGCCGAATTCGAGCTGCAGATGCTGGTGCGGCACGAGCGCGCTGGATTCCGTCTGGTCGGGGCGATCGGTATCGATAGGACCGGGCGATTCTTCGGCGCGGGCGGCCTCCAGCAGGCCGAACAGAAACAGGACGGGCGCGAGAATGCGAGACATGGACGGCTCTCTGGGTGTTGCAGGTTCACTAAGTTAGTGTATATTTTATAAATTAGTCAAGATTAACTTTTAATGCACCATTCTTCATGACCGGTCGCGGTGCGCGGAGAGGTCCCCGCTTTCGCGGGGATGACATGTGCAGGGGTTGCCTTTTATGTTTGCGCTGTCCCGCGAAGGCACCCCGGCGTGGCCATTAAGCCCTTGCAAAGGCTATACTTGTGGAACGAGTGCATGGTTATCCGGATGAATACATGCCGTTAATTCCCACAATCCCGTTTTACCTCGCCGTCACCTGCTATCTGCTGGCGGCGGGGCTGGCGTTGCGCACCTTCCGCACGCCGGACGACCGCGCCCTCGCGCTGGCGCGGCACGCGGCCGGCGCGGGGAACACGCTGCTGCTGGCGGTGTTTGTGTATCGCTGGTGGCAGTTCGGCGCGGTCCCGTTCACGGGGATGGGCGATTCGCTGAACCTGTTTTTGGTGTTGTGCACGGGAATCATGTTGACGGTGCAGCGGCGGGCGGAGATGCGGCCGTTGCTCGTGTATTACTTCCCGGCGCTCGCCGTGATGGCGATCATCAGCGGACTCGTCGGCCCGCGTTATTTAAGCGACGCGCCGAAAGCGTTGAATGGATTGCTGCTCACCGTGCACGTCGGCCTCGTGTTCCTCTCCTTCGCGCTGTTCTTCGTCGCAAGCCTCACCAGCGCGGCCTACGCCGCAAAAGCACAGAAGCTGAAAAAACTCTCTACCGGCGGATTCACCAGTCGCCTGCCGTCGCTGGATCTGCTCGATGGGACGCTCTACAAACTGATCGCGGCCGGCTATATCTCCTTCGTGCTCACCGCCGCGCTCGGTCTCGGCTGGGCCTTCAGCGCGCGTGACCTGCTGGGCGAGTACTGGTACATCTCGCCGAAAATTTTCCTCTCGTTCGCGATGGTGGCGCTCTACGCCGTGTGTTTCCACGGCCGTGGCCTGGGGCTGCTGCGCGGCCCAAACCTCGCGTATCTCGTGTCCTTCGGCTTCTTCTCCCTGCTCGCGATCTATCTCGTGATGAGCACCTTCCAGGTCGGCGGCGCTGAGTTCTGGGGGAACGCTTCATGAGCCTGATCGTCTCCGGCATGAACCACCGCACCAGCGAGCTGGCGCTGCGCGAGCGCGTCGTGTTCGCGGCGGAGGCCTTGCCGAAAGCCGTCAAGACCCTGCGCGGCAATGTTGAAGATGCCGGCGTCGTAATCCTGAGCACGTGCAACCGCTCGGAGATTTACCTGAACCACGCGGGCGACGCGCCCTATCTGCACCACGAAGTGCGCAAGTTCCTGAGCACGTGGCACGGCATTCCGGAAAACGAGATCGGCCCAGCGTTGTACGAATACGAAGGCCGCGAGACCGTGGGGCATTTGTTTCGCGTGGCCGCGAGCCTCGACAGTCTCGTCGTCGGCGAGCAGCAAATCCTGGGGCAAGTGCACGACGCCTACCTGCTCGCGCACCAGGAACAAGCGACCGACAAAGTCATCAACGCGCTATTCCAAAAGGCCTTCACCACCGCGAAGCGCGTGCGCACGCAAACCACCATCGGCGAAGGCAAGGTATCGGTGAGTTCGGTCGCGGTCGATCTCGCCGTGTCGATCTTTACCGATCTTTCCAGCGCGACCGTGGTCGTGATCGGTTCGGGCGAGATGAGCGAACAGACGCTGCAGCATCTGGTGCAGCAAGGCGTCGGCCGCGTCATCGTGGCGAACCGCACGATCGAAAACGCCCGCGCGCTGGCGCAACGTTTCGGCGGCGAGGCCATCGCGTTGGACGCGCTGGACGCGCGGCTGCACGAAGCGGACATCGTCGTCAGCTCGACCGGCGCGCCGGGCCTCGTGGTGCACGCGCACCAGTTGCAGGACGCGCTGTGGAAGCGCGGCCAGAAGCCGATGTTCCTCATCGACATCGCCGTGCCGCGCGACATCGACGCCGCCGCGAACCAGCTCGACAACATCTACCTCTACACCATGGACGATTTGCAGGTCGTCGCGGACCGCAACGTCGAAGCGCGGCGCGAGGCGATCGAGCGCAGCCTGGAGCTGGTCGACGCCGGCGTGGAGCAATTCTGGCGCTGGATGCGCGGCCTCGCGGCCGAGCCGACCATCGTGTCGTTGTCCAAGGAACTCGACGACATCCGCCTGCGAGAACTCCAAAAAACGCTCTCGAACATGCCCGGCCTGACGCCGGAGCAACGCGAAGAAATCGAATACCTCACCAAGCGGCTCGTGAGCAATATCCTGCAGCGGCCCCTCACCGAAATTAAGCAACAGGCGCACACCGAAGAGCACGGCAGCGTGCTGCAGGCCGTGCGGCGGCTGTTCGGCCTGAAGGAAGGAACGTGAGGGATCGCGTCGTCATCGGATCGCGCGGCAGCAAGCTCGCGCTCGTGCAGTCCAACCACGTGGCGGATCTGCTGCGCGCCGCCGCACCGGGCCTGAAAGTCGACATCGAGATCATCTCGACCCGCGGCGATCGCATCATCGATCGTCCGCTGGCGGAGATCGGCGGTAAGGGCCTGTTCACCGAAGAACTCGAACGCGCGCTGCGCGACAAATCCATCGACATCGCCGTGCACAGCCTGAAGGATCTGCCTGTGCAGGATCCGCAAGGCTTGATAGTGGCCGCGATCCCGAAACGCGCGACCCCGAACGACGCGCTCGTGGCGCGCGAAGTGAAATCGCTCGGCGCGTTGAAACAGGGCGCGCGCATAGGAACTTCCAGCCTGCGGCGCAAAGCACAGCTATTGCTGAAGCGTCCCGATCTCGAAATCGTCGATCTGCGGGGCAACGTCGATACGCGCATCGCAAAGGTCTTGGAGCGCGGCGAATTGGATGCCGCGGTGCTGGCCTGCGCCGGACTCGAGCGCATCGGCCGCGCGGATGTGATCGTCGAAAAATTGCCGCCGGACGTGATGCTGCCGGCGCCCGGTCAGGGTGCCTTGGGCATCCAATGCCGCATTGATGACGCGGACGTGCTCAGCCTGCTCGGGAAACTCGACCACGCCGACACACGCACGGAAGTGACCGCGGAGCGCGCGCTGCTGGAAGGCCTCGGCGGCGGGTGCCAGGCGCCGATCGGCGCGCTGGGCGAGGCCTCCCCCGCGGCGAACGGCATGACGGGCGTGAC
Source organism: uncultured Nitrospirales bacterium (assembly GCA_964620045.1). Lineage (GTDB taxonomy): Bacteria > Hydrogenedentota > Hydrogenedentia > Hydrogenedentales > VFKU01. The sequence continues at coordinate 583,224 of CAZUJL010000001.1, forward strand.
GCTGTTCCGCGTGACCTGCGGTGTGTTTTCCGTCGACGGCGGGCCCAGCGTGCGCATCGCAACCCATGCTGTTCCCGGCACGCCGCCGAGCCTTGTAACCGATGTTGTCGAAGTGGTTCTGGAAAAAATGCGCGCCGGCGGCGCAGACAAAATCATCGCGCAATACCGATGAACGCGCCGCTCGAAAAACCGCTCACCGGCAAAAAAATCGTCGTCACGCGCGCCCGGGCGCAGTCCGACAAGCTCGCGAAAATGTTGGAAGACCTCGGCGCAGCAGTGATCGAGTTTCCCACAATCGAGATCAAACCCATCTCCCCTCCCCCGCCGATCCCGCCGTTGAGCGGATTCGACTGGATTGTGTTGACCAGCGTGAACGGCGTAACCACATTCTTGGATGCGCTGAACCGCGGACACGCGGATGGCGATCTGCGCAACTGCCGTGTCTGTGCCGTAGGCCCCGGCACGACGAGCGCGCTGCGCGATCGCGGCGTGAAAGTGGACGTCACCGCGAGCGACTACCGCCAAGAAGGCGCGCTCGACGTGTTGCAGGAAACCGATCCTCTGCTCGGCGGCAAACACTTCCTGCTGCCGAAGGGCGATCTGGCGCGCGAATTTCTGCCCGAAGAACTGCGAAAACTTGGCGCGCAGGTGACCGAGCTTGTCGTCTATCAGACCGTCAGCGTCGCGACCGATCCGGCGAAAGTCCGCGCGATGATCGACGCCCGGCCGGACGCCGTTACCTTTACCAGCGGCTCCACGGCGCGCAATTTCGCGCAGATCGTGGGCGCCGAAAACCTGCAGCGCATGAACGGCGTGCTCTTCGCCGCCATCGGGCCGGAGACGGCCGCCGCCGCGCGCGCCTGCGACATTCCGGTGTACCTGGAGCCGGCGCAGCACGATCTGCAGGCTCTCGTGCGGGCGCTGGCGAAGGCCTTTACCGGCCGCGAACTGGAATGAGTTTTTAAGCGGGTATTGCCTGCTATGATTTGGAGTTGAATAGAGCGAGGTCCCCATGAATTTTCCGATTACAAGAATGCGCCGGATGCGGCGGAACGCGACCCTGCGGCGGATGGTGCGCGAAACGCGGCTGTCGGTGGACAACCTGATCCTGCCGCTGTTCGTGCGCGAAGGCCGCGATGTGAAGATCGCGATCAAATCCATGCCCGGCAACTACCAGTGGAGCGTGGACACGCTGACCGAGGAATGCCGCGCGGTACAGCAGCTCGGCATCCCGGCCGTGATCCTTTTCGGCATTCCCGATCACAAAGACGCGGAAGGCACCTCGGCCCACGCGGACGACGCGATCGTGTGCCGCGCGGTGGAAAGCATCAAGCGCGCGTGTCCTGACCTGTGCGTGATCACCGACGTCTGCCTGTGCGAATACACGGACCACGGCCACTGCGGGATCATCGCCGAAAACCTCGACGGCAACCTGGATGTGGACAACGACGCGACCCTCGATGTGCTCGTGAAGGAAGCCCTGGCGCATGCGCGCGCGGGCGCCGATGTCGTCGCGCCGTCAGACATGATGGACGGCCGCGTAGCGGAAATCCGCGACGCGCTGGACGACAACGGTTTCCAAAACCTGCCGATCATGGCCTACAGCGCGAAGTTCGCGTCGGCCTTCTACGGGCCCTTCCGCGACGCGGCGGAGTCGCCCCCGCAGTTCGGCGATCGCTCGAGCTACCAGATGGACCCGCCGAACCTGAAAGAGGCCCTGCGCGAGATCGCGATGGACATCGAAGAAGGCGCGGACGTGATCATGGTGAAGCCGGCGCTGCCGTACCTCGACGTGATCCGGCGCGCGGCGGACGAATTCGATCTGCCGCTGGCGGCGTACAATGTCTCGGGCGAGTTCTCGATGATCAAAGCGGCGGCCGCGAATGGCTGGATCGACGAGCGGCGCGCGGCGATGGAATGCCTGACGGCGATTCGCCGCGCGGGCGCAGACATGATCCTGACCTACTGGGCGAAGGATGCAGCGGGATGGCTAAAGGGATAATGCAGCGCGCAAGCGCCTGCGCAGTTCTCGCGCTAACACTTGCGTTCGCGCCGTTTACGTTTGCCGATGATCCGTCCGACGGAACGGAAGCGTCGGTAAAACCTCGCACGCCTAAGGCGGCGCCTGCAGCAGCAGACGCCCCTGCACCCGCCGCGCCGGAAGCTGCTGAAGCCGCCACAACCGAAACCGCTCCGAACTTCACCTTGCCAAATACCCAGGCAGGCATGACGCGCATCAAGTGGCCGCGCGAAAAAGCCGTGTTTCTCACCTTCGGTGAGCAGGCCAGCCAGACGGCGACGCAAGCGTGGAGCGGCAAGATGAAAGAGCACTACGCGGAGACGATGGAATTCGTCGGCATTGCGTGGCTCGCGCGGATTCCAAAGGAAATGCACGTCGCTGCCGAGACCATCATCAAGGCCTCATATCCGGATGTCCTGATGGACAAGAGCGGCTCGTGCGCGGAGCGCTACCAGTGCAAGCCCGGCATCGTAAACGCCTTCCTCATCGCGCCGGACGGCACGATCCTCAAGCGCATCCACGAGCCGATGACGGACGAAAACTTTGCCGAAGTCGAAAAACTGGTCGCACCGCACATAAAAAAGTAACAACCCTCACGGAGATCCACATGAATCACGACGAGCACATGAAGTCGCGGCGGGAAATTCTGATGGCGGGCGGCGTGATCGCGGCGAGCGCGGCGCTGGTCGGCAGCGCGCACGCGCAGGATGCCGTGCCGGATCTGAAGTATGAATACCTCTGCTCCGCGGAAGCGGAACTGGAGCCGGGCCAGCCTGTCGGCAAGTCGCCGCTGGGTACGCGCACCATCGTGTACGTGAAATCCGGCATCGTGAAGGGGCCGAAGATCAACGGCAAAGTGCTACCGGGTGGTGGCGACTGGTACCTCACGCGGCCGGACGGCGTCGGCGAGGTGGATGTACGCGCGACGATCGAAACCGACGACGGCGCGCTGATTTACACGCACTACAAGGGCGTCATCGACGCGAAGAACGGCTACTTCCGCACCACGCCGCGCTACGAGACGAGCAGCGAAAAATACGCGTGGCTGAACAGCATTGTGGCAGTGGGCGTCGGCTCGAGCATTGCGAAGGGCGTCCGCTACGACATCTTCCGGATTCTGTAAACGCTTTACCGTCAGCAAACATTTCTCAGCCCCATGCGTCCGCGCGGATTCAACACCGCGCGGATTTTTCTTTGCGCGGCGGACTTGCGGGCGGCATTTTTACTTGGCATAGTGGCAACGACTGTCGGAGTCGGAGTGAGGGCTGTGTCATGTCGCGTGAAGATGTGATCAAGGAAATCGCGAAAGCGAAGCGGCACGTGAAGATGGTGATCTGCAACCGCAAGTGTCTTGAAGATGCGGGATGCTACGACCGCGGATATGTAGTCGATGCAAACGAGAAACACGTGCTATTGCATCTGGTCACCGACGACATCCGGCTCGAAGGTTACGTCGTGTTGCGGCTCGACGACATCACCGAAGTGAAGACGGACTTCGACAATCTTCGGTTCATCGAAAAAGCGTTGCAATTGCGGCGCATGGTGCCGGAGCGCCCGGCACTCGTGGATCTGAACAGCATGGAAACGATCCTCGGGTCGGTGGACGAGCATTTCTCTCTCATGGTGATCCACCGCGAGGCCGTGGACCAAACCGAATGCCATATCGGTTCGCTCGAAGGAATCGCCGATAAGACGTTTACGATCAAGGAAATCGATCGCGACGCGCAATGGTGCGGCGTGAAGCGGTTTCGCGTGGACGAAGTGACGCGCGTCGAATTTAACGGCGGCTATGAAACGGCGCTGGCCCAAGTGGCCGGGATCAGCTGAGGCAGGCTATGGGAGATCGGCTAAGCAAGTCGCGCGCGCTGTGGGAACGGGCGAACCGCGTGCTCGTGGGCGGCGTAAACAGCCCCGTACGCGCGTTCAAGGCCGTCGGCGGCCACCCTTTCTTCGCGGCATCCGGCAAGGACGCGCGCGTGACCGACGTCGATGGCAACGAGTACATCGACTATGTCCTTTCGTGGGGCCCGCTGATTCTCGGGCACGCCCATCCTCGGGTGGTGGAGGCCGTATCGCGCGCGATGGAAAAAGGCGCGAGCTTCGGCATTCCAACGGAAGCCGAGATTACGCTGGGCGAAAAAATTGCCAAGCTGGTGCCGTGCGTGGAGAAGGTGCGGCTGGTGAACAGCGGCACCGAAGCCACCATGAGCGCGATTCGACTCGCGCGCGGTGTCACTGGCCGCGATCTGATTGTGAAAGTCGAAGGCGGCTACCACGGCCACGTGGATGGATTGCTCGTCGCCGCCGGCAGCGGCCCAACCACCTTCGGCGCGCCGACGAGTCCCGGCGTGCCGAAATCGCATGTCGAGCAAACGCTGACGGTGCCGTATAACGACGTGGATGCCGTGGAGAAAGCACTGGAAACACGCGGCGCCGAAATTGCCTGCGTGATTCTTGAGCCGGTGCCGGGCAACATGGGTCTCGTGACGCCGGCGCACGGATATCTCGAAGCCTTGCGTCGCCTGACAAAAAAACACGGCGTGATTCTGATCTTCGACGAGGTCATGTCCGGATTCCGCGTGAGTCTCGGCGGCGCACAGGCGCGTTTCGGCGTAACGCCGGATCTCGTTACGCTGGGCAAAGTCATCGGCGGCGGACTGCCGGTCGGCGCATACGGCGGACCCGCGGCGCTCATGGATGAAATCTCGCCGGTCGGCAAGATTTATCAGGCCGGCACACTGTCTGGAAATCCGCTCGCAACCGCGGCCGGGCTCGCCACCCTGGAAGAAATCGAGAAGCCGGACGTGCTCGATTGCGTGGAGCGCGCGCTGACCGAACTGGGCGCGGGATTCGAGACGCTTGCCAAGGAAGCCGGCATTCCCGTGTGCCTCGGGCAAGCTGGCACGATGGCGGGCATCTTCTTCTGCGACGGCGACGTGATGAATTATCAGCAGGCGCTCAAGAGCGACACGAAGCGCTACGCCAAATTTTTCAACGGCATGCTGGAGCGCGGCGTGTACTTTGCGCCGGCGCAGTTCGAGGCGTACTTCGGCAGCACGGCACACGGCGAGGCGGAAATCGACCAGACGCTGACCGCGGCGCGCGAAGTGTTCGGAACACTCTAGCGCATGAGCAACAAACTCGCGACGACGTTCACCGACCCGGCCGTGGCCGTGGCGACCATCGTGGCGACGGTGCTCATCGTGATCGACCCTCGGCAGGCACTAATGATCCTCGCCGCGGCGGAATTCGTGGTGGGCGCGGGCTGCGCGAACCACGTGCGCACTTCGCTCAAGCGCACACCGCCCGCGCCGCCGTCCGCCCTATTGTTCGCCGTGCTCGCCGCATTCTGGCTCACGATGGCCGGCCTGAGCCTGTGGTGGTACGTGCGGGGTACGTAAGCCGCCAATCACGACTTCGATTCGTACCGATTGTCCTTCTTGCTGCCGCCGGGGATCAGTTTGCGAAGGCCCTCGCCTATCGCCTTCAACACGCCTTCGCCGGCACGCAACGGCGTGGTGGCTACGCTCTTCCCCGCCGCGCCCATGATGCTCGCCTGAGGATCGTACGGTGATCCGTGAATGCTGACGGGAACACCAACCAGGTCTGTCGATACCGCGGTGGCAATGTCGCCAATGATGGGCACGCTGCCGACGACCTTGCCGACACTTTCCAGCACGCGTGTAAAGGTTTCGACATTGGTTTTTTCCGTGGCGAAATCGATGGTCCCGGTACCGGTGACCGTGTACGCACCACCGTCGAGCTGCGTCTCCCGCAGATCCATCACGCCGTTGGTCATCACGATCTCGCCGGTCCAGGTTTTGTACGAAAGCCCCTGGTCCTTCAGCGACGGCACCTTGAGCATGATGATCTCCGTCGTGCGCAGCGCGGCGAGCAATTTTCCGGCAAAGCCGGCGCTGCCGACCGATCCCTGCTTGGCGGACCAGCGCGCGCTGCCCGAGCCGTTCGCGAGCATTTCTTTGTAGTCGCCCAACGGCGCGTCAAAAGTGAGTTCGCCGTTCATCGTGCCATAGAAGCCGCGATCTTGCGGAAAGAGCATGTCGTTGATGGCGCGGCCGTCGAGCGCATTCCACTTGAGCGCCGACTTCACAATCGCATCGGTGCGCTCGTCGGGCAGGATCACAATCGATCCGAGTATTGTTCCTTCGCCGGTGCGGGCGGAAATTTCAGGAATGCGGACGGCACGATCCTCGCCGAGAATGCGAAAGGACACGTTGTCCAACTTTCCGCGGCGGTAATACACCTCTCCAAGATCGACGGTAAACGCGCCCGTGATCGGATGGTCCCAAAAGCTGCCCTTGGGCGTTGGCGCTGCGGCGGCCATTTCAATATCCGCATCGGTGTCGGCATCCGTGAGCACGGTGCGTATGGCGCGGCTGAGCTCGACCAGTGACTCCACGTCGAGTTTTTTGCCCGTGGCCGCGCCCGACCAGCGCCGATCGATGCGCGTAAGCGAGATCGTAGCGTCGGAACGCGCGCCGTCGATCTCGAGCGATTCACACGAAAACACATCGGGCGTGTAATGAATGGCCCCCTGCATCCGCTCCAGCGCCGCCTCTGGCGAGAGTGCCAGCGCGGCCTGATCGATTTGGAAATCGCCCGCGAAGGGATCGAAGTGCAACGTACCGTGGATACGCCCATCGGCCGTCGCGCCTTCGGGCAAAAACGCGGCCAGCGGTTTCAGGTTCGCCTCAAACGGTACCGATTTGTTCTTCACGGCGCCTGTGAAGCGAAACGCGGGCGCGCCCTGCACCTGTGCCTCTACGGATTCAATGGTCCATTTCTTCTGCGCGGCGCCGGCCATGGCAAGGGTAAACGGCGTGCCCGAGGCCTTGCGCAGGATCGATTCGGAGTTCAGCGCCACCGCGGTCGCATCGGCCGTAACGGAATATGTTTTTTTCGCCTGGTCATAGTTGAACGTCGCCTGAATGGGTCCGATACCACTCAAGCGCGGGAAAAACGCAGACACGATCTTGTGCGCCGGGGCAGTTCCCGTAGCGTCAATGGTCACTGCTTTTTTTGCAAACACAAGCGTGCCGTCGAGCGCGGCGCCGGACTCGTCCTTCGCGCGCTTCACATTGAGTGTGAGCGGCTCGCCCTCCGCGCGCGGGAATTGCGCGAGAAGATCGAACACGGACGGGCCCAGCGCCGCCGTACCTTTGTAAATGTCGTTCGCGGACTTGAGCGACGCCAGCAACGCAGGGACCACTTTCGACGGGTCCGTGTCGAGCGTACCCGTCCACACGCGATCCTTGACCGCGTAACTACCCACCAGCGCGACCGGTGTGCGGCTTCCGTCCACGGCGCGAAGATTCACGGCCACCGCGTCGCCCTTGGTGGAAAATGTGCCGGCCACCTCGCGCGCATCCACGGCGAGTATGTCGTCGGTGTATTTCAGACGGGCATCGCGCAGCGCGCCTTCAACAATTAGATTGTCCGGCGTAGCGTTGCCCTGCGCGAAGGTGCCGGCGAGTTTCGTGATCGACAGACGGCCGCCAACGTCCTGCACATCGCCATGCTCCTTCAACAAGGTCCACGGCAGGTTCGCCAGGTTCAGATCGCCCTTCAGATCCACACGCAGTTGTTTGTTCGCGCGATCCGGAAACAACGTGCCGGAGATATGCGCGTCGTCGCTGCGGATTTCCTGGATCGTGATTAAGCCATCGGCGGCGGACGCCTTTCCGCGAAGAGCACGCGTGGCCTGTGCAATGCCTTTCTGCGCGGGGTTCTCGACCCGAGAAACCACCGTGATCCCGCTGAAGCCGAGATCGCCGCGCGCCACATGCCAGTCGCCGTCAATGCTGTCCGCCGCGAACCCCGCCAGCACGACCTCGGCGCCGGGGTCGGCCTCGAAACTCGCGCGCGGCCGCTCGAACAACGCCAGCAAGGCATCCAGCGATACCTCGGTCGCGCGCGCCTCGGTGACCGAGACGCTCCAGTCTTCCGTCGATGCGTACGATCCCGCAGCATCGAAGTGCGCGCTGGGCGACTGCCAGTCGAGTTTGGCGATGTCGAACTGCTCGCCCGTCCACACCCCGCGCACCGCGCTCGCGCCGGAAATCTCCGGCCGGCTCGGCACCATGAGCCGCGCGTGAATATCCGCACCGGGCCCGGGGTCGGTGGGCATGAAGGTCATGTCGGCGGCAAACATGCCCGTGGGCGGATTCGTCAGCGGGAGCATTTCCGTTTGCACGCCGCGCAGCCACGCGCCGCCGTCCGCCTGCCACGGCGAACCGGGCTCAGCGCGGAGCAATTGCACGTCGCCGTACAACCGCGCGGCATCGCCCCAGGCCACGAGCATGGCGTCCGCATGAATCCCAATGCGCGACGTCAGCAGATCGTCGATGCGAATATCAGAAGCCAGAAACGGCTCGGTATCGGTATCGAAGTACACGTGCGCGGCCGCCGTGATCTCTTCGATGGTGACCTTCACGGCCGGAGGACCGTCGCCGCGGCCCTTGGTGTGCTCCTTCACCGTCTGCCGCACGTCGCCGATGATCGTGTCGATCGCGTCCACGTCCTCCGGCAAGCGCACGATAAGTCCGGAGATGTCGCCGCGTGCGATGAATATCTCGCGTGCCAATAAACGGCGGAGATTCACGTGCACATCAACGCGCTCGATAGTTGCTTGCGCCTCGGGCACGGCAAGCGTGAGACCGGTGGCGGTCACGCGGCCCGTCCACAGCGAGGCGCGCAGCCGATCAATCTTCATGTCGATGCCGGTATATTGCGCGACGGCGGCCTCGGCGAGCTTACGGACGCGCTCCGTATTCAGCAGCACATGCGCCGCGACGGCGATTACAGCGATGCCAACCACCAGCAACACGGCCAACGTCGCAAGGATGCGGCGAAGGTGTTTGCGTTTGGTTGCGGCCATGTCGGCCCCCGAATCGAAACACGCGCACCGGTGCGCGTGCCTTCCTCACAATAACACGCGCACCGAGCAGGCTATTGCGCTATTTGGCGATGAGCGGCTCAGCCGGAGCGGATTCGCCACGGCGCGGTTTCGAGGTCGGCGCGTTGGGGGCGAACCGTTCGCGCAGCAGCACGAAGAAGCCAAGCGCGATCATGAGCCCCTGCGTGCTCCAGAAGATGTAGGTCGCCGTCCAAATGCCGTTGGTGAAGCCGTAGCTGTGCAGGCCGACGCCGAGCAAGTTCACGCCCCACCACGAGAACGCGACCACACACCCGGTCGCGATCGCGGCGAGATGAATGCCCATGTCGCGGATGTAGCCGCCCATGCGCGCATGCAACGTGGCAAGCATCGCGAGGCAGATGAGCGCCGCGCCGTTTTCCTTCGGGTCCCAACCCCAGAAGCGGCCCCAGGAGTAGTTGGCCCAGATGCCGCCGAGGACGGTGCCAATGAAGGCGAACAACAAGCCAAAGCACGTCACGCCATACACCATGCGCGTCAGCGAGCGGTAGAAATCGCGATCGTCGCGCTTGAACCCGAACACGCGACCGAACACATACACATGCGCGATGCCCGCGGCCAGCATGCCGGCCGCGTAGCCTACGTTGATAATCGTGACGTGCGTGGCGAGCCAGAAGTTCGTATCGAGCACGGCGACCAGCACCGGCATGGTGTCCTGCGCATTCGTGATTTCGTAACGATTGGCGAGGAACATCCCCAGCGTGCCGAGAAACGCGCCGACGGAGAGCGCGATGCGGCGACGATTCACCACTTCGATGAACAGCGCGACCAGCACGGCCACGGCCGTGATGAACAGGATCGTCTCGTACAGCGTGGAGATGGGCGGGCGGCTGCGGATGATGCAGCGGTACGTGATGCCGGTAACCAAAAGCGCAAGCGGCACGGTTACCAGCGTGGCGGTCAGCCAGCCCAGCACGCGCGACCGCATGTTCAGCCACGACAAGGCCGCGGCCAGGAAGCTCAGGATGAAAAACACCTGCGCATAGGAGAAGAACTTGGCCTTGTAAAACGAGACCTCAAGCGGAATCTTGTTGTACTCGCCGCGCGCCTTGGCCGACGCAACGGACAGCGTATGAAAATCATTCGCCGCGGCCTTGAACTGGAGCTTGTCGCGCAGCACCGCCGGCAATTTTTCGAGCGCGGCGAGTTCGCCGACGTCGCCCGGATTCAGCGCTTCGACCGCGAAGGTCTCGCGCGCCAGTGAACCGGCCGAGAACCATTCCGTCCGGGCTTTGTCGGCCGGCGGGATCAGCGCGAGGCCGATGCCCGTCTGCGCGGCGGTGAGCAGCGGGTTCAGGAATTCGCCAAACGCGGCAGACTCGCGCGCGACGTTCTCCTCGCTGTTGCCTTCCTGCTTGAGCTGTTCGAGCGCGGCCGAGGCCAGGCGAAGCTGGCGGCCCTCGGTGAGCACGCGGCTCAGCGTGAGGCCCGTCGTGGCAGCGTCCGGAAAAATGCGCTGGGCGAGCGAACTCTTCGAGGCATCAAAGGGCGCGCGCGCAAAGTCGAAATAATGCGTGACCGCTTCGAATTCCTGCACGGACTGCTCGAGCGCGATGATCATCTGCTGCTGCACGGTGCGCTTGGTCGCCTCGACATCGAAGGCCGCCTTCGCGCGGTCGAACAGCGCCTGGCGCGCGGGAAGCAGATCGTTGTAGCTGAACCGGTCGCGCAGTTTGCCGCCGTGCGATTTCGCGCCGAGCCCCGTGACGTAGTCCACGTTGTCGACGATAAAGTGGCGGTAATCGACGGCGACTTCGGGATAGAACATGCAATCCAGCAGCCACTCCATCGGAGTAAGCTTGATCTTCGCGCCGGATTCCAGCTCCTGCGTAAACGTGCGCTTACCGTTCAGGCGCAGCAGCAAAAAGCTCGCGTAGGTATCGAGCGGCTTCACACGGCCGCCTTCCTGAATGGGCAGCGTGCGGAAGGTGTCGAGCGTGGCGGCGTCCCATTTGCCCGCGCTCTGCGATTCTTTCGATGCGGCCGCCGACGCGATCGGCGAGACGCACAGCGCGGCCGCGATCGAAAAAGCCAGGATCGTTGCGACGGATTTCTTCATGCCACGCGCCTCCGGGATTCCGCCCGCATATAGCCGAGCAGCTTCTGCGTAAAATGCACCAGCAACCCGATGCCGACAATGATACAGGCCACGAGCGGGCCCTGGTCGGCGGGGTTTCGGACGACTTCAAACACGGTGTACAGCGTGTCGTTCGGGCCCGCGTTTGGCGGGCCGTACGACGCCTGGAAGAACGTGTACCCGCGATCGCGCAGCGGGTGGTTCATGTAAATCTTCACCTTCTGCTCTTCGCCATTTTCTTTCTTCGTAATGTAGGCCGCGAAGTCGCTGGCCATCGTCGTGCCGGGATGGAAATCGGCCTTAAACTCATCGAGGTACACCGTGAACGGCACCGGAAAGCGCTTCCGGTCGAGGCCGACGGTGTAGAACACATCGCCGCTCTTCACCGTAAACGGTTCGCGGTCCATGCCCCACAAAATGCCTTCGGTCTTCTCGCCCGAGGCCTTGTCCGTCAGCGTGATGTACGCCGCCGGCACGTTCAGCTCCGCTTCTTTCTCCTCCGGTAGCGCAAGCACGCGGAAGCCATCGACCACGCGCGCGTCTGCCCCTTCAACCGTGATGTTCTCGCGCACGGGCACGCCGTTCGGCACAAAACCGGATACAACAACATCGAAGGGAAGGTCCTTCGAGAAGAAATCGCGCGACTTGCCGGGACCGAGATCGCGGAACTCCTTGTCGGGTATCAAATGGAGCGTCGCGCCCGCCGCGGGTTTGCCAATCTCGATGTTCCAATCGTGGAAGCTCGAGAATTCGTTGCTCTGCTGCGTCGGATACAGGCGCATGTGTCCGCGATCGGAGAAGTGGAAGGTGATCGCGGAGCTGACGATCATCACCAGCACGCCAAAGTGCGCAAGAAGCAGGCCCGCGCGCGACCATGTCCGCCGAATGCGCAGCATGCCGGCGACGATCGTCACCGCAAACAACGCGAGCAGGGTGTAGCCGCCGAGCAGAGGAATCGTAATCGGTCCGAGTTTGTAAAACGCGAAGGCCGACGAGAAAAAGTTTTTCTGCGCGGAGAAAAGGCCATAGTCGATCTGGTGGAACGTGCCGAACAGAATCAGGAAGAACATCAACATGAACAGCACGACCGCAAGGCCGTAGGACGAGAGCAACGCGTAGAGTTTTTTCAGCAGGCTCATAGGACCCTATTTCTTTTTCAGCGACGCGCAGAACGCGGCGAACTTCTGCATGTTTTCCTGCGCCAGGGCTTCGGGCGCAACAAGTTTCACGAAAACGCTCTGACCGTCAACTTCGGCCAGCGCCCCAAAAAGCACATAGTTGGGTTTCGGCGTGTCGCCGCCCATGCCGGTGAAGGTGCCCTTCGCGATCAGCATCGGGACTTCCTCGTCGAACATGATGACGGGCGGCTGCAGTTCGAGTTCGGTTTCCTCGAGCGGAGGTTCGCCCATCTGCGCGAGCCAGCGGTTGAAGTTCTCGAGACGGCCGCCGGCCGTACCGGGCAGCGAGGCGATATAACACTCGCCTTCGCTCTGCGCGCCGAATTTATAGGTCACGACGCGCATCGATGAACCGGCGGACTGCGTCCAGCCTTCCGGCGCTTTCCATTGCAGACCCGAGGCCTCGGCCGTGGTCGCCGGCGGGACGGCCGGTGCCGCCGCGGCATCAGCAGCAGGCGCGGGCGCTGTGGGGACGGCGTCCGATGCAGCCGCAGGCGCATTCATCTTGAGCGACTGCGCGAAGAGCGCGAAGTTGTCTTTCTGGTCCTGCACCATCTGATCGGGGCCCGTCATCTTGATGAAGACGGCCGCCATCGGCGCTTCGAGCAACGCGCCCACGAGACGATAACCGGGTTTGCGATCGGTGGCGCCCATCGGCAGAAAATCGCCGGTGAACTCCACGATCACCGCGTCGCGGCCCAGGATCGAGGCGCGCGGCAGACGCGCGAATTCGTCTTCGGAGTACGGCGGCTGGCCAAGCTGGCCGCGCCAACGGTTCGCGTTGACGAGCATCCCGCCGCCGGGCCCTTGCAACACGCTCACGTAACACTCGAGTTCGTTGTTCGGGCCGAAGGTAAAATTCGGATCGCGGAACTGGCTGGACGGCGCCTGCGTCCAACCCGCAGGCGTGTCGAAGGTGAACATGCCCGCGCTCGCGGACGCACCACCCGCTTGCGCGGCCTGCATCGGCGCCGCACCTTCAGGCGCGGGCCCACCAACCGGCGTCACCGGCTCAGACACCTGCGGCGACGCCAGCGCAAAGCGATCGGCGCTGGAGACATTGATCTGCGGCACGGGGCGCGTGTCGGAACGCGGGGCCGTTTCGGTAATTTCGACGCGATCGGCGGGTTTTTCGCACGCCATCAAAACGAACGCGGCGCAACCTGCGAGGAGCGTTTGGGCGATTTTCGTCATGGATCTCCGGCCTGGAACGGTGAGGGCGGGCGCTTCATGGCCCGGACTCTGTATTTTACTGGTTGAACAAGGTGTGCTTCAATTGTCCAAGCCCTTGGCCTGCCGAGAATTACAAACACGAAACAGTGCTCAAAGTTCCGGCGAAACCACCTCAAAAACGACTGAAAACGCGGCGCACTCACGATGGCATGAAAAAATTACACAGCCTGCGGAAATTCATGTGCGTCGACTGAAATTTTATGGCGCATTTTGATCGTTGAAGAAATGCTCGGCGCAGAGACGCAACTGATGTATTGCGAACAACTTCGCATAGATCTCACTTCGTTGTTTAACGCCGTGTTTCTCTTCCCCGACCTCGATCCAATGTGATACGCTGGTCGGCGCAAGAGGCTGCTATGAAATTACTTCTGCTGTGCTCCGGGGGAAAAGGTCCGCTGTGATCGCTGTTCGGTTCACATCCATTGCGCTGCTCGCCATATTCGCGAGTTTTTCGGCGCACGCGATCGATTTGCTGCCGGACATGATCATAAACCCGGCCCGGTTGAACGACTATGTGCTGACGAAAAACATCGTGCCGGGGCACGTGCACATCCGCTTTTCGAATGCCACGGCCAACGTCGGCCGGGGACCGTTGTATATCCACCCCGCCCAACAATCCGGCGGCGGCCAGATTGTGCAGCAACGAATTTTCCAGTCACAGGGCGGCTACCGCGATCGCGATGCGGGGGTCTTCCTCTACCA
>CAZUJL010000002.1:0-275247 GCA_964620045.1 uncultured Nitrospirales bacterium
GTGCGACGAGATGAAGTACTCGACCACGGTGAGGCCTTCGCGGAAGTTCGACTTGATCGGCGATTCGATGATGTCGCCCGAGGGCTTGGCCATCAGGCCGCGCATGGCGGCGAGCTGGCGGATCTGGTTCTTCGATCCGCGCGCGCCCGACTTCCACATCAGGTGGATGCCCGTGAAGCCCTGGTCGTTGTCTTCGATACCGCGCAACATTTCGGCGGCCACGGCCTCGGAGGTCGTGGTCCACTGGTCGATGATCTTGTTATAGCGCTCGCCTTCGGTGATGAGACCGTTCTGGTACATCTCGTCGATGCGGGCGACTTCGTCTTCGGCCTTTTCGACCAGGCCGGCCTTGCTTTCCGGAATGAGCATGTCGGTGACCGCGATCGAGCAGCCCGAGAGCGAGGCGTACTTGAAGCCGGCCTGCTTCAACGCATCGAGGATTTCGATGGTCTTCGCATGGCCGAGGCGCAGATACGCGGCGGCGATCACGTCGCCGATCGTCGTGCTGGTCAGGTCGAGGTTCACGTCCTGCACGCGGATTTGCGGCGGCAGGGCTTCGGCCAGGATCACGCGGCCGACGGTGGTATCGACGATGCCTTCCTTCGTGCGCACCTTGATGCGCGCGTGGATGGCGACTTCGCCCATGTCGTGCGCGAGGAGCACCGAAGCTTCATCGCGGAAGATCCGGCCCGGCTTGAGGATCTTGCCATCCGGACCGACCCACTCCGACTTCCACTCGCCCTTCGCGCCCGGGCGGCCCTTTGTGAGCCACGCGAGACCAAGGACGATGTCCTGGCTGGGCGTCACGATCGGACGGCCGTTGGACGGCGAGAAGATGTTTGTCGTGGACAGCATCAGCAGGCGCGCTTCGAGCTGCGCAGCCGGCATCAGCGGCACGTGCACGGCCATCTGGTCACCGTCGAAGTCCGCGTTAAACGCTTTGCAGACCAGCGGGTGCAGGCGAATGGCCTTACCTTCGATCAGCACCGGCTCGAAAGCCTGGATGCCGAGACGGTGGAGCGTCGGCGCGCGGTTGAGCAGCACCGGATGGTTCTTAATGACTTCTTCGAGGATGTCCCACACTTCCGTGCGGCTGGCGGCGATGACGCGCTTGGCCGCCTTGATCGTGGTCGCAATCCCGCGAAGCTTCAGCTCGTGAATGATGAACGGCTCGAAGAGCTCGAGCGCCATCTTCTTCGGCAGACCGCACTGGTGCAGCTTAAGCTGCGGACCAACGACGATCACCGAACGGCCAGAGTAGTCCACGCGCTTGCCGAGCAGGTTCTGGCGGAAGCGGCCCTGTTTACCCTTCAGCATGTCGCTGAGGGACTTCAGCGGCCGGTTGCCCGCGCCGAGGACGGTGCGGCCATGGCGGCCGTTATCGAACAGCGCGTCGACGGCTTCCTGCAGCATGCGCTTTTCGTTGCGCAGAATGACTTCCGGCGCGCGCAACTCGATCAACCGCTTGAGGCGGTTGTTGCGGTTGATCACGCGGCGGTACAGGTCGTTGAGATCCGAGGTCGCATAGCGGCCACCTTCGAGTGGCACCAGCGGTCGCAGATCCGGCGGGATCACCGGGATCACGTCGAGCACCATCCACGAAGCGTCGTTGCCCGACTTGCGCAGCGACTCCACCACCTTCAGGCGCTTGATCGCCTTCTGGCGGCCCTGGATGGAGGTCGTGTTCTTGAACTGCGCGTGCAGGTCTTCCGCGAGCTGGTTGATGTCGATTTCGGCCAGCAACTGGCGGATGGCCTCGGCGCCCATCTTGGCGACGAAACGATCCGAGCCGTACTCGGCCTTCGCGTCCTGGAACTCGTCTTCCGTCAGCGTCTGCATCTTCTCGAGCTTGGTGTCGCCCGGATCGATGACGATGTAGTTCTCGAAGTAGATGATGCGTTCAAGCGTGCGGATCGACACATCCAGGAGATTACCGATGCAGCTCGGGGTCGTCTTGAAGAACCAAATGTGCGTAACGGGAACGCCGAGCTTGATGTGGCCCATGCGTTCACGGCGCACCTTGCTCTCCGTGATTTCCACGCCGCAGCGATCACACGTGATGCCGCGATGCTTTACTTTCTTGTACTTACCGCAGCCGCATTCCCAGTCCTTCACGGGACCGAAAATACGTTCGCAGAACAAACCGTCTTTTTCCGGCTTGAACGTGCGGTAGTTGATGGTCTCCGGCTTCTTCACTTCGCCTTTGGACCACTTCAGCAGTTCTTCGGGCGACGCAAGCTTGATCTGGAGGGCGTCGAATCGCTCGCCGGTCGTCGGTAGAAACTTGGACACTGGTTACTCCTCCAAGGGTTCTTCGTGTTCGACCACGTCATCGGTCTTTTCGACCTGCACGAGCTTGATGACGTCGAGGCACAGCGCCTGCATTTCACGCACGAGCACGTTGAACGATTCCGGTACACCCGGATCGACCTCGCGTTCGCCTTTCACCAGCGCTTCGTACGCGCGGGTGCGGCCCTGGATATCGTCGGACTTAATGGTGAGCAATTCCTGCAGCGTGTGCGCGGCGCCATAGGCCTGGAGCGCCCACACTTCCATTTCGCCGAAGCGCTGACCGCCGAACTGCGCCTTGCCGCCCAGCGGCTGCTGGGTAACGAGGGAGTACGGCCCGATGGCGCGGGCGTGAATCTTGTCGTCCACCAAGTGGTTGAGCTTGAGCATGTAGATATTGCCCACCGTCGTGTCCTGGTGGAATGTCTCGCCGCTGCGACCGTCGCGCAGGCGGATCTTGCCGGAAACCGGCACACCCGCCTTGGTGACGTACTTGTTGATGATTTCCTCGGTGACGCCCGCGAACACCGGCGTGGCCACCTTAAGGCCCAACGCGGCGACCGCCCAGCCCAGGTGCGTTTCGAGCAACTGGCCGACGTTCATGCGCGAGGGCACGCCGAGCGGATTCAGCAGAATCTGAATCGGCTGGCCGTTCGGCAGGAAGGGCATGTCTTCGCGCGGCAGAATCTTCGCGACGACACCCTTGTTGCCGTGGCGGCCGGCCATCTTGTCGCCCACGGACATGCGGCGCTTCGTGGCCACGTACACCTTCACGTGCTTGATGACGCCCGGCGGCAGTTCGTCGCCCTTACGCAGGTTGTTAATCTGGGTGTCGCGGAACGCGATGAGCTTGGCTTCTTCCATCGCGGCCATGTTCACCAGGCGCGTGAACTTGCGCTGGATCTTCTTGTCTTCGAGCGACAGACGCGCAAGCACGCTGTAGTCCACGTCGTTGAGCTGCGAGACCTTCAGGCGCTTGCCCTTTTCGAGGGCCAGCTCGCCGGTCTTGTGATCGACGACGTTTTCCATGATGCGCAAGCCGAGCAGATCGTCCTTCACGAGGTCCACGAAGGTGTCGCGCACGATCTTGATGCGATCGTCGTAGCCGCGCTTAATCTTCGAGACATCGGTGGTGACGCTCTTCTTCGCGGTATCTCCCGGCTTGTCCTTGCGGCTGGCGACGCGCACGTCGACCACCACGCCCTCCGTGCCGGGCGGCACATTGAGCGAAGCATCGCGCACGTCTTCGGCCTTTTCACCGAAGATGGCGCGCAGCAGCTTTTCTTCCGGCGCAAGTTCGGTCTCGCCCTTCGGCGTCACTTTGCCGACGAGGATATCGCCGTGGCGCACCTTGGAACCGATGCGCGCAATGCCGTTCTCGTCGAGGTGGCGCAGCGATTCCTCACTGACGTTCGGGATATCGCGCGTGATTTCTTCCGGACCCAGCTTCGTGTCGCGCGCTTCGAGGTCGAACACGTTGATGTGGATGGACGTGAACACGTCTTCCTTCACCAAGTCTTCGCTGAGCAGGATCGCGTCTTCGAAGTTGTAGCCTTCCCACGCAAGGAACGCGCAGAACACGTTGCGACCGAGCGCGAGTTCGCCTTTGTCGGTGGCCGGGCCGTCGGCGAGGATATCGCCGGCTTTGACCTTGTCGCCCGTGCGCACGATCGGCTTCTGGTTGATGCAGGTGTTCTGGTTCGAGCGCAGGAACTTTTTGAGGATATATTCGTCCACTTCCGCGCGGAAGGGGTTTTCGTCTTTCGCGACCTTGCTGGTCACGCGGACGCGGATGACTTCGCTATCCGCGTACTCGACCAGACCGTCGCGCTCGGCAACGACCACCGTGCCGGCGTTGCGCGCCACTTCGCGCTCAAGACCGGTGCCCACCAGCGGCGAGTCCGTCTGCAGAAGCGGTACGGCCTGGCGCTGCATGTTCGAACCCATCAGCGCGCGGTTCGCGTCGTCGTGCTCCAGGAACGGGATCAGTGCGGCGGCCACGGACACCATCTGTTTCGGCGAGATGTCCATATAGTCCACCTGCTCATTCGGCACCTGCGGGAAGTCGCCGCGGTGGCGCGAGAGCACGGTGTTGTCGGCGAAACGGCCGTTCTTTTCGAGGGCCGCGTTCGCCTGCGCGATGATGTAGTTGTCTTCGTCGTAGGCCGAGAGCAACTCGATATCGGTGGAGACCTTGCCGCCGTCGGCCTTGCGGTACGGCGTCTCAAGGAAGCCGTACTCGTTCAGGCGCGCGAAGGTGGCCAGCGACGCCATGAGGCCGATGTTCGGACCTTCCGGCGTCTCAATCGGGCAGATGCGGCCGTAGTGCGTCGGATGCACGTCGCGCACTTCGAAGCCCGCGCGTTCGCGGCTCAAACCGCCCGGTCCGAGCGCGCTGAGGCGGCGCTTGTGGGTCAACTCCGCGAGCGGGTTGATCTGGTCCATGAAGTGCGAGAGCTGGCTGCGGCCGAAGAAGTCCTTGATCACCGCGCTGACCGGCTTCGGATTCACCAGCGTCTGCGGCGTCATCTGTTCGTCATCGCGGAAGTTCATGCGCTCGCGAATCGTGCGTTCCATGCGGACGAGGCCGATGCGCACCTGGTTGGCGAGCAATTCGCCCACCGCGCGGACGCGGCGGTTGCCCAAGTGGTCGATATCGTCGAGCACGCCTTCGCCGTTGCGCAGCTTCACAAGGTACTGCAAGGTCGCGACGACGTCTTCCTTCGTCAGCGTCTTCGTTTCCTGATCCGTGTCGAGACCAAGCTTGCGGTTGATCTTGTAGCGGCCGACCGGCGCGAAGTCGTAGCGGCTCGCTTCGAAGAACATGCGCTGGAAGAAATTCCGCGTCGTCGCGTCGGTCGCCGGATCGCCGGGGCGCACGCGCGTGTAGACCTCGCGGTACGCGTCTTCAATGGTAATCGTGTTGTCGAGGCGGCACGTCTCGACGACGGTCGAATCGCGATCAACGTCTTCCTGGCTGAGTATTTCGATCTCTTTCAAGCCGGAATTCATCAACTTGTCGATCGTCTGCGTCGTAAGCTGTTCGCAGGCTTCGGCCATGATTTCGCCCGACTGCGAGTCGATCGCGTCGGCGGCGAAGTAGCGGCCGTCCAGATCATGCGGATCGTGGTGCTTGGAGCCGATTTTCACTTTCGTGCGGCCCAGCACGGCGGTTTCCGTCGCGTAGAAAAGTTTGAGGATTTCCTCGTGTTCGACGAAGCCAAAGCACTTGAGGAAGGTGGTGGCGAGGATGCGCGAGCGGCGATCGATCGTGAGCCACAGCACGTCGTTGATGTCGTATTCGAATTCCAGCCACGCCCCGCGATACGGGATGATGCGGGCCGAGAGCAGGCGCTTGCCGTTCTGGTGAATCTTCGTTTCGAAAGAGACGCCCGGCGATTTGTGGAGCTGGCTGACGATCACGCGCTCCGCGCCGTTGATGATGAAGGTCCCCGTCGGCGTCATCAGCGGAAGTTCGCCGAGGTACACCTCCTGCTCGATCATCAGCTTCTCGCGCTTCTCGGCGCTGCCTTCGGTTTCTTCGTAGCGAACAAGGCGAAGGAGGGCCTTCAGCGACGCGGCATAGGTCGCGCCGCGCATCTGGCATTCCTGCACGCTGTATTTCGGTGGCGTGAAGGAATAGTTATCGAACTCGAGCACGGTCGATCCGTCGGGCGACGCAATCGGGAACACGTCGTTGAATACTTCCTGCAATCCGACGTTTTTCCGTTCGCTCGGCGGTGTATCCCATTGAAGGAAATCGCCGTACGATTTCGTTTGGATCTCGATCAGGTTGGGAAGTTCCACCGGATCGGCGATCACGCCCAGCGACGGACGCTCGACAGGACTCTTCGGTGCGACAGCCATGCAGCTACCCCTCTGAGGTTGGAAGACAGTCCTCCCCCGATGGAGGAGAACTAAGAAAGGTCACTTTGAGAAAAGAATGACGAAGCGATTCACGCGGTTTGCCAAGTCAGGGGACACCTGTCCCCCTAACAATCTTCGGGCCAAGCGCATAGAGTACAGAACAGCAACGGGGATTGTCAACAGTGGAGCGAATTTTGCTTTAGGAACTTCGACCATATAATGTAAGTTGTTTATTTACAACAACTTACAACTATTAATCGCCAGAATCCTCGTCTTCTTCCGTTCCTTCCTGCTCTTCCGGTTCCAGCGCACTGACCTCTTGCCCGGCGGCATCCATCACTTCTTCGGCCACATAGACAGGGCATCGGGTGCGCACAGCGATGGCAATTCCATCGCTGGGGCGCGAGTCCACGCGCACCAATTGTTCGACTTCGCCGGCGGAATTGCGCTGGCTGAGATTCAGGTGCGCGTAGAAGGTGTCGTTCTCCAGCTTATATATCGTCACCGATTCCATTTGCGCGCGCAGGCCTGCAAATACATTGCATAGAAGATCGTGCGTCATGGGCCGGCCGAGTTTTTCTTCCATCAGGCCTACTTGAATGGCCTGCGCTTCGGGCACGCCGACGACGATTGGAAGGTAACGATCTTCGTGGCGCAGCAGCACCACGGGATGGCTGGCCCCATCGTGTATGCCCATCACTTCGACTTCGATCATCGGGCCACCTCCGCTGAACTACACCCGCCATCATACGCCAAAACGATTGCGCGCGCGATCCGAACACGCCCGCCCGCCTATACTAATCCCGGCACTGAGTGCCGGAATAGACTTCACGGGGTGCGCGTGGCGCTGCTCGACAAATATATCCTGAAGGCAATCGGGGCGCCCACGGCCGCGGCGTTCGTGGTCGTGGCGTTTCTCGTGATCTCGAACGAGCTCAAGGAACAGTCGCATCGTCTGATCGTGCAAGTGCTCACGGCGATCGATGTGGTCAAGCTCGGCGCGGCCTTTTTGCCCTCGCTGCTCCCACTGATTCTTCCCATCACGCTGTTCTTCGGCGTGCTGATGGGTTATGGGCGTCTCGCCGAGCGCGGCGAGATCACTGCGATGCGCGCGTCCGGTGTGCCGTTCTTTCGCATGGTCGCGCCGGCGATCGTGCTCGGCGCCGTCATTGCCGTGCTCACGCTGGTGCTGCAGGATGGCCTGCAGCCGCGCACGATGGGCTATGCGCTGAATTTTTTTCGAAATGAATTGCCACAGCGCGCGACGATCGAACGACTTAGCCCCGGCGAGATGCACGCGTTTGGCGATTCCCGTGTGTATTTCGGGCGGCATGGTGATGCACCGCAAGAATTGCGCGACGTTACTGTCGTGCGCGACGAAGGCGACGGACGCGTGATCGTGTTTCGCGCAGAAACCGCTGAAGTGATGCACGATGAGGCGGGTTCTTTGTTGTTGCTGAAGAATGGGTACTCCTTCACCTCCGATGGCATGCGCAGCAGCCTGGACAAATGGAAACTGCACTTGCCGCATGCGATGGCGCGCGCAAATGTTCCGCGCTCGCGCGTCGAGAGCACGCTCGTACAGTTGTTCGATCACGAGCGCGAATTGACGAACGACACCGCCGCCGCCGGAACGTTCTCGTTCGAACGCGATCTGCGCGACACGCGTCACGAGATCGCCGATCGGTTGAGCAAGCCATTCGCGGCCTTGCTCTTCGCCTGCATCGGCGCGCCGCTGGCTGCGGAGACGATTCGCTACCGCAAAGGCAGCCGGCAACGCTTGCTCGCGGCGGGCCTCCTGATCCTTACGCTCTACTACCTGCTGCACGTGGTGCTCGTGCCGACGACGCTGTGGTCCCTGCGCACGCATCTGATGATGGCGTGGGTGCCCAATCTGGCGTTGCTGCTGCTGGCCGGCGCGTTGATGCTCCGCGCGCGACGGGTGCATTAACCCGGCATGAAGACGCTCGATCGATATCTTGCGGCCCAAATCGCGCGCACCTTCGCGCTCGTGGTCCTCGCGTTCATTGTCCTGTTTACCGTCATCGACTACCTCACACACCGCCGTGGCGCGATCGTCGACAACGAAGTGCCCTGGACGATCGTGGGCGAGTACTACGCCGCGCTCGCGCCGCAATTGCTGATCGATCAGTACTTCGGTGGCCTCGCCGCGCTGCTCGCGTCCTTGCTGGTGCTCGGCACGTTCTCGCAGCGGAACGAGCTCACCGCCGCGCTCGCGGGTGGGATCTCGCTCGTCCGTGTCGTCCGCGCTCCGTTGCTGTTTGGCGCGGTCCTTTCGCTGGCGGCGTTCGCCTGCGCCAATCTGCTCGGCCCCGGCGCGGCGCGCACGGTGCTCGATGTCGAAAGCCAATACCTCGGCCGGCCGGGCGCGGGGGACGAAATGCAGCGCGGCCCCGTGAGCTGGGCCAACCTCGACGGCGGATGGACCTGCCACGTCGGCAAGTTCAACCGCGTAGCGCTCAGCGGCGAAGATGCATTGTTTATGGTCACGCACGACGGCTCCGAGGAACTGGTTCGGGCCGAGCGGCTGTATTGGGACCGGCACGAGCGTGCCTGGATCATCGAAGACGGCCTCTGGGCGATTTTCTATCCAGACAAAGGCATGCAGGGCGAGCGGCGGCGGATTACGCTGGAGCGCGCGCCGATCTCGGAGACCCCGGAGGAGTTGTTCGCGCCCATGGAATCGCCCGGGGTTCGCTCATTGCCGGAGCTTCGCCAGGTTATCCTCGCCGCCGAGCGCCGGGGCGTGCCGTCGAACCGGCTGGAGGTGGAGTGGCACGCACGGTTCGCGCGCGCGGCGATGCCCTTCGTGATGGTGTGCATCGCTGTGCCGCTGTCCGCCCGAATTCGAAAGCAAGGCCGCTCGGCGGGAATCGGCTTGGCGGTTTTGCTGGGCCTGACCTATTTTATGATCGCCGGCGCCACACTAAATCTTGGGCTTAATGGCCGCCTAGACCCACCGGTTGCGGTATGGGTCGCAAACGTACTCTTTCTATTTACAGGGTTTGTCTTGTATCTGCGCACCCCGCGCTGAGCACCGTAAGTTATTTAGTTTCAGTTAGTTATGAATATAAACCGACTCTCCGGTTCATTCGTTTTTCGCCCTGCAACTCCAATGTTGTGAGGCGTTTGCTGCATTCCCGGCCGTCTGGTACACTTTCCCTAGTGGGGGACGTTCGGGTTTACGTACCAGGGGGGCCTTGCATGAAACCCATCTCCGCAGGGGTATTGATCTGTCTGTTCGCTTTTTCGGCGGTCGCCGGGGACGGCGTGCTTCACAAGCGCGCACCCGAAGGCTGGACCGTTCCGCTCGAACAGCTTGGCTTCAACGGCTCGCTCGATAGCCTGCCGGAACCGAAATCCTGGAAAGTTAAACAGGTTTCGAGTTTCGACCGTTCGGGCGGCAACGACGACGACAAAGGCGGCACGCCCATGGTCGGCGGCGGGTACATCCTCGCTGACCTCGAGGGTCCGGGCGTCGTGACGCGTCTATGGACGCGCAACCCGACCGGCACGCTGATGGTTTTCGTCGACGACATGGAATCGCCCGTTTTCATCGCGGATTTCAAAGGCTTCTTCGCGGGCTACGATGGCGACGTCGAACACCAAAGCCCCGGCTTTAATCTGCGCTCGGCGCCGTACGTTGGCGAAAGCTCCGGCGGGTACTACTGCTACATTCCGATTCCGTTCGAAAAGCGTTGCAAGATTGCGGTGAAGACGGACGAACCGTCGCTCACCTACCAGGTCACCTACGCCGAACTTCCGAAAGACACGCCGATCCAGTCCTTCAGCCTCGATCTGTCCGACCACGACGTGAAGTTCTTCCGCCGTTGGGAAGACAACTGGAAGTCCGTGGCGATGCGTTGGCCCGGCAAAGACGAGCACATCCGCAAGTCGCGCCACAACTACTGGCCGAACACCAACTCGCTTATCGCGACGGTGGAAGGCCCGGCGACGTTGTCGGAAATTGAGCTGAAGCTGGAGTCGGTGGATCCGGAGATCCTGGCGAACACGTGGATCTCGATCACCTTTGATGGCCAGGCCGAACCGGGCGTGTATGCACCGATTGGCGCGTTCTTCGCCGCCGCCGGGCAGGATACGGGCGATCACACCAGCCTTGTCGTGGGCCGTATCGACGGCCGCATGTGGTGCCGGTACCCGATGCCGTTCCACAAACGGGCCGACATCCGCATCATCAACAAGACCGATGAAATTGCCGACATTGCCTACTGGTTTACGTACCGCGAAGGCGTGAAGGACGACGATCTCTACTTCTTTGCGCAGCACCGCGGCGGTAAAACCGAAGAAGGCAAACCGTTCATCGCGGCGGCCATCGAAGGCAAAGGGCACTACGTGGGCACGACGATCAGCGCGACCAACGCGGATTCGCTGACCATTCTCGAAGGCGACGATGTGTATCTCGTCGATGGCGCGGCCGCGGACACTTTCCACGGCACCGGCACCGATGACTATTTCAACGGCGGATGGTACTTCGCCGGCGGTGCGGCCAGCGGCCCCATGCACGCGATCACATTGAAAGACGGCGACGCGCCGATGGGCTTCATGGCCTTCCGCAGCCACCTGACGGAACCCGTGCCGTTCACGAATTCCTTCGTGTTTGAGCTCGAGCACGGCCCCGGCAATAATCGTCCGGGCGTCCCGTACAGCAGCGTCGCGTATTGGTACCAGGAATCCGCCGAAGCCACCACGCCGCAGCGGCTCGCCGAAGCCGCCGGTAAATAACGAGCGATTGCCCGTGCCCTGTTCGCTGCGCGAACAGTCCCCCCGCATGGTCAGACAGGTCCGCGCCGCGACTAAGCGCGTGAGGCCGACGAGGAGACAACGCACGTGAGGAATGCCATTCGCGCAGTGATCGTGGGGGCCGGCACGCTCGTCATCGCCGGTTGCGCCAGCACCTCGAACGGGCCGCACACCGCAGCGTCCGTGGAGCCAATCTCCAGCGGTACCTGGGACACCGGTCCCGCCGGCAAGGAGCATTATCAGTTCGCGCCGCTGCCGCCCGCGGAGACCATCGCGCAGGACTTGCAGCCCACCCAGCCACGCACGCCCGAAGAAGCGCTTAGCGAAGCGCAGATCCAGTTTGAACTCGCGAAGGACGCCGAGGAACTCGGCGACGACGCCCGCACCTACGAACATTTCTCCGCGATGATGGATCGCCTGGCGGAAGCCAAGCTCGATCCCGAAACCTTTGCTCGCACGCGTGACGGCTACACGGCGCAGCTCGGCGCCGGCGCCACGATGCTGGGCATCTACGAACGCAACCGGCCGACGTTTGACGACGACGGCCCGATCCTCGATGGCCAGGTCGACGGTACGGTCACCGTAAACGAACGCGTGCAAGCCGAAATCGAAGCGATCCAGAGCGTGTACCCGAAGAGTTTCCAGGCCGGTCTCGATCGCAGCTACAAGTACTTGCCCTTCATCCGCGCGCGCTTCGCCGAAGCGGGCCTGCCGGATGACCTCGTGTGGCTCGCGATGGTGGAGAGCCAGTTCTCGCCGAAGATCGATTCGCGCGCGGGCGCGGGCGGCATGTGGCAGTTCATGCGCGCCACGGCGCGTCGCTATGGCATGTACACGGACGGCTATGTGGACGAGCGCTACGACTGGCGCAAGGCCACCAATGCCGCCGTGCAATACCTCTCCGAACTTTATACGCAGTTTGACGGCAACTGGCCGCTCGCGGTCACCGCGTACAACATGGGCGAAGGTGGCCTCGGCCGCACGATCAAGAACGCCGGCGGCGAAGATAACCTGTGGGATCTGCTGGAAACCAAGGCCGGCTCAAGCCGCATCAAGCTTGAATCGAAACGGTTCTACGCGAAATTACTGGCGACCGTGATCGTCGCGAACGACCCCGAGCAGTATGGGTTCGAACGCCGTCCGCAGCCGGCCGAAGAGGCCGAGCCGCTGAAGGTGCGCGGACACTACTCGCTCGCCGAAATTGAAAAGCAATCGGGTCTGGAACAGGGCACGCTCGCGCGCCTGAACCCGCAATTCCTCCGTGGCTATACGCCGCCCTCGCGCGATGTGGTGCTCGCCGTGCCGGTACAGCACAACACGCACGTGCGCACGGTGCTCGCCTCGATGCCGGAACTGCGCCCGGGCACGCACACCGTGCAGCGCGGCGAAACACTCTCGCAGATCGCGTCGGCGTACAAAGTATCGGTGGGCGAACTGCAGTCCACGAACAACATTAAATCGCCGAAGAACCTGCGCGCCGGTCAGAAGCTTGTGATCCCCGGCGGCGCCGTGATGCCCGAATCCAACGACGTCGTGATGGCGAGCGCCCCCGGCGCGAAGACCTACATGGTGCGTCGCGGCGACAGCCTGTCGAGCATCGCGAACCGCCACCGCGTGGCCGTGAAAGACCTGCAGCGCTGGAACAACCTCGGCACGAAGACGAGCATCCGCACAGGCCAGACCTTGATTGTCGCTGCTGCGCCGGCAGGCTCGTCCTCGGCTCCGAGCACGACGGTCGCGAAAGCGCCGGCGTCTACGTCCAATGCGACCTCGGCCCCCGCAGCAGCCGTGAAAACCGCCGCCGCGACCGAGACGAAGTACCACACGGTGAAAAAGGGCGACTTCCCCGACAAGATCGCGCGCGCCTACGGCGTGAAGCTGGAAGACTTGCTCGCGTGGAACGGTCTCACGAAGCGCTCCACGATTCAGATTGGCCAGAAGCTGAAGGTCATGGTGCCGGCGACCACCGTCGCGAAAACGGAAACACCTGTGCCGACTGCATCAAAGGCCGTTGAGACGACGCCTGCCTCTTCCAAAGCCGATGCCCGCACGCACACGGTGCGCCGTGGCGACACGGTGAGCTCGATCGCGAAAAAGTACGGCGTGTCGACGACCGACATGTTGAAGTGGAATAAGCTGACCTCGA
The DNA here is from genome assembly GCA_964620045.1 of uncultured Nitrospirales bacterium. Taxonomy (GTDB): domain Bacteria; phylum Hydrogenedentota; class Hydrogenedentia; order Hydrogenedentales; genus VFKU01. The sequence goes on from CAZUJL010000002.1 coordinate 13,085, forward strand.
AATCCGTGCTGCAAATCGGCGATGTGCTGAAGGTGCAGAGCCCGACGACCGCAGTTGCGTCCGCCCCGTCCACGACAAAGACGGCGCGCGTTGCGGCACCGACCACGGGTGGCACCGTGCGCCACATTCACGCCGTCGTTTCCGGCGAGAACGTCGCCGCGATCGCCGATCACTATTCCGTGCCGGTCGAGAACCTGATGGAATGGAACGGCTGGACGACGGCGCCGACACTGGCCGCCGGCGATGAAGTCGTCGTGTTCCAGCCGGCCCTGCCGCAGGACTAATCGTTTACGCGCGCGGCCGTGGCTTGCCCGCTTCCGCGCAAATCGCGTCGAATAGTTTTGAGACCTGCGCCACGCCGTAGTCCTCGAAATTTTTCGGATTGGCCCAGAATTCTTTTAAGCGTCCCCGGCCTTCCCGCTCGTACATCACGATCTTGATCATCATCTGCACTTTGTCCAGCCCGCGCAGCACCCGCGCTTCGGGAGTGGACGCCGCGTTGAACTCGCGCTGGTAATCGGCATAGCGGCGATCGAAGCCCGCGAACAAGCGCGCCATGATCGCCTCCTCCGCCGCATCCTTCGCTTCGCGCAGGTGCGCGTCCGCGGCCGGCATCGGAATGTCCATGAGCCAGGACTCCGCGAGGTCGTGCGTGAGCGCCATCGCCAGCAGTTTTCCGCGATCGCAGAATTCGGGGTATTCGTCGGCAAATAAAAGCGCGAGCAGTGAGACAAAGTGGCTGTGCGCGGCGACGCTCTCCGGCTCGGTCACCCCGCGCAGCACGTAGCCTGCGCGCGCGATGCGATCGAGTGGGTGAATGGCCTCGAAGAGGCCGATAACACGCTGCTCAAAAGTGGACATGTCGCGGAGTATGCCAAAGGCGCGTCCCGGCGGAAAACTATTGAGCCTGCGGGCGGAGCACTTTATACTTTGCGCCAACCGGCCGCCGGAACCTTCGGCGGTCGCGCGGGAATAAACGTAAGACGGGAGAGCACTGCCGCATGGCGAAGATTGTGTATGAAGGGCAATCGCGCGACCTGGCCGATGGCACGCGTGTGTTCGAGACCTGCGAAGAAATGGGCATGCCGTTTGGCTGCACCGAGGGCATCTGCGGCACCTGCCGCTGCACCGTGGTTTCCGGCATGGAGAACCTCGGCCCGCGGAACGCCAAAGAGGAAGACATGGATCTGGACGCCGGCGAACGCCTCGCGTGCCAGTGCGTCATAAAGTCCGGGACGGTCGAATTCACGATCGCCTAAATTTTTAGGGAGTACCGCGTGGGCTTGCGTGCGCTGGGGATCATCGCCGCAGGCCTGCTGTGTCTCTCGCCGGCCTTCGCACAGGAGTACGACACCCTCTTCGTCGGCGGCCAGGTGCTTGACGGTTCTGGTGCGCCCGCGGTCCGGGCGGATGTCGCGCTCTCCAAGGGACGCATTGTCGCGGTCGGCGATCTCGGCCACGCGAAGGCCCAGCGCGTCATTCACGCCGACGGCCTGACCATTGTTCCCGGCTTTGTGGATCTGCACAGCCACGCCGACGGTGGCGGCGAAAGCACAGGCCTGCGCTCCTCCGATGCGAATCGCCGCGCGGCGCCGAATCTCGTTGCGCAGGGTGTGACGACGGTGGTCGTGAATCAGGACGGCCGCAGCCTGCTCGATCTGACGCGCCAGCGCACACAGCTCGAAGAACGTCACTTCGGACCTAACTGCATTCTGATGGTGGGGCACAACACCATTCGCCGCGCCGCGCTCGCGACTCAACACAAAGATCGGCCGGCCACGTCCGAAGAACTTGAGACGATGAAATCGCTCGTGCGCGAGGGCATGGAAGCGGGTGCCTGGGGGCTTACGGCCGGCCTCGAATACGAGCCGGGCATCTGGAGCACGACCGAAGAACTGATGGCGCTGGTGCGCGAAGTGCGTCCGTACCGCGGCTTGTACATCGTGCACGAGCGCTCCTCCGGCATCGATCCGATGTGGTTCGTGCCCAGCAAGGACGAGACCGGCGTTACGCCGCCCACCATGCTCGATTCGATCCTCGAGACCATCGCGATCGCCGAGGAAACAGGCGTGACTTCGATCGCCACCCACATCAAGGCGCGCGGGCGCGATTACTGGGGCAAGGCGGGGGAGATGATCACGGCGATTCAGGCCGCACGCGATCGCGGCGTGCCGATTTTCGCCGACCAATACCCTTACGACACCTCCGGCAGCGACGGCACGATGGTGCTGATCCCGCGCTGGGTGGCGGACGAATACGGCGGCGACACGGCGGGTTATGTGATCGCCCTGCAGGCGGCGCTCGCGGACGACGAAGCCGCGCAGCACCTCGCGCGCGACGTGATGCACGAAATCCTGCAGCGCGGCGGCCCGGGCAACATCGTCGTGCTGGATCATCCGGATCGCAGTTTTATCGGGAAGACACTTGGGCAGCTTGCCACGGATCGCGGCGTGACCGTGGTCGAAATGGCGTATCTGTTGCAATTCGAAGGCTACCGCGATCAGTTCGGCGGCGCCACGATCCGCGGGTTCTCGCTGAGCGAGGAAGACATCCGCAAGTTCGTTGTGCAGCCCTGGGTGGCCACCGCGTCCGACGCAGGCGTGTCGCTCCCCGGCGAGCCATTCATCCACTCGCGCTACTACGGCACCTTCCCGCGCAAGATTCGCAAGTACGCGCTCGATGAAAAACTAATTTCGGTCGAGCAGGCGATCCGATCGATGACGGGCCTGCCGGCGGACATTCTGGAACTGGACGATCGCGGCTATGTGCGCGAGGGGTATGTTGCCGACATCGCGGTGCTCGATTTGGCGGCGTTGCGCGATCTCTCGACCTTCTTCGAGCCGCACCAGTACCCGGCCGGCGTGCCGTATGTGCTGGTGAACGGACAGTTCGTCGTGGATGGCAGCGAACTCACCTACGCGCTGCCCGGCCACATCCTGACCCGCGAAGAAGATCGCGGCGCACGGCCCGATACCGACGACTAAGGCCGCGCGAGGCGGCGCCAGCCGCCATCATGGACGAGAGTGGGTAACGAGCCAGTCCACCACTTCCGGCAACACATCGCCGACAACCAGCGTGTGGCCGTAGTTCGGCATGAGCTTATATTCCACCGGGAAGCCCGCCGCCTGCGCCTTCGCGGCGCCGTCGCCCACGGCCTTGGCCTGTGCGAGCGGGTCGTGCTCCGCCGCGATCACAAACATTGGCGGAATGTCCTTCGCGTCGGCGGCGAGGCCGCGGAAGCCGCAGATGGGCGCCGCCGCGGCAATGCGCGCGCCGCGCGCCACCACGATCGCCGTTGTCGCGCCGCCCCCCATGGAGTGGCCGAGCACGTAGATGCGCTTCGCATCGATGGAGTAGTCATAACCGATGGCGTCGAGCAGCGCATCGAAGGAGGCGCCGATGCCCGCGCCGCTGAAGGCATACGTCAGCGGCGAGACCAGCAGGAAACCGTGTTTGTCCGCGAGCCGCTTGATGATGCCGACGCCATAGGCATCCATGAACATATTTTCGTCGCCGCCCGCGCCGTGAAACGCGACGACCAGCGGCAGCGGTTTCGCAAGATCGAGTCCTGCCGGCGCGTATACGCGCAGAGGAATGTCCACGGCGGATGTCTTCAGCACGCGCCAGTAATCGCCACGCCGCGCCTTAAACGGGTCCTCGCCCTTTTCCAGCGCGGTGATTTCCCCGCCGATTTCCTTGGCCAGTTTGAGCGGATCGAGCACGAGCTGCGCCGTGTTTTCCGGATCGGGCGCATCGCTCAGCAGCGCATTGCGCGCTTTCACCGAAGCCAGCGCCTGTTCGAGCGCGGGTGAACCCGCCGCAATCGCGTCCAGCTTCTTCGCGTTCGCGTCACGCACCGCATCCAGCGATTGCTGCACGACCGTATATTGACCATTCGGCCGCGACAGCGTGGTCACGGTGCCCTGCTGCGCGCGCGTCAGCGTGTCGCTCGCAATCCACACGGTGTAACGGCCCGGCTCGCCGAGCCAGTCTTTGGTGGCTTTGGACGTGGCCTTGGGGCCGCGCAGGGCCATCGCAAAATCCACCGGCCGGTCCTTCTCGAAACGCAGTTTGAAGTCTTCGCTGGCGAGCACTTCGCCCAGCCCGTCACGCACTTCCACGCGGCCCTCTAACGCTTCGCCCGGCTCGCCGGGCAAATAGATCTGCTCGATGTGCAGCGTCACGGGCGTGGTCGCATCGACCACGGCCACCGGCGGCTCGAGGCGCACGCGCAGCGCCGCCGCACGGCGAATAAAGTCCTTGTTCATGTCGGCCGGCGACAATGCCGCCGCTTGTCCGTCGATGGTCTTCAGCGCCTCTTCGTAGCGCCGTTGGAAAAACGCGAGCGTCGCCTGGTCGAAGCTCTTGTTGATCTCGGAACGCTGCTCGGGCGGGAGTTCCTTGCCCGTCGATAGCCGATCCACCCGCTGATAGGCCGTCGCCAGATCCGCGCGCGTGACAGCGGCGCCTTCGGGCGCGGCGGCCGGCGCAGGCGCCTGGGCAAACGTCGCGACAGTGGTGAACAGCGAGGTAACGGCAACCGCGAAACGAAGCGCGCGCATGGGGAGGACCCTCCGGCCGCTCAGAATAGCACGCAGACCCTCACCGCGCGGCGGCGGTGGACATCACGTCCTTGAGCTCCTGGCGCAGGCGTTTGCGGTCGATCTTGTTGTTCGGATTGCGCGGGAGCACATCGACAAACACCCAGCGCGCGGGCAGTTTGAATTTGGTCACGTGCGCGGCCGCGTGCGCGCGCAAATCTTCCTCGTGCGCGGACTGGCCGGGCTTGAACGCAACGACAGCGACAATGTTTTCGCCGTACACCGGATCGGGAACCCCGACAACGACATTCTCCGCAACGGCGGGATGCGCGTAGAGCGCGTCCTCAATTTCGCGCGGCGAAATGTTCTCGCCGCCTTTGATGATGAGGTCCTTGATGCGATCGGTCAGATACAAATAGCCGTCCGGATCGAAATAGCCGACGTCGCCGGAGTGCAGCCAGCCGCCGCGCAGCGTCTCGCGCGTCGCCTCGGGGTTTTTCCAGTATCCCTGCATCACGTTCGGGCCCTGAATGCAGATTTCACCAGCCTGGCCTTGCGGCAGAGCGTTGCCATCGGCGTCCTGCACCGTAATCGAGACGCCCGGGATCGGTTTACCGATCGAGCCGGGCCGCGTCGAGTCCTCGAAGAAATACGCCGACGCCGTCGGCGCGCATTCGGAAAGGCCGTAGCCGTCGAGTACTTTGCAGCCATACAAGCGCTCGAATTGAAGCCGCACCTCGTTCGGCAAAATCGCCGCGCCGCTGTTCACGCTTTCCACGCACGAAACGTCGTATTTCTGGCGCTCAGGGTAGTTCACAAGGTGCACGAGCATGGTCGGCACCACCGGAAACCGCGTCACGCGGCGCGCGTGGATGATTTCGAGCACCTGCTTCACATCGAACCGCGGCAGGATGGTCGCCGTGCATCCCGTCAGGTAGCACACGTTCATCATCAGCACGCCAAAGGAATGCGACAGCGGCAGCATGAGCACCGTCTGCGAGCGTTCCTTGAGGCGGCCCATCGAGGTCACCGTGCGGTGGTTCACGAGGATGTTGTGGTGCGAGAGCATCACGCCCTTCGGGTGGCCCGTCGTGCCCGAGGTATACAGCAGGAACGCGAGCTCGTCTTGCGCGCAGTCGGCCATGCCGGCGTAGGGCTGCGCGGCGGCGATGTCCGCCGTGATATCGCGCGTGCCCGGCACGTCCGTCGCGCCGATGACGAGAATCTGCGTGCAGCGCGGCGCGAGGGCGCGCGCTTCCGCCATGCGCGCCGCGAGATCCGGCGAGGTGATTACGAGCTTGGCGTCCGAGTGATCGAGGACATGCCCGACTTCCTTCGCGCCCCACTGCGGCGTCACGGGCACAATCGCCGCGCCGAGTTTCCACACGGCTTGAAACGCTGCGAGCACCTCGGGGCAATTCGGCATGATCACGGGCACGCGGTCGCCACGCTGCACACCTGCTGCTTGTAGCACCGTGGCCATGCGCGCGCCGTAGCCCGCGTGTTCCCGGCTGGACCATAGGCGATCACCGAACCAAAACGCGGGATAATCACCGTATTTTTCGAGGCCTTCGCGGGCGAGTTCGGCGGCGTTCATGAGAGTCCTCTGGCAAAGGCGGCAGTGTACAAGACCGGGGACAGACTACGAAACTCCCGGAGGATCAGTAGGGCGCGCTCGCGAACCCGGGGGAGTTTCGCAGTCAGTCCCCTTGGGTTACTGCGCGTTGTAGGCGACCTTGCCGCCGAAGAACGTCATCACGACATTGGTCTGCAGAATTTCCGCCGGCGGGATTTCCATGATATTGCGATCGAGAATCGCGAGGTCAGCGAACTTGCCTGGTTCGATGGTGCCTTTCTCGGTCTCTTCGAAGGCCGCGAAGGCCGCGTCGCGCGTGAAGCTGCGCAGCGCTTCCTCGCGCGTCATGCGCTGGTCGGCCTGCCAACCCTCGGGCGGGTTGCCCGCGGCGTCCTGGCGCGTGATCGCGGCGTAGAAACCCAGCAGCGGATTCGGCGATTCGACTGGAAAATCGGAACCGTTCGCGATCTTCACGCCGGCCTTCAGGAAGCGCTGCCACGCATACGCGCCCGCGATGCGATCCGGCCCGAGCCGCGCGCCCGCCCACGGCATGTCCGAGGTCGCATGCGTCGACTGCATCGACGCGATGATGTGCATTTCGGCAAAGCGTGCGTAGTCATCGCCGGCGATGATCTGCGCATGCTCGATGCGCAGGCGCGCGTCGTTCGCCTTCGGGTCGATGCCGAGCGCCGCGAAGGCGGCCGCATACGCGTCGAGCACGGTGCGGTTCGCGCGATCGCCGATCGCGTGCGTGCACACCTGGAAGTTCGCCGTGAGCGCGCGCTGTGTCATCGTCTGAATCGGCTCCTGGCCGAGGATGAGCAGGCCCGTGTTGCCGGGATCATCGGAGTACGGTTCCAGCAGCGCCGCGCCGCGCGAGCCAAGCGCGCCGTCGGCGATGAGCTTGATCGCGCGAACGGTCAGGCGGCCGCCGCCGTAGCCCAGCACGCGCCCGGTTTCGAGGTAGTGGGTCACGCCCGGCACATCTGCGCCCGCGATCATCGCGTAGACGCGCAGCGGGAACTCGCCGCCGTCGATCATGGCCTTGTACAGATCGAGCGTCGCGGCATCGACGCCCGCGTCGTGCACGCTCGTCACGCCGAGGCGGAGCAACGTCGCGATCGCGAGCTTCAGCGCTTCGCGCTTCTGGTCATCTGTCGGCGGGGGCACCTGCGCGCGCACGAGGGACATCGCGTTGTCCACCAGCACTCCGGTGGGATTGCCCGCGGCATCGCGCAGGATTTTGCCGCCTTCGGGATCGGGCGTCTGCGCCGTGATGCCCGCCAGCACCAGCGCAGTGGCATTCACCAGCATCGCGTGGCCATCCACGCGCACCAGCGACACCGGGTGATGCGGCGATACGTTGCTCAGCGCCGCGTGCTCCGGAAAGGCCTGCTCCGGCCAGTCGTTCTGGTCCCAGCCACGGCCGAGGATCCACTGGTTCGCGGGCGTCTGCCCCGCGCGCGCGGCGACCGCGTCGATGATTTCCTGATAGCTCTTCGTGCCGGTCACATCGAGCTGCTGCAGTGCGAGACCGAGATTGAGCAAATGCCCGTGCGCGTCGATGAAGCCCGGCACCACGGTCTTGCCCGCAAGATCGAGCACCTGCGTGCCCGCGGCGGAGGCCGTAAGCACTTCTTCGTCGGTGCCCACTTCCATGATGCGATCGCCAAGGATGGACAACGCCGTGACCACCGGCTTCGCATCGTTCATCGTGTAAATACGACCGTTCACGAGCACGGCGTCGCGTGGCGCTTGCGCGTACGCCGCGCTCAGCAGAAAAAATAACGCCGCGATGGTCAGAGTCGTGGGGAGGCGCATGCCGAAAAGATCGCTCACTCGTCGAAAAACAGCATTCAAGGCGGGGAAAATCCCGAACAAAAGTCTAACAGCGCGGGCGAGAGGGTTCCACTTGTCCTATTTTGGCTAGGCCTTGATGGCGAGGTCGGCGGCGTCTTCCCGGCCATGCACGACGGCATAAAACCGGTCGCCGTTGTCCGCGCGTTGGGCGGTCAGCATGGAAATAAGCGGCACGACGACCAGCGGCACGAAGGTGGTGGCGTAGGAGGGATCGATGCCTTCGCCCTGGTAGACGAAGGCCCAGTGCAGCAGCTTTCGCAGTGCGGAATCGCCCTCGGTCACGGTGAGCTTCGCGTAGTCCGCCCACTTGATGCCGCCGAACCACGCGATGCCGGCGGCGTAGCCCAGGATCATGCCCCAGTACGCGCCAGGCTCGGTCGTGCGCCGCCAGTACAGCAGATAAGCGAGCGCAATCGCGGGCGGCACGACCATCGCAAAGCCAAACAGCAGCAGATCGAGCACGGAGAACCCTTCAATGAACGACACGGCCCACGCGAGCACGGAGGCAATGAGCCCGTAGAAGACGGTCGTAATCCGATACGCGCGGAGTTTTTGTTCGGACGAATAATTGTTCGTGAAGGGCAGCCAGTCGCGCACAAACATCGTTGCGCTGGAAAGCAGGATCGGCCCGCCGGACGAAATCACCGCCGCGAGCACCGCGGCCAGCGCGATACCGCCGACAACGGGATGGATTTCCGTGGCGAGCTTGGTCAGGTTCGTGTAGCCGCGCGTGCCGGCGTTCACGCCGTATTGCGCGAGCGTGAGAATGCCGACGGCGCCGGCGAGGAACGGCATCACGGCCGCCATCACGCCCGCGATCAGAAAGCCGGGAATCACATCGCGCTCCGTGCGCGCCGAGGTCGCGTAGTTCACATACACCGAGGCGGCCGGTGTGTGGATGGATGCGGAGAAGAACATCGCCAGCACCGCCATCCAGCCGGCGCCCGCCATGCTCCACCAGGCCGCCTGGTCGCGTTGCGCGCCCGCCAGGTGGCCATTCACGGCCTCAACGACCGCATCCCAGCCGCCCGCGCGCGAGATACCCATCACGACAACGAGTAGCAGGCCGAAAACGATCACGGCGCAGTGGATGAGGTTGGTGAAGGCCGTGCCCCAGAGCCCGCCCATCGCGGTATAGCTGATGATCACGACCGCGCCGATCAGGCAACCCCACGCCATGCCGACACCCGTGAGGCCGTTCAGAATCGCGGCGGTCACGTACACCTCGATGATGTTTATGATGAAGTATTCGGTCTGCACGCAGAAGCTCGTGAACCATTGGCAGCGGCGCGTGCCGTAGCGAATGGTGAAAACCTCGCCGACGGTGTGCAGCTTGAGCCGGCGGAAGGGCAGCGCGAAGAACAGACCGACGATGGCGAGCGCGAGGAAGGTGTTGATCGCGTACCACCACATATTCCACACGCCGCCGTTCATTACATCGCCCGCGACGCCGTAGGTGCCGGCGCCGCCAATGCGCGTGCCCGCGATGCCCACGGCCACCATCATCATGCTCATGCTGCCGCCCGCAACCGCCCAGTCGCTGGAGCCTTTCGAGCGCCGCATCAGCAACATGCCAATGACCGTAACGCCCACGAGGTATCCAACGACGACCAGCAGCGAAAGATCCATGAAGGTGCTCCAGCGGGGACTGTGTAACGCGCAGACGGATGATAGTGGCGACGATGCCGACGCGCAACGCGGCGCGGGACTAATTCTGCGCGGGGGCTTTCGGCGGCGGGCCGGCGAAGGCGCGGATGTCGCGGTTCGTGCGCGCGGCCTTCACCAGCAACGCTTCAAGCTGCGCGTAATACTCCGACTCGCTGAGTTCCGCCTTGCGCGTGCGCAGCGACTTCACATCCTCAAGCGCGGCGAGATACGCGTCGATAAGTTCCTTCGGCGCGTTTTCCGGGAAGGAGTAATTCTTCAGATAGACCTGCCCTGCGAGCTTGCCGTCGATCTGCGACGCATCCAGCGGCTGGCTGCCCGGCGGCGCTTCGTTCAGCGTCGGATCGATCGGCAGGCGCGTGCCGAGACCGTCGCCATTGTCGTCGAGAATCGCGTGCTCTGTCGCGATTAGCGTTTCCGAGGCGTACCACGAGCCCGTGAGCGCGGCGGCCTGTTCGCAGGCCTCAAGCACGCTGATGCGCTCGTCGCGATCGCGATCCGCGCTGCCGTCTTCCAGTGCCTCGATGAAGAAGCGCATGAATTCCGTCGCGTTGATCTCCGAAGCGCTCTTGGTCGCCGCGCAGATGATCCGATTTGGGCCCGTCAGCGTGTTGATGAATCCCGCGCTCGAGGAGGTGCCGTCGATCACAATCGCGCGGCCCGTGGGCAGTTCGGCCAGCATCGCGTCCAGCGCAGTCGACGTCAGATCCGGCCCCGGGATCTGGAACTTGGACTCTTCCTTCAGGTGCGAACCATGGCCAATCAGGTAGACGTAGATGTCGTCTTCCGCCGTCGTCTTGGTCACGAGGCCCTTGAACAAGGCCTGAATATTCTCGAGCGATGTCGCGGTGCCGGGGGCCGGGGTGTCGTTCTCCGGTTCAGTCAGCAGTGCGACATGATCGGCGGGAACACCAAGCTTATTGATCAGCACCGCCTTGAGGCGGTTGCCCCATTCGCGGAATTTCGGCGAGTATTCCGCTTCGCCGCCACTGCCGCACAGGATTACGTGCTGGCCCGCGGCGGCGGACGTCGTGCCGTTGTCGCCCCAGGCAGAGCCGAGCAACAGCGCGCAGGCGAGACTCGTCAGCAGGCGCATGTTCATGCCTGGCCCGCCTTTCGCCGCAGATACCACTCGGGGATCAGGAGCGCCACCAGCGCGATGAAGAAGCCCGGCAGATGCCACAGATGCAGCACGAGGTCTTCGGCATCCAGCGCCGGCGGCACCGGAATCGCCTCGGCGAGCGCATCGAGCTGGTCCAGGCTGTAGAACCCACCGTGGTGCTCCTTCGCCAGCTCGCTCAGGAATTCAGGGCGATACTGCGCCTGCTGGAACTCGCGATGATCCGGCGCCACGAGGAAGGCCTCGTCGAGCTGCGCCGCCGTCGCGCCCGCTTCGTCCGCACCCACCACGCTAATGCGGTGCAGGCCCGCGAGTGTAGGTGTAAACGGTGCACGATAGAGGCCCGCTTCCTCCAGCGACTCTTCGATCGGCAGCGTCGTCGTCGTGCCGTCCGGTGCAGTCACCGTCGCGGAGGCCTGCATCGCTTCACGCCGCGTATAGGACTTGTCGCGCAGCAGGAATTCAAAGTTGGCCGGTGCGTCCTGTGTATACGTGTCCTGTTTGCCGCGCCACAACGCCGGCTCCGGCGTGTCCTTCACAAGGTTACGCACCGTCTGCCGCCAGAACCGTTCGTGACGATCGTCGGACGGATCCGCGCGCATCTGCCACTGCCACGTGTCGCCCGTCGCGAAGACGGCGCAGCGGCCTTCGCCGTAGCGCTGCGTGATGAATAGCGGTGCGGGCGCGTTGTCCGAGCCCAGCGCGGCGACAGCCATGACCGTGGCGCCCGCACGCACGAGCGGAAAGCGGTCCAGCGAATATAGCGGCGGCAGGTTCTGCCACACGGACAAGTCCGCGCTCTCGTCCTGCTCGAACAGCCACGAACCCGCGAGGCGCCCTTCGGCCGTCGGCAGGGCATGGTATTCGGCGTCGGACCGCAGCTCGGCGGCGTTCGCGCCTTCGTGGAAGAGCACGACCGGCAGCATTTTTTCGAAGGCTGTGTTCGCGTAGCCGCCGGAGGTAAACGAGCGCGGCCCGCCCAGCATGAGCAACGCGCCGCCGCGGCGATCGACGAAGTCGCGCGTCAGATCCATCTGGTCGCTGGTGAAGAACGCCGACTCCACGTCGCCGAGAATGATCAGGTTGTACCGGAACAGTTCGTCGGCCGCGATGGGATAGCCCGACACCAGCTCGTCCTTCTCCGCGCCCATGCGGAGGAACACGGCTTCGTCGTAGCGCGGGCGATCTTCCTCGTGCTCGAAGCCTTCAAAGAGCGGATTCGTGAGCGTGGATTTTTTTCCACGGAACTCGAATTTCTGTTCCGCGTTGGAGATCGCGATAAGGCTCGTGAGCTTGAGTTGTTCGGCGTCGTCTTCGAGCGCCATGCGGAAAAACTTGTTCTGCCAGTTCGGCCGCGCGGACACATACAGGATGCGGTATTTTTTGAGCCGGTTGTCGATCGCGAACTGGCGCATGTTGTTTTCCGCGATGTGGTCGGCGTTTGCCGACCCGGCCACCGGCTCATCCACCAAATGCACGCGCGCTTCGTATTCGATCCAGTCCTGCCGATCCGGCAGGAATTCGAGCGAAACTTCGTGGGATTCCACCGGATCGGTGATCTGGATGGTCTTGGATTTCACCACGCGGCTGCCGATGGCGGCTTCCACCACGGCCTGCTTTCCGGTGAGCCCCGTGGATCGCACATTCACCGAGAGCACAACCGGGCTGCGGTCGAAGTCTGTGCGTTTCACGGTCAGCCCCGTAATCTCGATATCGCTCCAGGCCGTGGATTCGCCGACGCCGACGGTGAACACGGGCAGGTCTTCCGGCAGCGCGGCCAGGGCTTCGGTGGTCTCGGCAGGCAATTGGCCGCCGTCGGAAAACAGCACCACGGCCGACACCGTCATGCCCTGCAGGTCCTTGAGCACCTGATCGACGCCGCCGAGGAGATCGCTCTGCTTCTGGTCGAAGCGCAATTCGCTGACGTCGCGCAGCGGCTGTGCGCCTTCGCCGACGCGGTAGCGCACGATCTGGTGGCGACGCCGCACGCGATCCTCGAAGGATTCTTTCGCGAGTGCGTAGCCTTCTTGCAGCCGCTCGCCGCGGGCCTTTCCCGTCGCATCGGTGATTCGCATGCTGAGCGAGTCGTCGAACAACAGCGCGACGAACTGCTCGCCCGGCTGCACGCGCTGCGCGATCACGGCCGGGTCGAGTGCGAGGAACAACAACAGCAGCACGGCCAACGTGCGCAGCGTCACTAAGGCGATGCGCCGGCCGCGCTGCAGCGCTTGCAAGCGCCGCGTATACCACCACGCCGTAAGCACGCCCGCCGCCGCGAGCAATGCCAGGCACACCGCGCCCGGGATGGGCGTGTTAAAGCTGAGCTGGCGCGGCACCAAATCGTCCGCGGCGCTCCCGGCAAGCCAGGCGGTCAGGCGTTCAAGCATCGCTACTTCAGCCCCTCCGATTCCGACAGGCGCTTGAAGTATTCCGCCACCGGCTCACGATAGCGCTCGGGCACATCGCCCTCGTCTTGCGCGAGAAATTCTTTTTCATCCAATAATTTCTCGATTTCGCGCTGCACATCCGCGGCAACATCCGCGAGCGGCCGCGCGGTCATTTCGAGGAACAAATCAAAGCGCGGCGCCAACGAACGCACGCGCCAATCGCGCCGCATGCCTTCGACACGCTCGCGAAGCCGCGTCACTTCGTCGCGCAGTTCGCCCGGCGGCAACAACGCCTCCGCGTCGCGCAGATTCTCAAGGTAGTCGGCGTAGCCGTCCTCCGCGAAATCGCGCATCGCGGCGTCGGGGTTCCAGTTGCCGTCCAAGGCGCCACCAAAGTTGTTCGCGCCGCCCGAGGGCCCGCCCGCCATGCGCTGGCCGCCCCGCTGCTGTCCGCGCTGATTCTGCGGCTGGCCCTGCTGGTCTTGCTGACCGCCCTGTTGCTCGCCATTCTGCTGCGACGGATTCTGCGAGGTCTGCTGGTCCTGCGGCTGTTCGCCCTGGCCGGCACCCTGCTGGTTCTGCTGATCTTCAGACTGCTCGCCGCGGCCACCGCCGGGCTGCTGCTGGTCTTCGTTCTGCGGCTCGCCCTGACCGCCGCCGCGCTGGCTCTGGGCATCGGCCATGCGTTCGTTCTGCTGACCCTGCCCTTCGCCCGGCTGCTGATTTTCCTGCGTCTGCGCGCCGCCGCCCGGCTGCTGCTGATTCTGCTGCTCGCCTTCACCCGGACCGGGCTGCTGCTGGTTTTCCTGTGTCTGTGCACCGGCGCCTGGCTGTTGCTGTTCGTTGCCCTGTTCGCCGAGCGCGCGGGCGACTTCCTCGCGCTGCAGGAGTTTGTCGAGGTTCTCCAGCGCCTTCTGCATGCCTTCAAGATCGGTGCCCACGAGCGCTTCGGCGACCGAGTCCAAACTTTCGGCCGCGCGCGACAGCTTCTCGTCGATGCGCTTTTCTTCCGCGAGCGCCGTTTCCCAAATGCCGTATTCCACCAGCGGCTTTGTTTCCTGAATATCCTCGTAGATGCCTTCCTTGCTCGTCTCGCGCATCCAATCGCCGAGCCGGCGCGACATCAGCTCCTGTGTCTGTCCTGCACGCTGGGCAAGCTCGCTGGCTTCTTCCATCATTGCTTTGAAATCTTCGGCCAGCTTGTCTTTGTTCGCGCCGAGTTCCTGCTGCATGTCCTCGATTTTTTTCTGGTTCTCCATCGAGGGTGACTGGTGCATGCCCTGCGCGTTTTCCGCGCCGGCGACGATTTGCCGCTGCTGTTCCTGCAGTTCGCGCATGTTCTGCTGCAGTTCGCGCATGCGCTGCGCCGCGCCCGTGCGGCCGAACTGTTCGAGCTGCTCCTGGATGTCGTCCAGCGCCTCAGACGCGCGCGAACCCGAGGCCCGCGCCTGCTGCAGGTCGTTCTTGTCCATCTGTTCGAGCGTGCGGTTCATCTGGTGCCGCGCGTTGTCGAGCGATTCCTGCGCGTTGCGTGCCTGCTCGTTGTTCATCGCGTTCTCGTTCAGGTCCTGCTTCGCCTGATCGAGCCGCTCGAGGTTCTGCTTCATTTCATCGCGCAAGCGTTCGAGCTGCTGGCGCAGACGCTCGCGCTCTTCCTCGGTCTTCGCTGTCTGCAGTTCGCTGATGAGTTTGGCGAGTTCGTCGTTGATGTTCTGCTGGCGCTGCGCGAGTTCCTTGATCCGATCGAGCACTTCGTCGGAGGCCTGCTGCTGTTCGCGCGTCAGGTTTTCCTGCTCGTAGAAGTTGCGGTTGCGCGCCATCTCGAGCTCGTCGAGGTCCTGGTTCTGCCCGCCACCACCGCCCGCGCCGCCCTGTGTCTGCTGCACCTGCGACTGGCGGGGCTTCATGCGCGCGAGCAGACGCAGCGCGTTCTGCTGCTGCACGGTCGCTTCGGAGAGCGGCGCTTTCGGATCCGGCAGAGCCGCTCGGTTCAGCGCCTCGACGGAAGCCCCCATCACTTCGCGCAGTTTCAGGGTGTCCGGATCGGGCGGGGCCGTGGGGTCCGCGCCCTCGGACATGTCCTTGAGGAGTCCGTTCTGCGAATCGACAATAATCCCGCGCTTTTCCTTGAACTCCGTGTCGTCCATGAAGCGCGACTCGCGGCGCAGGTTCCACGTCGCGATCAGGATTTCTTTCTGCTTTTCTTCCGGTTCGCTCTGCTGGCCCTGCTGGCCGCCCTGTCCGCCGCCGGAGATCGCTTCGCGGAATTCGCGCTTGAACGGCCGCACTTCGAGGAAGAAGGGATCCCCCACCTGCTCGTATTCGTCGCGGTTCGGCTTGGTGTCTTTCGCCCAGATGGTCCACGTGATGAAATCGCCAACTTCGAGGCCGAGGTCTTCGAGCGGCAACTCGTGCGTACCATCCGCGGTGGTAATAAGCTGGCCACCTTCGCCGAGCGTCACGCGCACCGGCTCGCGGCCGGCCACCTCGAACTGCACGCCGTAGTTTTCGAGGCCGTAGTCGTCGGACACGGAGAAGTTAAACGGCACTTCTTCGAGCATCGTGACTTCGTTGTCGCCGCGCGGGAACTCAATCTTCACTTCCGGCGCTTTGTCGCGGTGCATTGCGATCGTATAGCGCGAGGGATACTCGTTGCGCTCACCGTCTTCATCGATCAACTCGATGCGGTAAGCGTCGTCTTTCGCTACCGTCATCGGCACCTGCCAGCGCGTTTCATCCTTCCGCGTCAACGGCAGGCGCTCGCCGCTCTCCAGCACCATCTCGGCTTTGTCGACGGCCTTGTTCGTCCACACATCGACATCGACCATTGTGCCTTCGACGGCGGCGATATTGCCGCTGTTCGGCACTTCGCGCGTCGGCTGTTTCAGGTAGTCGGGGTAGTGGTAGGTCAGATCGATGCCCGTCACATCGGGCGGCAACCACGCCGTGATCGCGAACTGCTTCGAGCGCTGCCGGCCAAACAGCACCTGGTACTGCATGTCCTGCTGAACGTTTACGAATTCGTGGTAATAGACCTTCTCCGTGCTGCTTGGGTTCGCGGGCACTTCGGTCCATTCCGCGCCCGGCACGCGGTAGCGCATGGTCACTTCGCGATCCGCGTCCGTCGTGCGCACCCACACCATCTGGTTATCGCCGCGGCGCACGCGCACGTCGCCCGGTTCCACGGTGAACGGCAGCTTGGCGACTTTGGTCGTGTTGCCCGGCACGAGCAACGAGAGGGCCGGCAGCCACGAGCCGGCGAACAGGTACACAAGAATCAGCGACGAAATGACCATCGCCGCGGCGGAATACCCCAAGTTGCGCGCCGGCGCCGGATCGAGCACGTCGGTCAGCGAGGCCGACCGCACGCGATCGAGAGATTCCTCCAGAAATTTTTCCGTCAGCCACTCCGACACGCCTTCCTTGTCGTGCAGCGAAAGGTCGAGCGCCGTCGACATGCGGCTTTCGAGTTCCGGATGTTTTTCGTCGATGTACTGCGCGACTTGTTCAAGCGAAACCCGATGGCGGAGTACCGGAATGGAGAACACGATGGCGCAGGCGACGAGCGCGGCCACGTAGATGGCGGCCAGCACCAATCCGGCAGCGCCGGTGGCCCCCGTGAGCCAAAGCGCGCCCGAGAATAGGCCGGTGAGGCCGAACATCGCCCAGCCGAAGCGCTTGGCGGCGCCGAACCAGTGGCGACGATGCACCTGCCGCGCCACGTCCTCGACGTACCACCGCACTTCAGGGTGGATTGATTCCCATGTCTTCGACATTGGGCACACTCCTTTGCGTCGCCGTGCCGATCAGGCCCCGGCCGCCGGCGCGCGCTTGGTCTGGCCGCGCGCGCTCAGCCGCGTCATGTACAGGCACTCGATCAACACAAGCAGGCACACGGCGATCAGCGCCGCGCGCCCATATTCCTTGTCTATAGTGTATCCCTGCGCGTCCACATCTGTACCAACAATTCCGGCCCCGCCCGTGCTTTCCGGCAGCGCCTGCGCCGCGGCCAACCGCGCGCGGAATTCATCCACCGGCAGGCGTTCCACATCGCCCTCGCGCGGGTCCACGTTCACCGGACGGCTGACGGCCCAGTCGGTTGTTCCCGCTGGACGCAGACGAAGCAATCCCGGCGCGTCCAACCGGAGCTGGGCGAGCGTTGTCTGTGTGACCACGCGCGGCGTTTCTTCACCCGGCACCCACGCTTCCGCTTCGCCGGCTTCGTTGAACGCGAGGTCGCTCGCGCGCAGGGATTCGCCCACAGCCAGCGCCACGCGCTCTTCGCGGTGATCGCTCAGGTACAGCAACGTTTCGAACAACACCGGCACGAAACGCGCGCTGCGCGGCAGCGTGGTCCACTCGAGCCGTAATGTGAAGGGCCACACAATGATTTTTCCAGAGCCTGCGGACGCTTCCGCGATCGCGACGGCGCCTTCTTCGAACTTCGCCAGCGGCTTCGCGGGCTCCGCCACGGTAATGGTCTGGAAATTGAAGAAACGGATAGAACTAAAATCGTTTGTGCGCACGCCCTGAAACGGAACAAAGATCGGGTGTTCAAAATCGACCCACGACATCAGGTCAAACTGCCCCGGACCGACTTCCTTGCGGTGCACTTCGCCGATAGAAATGCCAGTGCCGTTCAATAGCGCTTCCGCCGCCGCGAGGCTAGTGCCTTCCTGCGCCGGATCGAGCGCCAGCAACACACGGCCGCCGTTTTCGACATACGAATGCAGCGCGGCGCCGATGGCCGCATCGGTGCCCGCGAGTCCGGCGAGCACAATCGCCGCAGGCCGCCGCGCGGCGTCGTTTAGCGTGTCGATCAGGTCGGCCGGCGCAACGCGCGACACCTTCCATGGCGACTTTGCGTCGTTCGGGAAGGCCTGCGTAAAGAACCACGCCGGCGTGCGCATGGTGTCCGCAGGTTCATTCGTCACGATGGCGACATTCGACTGCGGCGGTGCGCTGAAACTGAAGTAGCGCCGATCGTCCACCGGAAGGCCGCCGTCGTCGAGTTCGAGGTAGCCTTCCAGCGCGCTCGCCGCGGCCTCGGCCGGCAGTTCAAACGCCGCCAGAATCGCGCTACGCGCCTTCACCGGCATATCGCGGGTGGCCATCTCTTTGTCATTCAGCACGAGGCGCACGCGAATGTTCGCGGCGTCTTCGTTCGTCCAGTTGCGCAGCTTGCCGAGCACGCGCCGCGAACCGTCCGGCGCGGGGCGCACCTGCACATCCGTGATCGCGAAATTTTTTCGGGACTCCGGCCCCACCGGCACGATGTCCAGCTCGATCGCGGGGGAGACCTTCCACGTGCTCGCGGCTTCCGGCAATCCCGCGCGCTGCGCGTCCGTCACCAGATGAATCACGTAGCGCCCGCGCGGTGCACCCGAGGGGTCAGCTTCGCCGAGCAGGTGCTGCTGCGCGAGTTCGAGTGCGGGCACGTAGTTCGTCGCGGCATTCGTCAGCGCCGCGGCATCGATCGCGTCGCGCGCGGCCGTGGTTGAACCGGCGGAACCATCGCTGTCCGAGCGGAGCGGCGCCGCGAGCGTGGCGGCCGTCGCGAAAGTGATCACGCCCACGCGTTCGTTCGCCGGCAGATCGCTGATCACGTCGCGTGCCGCGGCCTTGGCCTGTTCAAACAGCCCGCCGCCCATGCTGTACGACGCATCGAGCAGCACCATATGCCGCCGCGCGCCCTCTTCGGTGCTCATGGCCGCCATCGATTTCCAGTACGGCCGCGCGAAGGCCAGCGCCAACAGCGCGAGCACGCCCATGCGCAACAGCATCAGCAGCCAATGCTGCACGCGCCGCCGCTCGATGACTTCCTTGGTCACATCCGGGATGAAAAGCAGACTCGAAAATTTCACCGGCTCGCGCTCCGGCCGGCGGATGCGATGAATGATCCACGGCGCGGCGAGTAACGCCGCCCCCGCGAAGAATGCCGGCACCAGGAACGAGAGGCTGCCCATCAGCGGCGTCCTCCCGAGCGGACGTGCGCGCGCTGCGACGAACGCATCAATGCGTGGTTGCGGTGATTCAGGTAAAAGTGCAGCGCGCGATCCAGCGGTTCGGTCGTCGTGAATTCAGCGATATCGATTTCCCACGCAAGGCATTCGGCGCGGATGCGATCGAAATGTTTCTGCCGGTTCTCCAGATATTGCGCGCGCACGGCCTCCGGCACCGTGTACTGCTCACGGCCGGTCTCCGCGTCCACGAATGTAACGGTCTGATCGAACGGGAAGGTCTGCTCCGCCGGATCGCTCACCTGCAGCACAATCACGTCGTGCCGACGCGCGCGCAGCGACCGCAGGTGCTCCAGCATCTCATCCAGGGGATGCAGCAGATCGGACACCAGCACCACCATGCCGCGCGGTTTCAGCACATCGCCGAGGTAATGCAGCGTGCGCGCGGTATTGGTCGCGCCGTGCGACTTGAGGCGATCCAGCTCGACAAAAATGCGCCGGACGTGGTGCTTGGCCGACAGCGGCGGCACGTATGAAAGCAGTTCCTCGTGATACGCCACAAGGCCCGCCGCATCGCGCTGCCGGTGCAGCAGCATGGCGAGCGAAGCGACAAGCATGCGCGCGTAGTCAAACTTCGTCACGGTGTGGCTGGTGTAGTCCATCGACGCGCTGCAATCGAGCAGCAGCGTGCAGCGCATCGTCGTTTCTTCTTCGTACTGCTTGATGTGCAGGCGGTCCGTGCGGCCGTAGAGTTTCCAGTCCACGTTGCGCAGGTCGTCGCCCTGCGAATACGCGCGGTACTGCGCAAATTCGATGGACGACCCCGAGTGCGGACTGCGGTGCAGACCCGCCATAAGGCCTTCGACCACCGAACGCGCGAGCAGCTCCAGATCCGTGATGCGCGCAAGCTGCGCGGGATCGATGAACTGAACCGGCGACGCCATGGTGAACTCCGAAACTCCGAAAAAAATTACGACAGACCCGACTTCATCTCGGGCACGGATTCGATCAGTTTCTTGATTACGTCTTCGACCGTCACATGGTCGGCCTCTGCGCGGAAATTCGTCAGGATGCGGTGGCGCAGCACGGGCCCGGCGACGGCCTTAATGTCGCCCGTGGACACGTGGTAGCGCCCCTGCAACAGCGCGCGCGCCTTGGCGCCGAGCAATAGGTTTTGCGTCGCGCGCGTGCCCGCGCCCCAGCTCACCCAGTTCTTCACGAAGTCGGGCGCGGCCGCGTGATCAGGCCGGGTCGCGTGCGTAAGGCGCACGGCGTAACGCGCGACGGGATCCGCCACCGGCACGAGCCGCACGAGGCGCTGGAACTCAAGCATGTCCGTCGCCGTGAACGCGCGTTCGACGGTTGGCGCGGCGGCCGAGGTCGTGCGCGTGGCGACTTGCAGCTCTTCGTCCTCGCTCAGGTAGCCGATAAGCACGTTGAACATGAAGCGGTCGAGCTGCGCTTCGGGCAGCGGATACGTGCCTTCGAGTTCGATAGGGTTCTGCGTCGCAAGCACATAGAACGGCTGCGAGAGCGGGCGCAGCACGCCGCCCACGGTCACCTGACGCTCTTCCATCGCTTCGAGCAGCGCGGCCTGCGTTTTTGGCGGTGTGCGGTTGATTTCGTCCGCCAGCAGAATGTTCGTGAAGATCGGGCCCTGGATATAGCGCAGCTCGCGATGCCCCGCGCGGTCCTCGTCGATGATTTCCGTGCCCGTGATGTCCGAAGGCATCAGATCCGGCGTGAACTGCACGCGCTTAAATTCAAGATCCAGGATCTGCGCAATCGTGCGGATCAGCAGCGTCTTCGCAAGGCCCGGCGCGCCCGTGATCAGGCAATGCCCGCCGGAGAAGATCACGATCAGCAGCTCTTCAACGACCTGTTTCTGGCCGATAATCACCTTGCTGATCTGCGCGAGCATGCGCTCGCGGCCCGCCATCAGTTTATCGCGCGCTTCCTTTTCGAAAGGCGCAGGTGCCGCCGTTTCCGGTCCGCCGTTGGCCAGCGGTGCGTTCGCTTCGAGGTTTGCGTCCAATTCACGTTCTTCCTGGTTGTGCGGGAGTCGCCCGCGACCGCGCCGCGCTAATGCGTCAGCGCATACACCACGATGTTGATGCCCATCGGATAGGCCTTCTTCACCGACATCTCGTTAAAGTAATCCTCGCTAATGCCTTCGCGTTCCCAGCCGTCGCCCAAGTCGGTGTTGTGGCAGAAAATCGCCATCAACCGCCCACCGTTTTCTTTCTTGTCGAACACACCCTTGTAATGCACTTCGGCGGAGTCGTAGCCGCGCTCGCTCGTGCCGCCGCCGGTCTGTGTCCAGTGCCACGGATTCGGCACCTGTGGCTTTTCCTTGATCTCGAACACGCAACTGAACACGGGATGCGACATCGGCAGCTCGACCAGTGGATAGTCCAGCGGATCGAGCACGCGCGAGAATTGCGCTTCCCAGTTCAGCCACTCCGCCGTACCCCAGAAATCGTCCACCATCAGGAAACCGCCGCGCAGCAAGTAGTCGCGCAGGCCGGCGCATTCGTCCTCGGAAAACACGAGTTCGCCCGGTTCCACGATATAGACGAAGGGATAGTCGAAAAGCTCCGGATCCGTCGGCCGCACGATCGCGTGTTTGTACTGGCCGTACTCATCCGTGTTGACCTTGATCGTCGTCAACTGCGACAAGCGCCATGAAAAATTTTCGTCGCTGTCGGGATAGTCGATCGTCCAGCGCCCCCGCAGGTTGAACTGCGGGTCTTCGCCATAGCTGGTGTAGCGGATGCGCGCGAAGGTGAAGAAGTCCACCGAGAAGATTTCGCGCGGGCCGCGCTGCTGGTCGCGGTATTCACGGCCCTGCCATTTGCGCGGATCGTGCTGCGCCTGCGCCTCGTCCGTCGGATCCGCGCACACGCACACCGCCGCGCACAGCGCGAGCGCCGGCGTCAGCGAAAGCACGGACCGCCGGGTCACCGTCCGGCTCCGTTCTCGACGATGTCGAGCAACAACTGCTGGGCGTCCCAGAAATTTGGCGTGTCTTCGAGAATGCGCACGACCTCGGTCTTCGCGTTCGCCCACTGCTTGTCGTCGTGCAGAATCTGCGCGCGCTGCAGGCGGTATTCGGTAATGTTGCTCGGGTCGAGATGGATGAGCGTCGCGAGCGGATCGAGCGCCGCGGGCCCTTCGCCGCGCTTCATGCGCGCTTCGGCCAGCATGCGGTAGTAGGCCGGGTCGTAGGGGTCAATACCCAGCGCCCAGTCGGTCATTTCTTCGACGCGCGGCCAGTCGCCGCGCTCGTGGTAAATCTGCGCCAGCGCGCGGGTCGCTTCGAATTCCTGTGGCGACGAGGTGCGCAGCTTCTCCAGTGTCTCCACGAACTTCGCCTGATCGCCGCGCTGCTTGTACAGCATCGCGAGCTTCTGCAGCGGCGCGTTCTCGCCCTGATAATCCGGGAACAGATCGTAGGCGCGTTTCCACGCGGCCTCGGCGGCGGCATCGTCCCCGCGCGCCGTGGCTTCTTCGGCACCACGCAACGCATCCGTAAACGGCGACGGCGCGGGCGGCTTCGGCTTTGCAGGTTCCGACGTGCCTCCGCCGAGAAGGCTCTTCGCCAACTGCTGCAAGAAACCCTGCTTCGTGTCCGTCGGCTGCGGCAGGTTGTCGAAGGGTTTGAAGCGCGCCTCGAGGTGCGCGTGGAAATCCTTATCGAGCGTGTCGAAATCCAGCTTCGCGCCTTCGACCAGCGCCGCCTCGGCGTTCTTGCCGTCCGCGATCGCGGCGAGCGCATGCACCATCGCGTCGAGTCCGTACTTTTTCGTGTAGAAGTCCACGAACTCGCCGGCAATGAAGTAGCCATACATCAGGTGGAATGCGGATTTCGGCTGCGTGAAATAGCCGTCGATCGCGCGCAGGCTCGGGATGCCTTCGGATTTCAGGATCGGCAGGTACTGCGGATCGAGGCGGTTGTGGAAGGCCTCGCCGCGTTCGGATTCTTCGTAGACCGAGATGCCTTCCGAGAGCCACCGCGGCATGCGGTTCTTCGTCTTCTGCAGCGTGATCACGTGTGCGAATTCATGCCACAGCACCGTGCGCCAGTTGCTCGATCCTTTCGGCCGCACGCTCGGCGTGTCCATCGTCACGAGTTTGCCGAAGCAAATCCCGAGGTGGCCCGCGTTGCCCGGCAGGCCCACCGAGCGCACCATGAAGTCGTCGTGGTTGTCGAACATTTCGATCAACACCGGCTTCTCGATATCGATCTGGTATTTCTTTTCGAAAATCGCGAGCGCTTCGTCGAGCAGATCCAGCGCCGGCTCCGCCATGATCGGCGCTTCCTTTTTCGGCAGCTTCAAAATGAACGCGCCGCGCTCGACCGTCTCAAACGTCTCCAGCGTGCCCATGAGCTGCAGCAGGTTGTAGAGCGGCACGTTGTATCGGTCCGCTTCGAAGGCGGCTTCGAGTTCCGGCTTGCCCTCTTCCTCGCGGCCCAACCGCATCAGATCGAGCGTGTACAGCGCCCGTGCTTCGTAGTCTTTCGGGTCAAGTTCCAGCGCCTTCGCCTGAAATTCCATGCCCTGCTGAAAGCGGTAGTGGCGTGATGCGAAGCGCCCGATCGTGCGGTAGACCTCAGAGCGGATAGGGTTGTATTCGAGCATCGCCTCGATGGTCTGGTTCATGCCGGCAAGGTCGTCGTTAAGGAACTGCGCCGCCGCTTTCAGCGAGCGGAACCGGTGGCTCACGGGATTGATATCGAGCTGTTTGTCGATGATTTCCATCGCCGCTGGGATGTCGAGTTTTTCCAGCGCACGCTCCGCCAGCACGGCGTTGAGGCGCGGCTGATTCGGATTGATCTCCGCCAGCCGCTTGAGGACCTCTTCCGCGCGGCCGTCACTCGAACGCACGTACGTCTCGAGCAACCCCGCGAGTGCGTCCTGATTCTTCGGTTCCTTGTCGAGCGCCTTAACGTAGTACTCCTCGGCGATGTCGAATCCCTGCGCGCGAAATGCGAGATCGCCGGCGGCCACATCCACCACCGCGCCGAGATCGGGAAACACTTCGTAAGCCTGGCCGAAGTGCCCCGACAGCACCGTCTTCGGGTTCGTGCCCATCAGCTCCGCGATGCGGCCCACCGCGGCGACGTTCTCGCTGCGCCGGCGGTAGTACCAGTCGCGCGAGCGCGTCTGCGAGGCCGCGCGCTGCATCCATTCGTCATAGGGCAACGGCATCCCGCGATACTGATACATGAGCGCCAGCTCAAGACTGTAAGCTGGCTGCGGCTGGCGCCGTGCAACTTCCAGCATGTCCTCGATGGCTTCGTCCACCTGACCCGTCAAAAAGCGAAGCTGCGCGCGGTCATAGCGAAGCTGGTTCGTGTTTATCCGCATCGGCTGCGGCGAGGTGGATGACGTGGAGGAGTCGAACAGCGTGTTGATGGCGTCCAGCGCCGCGCGGTACTCGCCCTTTTCCCAAAGCGTTACATAGGTCTCGTCGAGCTGACGTTCATCGCTTACGCCGGAGGGCAGATTCAGGCGCGTGCGCGATTGCTCCTGGGCGGTGGTAGAAAGGATGGGGATGAGGGCTAATGCGAGCCCCAGCAGGGCGATACTCCGCTGCAGCCGGGGCAAGGGGCGGGCGACGGTAAAACGGGCCACACTTGAAGGCGAATCAGTCAAAGCTCACTCCCGGACCGGTCCGAGATCGGCTGGCCGGCCGCGCCCAAGACCACGCCCCCTTCCGCATAGGCTATAGTCGCACGATGCAGACAGGGATTCAACGATTGGAACCCCAAGTTAGATACAGTTGATTTCCTGGCCGATCGCTGAGATACTTAGTGGGGGACACCGGTTACATCCGCCCACCGCGCGGACTTACCAGATTCCCGTCCTTCCCGCGCCGAGCGCGCGCAGCCTATGAGGGTACCGGCACCATGAGCGACAAACTGGTCGATCGGCGCGATATCTCATTCTTGCTATACGAACAATTTGATATCGAACAATTAACGAAGCATCCGTATCACGCCGATCACTCCCGCGAGACCTTTGATATGGCGCTCGACACCGCCTACAACCTCGCCCGGGAGCTCTTTTGGCCCTCGTTCCAGGAATTCGACCGCCAGGGTGTCCGCTTCGACGGCAAGAACACCAAGGCCCCCGACGCCATGCACAAGATCTGGGCGGCGGCCAAGGAAGGCGGCTGGTTCGCGCCCAGTTTCTCGTATGAATACGGCGGCCAGCAGTTCCCGGTCGCCATCCAGCTCGCGACCACCTTCATGTTCATGGCCGGAAACTCATCGGCGTCGATGTACCTCGGCCAGGCGACCGGCGCGGGCCATCTGCTCGACAGCTTCGGCTCGAAGGCGCTCAAAGATATCTACATGTACAAGCTCTACTCCGGCGAGTGGGCGGGCACGATGGCGTTGACCGAGCCGAACGCGGGAACCTCGCTCGGCGACATCACGACGACGGCCACGCCGGTGCCGGGCACCGACTACTACATCATCCGCGGCACAAAGCGGTTCATTTCCTCCGGTGACCACGACCTCACGCCGAACATCATTCACCCGACGCTGGCGAAGATCCCCGGCGCGCCTCCGGGCGTGAAGGGCATCAGCCTTTTCGTCGTGCCGAAGTACCGCGTGAACGCGGACGGCTCCGTCGGCGAATTCAACGACGTGCAGACCGCCAGCGTCGAGCATAAGCTCGGGCTGAAGGGCCAGGCGACGGCCGAGCTCAAGTTCGGCGAGAAAGACGCCTGCTACGGCTGGCTGCTCGGCGAGCCAAACAAAGGCCTGCAGTACATGTTCCAATTGATGAACGAAGCGCGCCTGTTCACGGGCCTGCAGGCGATCGCCGGCGCGTCCACGGCGTATCACTGCGCGCTGCAATACGCGCAGGAACGCATCCAGGGCCGCCCGGTCACCGAGCGCGACCCAACCACGCCGCAGGTGGCGATCATCCGCCATCCCGAAGTGCGCCGCATGCTGCTGAAGCAGAAGTCCACGGTCGAGGGCGTGCTCTCGCTGTTGCTCTACTGCGCGCAATTGTCCGATCGCCAGCGCGTCGCGGAGACGGACGAACAGAAGGCGCGCGCGCATCGCCTGATGGAAGTGCTCACGCCGGTGTGCAAGGCGTATGGCTCCGACGCGGCATATGAATCCGTGATGCTCGGCTTGCAGGTATTCGGCGGCGCGGGCTACATCGAAGAGTTCCCGCTCGCGCAGTTGCTGCGCGACAGCCGTGTGTTCTCGGTCTACGAAGGCACGAACGAAGTGCAGGCGATGGACCTTCTCGGCCGCAAAGTCGCCGCGAACGCGGGCGAAAACCTGCGCGAGCTGATGGGCGAAATCGGCAAGACGCTCGAGCGCGCCGGCAAGTATCCGGAGCTCGAAGGCGTCGCCGCGCAGGTCTCCAAGGCGATGGAAGCGCTGCTCGATGTCACCATGCACCTCGGCGGCATCGGCATGAGCGGCAAGCACGAGGAATACATCAGCCACGCCACGCCGTACCTGCGCGCGTTCGCGCAACTCGTCGTGTCCTGGCAGTTCCTGTGGCAGAGCGTGGCCGCGTGCCGCGCGATTGCCGGCGGCAGCGACGATCCCTTCTACCGCGCGAAGATCGCCACCGCGAAGTACTACATCGACACCCACGTGCCCAGCACGCTAATGATTTGCGAGCTGATCAAGTCCGGCAACGACACGGCCCTGAACTACAAGGAAGAATGGTTCACCGCCGAAGCGCTGCAGGCGGTCGGCAAGTAAGGATTTGGTCTCACGCGGAGCCGCGGAGGTTCGCGGAGAACTGCTGTAGAGTCACAGAAATTAGCGAAGGCAACGAAGAATAGAACTTCGTTGCCTTCGTTTTCGTTTGTTCGGTCAGAACGGTTTCCCGCATCTCGACTGCAGGGTCACCCTTGATTCAGCTTTTCTGCAATCCGTTGCATCGTCTCTGCTG
Source organism: uncultured Nitrospirales bacterium (assembly GCA_964620045.1). GTDB lineage: Bacteria > Hydrogenedentota > Hydrogenedentia > Hydrogenedentales > VFKU01. The sequence goes on from CAZUJL010000002.1 coordinate 40,131, forward strand.
CGGCAGTCTGCGCTTTCGCAATTCGGCTTAGTGAAGTTATGATGCTGAAAAATCCAAGCAGCAAGGCCAGGTAAAACAACCCAATTGAAAGTGGCAACAGCAATCCAATTGCAGATCCGAATTCATCCATTCGATTTGTTCTCCGTTGTTGACCCAGGTCTCCGCGATTCTCCGCGACTCCGCGTGAGGCTCAATCAGTCTGCGCGCGCCGCGCGGGCTTCTCTTTTCCCGGATGATACGCCGCGACCTGATTCGCCTTAATATCCGCCTCGCTAAAGCGCACGGGCTTCAATTCCTCGTTCGCAAACAGCTTCGCCTGATCACCCATGTGCGGCGAATCGGGATATTCGGATTCACCATAAGCCACCACCGAATACGCGCGCGGGGTGTCACCGAATTCGACCGCGAAGATCCAGCCGTCGCCGGAGTTCGCGACGCGTTTGCCGTCCGGCGCGTCTTTGTATTCGAGCACGCGGAACGAGCCCATGCCGTTGGTCGATCCGCCCACCGGCAGGTCCGTGCCATCCGCCAAACGCAGCCGGTGCGCCTCGCCCCACGCGATATCCAGCGCGCCGTAGCGCTTCTTCACCTCGCCGACAGCCTTCACAAAGGTCTCGAGCGCCTTGGCTTCGTCGCGCAATCCACGCGGCGTGGTGACGGGATCGGAGCTAAGCCAGCGTTGCGCGAAATCCGTCGCGCCGAGCGGATCCGCGCGGCCATCGAGATTTTTTGAGTAAAGCCGCCACCAATGCTCGAACAACACCCCACCGCGACTCTCTCGCGCCGTCGTGCCGTCCCACGCGGCGATCACGTCCAGCGCCGCGCGCACATCGCCGGTCGGATGCGACTCGCGCACGATGCGCACGAGGTCATCCTGCACGCGATCGGCGAGCACGCTGCGCTGCGAATGCTTCAGCTTCACGACCTCTTCAAGGCTGTATTTGTCGCTGTTGTTGATCAGCAGCAACGAATGCTGCGAGCGCAGGCTCAGCGCGTTGTCGTTGAAGTAACGCGGGTATTGCATGCGGTCAATCGGCGCGCGCAGACTCGTGAGGTACGGCGGGCTGTTCGAATTCATCACGTAGCCGCCCGAGGGGTTCAGCAACTGCGGCAGATCGGCCACCGCGTGAACGCCCTGCCACACGTCCGCCGCCCCGCGCGCGTGCACCGCCACTGCATCGTGATTGTCGTGCGGCATCTTCGGAATCGTGCCGTTCCACAGGTAGAAAATATTGCCGTCGCGGTCCGCATAGCCCACGTTGAACATCGGAATGCGCGGGTCGTCCAGCGCCGCTTTGAACTCCGCGAGGTTCTGCGCACGCCCCATATCGAACCATTGCTCAATCGCGCGGAACTGGTCCCACGACACCGATTTCAACACAAAAACCTGGGCTTTTGTCCGATAAATCACCGGACCCATCGACGTGTACTCGAAGTTGCGCGTCACTTCGCGCAGGTTCGGCTTTTCAAAACGCTTCACCGTCTCAGTCAACGGCGCCTCGGTGCCGGAGACAATGCGCCCCGCCGTTTGTGGCACGGCGTCGTTGCCGAGTGTCGTGACAATCGGCTCCTGAACCTCGACCATCTCGCGCACAAGCACCGAGACTTCTTCGCTCGTGATTGCCTCAGAGTTTCCGTCGAAGAGGTAGCGGTTCGAATCGTTCGGATCGAGATCGAGTGCGTAGATTTCTTCCAGATCCGGATAGTTCACGGTGTGCGTCCAGCCGAGCGCGTCGTTGAACCCGCTCGTGAGCAGCGGCCGGCCGATGTAGGTTGAGCCATATAGGTTGTACTGCCCCGGCACCGTCACGTGCGCCTCGTAGTACGTCGCCACCGGCGTCCACGGCTGGTGCGGGTTACCCATCAGGATCGCCTTGCCCGATGTGGTCCGCGTGCCGTCGAAGGCCCACATGTTGGAGCCCATGTCCGGTTCCGGCTCCACCACGGTGGCCGCGCCGTCGGCGTCCATCGCCTTGCGGAACTTGTCGATCAGGTTGCCGCGGTCAAACGCGAACCGCGCCACGCCCGCGATGCCGTGCGCGTGGATGTCCATCGGCGTGATCGGCTGAATCCAGTCCTCCAGCTCGCCCCGGTGCCGCGCGATGTAGTAATTCAGCCCCGCCGCGTAGCCCTCAATCGTCTCGCGCATCTCGGGCTTCAACTCGCCGTAGGTCGCCTCGGCCCGCGCACGAAAGCGGTACTGCAGGCTCTCGAAATCGGACTTGAGGTTCGCGTCCTTCTCGCCCGGGCCGAAGGTCTGCGACAACTCGCCGCGCGTGGCGAGCAACAGCCGCATGATGTTGTGCAGATGATCCTCGGCCTGTGCATAGGCAAAGCCGAAACCGGCCGCGCGGTAATTTTCCGCGAGGATATGCGGCACGCCGTACTCCGTGCGGCGAATGGTCACCTGCCGCGCAAGCGTGTCGGCGTCTGGAGTGCCGGCGAAGGACGCAGCAGAAAGCAGCAGGGCGACAGCGCAAAGCATTCGGTGGAAGCGAAGTTGCACGGATCTCTCCTTTAGTTTGGACGACTACCTTGCGGCGCCGCGAAGCTGTGCTTCGCTTAGTAAAGCGGGAGCGAGCTCCCGCAGTCCAAAGAAGGGAAACTAGAAGATGTGTTCCATGTAAAACCGGTGGGACAACTCCGCCACCTGCCGCGTCATCGGAAACTCGCGGGGATACGCGACGTACTCACGCCGGCCGTCGCTGTAGATCACGTTGCCGCCCAAGTCCATGCGGCCCGTTTCGTCGAGCCGGGTCGAGATGAATTCCCAGCGAATAATGTGCGCGGGGCCTGGTGTGTCGCGCTCGACCGGCGGCAGTTCGTAGCGCGCGCCTTCGGGCGTGAACGCGACCAGGTAGTCCTTGCGAGTAAATTCCGGCAATTGCATGTTCTGCTTGTTCAGCAGCGTGTGCCAGTAGGCGCGAAATTCCTCGTCGGTGCCGACTTGATACAGCATCGTCGACAGAATTTTTTTCTGCCCGCCCTGGCCTTCCTGGCGGAACAAGGTGCGCGCATGCTGCACGATTTCCTGTGGCGTCCACGCGGCCGACTTGTTGCCCTCGTGCACCGCCGTCGCCATCTCGCCGACGCGATCCGAGCGCATCTCTTCGCCCGCCGCCGTCGTCTTCGCCATGCGCAGCGCCTTGGTGAGCACAGGCACCAGCAGCGTCATCAGGATCATAATGATGCACAGCACGACCAGCGTCTCGATCATGCTGAACCCCGCGCGGCGCTTCATGCCCAACGACTCCTGCTCCACCGGCTATCCTAGCATGCCTCCGCCGATTGCAGCACCGGCGCGCCGCGTGCGAAAATCGTGGGATTCCACCGGAGTGGGCGCGTGCGGCTGTACCTGATTCGACACGGCGAGACCGAGCACAACCGCACCCTGCGTGTGCAGGGCCACGGCCCCGTGCCGCTAAATGCCACCGGCATCGATCAGGTCACGCGGCTCGCGCGACGCATCGCCGGCAGCACCACGCTCGATCATATTTATTCCAGCGACCTGCGCCGCACGCAGATGTCCGCCGAGATCATCGCCGCGCACACCCGCGCGCCGATCACCTATGACGTGCTGTACCGCGAACGCGATCCGGGCGATCTGTCCGACAAAACCTACGACGAAGCGCGCGCATTTTTTACGGAGTTGCCGTATATCCCGCCGAACGGCGAAAGCGTCGAGATCTTTCTCGATCGCGTCAAGCGCGCGATGGATCGCGTGATCGAACTCGAAGGTGCCGGCGACCGCCGCGTCGCCCTCGTCACCCACGGCATGTTCCTGCGCGGCTTCCTGCACGTCTGCCTCGGCCGCGACCACACCGAAGTCGGCACCTGGCGCAACTCCTGCCTCACCATCGCCGACTACACGCCCAGCACCGGCTGGGACGTATTAACCCTTGCCTGCGCGGCCCACCTCGACGAAGAAGCCGAACCCACCCACGCGACGGGTGGTTGAGCGCGTTTGGGAGGGCGAGCGTACTCGCGAGCTAGCGTTAACCAGCGACTACAGCTCGCGAGTACGCTCGCCCTCCCGTCATCGCCACGCGGGTTGCTATGATGGGGCGAATTTGAGGATTCCACATGAACATCATCACCCGTCGCCAATTTCTCGCCGCCACCGGTTCTGCCGCGCTCGCCGCAGGCCTTTCATCGCCTCGTCGCGTGCTCGCCGCGAACGATAAGGTCAACGTCGCGTGCATCGGCCTCGGCGGGCAGGGGAAGAGCGACCTGCGCAATGTCGTGCAGCAGGGGCACAACATCGTCGCGCTGTGCGATGTGGACTGGCGTATGTGTGGCGGCTTGTTCGACGCGTATCCCAAGGCGAAGCAGTGGCGCGACTACCGCGAGATGTTCGACAAGCAGAAGGACATCGACGCGGTCGTAATCGCGACACCGGATCATCATCACGCGTTTGCCGCGATGGCGGCGCTCGGCCACGGCAAGCACACGTACTGCGAGAAGCCGCTGACGCATTCCGTGTTTGAAGCGCGCACACTCGCGCAGGCGGCCGTGAAGTCCGGCCTCTCCACGCAAATGGGCAATCAGGGCCAGGCGGATGATCACGTTCGCGTCACGGCAGAAATTCTGCGCTCGGGCGTCATCGGCCCTGTGCGCGAAATCCACCTGTGGACCGATCGCCCGATCTGGCCGCAGGGCATCGAGCGGCCCGCCGAGGCGCAGACACCGCACGAAGAAATGGATTGGGACCTGTGGCTCGGGCCCGCGCCCGAGCGTCCGTACAACGCGGCGTATCACCCCTTCAAGTGGCGCGGCTGGTGGGATTTCGGCACCGGCGCGCTGGGCGACATGGGCTGCCACATGTTCTATCCGGTGTTCTACGAACTCGAGCTCGGCCAGCCGCTCTCGGTCGAAGCGACGAGCGAGCCGTTCAACAGCGAGACCTATCCGACGAAATCCGTCATTAAGTATGAGTTCGCCGCGCGTGGTGAATGGCCGGCGTGCACACTGACGTGGTACGACGGTGGCAACAAACCGCCGCGCCCAGCAGGCCTGCCGGATGGCGAGGACTACAAGCCGACGGGCATGTACTACAAGGGCGACAAGGGCGTGCTGTTCCGCGGCGACCACAGCGACAAGAAAGCCGACCGCATCCTGATGCCGGACGGCGAGCTGAAGGACTACACGCCGCCCGCGCCGACGCTGCCGCGCTCGATCGGCCACTGGCAAGAATTCTTCGGCGCGATCACGGGCGACGCGAAACCCGGCGCGAACTTCGAGACCGCCGGCCGCATCACTGAGGCGGTGCTGATCGGCAACGCCGCGCTGAAGGCCGGCAAAAAACTGGAGTGGGATTCCGCCAATCTTACGTTCGCCAATGCGCCCGACGCCGCGCAGTTCCTGCGCAACGAATACCGCAAAGGCTGGACGTTGTAACGACTACTCTTTCGGTTTTTGCTCGGGCGTTTCGGTCGTCTCTTCGGAATCGCCGGTGTAGCCCAGCGCCTTCATCTGGGCCTTCGTTTCCTCCGACATCTCGCTCGTGTTGAGCGAGGAGGCCGGCACGGCGCCCTTCTGAATCGCTTCGTTCATGCTCTGCAGTTGCAGCTTCATCACGCCCAGTTCATCGGAATGCGCCCCATCGGCGACGATGTTCGTCTGCTCGCCCGGATCGGCCGTCAGGTCATACATTTCTTCCGGCGCGTAGTGGCGCTTGTTTTCGTTCGACTGGATGTATTTCGTCCGCATGCTGCGCAGCGACTGGAGCTGAATCCCCTCGAAGTCGAGATGACTGTGCACGAACTCCACACCTTGGTTATTCGAGGTCATTTGATCCGTCAACAGCGGCTGCCCTTGCCATTTTTCGGAAGATTGCAGGCCCGCGAACTTCGCCAGCGTCGGCGCGATGTCCACATGCCGCGCGAGATCGTTGATGTACTGCCCCTTCGCCGCGTTGCCCGGCAGCTTCATCATCAGCGGGATCTTGATCTGCTCGTCGTACAACGACAACCCGTGCCACCAGCCGCCGTGCTCGTGGAATTCCTCGCCGTGGTCCGACGTGAACACGATCAGCGTGTCGTCGTACAACCCGCGCTGCTTCAGGCCCGCAATCAGGCGGCCGACATGCTCGTCCATATACTCGATTTCATAGGAGTACGACCGGATCAGCGCTTCCATCCACTTTTCCGGATCAGGATTTGCCATCTGCACGCGCGCGTAGCCTTTGCCGGGGCGCTTCGGATCGCGATACGGGTCGTGCGGGTCCATGTAATGCAGGAACAGGAGGAACGGCGCGTCTTTCGGGCGCCGGTCGGAATCGATCCAGTCAAGGCCAGCGTCGGTGACGACGGGGGCGGGCTGATAGAAATCCGTGATCACAATGCGCCCGCGCAGGATTTTCGAATTGAACACCTGCACGACCTTGCGCAGGATGTCGTAGCCGATCAGTTTTTCACACGAACCCTTCGCGCCGAAGTACAGGTTCGGTTTCAGGTCGGTGTAATCGACAAAGCCCTGGTTGTAGTTAAAGATACTCGTGATGTTCGGGTTGTTCGAGAACCCACGCGTGTAGTACCCGCCGTCGTGCAGCACTTCGGCGAACGTCATCACGTCCTGCGGCAACGCCGAGACTTTGCTCGTCGCGCGATGCGCCTCGGGGTACATGCCGGAGAAGATTGATCCGAACGAAGCCTTTGTCCACGACGACTGCGCGATCGCGTTCTGGAAAACGACCGCATCACCCGCGAGCGCCACGAGGTTCGGCGTCTTCGGCCGCGCGTCTGGGTTATAGGCTTGCAGATAGTCCGCGCGCAGGGTGTCCACGGCCACGATCACGATGTTCGGCGCCGTGAGGCCCTTGGACGTGAACGCCGGCACTTCGATCTTCGGCTTATTCGTCGCCGCCAACGCAGCGCCCGCGGCCACGATCACGACAAACGCCGCCACACCGCCTACCGCGCCCAGCTTCCAGTTTCGCGCGGCGCGCGACAACACATAGCCCACGATCGCCGCGCCCACGGCCACCGCCGCCACGCCGCCGAGCACCTTCACATAGTCGCCGCCGTGCATCGCGGCTTCCTGCAATACGTCGCGGCGATAGCGGAACATGCCGATCATCAGACCCAGCGCGCCCGCCGTTCCGGCAAGGCACACTGCAAACGTCACGCGCGTCGGCGCGAACTTGTCGAATAACAGATAGAGGAACACGAGGCCAGCCGCGATGCCCAGGCCGATCGGGCTGAACACGATGCCGTACACCAGCGGTCCCCACCAGTACGCGATCGAGTCCGTGATGGAGCCGAGCTGGCGCATATGCACAACCGCTTCCACCAGCCCGATGCCCGCCGCGCCAAGCACGCCCGCGATCAGTCCCGCGCCGAGCGCACCGCCGAGTTTCGCGCGATACGCCGCGATCACGTCCGGTGAAAGCGTCAAACTGTCTTTTTTGCCGCCGGTTTCTGAACGCACCGCGGCGATCTTCGCGAGCAGCTTGTCCTTGTCCGGTCGGCCCGAGAGGATAAGCAGCGGAATGCTGACCACGAACGGCAGCACCTGCCCGATCCAGTAGAAGAGGTGCGCGAAAAGGAAGGCTTCCTCCGCGCCGTATTTACCGCCGAGCAACGCCGTCATCACGGCTTCGCGCGCGGCAAGACCACCCGCCGTCGGCGCAATCACCGTGCTCACGATCGTGAGCGGGCTCGCGAACAACACGTCCAGCACGTTCGCGCCGCCGCCGCTGATCGCCATCGCTGTGCAGAAGTAGATCATGCAAATCGCGAGATGCACACACAGCCCAAGGCCCACCGCCGCCATGAGCAACCGGCGCTGACCGGCGTACGCTGTCACCGCGGAGCCAAGCGTGTTCACCTGGTTGCGGATTTTTCCCGGCACCGGCAACGCCGCCGCGAGCACCTGCGCAATGCGCGGGTTCAGCAGCAGCAGGAACGCCGTAAGAATGAACGTACCGAGAATAAGCAGCACCGGCGCAAGCATCGCGATGTTGAAGCTGAACAGGCGCGCGCCCAGCGGCAGCGTCAGGAACACGAGCAGGAAGAGCGCGATGAATCCGATCAGTTTTTCGACCGCGATTACCGTCGCGCACTTGATCGGCTGGCCCGTGTACGTCGCGCTTTCAACGAGCCGGTACCCGTCCAACCCAATCGTGCCCGGCAGGAACAGGCCGATCGCGCGCCCCATGAACCAGCAGCGGGCGAGGTAGAGAAACGGCAGGCGGATGCCCTGGCCCAGCAGCAAAAGTTTCCAGCGCATGATGCCGCAGGAAATTCCGGTCAGCAGTACGACCACCGCCACGGAGATCCACAGCGCCGCCGCGCCGCGGTCAAGCTGCTTGAGGACGTCAACAAGCTGGCTCGGCGACACACCCTTCCACACATCGGGCGGCACGCCCAGTTTCGCGGGGATGAACAGCAGACCGGCGAACAGCGCCACGATGCCGATGCGGATGACGAGGAATACAAACTTCTTCATGAAATGGTGTCCGGCGCGAACTGCGTGCACCGCCTCCGTTTGCAGTTGACAATGGCTGCGAATACTAACACAAGCCCTTGCGGGGCCGCACCTTAGAAACGGCCGCGCGAAGTGCGTTCCGGGCCTCATTCCGCTAGGCTACGCGCAGGAGAACCAGCGCATGGCAGATACAGAATGGGTCGATGTGGGCTCGGTCGAGGAGCTTTCCAAGCGCGAAGTCCAAACCGTACCCTGTGGCCAGCGATTCTTGGCCCTTACCTGTAAGAACGGCCAATTCGGCGCAATTTCCAACGTCTGCAACCACATGGGCGGTCCGCTCAGCGAAGGCAAGCTGGACGGCGACTACGTCGTTTGCCCCTGGCACTACTGGAAGTTTCACCGCACCACGGGCCTCGGCGAGCCCGGCTACGAGCTGGATGCTGTGCCCTCGCACGAGGTGAAAGTCGAAAATGGAAGGGTATTCGTGCGCTCCGTGCCCGCCACCAAGCGCACCCACTTGCCGCATCCACTCCCTCCGCTCGCGCGGACTCCAGAGCGCGGCCCGGGCCCCGTGCGCGTGCTCGGCATCTCGACGACGGCGATGACCGACAAGCACCCGCGCTACAGCACGTCGGACGATCTGCTCGACGAAGCGCTGCGCCACGCCGGCGAAAAACTCGGTTGCGAAACCAAACTGATCCGGATGCGCGAGCTGAACTTTCGCGCCTGCGAAGGCTTCTACTCGAAATCCGCGAAAGCGTGCACCTGGCCCTGCTCGATCACGATGATGGACAAGAAGGATCAGATGGATCAGGTCTACGAAGGCGTGGTGCACTGGGCCGACGTGATTCTCGTGTCGACGCCGATCCGCTGGGGTTCCGCGAGCAGCCTTTACTACAAGATGATCGAACGCATGAACTGCATCCAGAACCAGGAGACCATCGCGAACAAGCACCTGCTCAAGAACAAGGTGGCCGGGTTCATCGTCACCGGCGGCCAAGACGGCATTCAGGCCGTCGCCGGCCAAATGCTGGGGTTTTTCGCAGAAATCGGTTGCCAGTTCCCGCAGTTCCCCTACATCGCGCATTCGCGTGGTTGGAGCGCGGAGGACATGGAGAACAATATGCGTTACGTGCAGCAGTCCGCCGCGCTGCACGAAGGCGCCGATGCCTTGGCCGCGCGCTGCGTTGAAATGGCGCAGCTTCTCGTCGATGGCGCACTGCCCGAATTGCCGATGGCGCGCGGCGGTCGCAAGGCGCATGAACTCGACACGCGCGCGCAGTTACGCAGCACGGGAGAGGCCGCCGCTCCTTGACCGGCGTGGCGCGGCATGCTATAGCAAGGCGCCCCGCGCGGAACCCAGGCCGGAGTCCGCACCGCGGGGACGAACCCATGTAGAGAGTCGGGAGAGGGCGAAGAATGAGCAACGGACAACAAAGCGATCCAATGGCGGGCGTAAAACCCCAATACCTGTTTTGGGCGTGCTGGGTCGCCCTGGTGGCCACGGCCTTCGTGTTCATCGTGCGCACGCAGATCCTGGACACCTGGGGCGTCGAGTTCGGTTTGGACAAGACGCAGCTAGGCACTCTGAACGGCGCCGGCCTGTGGCCCTTCGCATTCACCATCGTGCTCTTCAGTCTCATCATCGATAAGATCGGATACGGCCGCGCAATGGCCTTCGCGTGGGTGTGCCACGCGGCTTCCGTCATCATCATGGTCACCGCGAAGAGCTACACGGCGCTCTACATCGGCTCCATCGTGGCCGCGCTCGGCAACGGCACCGTTGAAGCTGTCATCAATCCCGTTGTCGCCACCATGTTCTCCAAGAACAAAGTGAAGTGGCTCAACATGCTGCACGCCGGCTGGCCCGCGGGCCTCGTGGTGGGCGGCATTTTCGCGATGGCCATGGGCGCCACAGACTGGCGTTGGAAAGTTGGTCTGTTGATGATCCCGACACTCGTGTACGGTGTCATGCTTTTCGGCCAGAAGTTTCCGATCCACGAGCGCGTGGCGGCGGGCGTGTCCTACCGTGACATGCTCAAGGAACTCGGCGCCATCGGCGCGCTGATCATCGTGGCCCTCATGGTCCGCCAGCTCGGCACCGACTTCCACTTCAGCACGAACTTCCAGATTGTGCTGATCGCGGGTCTCACCATTGCCTACGGCGCGTATGTGCGGTCGCTCGGCCGCCCGCTGCTCATCATCCTCATGCTCATCATGCTGCCGCTCGCCACCACCGAGCTCGGCACCGACGGCTGGATCACGCTGCTCCTCACGCCGACCGCCGCCGAAATGGGTATGAACGCCGGCTGGGTGCTGGTCTACACCTCCGCGATCATGATGGTGTTGCGATTCTCCGCCGGCCCGATCGTGCACCGCATTCAGCCGCTCGGCTTGCTGGCGGTCTCCGCCACGCTCGGCGTGCTGGGTCTTACGTTCCTGTCCAGGGCCGAAGGCGCGATGATCTTCGCCGCCGCCACGTTGTACGGCATCGGCAAGAGCTTCTTCTGGCCCACCACGCTCGGCATTGTGGCGGAGCAGTTCCCGAAGGGCGGCGCGCTCACCCTGAACACCATCGCCGGTGTCGGCATGATTGGCGTGGGCGTTGTCGGCAGCGTGTTCATCGGCGCGATCCAGGATCGCGAGATCGTTGCGAAACTCGAATCGGCCAACCCCGAAATTCACGCGCAGGTGCTCGGCGAAGAGAAGGAAAGCGTGCTCGGCACCTACCGCGCGGTCGATCAGGCCAAAGTCGACACGCTCTCCGCGGAGCAGCAGGCGATTGTGACCGCCGCCAGCGACGAAGCCAAGAAAGACGCGCTCGGCACCATGGCGATCTTCCCGGGCATCATGCTCGTCAGCTATCTCATTCTCATGGCATACTTCCGGGCGAAGGGTGGCTACAAACCAGTGGCTCTGGATGGCGCCGCCTCACACGGATAGCGCAGGAAGAAGTATTTGATCATGCACGGCCGTCGTTCGGAGTTGGAGTTCTGGACGACGGCCGTTTTTCTTTGGTACGCAACGGCGGCCCATGCGGCCGGGCCCGATCAGGCCGGCGAATCCCGTGAACTGATCGCCACCACCATCGCTTTTCCGTTGCTGACCATCGCGACGTCCCTCGGCCTGGTCTTGCTGGGCCGCCGTGCCGGACACGCCCATTCGATGCTTCGTGCCGTGCTCGGTGCGTTGGTTGGACTGATTCTCTCGGTAGGGCTGGGCCTTGCTCTGATGGCGGATGACGCCCGCGATGCCGCCTTTGTGGCGACCAGTCTGTTTACGCTCGGCGCAATCCCGACCGGGTTAATAGGCCTTGTTGTGGGTGGGTTGGCAGGGTTGCAGCGCCGCGAAGAGCCGTAGGACTCGCCCGATAACCCGTTTGTCTGGCATACTTTAAGGCCGTTTTGGCGCGGAAGGAGTCATTCGTGGCCGTCCCGATGCTTTTCGTTATCAGCTCGCCCCGTTCGGGCAGCACCATGCTCGAGCGCATGCTCGAATCGCACTCGCAGATCCTCGGCGGACCCGAGCCGCACCTGCTCACGCCGCTGGCGCATCTCGGCATTTGGGACAAGGTCGACAAAGCGCCCTACGACCACGTGCTCGCCGCCGAATCGCAGAAGCTGTTCGTCGATCGCCTCCCGAAAAAAGAACAGGACTATTGGGACGCGTGTCGCGCGTATTGCGATGTGCTCTACGGCCGATTCATGCAAGGTAGCACCAAAAAAATCTGTCTCGACAAAACACCCGCCTACGGTCTGATCCTGCCGTTCATGGCAAAAGTGTTTCCGGACGCGAAGTTCGTCGTCCTCACGCGTCATCCGCTCGCGACCTTCTCTTCTTATGCAAACTCCTTCTTCGACGGCGACTACCAGACCGCAATGAACTACAACCCGCTGCTGCAGCGCTACATCCCCGCGATGGCGAAGTTCCTGCGCCAGAAGGATGTGCCCGCGTTCCACATCAAGTACGAAGACCTCGTCGCCGATCCCGAAACGCAGATGGAAAAAATGTACGCCTACATCGGCGTGCCCTTTGAACGCGACACGATCAACTACGGCGAGAAGCCGCGTGAGCCAGAAGCTGCCAAGGGCCTCGGCGATCCGATCGGCGTGAAGCAGCACACACGCCCGTCCACTGCGTCGCTGAACAAGTGGGTCGAAGAGCTGTCGATGGATGCCGACAAAAAGGCGCTGATGGAGCGCACCATTGAAGCGCTCGACGCCGCCGACCTCGAAACCCTGGGTTACCCGAAGGACCAGATCTGGGCCCCCATGGCGGCCGCCGCCGGCAAGACCTTTACGCCCAAAAAGCAGAAGCTGGACCGCTACCGCCTGCAGCGCAAGGCCATCATGCGCCTGCGCGGTCTGGCCCAGAAGAACGCAGCATTTCGAAAACTGCTAAATACGATGCGGCTGGGTGCCGATGTACTGCTGAGGGAATAGTTCGCGGCTGGTGCACGTCTAGATCTTATTGCGTGGGGGACACCAAAACCACGGGCCCGTGGTCAAACCCTAGGCGCAGTAGGCCTGGTCTTGCGGGGGATTCCCGCGCCGGGCAAAATGCGGCATAATGGCCGCAGGCAGGCGGCGGATACTGAAATGCCATTCGAACTGGATCGCGATATCCCGGACGCTGACGCGCGCAAGTGGGCCATGTTGTGCCACTTGGGCGGTTTGATCAGCCTTGTCATTCCCATGCCGCTCGCCAATGTCGTCATTCCCTTCATCGTGTGGCAGGCCAAGCGCCACGAGCATCCGTACATCGACGTGCAAGGCCGCGAGTCGTTGAACTTCCAAATCTCGATCGCGCTGCTCGCGATCGTAGCGTGGGTCGTGATTCTCGTGCTCAAGCAAGTCTGGATCGGCTACCTCTTGTTCTGGGTGCCCACGCTCATCTGGATCGCGCAACTCGGCGGCACGGTCGTCGGCGCGATTCGGGCCTACGACGGCGAACGGTTCCGCTTCCCGCTCATTCTTCGGTTCGTGTAAACTCACCTTCGTTGTTGAGGAGGGTAGATTTATGCGCGCGATCGGTCCGACTCTCTGCCGACTGTTGGTGGTCTTCACTGTCACCATCCTGCTCGCCGCGTGTGCGACCAATGGCGAAGCCAAAGCCCCTGATCCCGGCTCGAAGAAGTGGTACGCCGCGCGTATCGCGGAGATTGAACAGGCCAAAGCCGATGGTCATCTGACCGAGCAGGAATACCTCACGCTCAAAAGCGAAGCCGACGACACGCGGCAGGAATACATCAGCGCGTCGCGATACAACAACTATCCGCCCGTGGGTATAGGCCTCGGCTTTGGGACGTATCACTATCATGGGGGCGGCGGTCATCACGGCGGTGGCGGCACTCCGGGACATAAACCCTAAGGCAACGTTCGGTTCGCGCACGCAGGAGTAAGCGCTCATGCAGACCTTCGCACACGTTTCCAGCCGCATACTGGCGATTCTGGCGATCTCTACTCTCTTGGCGGCATGCGCCAGCAACGGCGAACCTAAAACATACGAACCGGGCTCGAAAAAGTGGTACGACCAGCGCATTCAGGAAATCGAGACCGCCAAGGCCGAAGGCAAACTCACGGATGAGGAATACCTCAAACTAAAAGGCGAAGCCGACGCCAGCCGGCAGGAATTCATCGACGCGCGCAACGACAGCACAAACGCGGTCGTTGATATGGGCTTCGGAAGTGGGTACGGCACGGGACGCTACCACGGCGGGCCCGGTGCGCAGAGGCCGCCGTCCAGCAGCAAGCCGCGGTAAGCGCCATGCGAATTCCGTGGACCACCATAAGCTCGCGCGTGATGATCGTTGTGATCGCGGCATTCACCCTCTTCGGGTGCGTGACCAATCCCAACGCGCCGCCCGAACCCGGATCCGAACTGTGGTACACGCAGCGGATGCAGGAGATCGAAGCGGCGAAAGCCGAGGGGCATCTCACTCCAGAGCAGTACTTGTCGCTGAAAAACGAGGCCGATGCGACGCGCGCCGCACGCATCAACGCCTCGCGATACTCCGATTCGTCGAATTACTGGTTCGAAAACTACCACTAAGCAGACCGTGTAAACGAAGCCTTCCCTCTGCCGCACATTTCTGAACGCGATCGCGGGTGATTTACAAATCTGGGCACCGGCTCACGCACCACGATTTCGCATTTCTCCACACCTGCCGCACGATTCGCCGTTCCCAAGACTTGGCACAGAGGCTGCTAAATAGTTGTCAAGAGTTTACCGGAAGGAACTCCTGACCAATGAGGAACGAAGCTGCCATGAACCTGAACGAATCCCCCGAAGCCATGCTCCAGATGCTCTATGCCGCCCAGATGCGCCTGTTTCGCGCCGAATGCGATCGCGTGATTGGTCCGCTGGCCGATATCGTGAAAGACGAAGACTTCAAAGGCGAGATCCACTTCGCCGCGTGACCGCAGCCCCACGCGACGAGATGCTCTAAGCAAGAAGCGGACGCCGGAAGCCATCCCGGCGCCCGCTTCCTTTTCTGAATTCGAAATTAACCCTGCTCGTCCGCCGACGGTCCATAAATGCTCGGCACCGGCTGGCCCAGCAGGCGCACGTACACCGAGAGCTGTCCGCGATGGTGAATCGTGTGGTTGATCACCCACGTGCGGATGACGGCCACCTTCGGCATTTCCAGCAACGTCTGACCCTTCTGCGTCATCTTCCACGGCGCCATGAGCGCCTGATCGGTCACGCCACCCTTCATCGCCTTCAGCGTGCCCGCGACGAGCGCGTCGAAGGTTTGCAACAGCTCCGCCTTCGTCTTCGGCACATAGGGTTTGTAATCGTCAATCTTGAACTCGCCGTGCGCGAGCGTGTCCGGTGTCCATCCCTGGATTTCAGTGATGTGCGAAGCCAGCGCGCCTGCCGCCATCGACTTGTCGTGCGGTTTCCAGCCGAACTTGTCCTCCGGCACGCGCTCAATCACTTTGCGCGTCGTAGCGGCTTCGTGCTGATACTCCATCGCGAATGCATCGATCATTCCCATGACAACATCTCCTCCTTGGCGCCCTGTATGCCAGGTGCGCGTTACAACGTGATTAGTTCTTGCCGCCGCAGGCCAGCAGGATTTCGCGCGAGCGGGCGTCGTCTGCCACGCTGCGCGCCATGATCAGCCCGCCCAGCAGGCCCGCGAAAAATTGCCAGGCCTGGGCGCGCCGCTCGGTGTCGGTCGCGCCCTCCATGCGATCGGCGAATAGATCGATCACCTGATCAAGCCCCGCCTGCATCCAGCGCCGCGTTTCCTCATCGGCGCGCTGAAAATCCCCGCACAGCGCGGCAAAGGCGCAGCCGGCGCCGGGGTGGTCGCGGTGCTGTTCGGTCAAATAGAAATTCGCAACCGCGCGCCGCCACGGCTCGCCCTTCAGTTTCGGATCCATCGCACCCACGCGCTTGCGCAACTCCTGCAGCGCGTCGCCCATCGCCGTGCGGAAGAGGTCCTCTTTCGAATCAAAGTGCTTGTAGAAGCCGCCCACCGTCAGCCCGCAGGCCTCCATCACATCCGGCACCGTGGTCGCCTTCACGCCGCGCTCGCGAAACATCTGCGAGGCCGCGCGCACGATTTTCTGTCGTGTTTCTTCCTTAGTCATCGTTTATTTCGCCATCGCCGGCACAAGCGCCGTCACGCGCACCGGCACGTGTTTGTGGAACGGTGTCTTCGCGATCGCGTCGCAGTGGTTCGAGTCGGTCAGGTCGTTCACGTTCGGCCCGAGCTGTTTCGCGTTCGCGCCGTCGCCTTCGATCATGCCGTAGCCGTGCGGCAGCGACACCATGCCGCGACGAATCTCGTCGGTTACCAGCACGCGCGCTTCGATCGCGCCGCTGCGCGACTCGATGCGCGCGCCGTCGCCGTCGCCCAGCCCAAGCTGCGCGGCGTCTTCCGGATGAATCTTCAGCGCGCCGTCCGCGTCCTTCTTGCGCCACGCGCCGCTGCGGAAAATCTGGTTCGCGTTGTACGCGCGCCGCTCGCCCGCCTGCAGAATGAAGGGGTAGCTCGTGTCGCGTGTTTCGTCCGCCAGCGCGCGAATTTCGTCGAACATCTCCGCGATCGGCAGATGAATCTTGCGGTCCTTGTGCTTGATGAACTTCCAACTGTCTTCGTATTCGTGCTCGCTCAGCACGGTCCCTTCGCACTTCATCACGCGGCTGAACAGCGCCTCGCCGAGGCCGGCGCCTTCGTCTTTGATGCCCGCGCGGCCAATTTCCTTGGCATATTTGCCCGCATACATCTGGCACGCCGTCCACAGCACCGCGGCCGCCTGCGCGCCGTCCGGCAGCGCCTTGCCCAGCGTCGCGTACACCACCAGCGAGGCCACCTTCGCGAGCTTCGGATTGCGCTTCAGCGTCCAGCCGAGCGCCAGCGGATACAGCCGCAGCTTCGGCATTTTTCGGTCAATCTTGGCAATGGCTTCAAGCACGGGGAAGCGATCCGGCATCGCGCCCATCGCCACCGTCAGCCGCCGATAAATTTCCGGCTCCGACAACGTGCCGTCGAGCGGCTGCAGAATCGGCTTGCGCACGTGGAAGTAATTTTTCGGGAAGTAGAAGTTGAAGAACGTCGCCTCGTATTTTTCGAACTGTGAACTCGCCGGCAACACGTAGTGCGCAAGGCGCGCCGTCTCCGTCATCGCAACGTCGATCACGACGAGGCACTCGAGCTTCTCGAATGCGCGGCGATACGCGCGCGAGTCCGCGCCGGTGAGCACCGGGTTACCGCTATCGACCACCAGCCCGCGGACGCGGTCCTTATGGCTCGTGTCGATTTCCAGCGGCAACACATTCGGCGGATACAACTTGCCGATCTCGCGCGTACCGGTCACCTTCGTCGGCAGACCGCCCGCCTCGGGTTCCTCCGAGTGACCGATGAGCGGCAAGAACGCCGTGTGGAACACGTTAGTGCCCTCCTTGCCGAAGTGCCCAGTCACGAGATACAGCAGCCGCGCGAGGTAGTTGTTCAGCGTGCTGTGCGGCGTGTGTTCAAGGCCCAAATCCGTGCGAATGCAGGCCTTTTCGGCCTTCGCATAGTCCCGCGCCACCTGCCGTACCTGCGCCGGCTCCAGCCCCGCCTCGCTCGCGTATTCGTCCACGGGAATCGCCGCGAGCATCGCGCGGACCTCGTCCCAGCCAACACAACGCTCGCTCAAAAATTTCTTGTCCTCAAGACCTTCCTGCACGATCGCCGCGAGCATCGCGAGCATCAGGTGCGCGTCGCCGCCTGGCCGCACCTGCAGGAACACGTCCGCTTTCTCCGCCGTTTCCGTGCGCAGCGGATCGACGACCACCAACGTGCGCTTCGGGTCGTTCGAGATTTCCTGAATCAGCGTGCGCGCCTGCGCCATACCGTGCGACTGCCACGGGTTCGAGCCGATCACGAGCAGGTAGTCCGCGTGGTGTGCGTCCTCGGTCGGGTGGCAGTTCTGCTTGCCGAAAAGTTTGCCGTCGATCCAGAACCCGCCGGTTTTTTCCTGCGCGAGCGAGGTGTAAATGTAGCGCGTGCCCAGCGCCGCGCGGAATGCCGTGCCATACACGCCGCCGAGGTGGTTGCCCTGCCCGCCGCCGCCGAAATATGCCAGCGTGTGCCCGCCGTGCGTGTCGCGGATCGACTTCAGCTTTGCCGCGATCTCCGCGATGGCGGTGTCCCACGAAATTTTTTCGAACGTACCGTCCGCGCGCCGGCGCAGGGGAGACGTCAGCCGATGCTGGTCGTTCTGGTAATAATCCAGCCGCTGCGCTTTCTGGCAGGCGTAGCCCTCTGAAACCGGGTGCGACTTGTCGCCCTTAATCTTCGCGATGCGCCGGTCTTCGAGTTGCACCTCGATGCCGCAGTTCACGCTGCACAGGATGCACGCGGTCTTGTGCCACTGGCCTGTTTCCTCGCGGACGGTCGCCATGCCGATACCCTCCCGGTGGGGCTGAAAATCGCCTAATCTAATCGGATTATGACCATAATCCTTGAATAAAGCAATAGAAATTTATTGGATTTCTACGCCACTTCCCACCTCAAAGTCCCGAAGGGACGACAGACTTTAGCCCAGCGCTTTAGCGCTGGGTGACCAGACCCTTTTTACGATGGAGTCCCGTAGGGACGGCAGAGGCGTCTGGATGGAAGGTCGAAATGCAGATGCCGTCCTGGCCCCGGACGACCTTACGACTATCCACGTCCCGACCACGCGCGTCCGGCAGCAAAATCCGCGCGATGGCATCCTGGGCGCGACGCAGCAGACCGGCATCGGCCGCGTGGACGGCTTTCTGAATCGACTGGCTCAATCTCCACAACACACAAAAGATCGGAAACTCGCCCGCACCGGTCGCGTTCACTTTTTTCGAACCGATCGCCGTCGCGAAACCCGCCGCGAGCATGTCGTCGTTCTGCGAATCACCGTAACAGCAGGTGTTGTAAAAAAGTCGCAAGCGATTCTTCGACAAGCCGAGCGCGAGGATCTCGTCGCGCAGAGCCGCTGACGAGACATTGGCGTCATGAAAGCAAAACGTTTCCGGCAATCCATGCAGGTGAAGAAAAACATCGACGACTTCGATGCCCGGCCGGTCCGCAGCATCGCGAAGCGCCGCGAGAAATTCGTCCTTGGTTGCCTGCGATCCGCGTCTGACCGCAATCGCCGTATACGACCCACCCAGCAGTAGTCGCGCAATAGCGACCGCCGCCCATTCGGTGAGCGAATAAAAAACCCGCCAGATCCCAGCAAAGTCTTTCGACAGGCTGGTCACGATCACGAGCGCGCGTTGGTTTTTATCGATGGTCACGTTCATTTCAAACAACACATACAAAAACCACTACACATTCCCGGCGCTGGAATTCGGTGGCGTGGCCGCGGCGAGCAATTCACCTAGGTTCAGCGGCCGCGTATACATTGCCAGCGAACCGTCCGCCGCGAGCGGCCATTCCTCCTTGGGGCGGTCCCAGTACAACTCCAGGCCGTTGTCATCGGGGTCGTGGAGGTACAAGGCCTCACTCACGCCGTGGTCGCTCGCGCCGTCGAGCGGCACTTTCGCATACAGCAACCGCTGCAGGGCCACCCCCAGCGCCGCCCTATCGGGGTAGAGGATGGCGACGTGGTACAGCCCCGTCGCGCCATCCGGCGGCGGCGAACCGTTCTGGCTGTGCCACGTGTTCAGGCCGATGTGGTGATGATAACCACCGGCGGAAACGAAGGCCGCGTTCGTTCCCAAGCGTTGCATGAGTTCGAAGCCGAGCACGCCGCAGTAGAAGCGCAGCGACCGATCCAGATCGGCCACCTTGAGGTGGGCGTGCCCGATGCGGACCCGTGGGTCGATTTTCGTCGCGGACTCAGTCATGGCGTATCTCCTTCATTCCAAAAGAAAACCGCGCCGGACCACAATGGCCGGCGCGGCGTGAAAAATCGAATTAATTTACTGCGCGAGTTCGAACAACCCCGCCGCACCCTGGCCGCCGCCGACGCACATCGTCACCACGCCGTAGCGCGCCTTGCGCTCGATCATCTGGTTCGCCAGCGTGCCCACCATGCGCGAGCCCGTCATGCCGAAGGGGTGGCCGATCGAAATCGAGCCGCCGTTGATGTTCAGCTTGTTCTGGTCGATGCCCAGCTTGTCGCGGCAGTACAGCACCTGCACCGCGAAGGCTTCGTTCAGTTCCCACAGGTCGATGTCGCTGACTTTCAGGCCATGGCGCTTGAGCAGCTTCGGTACGGCGTAGACCGGCCCAATGCCCATTTCGTCCGGCTCGCAACCCGCCACCGCAAAGCCGCGGAAAACAAGCTTCGGCTTGATGCCGAGCGCTTCGGCGTGCTTGCGCTCCATCAGCACACAGGCCGACGCGCCGTCGGAAAGCTGCGACGCGTTGCCCGCCGTCACGCTGCCCTGGCCGCTGGTCGGATCAAAGTAGGGGGGAAGCGACGCGAGAGCTTCGATTGTCGTGTCCGCGCGGTTGCACTCATCCTTGTCCGCGATGACTTCCTTCGTGCCTTCGATCTGTTTGGTCGCTTTGTTGAGCAGACCCATCTGCACCGTCATCGGCGCGATTTCTTCCTTGAAGAAGCCGCGCGCTTGCGCCGCGGCCGTGCGTTGCTGGCTCATCAGCGAGTATTCGTCCTGCGCCTCGCGCGACACGTGATAGCGCTTCGCCACGACTTCCGCCGTGTTGCCCATCACCATATACAGGCCCGGCTTCATTTCGAGGGCCTTCGGGTTCGGATCGCCTTTCGGCTTCATCGCCGTAATGCTTTCCACGCCGCCGCCGATCGCCACATCCGCGCCTTCAAAAATCTGGTGCGCCGCCATCGCCACGGCCTGCAGGCCGGAGGAGCAGAAACGGTTCACCGTCGTCGCCGCGGCGCTCACCGGCAGCCCGGCCACGATGGCCGCAATGCGCGCGACGTTCATGCCCGACTGACCTTCGGGATACCCGCAACCCAGAATCACGTCGTCGATTTCCGCCGGGTTCAGCCCCTTCACCTTCGCGACGGCTTCTTTGATCGCGTGCGCCGCCAGATCATCCGGGCGCGTCAGGTTGAACGAGCCCCGGTGCGACTTCGCCAGCGCGGTGCGCGCGTGGGATACCACTACTGCTTCACGTGCCATGGGGAGGGTTCCTTCTTTTTAGTGGATCGGGCCTGCAGGGAGTGCCCGTCCTTGGTTAAGTAGTTAACAATCAACGCGACAGCCTAGTTCCTCGCCGTCCAGAATTCAACACCAGTACCGGGCTAACGGCCCAACCCAATCGGACAGGATTTACACGATGAACGGGATTTTGATGCCAAACCAGGCGCAAATCCCCCAAGGAATCAGCAACCGCTTCATGGTGTTCTAGATCAACTTACGCAATCGCATGGAGTGGAGTTTCAAAATCTTGTCAATCCTGTAAATCCTGTCCGGCTCTAAAACCACTGCGCATGGCGCCGGTGAATAGAGCAGACCGTTTGTATGTCTATATCTTCGGAACTCTAAAAGGAGGTCCGTGTATAATGAGCAACATGGATGCGATACCCGACCGGTACCGTTACCAGACCGCCGAAGTCGAAGCCCTGCGTGAACTCGTTGCGCAGAACCCGCAGCAGTTCTCGCTCAACCTCGCCATCTGCGACGACACCTCGCTGCGCAGCCTCATCGTGCAGCAAATCCAGGCCGCGCGTCCCGATGTCGAAGTCACCACCCTCTGGCCCTACGAGCGCGACGTGTTCGAACACGTCCACGCCGCCAGCTCGCGCGCGCCCAAGGACGCCCTGTTCATCGCCGGACTCGACGACGCGCTCAGCGCGAACATCGACCGCCCGGCCCTGCTCGCCGGCCTGAACCAGTCCGCCCCGCGCTGGAAGGCGTGGTTCGCCTGCCCCGTGGTCTTCTGGGTGGACAGCCTCTCCGCCGACATCCTGCGCGAACACGCCCGCGACTTCTGGGAATTCCAGACGAACGTCTACCACCTGGACGCGTAAAAAGCGAACGCCCGCGCGAAGCTGTATTAGCTCCGCGCGGGCGATTTTTTTTAGAACTCCACCATCGCCTTGAAACCGCCAACCGACATGCGTTTGAAGTCGAACGGCATTTTCTTTGGCGCGGTGTGCATCGCCGGGTCGGCCATGACCTTCTTGTTCACCTTGTCGCGGTGTGCGCGGGATTTGTAGATGATGAAGGAGAAGAACGCGGTCTCCGTGGCTTTAAGCTTGAGCAATTTCGGAAACGTCGTCACGATGCCGGGCATATCAAGGTCGTCGCCCGCGCACTCGAAGTATTGCAGCGCGCCATGCTTCGTCCACACCTTGCCGCCCAGCTGCGCCATCTTCTTGTAGGCCTTGATGTTTTTCTTCGGCACCACCATCACGAACCCGTCGACATAGCTCATTTCATTCTCCTTGTAGTTGTATCTGCATATTTAGCCGCCCGCGATTGCGCCGATGACGAGCAACGGCTCCGTGCCGTTCACGACCGCCTCCGGCAGCGGCGTAGTCACGGAATCGTGCGTGAGGTCTTGCTCGCACGCGTAGAAGCGGATGAACGGCCGCCGCTGCTTCGTCATGTGATCGCGGATCGTGCCGCGCAGCATGGGGTAGCGCGCCTCGATCGCGTCGAGCACATCGGCCACCGTCGCCGGCGCGCCGAGATCCAGGGACACGTCGCCCTCGATCTTCGCCAGCGTCCGCAAATGAAATGGGAGTACAACTTTAATCATGCGCGCAGCCTCGGTGCGTAGCCCTGTATAGAAAACGGCCTTGCGGGCCGAATCATTTCAGGGTCTGCACTTCGACCGACAACACCGGCGGCAGATCGCGCACGATCGGCGCCCAAGTGTCGCCCGAATCCGCCGAGCAATACACCTGCCCGCCCGTCGTGCCGAAATAAACACCGCACTTGTCGAGCGTGTCAATCGACAGCGCGCCGCGCAGCACGTTCACGTAGCAATCTTTTTCCGGCAGGCCCTTCGCCAGTTCTTCCCACTCATTCCCGCCCTTGCGCGTGCGATACACACGCAGCTTGCCGTCCAGTGGATAGTGCTCGGAATCGCTCTTGATCGGCACCACGTACACCGTCTCCGGCTCGTGCGCATGCACGCCGATCACGAATCCGAAATCCGTCGGCAGGTTCCCGCTCACCTCGGTCCACTGGTCCCCGGCGCTGTCCGTCCGCATCACGTCCCAGTGCTTCTGCATGAACAGCGTGTCCGGCTTCGACGGATGCAGCGCGATGCGGTGTACGCAATGGCCGACCTCCGAATTCGGATTCGGAATTTGCCCGGAGTGCAGGCCCTTGTTGATCGGCTTCCACGTCGCGCCGCCGTCGTCCGTGCGGAACGCGCCCGCCGCCGAAATCGCAATGTACAGCCGCTTCGCGTTCTTCGGGTCCTGCACGATCGTATGCAGGCACATCCCGCCCGCGCCCGGCATCCAGTCCGGCCCCGTGCCGTGCCCGCGCAGGCCCGAGAGCTCGGTCCACGTCGTGCCGCCGTCCGTCGTTTTGAAGATCGCCGCGTCCTCGACGCCGGCATACGCCGTGGCCGCGTCCGTCAGCGACGGCTCGATGTGCCACACGCGCTTGAACTCCCACGGATGCTGCGTGCCGTCGTACCACTGGTGCGTCGTCAGCGCCTTCGCCGCGGAGTCATACACAAACTTGTTGCTCTCGCCCATCGGCATGCCGTCGGGCGACATCGTCGGCGTGCCGGCCGGCGTACCCGGCTGGTGCCACGTCTTGCCGCCGTCGTCCGAGCGCTGGATCACCTGCCCAAACCACCCGCTCGACTGCGACGCATAAATCCGGTTCGGGTCCAGATGCGAGCCCTTGATATGGTAAATCTCCCACCCGGCAAAGAACGGCCCCTGCACATCCCACTTCTGCCGCGTGCCGTCCGACGTCAACACAAACGCGCCCTTGCGCGTACCCACCAGCACTCGAACTCCGCTCATGGCAAATACCTCCCAATGTCCACTGCGTCCATTTCGTCCACTGTGTCACTCAAGTCCGATTCGTCGGACGGTCTCTCTTCGCCGTAAACGCCGATCACGCCATCATTCACAGCACCACCGGATTTCGTCAAGGTGCAAATAATTTCGTCTTCTTTATCTCTTTCCCGAACCCGCGCCACTCACGCCGCGAGTGAATGTTCCGCATAGGCTGCGAGCCGCTCGATGCACTCGCTCCAGCCGCCAAAATGGCTGTCCCGGCCTTCCACGGACTTGAACACCGAATGCTGCAAGACGAGCTTCGTTTTCGCGCCGTGCGGCTCCAGCGTCACGGTCACCGTCGTGCCGCCGCCGTCCTGCCCGTCGAGGTCCTCGCGCTCCCATGTGAACACAATGCGCGACGGCGGCGTGATCTCGCGATACACGCCATACACGGGGTGGTTCTTGCCCTCGGGCGAACGCATCACAAAGCGATACGTGCCGCCTTCGCGGAACTCCATCCGGTGCGCGGGCACGGTGAAGTCCTTCGGGCCAAACCATTTCACAATGTGCTCGGGCTGCGTCCACGCGGCGAACACCAGCTCGCGCGGCGCGTTGATGATCCGCGTGATTTCCAGCGTGCGATCGGCTGTCTGGGTCATGGAGCTTTCCTTCCTTCCGCGAGCACGGCCTCAAGCCGATCGAAATTCTGCTCGTTGCCTTCAACGACGAACGTGCGCACCTTCTCGCACTCCTCCGCTGTCTCGTGAATCATGCGAAACGTCACCTTCGTTTTATCGCCGCTGTCTTCAAACGTCACCACCGCGCGGTACTGATGCGGCGGTTTATGGTCGAACACGATCCGCTCGCGCGGCACGATCTCCACGAACACACTGTGCTGCGGATAGGCCGTGCCGTCCGGCGCGCGCATCACGAATTTCCACACGCCGCCGGGGCGCAGATCGAAGGTCTCAAACTCGTTAGCGAAGTCCTTGGGACCCCACCATTGCTTCAACTTGTTCGGGCTGGTCCACGCGTCGTACACATCGGCCGCCGGCGCATCGAACACGCGCGTGCTCACGATCTCGCGCTCGGCAGCCACGGATTCGTCCGCGACTACGCCTTCTTGCGCAGCGGTATCAGTGCCCGAATCCGCGGATCGCGCAAGAACAAGCCGCCCCACACAAAGATCCCCACCAGCACCGCGATAAACCAGGTCGACTCCTCCGCGGCCACATGCGTCGCCACCGCGCCGCCGAGATAGCCCGTCACCAGAATCGCGCCCAACACCGAGGTCTGCGGAATCACGTACAGCAGCGCACAGGCCAGCTCTATGATGCCCAGCGGCAGCATTGCACTCTCGGGATAGCCGTACTCCACGAGTCCCTTCTTCGCCTCTTCGCTCCCCGACAACGACATCGCGCCGCCCATTGCCAGCATCAACGTTGTAAGTACGGTGAACACCCAACCCACCCATGTCATCCACTTGGCTTGCATGCGAACTTTCCTCCCAACCCGTCAGGTTTGTCACTAAGACCAGTGCGACCAATACGCGGTTCATTTTTCCGCGGCGACCTTCATCGCGGCCAAGCCCTTGTCGAAATCCGCGCCCAACATCTTGTCCATGTTCATCACCATGTGCATGGCCTTCATCATGAAATTGTTCTGGCCCGTCATCGCCCACGAAACTTCCGTTCCGCTGCCGTTCGGCGTGAAGGTGTAGTCCGTCGTATTCGTCGCCGCAAAGGGTTTCAGAAATTCGAGCGTGATGCGGATCGATCGCGCGGGCTGGCTGTCGGTGATCGTCATGCGCCCTTCGCCCACCTGGTTGTTGCCCACCCAGTGGTACGACGCACCGGGACCGGCGCTGGGGCCCGAATACTCGCGCTTGAGGTTCGGATCGCGCTGTTCCCACGGCGACCACTTCGTCCACTCGTGGAAATCGTTCACGAGCGCGAACACGCGCTCGGCCGGCGCATTAATCGTGGCCTTGCGTTCGATGCGGAAGTCCGCCGGACGCATCGCGATCACAATCACGAGCACCACAATCAGCGCGGCAATTACACCCAGAATTGTCACCAGCATCCGTATTCTCCCTCGATTTGCGGCGCCCACGCTCAGGCCTTCGCTCCCGTAAGATACGCTTCGAGCTGCTCGAATGTCCCCGCGAAGCCCTGCCGCACGTTTCCGAGGTTCTTCACGAAGGTCGCGCGCTCTTCGTCGTTCGCGTTGATCGGTGTGCCGATCAACGTCAGCTTTGTTTTACCCGCCTCTTCCGTCAGCGTGAGCATGTTGAGGATTTCCAACGGCCAGTGCGTGAAATCCCCGCCAAACGGGGCGCGCGTGAGGCCGCCCTGGGCATCGCTGAACGAGCTGACGTATACGAGGAGCTGCGGCGGAATCACGTCGCGGTACGCGAACTTGCCCCACATCTCCATCGCGCCCATCTGCATGCGGTAATGGAATATTCCACCCGGTTCCGCCGATTGATTCACCACGTCGATCGTCGATCCTTTCGGGCCCCACCACTGCGCGAGGCGATCTTTTTCCGTCCACGCCTTCCACACAAGCTCGCGCGGCGCATTGACCAGGCGCACGATCTCCAGCACCGGCCCGGCCATGATCGCCGTGTGTTCGTCCAGGCGCTCGAGCGTCTGGCGGCCGCCTTCGACCGCGCCGTATTCTTTGACCACGTGGTCGCGCTCTTCTTTGGTCGCAAAAATTGCGCGCAGCGTCACTTTCGTCTTCGTGCCTTCTGTTTCGAACGTCACCGTCGTGTGGAATTTGGTGTCGTCAAAGTCGCCTTCACCGCTATGGTCATATACCATCCGCTCGGGCTTTTTTAGTTCGCGATAGACGATTAAATTCGGATAATCGACCCCATCCGGCCCGTGCATCGTGTACCGCCAGAGGCCACCCACGCGGAATTCGTGCGTATGCGTCGTCGTGCGAAATCCGCGCGGACCCCACCACACCGCCAGCCGCGCCGGGTTCGTCCACGCCTCCCACACGAGTTCCCGCGGCGCGTTCACAAGCCGCGTGGTGACAATTTCGCGATCGGTGGTGTTGGATTCTGGGGAGGACGTCATGACGGATCTCCTGGAGATTCGGGATGCGTTAAGCAGCGTCGTAGGCGCGCTTGAGCGTAGGAATGTCGATCTTTTTCATCTTGAGCATCGCCTGCGTCACGCGCTGCGCCTTCGCCGGATCGGGATCGCCCATCATCTCCATCAATGCGGTGGGAACCACCTGCCACGACAGGCCGAATTTGTCCTTCAGCCAGCCGCACTGGCTTTCCTGGCCGCCCTGGCAGAGTTTCGTCCAGTAGTGATCGACATCCTCCTGCGAGTCGCAGCGGATCGAGAAGGAGACGGCCTCCGTGAATTTGAACATTGGCCCGCCGTTCAGCGCCGTGAACTCCTGCCCGTCGAGTTCAAAGGAAACCGTCAACGCCGTGCCCTCGGGCACGGGAGCGCCTTTGCCGTAGCGCGTAATTTTTCCCAGCTTCGAATTCTTGAAGATGGAGAGATAAAAATTCGCCGCCTCTTCGGCCTGGGTGTCGAACCACAGGAATGGGGTAATGCGTTTCGCGGTCATTGCTACTTCTCCAATGTGTTGAATATTGATTCGATCCGAAGGCGAGCCAACACGCGCTGGTCATCGCGACCTTCGTGATTTTCGACGCGCGTCAGGGATTCGGCTCGCCGTTCTTCTTCTGTTCCTGTTGCAGGTCGTGCAGGTAGTCGTCGAGGCGGTCGAGGCTGTCTTCCCAAAACTGGCGGTACCGCTCCAGCCAGGCATCGGCTTCCTTCATGGCATTCGCCTGAAGTTTCCGCGGACGCCACTGCGCTTCCTTGCCGCGCGCAATCAGCCCCGCTTTTTCCAAAACCTTGAGGTGCTTCGACACCGCCGGTAGCGTCATGTCGAAGGGCTGAGCAAGCTCCTTAACGGAACACTCGCCCAAGGCCAGCCGCGCAAGAATCGCCCGACGCGTCGGGTCGGCCAAGGCCGCAAAAGTCTGGCTAAGCTGGTCGACGGACATCCTAATATACCAAAAGGTTAATTAACTAATCGGTAATATACACAACCCAAGGCGACCTGTCAAGACCTCGCTTCGCTTAAATTCGCCCCAAAAATCGCCGCAACCCATTGTTTCCCGAAGCCGACCCTTGTTTGGCAACTGGTCTTAATGTGGAAGCGGCGTCTCGCCGCTTGAGGCCAACCGCGCGCCCAAGACTGCAACAAGCTGCCCAGGTAATAGAGGCTGTCGGCAGGCGAGTACACTCTGCGCCCTCCGTGTCTCCGCGTGAGTCGGGGTTGCTCTTACCCTTCCGGGCTCTGACCTTCCACGATGATCCGCAGCGCGATCAGCGCGGCAGCGACCGGGTCTTCGCCGGGCGCGAGAGGGATGGTGAGCAAGCCGAGGCCTTTCGCACCAGAGGGCTCGAGTTTCAGGGCATCGCCGTACGCCTTGTCAAGGCGGTTCATGGCGGACGCGTTCATCGCGATGTTGTCCGAACCAAGATCGAGCATGTCGTGTGAGCGGAACGCGAGCATGATCGCGTCCTTGGTGCCCTGGATGCGCTGCGCGCCGGCTCTCGCCGCAAGCGCACGCGCGCGCATCACGTCGAGCAAGCGACGCACGGGCCTTGGCGGATCGCCGAACCGATCCTGCAGTTCGCGCTCCATCTCGTCGACTTCGAATTCGTCTTTGAGACCGGTGATGCGTTTGTAGAGCGTGATCTTCTGCGATTCGAGTTCGATATACGAATCAGGAATGCCCGCGTCGACGGTGATATCGAAGACCGGCAGCAGCGTCTCGCGCACGGGATGGCCCTTGAGTTCGGACACCGCCTCGGCAATGAGTTGCTGATAGGTTTCGTAACCGACGGTCTCGATGTGGCCGCTCTGCTGCGCGCCGAGCAGGTTGCCCGCGCCACGGATTTCGAGGTCGCGCAGTGCAATGCGGAAGCCGCTGCCGAGCGTGCTGAACTCTTCGAGCGCCTTGAGCCGGTGCTGCGCCTCGACTGTGATCGCGCGGTCGCCCGGCACGAGGAGATACGCGAACGCGCGGTGCTTGTAGCGCCCCACGCGGCCGCGGATCTGGTACAGCTCGCCGAGGCCGAACATGTCCGCGCGATCGACAATGATCGTGTTCGCATTCGGAATATCGAGGCCCGAGCCGATGATCGTCGTGCACACGAGCACGTCGTACTCGCGCCGCACGAAGGCCGTCATCACGTCCTCGAGCGCGCCTTCCTCCATCTGCCCGTGCGCAATGGCCACGCGCGCGCTCGGCACGAGTTTCTTCAATTGACCCGCGACCTTTTCGATCGTCTGCACGCGGTTGTGCAGGTAGAAGACTTGGCCCTGTCGCTCCAGCTCGCGCCGCATCGCCTCGCGAATCAGGTCTTCGTCGTAGTTCTCGATGCAGGTATGAATCGGCAGACGGTCGTTCGGCGCGGTGTTGATCACGCTCATGTCGCGCACGCCCGACATCGACAAGTGTAGCGTGCGCGGGATCGGCGTCGCCGACAGCGACAGCACATCGACGTTCGTCTTCAGCTTCTTGAGCTTTTCCTTCTGCTTCACGCCAAAGCGCTGCTCTTCATCCAACACCACAAGGCCGAGGTCCTTGAACTGGATGTCACCGGACGTCAGCCGGTGCGTGCCGATGATGATGTCAATGTTCCCGTCGCGCAGGCCGTGCACAATGGTCTTCTGGTCCTGTGGCGAGCGGAACCGGCTGAGCATCTCGACTTTCACCGGATAATCCGCAAGGCGCTCCTTGAAGGTGAGGTAGTGCTGCTCGGCGAGCACCGTCGTCGGCACCAGCACGGCGACCTGCTTCTTCTCCATAACAGCCTTGAATGCCGCGCGGATCGCGACTTCCGTCTTGCCGAAGCCGACATCGCCGCACAGCAGGCGGTCCATCGGCTTGTGCGACTCCATATCGCGCTTGATCTCCTCGATCGCGCGGAGCTGGTCCTTCGTCTCGTCGTACTCGAAGCTGTCCTCGAACTCCTGCTGGAAGTGCGTATCCGCGCCGAAGGCATGTCCCGGATGCAGCTCGCGCGTGGCATACAGCTTGATGAGTTCCTCCGCCATCTGGCGCACGGCCTCTTTGACCTTGGCCTTCTTGCGCGCCCAGCTCGCCCCGCCGATGCGGTCCATCTTCGGCACCGCGCCGCCGGAAGCGATGTACTTCTGGATGTGGTCCACGTGCGTGACGGGCACATACACGATGTCGTTGTTCGCGTACTGCACGCCCATGAACTCGTTGGTCTTGCCCTCGAACCGCCGCAGGCCGAGGTAGCGCCCGATGCCGTGCTCGTGGTGCACGATGTAGTCGCCGGGTTGCACGTCGCTGAACTGCGTGATCGCCGCGCCCGCCTCGAAGCGCCGCCGCTTGCGTCGCACATATTTGCGGCCGAACATCTCGCGCTCGCTGAGCACGGCGAGCTTGTCGCGTTCCGATCCGAAGCCGTCGCGCAAGCGGCCGAGGCCGACATGCAGATCGAAGTCGGTCTGCTCGCCCGGCCGGTATCCGTGCTCGCGCAGGAGTTCGATCAGGCGCGTGCGTTCGCCCTCGTTCGCGCACAGCAGATGCACGCGATAGCCAGCGAGGCCCCAGCCTTCGAGCTGGGTCCAGAAACCCTCCGCCTGGCCAGTCCACGAGGCCATCGAGTTCATCGGCACGTTAAAGCGCTTCGCGTCGGCCGATTTTGCGTGCGCCACCTGTGCAAAGGTCAGCCGCGCGCTGTCGCGCGAGACCTTGCCCATCACTTCGTCCCAAGTGCCCAAATAGGGCGTGTCGGGGAAAGTCTCCTGCAGATGCTCGGCTTCCTGCGCCACGAGCGCCGGTTCGTCCACGGCAAAGACGATATTTTCCGGAAAATAATCGAGCACGGTGTTCAGCGCGCCCGTTTCTTTGGCCTGCGATGCGAGGAGGTTCTTCTCGGATCGCGGGAGAATCTGCACCGATTCGAGGAGTTCAATCTCCGGAACGCTGCGCTGCGTTTCCGGTTCGAAACGGCGAATGGATTCGATCTGATCGCCGAAGAACTCCACGCGGAAGGGCAGCTCGCCGGAGATGGGAAACACATCGAAGATGCCGCCGCGGATGCTGAACTGGCCGCGTTGTTCGACCATCAGCTCGCGGTCGTAGCCCATCTTCACAAGCTGCTCGGCGATATCTTCGAGGTCGTATTCCTCGCTGAGCTGCAGGTTCACCGTGTCTTTCGCGAGGCGGCGCCGGTTCGGCACGCGCTGCAGCAGCGAGCGTACGGACACGACCGCGCAGGCGAGTTCGCCGCGCTCCTGCGCTTGTACCAGCGCGTTCAGCGTGTGCATGCGCTCGGCCACGATGTCGTCCGCCGGCGCCATCAGGTCGGTCGGCAGCACTTCCCACGCCGGCAACACCGCCACGCGCGCGTCGCCAAGAAACGTGGCAAGGTCTTCGGCCGCGGCTTCGGCCTCGAGCCGGCCGGACGCGACATACAGCAGCGGACGCCGCAGGTTCTCAGCCACCTGCGCCGCGATCAGGCGCTTCGCCGAGCCCCACGGACCGACGATCTCGACGCCGTTGGCGCGCTCGCGTGGCGTGAGCGCGTCGATCTCGCGCACGACGTGCAGTTGTGGCAGCGCGTCGGGAACGGCGGTCTCGCTGGATGTCTTCGAAACGGTCATACGTCCAAAATGCCGATTAAAAAGCAGATCCGTCCGGGCACGGGGACGATGCGTTCCCGTGACCAGACCAGAACTCGTTTATGGTGTCTCCATGGTACTGCACCGGCGAGTGCAACTAAAGTGCAGAGTGGTTAGGGTGATGCGCATGAACTGGGAAACGCGGGAGGATCGCGTGTGACGCACAAAATGTACGACGAACTGGCAAAGTGGTGGCCGCTGATGTCGCCACCGTCGCACTATGTCGAGGAGGCGGACGATTTAGTGCCCGATTTGCTCGCGGCGACCACTCCGGCGCCCAAAACCATGCTCGAACTCGGCTCCGGCGGCGGCAGCCTCGCGTTTCATCTGAAACGACACTTCAAAATGACCCTCGCCGATCTCTCCGAAGGAATGCTCGCCATGAGCCGCGAGATTAATCCCGAATGCGAACATTTTCAGGGCGACATGCGCTCCATCGATCTAGGCCGCACTTTCGATCTCGTGCTGATCCACGACGCGATCATGTACATGACCGACGCGGACGCGATGCGCGCGACGCTGCGCACGGTGGCGCGGCATTGCCGGCCGGGCGGAGCCGCGGTGCTGATGCCCGATTGCGTGAAGGAGGAATTTGAACCGTCCACCGATCACGGCGGGGAGGACGGTCCCGACGGCCGCGGGCTGCGCTTCATGGATTGGACCTGGGACCCCGATCCGAACGACGACACCTTCGAGACGGCGTATACATTCGTGTTGCGCGAAGGCGACAACGTGCGCGTGGAATTGGACCGCCACCGCTGCGGCATATTTCCGCACGCGACGTGGATGGAGTGGATTGGCGAGGCCGGATTTACGCCCAGTTCGCGCCGCGATCAATGGGGCCGCGACGTGTTTTTCGGCAAGAACTACACGCCAAAATGAAAACGGCGGACTGCGTAGCGCAGTCCGCCGTCTTGTAATGTCGTTCGATTAGCGCGAGTAGAAACCAATGACCGCCTGAGTGTCCGCCTGGAACGGAATCGTCTCCAGGTTCGGCAGCGCGGTCATCTTGCCTTCGAAGGCGCCCTGCGCGCGATCGAGATAATCCGGAATGCGCGCGCCCGGCATTTCCACGCCGTTCGCGATCATCGGGATCTTGCGGCTCTTGTCCACGACGCTGACCGTCTGGCCCGGCTTCACGCGGAACGACGGGCGATCGACGCGCTCGCCATCGACCATGATGTGGCCATGCGAGACGAGCTGACGCGCGGCCGGCATCGAGTTGCCGAAGCCGAGGCGGTAGGTCACCGCATCCAGCCGCGATTCGAGCAGCATCATGAGGTTGGCGTCGGTCACGCCGCCCATGCGCTTCGCTTCCGCGAAGGTCTTTTCCATCTGGCGCTCGAGGAGGCCGTAGTGCGTGCGCAGGCGCTGCTTCTGCAGCAACTGCATGCCGTACACCGACTTCTTCTTGCGCTGGTTCTGGCCGTGTTGGCCGGTGGGGAATGGGCGTTTCGCGCTCGGGCAATTCGGCTTGCCCCAAATGCACTCGCCCAGACGACGGCAAAGCTTGTGCTTCGCCCCAGTTTGACGTGCCATGACTCTTCTTCCTTGTACGTGTCGGGCGCTGCGTGCGGGTATCCGCCCTACCAACTCATCA
This sequence comes from uncultured Nitrospirales bacterium, assembly GCA_964620045.1. Lineage (GTDB taxonomy): Bacteria > Hydrogenedentota > Hydrogenedentia > Hydrogenedentales > VFKU01. The sequence continues at coordinate 73,245 of CAZUJL010000002.1, forward strand.
ATAAACACGCCCCGCACCGAGATACCCAATCAGCGGTTGCGAGGCGCAGACGAACGAATAGCATAGTAAATAAAGGGGTTGCGGGTCAAATAGGGACTAGCCCTTCAGCGCGCCCACCGTGATCCCGCGCGTCAAATGCCGCTGCAGCACGGCGTAGGTCAGCAGCGTGGGGATAAGCACAATGACGAGGCCGGCGAACATCAGGCCGTAGTCGGTCTTGTACTGCGCCTGGATACTGACGCCCGCGAGGCCGAGGGGGAGGGTTTTCGTGGCGGGCGTGTTCACGAAGACCAGCGCGAAGAGGTACTCGTTCCACAGGCCGATGAAATTGAAGATGGCGGCCGTGATGAGGCCGGGGCGCGCGAGCGGCAGCATGATCGCGCGGAACACGGTCCACTCGGACGCGCCGTCGATGATGGCGGACTCGCGCAGCGCGCCGGGGAGCGAGCGGAAAAATGCGGTAAGAATCATGATCGTGAAGGGCAGGCTGAGCGCGGTGTAGATGAGGATCAGACCGGTGAGCGAGTTGTGCAGCCGGAATTCGTAGCCGAGCGGGCGAATCAGGTTGGAGATTACGTCCGATATCGTGCCGAACTGGAAGAACAGCGGGATCAGGATCAGTTGCGCGGGCACCATCATCCCCGCGATGAAAAACATATACAAGGCGCGGTTGCCGTGGAACGAAAACCGGGCGAGCGCATAGGCCGCGAGTGCGCCGCAGGTGAGAATGCCGATCAGCGACACGCCCGTCGCGATCACGCTGTTGATGAAGAAACGACTGAAGTTCATGTCGAACCACGCGGTGCGGAAGTTGTTCACCGCAGTCTCGGCGGGGGTCGGAAAGTCGGGCCGATCGGCGTAGGGCGAGCCCTGAATTAGCCACGGTAGGCCAAAGGGGTTTTCGGTTATCTCCTGCGTGCTGCGGAACGAGTTGTAGAACACCCACAGGATCGGCAGCACGACGGCGGCCAGCCATCCGAAGAGAATGAGATAGGTGAGGACTTTGCGCACGTCAGTACTCCAGCGCTTCGCGGCGCGACCAGCGCAGCGTGATCAGCGTGGCGAGGAAGATGAGCGCGAACAGCACGACGGCGACCGCCGCGGCATAGCCCACGTTATATTCAGAAAAAATCTTCTGGTAGAGCAGCGTCGCGAGTACGTGCGTGTCCGGCGTGGGGTATTCGTTGTTCATCACCCAAATGGCATCGAAGAATTTCGCCGAGCTGATGATGAAGAACACGACGCCGACCACCAACACCTCGCGCACGAGCGGCAGCGTGACGTGCCAGAACTGCCGCGGACCGGTCGCGCCGTCGAGTTTCGCCGCTTCGTAGAGTTCCGGCGGGATGCTCTCCATCGCGGCCAGAAAGAGTACCATGTAGAAGCCGATCGCCATCCACACGAGCATGGGGATGATGCTCACGAGCAGGTTCTCGGAGCCAGCGAACGCAAAGGGCAGCTTGCCCTCCATAAACGTCATTCCCAGCGCATCAAAAGTGCGTTGCAGCGCACCCAACCCGGCATTGGCGACGCCGTAGGACGAGGCGCTGTAAATCAGCAGCCACAGCGAGGCGACAGCGACCGACGCAATGACATTCGGGAAGAAAAAGGCGACACGGAACACCCCCGCGCCGCGCATGCCCCGGTGCAACAGGTTCGCGAAGATCAGCGCCAACGCGAGCGTGATCGATCCGCCGACGGTGAACAGGAAGGCATTGTGTTTGAGCGCGGCGTAGAAGAGCGGGTCGGCGAATAGTTTTTCGAAGTTCTCCGTGCCGACGAATTTGATCTCGCCGAAGCCATTCCATTTCTGGAAGGAGTATCCAAAGGCACGCAACGCGGGGAGTACGACAATGGGCAGATACAACAGCAGCGCCGGCAGCAGGCAGAAGATTACGAAGCGCGATTGCGTGCGGCGCTTCATGGCTGTTCCCCGAAGGCGGCCGGATCATAGGGCTGGAAGCCGGGGATGATCACGTCGGGGTCGGCCTTGGCGGCCGCGATGCCGTCGTCGAGCTTCTTGCCGAATTCTTCCGGCGTGATTTCCCCGCGCAGGAGTTCCGCGATCGCGAGCCCCATGACTTGCGTGCGCCACGCGGGAAACAGCATGTACGCACGCACATTGAAGAGACCCTGCGAGGCCTCGATGACGTCCAGCGCCGACTGTTGCGCGAGCGACACCGTGTCGCGCGGCGTGGCGCCTTCGAGCGGCGAGATCACGCCGATCGTGCGGCCCATGTCCGGCGCGGCGGCGGGGGAGACGAGGTAGCGCGCGAATTCAAAGGCGATATCGGAGTTTTTGCCGTCGCGCGGCACGAACAAATACTCCATGCCTTGCCCGTGAAACAGGCGCGGATTGCCCTTGCCGCCGTCGAAGGTAGGCAATGTGAACGCGCGCATTTCGAAATCGGGCGGGGTGGAGTTTTTCATCTCGTTTTCGAGCCAAAGTCCGCAGAAGATCATCGCGACGTTGCCCTGCACGAATTGGAGCTGGCTTTCCGTGTGTGTCATCGCCATCGCGCCACGCTGTAGGTAGTTCAGCGCGAGGTCCTGGAAGCGCCGTGAGGCTTTAACGACATCCGGATGCGAGAACGCGCCCGGTTCGAGCGCGTTGATGCGGTTGATCGCCGCCAGCCCGCCCTCGCGCTGCACAAAGGCCACGTAGGTATTCCAGCCGTAGAAATAAGGGTACTTGCCCGCGACCGTCCACGGTGCGATGCCGGCGGCTTTCACTTGTTCGCACAGCGCGATGAATTCCGGCCAGGTCTGCGGCACCTGCCAGCCGTGCTCGCGAAACATCTTCGCGTCGTACCACACGAGCCACGCGCCATAGGCGGCCGGCAACGCGTACACGTCGCCGTCGCTCTTGAACATATCGAGCATGCCCTGATCGAACAGCTCGCCCCACGGTTTGTCGCTGCCCGGTGCGGGCACGGCGAGCGCGTCGGTAAACGGCGTGAGTTTGTTCGACGCGATCAGCAGCCACAGCGGCAGGCGTTCGTCGAGAACGAGATCGGGCGGATTCCCGCGCAGCAGCCGCGGCTTGATGATCTCCGCCGTGCGCGGGTCGCCCCAGAGTTCAATGCGCACGCCGCGGCTGGCGTTCTCGGCATTGAACTTTTCCGCCATCGCCTTGTGCCAGCCGATGCCGTAGCCGCCTTGAAAAATCGCGACTTCGACTACACGCTCCGTCTGGTTTTTGGCGAGAGGCTTGATCGCATCGGAGGCATAGAGGAGCAAGCCTGAAAACAGCAGGACGGCGAGTGCGGTGAGCGGAAGTCGCATTGCCAACGATTGTAAGTCGCCGGAGTAGTTCGCACAACCGCCGATTTACACCAATCGCAACACCGCGCAGTTCAGGTACCGCGTCTCCGGCATGGAGAGCAGGGCGGGGTGGTCGGGCGATGCGCCGGACAGGCTCACGAACTGGAAGCGGCGTTCGGCGGCGCTGGACGCGCGCTTGAGCATGTCGACGAAGGTTGCGTCGTCGACCGGCTGCGAGCACGAGGACGTGATCAGTACGCCGCCGGGGTTGAGCGCCTTCATCGCGTCGCGGTTGATGGCCTGATAGAGGCCCAGCGCCTTCGCGAGACTCGCGCGGCCCTTGGCGAGCGCGGGCGGATCGAGCACAATCACGTCGTACGTCTCCTTGCGCGCGAGCACTTCCTGAATATCGGACTGGATGAAGCCGCAGCGATCGGCGAAACCGTTGCGCTCCGCGTTCGCGCGCGCCTGTTCAATCGCGGGTCGCGAAGTATCGACTCCCGTGACTTCCCTCGCGCCGAATTTCGCCGCGTGCAGACTCCATGCGCCGACGTAACAATGGCCATCCAGCACGCGCGCGCCCGGCGCGTAGGCTTCGAGGAGTTTCCAATTGTCGCGCTGATCGAGGAAGAGCCCCGTCTTTTGTCCGGCGACGGGATCGACGGAGAATTCGACGCCGTTGATCTTGCACACGATCGGCGTGTCGATCGTTCCGAAACGCGGCGCGTCGGCGCCGCCGCGGAACAGCACGCCCTTCACGCCCTCTTCGGCGAGTAAGGCATTCGCCAGCGCTTCAGCGCGCGAACGGTAGAACGGCGACTCGGCGTTCACGACGACCAACGGGCCGTAGCGATCGGCGATGCAGCCCGAGAGGCCGTCGCTGTCGCCGTGGATCCAGCGGTACACCGGATGCCCGGCGAATAGCCGCGCGCGCAGCGCCGCCGCCGTCTGAATGCGCCGGCCGATGAAGCCGTCATCGAAATGCTCGCCGCTGTGCGCAAGCAGGCGGATTGCGATGCCGCCCTGCGCCTGGTAGTAGCCGACGCCGATGTGCTCTCTGGAATTCGACACTATTCGCACTACGTCGCCGTCTTGCAGTTCCGGCAACTCGGCAAATTCATTTCGATACGCCCAGCCGTGCCCACGCACCAGCCGGCGATCTTCCTTGGGAAGCAACCGGGCGGTCGGCAGGGGGATGGATTTGGTGGAGGGTGTAAGGTCGGTCATGAGGCATCCAAGGCACGGGAAAACCGGCCAGATCGGGCCGATTCGTTGACAGTCAAAAACAGCGTATGCTAGCGTTTGAAGGGTAACGCGCGCAAGGCGTTACGCCGAAAATTCTTCCTGCAGCGCGAGGGTACTATCTGATGATGCGCCGGCTCTCCCAAACTCGAGTACTCACCGCGGCGATAGTCATGGCCGCGGTATTGATCCAATCCAGCGGCGCATTTGCCTGGGGCCCGCGGGCGCGCCAGGCGATTGCGCTGGCGGCGGTGAATCTCGCGCGGCAAAGTATTAAGACCAGCGATGTCTCGTACGAGGCCGATATTTTGCGCGGCGCCGGCGACGGCATTTCCGCGTTGGGCGGCAATTTCCCACTGAGCAACGACGATCAGGCCATCGACGCGGTCGGTCTGGAAATCATCATTCTGCGCGAAGCGATCAAGAATGGCGGTGGCAGCCACGCGGCGTACCGCCTGGGCGGACTCGCCGCGCTGGTCTCGGAACTGATGGTGCCGTTCGGCATGGTGTACGACGAGAGCGAGCGCGAACTCGCCGCCGAGATCGAAAAGGATCTCGAAGACCACGTCTCCAAGTTTGCCTACAGCCCCACGCATCCGGACTACCATTACCTCACCAATCACCGGTTGTATTTCCAGGAACGCCGGACGTTCTACAAGCCCGATAAGGAAATCATCGCGGACGATTATCGTCGCGGCACTGGCCCGCGCGGTCTGCTGCGGTCGGCGGTGCGCGCATATTTTGATAAGTCGATCGAAGCGGTGACCGATGTGTGGTACACCACGCTCGTGATCGAGCCGGGCACGCGCGAATACCGCCCGTCGAACCGGCAGATGGCGTATTACTACATCAGCGAGATCAAGTACCTGCTCGGCGTGAAGCAGAACCCGAAATTCGCCGAGCGTTCCTATGAGCTGTTTCAGCGCTACAACCCGGGCCTGCCGATGGCGCTGGTCGAAATCGGCGATGCGTTCTACGGGCTCGGCGTCGAGGTCGAGAAGACCGGCGGCGAAGAGGCCTTCCAGCGCGGGCAGTTGATCAAAAATCGCGGCGTCGAGGAATGGCAAAAGGCGCAACGCATTCCGGGTGACGCCCGTGTTGCGGCGTCGCAGCGCCTCGCAAAGCATTTCATTGAAGAAGGCGAACGCCTCTACGCGCGCGGACTTTCGCCCGAAGGCAAAGACACCGATCTGCCCGATGCGCTCGAGGCCTTCAAGACGGCCCTCGAATACGATCTTCAGAACGACGTGGCCGCCAGCCGCGTGACCGAAACCACCGAACAAATCACGGCGCGCCGCAACCGTCACGAACTCGAACAGCGCTTCCTCGATCAGGCGTCGGCCGCCGTGAAGTCGGCCGAGCGCAGCGCGGTCTCCAAGGACTTCGGCGCCGCGCTCTCATCCTATTCGCAGGCGATCAATGCGCTGGGGCAGGTGACGGCGGACTTCAAGGATTTGAACACACGCGCGCGCGAAGAGATGAACAAGATCAACACGGCAGTGAAACAGGTGATCTCCGACGTGTATGCCAGCGCGAACGAAGCGATTGAAAAGGGCGACGCGGCGTTGATCAACAGCAACGTTGACGAAGCCGTGCGGTTCTATGCCTCGGTCGAGTCCATCGTCAACGTCGTTCCGGCGGAAGAAGGCACGCCGAACGCGTCGAAGAAACAGGACATGATCAACGCCGCGCAGAACAAGATCGACGAAGCGGAAATCCAGCGCAAGCGTATGCAGCAGCAACAGCAGCAGCCGGCCGCGGGCGCGCCGCCTCCCAAGAGGACGTGATCGCATGGCGGCGCGCGCGAAGCCCACGCGGCGCACGCTGGAGACCTACTACCGCCGCATGCTGCGGCATTACGGCCCGACGGGCTGGTGGCCGGGCGATTCTCCCTTCGAGATCGCCGTCGGCGCGATTCTCACGCAAAACACCGCCTGGCGAAACGTCGAGCAAGCCATCGCCAACCTGAAGCGCGACACGCTCCTCGATCCGCACGCGATTCTGGAATGCGCGCTGGAGTCGCTTGAGCAGGCGCTGCGGCCCTCCGGTTATTTTCGCGTGAAAGCGCAGCGGTTGCGGCATTTCTGCCGGCATCTGGTTGATCGCTACGACGGGGACATGGCGCGTCTCGCGCGGCGTCCGCTTGCGGAGCTGCGGCCGGAGTTGCTCGCCGTGCACGGCATCGGGCCGGAGACCGCGGACGACATTTTGCTGTACGCGTGCGAACACCCGGTGTTCGTGGTGGACGCGTACACGCGCCGGATTTTCGCGCGGCATGGGTTGGTGTCGGAGGGCATCGACTACGAAGACCTGCGCGCCACTTTTGAGTCCCGATTGCCGGCGGATGTACCGATGTTCAAGGACTACCACGGACTGATCGTGTACGTGGGCAAGGATTTTTGCCGTGGCAAGCCAAACTGCGAGGCGTGCCCGCTCGGACCCATGCTAAAGCAGGATTAGCGGTTGCCGTTTTGACGCGACGACTCGCTAGAATGACCGTCTGATGACCTCCGCCGCGCTTCCACAATCCGATTCGCTTCGCGCTTATGCCGAGAAGCACTGGCGCATGCTGCTGGGGATGGTCATTCTCGTCGCCGCCGCGTTGCGCTTCTATGGTCTCAACGTGGGGTTGTGGTACGACGAATCCACGTCCATCTGGGCGCTGGAATACGTCGACTGGAAGCTGACGTTTTTGAAAGCCGAAGAAACACGCCTCATTCCGCTAAATACGTTGCTGCTGTTTTTCTGGTACCACATCGTCGAGGTCATTCCCGGCGTCGAGATGGGTTCGCGCGCGTCGGACGCGTGGCTGCATGTATTGCCGGCCACCTTCAGCCTGATCGCCGTGCCGCTGGTGTTCGCGCTGGGCCGCTACATCACCGGCCGCGCGGACGCGGGCCTCGCGGCCGCCTTTCTCGTCGCGATCTCGCCGTTCCAGATGTATTACGCATCGGAGCTCGGCCCGCACTCGTTGTATGCGTGCATGGTGCTCGCCGCGGTGTACTGCAATATCCGTGCGCTCGAAGAAAACAAGCTGCGTTTCTGGATCGGCTCGATCGTGTTCGAGGCGCTGGCATTTTACGCCTACTACTTCTCCGCGTTTTATCTCGCCGCCGTAAACCTGTTCGTGTTTGTGAATTTCCGCGCGTACCGGTCGGTATTTTTCCGCTGGATGGCGAGCCAGGTGGTCGCGTTCCTGCTCGTGTTGCCCGCGATCGTGCTCGCGCTGTTCGTGTTCAACGTGCACGCCTCCGCGCAGGAACACTGGTTTCCGTATCCCACGCTGAAAACGCTTGCGTACACCGTGAAGAACTGGTTTGCGGGGTACTCGCCGCGCTCGGCGATCTACTGGCCGCTGTTTCTGATCGGGACGGCGTTTTTCGTGGCGGGCGTGTGGTCGTTGCGCAAGCAACCCCGCCGCCTGATGTTCCTGCTGTTCGCCGGTTTTCTGCCGCTCGTAATGCAGTGGGCCTTCTGGAACACGCAGAATTTTGCGTTCTACACGATGCGTATCCAGCTTGCGTATTCGCTGCCGGCATTTGCGTTGGCGGGCGCCGGCCTCGCCGCGCTGCGGCCGAAGGGGGTACATCTGGCGGCGCTCGTGCTGCTCACGGGATTTACCGCGCCTGCCCTTGCGGACTTCTACACCAAGCAGTTTCATCCAATCATCGAGCACCGGCTCGGCGCGCGGTACAAGATCGACAATCGCGGCGCGGCGGAGTTCATTCGCGCGCACTGGCAGCCGGGCGACGTCGTCGCGCACGCGTCGACGGTGACGCTCGGACCGTTCATGTACCACTACCTGCGCGGCGTGCCGCAATCCTTCGTCGGATTTGGGCAGGAGGAGTGGGAGGCGCATCTGCGCAACTATCCTGATGTGAAGGTGTGGGAGAGCATCGGGTTCGTGCCGCAGCGCATCGACGATTTCGCCGCCAAGGCGCCGCGCGTGTGGCTGGCGAGCGCGGGCTGGGAGTGGCGCGGCGAATTCGCGATTGGCGTGGAGCTGCGCGATTGGCTCGATGCGCAAGGTGTGCGCACCGCCGAATGGCACGCGCCGGGATTGAATGTCTATCTCTTCGATTTGGCACGCGCGTCGACGGGGCCGGTGGCTATGAACCGCACCGCGGACTGGGGCTGGTACACGGCGCTGGATGCGCCGGGCCCGGCGGCACCCGCGTTTGCGTTTCCCGAGCCGCTGGATCCGGCCGCGCTGGACGTATCGTTTGAGCCGCTCAACGGCGCGCGATACGCGGGTCCGGAAGCCGTCGACGGCGCGCAGCGTTTTCGGGTGCATCTGCGCAACCGAAGTGCCGAAACGCGGCCGGTAGAAGTGCGCGCGTATGCCGCTACCGACGTGTTCTCCGCCATGGCGTTGCACCGCGAGCCGGGCGTTGAAGCGTGGCGGCCGGTGCATGGGCACTTCGGCAAGGTGAGTTATCTCGCGCGGCTCGGCGAAGCGCGGCCTTCGGCGACGTTGTCGGGTCCGCTCTATGCCTTTGGCGAAGCGGAGCTTTACATTGAATCGGAAACGCTCACCGCGGATCGTCATCCCGGTGAATTGCGCGTAGACGTGCGCGACGTGCTGGGGCGGGTCGAGACGATCGGGCGCATCGCGGCGGACGGCGAACCGGGCTGGGGCTGGCGGCGCATCGGACGCGTGCCGGCGCTGCAGAACGGCGCGATGCTGTTACTCACCGCAGAAAGCAGCGCGGGCGCGGCGGAGGCGTACGTGAATATCGACAAGATCGCGCTGTTGCCCGTGGATGCCGCATGGGCTCCGGTGGCGGAAAGCGCTACGGAGCTCGGGTCGTTTGAAGAAAAGAGCGTTGAATTGACGCTGAATGCGGGCGACGCGCACACGATCCTGTTCGAGTTCGTAGACACTCGCTTTAACGTGTATCGTTCCTTGCTCTGGCATCCACGCAGCCAAGGGAACGCTCAATGAAAGCCGCCAACACCAAACTTTCGTTCTCCGTGTCCGTGCGCCGGCTCGATCTGGCAAACTTGGGCGCGGCCCTGCGTGCGCTGGACGGCGCGGGTCTCGCTGAACTGAAAGTGGACGTGGCCGACGGCACCTTCGTGCCGGAATTCATGCTGGGCTTCGAGACGATCGAGGCCGTGCGCGGCGGGTCGACGTTGCCGCTGCACGCGCACCTGATGACGGAGCGCCCGGAGCGGTATCTCGACGCGATGCATCGCCTCGGCTGCGCCGCGGTGACTGTACCGATCGAGACTTGCCTGCACGCGCATCGAACCGTTGCGCGTATCCGAGATCTGGGCATGGCGGCCGGCGTGTCGCTGCTGCCCGATTCCGCGCTGACGAAGCTGGAGTACGTGCTCGGCATGGTCGATCACGTCGTGCTGCCCGCCCGGGCGGCAAGTGGTGCGACGGAGGCGCCGATGCCGGGCGTAGCCTTCGAGCGCGTGCGTATTTTGCGCGAGAATCTGGACTACCAGGAATCCAAAGCGATCGTGTATGTCGAAGGCGGCATTAACGCTTCGGATGCGGCGCGTTTCGCAGCGGTCGGCGCCACACGCATCGTGATCGATCGCGCGGACGTGCTCGGGCCGGAGTCGTCCGAAACGGCGGTCAAAGAATTCATCGACGCCGTCAGCAAAAACCGTCGCACGGCCTGATTCCAAAAAGAACAACGGCGCACCGAACATCGTCCGGCGCGCCGTTTTGCTTTTAATTCAGTCGGTCTGCGTGTTCGATTTGGAATCCTGCGGCAGTTTCACCGGCGGCAGCTTCGGCATCGTGCCCTTGTGCGCCGCAAGATCGCGCGAGGGCTTGGAGGCCTTCGGATCCGCCATGTACGTCCGCAGGTCAAGGTTCACGAAGTCCGCGTCGCCGTTGTCACCGATGAAGATGTTGTGCGTGCGCGGAAGGTCGCCAGAAGCCACGCGCTTCTCGTCGATCATGCCGTCCCACATGATGTCGGTCAGCGCGGGCGTGCCCGCCGCTTTGGAATAGAGTTCGCCACGCTTGCCCATCGGCTTGAAGCCGTTGTTGCCGAATTTGTTGTTGTAAATGTGCAGGTTGCGCGGATAGGGGTAGTACTTTGGGTCCATTTTCTCGTCGCCGTAGGGCAGGTAGCCACGGATGCTGATGCCCATCGAGCCGTTGCCGTCGAACTCGTTGTTGAAGACTTCGACCTTGTCATTCGCCATGATCGACAGGCCGGTGCCCGTCGGCACGAACCCGACGATGTTGCCTTCCGGCGCGAAGTTCACCGTGTCGTTGTTGATGCTCTTGTTGTTGAACACGCGCACATCGTGGCCGCCCTGCTGCGGAAGGTTCGGCAGGTCGAACACCAGGATGCCGCCGGTGTTGTGCTCGGCAAGGTTGTCGTAGACGTCCGCGAAGTAGCAGTTCTCGATTTCGATGCCGGCGACATTAAAACGTGCGATTGAGTTACGCACGATAATGCGCTGGCACTGGCCGACGTAGATGCCTGCATCCGAAGCGCCGGACGCGATGCAGCCTTCGATGAGCACATCCTTCGATTCGACGGGGTAGAAGCCGTACGCGCCGTTGGAGGTCTTCGGCCCGCCGGTCCATTCCGCGCGCACACCGCGGAACGTGATCCCGTTCGCGCCTTTCACCTTGATGCCGTCACCCTTGGTATTTTCGACGGCGAAATCCTGCAGCGTCACGCCGCTGCTCGTCACGAGCAGGCCTTCGCTGCCCGCGTTCTGGCCTTTGAAGGACAGGATCGATTTCTCATGGCCCGCGCCCTTGAGCGTGACGTTGTCGGCATCGAGTGAAAGCCCCATCGTCAGTTCGAAGACGCCCGCGTCGAGCTCGATCACGTCGCCCGACTTCGCGAGGATGAGCGCTTCCTGCAGGCGTTCCTGCACATCGGGCCCGGGAGCGATCTTCGCCGCGGTGGCGGGGAACGCAGCGAGCGCGAGAAGCGCCGCGCACAACACGGATACACGCACTGTCGATTTCATAGAGACCCTCACCTCGTGCGGGCGATGCGCCCGAATCGAAACCAGAACGCTATCCTACGCCCGCGTGGGTGCGGTTGCCAGCAAAAAGAATCGGGCCGGACACCGAAGCGTCCGGCCCGAATTTGCAGCGTGTCTGGAATATCAGTCCGTGCTGGCGGCCTTGTCATCCTGCGGCAGGGTGACGGCCTTCAGGCGCGGCAGCGATCCCTTGTGCGGCGCGAGGTCGTGCGACGGCTTGTGGTTGGCGGCATCGCTCATGAAGGTCGCGAGGTCCATGTTGGTGAAGTCCACGTCCTTGCCTTCGTCGATGTAGATCCAGCTATCGGCCGGCAGCTTGCCGTCCTTCGCCTTGTCCGGGTGCATGCGGCCGTCCCACACGATGTCCGTGATGGTCTCGCTCTTCGACGCGGCCGACGTCAGCATGCCGAGCACGCCCATCGGCTTGTAGCCGCCCTTGCCGTAGGTGTTGTTGTGCACATAGATGCCTTCGGGGTAGGGGTAGTATTTCGGATCTTCCTTTTCGCCCGGCTGGCTAAGGTAGGCCGTGATCGACACGTGCACGGTGCCGTTGCCGGAGAACTCGTTCTCGAACACTTCGACGTTCTTGTTCGCCATCACGATCAGGCCCGTGCCCGTCGGCACGTTGCCGACGATGTTGCCCGCCGGCGCGAAGTTCACCGTGTCGTTGTCGATGCTCTTGTTGCGGAACACGCGCACATCGTGGCCGCCCTGCTGCGGCAGGTTCGGCAGGTCGAACACCAGCAGGCCGCCGGTGTTGTGCGTGGCGACGTTGTCGTACACATCCGCGTAGTAGCAGTTTTCAATTTCGATGCCGGCGACGTTGTACTCCGCGCGCGAGTTGCGCACGATGATGTGCTGGCTCTGGCCGATGTAGAGACCCGCGTCGGACGCGCCCTTGGCGACGCACCCGTCGATGAGCACGTTCTTGCACTCCACCGGGTAGAGGCCATACGAGCCGTTGGTCGACTTCGGCCCGCCGGTCCATTCCGTGCGCACGCCGATAAACGAGATGCCATCGGCGCCCTTCACCTTGATGCCATCGCCGACCGTGTCTTCGATCGCGAAATCGCGCAGCGTGCAGCCGCTGCTGGTCACGATGAGGCCTTCGCTGCCGGCGTTTTGACCCTTGAACGACAGGACGGTCTTGTCCATGCCCGCGCCCTTGAGCACGACATTGTCGACGTCGAGCGAGAGGCTGCTGGTGAACTTATAGGTGCCCGCGGCGAGCTCAATCACGTCGCCCGGCTTGGCGACGATGAGCGCTTCCTGCAATTCTTCCTGGATATTGTCGCTCGGCGAGAGCGTGACGGCGCCGGCCAGCGGCGCGCAGGCCAGCATGAGGCCCAGGGCGATTACGGCATATTTCATCGGAGTTTCCCTTCGTTTTCCCACGGATTCGCACGAAAATGGCGAACCGCAGCAGTCTACACCTTCAACACCGGTTTGCCAATCGGCGCCGTATTCAGGGGAGATAGGCCGCCGGATCGACCGTCTGCCCGCCGCGATGCACTTCGTAGTGCAGGTGGTAGCCGGTCGCGTTGCCTGATTTGCCCACTCGGCCGATTTGCGCACCGCGCGTGACGTAGTCGCCGGGGCTTACGGTGAAGTCCTGCAGGTGCGCGTACAGCGTGTTCAGACCGTTTTCGTGATCGAGCACGACGTAGCGGCCGTAACCGTTGCCGTTCCCGGCGACGATCACGCGGCCGCTACCGGCGGCGATCACGGGCGTACCTGCCGGGGCGCGGATGTCGATGCCGCGGTGGAAATTGCCACCGCCGCGTGGCGTGCCATACGTGCTGCTGATCGCGCGAGTGGTTTGTGATACCGGCCACAACGTGGGCGCAGCCGAAGATGATCCATCGACGCCTCGATAGACGGGCTCGCCGCCGCCGCACGCGCCCACGGCGATGGCCAACACCATCGCCACGGCGCACCGAACGACAATCCCCCGCATGCCCTTCCCCCGATACTGCGATGTCTAGTCATGCGCGGCCCCCCGGCCACGCGGCACGACTACCGGCGATCCATCACCAGCCGCAGGACGTACCAGAACAGCAGCATGACCGACGCGAACAACGCGAGCGACGCGGCGACGTGCTGGTCGGTGCGGTACTCGTGCATGATTTTCGACGTGTCGTACAGGATGTAGGCGCACGCAAAAACGATCATGATTGCGGTGAACGCAATGCCGAGCGAAAAGCCGAAGAGAATGCTGCACACGATGAAACCGAGCGCGGCGAACCCCGCGATGCCGAGGAACGGTCCGAGGAACGAAAAGTTTTTGCGGGTCGCGATGACGATGGCCGTTAGGCCCGTGAACGCGCACAGCGTGATGATCGCCGCCGTGGGGATCACGGCCGGGCTCGCGTAATTCCTGGCGATGTACAGCAGCGGAAGCAGAATGATGGCTTCCGCGACGACGTACAACGAAAGGCCCGCATACTGCATGGCGATGGAAGTGTCGCTCTGTGCCCAACGGTTCGCCAGGTAGCTGATCCCCATGAACGCGCCGAGCACGATGAGCCAGGAGTATTGACTCCTCGACAACAAGTCCATCATCTGGTCGCCAATGGGCAACCGCAGCAGCACGGCTTCGATCGCCACGAGCGCGGCCACGGCGCCGAAAAGATGCGAATAGGTCCTCAGGATGAACCCGGCGCGATCATCGGCGGCCGCCTGATCCACCATCGTGTATTCCTGCGGAATGTAGCGATCGGATTCCATCTTCTAATCTCCCCGTTGGGTTCGGACGCGAAAGCGTTATTCGTTCGACTTGGCCGGCTCAGCCGGGGCCTGCGCGCGTTTCTCGCGGATTTCCGGCAGGTCGGCGAGCGTGCTTTGGATGATTGTATCCATAAAGGGGTTAAGCGGGTTGCCTATCCAAACCACCCGGCCGTTTCCATCCACCACGTAGGCCGTGGGCAGGGTTTCTTCGCGGCCAAACCCTTCAAAATACCGGCTCGCGGTGATCCGCGCGCGATCGAGCGCAATGGGATAGGTGATCTGATCGCCCATTTTCTCAAGATACGGGTCGACGACGTCTCTTCCTTCGTCGGAAATGCCAAGCACGAGCAGGCCTTGATCGCGATATTTTGCTTGTAACTCAGAAAGGTGCGGCGCCGTATACCGGCAGGGGCCGCACCACGTCGCCCAGAACTCGACCACAAACACATGCTTCCCCGCGCTGTCCTCGATGACGACCGGATCGCCCTTGACGAAGTCGACGTTCAGCTCGGGGGCTTTATCCCCCAGCGAGCGCCACGCGCCCGTGGATTCGGCGGCGTAGACGGCGCCAATTCCCACGCACACGAGCGAGAGGCTGAGGATTGCGAACCGCACGTATCGTCGCATCAATCAAATCCTGTGTGGACCGTACACTAAATACTAACATCTTGCCGGGGTATTCGTCGCGAGAAATCGGGTCGAAATCTAGGCAGCGAATTGGTTATTCTGTATATGGCGCAGGGCCTGTGGTGCTGGGTCCTACTCAACGAGCCGCCGCCGAACCTGGTCAGGTCCGGAAGGAAGCAGCCATAGGTGCGCGTGCGCGTGTGCTGTAGGTTGCCTGGCTTGCCGGTCCTGTTGCCATTCTAAATAATCGACCCCAAAGGGCTTCGCGGCCCCGAGGGACGCATATAGATCGCAGGCCATATTGAGGGTGCGGGGCGCATGGCGGACGACCACTATCTTGTGCTGGCGCGGCGCTGGCGCCCGCAGAAGTTCGACGATGTCGTTGGCCAGGAACACATCACGCGGACGCTGCAGAACGCGATTCGCGCCGGCCGCATCTATCACGCCTATTTGTTCGTCGGATCGCGCGGCATCGGCAAGACCACGTCGGCGCGCATCCTGGCGCGGTGCCTGAACTGCGTATCCAGCGACGGCCCCACGCCGGAACCCTGCGGCAAATGTCCCAACTGCGTATCCATCACCGCCGGCAACAACATCGATGTGATCGAAATTGACGGTGCGTCGAACAACAGCGTCGAGGACGTGCGCCAGATTCGCGACAACGTGCGCATGATGCCGTCGTCGTCGCGCTACAAGATTTACGTGATCGACGAAGTGCACCAGTTGTCGACGGCGGCCTTCAACGCGCTGTTGAAGACCCTCGAAGAACCCCCGGCGCACGCCGTGTTCATTCTGGCGACGACCGAGTCGCACAAGATTCCCGCGACGATTATTTCGCGCTGCCAGCGGCTGGATTTCCGCCGCGTGGGGCTGGAGCAGCTCATGGAGTTGCTGCGCCGGATCGTGAAGGCCGAGAAGCGCACGGCGACCGACGACGCGTTGTACGCAATCGCGCGCGCGGCGGACGGCGGCGTGCGCGATGCGGAGAGCATCCTCGATCAGTTGTTTTCGTATAGCGACGGCGAGATCACCTACAGCGACGTATACAGCGTACTGGGCTTGGTCGATTGGCGCGTGCTGCATGACCTGTGCGACGCGCTCGGCAACGAAGATGTCGTAAAGCTGCTGCGGATTGTCGAAGACGTGGTCGTCCACGGCAAGGACCTCTCGCAGTTCATGCAGGAAATCCTGCGGTACTTCCGCAATCTGCTCGTGCTGCGCAGCGGCGGCCCGACGGATCTGCTCGCGCTGCCGGAAAATGAAGTCGCCGAGATGCGTGCGCGCGCCGGCAAGTTCACGCTGATGCAGCTCGTGCGGCTGGTCGAGCAGTTTGCTGAACTCGCCACCAGTTTCGATTCGCAGATCGCGCAGCGCACCGCGCTCGAGGCGATGCTGATCCGCGTGTCCAAGCGCGGCGTCGATGTCTCGGTCGAAAGCGTGCTGGAGAAGCTGGCGCTGCTGCGCGAAGGCGGCGCACCGGCGGCTGCCGCTCCGAAAACAACCTCCACGCCCGCGGCACCGTCCACACCGCCGCCGGCTTCCGCGTCCGCCGCGAAGGCGGCGCCCGCCAAAAAAAAAAGTGACCTGAGCGCCGCGCCGCCGGCATTTCGCGCCGTACCGGACTTTGGCGCGCCCACGCCGGCCGCACCCAAGACCGAGGCTGCCGTCCCGAACGGCGGCGCGAAGGCCGCCGCCGCACGCATCGCGCCACGCGTTGCGACGGAAGAAGCGCAGGGCGTGGTCGAAGATCCGCACGTCAAGCATGTGCTCGAAAAATTTCAGGGCAAGATCGTCGACGTGCGCAAACCGGCCTCGTCCGCGCAGTCGGAACCAACCGAATCTGCCGAATAATCACGCGCCCGGCCGCGCCAGATGCGCGCCGTGGGCCAACTGTGCTAGGGTTTTACGCGTCTTCGGGGGCGAAGCGCACCGTCTGCGGTCGCGCATTTTTTAGGGGGCCCACCAGTGTCCGGCAAGAGCAGTTCGACGTCGTGGACGTTGATCTTGATGGCCACGCTGTTGTTCGGCGTGGCGTTCGGGTTCACCTTGGGCCGTGCCATCTACCTGCCCAAGCCCGGTGCCCCGCAATCTTCCCAGCAAGCAGCCGCCCCGCCGCAGACGACACCCGATCCAGCCACATCCGCGCCGCAGCAGACCGCGCCCGCGGCGCAAACGAATCCTGTCACCACGCCGACGGTCCAGGCTACCCCCGCTTCGCTTCCTCCCGCCGCACCGGCAAACGGATACTGGGGCGCGCGCCATCTGTTTGTCGCCGTGAACGGCCAATGGCTCGCCGATTCGACCAAGGCCGTGCTGCGCGAAGTACGGCCCGGCGGTGTGTTGCTGCAGGACATCAACCTCAGCTCGCGCACGCAGACCTTCGCGCTCGTGAAGGAAATCAAAGCGGCGACCGGTCTGGGCGAAGGCCTCGGCGATCTGCCATTGATCGCAGTCGCGCAAGAAGGTGGCCCGCTCAATGTGCTCGGCGTGGATGAGGCGCCCAGCGCCCAGGCGCTCGGCGAGAATGGCGATCCGGAACTCGCGCGCAGCATCGGCCAGCGCTACGGCGAGGAATGTATCGGGCGCGGGATTGCGCTCGTGTTCGCGCCCGTGCTCGATGTGTACGAACCGGGCGCAATCAATCCCGGCTTTGCCGTGCGCGCATTCGGCACCGAGCACACGCAGGTCGCGCGCATGGCGCTCGCGATGGCGGATGGCCTGCGACAGGGCGGCGTGCTGCCGGTCGTCAAGCACTTCCCGGGATACGGCGCAGCGACCTACGGCTCCGATGGTTTGCTGGTCGCGTTGAACAAAGACGCGGCGGGCCTTGGCCGCTTGCTATATCCCTTCGATCAGGCGGTGCGCCGCGGTGTGCCGGGCATGCTCGTGGCGCACGTGGCGGTGCCCGCGCTCGATCCTGAAGACCCGCGCCGTTCGGCCGCGTTGTCTCCCGTGCTCGTGGGCGAGTTGCTGCGTGCGCGCTGGGGATACGACGGCGTGATCGTGGCCGACGACGTCGCGATGAATTCGATGACGCGCGCCATGGGCGCCGAGCAGGCCGCCGTGAAAGCGCTCGCGGCCGGGTGCGACGCGGTCGTGATGCTCGATCCGGATCCCGCAAAAATCCGCGCCGTGCATGCCGCGATCGCGCAGGCTGTTCAAGACGGCACGCTGTCGCGTGAGAAATTGCAGCAGAGTGTCGCGCGGCTCGAACGCTGGCAGCAGGCGATTGGCAATCTGAATCCCATCAAGCCGAGTGATGAAGTCGAGCGCGTCGCGGCCGCCGTTCCGCCGCCCAACGTTGCCGAAGTCACATTGCCCGCCGCACCGCCGCCGCGCGGTCAGGAGGCTCCGCAACCCAAGGCCCAAGAACCAGCGCCGGCCGCGACCGAACAGATTGCAGCGCCTGTGGAGACGGCAACGACCACGCCGGCGGTAAGCGCGCCGGAACCGGAATCCGCACCACAGCAGCCCGCGCCGCAGGAAGCCATTCCGCCGCCCGCGCCCGTGGTCGAAGAAGGCAAGAGTCGCATCGAGCACACGGTGCGCGAGGGCGAGGATCTCGCCGCGATCGCGCAGGTGTATTCGGTGAGTGTGGATGACCTCGTGAAGTGGAATGCGCTGGCGTCGCCGACGGCCGCGCCGGGCGCAAAACTGACCGTATTTCTCGACGATTCGGCAAAACCGGCTGTGCCGCCGCCTGCGGAAAAAGTCGCCGCGGCGGTCGCTACATCTCCGCCGGCCGAAGCCGCCACCGAAGCGGCACCGCAGGCCGCGCCCGACGACGCGAACGGACTCGGTGCGAAGCTGGTCTATACGGTCGCCGAGGGAGACACGCTGGACACGATCGCGGAGAAGTATCACGTCGCAAAGGCCGACATCGAGCGGTGGAACGGACTTGAATCCGGCACCGTGGACGCAGGCCGCACGTTAACGCTTTTCTTGGGGGCAACGCCCGCTCCGGTGGAATCCACGCCAGAGGACAACAAGTCTGCACCGGCTGCACCCGCGGCCCAGGAATCCGCATCCACCGAAACGACCCCCGCGACCGAAACCGCTGCAGCGGCGAACACAACGCCTGAGCCGACTCCTGCGCCTGCTGAAGCACCGAAGGTCGAAGAGGCGCTGCCCCCTCCACCGAACATCCCGACGGAGGATTACGTCGTGCAGCCTGGCGACACCATCAGCAAGATCGCGCGGCAGTTCAAGACCACGCGCGAGACCGTGCTCCGATTGAACGGCCTGAAAGACGCGAACGCGATTAAAGGCGGGCAGAAGCTTAAGGTGCCGAAGATCGAGTCCGAAGCGCCTGCCGAACCCGCGCCCGCCGCGCCGTAATCCTCGGCGCGCGCCATTGATTCATACCGGATCGCCCCGTATCCTGTGCGTTCTTGCCTTGGGTCACACCAAAAATCACAGGAAGGACAGCGTCACATGCCGATAGCGGATTTCAGTTTGAAGGGCCGGGTTGCGGTGGTCACGGGCGCGAGCCGCGGCATTGGCGAAGCGATCGCGCGCAGCCTGGCGGAGAATGGCGCCGATGTCGTGATCGCCGCGCGCAAGCAGGAATCTCTGGAAGGCGTCGCGGCGGCCATCCGCAAGGACTTCGGCGTGAAGTGCCTGCCGCTCGCGTGCCACACGGGCGATGCGAATGCGATCGCGGCTATGTTCGACAAGGTGAAGGCCGAGTTTGGCCGCTGCGACGTGCTCGTGAACAACGCGGCGACGAACCCTTACTTCGGCCCCGCGATCAATATGGAGCTGCCCGCCTTCGACAAGACCTTCGAAGTGAACGTGCGCGGGTATTTCGTGGCCTCGCAATGCGCCGCGCGCCTCATGGTGGCGCAGGGCAAAGGCTCGATCATCAACGTGGCCTCGATCGCGGGCATCTCGCCCGGCGCGATGCAGGTCGTCTACAGCATGACCAAGGCCGCCGTGATCAACATGACCAAGGGCATGGCGAAGGAATTGGGATCGAGCAACGTGCGCGTGAACGCGATCTGCCCCGGCGTGGTGGAGACGAAGTTCGCCGCGGTGCTGATCAATACGCCGGAAATATACGACCAGTTCATCCACCAGATTCCGCTCGCGCGCCACGCGCAGCCCTCCGAAATGGCCGGGCTGGCGGTGTATCTCGCATCGGATGCCAGCAGCTACACGACCGGCGCCGCGTTTGTGTCCGACGGCGGCATGACGGCCTGAGTTAAGGAACGCAATCAGCCGCAGGTGTTGAGGCGCGCCGGATCAGCGCGCTACGGTTGATCGCGGGTAGTGCATGCACTACGATGAGATCAGTTTCTTGATGGCAACCCAATCGTCCGGCATGGCCGTAGACGTAACCGAAATTGGAGGATAGTGACATGGGTCGGCAAACAACATTGCGAGGCAATCCGCTTCCACTCGAAGGTTCGGAAGTAAAAGTGGGCGACGCCGCGCCGGATGCGACGCTGGCGAAGAGCCTGGTGGACGAAGTACAACTCAACTCGTTCAAGGGCAAGCGCGTGATCAGCGTGGTGCCGTCGGTGGATACGCCGGTCTGCGCGCTGCAGACCAAGCGCTTCAACGAAGAGGCAGGCAAGCTCGCCGACGTGACCTTCATCACCATCAGCGCGGACCTGCCGATGGCGCAGGGTCGTTTCTGTGGCGCGGAAGGCATCAACAAAGAGCGCCTGATCTTCCTGAGCGATCACCGCTCGATGGATTTCGGCAAGAAGTACGGCACCATGGTGTCGCCGCTGCGCATCGAAAGCCGCGCCGTGTTTGTCGTGGGCGACGACAACAAAGTGAAATACGCTGAATACGTTCCGGAAATCGCGAATCATCCGAACTACGACGCTGTACTGGCCGCGCTGAAATAATCGCGGAACCGGGGCAACCGGAGGGGAACCATGCTGAAAGACAAAGTGTTGGCCAAGATCAATGACCAGTTGAACCACGAATTGGCCGCGGCGTATCTGTATTACTCGATGGCTGCGTACTTCGAGTCGATCAACCTCAAAGGGTTTGCGAACTGGATGATCATCCAGGCGCAGGAAGAACTGACGCACTCGCACCGGTTGTTTGGGTACATCATCAACCGGCAGTCCTGCCCGCGATTGCTGGCCGTCGAAGCGCCGAAGCACGAATGGAAGTCGCCGCTGGACGCCATAAAAGACGCCTACAAGCACGAGTGCAAAGTCTCGGAAATGATCAACGAGTGCGTGGGCGTCGCGATCAAGGAAGGCGACCACATGACCAACACGATGTTGCAGTGGTTCGTCAACGAGCAGGTGGAAGAAGAAGCCGCGGCGGACGACGTTGTGCAGAAGTTGAAATTGATCGGCGATAACTCGGGCGCGCTGTTTCTGCTGGACAACGAATTGGCCAAGCGGACACTCGCGCCGGAGGGTGAGGCGGATTGAATAGCGCGGGTACTGTTCTAAATTGACAGAATCGTAAAAGCCGCTATACAATCAATTCAGGCTCAGCATAAGACCCAAGCTTCCTGGCACTATTGGGGTGTGTCACAGGGGGAGCGGGGGAGGACGGCGCGCCTCGTCGCGCCGACCAGCGGAAGGGAGAGCGGCTGCTTGCCACTCGTGGGGTCAGGGGCGTCTCGATGTGTGCGCCGGCGCGCAGGCTTTACGCTGCTCGAACTGCTCACCGCGCTTATTGTGCTTGGCATCGCATCCACGGTGCTGCTCAAAATGTTCGTGAGCAGCCAGTCGCTCGCCAAGTCCGCGCGCTCGCATGAAATCGCCGGCGAACTCGCGCAGGAATACCTCACGCTGATTGAATCCCGGCCCGACCTCTTCGTGTGGCCGGACTTCACCGACAGCCAACCCGGCACCGCGCAGGCGCTCAAGCCGCGCGACGGCGGTCCGGTGGCCGCATTGACGACCGATCCCCCCGCAGCCTTACCGCTGACGCGCCGTGCGCACGATCGCGAGGCCGATACCTATCGCGACTTCACGTGGAGCGCGGAGGCGATTGCACCGGCGGCGGACGCGCAGTACGTGGCCGTGACGGTACAGGTGGCTTGGGAGCTTGAAGGCCGCGTGCGCCAATTCACGATGGGCTCGGTGGTGCCGCGCGCGGCTACGGAAGGATCCGGCCAATGAAGCACGCGACGCCGAAGGCACGCGGGTTCACGCTGATCGAACTCCTTGTCGTGATGACCATCATCGGCGTCGTGATGACAATTGGCACATCCACCTTCGTCACCGTAACGGCGGCGTGGCATGAACGCCGCGCGCTGACCGAACTCGACAATCAAGTGCAGACCGTGTTCGATTCCATTGGCCACGACATCGCGGCGACGATCTCCTACGACATATCCGGTGTCGGCATCACGGGCACCTCGCGCGATGTAAAAGACGACCGCACCTATCCCGCCGCCACGCATCCTGACGATGACTTTTGCCTGCCGGTGAATGATTTCGATACCGCGCGCAACCAGTTCACGCCGAGCAAGGTGGCTTATCGCGTGGATCGCATTGGTAAGCCGACGGGCGCGCTGGTGCGCACGGTCGGCCCGCTGGGTGGCGATTACCCGGCCGGCGCACGGCTCGAACTGATCCCCGCGCGCGTGCAGGGTTTCAGCGTGGAATATCTCGGCGCGGACGCGAACGCGGCGTGGAGCGATTCCTGGGCGGGCTCCGGCCTGCCGCGCGCCGTGCGTGTGAGCATTTCACTCGAAGATCCCGTGCGGCCGGAATTCCAGGTCGCGCGCAAAGCCGTGTTCCCGGTACATGTGCGATAGGTGCAGCCGATGATTCGATATCACAGACAACGCGGCATGGCTCTCGTGGCCGCGATCGGCATGCTGGTGATTTTCGCCATGCTCGGCACGGCCTATATCGGCTACATGACGATTGAGTACGACGAAGCCGGCGCGAACCTGCACATCGAGCGCGCGGAACATTTGGCCGCCGCGGGCGTCGACGCCGCGATTGCCCAGATTCAAGCCGCCATCGCCAAGGGCGAGACGCCGCAACTCGAATACACCGTTTCGCTGAACACCTATCGGCAGGAAGCCACGGGCACCGGTGCGTATCCGCAAACCGTGAAGATTCGCGTGTCAGACGAATCCGCGCGCGTGAATCTTAACTACGCGCCAGTGGCGATGCTGCGTGCGCTGGGCCTGTCGGAGCAAGCCGGGCAAGCGCTGACGGAATACCGCGCCGCAGGCAAGAAACTGGCTTCCGTTGAGGCGCTTCGCGCGGACGGGCTTGTCGATGCCAAGGGGCTGCAGGCCCTCGATGCGGCACAGCTCACGGTGTACACCGCCACCGATCCGAAACAGCCGAACAGCTATATCAACCTGAACAGCGCCTCGCCCGCGGTGCTCGCCGCGATCTTCGCGATCAATGCGGACGAAGCCAAGGCCCTTGCCGACAAACGCCCGTTTGCCTCATGGGCGGATGCACTGCAGAAGGTCGGCCGCGAACCGGCCACGTTCAACGTCTCCGCGCCGCAGTACGCCGTGCGCGACATGCCGCACGATCTGGCGCTGGGCTCGCGGTGCTACCGCGTCGTCAGCACGGTGAATATGGAGATGCCCGGCGGCACGGGCCGCACCGCATCGGCGGGCGTCGAAGCAGTGGTAGTGTTTCCCGAAAACGGCGGCAGCGCCGTGCGGTATTGGCATGAAATGAACAGCGGCACGGCGAAGCTTGCCGATGCCGCGCCGGAACAGCCAGCACAGTAAGCAGCCCGCGGACCCGCGAGGGTCTTGCGTGATGGAGGAAGAGTCGGATGGCCGAAAGCGCGCCGAGAAAGCCGAGCACCAAAGCCAAAGTGGCCGCGAAAAAGGCCAGCGCCGCGAAGAAAGCCGCGGCCGAACACCGCGCGCCCGCGCGGCGCCCCGTGTCGCGACACTCCGCGGCCTTGCCGCAGGTGGAATCGCTGACCAACGAGCTGGAGCTCGAGCGGCCGGCACCGAAGGCCGAAGTGCGCACGGTGCCGAGCGCCAGCGCGTCATCCGAGCCGGTCGGCGCGCCGTCGCGCGGTCACATCCGCAACCGCGACATTACAGTGTTCGTGCGCCAGCTCATCATGATGTTCGAATCGGGTACCCCGATTTTGAAGGCACTGAAATCGCTCGCGCGCCGCGGCGAGAACAAGAACGTGCGCGCGCTGGTCGGCGGCATCGCCGAGTATGTGGAATCCGGCAATCCATTGTGGCAGGCCTTTGCGCGCGAAGGCCGCGCGTTCTCGCCGGTTGAAGTGAACCTGATCAAGGCGGCGGAAGCCAGCGGTTCGCTGCCGCAGGTGCTCAAGCGCATCGCGGAATACCGCGAACAGAGCGAACGCCTGACCAAAAAAGTCCAGGTGGCGCTGATTTATCCCGCCGTGCTGGTCACGGTGTCATTCGTGCTGGTCGTCATCCTGTCGATGTTCGTGATTCCGGCGTTCAAAGATATCTTCGACACGATGGGTGCGAAGATCGGGTGGTACTCGCAGTTGGTGATGGATTTGGCCGCGTTTGTGACGCGGTTCTGGTATGTGGTCGTGCTGGCCGTCGGTGGCCTGTGGGCGCTGTACAAGTTCTGGTACGTACGCGATCCGATGCGCAAGCTGACGGCGGACAAGATTAAGTTGCGCCTGCCGCTCTTCGGCTCGCTGGCGCGCAAGCGCGTGACGGCTGACTTCATGGCCACCTTCGCGATGCTGCTGCGCAGTGGCGTGTCGATGATGGCGACGCTGGACCTCTGCAAAAATTCCGTTGCGAACCGCGCTTATATTGGCGTGATTCAAGACATGCGCGATTCGATTGAAGCCGGCGAAGGCCTCGAAGCGCCGCTGCGCAAGGCCGAAAAAGACCGGTACATCGACGGCGTGGTCGTCGATATGCTGCTGACCGGTGAAGAATCCGGCGGACTCGAGCGCGTGGCCGAACAGATTTCCACAACCTACGAGGAAGACATCGAAATTGCGGTGTCGGGCCTCACTGAAGCGATTACGCCCGTGTTTGTTGTGCTGATGGGTTTCGTAGTGGCCGCGATCGTGCTCGCGATGTTCCTGCCGCTGATCTCGATGATCGAGGCGATTTCGTCCGGCCAGGGCCTGTAATCCTAAAAAATTTTTCGCCGCCGTGGATGCACAACATCCACGGCGGTTTCCTTTTTTAGCGGTTGCGGACGAGCGAAACGCGCTGCGGATTCACCGTAAACCACTCCAGCGCTGCACGTTGTGCGGGCGCCGCGTACATCCGGGTCGTGCCCCACGACGAAGCCTCGCCCGTTTCCGTCGCAATGCCGGCGGGTGCGCCAATCGCGGCGTCGAGAGGATCATCCACGAGCACGGTCAATTGATCGCGCACCAGGCCGAGATCCAGCAGCGGCACGGCCCCGATCGACCAGCGCGCCGCGCGGATGCGGCGGCGTTCGAGAAGGAGTTTGCCGGCTTCGACGCCCACGGCCGCGCGCGGCGCCGAGCACAGCAACACGCCGTCGAGTCCAAACGGGATCGCGAGCGGATACGCCCCGAGGTATTCCGATACATGGCCCGACGCGAAATCGGTTGTGCCGGGGGCCACAAGCGTCGGCGCCTGGCAATCGTTCAGGATTTCGAGCGCGAGTCGAAACTGTTCCGGCGTTCCGCTGGCGGTGAGATCCCCCGTTACGAGCACCAGCGCGGCGCCATTCGTCAGTGCGGTGGTGCGATACAAATCCGTGTCCGGGCGCTCCGGGTCGGCACTGATGCGCAGGTTGCTCAACACGGCGATTCGGTACGATTCCAGCGGCGCGTCCAACACAACGACGGAGCGATAATTACGGTCGGTTTTGTCACCGCTGGATCCCGCGAGCGTGTACGTGCCCGCGGGAACTTCCGCGGGTATCGTGATATCGACGACGGAATAGCCGCGCTGGATTTTTGCGGCCGGTGTGCTGAGGGCAAACGAGCCCGCGGCGGATTCGAGCTGGAGCGAGGCTTCTTCCCGCAGGACGACGCTCAATGCGCCGCCGTGTACGACGAAAGCGGGCTGCGCGCTATTGGGCGACAACACGAGATCGAGCCGGCCTTCGGCATCGCGCGCGTGTGCCGTCGCCGACAGAAGACACGCCGCTATTGCGAGCGCCAAAAATCTCACGGCTCGGGTCTCCACGCCGGGAACGAGGCCGTCATACCCTCGGGCGTGAGGCGCACGGCGTCTTCTTCCCCATCGGCCGGCGTGATCCAGATCGAGGGCGCACCGGTTTTGTCGGTGACGTAAGCAATCCAGTCGCTGTCGGGCGACCATGTCGCGCCCCAACAGTCGGCGGAGCGATCGGCGGCGACGCGAAGAATGCGGCTGCTGCGTTGATGGCAACGGAAGATGCCACGCGTGCCCCGCCGGAACGATTCGAACGCGATCCATTTGCCGTCCGGTGACCATACCGGGTTCCAGTCGGCAGCAGGGTCGTTGCTGAGGTCCCACGCGCCGCGGCGGGTAAGCACGAAGATTTCGCGATCGCCGCCGTCGTTCGATTCGAAGGCGAGCGCATCGCGCGTGGCTGCCGGCGCGAATTCCTCGTATACACCCTCGGATGGCAACAGGTCTTCGGCAAACACGACGGCTTCGGTTTCGGACACAAAGAATAAGTCCGTCGTCATTGCGCCCGGCGCACCCGCCAACCCCACCGCGATCAGCACCGGTGGCGCGGAATTTTCCGAAAGCACGCTGGGGAGAAAACTCGGCCGGCCGTTTGTGCCGAGCCGCTCGAAGATGCGATCGAGCAATGCACGGGGCGCCCACACGGGATTCATCAAGCTCGTGCGTTCGCCGCCCCACGGCGTTTCCAAGCCGGACTGAATAGCGACCACCATGACCTGCGTGTCGAGCCCGGTGCCGGCCGTATAGGCGATGTGCGTGCCATCGGGGGACCACACCGGGCCAAGGTTTGCCCGATGCGCGTGATCGATGTAGCGGCCTTCGCTTCCATCCGCGCCGCAAATGTAGATGCGGCTGCCGCCGCCCGCTTCCACCGAAAATGCCAGGCGCGCGCCGTCGGGCGACCAGGCCGGCGCGCCGAGCACATGCTCGGGACCGATGGCGCGCGGTTCTCCGCCTGCGACCGCCGTGATGTGCACGCGGGCCGACTCGCCGCCGACGAAAGCGATCTCGCCGGACGGATTCGCGGCGGCAAGCATGAGGGTGAGCAACAGTAGCATTGCGCGATTTTAAGCGGCGGGGCCGCCTTGGTTAAACCGCGCGGACGGCGAGGGCGGTTTCGTAGTCGGTGAGTGCGCCGCGCAACTCGTCCGGAAGCAGTACAGACTTGGGGATTTCGAGATCAACCCAGACGGAAATCGACTGGCCGTCGCAAATCAGCGTGTCCGTCCCGGCCACAAATAGGGCATATTCGAGATGGACGGTCTTTTCGCGCAATTCGGCACAGCGGACCCCGACCTCGAGCGTGGCGGGATGGAAGACTTGTCGCCGGTAATTGCACGTCTGCGAGACCACGGGGATGCCCCATTTGCCGCGCACGCGCCGCGTGGACACGCCGGATTGGTCGAAATAATCCGTGCGGCCGACTTCAAAGTAGGTGAAGTACACCGTACTGTTCACATGGCCCATCGGATCGAGATCACGAAACCGCGTGAGAATGGTGTTCCAATGCCTGAACTGATCGCGCGTCACTGCCATGCGTGCCCGATCAGCGCGCCGGCCGGCGGTGGAAGATGAACATGTGCTGCGAAGGCAGGAACTCCTGCAGGTCGATCAACTCGAAGCCAGCGGCGTTCCATTCCTCGAGCACTTGCTTCACGGTCATGGTGTGCTCAGGCTTGATGTGCGAAGCCTTGCGGAATTCCTCCGCGCGGTACTCGAGCAAGCAGACCTTGCCGGTGGGCGACAGCGACTCCAGCATCTTGGCGAGCATCGGCTCGGGGTACTGAAATTCGTGGTAGACGTCGGCCATGATGATCCAGTCGACCTTGCCTTTCGGCAGCTTCGGATCCTTTTCGTCGCCGAGGATCGGCACGACGCCCTCAACGCCTTCCTTTTTACAGAGCTGCTCCAGCAACTGCAGCATCTCGGGCTGGATGTCCTCGCCGTATACCGTGCCGCCGGGCATCACTTTGGGCGCAATCTTGCGCGCGAAATAGCCCGTGCCGCAGCCGAGATCGGCGACCACCATGCCCGGCTTGAGGTCCATGTATTCAATAATTTCGAAGGGCTGCTCTTCCTTCAGCCGGCCCGGGCGTTCGAGCCAGTCCGCGCCGTGAAAGGTCATCACCGGCGCGGGCACGCGCTTGGCCGGTTCTTCCTGGGCGCGGGCCGCGGCAAGCGGCAGGGTGAGTGTCAACAGCAGCGCGATAACGCGAAGATACATGGCGTGAATCCTTGTGCGGCGACGATTCCGCGAGTGTAGGCGATGGGCACAAGCGGATCAACGCGTGTGGGTGGTACAATCGGCATGTCGGGGCCGCAGGGCGGCCGAAGGAGCAACAATGGCGCGCCGGCGCGTATATCTCACTTATCTGGGCGACGTGATGAAAGAGCCGCTCATTTACGAGCTGGGTCACAAGTACAAGATTGTGACCAATGTCCGCGGTGCGACGATTAAAAACGACATCGGCCTGGTGACGCTGGAACTCAGTGGCGACGACGCGGAGATTGATCGCGGGCTGGCGTGGATCGCCGCCAAGGGCGTGAAGGTCGAGCCGATCGAAATGGAAGACTCGGTTTAATTCCTGCGCGGCGCGCGTTTTGCAATCTCGTCCAGCAACGTCTGCGCCTTCGTGTATGTCGGGTCCAGCCGCAACGCAATTCGCGCTTCCCGTTCCGCGCCGTCAAAATCGCGCAGCCCCAGTAACGCCGCACCCAGGTTGGTTCGCGCAACAGGGTCATTCGGCGCGATGGAGAGTGCCTCGCGCAACCGCGCCTCCGCCTGGCCGAACTCGCCGCGCAACAGGTGCGTCGCGCCGAGGTTGCTCAGTGCGTCCGCGTTGCGCGGTTCGAGGTTGAGCGCCGCGCGGTAGTGCGATTCGGCGTTGTCCAGCCGGCCCTGCCGGAGATACCAGTTGCCAAGGTTCACCTGCGTCGGCGTATAGCCCGGATCGATCATCAGTGCTTCGTCGAGCGATTGGCGCGCAGCGGGGAACTGCCCAAGATCCATCCACACGATGGCGAGGTTATTCAGGTGCTTCGGCGCCTGCTCAAGCTGCACGGCGATCAGGAGCTGCTGCACGGCTTCCCGCATACGGCCCAATTTGCGCAGCGCGAGCCCGAGATTGGAATGCGAGCCCGCGGAATCGGGAGCGATCGCGAGCGCGCGCTGGATCGTGGTGACCGCGTCCTCGTATCGCCCGGCGACAATGTAGGCCTCGCCCAGGTTCGGCAACGCGACAGGGTTGTTCGGGCTAATGCGCAACGTGTGTTCGTAGAGCGTGATGCTGTTGCGCCACTGTGCGGTCTGCGCGTAGGCCAGCGTGCCGAAAAGGCCACACACGGCAATCGCGGCGGCCGCAGCGGGAATTCGCGCGCGCGGGAAATGATCCACAAGCGCGGCAAAGGTCCACGCGACGATGACGAACACGCCGATGTGCGGCAGATAGGTGTAGCGATCTGCGATCGCCTGCCCGCCGACCTGCACGAGTCCGATCACCGGCACGAGCGTGCCGATGTACCACAACCACCCGGCGAGCACGTAGGGCGCGCGGCGACGCACCATCCATGCGCCGACTGAAACGACGAGTAGAAACACCGCCGAACCGATGATCTGCCAGAGCGGAAGGCCGCCCTTCGGGTGCGGGTAATAGGGGATCAGATCATGCGGCCATACCGTGAGCACGAGGTAGCGGACGTACGAAACGGCGGCATTGGCCGCGCGGGTGCCCAAATCGAGCACCTCGCGGCTGGGCATGGAACTCGCCGCGCGCTGCGCAAGCACCGCGCCGATGCACGCGCCTAAGGTAAGGAGCAGGAGCGGGATTTTTTCCGCGATGACGCGTATCCAGAGATGGACACTCGATCGCGCGAGTTCCGCACGTTCCAACGGCCAGAAATCGAGCACGAGCAGCAGAAACGGAAAGGTGACCAGCATCGGCTTCGACAGCAGGCTGCACGCGAGCAGCAGGAACACCAACAGATACCGGCCAATGGTCGATTTGCGCGCGTATGCGGCGTAGGCCCACAGCGCGAGCAGGCCGAAAAACACGCTGAGCACGTCCTTGCGCTCGGATACCCACGCCACCGATTCGACGTGCAAGGGGTGCACCGCAAACAGCGCCGCCACGAGCGCACTGGGCCACGTGCGGCGCGTGAGCGCGTGCAAGGCGAGGAAGACGAGCACGGCGTTGGCCGCATGCAACAGCGCATTGGTCAGGTGGTACGCGCCTGGATCGAGGCCCGCGCGCTGGGAATCCACAAGGTAGCTAAGCAGTGTGAGCGGAATGTAGTTGCCCACATGGATGGCCGTGAAGGCCCACGCAATGCCGTCGCGCGTGAAGCCGTGCGCGGCGCGCGGATTGTCGTAGATGGCCACGTCGTCATAGTTGACGAAGTCGAAGCGCAGCGTCTGGCCGTAGACGGCAAATGCCGCCGCAGCCAAAGCGGCGGCGATGCCGATGCGAAGCAAAAGACCTTGTTTCATCCGCGATAGTGTAACGATTTCGGCTAGGACAGACCCATTTTTTGGACAGGATTCACAAGATTGACAGGATTTTTAAATCAAGCGACATGGAATTCGCGCAGTGCTGTTTGAATCCTGTAAATCATGTCTAGATCCGATTGATAAAGGCGAGTCGCATGTCCGAGCGTTTAGAACAAGTGTTGAAGGCTATCGATTCGGCGAATGCTGCCGATCCAAAAGGCGCGGCGGTGGCCTACGGGCAACACATGAGCGCGTGGGTCGAGCGCCTGCGGCCGGATGCGCCGGAGGAACTGCGCATCGCCGCGCGCGGGCAGCACATCCGCCGCTGGGAAATTCCGCGGTCGGATTTCCCCATGGACAAGGCCGGCTACCACAAGTGGCGCATCACCCTGTATGGCTTCCACGCGGACAGACTGGAAGAGATCATGCGCACGCAGGGGTATGACGCGCCCACCATCGAGCGCGTGCGTTCGATCGTGCAGAAGAAACGCCTCAAGGCTGACCCGGACGCGCAAACGCTGGAAGACGCCGCCGCGCTCGTGTTTCTCGAACACGATCTCGCCGAGTTCGCCGTGCGCGCGGACATGACCGAAGACAAACTGATCGACATCCTGCGCAAGACCTGGGCGAAGATGTCTCCCCAGGGCCAGGACGCGGCCATACATTTGTCTCTGCCCGAGAACCTAAAGCCAATCGTCGCGAAGGCGCTCGGCGCGTAGATTCGGACTAGCGAAGGTTCAGAAACGGCGCGAGATCGGGGTAGCTTTCCAGCGGGCCTTGTCGGTGCTCGACGTGGCCATCGAGAAACAGCACATTGCGCCCGCCCGATTCGCTGCATTCGTGGAGCTCGATAACAAGGGGTATATGGGCTTGGCGAATCGCGCGCGAACCAGGCGCGTTTGCGTCGACCGCACCCGGAAGCAGGCTGTCGAAGGTCGCTTCGAGTTCCTTGACGTTTACCGCGGGGAACAGGACTTCGTAAGCGACTTCGTGTTGCGTCGAGCCTGGACAGACCAGAATGCACGGATCCGGCATGTATTCGGGATAGATCATGTACCAGCCGGCGGGAAACCGTCGTTCGCGATCTTCGCTTTCGAACATCTTCAGCGACAGCCCGAGCTGCTTCATGTTGTTCTGGCAGGATACGCGAAGATCTCCCTTTTGCGCATCGGTCAGCGGCGCCGTGGGAATCGGATGCTGACACGCGACTTCGTCGGGCGCGCCGACTTCGCCTCTGCGCGTGATGACCAGGACAAGATCAAAGCGATCGTATTCAGCACGCACAATCGGGGTTGGATTCAGTAACACCGGCGCCAATTTGCGTGCGGCGGTTCGCTCGACCTCCATCATGCGTGCTTGCCGCGCCGCGCCGTTCTCGACATTGGTATCGTAGTCGGATTCGCCCTGCACAAGCGGGACCCCAGGCGGCGGTGGCACATACGTCAAAAGCACGCCCGCTTCCGGCGTGTATGGATGAAAATCTGCCAAGTGTGTGGGCACGAGTTGATCGAGCGTCGCCGGTGGACGTGCCTGATGCTCGAACTCGAAATTGAAAATTGCGCGCGCGAGCGCCTGCAGTTCCTTCTTCCGGGCCTCGATGTATTGCGAACGCGACAATTTCGCTTCCGGCACGCGTTGCCACACCATTTCAATCTCGCCGCGCACGGGATTCTCGAGGCGGGCCGCACGGCCCTCGTCTGTCGCCGGGGTATACTGCGCCGAGGACGCAGTTCCTGCCAGATTCATCGTGAATGCGGCGCGATCGTAGGGCGCTTCCATTTTCACCTGGATGGAATTTTGCGGCTCTCCACGGACATTTGAGGCCAGTTCAAATTCCACCGTATCTCCGTGAACCAAGCCCTTGCCGGCCATGTACTCAGGACTGGAGTTGGCGTACAGCTCCAGCGTTTGGCCGTGATCGTCGATGGTGACCTGCTTAATTGCGTAGCGGAGTACCTTGGCTATTTCGTTGTCCGGACCGGTAACCTCCACAGTCCACACGCCCGACAAATTTTTCGGAGCGTATTTGGTGAGTTCGGTCCCAGGGGTACGCGGGATGGCGTGGTCTGTTTTTGATTCGATTGCCGCGGGCGGTGTGTTCACAGTGGCCGCGAATTCTTCAGGCTCTTGCGTCGGGATTGTGTTCGAGAACGGTTGTGCGTCCGTTGTTCGTAGAGCCGCTATCTCCATAGGCGTAGGCTCCGTCGTGCGCCACATCGCGACACCAACAAACGCGCCCGCCGCCACCAACACGACCGACGCCACTAATATTTTCAGCGAAACACCGATTCCGGTCGCCGCGACGCTCGCCGTGGCTACACCGGATATACCGGCGGGAAGTCCGAGCGCGCCAACCAACGCCGTAATCCGCACTGCCTGCTTCGAGAAGTCCTCCGACGAAGGCCGCCCCACTTCAAGATCGCGCAGCATGGTTTCCGCAAGCGCTTCCCGTGCGCGTTGCAGGCGTTTGAGCACGGCCGCGCGGCGCAGATCGAGCAACTCGGCAATGTCGCGCGCGGAGTGGCCGGCGAAGTAATGCAGCAGCAACACTTCGCGGGACGATTCCGGCAGGCGCATCACGTGTTCGCGCAAGAGGGCGTTCAGTTCGTGCTGTCCCGGATTTGGATCGATCGCAGGTTCTGACAGATCGGATGAATCGCCCGAAAGCGACACCACCGTTCGATTCCGCTTCGCAGCGACGCGTGCCGCTTCATGGCGCGCGATGGTGAGCAGCCACGCGCCGAACCGGGAAGGGTCGCGCAGCGAACCGAGGCGTTCGTACGCGCGGACGAACGCCTCCTGCACCGCATCCTCGGCGTCGGCCGCATTGCCGAGCCGGGCATAGGCCACGGCGTGCGCCGCGCGGATGTGCCGCTCCACCAGCGAACCGAACTGATCCGGGCGGCCGGACAGGATGCGAGCCACGAGTTCCTGGTCGCTGAGCCGGACCGTCATGCGCCAACCTCCACAGGTATTTTGGAGTAGTCACACTATAGAGGGCTGAGGAATAGTAAGTGATGACAGGTTCATTTTGGATTGTTTCAGAATGCAGCGGGGTTTCTAAATGCGATAATCCGGGTCAGATCATGGTTTTGCACACTTTTATGTAAATGCTTGCGAGTAAACAGCTTATATCGGTCTCATTCTCTGTCAAATTGTGAAATCCTCTGGCATAGCGCTTGCCTATGGACTTTGGATAAGCCCGTCTGTGGGCTGAGGAGATGAAGCAATGAGCAAGGTAATTGGTATCGACTTGGGCACGACAAACTCTGTCGTGGCCATTCTGGAAGGCGGCGAGCCGACGGTCATTCCGAATGCGGAAGGCGCGCGGACAACACCGTCGGTGGTTGGTTTTACGAAAGACGGCGAGCGCCTTGTTGGCGCGGCGGCCAAGCGTCAAGCGATCACGAACCCGAAGAACACCGTGTTCTCGATCAAGCGCTTCATGGGTCGCCGGTTCGACGAAGTGCAGAATGAAATCAAGCTGGTGCCGTACAAGGTATCGCGCGCGGCCAACGGTGATTCGCAAGTGGAGATTGACGCCAAGACACATCGCCCGCCCGAGATCTCGGCGATGGTGCTGAAAAAGCTGAAGCAGGATGCGGAAGCGTATCTCGGCGAAGAAGTGAAGCAGGCGGTGATCACGGTACCGGCGTACTTCAACGACGCGCAACGCCAGGCGACCAAAGACGCCGGACGCATCGCGGGTCTTGAAGTGCTGCGTATCGTGAACGAGCCGACCGCGGCCGCGCTCGCCTATGGCCTCGACAAGAAGAAGGACGAAAAGGTCGCCGTGTATGACTTGGGCGGCGGTACCTTTGACGTATCGATCCTCGCGATCGGCGGCGACAGCTTCGAAGTGCTGAGCACGAACGGCGACACGCACCTCGGCGGCGACGATTTCGACCAAAAAGTGATCGACTGGCTTGCCGACGAGTTCAAGAAGGAGCAAGGCATCGATCTGCGCAAGGATGCGATGGCGCTGCAACGGCTGAAGGAAGCGGCGGAAAAGGCGAAGATCGAATTGTCGTCCAGCACGCAGACGGACGTGAACCTGCCGTTTATCACGGCGGATGCCTCCGGGCCGAAGCACCTGAACTACAAGCTGACGCGCGCGAAGCTGGAGCAACTGACGGACGATCTCATCGGCCGCACAAAGGATCCGTGCAAAAAGGCGCTGAGCGACGCCGGACTGAAGGCGGACCAGATCGACGAAGTGATTCTCGTCGGCGGTATGACGCGCATGCCCGCGATCGTCGAAATCGCCAAGGGTATTTTCGGCAAGGATCCGCACCGCGGCGTGAACCCGGACGAAGTAGTCGCGCTGGGAGCCGCGATCCAGGCCGGCGTGCTCTCCGGCGAAGTGAAGGACGTGCTGCTGCTCGACGTGACGCCGCTGTCGCTGGGCATCGAGACGCTCGGCGGCGTGTTCACGCGGCTGATTGAACGCAACACCACGATTCCGGTGAGCAAGAAGGAGATCTTCTCGACGGCGGAAGACAACCAGACGACGGTGACGGTGCATGTGCTGCAAGGCGAGCGCGAAATGGCGGGCGACAACCGCACGCTGGCGCGCTTCAACCTCGACGGGATCATGCCGTCGCCGCGTGGTCTGCCGCAGGTCGAAGTGACCTTCGACATCGACGCGAACGGCATCGTGCACGTCTCGGCCAAAGATTTGGCCACGAAGAAAGAACAGAAAGTGCGCATCGAGTCTTCAAGCGGCTTGAACGAGTCGGACATCCAGAAAATGGTGAAGGATGCCGAAGCGCATTCCGCCGAAGACAAGAAAAAGCGCAAGCTTATCGACGTGCGCAACCAGGCCGACAGCCTGATTTATGCGACCGAAAAATCGCTCAAGGAGAATGCTGAAGCGGTTAACCCCGACGACAAATCCGCGATTGAGAGTGCGATTGCGACCTTGCGCGAAGCGATGAACGGCGACGACGCCGGCCTGATCGAAGGTTCGATGCAGAACCTGAACAAGGCGGCGCACAAGCTGGCCGAAGCGATGTACGCGAAGGCGTCCGCCGCGCAGCAGGGTGCCGGTGCGGCGGGTGGTGAACCCGGCGGCAACGGCGCGAGCGCGGGTCCGGACAAGAGCGCGACCGTCGACGCTGAGTTTGAAGTAGTCGACGACGAGAAGAAGTAAGGCCAGACAAAGCACGCGGGCGAAGTGAATTCAGACTTCGCCCGCGGCGTGAAGTATAGATGCGAGAAGCGGCAGCGCCCGGCGAATCAACCCGCCTGGCGCTGCTTGCGTTTCTGCTGGTGCAGCGGCGCGTCGGCCATCGGCGCATCGGCCATCGGACGAATCGCGCCGGCTTTGATGAGCGCGTCGTAGGTTTCCCGATCGACAAAATCGCCCGAGGTGATCACCTTGGTCGCACCGTCGACCGTGACGCCGTATTGCTTGACCTTGCCGCTCGGGCGATCATAGACGCTGCCCTTGAGCAGCATGTCGAAGTCGATGCGCACTACACGCCGCGGCGCGGGCGCGGCCAGCGCGTCGCCACCGGCGGTTTCACCCTTAGCAAAAGCGCCGCGGATGCGGCCCCACAGATTCGATTCGGACACAATTCCCCCTTGCGCCCCACGCCCCACTTACGCTGGACGCTTATGCCTCGCTCGCGCGCTTGTTGATCGCGGCGATGGCCTGCTTCACCATTTCGCCATATTCCGGTTCTTTTTGCAAGCCCAGGCTTTGCTCGAGCAGCGGCACCGCGGCCGTATCGCCCAAACGACCCACAGCTTCCGCAATCATCAGGCGCGCATTCACCTCAATATACGGCTGATTGAGCGCATCCTGAAGGATCGGAAGGTCGTCCGGCTGAGCGTCGCGCAGCAGCACACGCACCACTTCGCGCTTCACCTGTTCCTGCGTAACTTTTTCGACTTCGGTGTTGTTGAGATACATCTGCTTGAGTTCTTCACGCGAAGGGGCATCGCCCTGCATCGTCAGGCCGGAAAGCGCGCAGAAGGCAACGCGCTGGCTGACGTCCTGCCGGGCCAGTCTAAGAAGTTCCACTACACCGGGGTCCTTGATGTGGCCGATTGCCGTAATGCCAATGGCGCGCGCGCCTTCGTCGGTGGATTCGAGCAGGGGCTTGAGGTTCGTAAGGTATACCGGCGTGAGGTAATTGTTTACGCACTGCAGAATGAACAGGCGCGCCGGTTGGGGAGTGTCCGGGGCGGACATGAAATCAATCACCGGAGCCAAGGCCGTCGGGCCCATGTTCGCGAGTTGCTGCGTCAGGATGTGCCGGTCGATATTGTCGCTGAACTTTTCCGGCGCTGCCGCCATTTCCTTGAGCTCTTCGACCAGCTTACCAGGAGTCTGCTGGCTGCCCTGTACCTCGACGGCACCATTTTCCGACGACTTACCCTCACCAAGACACCCGGTGAGAGTCAGCGTGGCCACCAAAAGGGCCGAGGCACAAAAAAACGGCTTCAACATCGCAAAACTCTCCTAATGTAGCGAAGCGTCCAAGGCTTCGGACACAATGAACGTTGAGTCTATCATATGGACGTGGCGTGTGTCCTGCTTGGGACGCCACCAGGTGGCCCATGATTTATCTTCGACCCATACCCCGTGCCGTGTGCAGCGTGGCGGCTCTGTGGGCGATTCTGTGCGCACTGGCGGCGCCCGCCGATGATGCGCTGCTGATCCTGTGCCAACAGAGAACCGTGCGAGGTGAGCCCGCCGGCCTGCAGGCGCAGATCTATGCGCCATCCGATGCCCCTCCCCGCGAAGCTGCCTTGGTGTTGCCTCAGTCGCAATTGGTGCAGCCGATGCAGCCCTTGTTTGGCGGCGAATGGATCGCGCTGTTGACGCGCGATGTGACTCGCACAGTGCCTTCCGCGAGTGCCGATTCGCGCCAGGAATTAATCCTGCTGCGCACCGCGCCGCTGGAACGCCTGTACACGCCATGGACATCCGAATGGGAAGTCGCGGCCGTGATCGCGGAGCCAACGCCAATCGGCGACGTGTGCCGGCTGATCCTGCTGGAAAAACGGATTGGCGCCGAGGCGCCGCCGCGCGGCCGCGTGCGTGTGGTCGGGCTTCGCCTGAGTGATAACGGTCGCCGCTTCACACTGCTGGGTCAGTGGGATTTGCACGGCGTGCCCGCCATCGGCGCCGCGCGATGGCAAAGCGGTCAATTGTATGTAGCGTGTGAAGGCCCGCGATCGGGTACGGCGGCGATTGTCGCGATCGATCTGAATTCCGGCGAGCAACGTTATGTTCCGGTGAAGGCGTCCCGCGAGGCCGCACTGGCGTCGTCCCCGGCCGCACTCGCGATTGTTGGGGACGGTGCGCACCTGACCTTACTCGAATCGGCTTTCTCGCTCGAGCGGCGTGACGGCGGTCGTACGTCGACGGTGCG
The DNA here is from genome assembly GCA_964620045.1 of uncultured Nitrospirales bacterium. Lineage (GTDB taxonomy): Bacteria > Hydrogenedentota > Hydrogenedentia > Hydrogenedentales > VFKU01. The sequence continues at coordinate 111,028 of CAZUJL010000002.1, forward strand.
CTTGCTTGACGCGACGACGCTGCAAGACGTCGGCCCGTCGGTGGGCATTCCCGGTGCCATGCCGCGAGGCGCGTTTATGGCTGCGTCGTCGTCCGGTGAGGTCGTTGTCAACACGATGGACCACGCCACAGGATTTGCCTACACCACCGCATTCACGACCGGCAGCGAGGAGTTGCGCAAGAGCAACGAGTGGAGTTTTCGCGATGTGGTGGGACAGCCGCCGAACGTGGCCCTTTCGCCCGATGGCGTCCGGATGGCCGTCGCTGGAGGGAAATCGCTGCTGCTGCAAGGACCCGATTCCAGCACGCGCGCGACGTACCAGACACAAGACACGATCGAAGCGCTAACCTGGACGAACGACGCGCTCTACGTGGCCGACGGCCCCCGGTTGCGCCGCATTCCGAATGATTCCGAGGCCTTGTCGTTGGAGCTGCATCGGTTCAACGGCTTTGTGGTAGACATGCTGCCGATTGCGACCAATACCATGCCGGCGCGGCGCCCGCACATTTCCCTCGGCCTGCCACCACGCGTGTTGCTGGATGCCGACACGCCAGGCCGCAGTCGGTGTGTTCTTCCAATCGCATTGCCGCCAAATGCGCACGTGCAACTGACCTACGACGAACGCGCGGCGCCCTGGTTGGCGGCCACGATCGACGAATCGGCGGATAGTGGCCCGCGCGCAACGATTTCGCTCAACACGCAATCGATGCAACAGCCGGGCGAATACCGGACGCGGGTGATGGTGCGCGCGCACCGGACGCCTACCAGTAAACCGGTGGTCGTCGCCGAGGAATGGTTTGACGTCGTTGCGACCTCGTTCGCCAAGGGCACGCGGGCGGTGGAATGGCAATCGGTGGAGCACTTCGGCGCATTGACGCGACTTCTTTCCGAAGCGCCAATGCATTTGAGCCAGCGCGAGCGCCGGGGTCCCATTGCGCAGGCGCCGCAGGGCAGTGCAGCCGTCGTGGTGCGCCTGGAAGACGTCGCTCGCGGCGCCATTACACGGCAGGTCCTGCTGGACTACGTCTCGGGTGGCGGTGGCCTGCTGGTGGTGGCGGGGCATGCGCCGGAGATCGCGGGCGAAGGCCTGCGTCGCTGGCTCGAACCGCTCGGGCTCTTGATCGATCCGCAGCACGAAGTGTCTGGGAATTTCGCGATTCCGAAAACGCCATTCGCGTTGTTTGGAATGGATCAATTGGCGATAGCGTCGGGCGCTTATATCGAAACGACGCGGCCCATGGAATTCTCCGTACCCGGTTCCGAGCCGAACACATCGACGCTGGCGTTCACACAACACGGCTACGGCCGGCTCGCTGTACTCGCGAGCGAATATCCGCTGGACGATGCGGCGCTCACGCGCGGCGAGAACCGCCGGTTCGCGCGCGCGTTGTTCGAGTGGCTGACGGGCGCGCATGCCGCCGTGCGTGATTCGGACAATGATGGTCTGCGCGATGACATCGAAGATGCAAACGGGAACGCGGAAAAGGATATGCACGAGACGGACTATCTCAGTCCGGATACCGACGGGGACGGCGTGTGGGACGGCGTGGAAGACACAAACTTGAATGGCCTCGTGGACGAAGGCGAGACGGATCCTCGCCGGGCGGACACGGACGGCGACGGCCTCTTCGACGGCGCGGATTCCGATCCATTGCCGCCCGCCGGTGCGCCGGCAATTCTCGCGGTGCAACCGCTGGGTGGGCCCGCGGAAGGCGGCACGTTTGTAGAACTGACCGGACGCAATCTTCCGGTGAATCCGCAAGTATGGTTTGGCGAACGCCGCGCGTCCGTTGTGTTTCGCGCGGATTCAACACGTGTGGTTGCGGCGACACCGCCGCGCATTTTCCGGGAGCTTACCGGACCAATGGGTATACGCATCGCCGATCCGTTGGATAAAAACGACTACGTGCTCAAGGAAGCGTATACCTACCAGCCGCCCAGCGCGGTGACGCTGACGCTCACGCCGATAGCACGCGTTCAGCGCGCGTACGACGGATACCGCGGCATCATTGCGCTGTCGCTCGACATTCCGGATGTGCGTCTCGACGCGGCGGCATTCTTCCTGCGCACCGATCCTTCGCTTGAGGCGATGGAGGGACAGTTCGGGCGAAGCTTGGCGCTGGCGCGCGCAGGCCGCACGTTACAGCTTACGCGGTATGGCGCCAGCGAATTCCATTTCGTGCTGGGGCCCGGCGAGCCGCTCACAGGCCATGTCGAACTCGGACGATTCTCGTGGAGACTCGCGGACCCCACGCCTGCGATATCCGCGCTGCGGTGGTATGTGCTGTATCCCGATCTGCGCGTGCTGTGGGGAAGCAACGTGGATGTCCCCACGAACGACATCGAGGTGCAACTGGACAAGCTGGGGGTGAAGGCCGTGCCGGCACAGCCGCTGGACCCTTCGTACATGCTGTGACATTCGATCCGCACCGGGCATAGAATGGCCGTGGTGCACGTGGAGCCTCCGAAATGAATACCGCCGCCTGGAGTCTGGCGCTGAAGAATGTGCTGCTGCCGGTATTTTGCCGGCAATGCGGCTGCGCGTTGCTGACAGAAGAAAACGGATTTTTCTGTCCGGCGTGCTGGGCGTCCGTGGAACGGATTGAGCGACCATTTTGCAGCATCTGCGGTCTGCCGCACCGCGAGCGGCTGGGTTTCGATCTCGTCACACGAGACTATCCCTGCGCCGATTGCCGTGCCGCGGGCACGCCGCCGTACCGGCGTGTGTGGGCCGCGTGCGACTATCACGGCGCGATCGCCGAGGCCATCAAATTACTGAAATTCAATGCGCGTCCGCGCCTTGCGTCGACGCTGGCGGAGGAAATCGTGAACTATGCCGAACGGGAAATGGACGTCGACGTGTACGATGCCATCATTCCGGTGCCGCTGCACCGTGTGCGGCGCCGCGCGCGCGGGTACAATCAGGCGGAACTGATCGCGACCCATGTGACGCGCGCGTTTCCCCGGGCACGCATGGATGTGTCATTGCGGCGCATCCGGCCAACGCACGTGCAAAGCCGATTGACGAGCGCCTCGGCCCGTCGCGAGAATGTGCGCGGCGCGTTTGCCGTCGATCGAGAAAAGTCATTCGAGGGCGAAACCGTACTGCTGGTAGACGATGTGGTGACGACCGGCGGCACGGTCGCCGAGTGCGCGCAGGCACTCAAGCGCGCCGGAGCGAAGATAGTGGACGTGATCACCGTGGCTAAACCAGCAGTGATTTGGGACTACAATGAACGGAATATGACTGCGGTAGAACCGGCGCTCGTATCCGGGCCGTGGCCGATGGGCCGGGCGCCGTAAGGAGATACATATGGCTCTAAAAGAATGCTTTGGCCAATTGGCCAATATGAAAATTGTGCACAACAATAGCACGCGGAAGCACTATCTGCGCGTTGACGACGAGAAACTCAAGGAATGCGATCGGTGCCCGCTGTTCAACAAATGCATGTTTCTCAAGTACAATGAAGTGATTAAGGATTTGCTGGAGCTGGTCAACGATCAGGCGGATGCGGGCAAGCCGCGCCTGTGATCTAGCGAATGTCCGCCGTGAATTGCTGTATTAAAGCGTTGATGCCGTTGAGTTTCTTCAGTTTAAGAGAGCGGTAGTTCAGCACTTTTAGTTTTTGTTTCGCATCCGACTCGTCCTGCGCGACGACCGTGCCGACTTCTTCCACTTCCTCGCCCCGTTTCAACAGCGCATAATACCTGTAGACAGACACGGTAAGGAGCGCTCCTTATGACCGCGGACGCGGTGCGCGATGCCTATCTCGACCCACTCGCCCCAAGGGCAGGAATATACCCGCCAAACATTTTGATTGTGTGATAATCCCACAAGATTTTCAAGCAGTAATCTATAAAACGAGGAGAACCCTGCAATCCGACGGCCACTCGTAACGGCAGCGATCGGCATGGGCCTCGGAATCTTGGCCGCGTCCGCGGGACGCACTGGTCCTTTATGGATAGCCGCGCTGGCCGCAGCCGCGGCATTGGGTGCATTTTTTCTGTGGCGGACGAGTCCCCGCAGTGCAGCCGTCGCGTTAGCAATCCTGTTCACGACGAGCGGTGTGCTGTATTGGCACGCGCGCCACGATGGAGCACCGGGAGACGCATTGGCGCGCGATGCTGCCGGACAGGACCTCGCCACGCGTTATGTTTTGGAAGGCCGTGTCGACAGCCCGGACATCTGGTTGCCGGGGCAGGAGTACTTCGCGTTTGTGTTGCGCGTGGATTCCGCAGAGCGCAACGGCCAGCAGCTCGCTGTAAACGGCGGCGTGCTTGTGCGCTGGAGCGATCCGGGGCGCGCGCTGTATGAACGCGAACGGGTGCGCGTGCAGGCGCCCCTGGATCTGGCGATCGGCACGGTAAATCCCGGCGTACAGAGCATGGAAGATTACTACCGGCGCTACGGAGTCCACAGCGCCGTGCGCGTCGAGGGTGCGGATGCGGTGCAGGCGGTAGGCCATCCGCCGCGATTCTCCGTCGTATATATCTTCTCGAAATTCCGTGGCTATCTCGCGCGGCAGCTCGCGGAAGTCGTGCCGGCATCGAGTTTGCCGCTCGTGCTAACGATTTGGCTCGGCGATCGGCGCCGTCTGGATACAGAGACGTATCAGACCTTCATCGATTCCGGCACGGCGCACGTGCTCGCGGTGTCGGGTGTGCACGTTTCGCTGATGTTCGTAACGCTCACGATGCTGTTCCCGCCCGGGCCGGATCTGCGCCGAGCGCGCATCCGCGCGGTGTTGATGTTGCTGGTGATTGGCGCCTTCGTCGTCGTGACCGGCGGGCGCGTGTCCAGCGTGCGCGCCGCCTTGATGGTGGCGGTGTATCTCGCGGCCGACTGGTTTGGCCGTGAGCGCGACACGCCCACGGCGTTGTCCATTGCCGGTATTGGGTTTCTGCTCTGGGATCCGGATCTGTTGTTCGACGTCGGCTTCCAGCTTTCGTTTCTCAGCGTGGCGTCGATTCTGCTGTTTGGCGAAGCGTTTGGAAGTCTCACGGAGCGCGTGCCGCAGCGACTTCGGTTTCCCGCCGCGGCGACGCTTGCCGTGCAATTGCTGCCGTTGCCGTTCGCGATTCGTGCATTCCATGTGTTGCCGCTCATCGCGCCGCTGGCGAATCTCGTGGTGATCCCGGTGACTACGGTGCTGCTGTGGGTCGGATTCGTGGCCGCGCTCGCCGCGATCGTGATCCCGCCCGCGGCCGTGATTCTGGGCCAGACGCTGCACTTGCTCGCGCAAGCCACGCTCTGGATGGCCGAGTGGTCCGCGCGACCCGGCTGGGCACATGTAAATTTATCCGCGCCGACGGGCGTCGCTATCGCATTGTATTGCACCGCAATGCTGTTGTTGCGCGCCGCCGTTACACCGGCGCGCGGACGCGTGTGGTATGCGCTTGGATGCATCGCGGCGCTGGCGCTGTGTGCCGTGGTGTGGCAACCCCTAAGGCCGACGCCGGAGATGACGGTGATCGATGTCGGCCACGGCGACGCGATCTTTGTGCGCGCTCCGGATGGGGCCACGATGCTGGTGGACGCCGGCAACGCCTCCGAGTATGTCGATCACGGCCGGCGCACGGTCGCGCCATTTTTGTGGGCGAATCACGAGACCCGTTTGCACGCGCTCATGGTGACGCACCCCGACGCGGACCACATCGGCGGGGCGATATATATCGTCGAAAACATATCCGTTGGCACGCTGATTCTGGGCGCGCATCCGTTTCCCGGCACGCTGGAGGACGAACTGCTCGCGGCCTGCGAACGGCGCGGCGTGCCGGTGAAGCGCGTCGCGCGGGGCGATCAGTTTGCGCTCGGCGATGCGCTGGTGGAAGTCATGCATCCGCCGCGAGAGGTTGCCGAAGGATTGAGTGAGAATGATCTGTCGGTTGTGGCACGCGTGTCGTGGAGCGGTTTCAGTGCGCTGCTCACCGGCGATGTCGAGTCGGACGGCGAGGCGTCATTGCAAGGGGTTGATGTTCGCGCGCGGGTGCTGAAAGTGCCGCATCATGGCTCGGGCACATCGAGTTCGCTCGCGCTGCTGGAGGCCGTGCAGCCCGAGTTGGCCGTCGTGTCTGTTGCGCCGCGCGGGCGGTTCAGCGTGTTGCGCGAAGAGGTCGTGCAGCGGTACAAAGATCGCCACATTTCATTTCTGCGGACGGATATTGGCGGTGGCGTGCGGATTCTGTGGAACGCAGGCGATCTTCAGATCGCTCAGGCGCGCGTATCGCGCGGATATGTTGTGCGCGAAGCGCCTTAGCTTTTCACGGCTATGCGGATCGATTCGATCGCGAGCGCGTTCAGCCGCGTGGCGTCTTCAATGACTTCGACCGGCACTTCAAAATAGTTCTTTAGCGTCTGTTTCGCGCGCGGCTGGAACGCGGCCGAACCCCACTCCTCGTACTGCGCGCGCGTCGTGTCGTCGGTTTTGAAGTATAGCCGGCCATCGTAAACGATGCCGAAGAACACCTGGCCTTCGTAGAGGCCATAGCCGCCGAACATTGGCCGGTAGAGCGCCGCGTCGAGCTGCGTAAGCTGATCGCAGATGAACTCGACGAAGTCGTCGTCCTTGCGCGATGTCGGGATCACGCCCGCCCCTCCGCGAGATTACTTCCCCGCGAGCTTCCGGATGCGTTTGAGGATGTCGTCCGGCGCGAGGCCCTGGTGCGGCACTTGTTCAGCCTGGCCGCCCGCGCCCGCGCGCGTGACGCCCATGCGGCCGTAGGCGGGCCGCAGGCCGCGCTCGAGCAGCCAGGTGCCGTAGCGCACGCCGAGGCCCGTTTCCACGTTCTGGCCTTCGACCAGCAGCGCGAACTTCGTCGCGCCGACGCGCTTGAGCATGTCTTCGTCGGCGACGTTCAGCGTGGCTTTGTTGATCAGGCCGACATCAATGCCCTCCGCGCGCGCACGCTCGACGGCGTCCAGCGAGCGGTATAGCATCTCGCCGAAGGAGACTACGTAGCCGTCCTTGCCTTCGCGGATGAGGTCGTCCTTGCCGGAGACGAAGCTGTACTTGTCGTCGAAGAAACGCGAGCCGTCCGCGCGCAGGATATAGGGCACCTTCGAGCGCGTCGTGAACACGAAGCGCAGGCCTTCGTCGCCATACACTTTTTCGACCGCGGCCTTGAGTTGCGCCGCGTCGGCGGCGAAGTAGAGCCGCGTTTTGTCGCCCAGCACGAGACCGTTGTTCGCGAAGAACACGTTGATGCCGAAGTGGCAGGTGTTGTCGGAGATTTCGTCGACGCCCGCGTGCGAGAAGTGGCACAGCACGTTCGCGTCGTTCATGCGCGCCATCGTGATCTCGGAGACGATCATTTCGAGGAAGGCCGAGAAGGTGCTGAACACGCCCTGCTTGCCTTTTTCGAAGCCGAAGCCCGCCGCCGCCGAGAAGTTGCCGCGCTCCATCACGCCGCCGAGGCAGAACACATCCGGATTTTTTTCTCGGATGGCCTTGAGACCCGTGGAGCCTTCGAGGTCGGAGTCAATCACGAAGATGGATTTCTTGCGATCTTCCGGCGAGAGCTTCGCCAGAATCCCGTTGATAATGTTGCCGAATTCCGTGCGATTGCTGGCCGTTTCGGGCGTGGAGCCTTTGTAGGTCGCGCTGCTCTTCGGCGTGGTGAGACCCTTGAGGCAATCGACGCACGCGGTGAGCTTGCGCGCTTCGAGGTACGTGATCGCGTTGTCCTTCGGGATCACGTCGTGGCCCTTGTGCGTGCCTTCGATGCCCGGGATCCCGGGTGCCATCGGCCGGCGATTGACGAGCGCGACCGGGCCAAGCGTCACGAACGCCTTCTGCATGCGGCTGTACAAGTCTTCGATGTCTTCCGGATCGCCCGTGAGCACGAGCAGGCCGTGACCTTCAAGCGTGCGCGCGAGGTCGTAGCCCGGCAGGTAATCTTTCGGGTGGCCCGCGATGGTTACGTTGTTATCGTCGAGCAACAATTTCACGTTGAGCTGCTGCGCGACCGCGAGGCGCGCGGCTTCGGCGTCGTTGCCTTCCATCTGCGAACCATCGGAGCCGAACAGCACAACCGCCTGCTGCGGATGCGCCTTGGCGACGCCGTTCACGAAGGGCCACATGTGGCCGAGGCGGCCGGAGCTGAACGTAACGCCCAGATGCGGATCGAGTTCGGGATGGCCATACAAGCCTTCGCCCGGCTCGCGGTAGTGCATCAGTTTTTCAAACGGCATGATGCCGTTGAAGGCCGACATCGCATACTGAATCGCCACACGGTGGCCGGATTCATCGAACAGCGCGGGATACACCTTGCCACCGCTGCCGCGGATGAAGCCGTCGGTGATGAGTACCTCCGGCACAAGGCCATACGCGCCGCCCGTGTGCCCCGCAAGACCCTTCACGCCGGCGACCGCCGTGAAGAACACGATCGTGTCGCGCACGATCTGGATGTTGGTCTTAAGCTGCGCCAGCTCGGCCGTGCTCAACGCCGCGCGCGCCGGGTCGAGCGACAACGGCTTGTACGCCGACACATCCAGGGGAAAGCCGTTGGTTTGCAGAGGTTTAATGTTCGTCGTCACGGTGATTTCGTCCAGACAGAGTTGCCGCCGATGAATAAATCCAATGGAATTCCGCGCCACAGCCGCAGAATGGCGGAGTATAGCCACCGTGCGTGCGGGTTTCCAGAATATCCCGCCGTTCCGTGTCGCCGCCACACCGCGCCGAAGTCTCCTATACATGCGCAACCTTGTTGCACTGCACCTTGGGATTTGTGGGCGCGAAACAAGGGATCGATGTCGGAATCATGGCGTGGGAGACAGTGACACGGCGATGCGGATCGTGTTGTAAACACAGGTGCGGGACAAGGAGTAAATTGTTGACAGTAAAGGCTTGGCTTCAGGCCAACTTCACGACATCGAGGATCGGGCGTGACGATTTGCGGACGCGGGAGAGAATGAGGGCGCCTTCCATGGCCATCACGATCAGTTCGGCCTTGGACTTGGCATCGCGCTGCGGGGTGCCGGATTTTTCGTAGACACCGGCCACGATTTCGATCCAGGAGTCATAGGCTTGCTGGCAGGCGCCGGTGATGGGTTTGCTCTTGGGCACGGTTTCGAGCAGCGTCGTGGTGACTGGTGAACCGGAACGAAAGTCGGATTCCGCCATCCAGCCGGCCATGGTTTTGCAATAGGCCTGCAGGAACGCGCGCGGCGTCGCGTGGCGGCTGGCCAAGCCCGTGAGCATCTCAAGCATAAGACCGCCCGCCATATCCACGGCTGCCGCGCCGAGTGCCTCTTTCCCGTCCGGGAAGTAGTAGTACATCGAGCCCTTGGGCGCGCCACTTTCCTTGAGGATTTGTTGCAAGCCGGTGGAGGCGTAGCCCTGGCGGCGGAACAGGCGCATGGCGGTGCGCACGAGGTTGTGCTTGTGGGTCTCTGACTTGCGCATGCGCAAAAGAATAAATGGGCAGACGATTGATTTCAAATTATAATGACTGGTCTATATAATTCTATAACCTTCGGAGGATCTAGTTATGAGTGCCGCCGTGACGTGGACGATCGAGAACGGAATCGCGCGCATCGCGATGGACGATGGCAAGGCAAATGCCATGTCGCTCGCGCTGATGGCGCAGATCAATAGCGCGCTGGACGCGGCCGAAGCGGCGCAGGCGGTTGCTGTGCTCCGCGGACGTGCAGGGATTTTTTCGGCGGGATTCGACCTGAAAGTGTTTCAACAGGGTCCGGAAGCGTCGCGCACGATGGTGAAAATGGGCGCGGAACTCCTCCTGCGCCTGCTCCGGTTTCCACGGCCTGTGATGACCGTGTGCACGGGCCACGCCTATCCCATGGGCGCGTTCCTGATGTTGTCCGCTGACGCCCGCTTCGCCGTCGAAGGCCCCTGGCGCATTGGCCTGAATGAGACCGCCATCGGATTGGTCTTGCCACAGTTCGCGATCGAGCTGGCGCGCCACCGGCTGAGCCCTGCGGGCTTCGCGCGCGTGAGCGCAGGCACGCTATTCAATCCGCAGGACGCCCTCCGCGTGGGCTATGTCGATGCAGTCGTTCCGCCGCATCAGTTGGATGCTGCCGTGAATGAGGAAGCGAAGCGACTAACGACGCTGGATGCCTCAAGTTTTACGGCAACGAAACAGCGGGTGAATGAGCACGCAATCCGCGCGATTGCGGCCGCTATGGCGACGGAGTTCGCGGCGATCTAAGACTGTCCTGGCCGGTGCGCCTCGATGTAGTCGTCGACTTTTTTCCATTGCTCGAAGAGCCACTGCTTGCGGTCTTCTTCGTCGGCGGGGATGTCTTCTTCGTGGGCGCCCCAGAACTTGATGTAGACGTTCGTGCCGACGAGGCTGCCGTTGAAGGTGTCTTTGAAGGACGACGAATGCTCGAGGCCCGTGTGCGCGCAAAAAACGATATCGGCTGTGCTGCTGTGATCCAGTAGCGCGAGCGGCCCGCCTGTGCGCGGCGGCAGGACGTGCTGGTAACGCTCGGCCCACTCCGCGACATCGTCTGCGCCCGATTCGCGCAACTTCTGGATGATGCGCGTGCGTTTGGCCGGCGAATAGCGCGTGCCTTCCGGAAAGATGACCACACCTTCGTTCGGCTGCGCGTTGTCCATCATGGACCCGATCGCCTCGATTTCCTTGGTGGCATCGTTCGACCCGCGCACCACGAAGAGGTGCGGCATGCGGTTCACGGCGAGATCGAGACAGGGGTCCCATTCCAGTTCGCGCTTCATGACGTATTTAATCGGCAGATCGAAACGCTTGCAGATGTACATGAGCGGAATAAACGTGTCCGTGATGCTGGCATGGCGGCACAACACGATCGCGGGCCGTTTGCCGAATTCATGAGTGTCCTCGATGTGCACGTTTATGTCGAACAAGCGGATACCCGCGTTGCCGAGACGCCAGCCCCATTCGAACTCGATGGCGAACATTTTTTTCAGGTACACGTCGGGGTTCCGGCTGTGGAACAGCCAGATGAAAAACATGCCGATCAGGCCCCAGAGCTGGTAGTAGAGATAGAGCAGAATGAAGCAGACGGCGCGCGTGGTGCTGAGGTGCACGCGGCGGAAGGCGTCAATGATCAGCGCGACCGGCAACCATATCGGCAAGGCGATCACCATCGCGACAAATCCGATGATGACCATCGAGTAGGTTAACGCACGGCGCGACCATCGACGGAAGAAGGGATCGGGATAGGTCCGCATGCGGGCGCTTAGCGCTCCACGCCAGCGGCGGGTTGGATATGGCGAGGCATTGTGCGAAGGTGAGTGTGCATGTGGGATTACAATACCCGCACCGGACGAATGGCTGCCAGTTCGCAAAGGCGATGACGGGGCGTCGCGCATGACACGATACGAAGCAATACAGGGACTTCAATTGGCCGTGCGCGCCTCGCTCGCCGCGGGCGTGGCGATTGCGCTGGCTCAGTTGCTGCAATTGGAGTATCCGCTGTACGCGCTGGTGGCGGCCGTCATCGTGACGGATTTCTCCCCGGCCGAGACGCGCCGGCTGGGTGTGTTGCGGCTGATCGCGACGGTGATTGGCGCTGTATGCGGCGGAGTACTGCGGACATTCCTTGAGCCGAGCGCATGGGCCATTGGCCTCGGCATCCTCTTGGCGATGAGTGTGTGTCAGGGGCCGCTCAGGAACAGCGCGAGGGTGGCCGGCTACATTAGCGGCATCGTGATGCTCGAGCACGGCGAGAATACCGCGTTGTACGCGTTCTACCGCTTTGTGGAGACGGCACTGGGGATCGGGGTGGCGTGGGCGATTAGTTTTGTGCCGCGGCTGATTCACTTGGAACCGCCGAAGGAAAGTACAGACGGCGGCTGACTATTCTGCTTCCGCTTGGCGTTGTTTGCGGCGTAGCACCTGATCGAGTCCGGAAAGCACGAGGATGCCGCCGCCGACCGCAGTACCCGCGATCGGGAACGGTACGCCGACGGCGATACCCGCTGCCAATCCTTTGAGCGCGGCCTTGGAGCGTGAATCACCGGCCAGATTGCGCTGAATCAACGCCGTGCCGATGCTGCTGACTAGAAATCCGCCTACCATGGAGACCGGCAGCGCGAGTCCCCCTGTCAAGAGGTCACTCGAGAATAGTATCCAGTCCAGACCGAGGATCAACCCGCCCGCGGCCGGATGCAGGAGGGTGCGGTGGGTGGGAGCGGAGCCATTGTCGGGCGCCGGATTCACAACTTCTGGCGTTTGCGCAATGGAATCAGTCGGTAACAACGGAGGCACGGATCAATCCTGTCGGGTACGTTTCTCAGCATTACTATACCCTCGTGTAGTGAAAACGCCGCACCCCGCCGGATATTCCGCGGGAACCCCCGCCGGCGTGCATCTGGTTGCCGATTCGCTGAATTGGTAAGCTAGGTCACATGCTTGCTCGAATACAGTCATGCGCGATTTTGGGAATCGACAGCATTCCCGTCGCGGTCGAAGTGGATGCCTCGCCCGGCATGAAGGTCACGATGATCATCGTCGGCCTGCCGGATACGGCCGTGAAGGAAAGCAGCGAGCGCGTGCTGTCGGCCGTGAAAAATTCCGGCTTCCGTGGCCCGCGCGGGCACACGGTGATCAATCTTGCGCCGGCCGACATCCGCAAGGAGGGCAGCGCGCTCGATCTGCCCATCGCGCTCGGCATCATCGCCGCGACGGATCAACTGCGCAGTACTACGTTTGGCGACTATGCGATCGCGGGGGAGTTGGCGCTGAACGGCGCGGTGCGTCCCGTCGCGGGCGCGATTTCGATGGCGATCGGCGCGCGTAGGTCCGGCTTGAAAGGCATCGTGTTGCCGGCAACAAACGCTGAAGAAGCGGGCGTCGTCGAAGGCGTCGATGTTGTCGGCGTGAACACGCTCGATGAAGCGGCTGCGTTCCTGGCGGGCAAGTTGGATATCGTGCCGCAGCGCACGGATTTTGCAGCACTGTCGGCGGAGCGTCGCAACGGAGTGGGGGATCTCGCCGAGGTGCGCGGTCAGGCCCACGTGAAGCGCGCGCTGACGGTCGCCGCGGCGGGCGGACACAACCTGCTCATGATCGGCCCGCCGGGCACGGGCAAAACCATGCTAGCGTCGCGTCTGTCCGGGATTCTGCCGGGCATGAGCTTCGACGAAGCACTCGAGACGACGCGTATCTACAGCGTCGCGGGTTCACTAAACGGCCACCGGCGCGTGATCCTTGATCGGCCCTTTCGCGCGCCACACCACACGGCCACGACCGTATCGATCAGCGGCGGCGGCGCGGGCGCACGACCCATGCCGGGCGAAGTGAGTCTCGCGCACAACGGCGTGCTTTTTCTCGACGAGTTGCCGGAGTTCAACCGTGGTGCCGTGGAGGTACTGCGCCAGCCGCTCGAAGAAGGCATGGTGCACATCCGCCGCGCGAATTATTCGGTCGCGTATCCCAGCCGGTTCATGCTCGTGGCCGCGATGAACCCGTGTCCCTGTGGATACCGAACGGATCCCAAAAAGCAATGCCGCTGCTCGGTGGGTGAAATCCAGCGGTACACCGCACGCTTATCTGGTCCGCTGATGGACCGCATCGATCTGCACGTCGAAGTGCCCGCGCTGAGTTACGACGAAATCGCCGGCGCCGGCAAAAGCGGCCCCACCAGTGCCGAGGTGCGCGAGACCGTGCAGCATGTGCGCAACGTGCAGCGCGCGCGGTACGGCGGGGCGTTTGCGTGCAACGCGCACCTGGATGCGGCGTCCACGCGCGAGTTCTGCGTGCTCGCACCGGGTGCGGAGACGCTGTTGCAAAACGCGATCGATCGGCTCGGCTTCAGCGCCCGGGCCTACGACAAGGTGCTGCGTGTTGCGCGGACGCTGGCCGATCTGGATGGCACCGAGAAGATCGAAGAGCGCCACATTGGCGAGGCGATTCAGTATCGGAATCTCGATCGGCAAGTGCTATAGCGCCGACGTAGCGGTTTAGCGGATCTCTTTTTCCAGCCGAGCGGCATGTCCTATGGCGCCGATGCCGTGGTAGAGGTCGAGCGCTTCGCGCAGCCGCTGTTCGGACTCTTGCGCATTGCCTAGCGCGGCGGCCAGACGTCCGCGTTGTTCCAGAACGCGTGGCGACAACCCACGGCCGGCGATAGCCGCGATCAAAAATTCGGCGCGATCGAGAGCGGCCTCGATCTCGGCGCGTGGAAGCTCTCCACCAGTCGCCATTAACACCCGCGCAAGCGCGATCTGCGCTTCGGCCTCGAAATAACGGGCCCCACCGGCCTGTCCGACCTCGATGCCTTCTCGCACAGCCGCCAAGGCCTCGGCACGGTCTCCGAGCGCTAACTCCGCTTCCGCGAGCAACGCCAGCACCCGCGGAAAAGATGCACGCTGCGTCCAGCGCTCGCGGCTGCACGCGGCGCTTTCGCGGAACGCCTCCCGTGCGGCTGCCGGTTCGTTTCGCATCAAATGTGCGACACCAACACTGTGGTAGGCGCACCATCTGGAGGACTCGTTATCGAGTTGCTCCGCAATCGCGAGACTGCGGAGGCCGGTCTCCAGGTTGAACTCCGGAACGCCCAGCGTGTAGGCCAGTACCGATTGGAAAGTGTGCAGCCACGTTAGTACCTCGAGTTCGCCGAGTTCCTCACACACACGCTCAGCTTCTTTGCTCTGGCTCGTGGCCTCCGCAAGTCGCCCCAGGTTGGTGGAGCCTTGCACCCCTACTGCGAGCGCTGCTGCCCGCGGGCTGAATCCGACGAGCGCCTTGCCCAAGAGGCCGTCCGATCCGGTTTCTTTCAGGACCCGTGCCGACCACTCGAGCACCCGTTGCCCGTCGCCCGCGGACCAATGCCCGTAGGCCGCGAACTGGCCGGTCGCTGCCCGCAGCGCCGGATCATGGCTTGCCTGGGCCAACTGTGCACCCTCTTCGGCGTACCGTGCGTAGTCCTGCGCGGAACCGCCAACGCTGTAGCGCATCAGGCCGTACCGTCCCAACAGCAGCGCCAAGGCAGGGACATCGCCTGCGCTCTCCACGAGCGCGCGTCCCTGCGCGAACACGGCGGCGGCCTCTTCGTCGCTTCCTCCGGTGCGCCAGCCCAGGGAAAGGATCTCGTTGCACGCCTGGAGCGCCAGGTCATTGCGCTCTTCGGAATTCTCAATGTTGGGTGCGAGTTCGCGCGCACGCCGCCAATGCCGGAGCCCTACACGCAAATCGGACTGTCCGGCCCATTTGGCCGCACGGCCATGCCAGCGTGCCGCAAGAGCCTTCTCGCCGGCTTCCTCGTAGTGATGCGCGAGCAGTGCGGCGCGCTCGTCGAGGTGTGCCGCGTCCTGCTGCTCGATCGCACGGGCGACCGCGGCGTGAATCTGCCGACGGCGTTCCTTGAGCAGGCTGCCGAGGGCGACTTCTTGAGTCAGTGGATGTTTGAATGAAAACTCGACTACCGGATAGATCGCTTGCTCGTGAATGAACTCGGCACGGCGCAGCGCCGCGAGCGCGGCTTTGAGATCATCGGCAGCGAGTTTGGCGACAGAGGCGAGCAACGGCTCGGGAAAGTCCTTGCCGATGACGGAGGCCACTTGCAGCAGCCGCTTCTCGCGTTCCGGCAGGCGGTCGATGCGCGCGGCCAACACCGCCTGCACGGTTGCGGGGACCTCAAGGCGGTCAACAGGTGTCACGAGTTTATAGGCGCCGCGCTCACCTTGGAGGTGGCCGGATTCAATCAAGGTTTGCGCGACTTCTTCGGTAAAGAACGGATTGCCCCGGGTGCGTTCATGGATCGGAGTCGCGAGCCCGGCGAGACTGGGGTCTTTCCCAAGCAGGTCCGCCAGCAGTTCCGCGATGGCGTCGCGCCCGAGCGGCGTCAGTGGAATTTGCCGGTACCATGATTTTTGCATCCAGTCCGCGCGGAACTCGGGACGGAAATTGAGCAGGAGCAGGTTGCGTGTGCCGGCGCGTGCGTCGACCATGTGCTCGATGAATTCCGCGCTGGCATCGTCCATCCAGTGCAGATCCTCGACCATGGTCACCGTGGGCTGCACTTCATTCAAGGTCCGGATGACTTCGCGCATGATGCCGATCAACTGGCGTTGGCGAACTTCCGGATCGAGACGGGGCAAGAGATGCTGCGGGTCGCTCACGCCGAGGAAGTCGTACAGCAGCGGCAGCGATTCGGCGAAGCGCTGATCGAGCACGACCATGCGCCCGGCGATTTTTTCGCGCGCGGTGCGGCTGTCGTCCTGGAGCGTAATGCCGAAGTACGAGCGGTAGACTTCGAGAATCGGCAGAAATGGGATATTGCGGCCGTGGGCGACGGCACGACCCTCGAAGATTTTCATGCCGCGGGCCCGGCAGCGTTCGAGAAACTCGAAGCACAGGCGGCTCTTGCCGGTGCCGGCCTCGGCCATGATCCCGACGACTTGGCCGTTACCCGCATCGGTTTGTTCCACGGCGTCATCCAGCACACGCAAGTCCACGGTGCGGCCGACGAAGCGCGAAAGACCCTTGGCACGGGAGCGGTCGAATCGCGACTGCGCGTCACCAGCGCCGGCAAGGCGATGAACGCGCACGGGCTCCGCGACTCCCTTCACGCGGAACTCGCCCAGGTCATCGAGTTTGAAGTAGCCGCCCGCGAGCGTGGCGGCGGAGGCCGTGAGGTAGCAGGAATTCGGTTCGGCGAGCGATTCCATGCGCTGCGCGAGGCCGACGGTGTGGCCTTGCGCGGTATAGTCCATGCGCAGGTCGTCTCCAATCGCACCGACGACGACTACGCCGGAGTTGAGACCCATTCGCGTGGAAAACCCGACACCATGCTCGCGCTTGACCTCGGTGGCGTATCGCGCGATTTCGTCGCGCAGGTGCAGCGCGGCGTAGCAGGCGCGCTGGGCGTGGTCCTCGTGCGCGATCGGCGCGCCGAAGAGCGCCATGATGCCGTCGCCGGTGTACTGGTTGACGGTTCCCTCGAAGCGATGAACGCCGTCGGTGAGAATCGCAAAGAAACGATCGAGGATCGCGTGCCACGCCTCGGGGTCAAGCTGTTCCGCGAGTTCCATCGAGCCCTTCACGTCCGCGAAGAGCACCGTGACCTGTTTGCGCTCGCCTTCGAGGGCCGATTTCGATTGCAGGATTTTGTCCGCGAGATGCTTCGGCGTGTAGTCGGCGGGTGATCGCCGCGGAGATGCGGCTACGACGTTGCCGGTCGTCGCCGGGGACTCTCCGAGAGCTCCGCCGCACTCGCCGCAAAAAGACTCGTCAATCTGATTCGGCGTGCCGCAGGCCCCGCACACCAAGGCCATCGGCAGTCCGCACGCGGCGCAGAATTTGCGCCCCGCGCGGTTCTCGTGTCCACAAGAGGTACACCTCATGGGCGAATCGTACAGGAATGGAATGGGGTATCCGTAACGGTGCCAGCCGACTGCGTAGTGTCGCGTCATGCGAGGAACGCCGTCCGTGAACGGCACGGGGCCGGCATTGCACTTCTGCGTTTATCGGCGTTACTCTCACTAAAGAAGTCCCGATTGGTGTGTGGGAGACCGCGATGCCTGCATTCGTCACATTGACTACAGATTTCGAGGAACGCGAACCCTGGATTCCCGCTGTGAAGGGGATCCTGTACTCGCGATGTCCGGGTGTCACCGTCGTGGATTTGTCCCATCAAATAGGCCGGGCGGCCGCAGTCGAGGGGGCGTTGTTCATTGCCAGCGCGGCTCCGCATTTTCCGGACGGCACCGTTCATTTAGTCGCGGTCGCCTCCGGTGCGCGACCGGTCGCGGTGTCGCTGGGCACACACTTCGTGGTGTGTCCCGACAATGGAATTCTCACGTTGCTTGCGGAACGCCTCCCCATCAAGGAGGTGCGCACAATCAGCAACCCGGAACTCAATCTGTCGCATACCGACGGCCAAATCTACTTTGCGCAGGATGTTTTTGCTCCGGCGGCCGCGTTCATCGCACAGCAGGGATCCATCGAGAAGGTCGGGCCGCAGATTGACGGCATTGCGCGGCTCGAGCTGCCGCGGGCGCAGCGCCCCGACGACAAGGTTGTGAATGGGCACATTGTGCACGTCAATCGATTCGGCACGTTGGTGACCAACATCCACCGGTCATTGTTGGACGGGTTCGAAGTGACCAAGGTGACCGCGGGCGAATTTGTCGTGGGACAGTTGTCCCGTGCTTATACCGACGTCGACAAGGGTTTTGGTCTGGCCCTCTTCGGCCATGCGGGGTATTTGGAGATTGCATTCAACGGCGACCGCGCGGACAAGCGCCTAAACCTGGGCGCAGGCATCCGCGTGACGGTCAAGATAAAGCCGGCTGTTTAACGTCCGCGCTATTTTCCGGGCTTGTGAACAGACAGCTTGTCCATTCGATACTTCAACGTCGTGGATTTGACGCCCAGCGCGCGCGCCGCGCCGTTCGGGCCTGAGACGACCCAGTTGGATGCCTCGAGTGCTTGCAGAAGTAGATTGCGTTCGATCGAGAGGAGATCGTCGTAGCTCGCGCATTCAACGCTCGACGATGGCTGCGCGGGTGTCGTGGCATGCTGCGACGGCGCATAGTTCAGGGGAATCTCGAAGGGCCCGCGACGCGCGTCGATCACGGCGCGCTCGACAATATTTTGTAGTTCTCGGACGTTGCCCGGCCAATCGTGGGCCGTAAGCCGCCGGATGTGGCGGGTGTTGAGCGCAAGCGGCGGAACCCCGTGGCGGCGACAGGCCAGCTTGAGGAAGTGATCGGCGAGAAGAGGAATGTCGGCGGCGCGATCGCGCAGCGGCGGCATTCGAATGGGAAAGACATTGATCCGGTAATAGAGGTCCTCCCGGAAGCGACCGGCCCGCACTTCGTCCGGGAGGCTACGATTCGTCGCGGCGATGATTCGGACGTCGACTTCCCGGGTTCGCTCGTCGCCGATGGCTTCGAAGCTCCCTTCCTGGATAACGCGGAGGAGCTTGCTCTGCAGTTCGATGGGAATTTCGCCGACTTCATCCAGAAACAGAGTGCCGCCGTGCGCGAGTTGAAAGCGTCCGACACGGTCGCGGGTGGCGCCCGTAAACGCGCCCCGGACGTGTCCGAAGAATTCACTCTCGAAAAGTTCGTTGGGAATGGATGCGCAATTCACCTGCACCAGCGGGCCGCTGGCGCGTGGGCTGGCGCGATGAATCGCCTGTGCGGCAAGTTCCTTGCCGGTGCCGGACTCGCCTTCGATGAGCACGTTGGCGTCAACGCCCGCGACGATATCGATCTGGCGACGGAGGGTTTGCATGGCCTCGCTGTCGCCGATGAGGTTGGTCGGCATCGGGCTGCCGCTTATTTCTTCTCGCAGCGCGGCGTTTTCCCGTTCGAGTTTTTGTTTCAGTTCGACAATGGTCTGGAATGCACGCGCATTGGCGATGGCAGAGGCGGCGTGGTTCGCGAAGATGCGCAGATAAGTGATCTCGGCTTCGGTCATTGGTCGGCGTGCAAACACACACAGGGCGCCGAGTATCTCTCCGGCGAAGATAAGCGGTTGCCCCGAGAAACTTTGAATGCGTTCTCGGCGGCCCCATTCCGGGTCGCCGAGATCCGCGTAGTCAGCGGGGCCCGCGAGATTGAGATTGATCGCCTCGCCGTTCGAGGCGATGCGTCCAATTTTCCGAAAGTGCTTCGGAAACCGGCGAAACATTCCATCCAGATCACGCCACCGTGGTGACTCGGAATTTATGGAAGTCCCGTCACTCGCGGCGAGGTGAAGACAGAAATCTTTTTTCGGGCAATCGGCGGCGTAGCGACATTCGTCGCAAATATCAGCAGGCTGAATTAGCCAAATGCGGGCGAGGGCGACGTGGGGTTGCGAGCCGAGACCCTCGACGACCGCCTTGAGGACATCCGTCGGAGTCGTGAGCCCCGTGATGGTCGAAGCAATGGCCGAGAGCGACTGAATATCCATCACTATATTTTTAGTATTTTGGAGAATAGAATCCAATTTATTGTGAATTACAGTTTTTTGCAATATTGGGGTTTAATTTAATCGGGTCGTAACCAATTTATTTTCAGGTATTTAGGGACATTCACGATCCCGGCACGCCAATTGATATTGCACTTCACAGGCCAACCGAATTCGGAAGGAGAGCGAGATGCCAACGTTCATGGATTTGAGAAAGAAATGTCTGACCATCATCAGCGCCGCGGTGCTTACGTTTGCCGTTGTGGTTTCCAGCAGCGCTGACGATGCCGCAGAGAAGCAGACGAAAGTCAGAACGGTCGCCATTCTGGTGTTCACCGGCATGGACATTCAGGATTTCGCGGGACCCGCCGACGTGTTTTTTTATGCCGGGGCCGAGGCGGGAAAAGTGGCGTTCAAGCAATTCGCCGTGGCCAAGACGATGGATCCCATCACCAGCCAGGGCTTCGTAAAAATCGTCCCCAACTACACCTTCGCCAATTGTCCGAAGCCCGACATCCTCGTCGTGCCGGGCGGCGGCGTGAACGGCGTGCTGAACGACGAAGAGACGATGAAGTGGATCAAAGACACCGGCTTGGCATCCGAGCAGGTACTGTCCGTGTGCACGGGCGCGCTCGTTCTCCAGAGTGCGGGCTTCCTCGATGGGATCAAGGCGACCACGCACTGGGGTTCGATAACCAAACTGCGTGAGCAAGCACCCAACACAACCGTTCTGGAAAATGTGCGCTACGCGGACAGCGGCCGGATCGTTACGTCCGCCGGGGTGAGTGCCGGAATCGACATGTCGTTACACGTCGTCGCCAAACTGCTCGGATTCGAAACTGCGCAGAAAACGGCGCACCGCATGGAGTATGAGTGGAAGCCCCGTGAAGAGTATCCAAATCCGTAGTGTGCGCTACAGCGGTGCGCGGCGCTAAAGACCCGCCAATTCCGTGGTGAGGCGCGCGACGTGTCCGGAGGCTCCGATCTCGACATATTCCTGACGGGCCTCGTGCAGCAATCGAACGCGCGCGGCAGTGTCGCCCAGCGTAGTGGCGAGTTCCGCGCGCCACTCGAGTAGCGCGGGTGCAAGCAGGCGTGCGCCGGTGCGTTCGATGAGCGCACCGGCCTCCGCGAGTTCGGCTTCGGCAGATGCGCGGGTTGCCGCGCCGTCCCGCCGCAGGAGCGCGCGCGCGAGCACGCCGTGGGCATGCGCTTCGAGATTGGCGCGTAACGAACGCCGGCAGAGCGCGATAGCTTCTTCCGTAGTCGCTATGGCGGCGTCGAGATCACCGGACAGCAGCAGAGCCTCAGCGAGAATTAGAGCGGTCATGCCAGCGTGCTGCTTTTCGATGTTGCGGTACATGGCGAGCGCGGCGCGTGCCGGTTTTATCGCGTCGGCTGGACGCCCGGCCGTAAGATGCGCGTAGGCATAGGCGACATGCGTGAGCGCAACCAGAGACGGCGCATCGCCGACAGACCGCGTGATTTCCTCGGCCTGTTGCGCGTTTGCCAGCGCGCGTTCGGGGTCATTCGCATAGTAGTGCGCCTGGGTCGACCATGTCGCAACATAGCCCACCATTTCGGGCCGTTCGAGGCTCATTTGACGGCAGTGATCCAATTCCGCAAGGCCCTCCTTGATCCGGCCAATCCAAAACAGACTGCACCCTCGCCAGAACGAGAGGACGTAGTAGGGGTTTACTCCGTAGACCCAGTCGGTTTGCGGGATTTGCCGTGGAAAGCGCGCGAGGCCTTCGTCCGCCGTCTGGATTGATGCCGCGAACTGTCCAGACCAATGCTGCGCATCGGCGAGCCATTGCCACGCATTCGCCTGCACTCCAATATCGTCGATATCAAGGGCCGCCTTATGACCGTCAATGGTGGACTGGAGGTACTGCGCGACATCCCCGTCCGCGCAAAGGGTTCGGTTGTACGCCATCCTCAGGTAGATTTCGGCGCGCCGATCGCCAAGCGTTATCGAATGTGCCCTTCCTTCCTCGAGGAGCGCGCGGTTCTCGTCCGGTAGCGTACCCACGCGCCAACTCCAGTTCAGAAGCTGCGTGCACGCGGAGATGCCGAGCGCGGCCGCTTCTGCATCGTTCCGCAACTCACGCAGCAGCGTCCGCACCCGGCCCCAGTGGCGCGTAGCGGCCATAATGTCTGTGCGTCCCACCCATTCGGCCGCCCGCCGGTGCCAGCGCGCGGCGTTAAGCGCGTCGCCGGCTTCCTCCCAGTGTTGGGCCAGCAGCGCGGCACGTTCGTCGAGGTGTTCCGCGTCCTGCTGCTCGATGGCGCGCGCCACGGCGGCGTGAACCTTGCGGCGGCGCTCTTTGAGTTGGCTGCCCAGCGCGACCTCTTGCGTAAGTGGATGTTTGAACGAATACTCAACGACCGGGTAGATGGCTTGTTCGTGGACGAACTCGGCCCGGCGCAGCGTGGCCAGGGCCGTTTTGAGGTCACTTGCGGAGAGGCCCGCGACAGCCGCGAGCAGAGGTTCGGCGAAATCCTTGCCTATCACGGAAGCGACCTGTAGCAGCCGTTTCTCGCGTTCGGCGAGGCGATCGATGCGCGCCGCAAGAATGGCCTGGACGGTCGCAGGGACTTCGAGACGATCGACCGGCGTCACCAGCTTGTAAGCGCCGCGCGCGCCTTCGAGGTGGCCCGACTCGATTAGCGATTGGACAACCTCCTCGGTGAAGAAGGGGTTGCCGCCGGTGCGCGCGTGGATGGGACCGGCGAGCGTTGCGAGGCTCGGATGCGTGCCAAGGAGATCGGTGAGCAGCTCGGCGATCGCATCGCGGCCCAGCGGCGTGAGCGGGATTTGCCGGTACCAGGATTTCTGCATCCACTCGGCGCGGTACTCCGGGCGGAAATTCAACAGAAGCAGGTTGCGCGTCCCGGCGCGGGCATCCACCATGTTCTCGATGAACTCCGCGCTGGCCGGATCGAGCCAATGCAAATCCTCGATCATCGTCATGGTCGGTTGCGGTTCGTTCACCGTGTGAATGAGTTGGCGCATCACCGCGATGATCTGGCGTTGCCGCGCTTCGGGATCGAGGCGCGGCGCGGGCCGCTGCGGATCGGCAACGCCGAGGAATTCGAAGATCAGAGGGAGCGTTTCCGAGAAGGCCTGATCGAGCAGCACCATGCGTCCCGCGATTTTTTCGCGCGCGCCACGATCGTCATCCTGCGCGGTAATGCCGAAGAATGAGCGGAAGACTTCGAGGATTGGCAACAAGGGGATGTTGCGCCCATGGGCCACGGCGCGGCCTTCGTAGATCTTCATGCCGCGCGCCCGGCAGCGCTCCAGGAACTCGAAGCAGAGGCGACTCTTGCCGGTGCCCGCTTCGGCCATGATGCCGACCACTTGGCCATTGCCCGCGTCGGTCTGCTCCAGCGCGTCCTCCAGCGTGCGCAAGTCAGAGGCGCGGCCGACGAAACGCGACAATCCCCGCGCGCGGGAGAGATCGAAACGCGATCGCGACGTCCCGATTCCCGTGAGGCGATGAATACGCACCGGCGAGGCGACGCCTTTTACGCGGAACTCGCCGAGATTGTCCAGCGCGAAGTAGCCGCGGGTCAGCGCAGCGGTGGTGTCCGTGAGAAAACAGGTATTGGGTTCCGCGAGGGACTCCATGCGCTGCGCAAGGCCGACCGTGTGCCCCTGCGCGGTGTAGTCCATGCGCAAGTCATCGCCGATCGCCCCGACGACGACTTCGCCGGAGTTGACGCCCATACGCGTGGAGAAGCCGACACCGTGCTCGCGCTTAACCTCCGTCGCGTAACGCGCGATTTCGTCGCGCAGGTGCAACGCGGCATAGCAGGCGCGCTGGGCATGGTCTTCGTGCGCGATCGGCGCGCCGAAGAGCGCCATGATGCCGTCGCCGGTGTACTGGTTGACGGTGCCCTCGAAGCGATGCACGCCGTCGGTAAGAATGGCGAAAAAGCGATCGAGGATCGTGTGCCACTGCTCCGGATCGAGCTGCTCGGCCAGCTCCATCGAGCCTTGGACGTCGGCAAAGAGCACCGTGACCTGCTTGCGCTCGCCTTCCAGCGCGGACTTCGATTGCAGGATTTTGTCCGCAAGATGTTTCGGCGTGTAGTCGGCCGGAGAGCGCCGCGGGGATGCGGGCCGCTGAAGCACCTTTTCTCCGCACTCCGCGCAGAACTTTGCGGTGGCTTGGAGCTCGGCGCTGCATTTGGCGCAACGCAGGCTCAAGGCGATGCCGCACTCCGTGCAAAACCTGGCGCCGTCAGGATTCGCATGTCCGCAGGAGGTGCAGTTCATCGGCGAATCGTACAGGAAAGAGCAGACGTTTCGTAACAGTATCTGTTGGTACGCTGTGGTTAAGATGACGAGGGATTCGAACCGCGTCGTGACAAGAGTTCATGTGGGATTTATTTCAGGAGAAGACGAGTGATCGATGAACACGTGACTTCCAAGGGTAATCATCGCGTAGCGATGCTGCCCGGCGCCGTACTCCTGGTTGGGCTACTCGTTGTAAGCGTGGTTGCCTGCGAAAAGTCGCCCAACGAACCCAAGACCCAGACCTCGGCCGCCGCGCCTGCCGGCAGCACCGATCCTCACGAACAATGGCTCGCCTTCGCCGGGTGCATGCGCGAGCAGGGATTGAAAAACTTCCCCGATCCGGTGGATCGCGGAATCGATCTCCGGGGCACCGGCCTCGAGCCGAGTTCGCCGGAGTTTCAAGCCGCGGAGAAAGCGTGTAGTGCGCTGCTGCCGCCGCCGCGCGAGCATGCCGGGCCGGGGCCAGGGGGTCCGGGACCCGAGAGTGAACGCCGTGCGGGCGGGGGTGAGGTGCGCCGCGGCGCGCCGCGTGTTAATACGGAATGGACGAAAGTAGTGCCGGGCGGCGATTGCGCGTGTGCCGATGGCAGCGAATACTTCTTCTGGGATCGCAAGAAAGACCCCGCGAAGGTGGTGCTTTACCTCGACGGCGGCGGGGTTTGTTTCGACGCGTTGAGCTGCACGTTCCAGAACACGCCAGGTTCGGGAGAACGCGAAGGGCCCGACTACGATCCAAACCTCGATGGGGAGTATCCGGGAGGGGAAGGTGGGCTGTTCGACTTCGACCACGCCGATAATCCGTTCAGCAGCTACAGTTTTATCTATGTGCCGCTCTGCACCGCCGACGCGTTCATCGGCAACATCACGCGCGAGTACTCGCCCACGCTGACGGTGCACCACAAAGGATTCGTCAACGGCAGCGCGGCGCTCGACTATCTGACCAAGCAGTATTCAGCGGCAACACAGGTCGTCGTCCTGGGCAAATCCGCAGGATCGTCCGCCGCGCCGCTCTACGCCGGTCTGATTTCTGATCGGCTGCCCACTACCCAAATCACGGTGTTCGGCGCGCAGTCCGGCGCCTTTCCGAATGATCCCGATCTCAACGCGAAGATCGGCGAGCTGTGGGGCGCGTTCGCCACCATGCCGGCGTGGGAGGTCAACAAAGGCCTCACCGCCCGCGAATGGGGTAACCGGGGGTTCTGGATCCAGGCAGGACTTCACAATCCCAAGATCGTCATGGCCCACTTTGATTATGCCTTCGATTCGCATGCTGTGCAGACGCTGGAGTACTTGAAGGTGAATGGCGTCGATCCGTCGAACACCCTCGGGCTAATCGATGCCAACGAAGCCGCGATCGAGGCCGCCGGCGTGAATCTGCACAGCTATCTCGCACCGGGCGACGGACACGGCATCTTCGAATTCGAAAAGTTCTACACGTTGGAAGTCAATGGCGTCCGGCTGATCGATTGGATCAAGGCCTTGGTTGACGGCACACCGCTGGACGACGTCCACTGCGATCCGTGCAAGTGACGAGTCGCGAGCCCCTTCATTCGTAGTGTGCATCCGCTCCGCGCTAGAATCAGGTTTTAGCAGGGAGAGGATGTATGGGCTTCGTGCCGGTTGCGCTCGATGGACTTCCGCTGGACACCTTTGAAGCGGGAGATGTGCTGATTCACGAAAACTCCGAGAAAGGGGCGCTGTTCTTTCTCGTCAACGGCACGGTTGAGGTCTCCAAGCAAGGCCAACTGATTACGCGCGTGCGCGAGCGCGGCGCGATGTTCGGCGAAATGAGCGTGTTGCTGAAGTGCAAACACACGGCGACGGTCACCGCGATCGATCGTGTGGACTGCCGCGTGGTCGAAGATCCGGACGAATATCTCGCGCTTCACCCCGAGGTGACGCTGTACGTGTGCCGGATTCTGGCGCGACGGCTGGATTCGCTCAATAAATATCTCGTGGACATCAAGGAGCAGTTCGCCGATCGCTCGGATCATTTGGGCATGGTGGATGAAGTGCTCGGCGCGATCATGAACCGGAAGCCGCGCGAGATTACGCCGCCCGCCGACCCGGGCCACTAGTCCGCGCGCGGCGCGGAGAGGTCCACGGTCTCGGTATCCATTTCGGATTCCCAAGTCGCCTTTTGTTCCGTGAGGTCCAGCACGATGTTGGACGGTATTGCGGAAGGCTGGCGCCCGGGATTGAACACCCACGTATCCTGCACGCGATCGATCCAGCGGCCTTCGCGGCGAAACGGCGACGCGTGAATGTGCCCGCCGAGCACGAGGTCCGGCTTGTGCGTGCGGATCAGCTCGCTCAGAAACGCATCGCCGACAAAGGCCTTGCCGCTCCAGCTTGTCTTCGAACCTTCGGGTGGTGCGTGGTAAATCCAGATCCACGGCCGCTTCATTTTTGGCGCTTCGCTCGCGAGGAACTCGGCGACACCGCGCTGCGACTCGGGGCCGTCCCACCAGGAACAGATGCTGAAGTGCGCGACAGGCGTCGCAACGCTTTGGTGATCGACCGACACCCGATCGAGATGCAGATGCAACAACCAATCGGCGATGCGCTCGCCCGCGTCGGACTGCGTGTCGAGATCGTGATTGCCCGAACAGACCGCGACCGGCACGATTGCGCTAAGTTTCTGCAGGTACTTGGTGACGACGACGGTTTGCGTGTCGATGTCCGCGTGGCCGCCGAGATCGAGCAGGTCGCCCGCGATGACGAGCATGTCGAAGCCCGCGGCCGCATCGCACAGCCAGTCAAATTGTTTTAGGCTGTAATGAATATCGGAAACGTACAGAATGCGCATCGCGGCCCGCTGCCTGATCCAGACCCAGTATAGATCAACACGCAGGCTCGGCGATGCGGCGCGAAATCAGCTTCCCGCGTGGAAGAAAGTCAGCGTGCTGTAGTGGCGAACGAAGTCGTACGCGTCGTCGCCGTGCTTGCCCGGCGTATTCTCCGGCACCATCGCGCGAATGCCGACCCAGTCGCCCGCTTTCACGGTGAAGGTCGCCTGGCCGTTCGCGTCGGTTTTGGCTTCGGCGGCTTCCAGCGCCTGCGGCAGCGTGGCCACCAGCTCGGCGCCTTCCACCGGTTTGCCGCCTATCGTCACCGTGACCTGCATCATTTCGCCGTCGATCGCCGCGATGATATTCACCGGCAAACCGTCAGCCGTGCCCGCGGCATGTGTGTCGCGCGCGGCGCGCGCATGGTACTTCAGCATGAACTTCCCGCGACCGGATTCCCCGCGATCGAGCACGCCGTAGTCGAGCGTGCCGATGATCGACCGGACATCGCCCGGCGCCGAGCCCGCCATCGCATCAGGGCCGTACTCCATCGTGACGACCGCGCCAGTGGGGGTGGAGACTTTCATGCCCGCGGACTTCTCCTGCATGTCGCGCG
The DNA here is from genome assembly GCA_964620045.1 of uncultured Nitrospirales bacterium. Classification (GTDB taxonomy): domain Bacteria; phylum Hydrogenedentota; class Hydrogenedentia; order Hydrogenedentales; genus VFKU01. Next base: position 138,593 of record CAZUJL010000002.1, read on the forward strand.
GCGTCGCTTCGAGGATCTCCTCGGCGAAGCGCAGCTTCACCACGCCCGGCGCTTCCGGCGAAATTTCGAGCCACATGAAATGGGCGTGGGAAGAGGTGCAGGCCAGGAGGACGGCGAGGGTGAGCAGCGAGGCTTTGCGGGGAAGCATGAATACGTCCTTCATGGTTGATTAATGCGGGTATTTTGTAATGCTATCGAATGTTCAGTATACAAATCAAACCGATCGAAGATAACGCCGGAGCCGGTGCAATACGTTTTCAGCGAGGGCGTGACTGAACGAGCCAGACGGCGAAGATCAGTCCGAACAACAAGTCACCACCGCCGGCGGCGACGGCGCGGATCGGAAGGTCGCCGGTGGCGAAGAGCGCGACCAACAGCGCGAAGAACGCGAGCTTTCCCGTCGCACCACAGAAGATGAACACGCGATCCGCGCGGTTCATCACGGCGCACCCAAGGTATCCGAGGCCAAGTGCGAAGATAAAAATGCCGACCGTAACGAGGTACACGGGGTTGTCCGCATCCGGGAACCCCGCGAGGTCGCGCAGCGGTTGCGCGGGCGGAAGGAACGCGAATGCGCCGCCGATGTTCATCACCGAAGTGGCAAACAAGGCGGCGCGCATCCAGATCGGCAAAGAATTCATTGGATTCGCCCGTAATTCGGTTAGGATAGGCCTACGCGAAAAATCCGCGCTACTGTACAGGAGACGACACCCATGAAACACAAACTCTACGTGGCGGTGGCACTGGCCGGGCTGGCGATTGCATACGCCGCATCGCCCATTCTGGGCGCCGACGACATCAAAAAACAGATCGACGCGGCGAACGCCGAGTTCGCCCGGTTGTTTGACGCCGACGATGCCGCGGGCCTGGCGGCGCGGTACACCGAGGACGGCCAACTGTTGCCGCCGAATATGGAAACGGTGACCGGCCGTGCAGCCATCGAGGTCTACTGGGCGGCGGCCGTGCAGGGCGCGGCGAAACTGACGCTGACGGCGATCGAAGTCGAGCAGCACGGCGACACCGCAATCGAGACCGGCCACGCGGAAATCACCGACGCCGCCGGCAAGCAGATGGATGCCGCGAAGTACATCGTGATTTGGAAAAAGGTCGGCAACGACTGGAAGATGCACAAGGACATCTTCAACTCGAATTTACCCGCGCACTGAGTGCCGCGGAATTAGTGCGCACGGGCGCGTGTCGGGATCAGCTTCACAATCGTGTGCAGGATCGCCGGCAGCACCAGTGCCGGGCCGGCATATTCGAGCCAGCCGTCGTAGAGATACGGCAACGTCAGTCCTGCCGTAACGAGCACTGTGTAGAGCACGGGAAAGAAGACGTTGCTGGCGCGCTGATTGTTGTTCGACATATTCAGATCTCTTCCATCGCGGCGCGGGGTTGCGGCATCGAGACTTTCGATTCAACCGCGGCATCGGCCGCGTTCGCTTTTTTCATCAGACGCTTGCGCCGCCATTTGGCGATGTACATCACATACGCGGACACGGACAGGAAGCCGCTGGTCAGCGCGAAGAGCGTGAACGCCACGCGCACCGGCCACCCGCCGAAATTGCCGAAGTGCATCGGGTACGTGATGCGCATCACCTGGCTCAGCAACGGCAGCGCCTGCACATCGAGCACGTTCGCGGTCACCGGGTCCACCAGCGCCGCCCAGGGGCGCACGTTGTTCGGCGGATTGCTGGAGCGTGCCTGGATGTAGAAATGCGCCTTGCTGTAGTAGCCACCCGGCCCGAATACGTCCGATATCTCCATGCCGGCGGGCAACGCCGCGGTGGCGGACGCGAACACGTTGTCCAGCGGCGCCCACTGCTCCGGTGCGGGCGGCTCCGCCTGCGTGTCGATGCCGAGCGTGGACTGCACTTCGCGCTGCACGAGCTCGCGCGAGATCGGCGCGCCCAGCGCTAGTACGAAACCGGTCCACGAAATCATCAGGTTGAACATCAGCGCCGTAATGCCGACCAGCTTGTGCATGTCGGCCGCCGTCATGTTCGTTTTCTTGCGCCACCGGATCGCGCCGAACGCCGCGCCTTTCACAAAAGGCCAATAGATGATCAAACCCGTGAGATTCGTCGCAAACATCGCCAGCGCCAGCACGCCGGTGATGATGTAGCCGGTCGCGCCGAGCAACAAATGCGCGTGCAGGTCATACATCCAGTGGCTAAACGCATCACCGTGATCGGCGTCCGCCACCGTCGGTTGCTTGAGCACGTTGCCCGTGCTCGGATCGAGGTAGTACCACTGCGAGGTGCCCGGCGCGCCGCCCTCGCCGGCGAACGACGCCATCAGCAGCTCGGGTTCTTTTTCGTCTTCGTACACATACAAGCGCCCGAGGGTCGCCGGTTTGCCTTCGGCCTCGCTGATTTTCGCCAGCGACAACTCGAGTGACGCATGCTGCTCAGCCTTCGCATGCGGGAAAGAAGCGATCGCTTGTTCGTAGGGATCGGGACCGGTCTTGCCGCGCACGAAACGTTCGACATCCCAGCCGTAAATGATCCAGGCACCCGTGATGCTGAAAATGAGGACGTTCACGCCGGTAATCAGGCCGGTCCACTTATGGATGGCGTATAAAACGCGGGTAGTGCGCGGCTTCATGCAGGCATCCGAACAATGATAAGGCTAATACAACGGACGATTAGCATACTTATCAAACGTTCAGAATGCAAGCATTATCACGCAGGGCGCCGCGTCTGCTTAGCTCCTGCGCCGGCGGAGCGAAGCGACCGCGGCGGCAATCGTCAGCGCCGCAATGCCCAAGAGTGTTGTTTCTCGAAGCGGCAGCAGCGGAAAGTCGAGGGCGTCGTTCGGGTCCGTGCCGAACTCGAGTTCAATGAAGTCCCACACACCGTCGCCGTCGGTATCGGCGATGGCAGGGCTGGTGTTGTGGATGTTTACCTCGTCCGCGTCACTGAGCGTATCGCTGTCACTGTCCCACGAATCGGAGTTGGAACCGTACGTCGCTTCGTCGGCGTCGGAGAGATTATCGCCTTCATGATCAGGCGCGAGAATTCCGGTCCAGCGGGAGAAAAGGATATCCCAGTCGCGGCGGTTACTCCCTTGGATACGAACGTCTTGCGCTGCTTCCCAGACAACAAGCCAATTTCCAGCACCATCCGCTTGCACGCAGGGGTTAAAATCGCCCCATTCCTCATGATTGATATCAGGCAACAAGCGGATGGGCTGCGCCCACGTGGCCCCGTTGTCGGAGGATCGCGCCATGTAATTGCGATCGTTCGCCTCAGGAGAGACGTTGACGTACTGCCGCCAACCAACCATCCAGTTTCCCGCGCGATCGGTCGTAAGTCGTGGCGATACATCGTAGACGAGAGCGCCGTCGGTGGCTCCAGCGGGATCCAGCAGAGCCGGTTCGGTCCACGTGGCGCCGTTGTTGCCGGAACGCGATACCAGGAGGTCGTAATCGCTCCCTACCGTCCCACTGTCCGCATACCAAACAACAACCCAATGGTTGACTCCAAAGAGAATGTCCGGTTCATAGTCGATGGCCAGCGGGAGATCGTTTGTGGCGTCGATTGGGGCGGCATTGCTCCACGTTACGCCGTTGTCATCGGAGACGGCGAACACAATATCCTGATCTAGAGGACCGCCTTCAATAGCGCCCGAATGCCAGACCGTGATCCACCGGCCGGCGCCGTCTGTCGCCACGCGCGGCGCGCCATCCCAGATGCCGTCATTCACTGGACTGACGTACCCAGCACTACTCCACGTCACACCACCGTCAGTGGAACGAGAGATCCTAATGTCTCCATTGAAAAAACGAGCCCACACCACGACCCAATTCCCGGCACCGTCGGTGGCGATCGACGTTGGGTCACCGAAACCACTTAAACTTCCCCCAGTCCCGGGACCAAGCAGGCAGGGTTCCGACCAAGTAACACCATTGTCGAGCGATAGCGACGCATAAATTTTACGCACCTCTCCGCTTGAAAGCGGAGGGACTTGTGACCACGTGGCGACCCACCGGCCGGCGCCATCAGTCACGATTTCGGGAGCGTTCTGCTGCAGCCTTTCTTCGGTCGGAGTTGGATCAATGGGCACCGGTGACGTCCACGTCGCGCCGTTATCGGATGATCGAGATACGGCAATACCCTGAAAATAATCCCCTGGGTCGAGTCCGATACGTTCCCACACCGCGACCCAGTTTCCCGATCCGTCACCCGCCGTACGCGGGAACTTGTCGACATGGAGTTCCGCGTCGGAATCGGTATTGAGTTGGGCGGGTGCCGTTCGCAGATAAAACTGCGCGCTGCTCGGCGATGCGAGCACGCAGAGGGCGAGTCCCATCGTTACGACTAGGGCAAGGCGTGTGCGGGTTGCGTGCATTGTCGACCTACTCCTATAAAAATCTGCTAAGGCAAAACCATTTTTATGCTACGACGGCGCGTACAGAGGTCACGATTTCGATCTCCGTACGCGATGCTTTATCGTGACGAAAACCGCGCCGATGAGAACAAGCGCCATGGCGCCGAATAGCACTGAACTTGGCGAAATCGGCAGCACGGGAAAGTCGAAGGGATCGTTCGGATCGGTGCCGAGGGTGAGTTCGATGAAGTCCCACACCCCGTCGCCGTCGGTATCCGCGACGAGCGGATTTGTGTTGTGGGTATTGACCTCTTCCTCGTCACTGAGGGTGTCGTTGTCGGAATCCCAGAGATCGATGTTCGTGCCGGCGGTGACTTCATCGGTATCGGAAAGATTGTCCCCATCGCGATCGGGTTCCAGGATGTTATTCCAGCGCGTGTAGTAAATTTCGACGTCGCTGTCGTCCGCAAGGACATCGGCGATGAACTCCCAGAAAACCATCCATGTGCCCGCGCCGTCGGTGGTAACGTGCGGCGGCGTGGGAGTGCCTTGCGAATGAAGCGTGGCATCCACGTAGACAGTTGTATCTGGACCCCAAGTCGCACCGTTATCGGACGATCGGGCAATGAAGTCGCTTCTGGTGAAGTAATTCCAACTAGCGATCCAGTTGCCGGCGCCATCGGTGACAATGTCGGGACTGTAGTCCGAATGGATGTCGGTTGCGGCGTTGGCGTTGACTGGAACCGGGGCCGTCCACGTTAGGCCGTTGTCGGTTGACGTTGCGGAAAAGACATCCTTATCGTTGCCGAACGGCGTATCGATCGCACTCCAAACAACGATCCAATTCCCCGATTCGTCGGTTGCGATATTGGGTTCGTCTTCGAAAACGGTGTCGTCGTCGGCATTCGGACTCACGGCACCCGGGGTGCTCCAGGTGGCGCCGTTGTCGGTTGAACGGGATACCAGGATGTCCGGTTCAAATGGGTCGCCCGACTGATTTTCGGAGGGTCCGTTCCAGACAGCGAGCCAGTTTCCCGCGCCGTCGCTGGCAATGCGTGCATTGCCCTCGGAAAAGGTGGTGTCCGTGAGGGTGCTTGGCGCCGACCAACTAACACCGTTATCGATCGAGTGCGCAACACGAACATCGAAATCGAACGCGTTTCCCTGCCACAGGGCAACCCAGTTGCCGGTGCCATCGGTGGCGATGTCGGGAAAGGTGATGCCGTCGAAGCCCGCGATGTTATCGAGAAGTGCGGGGGTTGACCACGTCGCGCCGTTGTCGGTCGAACGCGATCGGTAGTAGTCGTAGGAATAGGTGTTGTCGTCCGCGTCTACATCGCGCGCCCACACGACGATCCACGTGCCTGCGCCGTCTGTCGCCAATTCGGGAGCGGTATCGACAAATCCATCGGTATCGCCGTTTGCCACCAGAAGCGCGGGGGCCGTCCACGTGGCGCCGTTGTCGCTGGAGCGCGCAACCATCAGGTGAGCGATATCGTTCTGCGAAGTAGGTTCATTGCCGCCTTCGAACCATAGGTGCCAAACCGCCACCCAATTTCCCGCGCCGTCGCCTTTGATGCTGCCAAGGCTGTCGATGTTCGTGTCGATCGCTGCATTGGTGTTGAGCGTTGCGGGTGCCGTGCGCGATTGAAACTGCGCGGTGCTCGGCAGTGAGAGCAGGCAGAAAGCAAGCGCCGCCGTAATTACCAAGGTGAGGCGTGTGCGGGTCGCGTGCATCGTTCAGGTACTCCGATGAGGACAGTTACGATGAACCATAATACCGCGCAAACATAAATTAGGCAAATACATTTTTTACGTAAATAAGGGTGACAAACACGGAGTTTGGGCGCAATTTTCACGATTTGGTGCCGAGGGCAATGGATGGAGGAGGCGCGTGCGCGCCTATTTAGGGCAGCACAAACGCCAGGATCGCGTCCGCCGCGGGCGGGTTGTCGCGATCGCGGCGGAGATAGCGGATGCCGCCGGCGGCGACGGCGATGTACTGCTTGCCGTCGAGCTGGTAGGTCATGCAGGCCGAGTTCGCGCCGGCCTCGGTGGTGTGGCTCCAGAGGTGCGTGCCGGTGCGCGCGTCCCATGCGCTGAATTTATTGTCGGTCTCCCCGGCGAACACGAGTCCGCCCGCGGTTGTGAGCACGCCGCTGAAGAGCGGCTCGGCGGTCCTCGTTTCCCACACCACTTTTCCCGTGATCGGATCGATCGCGTTCACGATGCCGTAGGGATCGACGTCTTCCGTGGAGAACGCCGCATTGCCGTTCTGATAGGTCGCATTCGGCCGGAACTGCTGTCCCGGCTTCGTGACCATTTTCATCGGCCAGTGCATGCTCGCCGAATACACGAAGCCCGTCTGCGGGTTGAACGAAGCGGGTGACCAGTTCGTGCCGCCCGCGCTGCCCGGCGCGATCACGACGCCCTCCGGCGTCAGCGGCGCGAGGAAATTCATCTGCGGCGTGTAAGGGTCGGAGATTTTGAGCAGCGCGCCCGTCTCGCGGTTGAACAGATAGAAGTAGCCGATTTTTGTAAACAAGCCGACGGCGGGCGTCTTGGCGCCGTTCCAGTCCACATCGAACAGCAGCGGAGGCGTGCCGCCGTCGTAGTCCCACATGTCGTGCGGCACGTATTGATAGCCCCACGCGAGGGTGCCGTTGTCGACGCGAATCGCGCAAATGGCATCGCCCCACAGGTTGTCGCCGGGGCGCACCGTTCCGTCGTAATCCGGCCCCGGATTGCCGGTGGTCACATAAATGAGGCGACGCTGCGGATCGAGCGACGGCGTCGTCCAGATCGGCGCGCCGCCCTGCTTCCACGCATCGGGATATTTTTCGACCGCCGCTTTCTCGGCCGCGATGTCGCGATTGAGCGGCAGGCCCACGCCCGGCAGCGTTTCCTGCCACGTGCCGTACCATCCGCCCTCCTCGGGCGACGGAATCGAGTACCATGTCCACAGCAGCTTTCCCGAATCGGCATCAAAGGCTTTCAGAAATCCGCGGATGCCGTATTCGCCGCCGGCCGCGCCAAGAATGATTTTGTTGTCGAACGCGAGCGGCGCGCTGGTCTGGCTGTAGCCCTCGCCGCCGTTGCCGGTCGAGACCGTCCACACGATTTTGCCGTCGCTTTGGTTCAGGCAATGAAGGTTCGCGTCGATCGTCGAAACGTATACCTTGTCTTTGTAGAGCGTCGCGCCGCGGTTGTTCGCGCCGCAGCAAAACATGCTCGGCCCCTGCGCCAGCGAGACACGCCACAGTTCCTTGCCCGTGCGCGCATCGAGTTTCATCACATGCTGATCGCGATCCACGCGCGGCGTCGTGATGTACATCGCGCCATCGACGACGACCGGCGTTGTCTCATAGGCCGAGGTCGGCCGATGCAGGCCGGTGTGGTAAACCCACGCCGGCTTCAGGGTTTTTACGTTCTCCGCCGAAATCTGATCGAGGTCGCTGTAGCGGATCTGGCTGTAGTCCCCGCCGTAAAAGGGCCACGTCGCCGGATCGCCGCGGTGTCCCTTGGTGAGCGTGTCGTCGGTTACTTGCGCCGATGCGAATCCGGCGCACGCCAGCGCCAGTGCGAGAAGCATGCGAATTTTCACGCCGTGAACTCTCCAGAATGATGGATGGAGCCTATACCTTCGCGCGCATCGGGGCAACGTACACGTATGTTTATGAGTCATGCCGCGCATTGCGTTTGGTGCGAGCGTTTGTTAGCGTTGCCGCGCCCACCCAACGGCGGGAGGTGGCATGACGAAACTGCAGCACGGCATAGCAATCGGTGTGTTGGCGATACTGGCCGCGTGCACGCCCGCGGAACGCCCCGCCGAAACGCCACAGGCGCCCGCTGAATCGGCGGCGCCGGTTGCCACAGCATCACCCGCTGCGGCCGAGTCCGCTGCACCGGTCGCCTCGTTAAAGGATTTCGATGTCGTTTTGGTGGTCGTGGATGGCTTGCGGGCCGATCGCGCAGCCGATGCGACCGTCGCGCCCTTCATGGGTGAACTCGCCAGCCACGGCGTGAATTTTACGAATGCCGCCGCCAGTTCTTCGCACGTGCTCCAGTCGCTGGCGTCGCTGTTTACGGGCATGTTGCCGACCAACGGCGGCACCATCGGCGTGTACGAAGCCGAACCACACGACGAAACCACCACGCTCGCGGAGTATTTTCAGCAGAAGGGTTACTACACCGGCCTGCTCGCCAATCATCCCGCGATTCAGGGCAAGGGGTTCACGCAGGGGTTTGAAGAGGTCCAGATCGCGCAGGCCGGGCAGACGCTGGATGATGCGCTGCTGGTCAAGCGCGCCGCTGAATTTCTAAAGGACGCCGCCGACGATCGGATCTTCCTGTACGTGCATTTCGCGGGACCGCTCGCGTCGAAGCTCTACCACGGTGGCGACGCCGGCGCGGGGCCGCTCAGCGTGCGCGAATACGGTGCCAATCCGACCCAGCCCGCCGATGCCGCGCGTGCGACGGCGACCGTCGCGGAGTACGACGCGGCCGTCCACGCGGCCGACGCGCAAGTGCACGCGCTCGTCGACACACTAAAGGCTGCCGGGCGGAACAATACGCTGCTCGTTGTCACTTCGCTGCACGGTTTTGAACTCTTTGAGCACGGCTATCTTGGCGCCGGCTGGACGCTGTACGACGAATCGATCCGCGTGCCGTTGATTCTGAGCGCGCCGGGTGCGTTGCCCGCGCAAGCATCCGATGCGCAAGTAGGGCTTGTGGACGTGTTGCCCACCACGCTGGCGCTGCTGGAACTGGGCGCGGGCGCGGCGAACTTGGACGGCGCAGCCGCACTCGTGCCCGGAGTCGCGGGCGTTCAAATCGATCCGGCGCGGCCGCGCATTGCGGAGCTGGTCATTCCGGAGCGCTGCATCCTTCGCACGGTTTCGCAAGGTGAGTGGAGCTATCTCGCGTCAAGCCTGTGGGCCGAGCCAAAGGATCGACTGGCCGTGGCCGAGGCGCACCGCGCGACGGCCAACGCATACGTCAGCGGGGAGCGCGCGGTGCCGCCGCTGTGGGGCGCCGAGGCGCGCGAGGCCGTATTTAAGAATGGCGCTGAGGTGTCGTTGCCCGACAACGAGCAAGCGCGCGCGTCACTCTCGATGACGCTGGATGAGTATCGCCAGCGTTGCGAGCAAACGGGCATCGCGCCGCGCGGCGCGACGAAATCCGTGTCGGCGGTGGACCCGGAAAAAGTGCAGAACCTGGAAAGTCTTGGCTATTTATAGTCTCAGTGTGCGGCGAACAATGACCATGGATACGAGGGCATGCAGATGAACACGGGAATGCGGGCAAGTTTGGCGATGGGATTCGCGCTGGCGTGTTGCGCGGCACAGGCGCTCAGCGTGAAGGACGCAAAGCTGGTGCAGGACCCCAGCGGCCACGCGCCGCTGACCGCACTGCTCACCTTCACGACGGATGCACCGGCCACGGCGACGATCGTGATCGAGTCCGCCGGGCGCGAGCCGATCACGCATGAATTCGCATCCAAAACCGGCACCGAACATGCCTTGCCGGCGCTGGGCATGATCGCGAACACGAAGTTCACGATCCGCGCAACGGTGAAAGACGCGAAGGGCGGCACGGCGCAGACCGATCCCTTCGAAATCACCACACCGGCGCTGCCGGATGACTTCCCGCCGATCAACGTCGTGTCGTCGCGTCCGCGTCGCATGGAGCCGGGCGTGACGCTGATCCCGTTCATGCGCTGGCCGCCCGGCACGATGACGGACGAAAAGTTCGGTCTGCTCGTCGCGGTGAATGCGCAGGGCGAGATCGTGTGGTACTACCGGCAGGATCATCAGGTCTTCGATCCGGTGCCGCTGCAGAATGGCAACTTCGCGTACCTCATTCACCGCGCCAACGGCTTGATGTACGAGGCCGACATGCTCGGCAATATTCTGGGCAGCTGGTACTCGACCGGCGTTCCGAAGGAATTGCCGCAGGGCAGCATCCCCATTGAGACCGATACGATTCACCATTCATTCGAGCAAATGCCGAACGGCAATTTCCTGATCCTGAGCACCGAAGTGCGGCACTTCGACGCGTATCCGTCGAGCGAGACCGTGTGGCCGTCGCCGACGGCGGCGTCGAACGTGATCGGCGACATTGTTGCCGAAGTCGAGCCGAACGGAAAGATCGTGCGGCAGTTTAAATTGTTCGATCTGATCGATCCCATGCGCTATGGCTACGAATCGCTGGGCACGGGTTTCTATCAGGAAACCTACGCGAAAGTCCTCAAAAGCCCCGGCAAGGATTGGAGCCACTCGAACTCCATTTTCTACGACGCGAAAACGGATTCCGCCATCTGGTCCGCGCGTCATCTCGATGTGGTGATGAAGTTGAACATGAAAACCGGAAAACTCGAGTGGTTGTTGGGTAACCATGACGATTGGTCGGAAGCCGAGCAAAAGCTGTTGCTCAAACCGATCGGCGATAACTTCCAGTGGCAGTATCACCAGCACGCGGCGAAGCTCACGCCGCAGGGCACGATTCTGCTGTTCGACAACGGCAACTACCGCGCGCGGCCGGGCCAGGAACGGCAAAAGCCGGAAGATTCGTATAGCCGTGTGGTCGAGTACAAAGTGGACGAAGAAAAGATGACGGTCGAGCAGGTGTGGGTCTACGGCCAAGCGGCAGACGAACGCTTCCACTCACCGTTCATTTGCGACGTCGATTGGTTGCCGCAGACGGGCAACGTGCTCGTCACCGACGGCGGGCGCATCAAGGACAAAGACGGCAATCCCTCGATCAACATCATCGCGGGACACCACTGGGTGCGCGTGCTGGAGCTGTCGCACGAGCAGCCCGCCACCAAGCTCTGGGAAATCACGATCGACGATCCGAAAATGGGCTGGGCGGTGTTCCGCGCCGAGCGCGTGCCGGGCCTGTACCGCTAGAGGCAGACCCGATTGCGGCCAAGCGTCTTTGCTTCGTAGAGGCGCTTGTCCGCGTCGGTGATCAGCGCATCGGGGTCGGCGTTTTCGGCGGTGAGTGTCGCCCCGCCGATGCTGCACGTCACGCGGAATGTCTGTCCGCCGCTGCCCTGGAAAATGCGCTCGGCCACGCGCGCGCGAATGCGTTCCGCGAGCGTGGCCGTATTTTCACGATCGGTCTGTGTGAGAAAAATCACGAATTCTTTGCCGCCCAGCCGGCCGGCGTAATCGGTGCCCCGGCATTCGCTCTGCAGAATTTGCGCGACCCCGCGCAAGGCCGCATCGCCGGCCGCCCGGCCGTAAACGTCGTTCACGTGCGTGAAATGATCCAGGCTGATCGCGAGTAACGACAACGGCGAGGGATAGCGCTGCGCCCGCTGGATTTCGGTCGCCAGACGCTCCAGAAACGCGCGCCGGTTTGGCAACCCGGTCAGATCATCCAGCCGCGACATGCGATCCAGCGCGCGCTCGGCATTTTCCCGGCGCGATTGGTTGCGGAAACCTTCCAGTAAGCCTGCGCACGTGGTCAGGAACGGCTGTAGAAATTCGATGAGGCCCAGTCCGTATCCGCCCGGCCGGTTGGCGAGGCCGACCACGCCAATGAGATCTTTCCCGCGGAAAAACGGCATGCCGGCAAACGCATTCAGCGCGGGGTGGCCCTGCGGTAGCCCCCCCGCACGCGGATCATGGAGCGGATCGTTTGAAATGATCGGACGGCTTTCTGTCATCACCCGGCCAAACAGCGTGTCGAGATTGCGGAACTCCATGCCGGCGTCGGCGGCCCGTTCGTACTGCGCGCGCGTCTCATCGTTCCACGCGATATTCGAGATCGAATGCATCCTCAAGTACGGGCGATTTTCTCCGTCGTAGAGCACCTCGCCGATAAACCCATACGTGCTGTCTGTCAGCTTCAGCAACGCTTCGAGCAAGCTATCAAACAACTCCGGACGGCCCGTGCCTTCGATGAAGCGTGCTTGTGCGCGGTTCACCGTGCGCAGCAGCAAATTGGTCCGCGAGAGATTTTCCTCCGTCGCTTTTTGCACGGTGATGTCTCGCGCGACGGCGAAGAGCAGGCCTTCCGGATCGGGAAAGGTTGTCCACGACAGCCATTTGTACGTGCCGTTCGCGCAGCGATAGCGGTTCTCGAAATGCAGCGTCAGCGCGCCGGCGGAGAGCTTTTCCATTTCCCGCTGCGTGGCCGCGCGGTCGTCCGGGTGCACGAAATCGATGAAGGGCCGCGCGAGGAGGTCCTCGGCCCGGTGGCCGAGCGTCCGCTCGAAGGCCTGATTGATCTGCTTGAAATAACCGTCCAGACCCGCGACGCAGAGCATGTCGAGGGAGAGATCGAAGAGCCGTTCTTGAGGCGACTTCGGCCGGGCTGGCGCGTGCATACGCCCTCCTCATATCCCCGGTATAAGAGTATACGGCCAAACCAGCGCACGGGCAACCGCACCGGCGCAATCGATAGAATGCACTCATGGCGGAACTGAATATTGAGCGCGTGGTGCCCGGTGGAGACGGCCTCGGGCGAATCGACGGTGCGGTCTGTCTGGTGCCGTATGGATTACCCGGCGATCGGCTGGCGATCGATGAGCCGCAACGCCGCGGCGGTGTGCTGCGTGCCGCGGTCCAGCAGGTAATCGAGGCGTCGCCGCACCGCGTTTCCGCGGAGTGCCCGGTATTCGGTGTGTGCGGCGGGTGCACGTGGTTGCACTTCGCCTATCCCGCGCAGGCCGAGGCCAAGCGCGCGATCGTGGTCGACTGTTTTCGACGCATCGCGCATCACGAAGTGAATCCCGGATGGATCGATGATCCGTCTTTGCGACTGGGATACCGCACCCGCGCGACCTTTCGCGGACGGCGCGGACACTACGGTTTTCTCGAAGCACGCTCGCACACTGTCGTGGACATCGCGAAGTGTCCGCTGTGCCATCCGCGGCTGAACGAAGCACTGGCGGCCTTGCGTGCGACGGGACCCGAAGGCGAGTTTGAAGTCACCGTAAATCCCGAAGGCGCGGACACGCTTGTGTGGGCACGCGAAGCGCCGGCGGAACTCCGCCGCCGTTTCCCGCAGACAAATACGCCAGCCGATCGTGGACCCCGGCATCAATTCCTGTTCGACGGCGCGCCGATCGTCTGCGGGAGTTTCGCGCAATCGAGTCTGGTGCTGAATCGCATGCTGGTGAAGCGCGTGCACGAGGCGATTGGACCGGGGAAAAGTCTGCTCGACTTGTACTGCGGCAGTGGCAATTTTTCGCTGGCGTTTGCTCCCGATCGAGACGTCATGGGTATTGATCACAATCGCGCGGCGATTGCGGCCGCGCAGGCCCTGGCGCCGGGATACGAGCCGGGGGACGAGGGCGCCTTCGTCCGCGCGATGGGTTCGCGCGCGTGGGACGCGATTCTGCTCGACCCGCCGCGTGAGGGCGCAAAGGCCATCATGCCCGCGCTGGCCGGCAGCCGCGCGGAGCGTGTGGTGTATGTGTCCTGTGATCCAGCCACGCTGGCGCGTGACGCGAAAATCATGCTCGAAGGTGGGTGGGAGCTCGCCGCGCTCGACGCGGTCGATATGTTCCCCAACACGCACCATCTTGAGTGTGTCGCCGTATTCACGCGCGGCGCGGCCTCGCATTGACCGGCCCCCGCGCGTTGTTTACGATGCACCGTCCGCATGACTGACCTTTCGCAACCTACACTTTCGCCGCGCGCCGCGCGTGCATCTTTTGTTGCTGCACTGTTTTTTTTCTTTTTCTCCGGCGCTGCGGGGTTGCTGTACCAGGTCGTGTGGACGCGCAAGCTCGTGCTTCTGTTCGGCACGACGGCCTACGCCGTCAGCACCGTTCTCTCGGTGTTCTTTCTCGGCCTCGCGCTCGGCAGCATCTGGGGCGGACGCCTCGCGGATCGCGCGCCGCGACCGCTGCGCGTGTACGCTTGGCTGGAGTTGGCCGTGGCCGCATGGGCCGTGTTCTTCGTGCTCGCGATAGGGCTGGGCGAATCCGCGCTGGCCGCCGCCGTCGGCATGGTCGGCGGCGCGCACGGCAATGGGCTGGTGCTGCGCGCCGTGCTGGCTGCCGTATTCCTGCTGCCGCCGGTCACGCTGATGGGCGCCACGCTGCCGCTGCTCGCGCGGCACGTGAACACCTCGGGCAGCGTGTCGAGCCGTCGCATCGGCGTGCTGTACGCCGTCAACACCTTCGGCGCGGTCGCCGGTTGCGCTGTCACCGGCTTTGTGCTGATCGCGAACCTGGGCTACACGCGCACGACCTTGCTCGGCGCGGCGATTAACGGCGTGATTGGCGCGCTGGCATTTCTGGTGGATCGCCGCCAGACCGTCCTCGCGGCGGTCGATTCTGAGACGGCAGAAACGCCGTCCAGCGCTCGGCCGAACCCGATCGTGCGCGCGGTGTTGTTCGCGTTTGCGCTGTCCGGATTTTGTGCGCTCGCGCTCGAAGTCGTGTGGACCCGTCTGCTGACGATCGTATTTCTCGGCACGACCTACTCCTTCACCACCATGCTCACGACGGTGCTCTGCGGCATCGCGATCGGTGGCGCCGTTGCCGCGCTCTTCGCCGAACGCATCCGTGCGCGCGCCACGGCGCTCGGCCTTGCGCAACTCCTCACCGCGGCGGCCTGCATCGCGATGTTGGCTGCGTTTCCGGGCCTGCCCGAACGCCTGCGCGCGCTGCAATCGCAGGGGAACTACACCTGGCAATCGATCGTCGCCGCGAAATTCGCGCTGTCGTTCCTCGCGCTTTTCTTGCCGACATTTCTGTTCGGCCTGTCGTTCCCGTTATCCCTGCGCGCAATTGTCGAACACGCGCCGCGCCTGGGGCGTGACGTGGGCCGCTTGTATGCCTGGAACACCTTCGGCGGTGTGCTCGGCGCGCTTGCGGGCGGGTATTACCTCATCCCACACTACGGCACGCAGCGCAGCATCGTCGTGCTCGCCGTACTGCTGGCGGGCGCGGGGCTCGCGCTCGTCATGGTCGATCATGGCGCAGCGAAGGGGAAGCGCATTGCCGCCGGTGCGGTCGGCATTCTGGCGCTCGTGGGCGCAATGCTTGTCGCGCCGGCCGACGTCAGCCGCGCGCTGAATGAATCCTATCTGCCGCCGAGCCATACGATGATTCACTTCAGCGAAGGCGTCGAAGGCACCGTCGTCGTGTCCGCACCGGGCGAAGCCGATACGGGCAGCGGCCGCGTGCTGTGGATCAACGCCGTGCAGGCAACCGCGTCCATCGACAAAGGCGTCAAGATGAACCGGTTTCAGGGCATGTTGCCGTTCCTGTTCGATCGCGACATCAAGCACGTGCTCTTCATGTGCTTCGGGTCCGGCGTCACCGCGGGCACCATCGGCATATCGCCCGTGGAGCGCATCGACGCGGTGGAGATCTCGCCGGACGTGATTGACGCCGCGCCGCTGTTCGCGGCGGACAACTTCCAGGTGGTCGACAATCCGCGCGTGAACAAGATCATCGACGACGGCCGCAACTACCTGATGCGCACGCGCGAGCGCTACGACCTGATCACCTTCGAACCCATGCCGCTCGCGCTCGCCGGCGTGTCGACGTTCTACACGAAGGAGTATTACGAACTCTGCCGCGCACGGCTCACGGATCGCGGACTGGTCTCGCAGTGGATCCCGCTGCACAACGGCCTGGACATCGACACGGTGCGCGGACTCGTGCACACCTTTACCGACGTCTTCCCCGAATCCAGCGCGTGGTTCATCAATGCGGACATGTTCTTGATCGGCTCGAAGGAGCCGCTGGGAATTGACTACGCCGAAGTCGAACGGCGCCTCGCCACCAACGCGCCGCTGCACGACGGTCTCGCCGCGGTCTATCTGCCCGACGCGCCGGAACTGTTGTCGGCGTTCTTCATGTCCAAGGACACCCTAAAAAAATTCGCCGGCGACGCGCGCACCATGAAGGACGATCTGCCGTGGGCCGAGTTCCTCGCCCCGAAGCTTATTTACAAAGCCGATGTTGCGTCGGTCGTCGAAGCAATCGCGCCGCTGCGCGAGTCGGTCTTGCCGCTCGTGAAATTGCCGGACGGCCGCGCGGAGGTCGGCGAAGCCCTCGAGCGACGCCACCGCGCGCACACGAATGACCTGATCGGTCTCGTGAAGTACTACCGTTACGGCCCCGTGATGAGTGAACCCGAAGAAGATTTCCGCAAATCGCTCGAAATCGACCCGAAGGATGCGAACGCCGTTTACTACCTGAGCGAGATTTTGCTGCTCAAAGGGCAGACCTTCACCCGATGGGCCGAGCTGGACAAGGCCGTGCCGATGCTGGAAGAGGCCCGACGCGTCGCCCCGCACCGGGCGGACGTCGCGCTGGCGTTGGGCGAGGCCTACGACAAGGCCGAGCGGCCGGAAGACGCCCTCGCCGCCTACCGCACCCATTTGGAACTGGGCGGTCGCGCGGCCAAGGCCTTTGAACGCACCGGCCAGAAGGCCCCCGCCGCGCGCTAAAGTTTGCCGCCGGGCTTGCCGATACTCGACACAGATAGAAAGGGCGGGCCTGGACGGCCCGGCCTGGCACTGGTTACGGCACGGGACCGCACCGCGGCCCGCCCAGGCTCACGGATGAGCGGGGAGCAGAACCATGATTAGCGTACAGGGAGTCAGCGGACTACCCGACCCGACGACCACGACGGCCGGCGGCACGGCAGGCGTAATTCGCGTGCAGACGCCCGCCTTCGCGCCGAAGGACGACGTCGAGATCAGCAAGGCAGCCGAACAGGCGGCCGTGCTGGTCGGGCACAGCAGCGATGTGCGCCGCGATCGCATCGAGGAAGTGAAAGCGCGCCTTGAACAAGGCGCCTACCAGCTTCAGGCGGCCGTGTTGATGGTGGCCGCGCGCGTCGCGCCTTACGTCGAGTAGTTCAGCACAAGCACGAAAACCGCGGACGGCGGGAAGTCTCGCCGTCCGTTTTTTATTTGAGCTGGCGCTGGACCGAAACGACGACGCCCTGAATGGATACGTCTTCGGCCAGCACCACGATCGGCTTCATGGTCGAATTCGCGGGGCGCAGCTCAATCTCGCGGCCGCGCGGATGGTAATGCTTCACGGTCGCTTCTTCGTCCACGAGCGCGACGACGACATCGCCCGCGCGCGGGCGGATCGTCGGATCGACCACTACGAGATCGCCCGGCAGGATGCCGTCCTCGATCATACTTTCGCCGCGCACCTTCAGGCAGAACCCGCCGCGATCGGCCAGTTTCACCGGCACGGGGACGTAATCCTCGATGTGCTGCTCGGCCAGGCTCAGCGTGCCGGCAGCGATCCGACCGACCACGGGCGCCATGGCGGCCTCGTTCTGGTATAGCCCCGGCGCGCCCTGCGAGGTCACCGTAATGCCGCGCGCTTTGGACGAGCGCTCGATAAAGCCTTTTTTCTCCAGCGCCACGAGGTGGTCGTTCACGCCGTTGGTGGAGGAAATATCGAAGCGTTCGCCGATTTCCGCAATCGTCGGCGGCGCGCCGTTGTCGCGGATGCACTCGATGATGAACTTCAGGATGGCGGCTTGGCGCTTGGTGAGCTCAGTCGACATTAGATCCCCGTTCCGAGAAACCTGAACAAATATTGTCTGAAATCTTGTTCAGTCAATTAAAACAGGAAAAGCGCAGTCTGTCAAGATGTAAAAAGAGCCGCGCGGGAAAATCTCCCGCGCGGCTCTTTGTGTTGAACTATCGCTTAGGACTTCGCGAGGCCAATCGCGCCCACGGCGATGCGCGCGCCGGCGTTGCCCGTCGGCTGGCCGAAGTCATCCGGCTTCTCATGCACCACGACGCCGCGGCTGAGGATCGAGTCCTTGCCGTGAATTTCGAGGCCCTTGAATACCGCCTTCACCGTCGCGGTGCCGTTCGCGTCGGCTTCGATGTTGCCAAGGTCGCCCGCGTGTCGCTCGGCCGCGTCTGGCGCGCCGTGGGGCTTGCCGCCGGGGTTGAAGTGGCCGCCCAGCGAGGTGCCGTCTTCCGACGAGATGTCGCCGAACTCATGAATGTGGAAGCCATGCTTGCTGTTCGGCGCGAGGCCGTTTACCGTCGCTTCGACCAGCACGCCGTCCGCCTGCTGCGTAAACGTCACCTTGCCGCTCACCGTGCTGCCCTTGGTCGGCGTGAGCACGCAGATGGCCTTGGTCATCGCGGGCGCCGCGGCGGCATCGCCGTGCGCGGCGTGGTCTTTGTGTTCCTGTGCGCTGACCCCGACGGCGAAGCCGAGGACGAGCGTAAGCGATGCAACAACGAGCGTAAGCGTGCGAAATTGACGTTTCATGGCTGGATAGCCTCCCTGGGTGAAACTCGGATTATACGCCTTAACGAAGGGAACGCGAAAAGCATCACATTCATTCATTCAGGCCGTATTAGCGGCCCAACGGTTTCGCCGCCGGCGGCATCCCATAGGGCGTAGCCGGAGGGTTTCGTCATGATCGGGTGCTTGATTACCGTTGCCGCGTGGATGGGAGTGGCCGCGGCCGATACGCCGGCCACTTACACAATCACCATTGCGGCGGACAAAGCCTCGGTGCATGTCGAGGCGACATTCGCGCCAGCCGATTCCTATCTGGCGATCCGCGAAGGCGCGTACTCCGAAGGCGTGTCCGGCGGACTCGCGGGATTCATCCAAAATCTTAATGTCGTCCGTTCCGACGGGACGGCGGTAACTGTGGAAGGTCCGGAGAATGGCCGTTGGAAGATCGACGTGCCGTCAAACGAAGCGGTCACCGTGCAGTACGACGTCCGCCTCGATCACGAGAAGCAAAAGTGGCCGTTTGGCGCAGACGAGATCGCGTACACGCGTGACGACGGCGTGTTCTTCGTGTCGCGCACCGTGCTGCTCACGAACGAGAGCGTTCGCACGGCGCGGGTGAAGTTTATGGTGCCGAACGGTTGGCATGTGGCCACGCCGTGGCGACCCGTCGACGGTGAATCCTTCGATGTGCTCAATCCGCGCATTCTGATGGAGAGCTGCATCCTCGCGGGCGACTTCATCGAAGGTGAAGTGCGCACCGGCGACACGGTCGTGCGGTTGGCGGTGGGACACGCGTTGGAGCCGTATATGAAAACGCTGGATTCAGCCGTGCACACCGTCGTGCCCGCGTTCCGCGATGTCTTTCAGGATACGCCGCAGGCGCAATTTCTCGCGGTCGTGAATGCCCACGTGAGCGGCCTGATCACGGACGGCAGTGCATATCCCAACAGCGTCAGCATGTTGACGCCCAGGCGCATGGAAGGCGTCAATTTCGATCAGGCGGTCTACACGATCGCGCACGAGATTTTGCATCTGTGGAACGGATACCGCATGCGGCCCGCCAAACAGATGGAATGGTTCCGCGAGGGATTCACGGACTACCTCACGTGGCGGACACTGGCAAATCTGAAACTCGTGAACGAGGCCGCGCTGCTGCGCGAACTGAAACGCCAGGTGACTGCGTACGAAAATCTGGATCGCACGGTGCCTTTGGCCGCCGCCGGCGACGACAAGGCCGAGAACAGCGTGCTAGTGTACGAAGGCGGCTCTCTGGCCGCGCTCTGCTTAGACAGCCTGATCCGGGAACGCTCGGGCGGTGAACGCGGCATTGCCGAGTTTATGCGCGCGGTGTATGCGCGGTCCGCGTTGCAGAATGCGACCTATGACGATACCGCGCTCGTGTCCGCGGCCGGCGAAATCGCGGGACAGGGCCTGCAAGATTTTTTTGATAAGCATGTGACCGGAATTGAGCCGTTGCCGCTCGACGAATGTCTTGCGAAGATGGGGTTGCGCATCGAACGCACACCATCGGGCAGCCGGACTTCTGTCACGATCACTCCCGATGAATCTGCAAAAGGAGCGGCGGCTTTGGCGCGCGATGCGTTTCTCGGACGGGGCTAGGAAACGCGGCGGGACAACGCGTCCAGCGCGACGTAGCCGAACTGTTCCTCGCACAGCGCGCGGTACGGGCCTTCGGCGCGGATAAGCTCCGCGTGCGTGCCCTGCTGCACGATCCGGCCGTCTTCCATCACCACCACGCGGTCGCAGCCGACCACCGTGGAGAGCCGGTGCGCAATCACGAGCGTCGTGCGGCCCTTCATGAGCACTTCGAGCGCGTCCTGGATCACGTTCTCTGCGTGGGAGTCGAGGTTCGAGGTCGCCTCGTCGAGAATCAAAATGCGCGGGTCGCGCAGGAACGCGCGTGCGATCGCGAGCCGCTGCTTTTGTCCGCCGCTCAACTTGATGCCGCGCTCGCCGATCTTCGTGTCGTAGCCCTCGGGCAGATCCGCCACGAACTCGTCGACGTGCGCCATGCGTGCCGCTTCCAGCATCTCCACGTCGGTCGCGCCGCGCCGGCCGTACAGAATGTTCTCGCGGATCGTGCCGCTGAACAGGATCGCGTCCTGCGTCACAATGCCGATGTGCTCCCGCAGCGATTTCAGCCGCACATCGCGCACGTCGCGGCCGTCGATCAACACGCTGCCAAGCGTCGCGTCGTAAAACCGCGGCACGAGACTCACCAGCGAAGTCTTGCCCGCGCCGCTGCGGCCGACGAAGGCCACCGACTGCCCCGGCTCGATCACGAAATTCACGTCGTGCAGCACGGGCTGGTCTGGACGATACGCAAAGTGCACGCCACGCAACTCAATCCGGCCCTCGACGCTTTGTAGCGGAATCGCGTCGGGCTTGTCCTGGATCTCCGGCGTCGCATCGAACACCTGAAACACGCGATCGAGCGCAGCCAGCCGTTCCTGCACGATGGGCGACGCATCCGCGAGCCGGCGCGTGGGCAGATAGAGGTGCGCAATGAAGCCATAGAACAGGATAAATTCCTGCAGCGTGAGCGTCGGGTCGTTCTGCACGAGGCGGTATCCGCCGTAGCCCAGCACCGCGAGCGGCCCCGCCGCCGTGAGGAATTCGGTGGACACCATCTCCAGGCACTGCACCTTGTTCCAGTGCATCACGCGGCGGAAGTATTCGCGGTGCAGCTTGAGGAAGCCGAGTTCCTCGCTTTTCTCGCGCACAAATCCGTAGACCACCGGCAGGCCCGAGAGTTTTTCGGTGACTTCGCCCGACATGGTCGAGATCTGATCCTGCACTTTGTCCGCCGCGCGGCGCAGGCGCGGATTGAGCATCACGATCGATACGCCATACACGGGCATCACCAACAGGCTCGCCAGCGCGAGCCGCCAATCCACAAAGAACAGCGCCACCGCCACGCCCGTGAGGAAGATGGAATCGATCGCCGCCGAAATGATCCCGCGATCGAGAATGCCCTGCGAGGCGTTGATATCCGTGATGAGCCGCGCCAGCGTTTCGCCCGTGCGCCGGTCAGAGTGATAGCGCAGGTTCAGGCGGAACAGGTGCGTGTACAGATCGCGGCGAATGTCGAACAACGTGCGGTTGCCCGCCAGCTCCGCGAACCACGAGCGGTAATACGTGAGCGGCGAGCGGATGAGAAAGACCGCCGTGAGCACGCCCAGCACGATGAGAATGCGCAGGTTTTTGTCGGCGGGCGAGAGGTCAGGATTTGACGCAATCCCGATGACAATGGCCAGCGACCCCGGCAGCGCCAGGGCGAGCGCGAACTTGAACACGCCACACACAATCGACCCCACGCAGATGCGCCAGTAGGGCTGAACGTACCGTAAAAATCGGAGAAACGTGGGTGACATCGATCAGATCGTACCAGATAGTCCGCGGTCCCGCCGGGACACCAACTCCGAATTACCGGCTAACGCGCCGGTAACACGGCAGGACTACAGTGTCCACGGTACAGGACACCACCCCATGCATATTCTCGCCGCCGTTGAGTTCTCGCGCGCCCCCGACCGCGCAGTGCGCAACGCGGCGTGATCTAACTCCGCCCCATAGGGCCTTATCCGCCTCTTCAGGCCCTATGCGCCAACACCCCCGGACGACGCCAAATCGTCCGGGGGTGATACATTTTGGCTCAATATTTTTGTGGGCTAGTACGCCTGTGCGGCGATGACGCGACGTTCGGACGGCTGGCCGCAGACGACGCACTTGCCGGATTCGGCGGGCGCGTCGAGCGGGATGCAGCGAATGGTCGACTTCGTTTGCTCGCGCAGTTTGGTTTCGCAGTCGCCCGAGCCGCACCAGTGGATGCGGAAGAAGCCGCCGTCGGCGACGTTCTTTGAATAGTCCGCCCAGTCGTTGCAGTCGCGCGTGCGCGAAGTCATGCGTTCCTTCGCGCGCGCAAAGAGGGACTGCTGCATTTCTACGAGCATGGCCTCAAGTTTTTCGCGCAAGCCTTGCGCCGGCATCGTGGCTTTCTCGCCCGTGTCGCGCCGCACGACGACGACCGTGCCCGCCTCGACGTCGCGCGGGCCGATCTCGATGCGAATGGGCACGCCCTTCACTTCCCACTCGGCGAACTTGTAACCGGGCTTGTATTGATCGCGCGAGTCGATCTTGAAGAACAGCGGGTCCCAGCCTTCGGTCATTTTCTTCGCCGCGCCAAGCACCGCCGCCATTTCCTCGTCGCTGCGCCAGATGGGCACGAACACCACCGGCAGCGGCGCGAGTTTGGGCGGAATCACCAGCCCGTTGTCGTCCGAGTGCGACATGATCATCCCGCCGATCAGGCGCGTGGACACGCCCCAGCTCGTCGCATGTACGTATTTGGATTGCTTGTCCTTGTCCTGGAAAGTCACATCGAAGGCCTTGGCGAAGTTTTCGCCGAGGTAGTGCGACGTGCCCGCCTGCAGCGCCTTGCCGTCCTGCATCATCGCTTCGATGCAGTACGTGTCCACCGCGCCGGCGAATTTCTCGTGCGGCGTTTTCAGGCCGACGATCACGGGCATCGCGAGATACTGCTCCGCGAAGTCGCGGTATACGTGCACCATGCGCTCGGTTTCTTCAATCGCTTCCTCGCGCGAGGCGTGCGCCGTGTGGCCTTCCTGCCAGAGGAACTCCGTCGTGCGCAGGAACAAACGCGTGCGCATTTCCCAGCGGCACACGTTCGCCCACTGGTTGATCAGCAGCGGCAGATCGCGCCAGGAATTGATCCAGTCCTTGTATTTCGCCCAGATGATCGTTTCCGACGTCGGGCGGATGACAAGCGGCTCTTCGAGTTCCTTGCCGCCCGCGTGCGTGACCACGGCGCATTCCGGCGCGAACCCTTCGACATGCTCGGCTTCTTTTTTCAGGAAACTTTCCGGGATGAACATGGGGAAATACGCGTTGACGTGCCCGGTTTCCTTGAACATCCGGTCGAGATTTTTCTGGATGTTCTCCCAAATGCCGTAGCCCGTCGGGCGAATCACCATGCAACCCTTCACGGGCGAATAGTCCGCCAACTCGCTCTTGAGCACGACGTCGATGTACCACTGGTTGTAATCGGCGGCGCGTGTAGCAATACCTTTGGCCATGTGTGTGAAATCCTTGCTGGGGAAGGGTTCGATGATAACACAGCGGAGCACGGTCGGTCTGCCGAAGCCGCCTCGATCGGGTCGCCCGAGATTTTGACCGCGATAGAGTTTGTGCCGGACAATCGCCGCCGGGGGCACGCGATCATGACCAGTGAGGAAACGCCAGCGACACCGTTGGCGGATCGACACACGCGCTACGCAACACGATTGCTGACGGCGTTGGTGTTGGCGGGGCTGTGCCTGCGCCTGGCCCAGTACTTTCACAACCGCGAGCTGTGGCTGGACGAGGCGTGGCTGGCGTACGAGTTCTTGAATCACTCGCTCGTCGATATGACGCGGCCCCTCGTCAGCCAGTTGAACTTTCCCATCGGCTTTTTGTTGATCGAGAAGTTTGCCACGATGGTGGCCGGTGCGTCTGAATATGTGCTTCGCTTCTTTCCATTGCTATGCGGTGCCGGCGCACTTCTCGCGATAACGCCCGTGGCGATGCGCGTGGGTGGAACACAAAGGCCGGCGGACTGGGCAACGGCGATGCTGGTCGTCGCGTTCCTCGTCTTCAACAAGCACGCGATTTACTACGCGTCGGAAGCGCGCCAATACTCGACCGATCTCTTCGCAACGTGTTTTCTGCTGTTGCTGGCGGGTGCCCAGAATTTCGCGCCGGATTCAGAGTCGCTCGCGATCCGGCGGGCCGCAAGAATGGGTGCTGTCGGCGTGCTGATCGTCTGGTTCTCGTGGACGTCAATCTTCACGCTCGCCGCAATCTTTGTAGTGCAAGGCGCGTGTCACCTCAGCCGCCGGCAGTGGCGCGCGGCGATCGCCGTGGCCGTAGGGCTTGCACTGTCCGGTCTTAGCTTTTGGCTGCACCTTCAGGTGATCGAACGCAACATGGACGCACAGGGTACCGCCGAGTCCGTCCATGAATACGTTCGCTATATGTCCGAAGGCATTCCGCCTCGGTCTTGGAGCGATGTCCCAAAATTCTTTGGGACACTAGAACGTTTTCTTTACAACCCCGGGGGAATGTCGTATCCCGCCGTGGCCGTGATTGCGTGTTTGCTCGGGTGCGTTGATCTCTGGAAGCGCCGCAGAGGGACGTTGTTAGTGATGGTTCTGCCCTTCGTGTTTGTGTTGGCCGCGGCCGTGTTGGGGCGCTATGCGTTCCGTGACCGCTTCCTCGTCTTCCTGCTGCCGCAATTTTTTATCGTGATGTCCTGCGGCGTTGGACTGTTGTTGCGGCAGAAGGCGTATCCCTGGCGCATCGGCGGCTGCCTGCTCCTGGTTTTGTTGATCGCGCGCCCCGCCGTGCAAAGCGGACGCGTGCTGTTCGAAGCGCGGACGGGCCCCGGCGGCGGTTCCGAGGTGAAGGTGCTTCTGAATTCCGTGCGCGAGGAGTGGCAAGCGGGTGACATACTTTTTGTGCACGGCAGCGAGGCGTATCAGTTTCTCTATTACAACCGTGAAGACGGGCTCGATCCCGCGCACTACCGGCTGGACAAGTTCCCGACGGTCCCTTTTTTCAAACCCGAAAAACCGCCCTTCCAACTCGACCTTAGCGGATTCACAAACTCCGGCAATCGTCGCGTTTGGGTGCTCTATCGATCAGGGGGGCAGTCGCAACTCGAAGTCGAACAAGCCTTGGCACAAGCGGGTTTATCGCAGACCCCGATGCACCGCACCGTTTCGGCCTCGGGGGATGCCCTGGCGCTCTACGCCGTCAACTGAGCGCCTTCCATTCGTGCAGCACGTGGTACAGCACAATGCCGAATGCCGTCGCCACGTTCATGCTGTTTTTCCGGCCGTGCATGGGGATTTGCACTACCGCATCGCAGTGTGAGCGCACGCGCTCGTTGATACCGGTGACTTCGTTGCCGAACACGATCGCGACCGGCTTAGGCCACGAGAACTCGTGCAACGGCACTGCCTCCGGCGTGACCTCGATCGCCACGCGCGTGATGCCCTCGCGGCCGAGCTGATCGAGCGCGTCGACCGTGCGTTCGTGGTAGGTCCACGGCACATACTCGAACGCGCCCAGCGCGGTCTTCTGCAGCTTGATGTGCGGCGGGTGCGCGCTCATGCCGCAGAGGTGGATGTGCGCCGCCGCGCCCGCGTCCGCCGTGCGGAAAATCGAGCCGACGTTGAACGCGCTGCGCAAATTGTCGAGCACCACGTGCACCGGGTTGCGCGGAATCGGCGGCAGCGTCTCGGGCGCAATGCCCGCGTAGTGTGGTTCGCGTTCGGTCATGGCCTACTCGTCGTCAAAGGACGGGTACGATAGCATTCGCTCCCGCCGCGAATGAATGCGCTGACGCGCATGGGGGAGAAGCCCGTAACTGGCCTGTCCCCGCGGTTGTTTGTTAGAATTCCACGCTTATTCATTACCTGGATCACCGCGCCCGAATGGGACTTCTTTCCCCACAAATCGACACCAAAACGATGGTGCCCGTCTGCCGCCAGTTGGCGACCGTGTACGAGGCCGGCATCCCTATTTTGAAGGCCTTCGAGCACGTCGGCCGCGAGTCCCGCGATCCGAAGGTGAAACGCGTCTGCGGCGAAATCGTGCACGATCTGCGCGCCGGCGGCACGCTGTCCGACGCCGTGCGCAAACAATCGAAATACCTGTCGCCGTTTTTCGTGCAGTTGCTCGCCAGCGGCGAGCGCGGTGGTCATCTCGACGTCATGCTGCAGGACCTCGCAAACTATTTCGAAGATCGCTTGTCGATTCAGCGCGCCGTGATCGCGGCGACGGCTTATCCGATCGCGTTGATGGTGATCGCGTGGTTCCTCGGCACCTTCGCGCTCGGCATGGGCAAGCGCGCCGTCGCCGCGCTAAACGATGCGAGCCAGGGCGGCATCGGCGGCGTAGAGGCGTACTTCGGCGAGTGGGTGCGATTTCAGATCTCCGCCATCGTCCTGTTCGCGCTGATCGCCGCCATCTTCATCGTGCTCGCGCGCAAGGGCGTGCTCGGCTGGATCACGGGCGCGTTTACGACGCACGTGTGGCCGTTGTCCAAAGTGACGCGTTACTTCGCGATGGCCCGGTTTTTCCGCAGCTTCGCGCTTCTGCTCAATAGCGGTCTCAGCGTGATCCCGAGCATTCGCGCCGCCGCGAGCGTCACGGCGAACCCGTACATCGAAAAAGACCTGCTCACGGCCGTGCCGCGCGTAAAGGAAGGCCATACGCTGGTGGAATCTTTCGCCGGCTCGCGCTACATGACGCCCATGGCGCGCGAAATGCTCGCCGTGGCCGAGGAATCCGGTCAGACCGACCTGCACCTCAAAAAATGCGCCGATTACCACCTCAAGGAAGCGAATCAGGCCGTGCGCGTGGCCGTTACGGTCTTCACGACCCTGCTGATGCTTGGCGTCTTTGCCGCGGTCGGCGGCGTCATTATCATGTTCTATGTAAATTTGTACGGAGGTATGTTCGATGCCCTGGGAATCTGACGAGGATCAAACCAAGCCGGGCCGCGACTGGGCCAGGCTGATGTGGGCCGGGATCGCGCTGCTCGTCGTCATCGGTGTGGTGGCGATGTTCATGCCGAAGTCCGAGCATATCGATGCGACGCGCGTGCACCTTGCGCAAATCCTCATTAAAGTGGAAACGCGCGATCGTGCCGGCGCACAGGCGGCGCTCGACAAGGCGAAATCGCTGCGCGAGCAGATCGTCAACGGCGCGAATTTCTCGAAACTTGCCGCCGAGAATTCCGACGATCCGCTTTCCTCGAAAAACGGCGGCGATCTCGGCTGGGTGCATCGAGGTGAAATGGTGCAGGCGGTCGAGGACTTCATCTGGACCGCGCCCATCGGCGAAGTGAGCCAGCCGATTGCCACGGAACTGGGGTTGCACCTCGTCATCGTGCGCGATCGGCAAATTTCGAAGGCCGAGCAGTATGAGATGGAATTGAAGGAGCGCGTGCTGCAGCAGTCCGGCGGAGAAACCCCCGCGAAATGAACCCCTTTGCCACCATTGCCGCGCCGATTCTGGCGGCCTATCCCGCGCTCGATGCGGCCGATCTCGATTTCGCGCCTTCGCCCAAACTGGACGTGGGCGATGTCGCGCTGCGCACCTTCCTGGCCGCGAAAAAACTCAAGATGGCGCCGCCGCAGTTCGCGGCCGCGGTCGCGAAAGACGTGCGCTTCGACGGCGGCGTGGTGTCCGCCACGCCGGCCGGCCCCTATCTGAACTTCAAGCTCGATCGCAGCGCGTTCGCGCGCGGCATGGTGGGCGGCATCCTGAGCGAGGGCGCGAAGTTTGGCTCGAACGCGATGGGCACCGGCCACAAGCTGCTCATCGAGCACACGAGCATCAATCCGAACGCCAGCCCGCACGTGGGCCGCGCGCGCAACGCGATGTTCGGCGACAGCCTCACGCGTCTGTTTCGCTTCGA
This sequence comes from uncultured Nitrospirales bacterium, assembly GCA_964620045.1. Classification (GTDB taxonomy): domain Bacteria; phylum Hydrogenedentota; class Hydrogenedentia; order Hydrogenedentales; genus VFKU01. The sequence continues at coordinate 166,639 of CAZUJL010000002.1, forward strand.
GGGCTACGCGGCGGATGTGCACTACTACGTGAACGACATTGGCCGGCAGATCGGCCTGCTTGTGTTGCATGCCGAGAACTTCGACGCCATGAGCTTCGACCAGATTCTCGACGCCTACGTCGCCGCGAACGCGCGCGCTGAAAACGATCCGGAATTCGCGAAGCAGGGCTACGACCTGCTCGCGAAAATGGAAGAGGGCGATCCGGACACGGCGCAGCGCTTTTACAAAATCACTGAGAAGTGTCTGCGCGGTCAGCTCGCCGTGCTGGGCCGGCTCGGCATTGCTTACGACCAGTTCGACCGCGAATCGAAGTACCTGAAGCATGAACGCCTCAACGTCGTGCTCGACGCCCTGCGAACCAAAGAGGCCGTGTTCACGGACGAGGAAGAACGCCTCGTCGTCGATCTTGCCAAGCTTGGCTGGGAACGCGAAGAGGGCCGTTTCTTCGTGCTGATGCGCGCGAACGGCAGCTCGATGTATGGCTTCCGCGATCTGGCGTACACGATGGACAAGATGAGCAAGGGCGCCGACGTGAACCTCTGGGTGCTCGGCGAGGACCACAAGCTGTACGCCGAACAGCTCACGCTAATCCTGAAATCCGCCGGTCAGCCCGCGCCCGAGCCGATCTACTACGCGCACATCCTGCTCAAGGAAGGCCGCATGTCCACGCGCCAGGGCAAGGTCGTGCTGCTGTCCGACTTCCTCGACGAAGCTACGGCGCGCGCGCGCGAAAAAGTCGACGAACAGTGCAAGGATTTGTCCGAAGCCGAGCGCGGGTCCATCGCGGAAAAAGTCGCGATCGCGGCGGTGCGTTTCGCAATTCTCCGTGTGAACTCCAACAAGAACGTCGTGTTCGACTGGGAATCAAGTCTGTCGTTCAGTGGCGACACGGGGCCCTACGTCCAGTACTCCTGCGCACGCATTCACTCCATGCTGCGGAAATTCGCCGCGCCCGTCGGTGAACCCAGCGCGGACTTCGTGCTCGATCACGATTCCGAGTGGCTGCTGCTCACGAAACTCGCGGAATTCCCGAACGTCGTCGCCGGCGCCGCGCAGACGCGCAATGTCGCGCCGATCGGCCAGTTCGTGCTCGACGCCGCGCGTCAGTTCACGACCTTCTACCACGATTGCCCCGTGCTCACCGCGGAGTCCGACGCGCGCAAGCGTGCCCGCATCCAGCTCTGCGCGGCGACGTTGCAGACGTTCACGAATGCGCTCGGCGTGCTGGGAATCGAAGCGCTCGAGCGGATGTAGTCCGTAGCGCCGGCTTCCAGCCGGCAGACGCAGAAAAGAGCCGGCTGGAAGCCGGCGCTACGAACCGGCGTTCCGCGTGGACGGCGTCTTTAACGATTCCTCAATCCGCGCGAGGATGATCTCCGTCATGCGCGGGTCCAGTCCCAGCGGCGCGGTCACCGAATAGGCCACGCCCGGATGCGCGGCGGCCGCCTCGGCCACCATGCGCGGAATGTCGCTCGTGCTGTGCCGGCCCGGCGCGAGGAAGTAGGGATGCACGACCACGCGTCGCGCGCCCTGCGCAATGCAGCGCGCGAAGGCCTGCGCGATCGTCGGCTCGGCCAGTTCCATGTGCGCGATCTCGACGATGCCCACGCCCGTCGTGCCACGAAAAAGCTGCGCGACATCTTCCAGCAGCATATTCGCTTCGTCACGTTTCGAGCCGTGATCGACGAGAATAATGCCGACATCAGACGGAATTGGCATGACTCATTCCGAAGTTAGGATGGCCCGATCATCTTGCTCGGGTCCACTTCCTGTTTGAACTCAGCTTCGGTAAGCAGGCCAGTTTTCAAGGCCTCTTCCAATAGCGTCGTGCCGTTCTTGTAGGCCGTCTTCGCGATCTTCGCCGCGTTGTCATACCCAATCTTGCGGTTCAGCGCGGTCACGAGCATCAGCGACTGATTCATGAGTTGGTCAATACGCTGCGTGTCCGCTTCGATACCGACCGCGCAGTGTTCGTTGAACGACAGCGCCGAATCCGCCAGCAGCCGAATCGACTGCAGCACGTTGAAAATGATCACCGGCTTAAACACGTTCAGCTCGAAGTGGCCCGTCGCGCCGCCGATATTCACCGATACGTCATTGCCCAGTACCTGCGCCGCCACCATCGTCACGGCTTCGCACTGCGTGGGGTTCACTTTCCCCGGCATGATGCTCGAGCCCGGCTCGTTCTCCGGAATGCGGATTTCCGCCAGGCCACAGCGCGGTCCACTTGCGAGCAACCGCACGTCATTCGCAATTTTCATCATGCTGCACGCCAGCGTTTTCAGCGCGCCGTGCGTCATCACCATCGCGTCATGCGCCGCCAGCGACTCGAACTTGTTCGGCGCCGTCTTGAACGGCAGGCCGGTCAGCTCCGCAATCTGCGCGGCGACTTTGGTGTCGTAGCCTTTCTTCGTATTCAGCCCCGTGCCCACGGCGGTACCACCCAGCGCGAGTTCCGCAAGCTTCGGCAGCGTGCCCTCGATGCGTTCGATGTCGTTCGTGAGCTGCTGCACATAACCCGAAAATTCCTGGCCCAGCGTCAGCGGCGTCGCATCCATCAGGTGCGTGCGGCCGATCTTGATGATGCTGGCGAATTCCTTGGCCTTCTTGTCCAGCGTATCGCGCAGCGTGCGCAGGTTCGGCAGCAGGTGATGCTGAATGCGCTCGACCGCCGCGATGCTCATCGCCGTCGGGAAGGTGTCGTTCGACGACTGCGACATGTTCACGTGATCGTTCGGATGGATCGGCTTCTTGCTGCCCATCTCGCCGCCGAGCATCTCGATGCCGCGGTTCGAGATCACCTCGTTCGCGTTCATGTTCGTCTGCGTGCCGCTGCCCGTCTGCCAAATCACCAGCGGGAAGTGATCGTCGAGCTTGCCCTCGATCACTTCGTCCGCCGCGGAGCAGATCGTGTCGCAGAGTTTCGCGTCGAGCAGACCCTGGTCGCGGTTCACGAGCGCCGCCGCTTTTTTCAGGATGCCGAGCGCGCGGATCAGTTCGCGCGGCATGCGCTCGCCGCCGATTTTGAAGAAATGAACCGACCGGGCCGTTTGCGAGCCCCAGTAACGGTCAGCCGGCACCTGCATGGTGCCCATCGTGTCGCTTTCAGTGCGGAATTTCATGGCGGGACGCGTCTCCTGCAGTGGAAGGAGGGATTATAGCGTCTGGACGGCGCGCGTGCTTAGTGCGCAGTGACCGCGCCAAAGCGGGCTTCATACGCCTCACTCGCGCTCTCCGCACCGTCCTTGTCGCGAACAAGGACCGGCAACTTCAGCAGCTTCGCCAGCAGCAGGCCGTCGTCCGCACCAAGCACCCAGATCGCCCGCGCATAGGCCTCGGCCCAAAGCCCTTTTTCGTGCAGCACCGTAACGGACGCGAGATTCTGCGCCGCCGGCATTCCCGTGCGTCCATCGACGATAGGCATCCCGAAAGCGGTATTGAAATCCTTCTCGCTCAGCACCGCCATCGCGATCTTCATCGGACGTACCCTGCCGTCCGGTTCACGCATTTCGTCGCGATCGCCTTCCTTCCCATAAAACACCGGGCCGACTTCGATGCGATACTGCTTCGCGCCGGCATCTTCGAATACGCGCACCACACGATCGAGTGCATATCCGCAGCGCAGCGTATCGAGATCAATGAATAGCGCCGGATCGGTTTTGCGCAGAGTCCTCGCCTGTGGATCGAATTCCAGCTTATCCAAACCGATATGTGTCCGGAGTTCGCGCAGTTCATCTTCGGTCGGGGTCCGGTTAAGCAACGGATCGTGTGCGCGCGCAATCGCGCCGGTGGTTAGGTCAAAAGCCCCCGCCGTTTGCCCGCCCACTTCCAATGCACACGCCAGTATTTCAATTGTTTCCGGCGAAAGGGCAAACGGGGCGGTTGAAGACATCGCATTGAACCGCGATACCTCTGAATCTTTTATGTCGATCGATACCCGTTGATGGACATCTGCAAAAATTCCATCGACCTTCTCATTCAGGATCGGCGTTGTAGTCGTCGGCGGGTGAAACGCGGTAATCATGGCCGAAGTACCAACGGTTTCCGGCCTCTCAAAAATAAAGCTGGTGTAGGCGTATGCGATGATTACGTCGCCCCGTGAATGGCCCAGCCCATACAGCCCCGCCCAGATCGCCGCAACGATCGCCGCGAGGCCCAGCGCAATACGGCGTGTTTTTTGTTCCGGCGTCACGGATTATCCCTGCGACTCAAGTTGCATGAGAATACGCCGCAACTGGGCTGTGTATTCTTGCTGGCCGGACTGCCCGAAGGCCATAAAGGCGACGTCTTCCTCGTCCACGCCCCGTACACCCAATGCGTCCGCGCGCGCTACGTCGCCACTTTTCAGTGCTCGCAGCAGCGATGCCGGGCGCATGCCGAAGGCCGACGTGCGATACGCACGCAGCAATGAATTCGCAGGGTTCGATGCACCCGCCGCGAGCCACTCGCGGCCCGGCTGCGCGCCGGATTGTGAACGCGCAGCGACGATACGGTGGTAGCGCCCAAGATAGGCTTCGACATCACTGCGCGCGCTGCTGCCTGTGAATGGCCCTCCAGACTGCACATGCGCGCCCGGCGCCAGACTTTCATTCGCCGTCAGTTCACCAAGCGCCGCGCCCAGCCGTGTGCGCACCAGGCGCGGCGATTTCATCGCGGGACCCGCCAGCGCCACAACCGTGTCCACACTGAGTTTTCCAGTGGTGAACAACGTGCCGATACGAATGACATCCTGATAGCCGATGTGCCACACGGTACGTTTCTTCTCGGTCACCTTCAGCAGAAAATGAATCTGCGCGCCCGGTGTGCCGGTGGGGTGCAGTCCGTCGAATTGCTCCGTCGTGATGCCGCTGTACGGTCCGGCTTTTACGGGCGAGCCCTTCGCGACGCAGAGATACATGTAGCCTTCGCGCAGCTTCGCGATCACGGTAATCCCGGCCTCAAACGCCTCGGCGTTTTGCGCAATTACCACCTCGGCCTTCGGGGCAAGCGGCTCCGTGTCCATCGCGGAAATGAAAATGCCATCCGGCACCTGCGCAGCATCCGGCACCCGGCCAAACGGTCGCGTGCGAAACGCCGTCCACAGTCCCGATTCCAGCAACAGCGCGCGCACCTGATCGCGGCTCAGCCCCGGAATCGGCCGGGCCAAATAGTGGGTGAAGGATTGCTGCTCGGCGTCGCTGGGTGTGCCCGCGCGTTCGCTGGGCGATAACGCGATGGACACCGAAACAAATTCGCCGTTCGCGCCGCGCTCGATCGCCGCGACGGTCCCCGCGCCGGACGCCGTGTGCTGCACGCTGGGCCGCGCCGCGTCATTGAAGATCGGCTGGCCGCGCTTAACCGTATCGCCCACAGACACGCGCAGTTCCGCATTCAGTCCGGGATAATCCGCTGCCACGAGCCCCACGTGGGACACCGGCGTGGCCGCGCTAATTTTTTGTTCCGGTTCTCCGGCAACAATCAGCCGTAGCCCGTTCTTAATGGTATGTACAGCCATTGCGGCGAAATTGTCCCCAAGGGTGGATTGCTCGCGCGCGATATTGTCGCACGATTCGCGAAAGCCGTGCGCGGCGGAGAAATGTGTCCGACCGGCCCATATGAATTCAAGAGGCGCCGCGCTTGCACGACGATTCCGCCGCCTGTCATGCTCCCTTTACTTTTGGGGGAAGGTGCGCAATGACGCCGGCAGACGAAACCTGGTATCGCCGCGTGGCGAACCACCGGCATCGCATCGGCGCAGGCGGGGCTGTGGTGCGCCGCACACCGGATGGCTTACTGGTTGCGCTGATCAAGGAAGTGGAAATCGGCGACGCGTTCTATGTGCTGCCGAAAGGCGGCGTCGAAGCCGGCGAAGAACTCGAAGTCGCCGCGCAACGCGAAATCCGCGAAGAGACCGGCCTCACGGAGATTTCATACCTCGGCCACCTCGGCACGCTCGATCGCTGCAACTACAAGCGTACCTACTGGCAGACCTCGCACTACGGCCTGTACCTGACTTCGCAATCGGATGGCGTCGCGACGGATCCCGACAACTACGGCCTCGCGTGGTTCACGCTGGAAGAGTTACCGCCGATGTTCTGGCCAGACGAGCGCCGCCTGCTCACGTCCAAAGCGGCGTGGATTGCTGGCAAAGTCGGAAAGTAACGCGACTTACTTCGCCGTCTTGTGCGCGTCGAGCTTGTCCTGCGCCAGGCGCGATTTCGGGTTCAACTCCAGCGCGCGCTTCCATTCGGCAATGGCCTTGTCGGTCTGGCCAAGCGACTCATAGGCCACGCCACGAAACGCAACCGCGCGCTCCATGTTGGGGTCAATCTCGAGCGCGCGGTTCAACAAGTCCAAGGCCTTCGGCACGTCGCCGCCGTGTTGTACTTCGGCGAACAGCGGTCGTTTGGACGCCGATACGAGCGCGTTAGGATTCTTCGGATCCAGCGTCAAGGCCTTTTCCATCGCAGCGTCCATGCCGTCGATGTACTTGTTGCCCTTGTAGTAGCTGCGAATCATCGTCATGTACAGATCAGCCTTGATCCGCCACTTTTCCGAAATGTCATCCGGCAACATATCGAGCGCGTCATGGCCGACCTTCGCCACATCGTCGATGTCGCGGCCAAGCAACCGGCGATCGCGCGGGTCCATCTCCGTGGCTTTTTCGTAGTCATAGCGCCGCATCTCGGCGGCGGCCAATGCCGCGCGTCCGAGCAGCATCAGGTCTTCCGGACGGGCATTCGAGACCGTGCGGGTCTTCAGCGCCTCAACCAGTTTCAGTGCGCCGTCCAAATCGGAATCCCGTTCCACACGGGTGACTTCAGCCGTCAAATCCGTCGGCTGCGGCGCGGCCACATCCAGCCCGAGGGCCGAAGCGGCGGCAACAAACAGCGCTATCGTTATGGCAAAACGTTGTACTAACAAGGGTTGACTCCCTAACTGACCCTTTGGGCTCCCCTTAGGCTTGCCCCCATTAAAGTGTGGAGCAAACGGCCCGATTCCGTCAAGAAATATATGACGCTTTTGTACAGTATTGTATTCATTTGACGTCTCCCGGCAGCGCCAAAACCGCAGGAAGCAGCACTAAATTAGACAACACGGCCGTAAACATGGCGATTCCACACAACAGCCCGAAGTTCGATATCGGGATGAAGATGGACATGGAAATGGTGAAAAACCCGATTACCGCGACCACAGAAGTCACAATGCACGCCGGGCCGACATCCGCCAGCATGCTGTGAATTGCATCAAAATTGCTGCGGCCTTGGGCACGCACCCAGCGGTAATACGAGAGAATGATCACGGTTTCGTCCACCGCGATCCCGAGCGAGATGCTCGCCACCATGACTGTCGCCACGTCGAGTGAAATGCCGAGGATTCCCATGACGGTGAACACCACGAGCAACGGCACGATGTTCGGCGGCAGCAGGATCAGCGTCAGGCGCACCGACCGCATGCCGATCAGGATCACGATGAAGACGGAGATCAGCGAGCTGACATAGCTGCGCACCTGGTTCTGCAAGAGGCCAAAGTTGAACTCGTGCATGCGCGTCGCCATGCCCGTGATTTCGCCGTGCATCGGCGCCGGCAACGCGGCCACGCGCGCCTTGGTTTCCTTGATCACCTTGTCGAACACGCTGGAATCCCGCGTGCGCGTGAGCACCGACAGCCGGATGCGCTCACCGTCGTGCGTCACAAACCGATCCAGTTGCCGGCTGTCCTCGTCGCCCATCTGCGCCAGTAGTTTTTTCGCTTGCTCGGTCGATTCCGGCAGCGCGAAAAACGCCGGATCGAAATCGTGGTCCCATTGGTTAATCTTCTTGAGGAAGTCGTACGGACCAAACACGCGCGACACGGCTTCCTGGCTGGACAGGTACTTCAGCAGATCCTCAATCGCGGGCCAGTATTTCTGATTGGTCCAGCCGCCGTCCGGCATGTCGAGCACAATTTCCAGCGACTGCAGGCCTGTAAGGTGCTCCTGCACGAATTCATAGGAATCCACCACCGGGTGGGTCTTCGGCAAAAACTTCAGCGAATCCGGCTGCGTCTTCACTTGCAGCGCAAAGTAGGCGGCCACCGCGACGAAGATTCCGAAGATCACCAGCGCCGGCCGCGGATGGCGCGTCAAGCGCTTGGCGAGCCCTTCGAGCAGGCGGCTGGCATGCTGCACATGTGGCGAAGGCGGCACTTTCCATTTCATGCACAGCCACGGCGTCAGGTACAGGCTCACGATCAGCATGAACATCATGCCGAGCCCCATGTATTTGCCAAGGTCACGGATCGCGCTGACGTTGGTCGTGATCAGCGACAAGAAACCCAACGAAGTCGTGATCGACGACATGATCAGCGAGCCGCGAAGCTCGCGCATCGTCTCCTGCAGCGCCTCGACCGGATCGGGAATGCGCGCGGCGAGCTGCTGGAAGCGGCTCACGACATGGATGCTGTTCGCCAGCGACAAGACCCACAGGATCAGCGGGGAGGAGGCCGTCACCAGATTCAGCGTATGTCCGGTGGCCGGCATGCTCGCCATTGTCAGCAGCAGGATCACTGAATTGCACACCAGCACCACGATCGTGCCGCGGAACGAGCGGAGCAGCCAGATGAGCACAATTAGCGAAAGCACCGCCGCGATCGGAAACATCCGCAGCGACTCGCCCATCGTGATTTTGTCGATGGCCGACTCGAAGATGGGATCGCCCACCAAATCGACTCGGAACCCGAAGTCGCGCAGCGGCTGCACGGCCTCGTCGATGGCGTGCGCGAACTCTTCGTTCGCGCCGGGCTCGTCCAGCAGCTTCAGCTCAACGACGATGCCCGCGACCTGCTTGTCTTTGGAAATGAACAGGCCCTCGTAGAAGGGCGTGCTGGTCATTTCCTCTTCGAGCGCTTCGTTGTCTTCGCCGCCGAAGGTCTCCATGAAGATCGTCGGCAAGCCGTTCACGCTGGCCACCTGCGGCAGCTTCCCAATCGACTGCGCCCCGCGCACCATCGCGTCCAGCGAATCCAGGTCGAAGAGCGGCTTGCCAGACAGCGCAACGATCATCACCGCGTCGTTGCCGAATTCCTGTTGGAACTCGTCGTAAGCCTTGGCGGCCGGCGTGTTCTGGTCGAGCATGCGCTCGTGGCGGTTGTCCACGTGCAGACCGGGCTTGTACAGCAGGCCCAGCGCGACAACACAGGCCAAGCCGATGAGTATGGGACCTAAACGTGATGGCACGCCGGAGAGGTTTACCTATGCATGAGAAAACCGCCGGACCCCCGGTCCGGCGGCGAAACACTATCGAATTGGTCGCTGGCGATCCACCAAGGCACGCACGGCCTCAGTTTCCGCCAAAGAACTCCGCAATTTGCGCGAACTGCCTGCTCACCGGGAAGCGGCCCGGATATTTCACAAAGTCCACATGCCCATCGAGATACAACACGTTCGAACCACCCGGCACGTGGTTGAAGGCAGTGACATCGATCGAAACCGAGTCGAAGGCCACCAGCACGTTGCTTTGGGCCTTCGCGGACGCGCCGGGGTTGTTGATGTCGGTGATGAAGACGCGCTCGATGCCTTCGCGCAGCCGGTAATACGTGTCCGCCGGGATACCGTCGTTCGGGTTTACATCGACACCCGTAATGTCGTTTTCATAAAAGTTCGAATCGGGCCACGCCGTTACGTGACCGATGATGGCGCCCGAGGCCGCCGTGATAAACGATTGGAACGAGGTGTTCGAGCCGTCTTGGTCGATCACGTCCGGATCCAGCGCCCACGGAATGTACACATAGGATTCCGATGTCACCGCGCATGCATCGATATGCCCGTTTTTGTCGCCGAAACCGTCGTTGTTTTCGTCACGGTTCCACCGGCCGGCATCAATCTCCGACTGGGCAGTCGGGTCCGACGGGCAAATGTACACGTTCAGATCAGGCAGGTATTCGGGAAACATCGCCAGGGTGTCCGCCACGGCCTGGATCTCGACGCCCGAGCCAAACGCCGTGGATGGCGGATTCGAGAGTGAGCACGGCGGATTCACATACGTCGCTTCGTAGTCCGGCGCGGGGTAGTCGATCGACGACGCCCGTTGGAAAGGCGGGAACTTCTCGCCCTTCGACTCGCTGGAGTACATCTTTAGCGCGAGGCCAATCTGCTTGAGGTTGTTCGCGCAGCTCGCCCGCCGCGCGGCTTCACGCGCCCGTGCCAGTGCCGGTAGCAAGATCGCCGCGAGTATGCCGATGATCGCGATCACCACCAGCAGTTCAATGAGAGTAAAGCCCTTACGCCGCATTCGATTCGCCTCCTACACCAAACTCCCACAGCGCGCGCTGCGCCATGTCCGACCTCAATTCGACCCAGATTTTGGCCGAAGCGTTTACATGATGTCTAGTAGACCCTGCCGTCCCTTACCCCTGCGATTGCGCTTCCCTGTCCCGTACCCCCAATAAATAGAGAATACCGTCGAGGCCGACGTTCGACAGCGACGAACGCGCGGACTCACGCACCAACGGCTTTGCCCGGAACGCTATTCCCAGTCCCGCCGCCGCCAGCATGGGCAAATCGTTCGCCCCGTCGCCGACCGCCACGGTTTGTGCAATGTGGATGCGTTCCTTATCGGCCAGCGTGCGCAGGAGGGCGGCCTTGCGGTTGGCATCGACAATATCGCCCACCAGCCGCCCCGTCAGCTTGCCGCCCGCCGTCTCGAGTTCGTTGGCGTACAAATAGTCCACGCCAAGCCGTTCTTTGAGCCGCGCGCCAAACCAAGTGAACCCGCCGGACAGGATCGCAATCTTGTAGCCGAGGTGTTTGAGGGTCGACACCAGCCGTTCCGCACCGTCGGTCAACGGAATGCGCGCCGCCGTCTCCGCCATGCGCGCTTCGTCGAGCCCTTTCAGCAATTCCAGCCGCCGCATCAGGCTCTCGCGGTAGTCCAGCTCGCCGCGCATGGCCGATTCCGTAATCGCCGACACCTGCGCGCCAACACCGTGGGTCTTGGCAAGTTCGTCGATCACCTCGGCCTGAATCAGCGTCGAGTCCATGTCGAATGCGACCAGCCGCCGGTTGCGGCGGTAGACGTCGTCCGCCTGGAAGGCGATGTCCACGCCCTGATCGTGCGCAAGCGCCAGAAATGCCGCGCGCATCGCCGTCGAGTTCTTCGGCGTGCCGCGCACGGAAAATTCCACGCACGCCATCGCCGGTGGGGGAGTGCCGTCCAGCGGAATGCGGCCCGAGAGCCGCGTGATCACGTCGATGTTCAGGCCCTGATCGAAAATGATGCGCGTGAGCCCCGCGAGGTGTCGCGCATCGATCACGCGCCCCAGCAGCGTGATGATGTGCCGGTCTTTTCCCTGCGCATGCACCCAGTGCGCGTAGTCCGGCATCGCGATCGGCGCGAACTTAATCTTGAGGTCGAGTTCCTTCGCGCGCGCGGCCAATTCCTGTTCGATGTGTCCCCAATTCGTGTTCACCGGAGACTGCGTGAGAATACCCAGCGACAAGGTCTCGTGGATGACGGCCTGCCCGATGTCGAGCACGGTCGCGTCGTAGCGCGCGAGAATTTCGAGCAGCGACACACTGACGCCCGGTTTGTCCTCGCCGGAGACCGTGATGAGTATCGCGCCGCTCACGAACGCCTCATGCGAATTGCGCCACGGCCGCGAGTCCCGCCGCCACACTCGTGAACGTCTCGCGCTGCCGCAGCTTCTCCGCGCCATAGCGCTCGGCCAGCATCGCGCGCACAGCGGGGATGAGGCTCGTGCCGCCGGTCGTCAACACAAGATCAATGGATTCCGGCGTCACGCCCGCGGCCTGCTCGCACTCGATCATGGAGTCTTTCATCTCCTCGATCATGTGCTCGATGATATGCGAAAACTCCTGCCGTTCGAGTGGTTCATGCAGCGCGATGCCGGGCCGGTCAAAATCGATGGTGGTTTCCACCACGTCCGACAGCCGGCGCTTCGCCGCCTCTACCTCGCGAACCAACGGATACGCGTAATTACGCTGAATCAACGTGCGCAATGCGCGTATCTGCTCCGGCAGGTCCGAACTCGCCTCGGCCGCGATCAACCAGTTGATCGTCTCCTCCGTATTCAGCCGGTACATGTTCTGCCAGTCGATGATCGCGTTGAACACGTATTGCGGCAGACGCAGTTGCGAGGGGCCGTACCGTGCGCGGCTGCCCACGCTCGGAAAAATTTTCGAGCGAATGATCTCCTGGTCGATCGCGTCACCGGCCACCGGCACGCCCGACACGCCGAGAATCTTGCTCTCGGAAAGCCGCTGGCCCGCGTTCGCGCCGCCGCCGAAATCCATGATGCACACGTCGAAGGTACCGCCGCCGATATCGACGACCATCAGGCGCTGGCGTTCGCGCGCCGCGATCGCGTAATCCACGCACGCGGCCACCGGCTCATAGAAGAATCGGATTTCCTTGAAGCCCGCCAAGCGCGCAGCCGTTTCCAGCCGGCGCTGCGCGGTCTGATCTTCCTCGCTGCGCATCGAGAAGCGCACCGGCCGTCCAAACACCGCCGCCTCGACCGGCTGGCCCGCCGCCTCGTCCGCCGCGGACTTGATGCGCCGCAGGATCACGGCCACGAGTTCTTCGATCTGGTACTGCGTGCCGAAGACTTCCGTGCCGCGAAACTCGCGCAGGCGCAACGAGGTTTTCAGCGATTGAAAAAGCCGGCCCGGCGCGTTGACTTCCACCAGCGCGCGCGCCGTGACCACCTCGGCCAGTTCGTTGCCATCCTTGCGCACAGAGCCGCCGTACTCGTTGTCGAGTTCGCCGCCGACATAGCCCTCGATGTGCACGCCCAACTCCACCGCGCGCACGAGCACTTCGCGATCGACGTTGCGCTCGATGAAGGTGTTGGCCGCCGCACGTCCGACGATGGTCTCGCCGTCGCGCGAGATGTAGAGCAGCGACGGGAGGGACGTCACGTTGTCGTTGCAGGCGTCAATTGGAACGACACGGACAGCTTCGCCGTCGGCCAAGGCCACGCTGGAGTTCGAAGTACCGAAATCGATACCGCAGCTCGGCTTAGCCAAGGCACACCCCCGCGACGTTGAAGGGGATAGCGATGTGGCGGCATAACCTACTGGTATTAAGTGAGTTACAGGCAGTCATCGAGCATCAAAAACCGTCAAAAATAAGTCCATAAAACGAAACAGAAAACTCTTGACAAGAAGTGCTTAATGTTGTAATCTGGCCCACATGGAACAGACCACCCTTAAAAACCGGGTCCGCGAACTGCGCACTCGGCTCGACATGCGACAGTCCGACCTCGCCCGCGAGATCGGGGTAACGCGGCAGACCATTCTCGCCATCGAGAAGGGCCGGCTCAATCCCTCGATCAACATCGCACTGAAGACCGCTCGCGTTTTGCGCGAACCGGTCGACTACGTGTTCTATCTAGAACACGGGGCGACTGAATCGGGCGAAACCCGCATTCTCGAGCCGGCGACGATGCGCGCGACTACGGTCTGGAACCTTAGCCAGCCTTAATTCCGGCTGTATCTAGGGGGAACCAGTCTCGCCGTCCGTGCATTCCGGGCGACGCTCAGATGAAGTACATGTCCGCCTTGGCGGCCTCGTCCAGAATTGACTGGACGGTGACTTCACTCAGCGTCTCCGTAAGCCGGCGGGACACCTTTCGCCACACGAGGCCTACTTCCTCCAGCGGCGAATCCCCCCCGGGCATCGGCTCCAGAATCGGGCCGTCCACGGCCGTGATCACGTCCAAGACGCTGATCGCGGCCGGCAACCGCCCCAAATTATAGCCCCCCTGCGCCCCACGCACACTCGTCACAATGCCCGCGCGCTTAAGCTGCAAGAGGATGTGTACCAAGTACTTCTCCGGAATCCGCTGCCGCTCTGCGATTTCCGTGGCGGTCTGCGGCGTTACCATCGGCGCGTGCCGCGCCAAATCGATCACCGCCCGCACGGCATAGTCGCATCGCGAAGAGATATTCACCGAGAATCCTTAGTCGGCCGGTATTATTACTCCCAGAGGCAGGATTGTCAAAAACGACGCGCAACGACCCTCCTTAGTATCATGCGCCGCCCATGCTGACTTCCGAACTCGACTATGAGCTCCCCGAGCGCCGCCGATGCTGACGTCGGATCTCGACTACGACCTGCCTGGGCGCCTGATCGCCCAGCATCCCGCCGCCCGGCGCGACGAGTCGCGGCTGCTCGTGGTCAATCGCGCGACGGGAGACTTTCGCGCCGACGTCTTTCGCAACCTCGGCGCGTATCTGCGTGCCGGTGACTGCCTGGTGTTGAACGACACGCGCGTGATCCGCGCGCGCCTCAATGCGCAAAAAACCAGCGGCGGCCGCATCGAAATTTTTTTGCTGCGCGAACTGAAGCCCGGCGAGTGGGAGGCGCTGGTGCGCCCGTCCGCGCGCGTGAAGCCCGGCGCGACGGTGCTCGTGGGCAATCGCATCGAAGCAAGCGTGGAAGAAGCATTGCCCGGCGGTGCGCGGCGTGTGTGTTTCGCTGTGCCGGATGTGATCACGGCACTCGAAGCGGTAGGCGAGATTCCGCTGCCGCCGTACATTCATCGAGACAAACCCGAGGCCGTCGACGCGGAACGGTATCAAACCGTTTTTGCGCGGACCCCTGGCGCGGTCGCGGCGCCCACCGCGGGTCTGCACTTCACGCCGGAACTGCTCACGTCGCTCGAACACGCCGGCGTCTCGCGCGCCACGCTCACGTTGCACGTGGGCTACGGCACCTTCAAACCCATCCAGGTGGATCAGCTCGAAGATCACTCCGTGGATGGAGAAGATTTCGATCTGCCGATCGAGACCGCGGATCGCTTGAACGCGACGCGCGCCTCCGGCGGCCGCGTGGTGGCCGTCGGCACCACCGCCACGCGCGTACTCGAATCACAATATCGCGACGGGGCGTCCCGAGCAGGCCACGGCATGACGCAGCTCTACATCCACCCGCCCTACACATTCCGCGCCGTCGACGCGCTCATCACGAATTTTCACCTGCCGCGATCGAGCCTGCTGGCGCTGGTGTACGCCTTCGCCGGCACGGATCTCGCCCGTGCGGCGTACCGGTATGCGGTCGAGCAGGAGTTTCGGTTTTACAGCTACGGCGACGCGATGCTGATTGTCTAATCAGGCGTCTGGATAGATCGAGTGATACGTGACGTAATTCGCGAGCACGCGCTTGACGTAGTTGCGTGTCTCGACGAACGGAATAAACTCGATGAATTCCGAGAAGGTCGCACCCTTGAACTGCTTCTGCCATTTGTCGCAGTTGCCCGGCCCGCCGTTGTACGCCGCAAGCGCGTAGACCATGTTGCCGTCGTAGCGGTCGAGCATCATCTTCAAGTAGTGCGCGCCGAGTCGCAACGACGATCGCGGATCGGCGAGCTTGGTCGCGTCAGACGCGGGCACGCGTTCGTCCGTTTTCACCAGCCACTTCGCCGTGTCCGGCATGAGCTGCATCACGCCTGTTGCGCCCGCGATCGAGGTCAGCCCCGGGCGATACGTGCTTTCCTGCCGCGCAATGGACAGCACCAGGTACGGGTCCACACCGACTTCGCGCGCCAGCGGCGAGACTTGATCCCAATACGCGCGCGGAAACCGGATGCGCAGACGCGTAAGGGTTTGCGAGCCATCCGAGCTTTCGCCGAACGCGCTCGTGGACGCGAACTGCATCGCCGAATACGCCGTCGCCCCGGCCTCGCCCATCGCAAGGTACATGGTATCGGGCGTGGGGTCGGTCTTTAAGGTTTGACCGATCGCCAGCGCTTCCCATTCCGCTTCTGGGTATCCGCGCGCCGAAAAATACGCGAGCCGCACGAAGCGTTCGTCGTCCTTGAAATGCTCCAGCGCCGCTTCCGGCTTGTCCGGGTCGAGCTTGATCGGGCGCAGGATCGATTCGTTCGGCGTGATCGGCAGCGGCTTTTCTTTTTTGGCGTCTTTATCGCCCAGTTGCGCCAGCAATTCCGCCGCGCGGTGGCCGTAGTAGTTCGACACGCCGTTGTCGGCCGCCGATTTGAACCGCGCCATCACCAGTTCGCGGTCCGCGCCCGCTTCGTATAACAACGCGCCCGACCAGTACGCCGCTTCAACCCCAGGCTCGCCTTTTGGGTATTTCTCGACCAGCGTATTAAACCGCTCAATGGCCTCGCGCGCGCGCCCCTGCGTGCGATAGGCATTCGCCGCGCTCAGCATGACCGTCTGCGCTTCGCGGGGATCGGATGTGCGATCGACCACCGCCGTGTAGTGCGCTTCCGCCTGCTCCGGTTGCGCTTCACGCGCATACGCACCGGCCAACGATTTATGCCCCGCAATCGTCTGCGACGAGCTCGGCTCCAGCGCGATCAGCCGCAGCATCGCGCGTTCCGCTTCGCCGAACTGCTTCATGCGGACGTGGTGATTCACAATGTCCAGCAACGCGTCGCGCCCGATCTCATCGGCCGCCGGATCGGTGCCCAGCGTCCACAGGCGCTCGAGCCCTTGGCCGTTGCGGCCTTGCGCGATATCCAGCCGTCCCTGCGCGCGATCGCGCAGACGTTGCAGCGAGGCGTCGTCGCCCGTGAATGGCGGGATCGAATCGAGCACCGGTCCCACTTCGTTTGAAGCGCCGGAATTGATCAGGTAAATCGCCGCAGTCAGGCGGTCGTTCGGCGCCGGAGCCTTCGCCAGAATCCGCGCGGCTTCGAGGCGCTTCTTGCCCCACAACGAGGCCGTCGCCGTTTGGCGAAAGAAAGCCACCGCTTCCGCTTCGTGGCCGGGGAAGGCGAGGGCGTTTTCCGCCGCTTCCCACCGGACATCTTCCATCCACCACAGGTCCGCCGGCGCGGCATGCGCCCGACTGAATAGCGCCGCGGCTTCGGCGCGCTCGTTCTGTCGAATATGCAGCAGCGCGCGCTCGTGCGCGGCATAGGGTATCCAGGAATCCGCCCCGTCGGCGGCGAGTATTTCGTCCAGCGCGGCGGCCCCACCGGCGAGGTCCCCGGCGATCGCGCGGCAGACGGCCGCGCGCACGCGGGCATAGGGCGCCAGCGGGCCGGCGGTCTCCGCCGCCGCGGCATAGGCATTGGCGGCGTCCGCGTATCGGGCGGACGCTTCCGCCGTGTGCCCTTGCTCATACTGGTCACCGCCGGGCACAGCGCCTGCCAACACCAAAAGCACACTGCAGACTATCAGCATGTTGTGAACACGGGCTCCCCAAATAAGAGTCGGAAGTCTAACATTCGGCGTGCGGACCGATCATCCTTCGCCGCAATCCCCGCATATCAAAGTCACATCGTCCGTTAATCCTTCCGCGCGCGCAACAGTTGCACGAAACCTCGGCCCATAATCGTGTAAGATACAGCCCTCGGCCCACGGCCGAGTTCCTGCGCGGGGGCGCATCAAGGCATGCGGATCGTTCACACCGGCGACGTTCATCTCGATATGTGTTTCAGCGGGCTGGGTCTGCCCGCCGGGTTTGGCAATCGCCGTCGACAAAGTTTGCGCGATGTATTTCGTCGCATCGTGCAACGCGCGGGCGAGTGGCCCGCCGATGCTCTGCTGATCGCGGGCGATCTGTTTGAATCCGATCGCGTGAGCCGCGACACCATCACGTTCATCATCAACGAATTGCGCGCGATCGATCACGTGCCCGTGTTCATCTCGCCGGGCAACCACGATCCCTTCGTGCCCGCCTCGCCCTACGCGACGGAAAACTGGCCGAAGAATGTCCATGTGTTCCGCGCACCTGCCTGGGAAAGCGTGCGGCTGCACGGCGGCGCGCTCACCGTGCACGGCTACGCTTTCGACGGGCCCGACATCTCGAAAAATCCCTTCGGCAAACTGACGATTCCCAACGAAGGCCGCGATGGAATTCACATCGCCGTCGCCCACGGTTCGGAGCGCGGCCATCAGCCGCCGGAGAAAAAGTCCTACTGTGCCTTCGACGCAAAGGCCGCGGCAGTTCCCGGCCTGCGTTATCTTGCACTGGGCCATTTCCACGGCGTCACCGAAATCGAAGGCGACTTCGCAACAAAGATGTGGTACTCCGGCGCGCCGGAAGGCCACAGCCTGCGCGAGACGGGCATGCACCACTATCTCGAAATTGAGATCGACGACAAGGGCGTCGAAGTCACGCCCGTGCCGTCCTCGCGCGTCATTTACACCGTGCGCCGCATCGTGTGCGACGACTTTGAGACCGCGCAGGACGTGATCGACTCGATCCGCGCGATCGCACGCGAAGAAGAAGCCCGCCAGGTCGCGCGGGTCGTGCTGGCGGGCGGTCTGGACGCTTCTATTCACAGCGAACTGGGCTTGGTGTACGACGCGGCCGCGCTGGAATTCGAGCACTTGTATTTACTCGATCGCACCGCGCCGCTGGAAGACTTCGACGCGCTCGGCCGCGACGACACGAGCCTCGGCTCCTTCGTGCGGCGGCTCAACGCGGAACTTGCAGCCGCGAGCGAAGATGCACAGCGGCAGAAACTGGTGCGCGCGCGCGAAATTGGCGTCGCTGCCTTTCGCCGGCGCGAAATGGAAATCCACGGGCTCGAGCGGGGATAGGGAACGTGCGGTTCACGAAATTTTCGATAGACGGCTTCGGGCGGTTCTCCAACACCGACCTCGATATCGCGCCGCGCCTGCACATCTTCGCCGGGCCGAACGAACGCGGAAAGTCGACGTTGCGCCATTTCATCTCCGACATGCTCTATGGCCAGAAGAAGAGTACGACGCGCCGCGTGTACGAGGACAGCAACGAGTTGCGCACGCCGTGGGAAGGCAACGGCGCGTACGGTGGCCGTCTCGTGTACACCCTCGATTCCGGTCAGGAAATTGAAGTCGGCCGCAGTTTTGAGGCGGAAAAAGAATTCATCAAGATCTTCGACCGCACGAACGCGAAAGATGTCACGGACGCCTTCCCGCTACTGAAAAACCGCGAGTCGACCTTCGCCGAAGAGCACCTCAAAATGGCGAAGTCCGTGTTTCTCGGTGTGGCGACCATCTCGCACGTGTCCTTGTCCGATCTCGGCGATCGCCAGGCGCTGATGCACATTCGCGAAAAACTGTTGTCGCTCACCGACTCCGCCGAAGAAGACCAGTCCGCCGAAAAAGCCATCCGCTGGTTGAAGGATCGCATTTCCGTGATCGGCGATGCTCAGGCACGCACGCGCCCCCTGCCCACCATGCGCCAGCGCTTGACGGATCTGCAGGCGGAGCACCAGGAAGTCTACGAGCTTTCTCGTGAAGTCGCGGCCTATGAGAAACAGCGTGCCGTCGTGCTCGATGAAATCGGCGCGCTGCTTAACCGCAAGCACACGCTCGAGCGACAGCTCGCCTCGCGCAGCCGCGCCGAGCGCGCCGACATGGTCCGCCGCGCCGAAGCGCTGCAAACGCGCATCGAGCAACTTGAGCGCGATTGTTTCGCGCTGAGCGCCGCGCGGGAGTTCCCGCTGGACCGCGTCGCGGAAGTCCAGCGGCTCGCCGCGCTACTGGAAAGCGCGGAGGCAAAACTGCTCGATACCTCCGGCCGCCTCGGCGCGCTGGTGCATGAGCGCGACGATGCCGAGACCAAACTGAAGGCGCAGGGCATCGAGCTCATGCAGGAAGCCGATCCTGATTTCGAAGCCAAACTCGCCGAGATCGACAAGAGCATTGGCGTGCTCATCGGCCGCATCGAACATCTTGAACAGACCACCGCGCGCGCCGCCGGCATTCTTGATGAAGCCGAAGGCGTGCTAAAGAAGCTGCCTGATTTCAGCCAGATAAAAACCGATCCCGTGCAGCATTTCACGTCGCTTACGGGCGCCTTCGAGCAGGCGCGCCGAGCGCTGGAAGACGAAGAACGCCGCCTCGAAGCCGTGACGCAGCGCGCAACCGAACAGGAAACCGCGCTCAATACGGCGCGCGCGATCTTCGCCGAACGCCCCGACTTTGCGTCCGAAGTACGAGAGTATGAAGTCGCGCAGCGCGATTCGTCGTCCTTGGATCTTGAGCGCCAGCGCCGCCGCTCCGGCGTGCTGCAGGAAGCCGAAGACCTCGCCGCGAAATTCCCCGCCTTCGCGATTATGACGGCCGCGAGCCTCGTGTTTGCCGTCGTGCTGGGTTTCGTCGCCGCGCTCACCGGCAACCGCGGAATCTACATTCCGTCGCTCTTTCTTTGCGCAATGGTCGCGTTCTTTTTCTCCACCTCGATGGTGAATCGTCGCCACACGCGGCGCGTGCGCGTCACACTCGCGGAGCTCGACGCGGAGGACGCCGCCAAACTCAACAGCCATTCCGCGTTCGACAGCCTGATGTCGCAGGCCGGCTGCGCTTCGTTGCGCGAACTCGAAGCGAGCTACGATCGCTTCCGCGAAGGCGAACAGTCGTTGTCGCAGATGCGCGAGCGCATTACCGAACAGACGACGGCGGTGGAAGACGCGCGCGCCAGGTTCACCGCCGCCGACAAAGCGCTGCGCGATGCGCTGCACACCGCGCGCGAAAAACTCAGCGGGCCGACCGACGCCGAGGCCTGCCTGGGCCGCGTGCTCACGCGTTACCAGGAATACCGCGAAGCGAAGCGCCGCCTCGGTGAAGCGCGCGAGGCCCGCGACCGCTCGCAGAAGGAACTGGAAGTCCTGCGGCAGAAACTCACCGCGCTGCGCCAGCAGGACCTCGACCTGTCGCTGAAAGTGCGCGACTTCATGCGCGCCAACCATTTCCCCGAAGAAAAGCAGCACGACAGTGCGCTCAAGGCCCTGCGCAACTACCGCATCCGCAGCGCGCAGATGCGGCAGAAGCAGGGCGAGATCGACGTTGTGCGCGGGCAGGTCACCGTGTTGCGCCGCGAACACGACGCCGCGCAGAGTGAACGGGATCGCCTGAAGGAACAGGTGGCCGCGGAACTCGCGCCGGCCGGCGTCGAT
The DNA here is from genome assembly GCA_964620045.1 of uncultured Nitrospirales bacterium. Classification (GTDB taxonomy): domain Bacteria; phylum Hydrogenedentota; class Hydrogenedentia; order Hydrogenedentales; genus VFKU01. Next base: position 187,484 of record CAZUJL010000002.1, read on the forward strand.
AGTATCGAAGCTTACCTCGCAAAAGCCGATCAGGGCCGCCGGTATCAGGAGCTTTGGCGCGAACGCTCCGCGCTGGGCGAGCAGTCGGCCGCGATTCTTGGCGGCAACGACCTTGCCCGCTTGCGCGAGGAAATGGCGCGCGACACGGCCACTGCCGAAGTGCCCGTGCCCGAAGGCACCGTTGAAACCATGAAGCTGGAACTTGAGCGCGCCGCCGAAGCGCTCGAATCCAAGCGCAAGGAAAACCACGCGCTCGAATTGATGATCACCGACAAAACGGCGGGCCATCGCTCGTTGAATGAAGTGGACGAGGAACGCGCGGCCACGGAACAGCGCGTCGCCGAGCTGGAGCTGGAGATTAAGTCCGCAAGCTACGCGATGTCGCTGATCGAGGAAGTCACGCGCGAGCGCCACACGCTTATCGCGCCGAAACTCGCGCAGCTTGCGAGCGGTTTCTTGCGCCAGATCACGGGCGGCGTGTACAGCGAACTGCTCGTCGATCGCGACATGCAGATCAGCGTCCGCATTCCGCAGACAAAATCGATGAACGCCGATCCCGCGCGCCTGCTCAGCAAGGGCACGGTCGATCAGATTTATTTCGCGCTCCGCCTCGCGATGGTGCAGTGCATGAGCGAGAATTCCGAGAGCATTCCGATGGTGCTCGATGATCCCTTCGCGAACTACGACGACGGCCGCCTCATGAACGCGATGCAGTTGCTCGCCGAAACCGGCGCGCGGCACCAGGTGATGCTCTTCACCTGCCGCGAAGACGTCGTCCGCGCCGCCGAACGGGTGAATGCCGCCATCACACACCTGTAACTCGCTGTGCTATAGTCGGTTACGAATCGTTAGAACCTTTACGCTCCGCCGGGGATTCACTCTGCACTCGGCGAATTCCCGCCGCAGAAGGGTCCACTTCACTCCATGGCCATGTTCCTGGGCTTCCTGATCGTCGGCGCTATTTTCATCGGCGGAATCGTCCTCGTCATCCGCGTGCTGACACTGCCCGGCGAAATCGAACGCATGAAAGGCGAGTTCGCCGTGCTCAAGCGCGACGTGACCTCGCTTGAGTCGCGTCTCCTGGCCGCGAACAAAAAATTCGATCAGCTTTCGCGCGGAGAAATGCTCGTTTCCGAGCCTGCGCCAAAATCAGAGCCCATTGTCGCCACGCCGCGCATCGTTGCTCCAGCGATAGATGTCATTTCCGAGGAAGAAAAAGCTGCAGAACTTTTCGCGGAGGAAGTCGCGCCGGCGCTGTTCCGCGAAGCGAAGAGCGCGCCGGTCCCGCCGCCGTTGCCCGCGCAGCAGGCGCCCGCAGCTCGACCGCCTGTGTATTCCGCGCCGCCGAAGCCGTCCGAGTCCGCGTTCTCAAACGCGCTGAAGGCCCTCGGCCCCAAAGACAAAAACATGAGCTGGGAAGTCGCGCTCGGCACCTTCTGGCTGCCGCGCCTCGGCGCGCTCGCGCTGGCGACGGCGCTTGTGTTTCTGTTGTCCATCGGCTTCCAGCGCCTGGGCCCTGGCGCGCGCGTGGCAATGGGCTATGGCGTTGCCGGCATTATCCTCGGCCTCGGCTGGTGGCTTGATCGCAAATATCCGAAGTACGCGCGCGTGCTCTTCGGCGCCGGCTTCGCCATGACGTATTTCGTCACCTTCGCCACCTATTTCGTCGAGTTCGCCAAGATATTCGACACGCCCTACCTCACGCTTGGCGGACTCGCCGCGATTGTCACGGCGTGGGCGGGGCTCGCGCAGCGGCGAAAATCGCCCGTCATTGCCGGCGTCGCGATGCTCGTCGGCCAATTCACGATCGCGCTGGCGACGTACTCCATCGCAAGCCCCGGACCCTATTCGATCCTCGGCATCGTGTTTCTCAGCATCGGCGGCGCATTTTTCCTCGCGCGCAACGGGTGGTACGCCGTCGCCGGGGTCGGCCTGGTGGCCAGCTATGCCAATCATTTCTACCTGATGACGCAAATCGCCGGGAGCGATTCGGTCTCCGAATTCGTCACCGGCATGAGCGTCATCTGCACGTACTTCCTCGTGTACGCCGTCGGCGAACTGCTGTCGCCCGAAGACATCCGCCGTGGCCGCGTGCCGTTTTGGTTCCGCAACGGTTTCGTCACCTTCAACACCGTCGTCTTCCTGCTGTACGGCACGATGACGATGCAGGGCTTCGATTTCGCGCGCCACGATCTTGAGCTTTTCTATTATCCGGCCGCCGCCGTGCTGCTCGGGCTTTCGCTAGCCTACCTGCACCTGCGCAAGGCCGATCCGCTCTACAACACCTATTTCGTAAAAGGCATCACGGCCGTCACGCTCGGCCTCGCGGTGCAGTTCGACGCGCACACCCTCACGGCCAGCCTCGCGATCGAGTGCGCGCTGCTCCTCTTCGCCGCGCGCCGCACGGGCCTCGTCGTTACGCGACTCGTCGGCCTCGCCGCCGGTGCACTCGCCGCGGTGCAGGGTGTCTGGAGCTTACTTGTGGGAGCGTCGTTGGCCTACGGCGCGGAAGGATACTGGCCGCAGTTCGCCGAGGCCGCCGTGATCATCGGTGCCTTGCTCGGCGCGGCGTTCATCTACCAGCGCACGGACTGGTCGCCGCGCAGCCCGTTACGCACGCCGTTCAGCGACAGCACCAACCTCACGCTGTGGTACTTCGATCTCATCGCCGCGCCGCCCGCGACCGAACTGGATACTCGCAAACCTCTGGACGGCCTGCTGTTCCCGTTGATGTTCACAGTCTCTGCGGCCGTCTTGTACATCGGCCACGCGTACCGTCTCACCGCCATCAACGACTGGGCGCTCGCGCTCGCGATTGGTACCGCAGTGCTCATGCTCGCGGCCGTGGTGCTGCGCGCCACGCCGTTTTCCGTCGCTGGCCTCGTCGTGTTCGTAGCCACCGTCGTGATTGGGTCGCTGCAACTTGGCGCCGCGCAGATTGATGGCTTCTGGCAATTCTCGAATGCCGCTGCGCCCGATCGCGCGATCCCGATCCTCGCGCTCATGGCTGCCGTCGCGGTGGCGTCGGAAAAGCGCTACTTCGGCCGTTTCGCAGGGTTAGGTCTGCACCAAGGGCCCGGCATGCCGTTCGTGTTTTACGGCGCCTTCACATGGTTGTTGGGCCTGCACCTGACCACGGCCATCGCATCACCCGCGTGGGCGATCGCCGCGTTGTTAGTTGCCGCCGGCGCAGTGGCCGCCGCCGCGATCCCGCTGCACCGCCTCTCGCTTGCGTGGTGCAGCACGGTGTTGATCGTCTGGGCCACGTGGCGCTGGAACGTCGATTGGCGCGACACGGCCACGCAAAGCTTCCTGTTTACCGCGTGGATTGCGATGGCCGTGGCGTTTGCGCTGGAACGTTATTTCGCGCGCCTCGGCGTGAAATACACCGGCGACGTCCTCGTTGCCATGGCGTCGTTCCTGTTTGTGCCCTATGTCTTCCACGAAGTCCCGGCTCCTTGGATCGCGGCCGTGTGGGTCGCGGGCGCCGCGGCATTCCTGGCCTATTCCGGCGTGCTGCGCATTCCCACGGGCGTCCTCATCGGCATCGCCATTCTCGTCGCCGCGTCGTTGCGCCAGGTGGTCTATACCTATGATCACGCCGCCAGCGGTGCGGGCGCGACCATCGTTGGATTCGCCGCCGCCGCCGCCTTGTGGATCGCGCTGGAACGCACGATGAACCGCCTCGCCGCGCGGATGAATCTCCCGCTGCCCGAATCAGGAAACGCGACCTTGTGTGGGCTGGCGGCGGGCGTGGCGACGGTGTTGCTCGTGCTGATGCTCGCGCGCCTGCCGCAACTCTCGCAGTATTACCTCACGATCTCGTGGTCGATCCTCGGCATGGCGCTGTTCGGCATCGCGATCGGATTCCGCGAGAAGCTGTACCGCTATTGCGGCCTCGCCGTGCTGGCGCTGGCGAGCGTGCGCGTAGTGTTCATCGACACGCAGCGGCTGGAATTGATCCAGCGCGTGCTCGCGTGGGGCGGCCTCGGCATCGTACTGCTCATCCTCGGCTTCGGCTACGTCAAAGTCTTCGCGCGCAACACGGAAGATCAGGTGCCGCCCGATTCCGCGCAATAACGCGGATGGCTTAGGCGTCGTGCGCCGCGAGCGCGGCCACGAGATCGGCGACGGTATGTTTTTCGGGAACAATCGCCGCCGGCATGCCTGATTCCCCGGCCGCCTGCGCGGCGATGGGGCCGATGGCGGCGAAGGTGGCCGTTTTTGCCAGCGCCGTGGTCCGTCGCGCGCCCAGTATTTCGCGCAGGTTGCGCGCCGCCGACGCACTGTTGAACACGACATAGTCCGGGGCAAACTGCAATAGCTCGTCCGCCAGTGCCGCCGTGTCCTGCGGCACGCGCGCGGCATAGGCCTGCAATTCGTGCACGTCCGCGCCACGCTTGCGCAACACGTCAGCGAGCGCGCTTCGCCCAATCTCGGGACGCGGCAGCAGCACCGCCTGTCCTCGCAGCGGCCCGCCCACACGCTCCATTTCGTCCGCCACAAACGCGCTCTCGTATTTTTCCGGCACAAGATCCGGCCGTAACGCCTGTATGTGCAGTGCCTCCGCCGTGCGCGCGCTGATCGCGCAAAGGCGCACGCCGTGCAGGTCCCGTGCGTCCCGGTTTTCCGCCGCCATGCGCGTAAACAACGTCTCGATGCCGTTAATGCTGGTGAGCACAATCCACGCGAACCGCGACAAATCGCCGAGCGGCGGGGGAGACACGGTCACGATCGGCGAGATTTCCACCGTTGGAAACTCGAAGACATCCGCACCGTGATCGCGCAAGCGCTGCACCAGATCGCCGGCGCGCTCCTTCGCGCGCGTCACTGCCACGCGCCGGCCGAACAGCGGTCGATCTTCAAACCACCGCAACTGCTCGCGCAGCCGCGCGACCTCGCCGATCACGACGATCGCCGGCGACTGCACGCCCAGCTCCGCCGCACGCGTCGCCAAATCGCCCAGCGTGCCCAGAAAAACTTTCTGCGAAGGGTACGTGCCCGACGAAATCACGGCCACCGGCGTGTCTGGTTTGCGGCCGGACTTCAGCGCCGCATCGAGGTTCTCCGCAAGCCGCGTCGCGCTCATGTAAAAGACCAGCGTGCCTTCGAGGTGCAGCTTGTCCAGGTTCGCTGTCGCCTCGCAGCCGCCGAACTGCGCGTGCCCCGTGATGAACGTCACGCTGGTCGTCAGGCCGCGCTGCGTAACGGGAATCCCGGCGTACGCCGCCGCGCCTAGCGCCGCCGTGACACCCGGCACAATCTCAAAGCGCACGCGCGCGGCCGCCAGGGCCAGCGCCTCTTCGCCGCCGCGCCCGAACACAAAAGGATCGCCGCCCTTGAGCCGCACGACACACGCGTGCTTGCCTGCCAGCGTCACCAGCAGACGGCTGATGTCTTCCTGCGCCAACGGCTGATGGTCGGGACGTTTGCCGACAAAAATCTGCTCCGCGCCGCTGCCCGCATACGACAGCACGCCCGGATGCACGAGGTGGTCGTACACAATCGCGTCCGCGCGCGCGAGCAGTTCGCGTCCGCGCACGGTGATGAGTCCCGGATCGCCCGGGCCCGCGCCGACGAGAAAAACTGTACCGAGGGTTGCATCCATGAGAGCGAAGGCGCCGGCGCTATTGCGCGGCCCGGCGATCGATTTCGTGTTTCTTCAAGCGATACTGCAAGGTCTTGTACGTAAGCCCGAGCAGTTCCGCCGCTTCCTTGATGCGCCCGCCCGAGCGCAGCAGCGCCTGGCGGATGAGTTCCTGCTCCAAATCTTCCAGCACCACGCCACCCGGCGGCAACCCAAACTGCGCGGGCTCCGGCGGCGCATCGCGCAATTTTTCCGGCAAATGCTCCAGCTTGATCACCGGCGCATCGGTCAAAATGAAGAGCTGTTCCAGCGTATTTTCCAATTCGCGCACGTTCCCCGGCCAGCGATACCGCCGCATGCGTTCCAGCACGTCGGCGCTGATCTCCGGCGCGGCCTTGCCGATGCGCTTCGCGATTTTCTCCCGGAAATGGCGCACCAGTGCGGGCAAATCTTCGATTCGCTCGCGCAACGGCGGCAGCTTCACATTCAGCACGTCAAGCCGGTAAAACAGGTCCTGCCGGAAGGTGCCGTCTTCGACCGCGATCTTCAGGTCCCGATTCGTCGCCGCGATCACGCGCACATCCACCGGCCGCGGCTTGCCGCCGCCTACGCGCTCGACCACGCCGTCCTGCAGCACGCGCAGCAGCTTCGCCTGCGATGCCAACTCCATGTCGCCGATCTCGTCGAGAAAAATCGTGCCGCCGTGCGCGGTTTCGAATTTACCTTCGCGGCTCTTCTCCGCGCCCGTAAACGCGCCGCGTTCGTGGCCGAAGAGTTCGGATTCCACCAGCGTGTCCGGAATCGCCGCGCAGTTCACCACGATGAATGGCTTGCCCTTGCGCGGACCGGAAAAGTGGATGTGCCGCGCAACCAGTTCCTTGCCCGTGCCGGATTCGCCCTGAATCAACACAGTCGTATGCAGCGGCACGGCACGCCGCACGACATCGAACACCGCCTGCATCGCCTGCCCCTCGCCGATGATGTTGCCCAGCGAGGTGGTCTCCGTCACCAGTTGGCGCAGCCGCTGGTTTTCCTCGCGCAGGCCGCGCTGGTTGAGCGCGCGCCCGACGACGAGCAGCAGTTCGTCCTTATCGAACGGTTTTTCGAGATAGTCCGCCGCGCCTTCCTTCATCGCCGTGATCGCCGTCTTCACGGTCGCATGCGCCGTCATCAGCACCACGTCGAGTTCAGGCCGCCGGCGACGCGCCTCGCGCAGCAACTCCAGCCCGTCCATCTCCGGCATGCGCAGGTCGGTGATCAGCAGATCGAAGGGATCGGCGTCCAGCGCCTCCAGCGCCTCGCGCGCGGACGGCGCCGTCATCACGGTATGCCCCGACTTCAGCAGGATGTCCGCGATGGTGTCCCGCTGCACGCGGTCGTCTTCGGCAATAAGGATACGGTGCGACATAAGGGGCCACAGGATACCGCTTACGGACGAAGGGTTCACGCTCACCACTCGGGTGGCACGTCTAAGCTCCGCTTAGGCGTGCTTTCCGGGGTCAGCGCAACGGGCGGAAGAAATTGCGGACATCGTCCACCAGCAGACCGGGCTCTTCCAGCGCCGCGAAGTGCCCGCCGCGCGGCTGTTCGGTCCAATGGACGACGTTGAAGGCCTCTTCCGCCCACGACCGCGGCAGGCGCACCAGCTCGCGCGGGAATAGCGCGAAGCCGCTGGGTACTTCCGTGCGCCCCGGCGGCGCGCCAAACATGCCCGCCTTGAAGGTTTCGTAGTAGAGCCGCGTCGACGAGGCGATGTTGCCGTTGATCCAGTAGATCATGATGTTGGCTAACAACTCGTCTTTCGTGAAGCGGGACTCGACATGGCCATTGCAGTCGCTCCACGTCCGAAATTTTTCGACGATCCACGCCGCGAGACCCGAGGGTGAATCCGTGAGGCCGTAGCCCAGCGTTTGCGGCTTCGAGCCCTGGATCGCCTGGTAGCCGGTTTCGATCAACCGAAACTTGCGCGCCGCATCGAGCCGCTTGGCTTCCTCGGGCGTGAGGGCGTTCGCCTTGGCTGGATCTTCCGGCTTGCGGCCAAGCGTCATGTTCATGTGCGCGCCGCACACATGCTTCGGCGCGAGATGTGCCGCCCATGCGCTCGCCACCGAACCCCAGTCGCCGCCCTGCGCGCCGTAGCGCGTGTAGCCGAGTGCTTCCATCAGCGCAATGTTGGTTTCCGCCACACGCCGAATGTGAAATCCAAGCTCACGCGGTGCCGACGAAAATCCGTAGCCCGGCATCGACGGCGCGACAACGTGGAAGGCATCCTCCGCGCGACCGCCGTATTTTTCCGGTTCCGTCAACGGCCCAATGATCTTGTAGAACTCGAAGATAGATCCCGGCCAACCATGCGTGATGATTAACGGCAACGCATTCGCATGCGGCGAGCGGATATGCAAGAAATGCATCCGCAATCCATTGATATCGGCGGTGAACTGCGGAAACCCGTTCAACAGCGCTTCCTGCTTGCGCCAATCAAAAGACGACTGCCAGTACGCGCACAGCTCGCGGATATAGGAAAGCTCGGTGCCGTAGTCCCAGCCCGCGCCGTCAATCTGATCCGGCCAGCGTGTGCGCGCGAGTCGCTCGCGCAAATCGATCAGCACACTGTCCGCGACCTGAATGCGAAAGGAATCCATGCGTCAAAGTCCCGCGCGCGCCGTGGACGGTTCCGCATTCGTGCGCGGCTGCAGTGGCAAGGTAATAAGCGCCTGCGTGCCGTGGCCGATCGAGCTGGTCAGCACAATCGAGCCGCCGTGCTCCTCGATAATGCCCTTTGTGATCGACAGGCCCAACCCCGTCCCCGTCGGTTTCGTCGTGAAGTACGGGTCGAAGGCATGCTCCAGCGCCGCGGGCGCCATGCCCGGGCCGTCGTCGCGAATCTCAACTTCGCACGCGTCCGGCGTCACGCGCGAGAACAACCGAATGCGCCCGCCCGGCGGGCATACTTCAAGGCCGTTGATCAGTACGTTCAACACGGCGCGCTTGAGTTTTTTGGCATCCAGCGGCAGTTGCACATCGCCCGTGCGCAGCTCCGCGAACACACGTACATCGCGCGATTCGGCGTCTTTCTGGATCAAGTTGATGCACTCCATCAGGATCGGATCGAGCGCCTGCACTTCCTTGCGCAGCTCTTCTTCTTTCGCGAGCGACAGGAATCCGGAGACGATGTCCTCAAGCCGGTCCACTTCGCTGCGGATCGTGCGCAGGGCCTTCGCGCTGCCGTTCCCGCTGCCCGACTCCGCTTCGTCGAGCGCCTGGCTCGACAACAGCTTGATCGCATTCAGCGGGTTGCGCACATCGTGCGCCACTCCCGCCGCCAGGTTGCCAATGGCCGAGAGCCGCTGCGCGCGCCGCAGGTTCGCTTCCACAATCGCCTTCTCGCGCAGCGCCGCCACCATCTGGTTAAACGTTGCCCCGAGCGTGCGCACTTCGCTCGGCCCCCCGGCGACTTCAATGGTTTCGAGCGATCCCGCCGAAATCCTAGAGCACTTCTCCGTCAGCGTCTGCAAGGGCTGCAGCGACTGCGCAATCAGATACACCATCGCCCCGAGCGTCATCAGGAACACGCACGTCAGGCCGAGCAAAAACCGGTTCTTGAACGCGCGGATCAGCTCCGTCTGCGGCACGATCGGCATCTGGATGCGGAGTTCCACCCAGCGATCGTCCTTGAGCTGGAAGGTCTGCGTGGCAATAAAGTACAGCGTACCTTCTTCGCCAATCTGCGGCGAGAGGCCGGCGGGCGCGGTGGTGTCCGCGGTCAAAGGCCGCAGATCAACATGCTCCGCCGGCATTTCAATTTGCTCGGGCGCTTTCTCAATGTCCACCGGCGGTTGCGGCAGCGTATCCAGTTGCACCTTGATCGCCTGCGCGATTTGTTCCGCCTGATGCTCCATCGTGCGCACCACTTGCTTGTAGTAGTGGCCCGTAAGGAAATACACCGCGCCGAACAAGCACGCGACCAAAATCACGCTGAGCCCGATCATGCGCACAAGAAGCGAGTCGTGCCAGCGAGGTGCCGAATGTGTCGGAGCAGTCGCCATGCGGCCTCAGTCGAACAACGCGGTGTCGCGCGCGTCGCCCGACGGCGTCGGGTTCACCTCGCCGCGCAACACCTTCATCACTTCCTGAATGTCTTCCCAGGTCTTGCGTTTATCGGAAGGTGTGCGCAGCAGGTACGCCGGGTGAAAGGTCACGCGCAGCGGAATGCCGTGGTAAAAATGCCACTTTCCGCGCAGCTTTCCGGTCGATTCTTCTGTTTTCAGCAGCGTTTTCGCCGCATGCCCGCCCAGCGCGCAGATCACTTTCGGTTTGACCAGTTCCAACTGCCGCACGAGGTACGGCTCGCATTGGCGCTTCTCTTCCGGCGACGGATCGCGGTTGTCCGGCGGGCGGCACTTCAGCACATTGCAGATGTACACGTCCTGCCGCCGCAGCTTCATGCCTTTCTCGATGATGTCGGTCAGCAATTGCCCGGCCGCGCCCACGAAAGGCACGCCCTGCTGATCTTCGTAGAAGCCCGGCGCCTCGCCCACGAACACCATGCCCGAAGTGCCGTTGCCGTCGGAAAACACCGTCTGCGTGCGCGTCTCGCACAGGCCGCACTTGCGACACCCGCTCACGAGTTCCGCCAGCGCGGCCAGCGTCGGCATCGCGCTCGGCGGAGTATCGGCGGTTTCCACAACCGCCGGTTGCTCTTCGATCGCAATCGTTGCTGTTGCCGGTTCCCGTTCAACAAACGGCGGCGAAGCGCCGGCCTGGATGCTCTGCACCAGCGCGGCTGTCTCGCGCGACAATGCGATCGTGCCCTTGCGCGGGTTCGCCGCGCGCTTCACGAGCGCGATCGTCTCGTCGAGGATTTCGTTATAGAGATCGGAATTCATAAAAGTGCGCCACCGGCGATCATAGCACTACCGCGGGCGCTTCCCCAGATCGCGAAACAGCGCATCAAGCCGAATGGCCGCGGCATCAATGGAATGCTCCTGCTCAACCGCCCGCCGCGCGGCCGCGCCCAGTTGCGCGCGCAAAGGGGGCTCGCGCAGGAGCTGTGCACACGCGGCGGCCATCGCCGTCGCGTCGTTGTCGCGCACCACAAGCCCGGTTTCGCGGTGCTTTATGGGATGCGCCGCGGCATCGAAACACACAATCGGCAAACCCGCGGCCATGGCATTTAGCAGTTTGATGGGATAGCCCGACCACGACACGCGCGGGCATACGAAAATCGTATCGCCCGGCAGATCGGCGAGCGCCGTCGCCATGGAGTCTGTGCGCACTACACGCGCGAACTCCGAGATGCTCAGCAGATCGCGATGCCGCGACGCACTCGTTGCGACGATCAACTCTGCCTCCGGAATTTCCGATCGCACGCGCCCCAGCATCGGCTTCAGCACGCCGAGGTTCTGGTAGCGATCGAGATTTCCCGCGTACAAGAGCGGGGGAATGCCGTGCGCCCGTGGGCGGGGTTCCATCGTCGTTCGTTCAATCGGCGGCGGAACAACCGTGACGCGGTTCGCGGCGCAGCCCATCGCCACCAAATATCCCGCCAGTTCTTCGTGCGGCGCCACGATCAGGTCCGCGCGCCGCGGCAATGCTTTGTCCAACATCTGGCCGATGCGTTCCGACACTCCGCGCACCGGAAAATAGTGGGGGAGTTCGTCCATCAGCGCGTTGTGCGGGTGATACACAATCGGCCGCACGCTCGCGGCCAGTGCGACGGCGAGGCCTTCGTAGTTGTGCGCATTCACCACATCGATGCGCCGCGTGCGCGAGACCTCGCGTAGTTTTTGCACGAGAAGCGCATCCTGAATGGGCTTCGCCCACGAGGGCCCAGCCGCCGTGCGGCGCGCAAAAGGCACATTCGCGGCGCGGTGCACCGGCAGCCCGCTGGGGTCCTCGCCAAGGCCGTAGCCGTAGGTCACGAGGTGCACCGAGTGCCCCGCCGCGCGCAATGCCAGCGCCGTATTGCGCAGGTACACCTGCGAGCCCTGCGGCACGGGATACGGACACGCGCCGACGACCGCGATGTTCAGCGAATCACTCAAAGTAGCCGAGATTGCGCAACCGTTCCTCGACGGCCGCCGCCTCCGCTTCGGAGTATACCCGCGCCGGCGAGGTATACGCGGGCGCGGCTGCCGATGCACTCGCGATCGATTCGCCCAGCAACGCGCGCCCTTCCATCGACGGCCCGCTTACGCCGAGCGCGGCATACACCGTCGGCGCGACGTCAAGCAGCGAACACGTCGATGTATTTGCAAGCTCGGACATCGCAAACACGCCAACCGGCCGATGATTGCCCGTCATCCCGCGCTCCTTGCCGCCGAGATACTCATCCGGTCGCAATCGCCGAAAGGCCGGACCGCCCCGCGCGCGCAGGCACGACGGACTGTATCCATCCTCCACCCCAAACTCGATCACAATGTCCGGTGCGCGATCCACGCACGGCCCCTGAAAAATTTTTTCGCGCGGCCACGCGTGCGCGATCACGTCCCACGATTCAAGTTCGGCGCAAAGGTCGCGGCGGACCGATTCATAGTCCTCGCGCGACACCTGCCCCTGCGACTCGCGTCCGCGCAGGTTAATGCGCACCGACGGAAAATAGTTCAGGTCCTCCGACCACGCGCGCGTGCGCGACCAGTCGATGCCGGAGAAGCGCGAGGCACCCTCCGCCCGCGCGGCCAATCCGGAGAACCGCCGGAATAGCGCACCCTTCCACGCATCCGGCGCGAGCGCGAGCGCCGCGCGTTTGAGCAACCCATCGCCGCGCGCCGGCGCGAACGTCATATGCCCGCGTTCCGCCAGCCAGTTGTTCAAATGCACAACGCCCGTGCCCGATCCGCCGAAGCCGTGGTCAGACACGATGCCGACGATCACATCGGGTCCAGCCGCCTCCATGAGCTTACCCACGGCGGCATCCAGCCGCGCATACACATCGCGGATCGCATTCTCGAAACCCGGCTGGTGTCGTGGCGACTTCGGATCGTGAAACAGCCAGAAGTGGTGTGCGACGGTGTCGCTCTCGCCGAACACACACATGAAAAAATCCCACGGCTCGCGCGCGAGCAATTCGCACGCAATGCGTTCCTTGGTCGCGATGCCGCGCAGCAAGCGGTCGAGCGCCATCGCATGCCAGCCGGGACCAATGTCGGTCTCCTGAAAATCGGCAAAGCGCCAGTCTTTGACAGTCTCGTATTCGGAGGCGGGGTACACAAAGGAGCGGTCCACTGCCGTGCACACCGGCGAGTCCCAGCCCGACACCATCACGCCGTTCACCGGCTCCGGCGGATACGTGGCCGGCACGCCGAGCACGCATACGCGTTTGCCGGCATCCGACAACACATTCCACAGCGCCGGCGCGCGCCGCCACGACGCGTTCACAAAATCCAGCGCGTACGCCCCGGTTTTCATGCAAGTGAAATCGAGAATACCGTGTCGACCCGGGTTCACCCCCGTGACGCACGTGGTCCACGCCGGAAACGTCGCACACGGTGTCGTGCTGCGGCAGGGGAGCAGCGCCCCGCGGGCCGCGATCCGCGCCAGATTCGGCAAGCGCCCCGCCGCGATGCCCTCGTTCACAAGCGCCGGGTCCGCGCCATCGAGGCCGATGAGGAGGAAGCGGCTCATGGGTGTACACATCGGGAATATGGTGGTTGCGTGATCATTTCCACGCTTAAATTTATCACACGCACAATACGGAATCGCGCCGGGTTCACGCGGATTGTTAGGATGGAGCACATGCTCCGTGCAGTCGTCGTATCAATCGCCCTCGCCGTTTTCGCCGGCGCGCTGTTTTGGCAAACGCGTACCTTCGAATTCGTCAACTACGACGACCAGGGCTACGTCTCCGGCCAGCCGCAACTGCGCGAGGGCTTCAGCAGCGAGGGCCTGCGCTGGGCCGTCACGCAAACCTACGGCGGCTACATGCCGCTCACCGGCCTCAGTCTTCTCGCCGACGCCGGCATCTACGGCACCAATCCCGGCGGCTACCACCTGACCAACGCCATGCTGCACGCCCTCGTCGGCGCGTTGCTGTTCCTGTTCTTGTGGCGTGCCACGAGCGCGCTATGGATCAGCGCGCTCGTCGCCGCGTTGTTCGCCGTGCATCCGCTCCGCGTCGAATCCGTCGCGTGGATTTCCTCGCGCAAAGATCTCGTCTGTGGCCTGTTCTGGATGCTCACGCTGCACGCCTACGCGAGTTACGCCGCGCGCCCGGGTTTCGCGCGTTATCTGCTCGTGCTGTTCGGTGTGTGCGCGGCTATGCTTGCCAAGCCGATGGCGGTCACATTGCCATGCGTCTTGTTCCTGCTCGACCTCTGGCCGCTCCAACGCTCCGGCGTAACACGCCGCCGCCTGGCACTCGAAAAATTGCCGCTGTTCATTCCTGTCGTCGCGATCAGTGCGGCCACCTTTGTCATTCAGCGCGACTCCGGCGCGGTCTCCGCGGCCGGTGAACTTTCCGCGGGCTTGCGCATCGCCAATGCAATCGTCGCGTATGTGCTTTATCTTTGGAAGACCGTCTGGCCGGTCGATCTCGTGCCGCTATATCCATTCCCTGTCGGCGGCATTCCCACGTGGCAGGTCGCGGCTGCGTCTGCGCTGCTATTGCTGATCACGGTCGCAGTGTTTCTTGCGCGGCGGCGCGCGCCCTGGTTTTTCGTGGGCTGGCTCTGGTATCTCGGCACGCTCGTGCCCGTCATCGGACTCGTGCAGGTCGGCGCACAGCGCATGGCCGATCGCTACATGTACCTGCCGCAGATCGGCCTCTTCATCATTGCCGCATGGGCCCTGCGCGCGGTGGTGCTGCGCCTGCCGCGCACGATGCCCCTCGCCGCGCTCGTATCCGCCGCCGCGCTGGTCGTTCTCAGTGTGGTGACCTACCGGCAAACGTCGAATTGGCGCGACAGCCTCACGCTCTGGTCCCACACCGTCGCGCTCACGCCGAACAGCGCCATCGCGCGCAGTTCGCTCGGCGAAGCTTATCTCGAAAAAAAGGCATGGTCCGATGCGCGCCGCGAGCTGTTGTATGCGTTGAAAAATAATCCAACGCACAGGCCCGCATTGCTGAACCTCGCACGACTGGAAACCCGCCTGGGCCGGTTCAATATGGCGATTGCGCGTTGCAGGGTCTTGGTGGGCCAGAACCGAAACGATGCCGACGCACACACCGCCTGGGCCGCCGTCTTGATTCGCATGTACGACTACAACGAAGCACTCGCGCATCTCGACATCGCGCTGCACGCCGATCCGCATCATCCCGAAGCGCTGTCGAATACCGGCGCCGTGTTCGTGCTGTTGAACCGGCCGCAGGAAGCGATCGCGCCGCTCACCGCCGCGCTCGCGCAATCCCCGCGCGACCCCGTGGTACTCACCAATCTCGGCGCGGCGTACTACTCGCTGAACGATGTCGCGAAAGCACGACATTATTGCGACACCGCCCTGCAGGCCGATCCCGCATATGAGCGGGCGCTCGCATTAAAGCATCTGCTCGATACCGCCACTCCGTAATCGGGCCGATTTTTCCGTTTCCGCTTGCAATCCCGCAGGCCTTTGTCCATGCTGGCCGCTTTGGCGGAGGAGGAGTGGCGCATGGCGGTGAACCAAAAAATCGAGAACCAAGCGGCGGATCCGGCGGCAAAAGAAGCGCCCTATCCCTCCGAAGGATATGCCTGGTACGTCGTCATCATTCTGATGATTGTCTATATTTTCTCGTTCGTCGATAGGCAGGTGCTGGCGTATCTCGTCGGCCCGATCAAGGCGGACTTGGGCGTTACCGATACCCAGATGGGGTTGCTGGGCGGCACGACCTTCGCCGTCTTCTACACCCTCTTCGGCATTCCGCTTGGCCGTCTCGCCGATTCGCGCAGCCGCCGAACAATTATTGCCATAGGGCTCTTTCTTTGGAGCCTCGCTACGGCGGCCTGTGGTATCGCGAAGAGCTATTCGCAATTACTGTTATTTCGTGTCGGCGTGGGTGTTGGCGAAGCGACACTGTCCCCAAGCGCGTATTCAATGATCGCCGACTACTTCAAGCCCAATCGCCTGGCGCTCGCAATCAGCGTCTACGGTGCGGGTATCTACATCGGCTCAGGCATCGCGTCGATCGTCAGCGGCTTGCTCGTGGAGTTTGCAACGTCGAACGCCGACTACACGTTCCCGATCGTCGGCCAGGTGCGTCCGTGGCAGTTGGTGTTCTTCGCGATCGGATTGCCAGGGCTCATTTTCACCGCCGCGATGTACACCGTGCGCGAACCTATTCGCCGCGGCGTGGCGAAGGCACACGCGGCCACGCAATCGGCCATTCCCGTCGCCGAGGTAACGCGGTATATCGGTGCAAATTGGAAAACGTTTTTTTGCCATACCGGTGGTTTCGCGTTCATGTCGTTCATCGGGTACGTCGGCGCGTTTTGGGTCCCCGCGACGTTCATCCGCGTACACGGATGGGAAATCGGCGAGGTTGGCCTGCGCTACGGTATCGCCGTCATCATCTTCGGTTCCGGCGGTATCATCTTCGGCGGACAACTGGCCGATTGGCTTTCGCAACGCGGCTATAAAGACTCCAAGATGCGCGTGGGCCTTCTGGCCACGCTGATTCACCTGCCGGTCGGCATCGCGTTCCCGCTCGTGAGCAACGACTGGGTTGCGTTTGTGCTGCTGATCCCCGCGATCTTTGCGATCGGCATGCCGTTCGGCGTGGCGCCGGCCGCCATCCAGGAAATGATGCCGAACCAGATGCGTGGCCAGGCCGCCGCGCTCTATCTCTTCGTCGTGAACCTCATTGGCATTGGCATGGGGCCGCTCACGGTGGGCATGCTGAACGACTATGTTTACGGCGTGGATCACATCCACTATTCATTGGCCACGGCGAACATCACGGCCAACGTGCTGTCGACGACGCTGTTGTTCTTCGGCATCGCTTATTTCCGCCGCAGTCTTGATTATCGCGACAGTTGGCTCAAGGCGCAGGGCTGATCGATGACCACGCCTTCCATCTTTCGCAACGACGTTCTCAAAGGAAAGCTCGCGCTCATCACCGGCGGCGGCAGCGGCATTGGGCTCGCCATCGCGCACCGCATGGCGATGACGGGCGCCGACGTTGCCATCGCCAGCCGCCGCAAGGACCTCTGCGAGCAGGAAGCCGCCGCGATCGCAAAGCAGTACGGCGTGCGCGCGGTCGGCCTCGGCTTGAATGTGCGCGATCCCGATTCCGTGCGCGCGTGCTTCGCCGAAGCGACGAAGGCGATGGGCCGCGACCACATCGACATCCTCGTGAACAACGCCGCGGGAAATTTCTACTTCCCCTCGCACATGCTCAGCGACAACCAGTGGAAGGCCGTGCTCGAAATCGATCTCTACGGCACCTTCCACTGCAGCCGCGAGGCCTACCCGTACATGAAAGAGCACGGCGGCAGTATCCTCAGCATCAGCATGACGCTGCACAACTACGGCTGGGCCTGCATGCTGCCCGCCTGCACCGCCAAGGCCGGCATCGACGCGCTCACGCGCACGCTCGCGCTGGAGTGGGGCCGTCACAAGATCCGCGTGAACGCGATCGCGCCGGGCTACGTCGAAACCGAGGGCGTGAAAAAGGCCTTCGCCGCCGGGGGTTCGCTGGAAGATATGAGCCACGTGCCGCTCGGCCGCGCGGGCACCACAGACGAGATCGGCGATCTCGCCGTGTTCCTGTCGTCGCCTGCCGCCTCGTGGATCACGGGCGAAATCGTCGTGATCGACGGCGGCAGCCAGCTCAGCGCCGGCGGCCGCGGGGCGGACCCGGTGAAGCTCGAGCAAATGATCCTGTCCTCGCCGGAATTTCAGCGACGCGGCTGACCAGAGTGTGAAATCTGCCACGCGCGGGCGTTGTCACGGCGCCGCGCGTGTGTGATACTACTCCCGGTTTTCCGCGCCCGATGGAGTCCACTGTGTCTCGCCTGTGCCGCGTCGCGTTGCTCGCCGTGCTGCTCGCGCCGTCCGCCCTCTGCGCCGCCCAGGATGTCGATCCCGCCGACGATCCCGGTTGGCTGTGGAACGAAGCCGTGTTGTACCGCGACGAGTGGGGCGTGCCGCATATTTTCGCGGACAACACGCGCGCGATGGCCTTCGCGTTTGGCTACGCCCAGGCGCAGGATCATCTCGAGCCCATGCTCATGGCCTACCGCTTCGCGCAGGGCCGTGCGGCCGAAGTGCTCGGGCCCGAAGTAGAGGAAGTCGATCGCCTCGCCATCCGATTGAACCACGCCGGTCTCGCGTATGAGGCTTATAACAATGCCGATCCCGTCACGCGCGATTTGTGCGAAGGCTTCGCGCTCGGCGTGAACACGTGGATCACCGAGCACCCCGACATGACGCCCACCTGGGCCGACGGCGTGCACCCGGCCGACGTGCTCGCGCTGCTGCACCGCTACCTCGTGAGCCAGGCGCCGTTCGACTATCCGGACGCGATGCACCTCTTGCCGGCTACGCCCTCGGCGAACGCGTGGGCCGTCGGTCCGGCACTCTCTCAATCGCGCGAGCCAATGCTCGCCATCAATCCGCACGCGAACTACGACAGCCCCTTCCAGTGGTACGAGGCGCAGGTGTCCACGCGCGACATCAACATGTACGGTGCCACGCTTTTCGGGTTGCCCGTGATCCTGCAAGGCCACAACGGCACGCTCGGCTGGGCCCTCGCGCCCAACAATCCCGACATCGCCGACATTTACGTCGAGCAGGCGCAGGCCACGCCCGAGGGCGACCCGAATTCATTTGTCGACACCGTGCGCAATCCACCGCCCGTCGGCATTCAGTACACCGATGAGGAATCCCGGCGTTTCTTCGTGTCCGGGCCAAACGGTTTCACCGAAATGTCCGAAACACGCCGGATGACGTCGCGCGGCCCGGTCGTGGCCGAGGCCGAGGGCCATCCGCTCACCTGGCGTGTCGGCGGGTTTAAAAACGTCGGCGCGCTGCGGCAATTGTTCGACATGGGCCTCGCGCAGGACCTCGACGCTTTCCGCCGCGCGCTCGATCGCCAGCAGCTTTCCACCTTCCACGTCGTCTATGCCGACGCCGCGGGCAATATTTTTTACCACTACAACGCGCTCACCGGCATGCGGCCCGATCCGCAACTGGTGACTGGCGATCAGTCGTTGTCGATCACGGATTTCTACACCGAGCCGGTATCGACGCTGGGTAATCGCTACGAATGGGGCGCAATGCTGACGCCCGACACGATGCCCTGGCTTCTCAATCCGGAAAGCGGTTACGTGCAGGCCTGCGGCACGCCCCCGTGGCTTGCCACCTCGCCCTCGGCGCTCGATCCCGAGGCGTGGCCCGCCTGGCTCGTGCGTGATGAAGATTCCTACCGCGCGAAGCGCGTGCGCCATTTGTTCTCGATTGGCCCGCGCTCGTTTGAAGATATGCAGGCGATGCTCTTCGACACCGTCTCGCCGCTCGCGGCCGAGGCCGTGCCGTACTTGCTCGCGGTCGCCGACGAGAATCCCGCGATCGTCGATGCGGCACATCCCGATCTCCACGTGATGCTCGACATCCTCAGCGAATGGAATTTCCTGGCCGATCCCGGCAGCGCCGCCATGACGGCATTCCACGTGTGGTGGTCCGTGCTGCGGCTCGACGAAGACGGCCAACCGTATTCGAATGAAACCCTGCACCACTTCATGTTCGAGAACGAACCGTGGTTTCAGGAGCACGTGCTCGATGCCGCCTCGCAAGCCGCGCAGCTTCTCCGCAACGAATACCAGAACATCGAAATCCCGTGGGGCGATGTCCACGTCATCGCGCGGGGCGATCGTGAATATCCGCTGGCCGGCGGGCTCAGCGGCGATCCAGTGTTCTATGCGGGCGATCGGCTGTTCGACGGCGGCAAATGGCGCGTGAACGAAGGCTACGGGTTCGCCATGGTCGTGCGCTTCGGCGAAGCGACCGAAGCCGTCAGCCTCGCGCCTTTTGGGACTTCCGAAGACCCCGGCTCGCCGCACTACGACGACCAGTTGGCCCTGATGCTCGATCGCCGGTTCAAAGTCGTGCATTTCACGCGCGACGAAGTCGAACGAAACGCCCAATCCGCCGTCGGCCAGCGGCTCCTCATGCGTCCGCGCCACCAGACCGGCACAGTCTTCCTCGCCGCCGACGGCCCGATGGCCGCCGAACTCCGCGAAAGCGCTGCACCGCCGGCCACATTGCCGGACGGCCTCGCGGCCTTCTCGACATACCTCGAACCCGTGGCCAACGAAGTCCCCGCCGGGTTCACGGCCGAGTTCGACGTCCACATCGATGACACGGTCTGCGATGCCGACGATTTCGAGTCGCTATATCTGTACGGCTACCATCCCGTCG
The DNA here is from genome assembly GCA_964620045.1 of uncultured Nitrospirales bacterium. Taxonomy (GTDB): domain Bacteria; phylum Hydrogenedentota; class Hydrogenedentia; order Hydrogenedentales; genus VFKU01. The sequence continues at coordinate 207,402 of CAZUJL010000002.1, forward strand.
ACGGCTGGCGCATGCTCGACAACCAATCGCTCGATGCCGATCGCCGATCGCTCGCGGCTGCGATGGGCCGCTGCGAAGTCGTCGCCGTGCTCGGTCCGGAAAAAATGTTGCGCGCCGATCCCGCGCTGGTGCGTCCCGCGAACGCGCCGCGCGTGGCCGCGGCGCGCCTCGCCACATCGGACGTCGCCCTGCCCCGCGCGCAGAACAGCGACGCAGAGGACGTCGGCATTAACGACACCGACCTTGAACGCGTCGCATCGCTCACACGCACGACAAAACCCCGCGTGCTTACGCCGAGCGACATCATCGAAGAAAATCGACAGGAAGTCCCGCCGAACATTCGTGGCGACAAAATGAAAGTCGTTGTGCCCGCCATTCCGCCGGGATTCAAACCGGAGCCCGCGCTTCCGCCGGAGCAGGAAAAAACCACACCGCGTCCCGCGAATCCGTTTCTTGGACGCGGAGCGTCGCCATCGACGAAAGCGACGGCCAACGAAGAGAAACCAGCGGTGACGGAGAGCAACACCGCCCCGGCGCCTGCGGATGCGGAAGGCGATGCCGCGCCCGAAACCGTCACCGAAGATCTCGAGCCGGTGGCGGCCGCTGAAAATAATCCTGTCGCCGTCGCCGAGAATGCCGCGCCCGAACCCGCCGCCGCAGCGCCGCAAGCGACTGCGCCGAAGCCATTGCCCAGCGCATCCACACCGCCACCCGCGGCCGCGCCCGTGCGCACAGGCGTAGTTTTCAGCGGCCAAACACCCGCCGAAATGCAGGCGGGCCAGCCCGAGCGTGCGTCCTCCGGCGGATTCGATCTCGCGCCGGACCCCAGCCAGGCGTCGCCCGTCGTCATCGGCCGCATGCTCGAAATGCGCACGCCCGACGGCGTCGCCGTGTTCACCATGCGCTCCAAGCAAGACACGCGCGCGCAGGCCTTTCCGCGCAGCACTGCGCCGGCGCCGTTCCCCGCGGGCCTCGCGCCGTACACCGGCGTGTACGAAGTCATGACCGACCCGCCGCCCGCTTCGGCCGACACGGTGATCGTCATGCGCGTTGCGCCGAACGCGATTGCCACGGAACGATTGAATGAGTTGAAGCTGTACGCGTTCGATGCGGTCCAGGGTTGGAAGCTCATCGAAAATCAGCGAGTGAACAACGAGACGCGAAGCTTCTCCGCGATGGACTTCAGTTTTTCATCAATGGACGCCGGCGTGCGCAACTACGTCGTGCTCGGTCCGGCGAAAAACTAGGCAAAAACAAAACGGCCAGCCTCGTCGGCTGGCCGTTGATCGGAAAACTACTCTGGTTACTCAGCAGCGCGTTCGTCGAGCATAGCGCGCTTGCTGTCCACCGCCTTGAATTCCTCGGCCGTGTCGAGCGGCGCCTTGTTCGCTTCGATCGTCGGCCACGTCTGCGACAACCGCGCGTTCAGCGCAATGTACTCCGTCCACTTGTCCGGAACTTCCTCTTCCGGGAAAATCGCACTGACCGGGCATTCATCCACGCACACGCCGCAGTCGATGCACTCGTCCGGATTGATGACGAGCATGTTCACGCCTTCCTTAAAGCACGCCACCGGACACACGCTCACACAGTCCGTGTATTTGCACTTAATGCACGGTTCAGTCACCACAAATGCCATTAGCCGTCTCCCATACACGCGCAGGCGGCCCCGCCCACACGGAAATAATTGGTCTAAAGCCGAGTCTAACAGGCCCTATATCGGGCGTTCAACGGCAAGCAGTTCATGTGTTTACACCGGCTAATGCGCACCCGCCGTGTTGTGCCGCCGCGCGAGCCTCGCTTACAATCGCGCGACCAAAAAGGAATCCGCATGGTCCGGCGAGTCGTTCCGCTCTGCGTGGTGGCGCTGTTGTTCGGCCTTGCGCCCGCGCGCGCCCTCGATCTCGAACCCATCCCCGCCGAGCGCCCGTGGCTGATCTTTCGCGCGCCCGCGCCGGGCGAAGGCGACACCCTCGCCTACGCTGATCACCTGAAAGACGTCTGGTCGAAACTCGCCGAGCCCTTGCGCCCGCTCTCCGCCCTTGAGATTCCGGGTCCGCTCACCGGCGCGACGGGCTGGGGCGATCGGTTGGTGGATATCGTCAACGAATTGCAGTTCGCCGAAATCCCCACGGTCCTTGCAATCACGAACTCGCCGCAGACCGCGATGCCGATCGACAAACTGCGCGCCTTGTTCGATCAGTTCACCATCCTTCGCGGCGTACACGTGAGCGGACTTCATTTCGATGAATTCCCCGATTTCGCCTCCGGCACTCCAATGGGCGCGCCGCCCCAGGCCGCGTGGCTCGCCTCCGTGATCGAACTCGCCGCGCAGTACAGTCGTCGCGTCGTCATCGAGCTCGACGGCCTCGCGTGGATCGATCTGATGGCGAACACGCGCAACAAAATCGTGCTCGATAAAATGCGCGAGTATCCAGCCGTCGTCGTGCCCATGAACGGCCAGCACGGCCCGCACAGCACCGTTGCCTCCAGCGCCACGATGGGCCTGTGGCTCGAAGGCGCCGCCGCGCAGTGGGGCTTGGCCAGCGATTCCGGGTGGTATGCCGCCGCGGCCTTCGTCGAGCCAGGCCTCTACGGCCTCCGGCCCGGCGTCGCCATGCCGCCCGCGTTTTACCGCGCCATGCTGCTGAACGGCGCAATGGCCGGCGCAACTGTCTATCGCTATCCGATAGCGGATGATCTCTGGGCCGGCGCGCAAAAGCACTACTGGGACGAGGTCCTCGAACCCACCCTGCGCGAGCTTGTGGACAAAGGCTTCATCGCGCGCAAGGACCTCGTGCAGGAAAAAGCGCACGTCGCGTACCGCCTCAACGCCGCATCGTCGCTCGGCGAACTCGACGCGAACCTCGACGATCTCGATCCGCTTTTTCACATGGGCCGTCTGCCGCACGGTGCTTATGGGTTGGAATCGCCCGGACAAGTCACTGAACTCATTTTGAACACGGGGCAGTTCTACTGGATCCCGGTGCTGTCTCCAAATGCCGACGATGCCGCACTGCAGCGTTTCAAGGAAATCGTGCTGCCCGGCGCCTTGCTCGACGCCTCCGCATGGCGCGAACGTCTGCTCACGCATTACCAGATCGACGGCGAAGGCAACGCCTTCATCGCGCGCGTCGGCCGCGGCTACTTCGTCATGCACACGCATGAAAATCTGTATGAAGAGCAGTCCTTCAAGCTCGCCGCCGTGCCCGCGCCCGTCCGCGGCGTAAGTGCGCGCCGCGCCGCCGAAGGCACGCAGCTAAGCTGGTCCCTGCGCGAAGGCGACGTGTTCTACCGCATCTACCGCCGTGAATTGCCGGCCGGTCGCTGGACGCAGGTCTCCGGCGACATCGACGCACTGTCCTTCGTCGACACCACGCCGCCGGATTCAACCAAGACCATCGCCTACGCCGTCACCGCGCTCACCAGCGAGATGGAGCCGATGGAAGGCACGGTCAATTTCGGCGACTATCTCGTCATCAACGCCGTCGAAAGCCGCATCGTCGAGCAGGCCGTGCTCGAGCCGAGCACCAACGCCACCACCAGCGTGCCGCCGCCGCCCACCACCGACGCGCGCCCGGCCAAACAGGAAGTGTGGCCGGATCTCGAAGACCTCACCGGCGATCAGTTGTTCGCCGCGCAGGGCGTCGTGGCCCAGCTCAATTCGCTCGAGGTCGCGCTGCGCAACGGCGATGCCGCCGCGGCCGCCGGGGTCTACGCGCCCGGCTACGCCGACGCCGCCGGCTGGAGCGCGGACTACGTGCGCGCGGCCTACGGCCTGTACTTCACGCTGTTCCGGCCGGGTCCCGTGCATCGGCAGATCCGCGCATGGGATTTCACCGGCCTTGGCGTCAACGGAAAAGACGCGCGTGTCACGGTGCGCGTGTACTGGCGCATGACGGGCCAGCGCCGCGATCCGGCGGCCGCGCGCATGACCGGGGGAGAGGTCGCGTTACCGCCGTCGCCCACCGGCGAAGTGGACTTCACCTTCGTGAAAACCGGCGAACAGTGGCTCCTCTCGCGCACCGAACCCGCACTCCCGCGCCTCGAAGATTTTTTCCCAAGCACACCGCCAACGCCGTAGAATTTGCTCTTACTTTGGATTGCGGCAGCGGTAGGTGCCGCAATCCAAAGCCCAGCAGGGCTGGGCGGCGCCGCACCGAAAAAGTAATGCACGGAGTTTCATGACTGCCACGACAGGAAAAATCGGTTGGGTCCTCGCCGCGATCTTCGCCGCCGCCACCGCGCTCTTCGCCTGGCAATATACACAAGCCCGCCGCGCGGCGGACAAAGTGCGGCAGGACTACGAATCGCTACAAGTGCGCGTGGAAACGCAGGCCAAGCAGAACAAGGAATTCGACGCGACGCTGCAGTCGCTTCAGCGGCAGTTGCAGGAAGCCCGGTCCGCGCTCGAAACGCTGGACCGGGCCGTAAAATCAGCGCCGCAACAACCGCCGGCGAACCCTTAGCTCGCGGACTTGATCGCGTTGCTCCACAGCCCGCCAGTGAACTTGATGCCCTGCATGCCTTCGCGCGCCAGCGTCGCCGTTACGGTATTCGTTTTGCGATCGACCGTGCCGTTCATCTTGAACTCCAGGTTCGCATTCGCCGGCACGCGCGCCGTGAACGAGTCGCCGTTCCACGCCAGATCCATCAGCGCCAGCTCCATCGGCGTACCGTTCACGGTCAGCATCATGCGCCCCTCGCCCGACGCCGGCAGGTAAAGCGGCGCCTGCACCGACGAGCGCGGGTTCGTCACGCCATACACCTCGCCCGTGTGTGCCGCCGCCCACGCCTGGCCCGCATCCGCATAGAGTTCCGCACGCGTCTTTGGGCGCACGCCGTCCGCGACGACGTAGTCCAGAAACCCAATCATCATTTCGTCCTTCGTCTCTTCGCCGAAGGTCACGTTGCGCGTCGGGTCCGGGTTCACCGGGTTGTTGGTCGAATTGTCGAAGTGCGCCACGCACTCCACCGTCGTGCCTTTCGGCATCGACAGCTTCTCGGAGAGCACATAGTTTGTCTGCCAGTTGAAATCATAGTTTTCCACGCGCAACAGAACTTCCTCGCGCCCGTCGGGGTACTTCGCCGTGTACGTGAAGTCCTTGCCGCGGTAGTGCATGTGCGGCGCGAACGCCATGATGTACGCGTCCTGCGGGAAGGTGTATTTCGCGCGCACTTCAAAGTTCGGATCGCCCGCCGGAATCGTCCAGTCGTCGTCCACGATCCACAGGTTCGTCAATTCCTTCTGAATGCTCTTCTCATCGGCAAAGTGCAGGCCGATGCGCGTCTGGTCCTTCGTCGCCACGCCCGAGGGATGCCAGTGCATGTCCGCGATGATGTTCGCGCCCGCCTCAAGCTCGCGGCCCGTGCCGTCCGGAAACACCATCGGCTCCGTGCCTGCCGCCCACGCGCCCATCCAGCCGTCCTCGGGGTCCGCGTCGAACCCCTTGATCGCGACGACGATCGCGTGGTGCACCACTTTCTTCTCGCCCGGCAGGATTTCGATCGCGCTCACCCAGCGGTTCTCCGGCAGCGAGACTTTCCCCGGTACCTTCTTGAACACATCCGGGCCGTCCGCCGGAATCTCAATCTCCGGAAGCGTCACCACGAAATCCGGTTCGCCCAGTTTCCACTCGCCCTCGGTAAATTCCGGCGTCGGTGGAAGGTCAGTCGGGTTGCCGCGCGGCGCGCCCTGATCGATCCACGCCAGGATCGTGTCCCGTTCTTCCGTCGTCAGGCTGCGATCGTTCGTGAAGGGCTTGGCCGCCACCACCGCGTGCCACGGCGGCATCTTCCCAATGGACACGTTCTCGCGGATCGCCTTCACCCACGGCCGCACCTCGTCGTAGGTCAGCAGCGACATCGGCGCCATTTGCCCCGGGCGATGGCAACCCGCGCAGTTGGCGTTCAGGATCGGCGCTACGTCCTTGGAATAACTCAGCTTGGCCGGCTCGGCGGTCGCGGCGAGCGGCGTGGAAAACAGCAAAATGGCAGGCAAAATACGACGAAACATGGTGAAAACCCTCGAAAGTTGTACCGATTGGACTCCGGTACCGGTGCGGGCGTTTAACCCGAATTAGACCTTGGCGGATTCGGCCGGTTTCGCCGTGGACGGGTCCCACGCGAACTCCGCGCGGGGCAGGCGAGACACCAGATCATAGGCCGTCTCCGCCGCGCGCGGATCGAGCCCCAACAGTTTCAGCAGCGGGTCCGACGACTTAATAATTTCCTTCTTCGCCTTGCCGTTCAGACGCGCGTCGCGCGTCCACGCCTCACCCAGCGCCACCACAGCGGCTTCCTGCTGGCACTCCTGCGCGAGTTCGGGATGGTGGTGGTGGCGAATCGCCAGCGCGAGCTGCTTCGGCAGGCTCCAGTGCACAGCCAATTCATAGCCTGCTTCGGCGTGGGCAATGCCGAGGATCTTGTGCTCCGCCGCGACCAATTCATCGCCCGACAGATTACGCGGCACCTGCGCATACAGATCCGGCGCGACTTCCAGCAGCGCGATGCGCCCGATGTCGTGCAACAGGCCCGCCGTGAACGCGCCGCCTTCCTTGTTCTTCGCGCAGCACCGCGCCAGAATCCGCGCCGCGCCGCCCGTATTCATCGATTCTTCCCAGAAGCGCCCGTAGTCCATGCGCTTCGTCGCATCGAACAAATTCAGCACCGCGGCCGACAACACAATCGCGTACGTCTCGCGCAGGCCGAGCAACGCCACCGCGAGTTCGATCGTCTGCACCTGACTCGCGAAGCCATACGCCGGTGAATTCGCCACGCTGAGCACTTTCATCGACAGCGCCGGGTCCGTCGCAATCGTCTGCGCCACGTCCTTCGGCGCGATAGACACATCGCCCAGCGCTTCCTGCACGCGCGCCACCGTCGCCGGCAACACCGGCAGCGAACTCAGTTGCCGCAACAAGTCCGCGGTCTGCGTCAGCTTCAGTCCCGTGCGCGCCTTCGCCGCTTCGTCTTCCGGTTTGATATTGGTCGCCGGCGTGGAGGGAATTGACGGTGCCGGCGCTGCTGGTGGAGGCGGCGGCGTAACCGCGAGTTTCGCTTCCGCCGGCTTGGGCGGCGTTGGCTTCGGCGCCTCGGCTTTGGCCACGGGTTTGCCAGAGTCATCCAGCGCCGCGCCGCTGCCGCCGGGGTAGTACTGCTCAATCGCCGCATGAATATCCGCCGCGGGACACAGGATCGGCTTCACGCGCAAGCCGGTCTTCTCTTCGATCGCGCCCACGGTCAACGCATCCAGCGGACACGCCATCGCCAGCGTCAGCAAACGCCCCATGCGATCGATCGGAAAAATCTCATGCTTCACGGCAAGATCGCGAGGAATCAGCTCCACCATTTCGCGCTGCACGTGGTAGCGCCGCAGATCGAGGCTCGCCACGCCCGGCTGGCGCGACAGAAAATTCACGAAGTCGTCCACGGAAAGATGGCCGAGATGGATCAGCGTCTCGACAATTTTGGTGCCGCGCTCGCGCTGCGCGTCGAGGGCTTCGCGCAGCATGTCGGGCGTAATGAGATTGGCTTCGACCAAAAGGTCGCCAATGCGTTTTTTCGCGACGGGTACCGCCGCGCGAACCTGTCCCACCGTGCCCCCTCGCCCCCGAAGGAATGCTCAAGACGCGAAAAAATAGCGTCCCCGGCGCGCCATCCTGCGCCAGATTAAGTGTACGGCGCAGCCGGAAAGGCTGTCAAACGGTGCAACGTGCCGGAATGGGGCAAAAGTGCAGTCCCATTCGTTCGAGACTATGATGGGGCGGCCACGATCAGGAGCCTACGCCATGGCGCATTCGACGCATTCCCGCCGCGAGTTTCTGCAATGGTCCGCCGCCGCGCTGGCCGCCATGCACGCGCCGCTGCTCCACGCGCAAACGGCGCCCGCCGCGCCCGTCTCGGCGAACATCCAGATCCGGCATGTGAAGCTGCACGCGCGCGATCTCGCCGCGCAGGCCGCGTACTACCGCGACGTGCTCAAGCTACCCGTCGAAACCGCCGCGAATTCCGTGCGCGTCACGGCCGGCACCTCCGTCATCGAATTCGTCCCCGCGCAGGGCGAAGGCCGGCCGTTTTACCACTTCGCCTTCACGATCCCGGAAAACAAACTCACCGACGCGATGGCCTGGCTCGAACCGCGCTGCCCGATCCTCTATATCCGCGACACCAAAGAAAAAATCATGGACTTCAAATCGTGGAACGCGCATTCGTTCTACTACAACGATCCCGAAGGCAATATCCTCGAATTCATCGTGCACCACGATCTCGCCAACGGCACCACCGAACCCTTCAGCGAGAAACACATCCTCTGGGAAAGCGAAATCGGCCTCGTCGTGCCCGATGTCCCCGCCGCCGAAAAACAGATTGCGGACGCGCTCGGTCTGCAGTATTACCACGACCATTCGCCCGTCTTCTCGCCCATCGGCGACGTCCGCGGTCTGCTCATCGTCGTAAAAAAAGATCGCGTCTGGCTGCCCACCACCGACGTGCACGCCGACGTGTTCCCGACAGAAGTGGAGGTAGGCGGGGCGACAGGCAAGGCGCTGGCCTTCGACGAATTGCCCTATACATTGCGGGCAAGTTGAGGTAGAGCAGGGGCTGCCCAGCCGCTATACTCCCCGCATGGCGCAGCGCGAATGGGTAAAACTCGAAGACCTTGCGGAGGCGGACCTCACGCCGATGCTGCGGCAGTACGTCGCGGCGAAGGCGGAAGCGGGGGACGCGATTCTGTTTTTCCGCATGGGCGACTTCTTCGAGCTGTTTTTCGACGACGCCATCGAAGCCGCCGCCATCCTCGATCTCGCGCTCACCTCGCGCGACGGCGCCGATAAAAAAGACCGCATCCCCATGGCGGGCGTGCCCGTCCGCGCGCTGGAGGGCTACCTCGCGCGCATCATCAAGGCCGGCCGCACAGTCTGCATCTGCGATCAGGTCGAAGACCCGAAAGACGCCAAGGGCATCGTGCGCCGCGCCGTCGTGCGCACCGTCACGCCCGGCACCGTCATGGAGCCCGAACTCCTCGAAGACCGCGCGAACAACTACCTCGCGGCGCTGACCTTCGAAAAATCGAAGGGCGGCCTCGCGCTGCTCGATGTCACCACCGGCGAATTTCTCGCCGCGCCGCTCGATTCGGAACAGACCCTGCTCGACGAGCTCACGCGCACGCGCCCGGCCGAGGTCCTCGTGCCGGATTCGCTGAACGCCGAATTGCTCAAGCGCCTGCGCGCGCGCTTCACCACGACCTCGTTCCGCACGCGGCCCGAACAGGATTTCGAACACGCCGCCGCGCGCGACGTGCTGGAACGCCAGTTCGATCTCTCCACGCTGAAAGGCATCGGGCTGGACGACGCCCCCGAGGCGATGGCCTGCGCGGGCGCGGCGCTGGAGTATGTGCAGGAAACCCAACGCGATCGCGTGCCGCACCTGCGCCTGCCGCGGCGCTACAGCCCCAGCGGTTTCGTCGTGCTCGACGCCAGCACACAGCGCAACCTCGAACTCGTCGAGTCGCTCGCCGACAAGCGCCGCGAAGGCACATTACTCGGCGTCCTCGATCGCACACAGACGCACATGGGCGCGCGAAAACTCCGCCAGTGGATCCTGCATCCGCTGCTGGACACCGCCGAAATCCGCGCGCGGTTGGACGCGGTCGAAGAATTCTTCAACGACGCCGAACTTCGCCTTCGCCTGCGCGATACGTTGCGCGGTATCCACGATCTCGAACGCCTCCTCGGCCGCATCACGGCCGGCACCGGCAACGCGCGCGACGTAAAGGCCCTCGGCCAGTCGCTCGAACACCTGCCGCGCGTGATCGAAACGCTGGCCGAATGCGCCAGCGAACGCCTCGCCGGCCTGCGCGACGGCCTCGATCCGCTCGCCGACGTCGCCGGCTGGATCGCCTCCGCGATCGTCGACGAGCCGCCCCTGTCCATCACAGAAGGCCGCATGATTCGGTCCGGCTACGACGCCGAACTCGATCGCATCCACGAACTCGTCAGCGGTGGCCGCGACTGGATCGCCAAGCTTCAGCGCGACGAATGCGAGAAGACCGGCATTTCAAAAATCAAAGTCGGCTACAACAAGATTTTCGGCTACTACCTCGAAGTCACAAAGTCGAACGTGCACCTCGTGCCGCCGCACTATGAGCGCAAACAGACCCTCGTCGGCGCCGAGCGTTACATCACGCCCGAGCTCAAGCAGCGCGAAGAGGAAATCGTCTCCGCGCAGGAGCGCATGGAAACGGTCGAACGCGACCTCTTCGTCGCGCTGCGCACCCAGGTCGCCGCGCAGGCCCCGCGCATCCACGAAGCCGCCGCGCGCATCGCCGAGCTGGACACCCTGCTCGCGCTCGCCGACGTCGCCGTCACCAAAAGCTACTGCAAACCGCGCATGGACGACTCCGGCGTCATCCGCATCCGCGACGGCCGCCACCCGGTCGTCGAAGACCTCATGCACGCGGGCGATTTCGTGCCGAACGACCTCGTGCTCGATCCGTCCCGCGCCGCGATGCTCATCGTCACCGGGCCGAACATGGCCGGTAAATCGACTTTCCTGCGCCAGGCCGCGCTGATCACGCTTATGGCGCAGATCGGCAGCTTCGTGCCCGCCCTCGAAGCGCAAATCGGCGCCGTCGACCGTATCTTCACGCGCGTCGGCGCGTCGGACAACCTCGTGCGCGGCGAATCCACCTTCATGGTCGAGATGATCGAAACCGCGAATATTCTGAACGCCGCCACCGCGCGCAGCCTGCTCGTGCTCGACGAAATCGGCCGTGGCACCAGCACCTTCGACGGCATCAGCATCGCCTGGTCCGTCGCCGAGCACATCCACAACAAAATCGGCGCGAAGACGCTCTTCGCCACGCACTACCACGAACTCACCGAACTCGCGCGGCAGCTCGAACACGCCAAGAACGTCAACGTCGCCGTGCGCGAATACGGCGGCAAGGTCGTGTTCCTCTACCGCATCGTCGAAGGCGGCGCCGATCACAGCTACGGCATCCAGGTCGCCAAGCTCGCCGGCCTGCCGCGCGAAGTCATTGCCCGCGCGCGCGACGTGCTGCAGCACCTCGAATCCGGAAATGCCGGCGCCCTCGGCATTCAGGAACAGATGTACCTCTTCGCGCCGCAAAAACCCGCCGAAGCGCTCGGCAAAAGTGCCGTCGAAAAAGAGCTCGGCATGATCGATCCCGACGCGCTATCGCCGAAAGAAGCGCATGAGTTTCTGTATCACCTCACGGAATTGCTGAAAAAGTAGATCTGAGAACCCCCTTATAGATTTACGTGGAGGCGTAAGATGCCACTGAAGATTGCGAAGAATAGTGTTATTCGCAAAGTTCATGGGCACGAATACGCAAGTTTTGTCGAGTATGCCTCTGACTCGTTCGATAGACTTTTGCCACACATCTCTACAAATACTTGGCGAAGACTTAAGAAGGTAGAGAAGAAGGCGAGTTGTGCTTGGAAAGACGAACGACGAAGGTCTCTTATTGTTCGTTTGCGTGTAGCGAGTGACTCAAACGAGATTGTTGTCTTCGAGGCCACCCTCTCACGACGAAAAACACCAGAAGGGGTCGGGAGTATAGAAAGAACTCTCCAAGAACAGGAATTCGATATATGTAAAGACATAGTTGCGAATATTCAAAAGGCAATCGATTTGGCACGAGGCAATCCATATGTTTGTCGGAGCATACAAAGGGATTTAGATGAATTAAGTGTGGCTGAACATCTTCAGAAACGTCATAAGACGACGTTCGATCCATTCTCTCTTTTCGCAGCTCTTCATCAACTTGCAGAAGAGACATATGAGAACAAGCAAGTTCCGTTTGGTTGCGTCATCGATTCCCATATGGTTCACCATGATGTCACCAAGGATTTTCCACGGCTTATCCGTTCACGAAAACGCTTCAAAGCCCTGTCTGATGGATTCAAGACGGCATACATCCTTGACAGCCAAGGTAGTCTTAAAGATTTTGTTGACTTGGATGAGATTAGTTCAGCGGGAGCCTCTGCACACAAATACTTTCCTGAGTGGTCAGAGCCAATTGCAAAAGCTTCCAAAGATAGGTGGAGTATATGCTTAAATCGAAATGGTGATTTACTCGTATTCGACGATGGAACGCTTTACTTGTCCTACAGATTCGGTCGCTGGCAGTTCTGGAATCATCGACACCTAATCGATTTACTGACAAACCGCATGCGCGTGCAGCACGTACTTCCGACAAAAATAGGCGAGGTTGCTCGTTCAATCTATCGAGTGGCTCTTGACGTATCGTTTCGAAGAACCGGTGGTCTATTCGTAGTCTTGAAAAACAAGAACCGACTTTATGAAATAGTCCGACACGGTGATGCGATCGGAGATCCCCAGCGCCAGAGTGATGATGTAGTACTAGACAGGGCGATTCAAGGGCGAAAAGTCTTTAATCTGCCTCGGTCTGTGCTTGCGGAGATAGCCGCTTTGGATGGAGCGGTTGTTTTGAGCAATGACGGCACGATTAGAGCGTATGGTGCGGTACTGAACCCAAAGCGAACCGGTAAGGCTCATCCCGCAGAAGGCAGTCGCACAAAGGCTGCGATCGGGGCATCCAATTGCGGGTTGGCATTAAAAATAAGTTCAGACGGTGGGATGACAGTTTATTCGTCCGGTAAAGTATTGGTGGAAGTTTAAGAAAGGTGTCTGTACGAGAAACGAAAGGGCTTAATATGAGATCACTCAGGCTCACAAGTCTAGGCATAGTTACGTTAGTCGTTGGTATTTCCATTGCTATGTGGCCTGCATTCGCGCAACAAGACCAAAAGGTCAACGTCGCCGCGCTGCCCTTCAGCCCCGCGCGACAGGCCGGCCCTACGCTCTACGTCAGCGGCCAGATCCCCGTGCAGCCCGACGGCACGCCGCTGAAAGGCTCGATCACGGATCAGACCAAACAGACGATGGACAACATCGCCGCCGTGCTGAAGGCCAACGGCTACACCTTCGCCGACGTCGTCAACGTAACCGTGTACCTCTCCGACATGAAGCACTATCAGGAAATGAATGCCGCCTACCGCGAATATTTTCCCGAGGGGAAATTTCCGGCGCGTGCCTGCGTCGGCGGATTACAGCTTGCCTTTGGCGCCGATCTGGAAATTAGCGCGATTGCATACAAGGAATAATACTGCGCAATCAGTTTTTTTTGCCGACTTTACGGCCTAAATACCATCGAAACTCGTAGACGATTCCCGCTGATGTGGCTATACTCGATCGTTGCGGTCAACACCAAGTTTGCCATCAACGATTGGGAGTTGAGCCCATGTTTCAATTCTCCAAGCACCTCGAGTCGAACGACCTCGTAACCCTTCGCAAGTTCTCCCGGGCCTTCATGATCTTCACCGGTGTCTACGCCGTGCTGGTGGGTGGCTTGGGCATCATTGGCTGGTTCGCCAATATTCCACGACTTACGGATTGGACGAACGACAGCATTTCCATGTTCGTGAACACCTGCATCCTCGCCGTGTGCGGCGGCGCGGCGCTCTTGGCATTGGCGTCCACCATTGGCTTGGCCAAGCGGATTGCCACGGTGTTGGGCATCTTTCTCATGCTCGCCGGTTCCGCGCTGGTTTTTCAGCACCTCACGGGCATCGATCTCGGCATCGACACCTTCTTCATCAATGAACCGTGGGCCAATCGCGCTGCAACGGCCCCCGGCCGTCCGGGTCCTCCAGCCTCCGTGGCGTTCACATTGGTGGGCCTCGCGCTAGTATTGGCGTCCGTCGCCCGCGCCCGATTCGCGCGGCAGGCGGTCTCCGCAATTGGACTCATGGTCGCCGCACTCGCGTTGTTGTCGCTCGTCGGCTATGCGTTCGACGCGGATCCGCTCTTCGCATTAGCCCAGTACACCGGCATCGCCCTGCAGACAGCCACGGTTATTTTCGTGCTGGGTCTTGGTCTCGTTGCCAGCGTGCCCGATCAGGAACCCTTGCGCACACTGCTCAAAGGCACCACCACCGGCCTCTTCGCGCGCCGCGCGCTGCCGGCGATCGTGCTCGCGCCCATCCTGCTCATCGTGCTCTGTTATCAGGGTGTCGCGTTGGAGTATTTCGACGTGGGCATGGGCCTCGCGCTCCTCGTGCTGGGCCTCATCGTGGTGTCCAGCGCCTTGCTCTGGTGGAGCGTCGCCTCCGTCACCGACTACGAAGCCTCGGTGTTTCTCGGCGCGAACCGCCTGCGGCAGCTCGTCTCGCTCATGCCGGCCGCTGTCTACACCACCGACCACGAAGGCCTCATCTCGTACTACAACCAGCGCGCCGCCGAACTCTGGGGCCGCGAACCCAAGCTGGGCGAGGAAAAATACACGGGTTCTTTCCGCATCTGGCGCCCCGACGGCACGCCCCTGCCCGAGGAAGAATCGCCGATTGTCGCCGCGCTAAAGCACGGCAGCTCCGCCCGCAACCAGGAAGCCGTGGTCGAGCGGCCCGACGGCACCGGCATCGTCATCAGTGCGAACGTCGATCCGTTGTACGACGCCGACGGCGTCTGCGTCGGCGCGATCAATGTTTTTCGCGACATCACCTCGGACAAGCAGGACGAAAAGCGCCAGCTCGAAACCGAGCGCCAGTTGTTTGAATTGGTCGAAGGCCTCCCCGCGGCGATCTACACGACAGACGCCGAAGGCCGCGTGACGATGTACAACGACGCCGTCGTTGAGTTCTCCGGCAGCACGCCCACCATCGGCTCCGACGATTGGTGCATGTCCTGGAAGCTGTTCTCGCCCGACGGCGCGCCGCTGCCCTATGCCGACAGCCCCATGGCCGTGGCGCTGCGCGAAGGCCGCGCCATCCGCGACTCCGAAGCCATCGCGCAAAAGCCCGACGGCGCCCGCGTCAATTTCATCCCGTATCCCACACCGATGCACGACGCCAAGGGCAACATCATCGGCGCGGTCAACATGCTCGTCGACATCACCGAGCGCAAGCAGTTCGAAAAGCGCATCGAAGACACGAACAACGCGCTGATGGACCTCACTGCCCACCTCGAACACCGCGTGCAGGAACGCACCCGGCAGTTGGAAGAACAGTCCGAGCAGTTGCGCCGTCTCGCGCTGCAGTTGGCCGAGGCCGAGGAAATGGAGCGCAAACGCATCGCGCAGATCCTGCACGACCACCTGCAGCAGTTGCTGATCGCCGCCAAAATGCAGCTCCAGTTGGTGGATACGAAGCTGCCAAGCAACGATAGCGTCCGCCGCTCGCAGGAATGCATCCAGCAGGCCTACGACGCCTCGCGCTCGCTTACTTCCGAACTGAGGCCGCCGGTGCTGTACGAGGGTGGACTCATCCCCGCGCTGCAATTCCTCGCGCGTAAATTCCAGAATGACTACGGCCTCGACGTCCGCCTTACGCTCGCGCCAGACGCCGATCCCGTCTCCGATGTGTTGAAGGCCATCTTCTACCAGTCCACGCAGGAACTGCTGATGAACGCCATGAAGCACGCCGGCGCGCGCGAGTGCTACCTCACGCTCGAGCGCATGCCCAACCACGACGTACGCATCATCGTGGAAGACCACGGCGTCGGCTTCGATGCCGACAACGTGGGCCGCAAGGGTTACGACGGCTTCGGCCTGTTCAGCATCCGCGAACGCATCCACGCGCTGGGCGGCGTCTGCAACATCGAATCGTCCCCCGGCCAGGGCACGCGCATCGAGCTCAGCATCCCCGACGAACGCAAGCCGGCCTTCGCGCAGGACGCCACGAAGGGCCCGGCGGAAGTGCGCAGCCGCCGCAAAGAAAGAGACGGCATGCTGACCGTGCTCCTCGCCGACGACCACAAAATCGTTCGCCAGTCGCTGGCCACCTTGCTGGGCACGCAGCCCTTCATCGGCGACGTGCTCGAATCGGGCAACGGCCGCGAAGCGATCGAACTTGCCAACGAGACCCACCCCGACATCGTGCTGATGGACCTCAACATGCCCATCATGAACGGCATCGAGGCCACCAAGGCCCTGCGCGAGCGCAACCCCGACATCAAGGTCATCGGCCTCTCCGTGCAGGCCGAACCCGAAACTGCCCAGGCCATGAAGGACGCGGGCGCCATCATGTACCTCAGCAAAAGCGAGGACACCCGCATCCTGCTCGACGTGCTCAGGGAACTGGCCTGCGCCTGATTACACCCGGCGGGCCGCCGTGTGGCGGTCCGCTCGGAATCGCGCTATCATCCCGTGCTTTGACGCTGCCCACGGGAGATCGCCCATGCAAGCCTACGAAGTCCAAACCGCTTTCGGCCTCGACAACCTCAAACTCGCGCAACGGCCCGACCCCAAACCCGGCCCGAAGCAAATCCTCGTGCGCGTGAAGGCCTGCTCAATCAACTACCGCGACCTGCTCATGGTGCAGGGCTTCTACAACCCGCGCCAGCCGCTTCCGCTCGTGCCGTTCAGCGACGGAGCGGGGGAGGTGGTCGAGGTCGGCCCCGGCGTCACGAAGTTCAAGGCCGGCGACCGCGTCGCGGGCTGCTTCTTCCAGCAGTGGGACGGCGGCCGGCCGACGGCGGAGAAAGTCGCCGCCTCCGCGATGGGCTCTCCCCTCGACGGCATGCTGCGCGAACTCGCCGTACTCGAAGAAGGCGGCGCGGTGCACCTGCCCGCGCACCTAAGCTACGAAGAAGGCGCGACCCTGCCCTGCGCCGGCCTCACGGCGTGGAGCTGTCTCTTCCGCCACGGCAACGTGCGCCCCGGTGACACTGTGCTCACGCTCGGCACCGGCGGCGTCTCCGTGTTCGCGCTGCAATTCGCGCGCATGGCCGGCGCGGACTGCATCATCACCTCCAGCAGCGACGACAAGCTCAAGCGCGCAAAAGAACTCGGCGCCACGCATACCATCAACTACAAAACCACCGAGCAGTGGAGCAAAGAAGCCAAAAAATTCACCGGCGGCGTCGGCGTGGATCACGTCATCGAAGTCGGCGGCGTCGGCACGCTCGATCAGTCCATCCGCTCCTGCCGCCTCGGCGCGCACATCAGCCTCGTCGGCGTACTCTCCGGCCCGCAGGCCCCGCTCAACCTCACGCTCGTGCTCATGCAGGACATCCGCATCCAGGGCGTGTTCGTCGGCCCGCGCGAGACCTTCGAAGACATGAACAAGGCCATCACGAAGCACAAGTTCAAGCCCGTCATCGACAAGGTCTTCCCGTTCAAAGATGTCCGCGCCGCGATGGACTACATGATCGCCGGAAAGCATTTCGGGAAGGTCTGCGTGACGATCTGAGCGTTCAGATTTTCTGAATCGACACTACGCCCTCGTGCAGCACGGCCCACGTGTGCGCTTTGCGCGCGAGGTCGAGGTCGTGAGTCACCAGCACGAGCGTCACGCCGTCTTCGGCGTTGAGTCGCCACAACAGATCGACAATCTCCGCGCCGGTTTTCTCGTCGAGATTGCCGGTCGGCTCGTCCGCCAGCACGACGCTGGGCCCGTTGAACAGCGCCCGCGCAATCGCCACGCGCTGTTGCTCGCCGCCGCTGAGCTGTCCCGGCTTGTGCGTCATGCGATCCGCAAGGCCCACCCGCGTGAGCAATTCCGTCGCGCGCGTCTTGCACGCCGGGCGACTCTTCCCGCGCGCAAGGCCCGGCATCATCACGTTCTCAATGGCCGTGAATTCCGGTAGCAGGTGGTAGAACTGGAACACGAAGCCCAGGTCTTCGTTGCGCAGCTTGTTAAAAAACGCGCCGCTTTTCTTGGACAAATCCTCGCCGCGAAAATAGATCGCGCCCTCGGTCGCGTCGTCCAGCGTGCCGAGGATATGCAGCAGCGTGCTCTTGCCCGCGCCCGATTGTCCGCTGATCACGAGGATTTTCCCCGGCTCGACGGCGAGGTCCACACCCTTCAAAATCGACAGCGCGCGCGGCCCGTCGTAGTAGGTCTTCGCGATTCCGCGGCATTCGAGCACGGCGTTACTCATGGCGCAGCGCATCCACAGGGTTCAGCCGCGCCGCGCTCCACGCGGGGTACAGCGTCGACACGAAACTCAAAATAATCGCCGCGATCGTAATTCGCACGATGTCCCCCGGCACGACCTTCGTCGGGATTCGGTCAAAGTAGTAAATCTGGCTGTTGAACAAATCAATCTGGAAGACCATCGCGAGAAATTCCGCCACGGGATTGATATTGTGCGCGAGGATCGTCCCAAGGATCACCCCCAGAAACGTCCCGCTCAATCCGATGATCAGCCCCTCGGCCACGAACAGCCGCATCACCGATCCCGCGCTGACGCCAATGGTGCGCAAAATGCCGATGTCCCGCTGTTTTTCCATCACCATCATCATCAGCGTGCTCGAGATATTGAACGCCGCCACGAGCACAATGAACACAAGGATGATGAACATCGCCAGCTTTTCCTGGCGCAGCGCCTCGAAGAACGCCATCTGGTTTTCATACCACGTCACCGAGCGAAACCCGAGCACGTGTTCGATTCGTCGCGCGACTTTTTCGGCCATGAACGGGTCCGGCAACCGCACATGAATGCCGTCGACCCCCTTCGCGCCGGTCAGCATTTCCGCCGTGCGAATATTCACCCACGAATAAAAAGTGTCGAAGTCCGACATTTTCGCCTGCGAGATGCCGCTGACCGTAAGTACGAGCTGGTCCGCCTGCCGCGCCCCCCACGGCGACGGTTTTTCCTTCGCCGTGAGCGCCGCCACCTTATCGCCAATGCCCACGCCGAGCGTATTCGCCAGCACATAGCCCAGCACGATTTCCTTGTCGCCCGGCAGCGTCCCCGCGCCATAGGTGCGGCCTTCGCCCAGCGTCATGTTCGTCGCCAACTGCGTCACGCCGGATTCAAGCTGCGGGTCCACGCCGATGATGTACGCGCCCGTCGTCGTCCGGCCGACCTTGCCGCCGCCGCCCACTTCCTTGAGCAGCGCCTGCACCTGAATGAACGGCCCAGACGCCTGAATTTCCGGCGCGGCCTTCTGAATTTTCTCCATCGCGACGTGGTAGTCGCCTTCGAAGAGGAGGCCCTGGCCCTGCACGATGCTGATGTGCGCGCGATTGCCGATGATGGTGTCGCGCAGCGCGAGCTGGAATCCCGTCATCACCGCGAGCACGATGATCAGCGTCATCACGCCAACCGCCACGCCCGCAATCGAAATAATGGTGATGAGGTTGATGAAGCGGTTTTTGCGCTTGCCGCGCAGGTAGCGCAGCGCGACAAAGCCCTCAAACCACATGGCCGGTGAACCCCCTCAACAGCCCCTCAGGTCGTGGGCCGGAGCTGCGGAAAGATTATCACATCGCGGATCGACGCCGAGTCCGTCAGCAGCATCGCCAGTCGGTCAATGCCGATGCCGATGCCCGCCGTCGGCGGCATGCCCACTTCCAACGCCGCGAGAAAGTCCTCGTCGAGCATCTGCGCCTCGTCGTCGCCGCGCTCGCGCATCTTGAGCTGATGCTCGAAGCGTTCGCGCTGGTCGATCGGATCGTTCAGCTCGCTGAACGCGTTGCACAGCTCCATGCCCGCGATGAACACCTGATAGCGCTCGGTCAGCGCCGGATTGTCGCGTTTCTTCTTCGCCAGCGGCGAGATTTCGATCGGATAGTCGTACAAGAACGTCGGCTGGATCAGCTTCGGCTTCACGCGCAGCGACATCACCTCGTCCACGATCTTGCCGTAACCCATCTCCGGTTTAATCTCAACGCCGACGCTCTCCGCCAGGCGCGCGGCCTCATCGCGATCGCGGGTCTTTTCGAGGTCGATGCCCGTGTATTCGCGGATCGCGCCGAACAGCGACAGGCGCTTCCACGGCCGCGTCGCGTCGATCGACTGTTCCTGATACGAGAACTGCATCGTGCCGACCACATCCCGGATCGCCGCGCAGAGCAGTTCCTCGGTCTCTTCCATCAACCCGAGGTAGTCCTGATAGGCCTCGTAGTACTCAAGCATCGTGAACTCGGGATTGTGGAACTTGTCCACGCCCTCGTTGCGGAAGTTTCGGTTGATCTCAAACACCCGCTCAAAGCCGCCCACGATCAGGCGCTTCAGGTACAGCTCCGGCGCGATGCGCAGATACAGGTCGCGGTCGTAGGTGTTGTGATGCGTGATGAACGGCCGCGCCGTCGCGCCGCCCGCCAGTGGATGGAGAATCGGCGTCTCCACTTCCAGGAAGTTGCGCGCGATCAGAAACTGCCGGATCACCTCAATCATCTTGATCCGCTTGCGGAACACATCCATCACTTCCGGATTCGCCACCATGTCGAGGTAGCGCTGCCGGTAGCGCGTTTCGATGTCCGTCAGTCCGTGGTACTTCTCGGGCAGCGGCTTCAGCGACTTCGTCAGCAGCTCGTAGCCGTCCGCGAACAGCGTGATCTCGCCCATCTTCGTGCGGTGCACATTCCCGCGCACGCCGAGGAAGTCGCCGAGATCGAGGTCCTTCAGCGCGGCGTAGGCGTCCTCGCCGACCGTGTCCTTCTTGATGAACAACTGGATCTTCGCCGTCTCGTCGCGCAGATCGGCAAAGGTCACCTTGCCCTGCGTGCGCGTGGCCACCATGCGCCCCGCCAGCACCGCCGGCACGCTCGGGTTCTCGCCGCCCGCCGCCTCGGCCTTTTCAAAGGCCGCGCGCGCGTCGGCGATCGAGCTGCTCCGGGTGAAGCCGTATTTGAACGGATTGTCGCCGCGTTCGCGGATGCGGCCGAGTTTGTCGAGGCGGTGCTGCGTGAGTTCGTCAGTCATGCGGTCAGCTTAAGCGGCGTCGCCCCTGCGTTTTTCGAGCTTCCACCGCAAATATCCCTCGATGAACAGCTCGATATATCCATCCAGCACCTTCGTGGTGTTACCCGTTTCCACGCTCGTGCGGTGGTCCTTCACCAATTGATACGGATGCAGCACATAGCTGCGGATCTGGCTGCCCCAGGCGACGTCCGCCTGTTGCCCGCGCTGCGCATCCAGTTCGGCCTGCTTCTTTTTCATCTCGATGTCGTAGAGCTTCGCCTTCAGCATCTGTAGCGCCACTTCGCGGTTGCGGTGCTGCGAGCGCTCCACCTGGCACTGCACCACAATGCCCGTGGGTATATGCGTCAGCCGCACGGCCGAGTTCGTCTTGTTCACGTGCTGGCCGCCGGCGCCGCCCGAACGGCAGACGGTCAGTTCGATTTCTTCGTCCTTCACCTCGATGTCGATGTCGTCGTCGATTTCCGCGAGCACTTCAACCGCCGCGAAGGACGTATGCCGCCGCGCCTGTGAATCATACGGACTAATGCGCACCAGCCGGTGCACGCCGTTCTCGGATTTCAGGTAGCCATAGGCCATCGGCCCGGTCACCTTGATCGTCGCGCCCTTCAGCCCGGCTTCGTCGCCGTCCTGGTAGTCCAGCACATCCACGCTGAATTCGCGCCGCTCGCAGAATCGCGTCAGCATGCGGTACAGCATCGAGGCCCAGTCGCAGGATTCCGTGCCGCCCGCGCCCGGATGCACGCTCACAATCGCGTTCTTCGCGTCCATCGGGTCGCTCAGCAGGCTGTCCAGCTCCACCTGCGTCAGCTTTTCCTCGATCTTGTCGACCAGCTCGGCGATTTCTTTGCCCATCGATTCCTCGCCCTCTTCGTTGGCGAGTTCAATGAGGCCGATTCCGTCGTCGAGCTCGCGGCGCAGGTCGTCCGGCGCGGCCAGCGACGTTTTGAGCATTTTCAATTCCTGCACGACTTTCTGCGCAGGGTCGGGATCGTTCCAGAAATCCTGCGCCGACATCCGCTCTTCGAGCACAGCAATTTTCTTGCGTGTCTGGTCAAGGTTCAGCGCGCCGAGCAGCTCCTCAAAGCGCTCAGCCACCTTGCGCAATCGTGCGGATTCTTCTTCAAACATATCGGAAACTCACAGTTCCGCCGGAGCTCAAACCCAGGATTGACCGGCCGGGAAAGCGAAGGAAAACGGCGTCAAAGGACCGTTATATAGTACAAAACCGGCGCGGCGAAAAGGAACCCGTCGAAGCGATCCAGCGCGCCGCCATGTCCCGGCAGGAGCTGGCCCGAATCCTTCACACCCGCATCGCGCTTGAGCGTCGACTTCACCAGATCGCTCAACTGCGCCACCACGGAGAGCGTCGCGCCGGTCGCGGCATAGCGCGTCAGATCCCAATCGGGAAACGCAGTCCAGCCAAAGCGCTGGCGGAGCGCACCAACAACCACCGCACCGATCACGGCAAACACGAAACCACCTGCCGCGCCTTCCCATGTTTTTTTCGGGCTGACCACCGGCGCCATCGGGTGCTTGCCGATGCTCTTGCCGGTGAAGTAGGCGGCGGTGTCCGTCAGCACGACAGCGACGACCAGCAGCATAACCAGCCCCGGACCTTCCGGATCGAACTGATGCAGCATCAGCACATGCGCCGGACACCACGCGGTGTACAGCAATCCCGCGAACGCGCCCGCCATGCCGCCCGCCGACGGCGGACTCGACATCACCTGCGCCAACCCGACGAGGACCAGCGCGCACACAAGGCCCACGTTCAGATACAGCGCATCGGCCCGCCACGCGGTCACCACAATCACCAGCCCGCCGATCAGCGCCGCCGGCTCGTGAATGGGGAGCTGCCGCGCCCGCAGCAACTCGGCGAACTCGTGCATGGCGATCAGCACGACCAGCGCCACTAGCGCCGCAAAGCCGATTTTGAGCGCCGGCACCCAGAACAGCACCAGCACAATCGGCAACACCACAAGCGCCGTGATCACACGCTGCACCAGATTGTTTTTCATGCGCGCGGTCGCCCCCCGAAGTTCCGATCGCGCTCCTGGAACTCTCGAATCGCGTCGTGCAGGTGCCGCTTGCGGAAATCGGGCCACAGCGTCGGCGTTATCACCAACTCAGCATAGGACGCCTGCCACAGCATGAAATTGCTCAGGCGCACATGACCACCCGTGCGCACGAGCAGATCGAGATCGGCGGAGTGGGGATCATAAAGCCGCTGCGCGATCATCGTCTCGTCGATCGCGTCCAGTCGAAACTTGCCGACCTTCGCGTCCTCGGCGATCGACTTGCACGCGTCCACAATTTCCGCGCGCGCGCCGTAGTTGATTGCAAAATTCACCTGCATCGCGCGGTTGTTCTTCGTGCGCTCGCGCGAGGCGTCCATTTCATCCAGCACCTTGCTCGGCAATCCGTCGCGCCGGCCGATGTACTGCACGCGGATGCCTTCGGCGTGCAGATTGTCCAGTTCCAGCGCGATGTATTTGCTGAGCAGGCGGAACAATCCCGACACTTCGGCCTTCGACCGTCGCCAGTTCTCCGTAGAAAACGCATACAGCGTGAGTGTCTGGATGCCGCCGAGTTCCCGGCAACCTTCGATCACGGCCCGCACGGCCTTGGCCCCGGCTTCGTGGCCCTTGAGGCGCGAAAGATTTTGTTTCTTCGCCCAGCGGCCGTTGCCGTCCATCACGATGGCCACGTGCCGGGGCAGACGCTTTGGGTCGAGTCCGCTGTTTTCCGCCGAACTGGTCACGCGCGGCGCCCCATGCGTTGTGAGTGGCATCGGCGTCTGGCCGATGAAGAAGTATCCGGAAAATGCGAGTCCACCAGGCGGGGGACTAGACTTCCATGATTTCCTTTTCCTTCGCCTTCAAATCGTGGTCGATCTTGCTCACGAATTCGTCCGTCGCCTTCTGAATGTCATCACCCAGGCGCTTGGCTTCGTCCTCGGGAATCGTCTTGTCTTTCTTCACCGCTTCCATCTCGTGCCGGCGCACATTGCGCACCGCCACGCGCGCTTCCTCGGCCAGCTTGCCGATGTGCTTCACCAGATCGCGGCGGCGGTCTTCGCTCAGTTCCGGAATCGTCACGCGGATGGACTTGCCGTCGTTCTTCGGCGTCACGCCCAGGTTCGCGGCCATGATCGCTTTTTCGATCGGCCCGATCATCCCCTTGTCCCACGGCTGGATCAGGATGCTGCGCGCTTCGGGCGCGCTCGTGGACGCCATCTGGTTCAGTTTCATCTTCTGGCCATACGCGTCGATTTCCAAGCTGTCCACCAGCCCTGTCGATGCCCGGCCCGTGCGGATGTGCACGATTTCGTTTTCAAAGGACCCCAGGCACTTCGTCATCTTGTCGCGCGCTTCCGCCACCAGCTTGTGCATCGCTCACCCTCCCTGAACGAACGTGCCGATCGCTTCGCCTTGCAGCGCCCGCACGATGTTTCCCTTGTGCGTCAGATCGAAAACCAGAATCGGCAGCTTGTTCTCGCGGCACAGCGAGATCGCCGTCGCGTCCATCACCTGCAGATTCCGCGCAAGCACTTCCGTGTAGCTCAGCACATCGTAGCGCTTCGCATCTTTGTTTTTCTTCGGGTCGCTGTCGTAAATGCCGTCGACCTTCGTCGCCTTGAACAGCACCTCGGCCCCGATTTCGGTCGCGCGCAATGCCGCCGCCGTGTCCGTGGTGAAGAAGGGATTGCCCGTGCCCGCGCCAAAAATCACCACGCGGCCTTTTTCGATGTGCCGGATCGCGCGCCGCCGGATATAAGGCTCAGCCACCGGCCGCACTTCGATCGCGGAAAGCACGCGCGAGGGAACCCCGCGCTTTTCCAGGCCCGCCTGCAGCGCCAGAGCGTTGATCAGCGTCGCCAGCATGCCCATGTAGTCGCCGGTCGGCTTATCGAGACCGCTGGTCATGCCTTCGGAGCCGCGGAAGATGTTTCCGCCGCCGACCACAAGGCCGATTTCCACGCCCATCTCGTGCAGTTCGGCAATCTCGTCGCAGAAGCGCCCGACTGTGTCGAATTCAATACCGCTTTGCCGCGGGCCCTGTAGGGCCTCGCCGCTCAGCTTGAGCAGGATCCGCTTATACGCGGGGTCGCCCAAGGGCTAGTTTCCGCTCTGCTTCAGCGCCTCGGCGACTTCCGCCGCGAGGTCGGTCTGTTTCTTCTCGATGCCTTCGCCCAGCACGAAGCGCGCGAACCGGCGCACGTCGATCTTCTCGCCGCTCTTCCCGCTAAATTCGGCGACCAGCTTGCTAATCGTCGTCTTCGGTTCCTTGATGAACGGCTGATCGAGCAGGCAGAAGTCCTCGTAGAACTTGTTCATCTTGCCGTCGGCGATCTTGTCGACCATGTTCGCCGGCTTGCCGCTCTCGGCGATCTGCTTGCGCAGCACGGCTTTTTCTTCCTCGATGACGCTCGCCGGCACATCTTCGCGGCGCAGCCACTTCGGCGGGAACGGTGTGCCGCACACATGCTGGCACAGGTCCTTGCCCAACTGCTGGAAGCCTTCACCGCGCGCGACGAAGTCGGTCTCGCAGTTAATCTCCACCAGCACGCCGATCTTCCCGCCCATATGAATGTACGAGAACACCGCGCCTTCCGCCGCCACGCGCCCGGTCTTCTTCGCGGCGTTCGAGATGCCCTTCTCGCGCAGCCACAACTCGGCCTTCGCCATGTCGCCGGCCGTCTCCGTCAGTGCCTTCTTGCAATCCATCATGCCCGCGCCGGATTTCTCGCGCAGGTCTTGGACGTCTTTCGCCGTGAAACTCATTGGTGCAACTTGCTCCTCACGTGTTGAAAATCAGTGCCCGGTGGCCCAATGGGGCCCAAGCGACGACTAGTTCTCTTCGTCGTCCGCGTTCGCGATGGCCGCGGCAGCCACTTTCTCGGACTCCGCATCGCCGCCCTTCACCGCCTGGCGCGCCAGCTTCGCGGAACGCACGGCCTTCGCCGCATCCGCCGCAACCTTCGCCGCCGCATCTTCGCGGTCCTTCTCGAAGCGAGAGCGGCCTTCGATCGCCGCGTCCGCCAGCACCGAGCAGAAGAGCGAGATCGCGCGAATGGCGTCGTCATTGCCCGGAATGGGGATATCGACCGCTTCAGGGTCGCTGTTCGTATCGCAAATCGCCACGCACGGAATCTTCATGCGGCGCGCTTCCTTCACCGCGATGTCTTCACGGTGCGAATCAATCACGAAAATCAGGCTCGGAAGCTCCGGCATCGTCTTGATGCCCGACAGGTTCTTCTCCAGCTTCTCGCGCCACTTGCGCTTCTCGATCTGTTCCTTCTTCGTGTACTGCTCGATCTTGCCGGTCTGTTCTTCTTCGACAATCTTCGCCAGCGACTTGATGCTCTGCTGAATCGTCTGCCAGTTCGTCAGCGTGCCGCCAAGCCAGCGGTTGTTCACGTAGTACTGGCCGCTGCGATCCGCCTGCTGCTGGATCGTCTCGCGCGCCTGTTTCTTCGTGCCGACAAACAAGACCGTGCCGCCGCGCGCCGTCGTCTCGCGCACAGCCTTATAGGCGCGCTGCAACTGACGGATCGTCTTCTGCAGGTCGATGATGTAGATGCCGTGCCGCTCGCCGTAAATATAACGGCTCATCTTGGGATTCCAGCGGCGGGTTTGGTGTCCGAAGTGAATACCGGACTCCAACAGGTCTTTCATGGTCAGGGTGGTGGACATGCGGGAACGCTCTCCTTTGGGTTGCCTGCGGGGCCCCGGCCGGCACAACCCGCGCGCACGCGAGCACCCATGCCGACGGTATAGGTGGGACCCCTGAAACAGTAAGCCGAAAGCATAGCATCCGGCAGGGCCGAAAACAAGGCAAAAGCCTATGTTTTTACTTCGCTTCGGCTTCCGCGCCGACTGGCACGGGATCTTTGGTTGCCGGCGTGCCTTCCGACGTAAAGATATTGATGTGCCGCCATTCGCCACGGTAAAAGCGCCACGCGAACGCGCCGCTCAGCACGATCACATATATCGTCGCGCCGTACCACGCGCCCAGCGCGCCTTGGCCCAGTGTATGCGAGAACAGCAGCGCCAGCGGTAGGTTCACGCCCCACGCGCCAATCATCAGCGCCACCATCACCCAGCGCGTATCGCCCGCGCCGCGCAACGCGCCCATGAACACAATGCTCAGCGCGTCGAAGCCCGCGAAGATCGCCGCCAGGATCAACAAATACCGGCCAAGCTGGATCACTTCCGGATCTTCCGAGAACAAGCCCATCAATTGCCGGCCGAACACGGCCAGCACAATGCCAATGCTCGTCATGATCACGATGCCCAGTTTCACGGCCGTGATCGCGCGCTTGCGCGCCAAGAGGTAGTTCCCGCGCCCAAGCCACTGGCCCACGATCGGCGTCGTCGCCATCCCCAGGCCCATGGCCGGCAGGAAACACAAATGCATGAAGTTGATCGCGCCCACATGCGCCGCCAGTTGCACCGCGCCAAAGCCACCCACGATGAAGCTGGTGAAAATGCCCCACGCAGCGACATCCAGGAAACTCGACAAACCCGACGGCCAGCCGATGCGAAACAACTCCGCCGCCTTGCCCGATTGGAAGCGCCACGTCTTGCGCGAGTGGTAGTCCGCGTTCACGCGATCGCTCAAGAAGAACGATAGCAGCAGTAAGACCTGGAACAACAGCGCCAAACACGTCGCCGTCGCCGCGCCCGCGATGCCCATCTTCGGCGCGCCGAAATGGCCCAGCGTCAGCGTGTACGCAAGAATGATATTGACGATGTTCGCCGCAATCGTTGATGTCATCGGCAGCGTCGCGCGGCCGATCGCCTGGAAGAACGACGCCAGCGCCACTTCACTCGCCACCAGCACGAAACCCAGAATACGGATCCGGAAATAAACCAGTTCCAATTCAGTTACTTCCGGTTCGTGCCCCATCCGCTCAAAGAACGGCCGCGCCAGCGGAAGAAACGCGATCACGGCCAGGCCGGTCAGCAGTGAGATATAGATTCCCTGCCACGCGTAGCGCGAGCAGTTCTCATATTCTTTGCGGCCATAACTCTGCGACACAAATGTGCTGACACATCCCGCCACGCCGACAAAGAAAATGCCAATCACATACGCCCAAAGACCCGCCGACCCAATCGCGGCCAGATGCACCGGTTCCGCTTCGCCACGGTCCAAGGTAGACACGATGTACTTGTCTACGAAGTCCATAATGACGAAGGACAAGTTGCCGAGCATGATCGGCCAGGCCATGCGCGTGACTTCGCGCAAGCCGCTCCAGCGCCCTTCCGGGGCCGCATCATGAACAGGCAAATTTTGTGCTGCGAATTCCATAAAAACCGTTGTTTTTCCACGCAAAACGGGCTGCGCAGTTTACCATACAGGTAGTGACTATGCGCACTGCGCGGCCTTCTTTCGACGAGTGTGTCGGTTTATTTCCGGATCGTTTTAGGTCGTCAAGCGAGAACACTTTGGTGTCAGACGCACCATCGGAAACAACGCGTTCCATCGTTGGCAGACGCGGTGTTTGATTGGCGTGCTGGAACTGGACAGCCCCCAAAGTGTTGGATATACTCGCCGTCTGGGCTGTTTTCGGATCGGGAACTGTTTGGAAATTTTTTCCAAGCGCAAACAAAACTAGGAGAACTCTCGTGTCGTACAAGAAACTGGGGTTGGTGGCTGCGGCGTTGGCCATGGGCGTCTCGTGCCTCGTGAGCCGCGTTGCGATGGCGGCCGATGCGCCGTCGCCGAAGGACATCGTCGCCAAGTACATCGAGGCGACCGGTGGTGAAGCGAAGTGGAAGGCCCTCAAGAGCCGCACCGCGAAGGGCTCGCTGAACGTCGTCGCCATGGGCATGACGGGCACGATGACGCAGTACGTGCAAGGCGACAATGCGAAGATGATCATGGCGCTCGACGGTTTCGGCGAGTTCCTGAACGGCATGAAGGACGGCAAGGTGTGGTCCTCGAACATGATGCAGGGTGACACGCTCGTCGAAGGCGCTGAAGCCGAAGCCGCCAAGCAGCAGTTCGACCTCCAGCAGTGGCTGCATTGGGAAAAGTACTACCCGAAGGCCGAGACCGTCGGTGAAGAAGCTGTCGGCGACAAGACCGCCTACAAAGTCGTCTTCACCCCGGCCGATGGCGAAGCCGTTACCCACTGGTTCGACAAGGACAGCGGCCTCCTGATCCAGACCTTCGGTCCTGGCATGGGCGGACCGGCCACGACGACCTACAAGGACTACAAGGAAGTCAACGGCCTCACGGTTGCGCACTCTCAGGCTATGGAAGGCGCCAACGGCCCGATCGAAATGACATTCGAATCGATCGAGTTCAACGCGGACATCGATGCGGCGAACTTCGAAGTGCCGGCTGCCATCGCTGCCCTCATGAATCCGGGTGCGGCCCCTGCGGCTGCCCCGACGAACTAATCCCGTTCGTTCACACTCCGGACCCGTCGCCACACGGCGGCGGGTCCGGTTCTTTTTTTCGCACAATGCCCGCGCTGCGGTGCATGGTGTATACTTTGCCCGGTTTGCAGAGTGCCCGTCGGCGGGGGCTGGCGTGGCACGTACTAACGCAGTAGGTCTGGGGACCAGCGGCTTCAGGGGGCCGGCGCTTCGTGTTTTGCTGCGCGCCGGCAATGGGGGAATTCCGTTCGCATGCGCCGAATGCGCGACATGTCGTTCCGCAGCAAACTGTTCGTCCTGCTCACCTTCGTCAGTGGCGTCTCGCTGCTCGTAAGTTCGATCGCTTTCATTTTTTACGACACCATTTCGTTCCGTAAGAAAAAGCACGAACAGATCGAGACACTCACCGAGGTGCTCTCGATTCACACCGAGAGCGCGCTCGATTTCGGCGACGATGCCACCGCCACAGAAACGCTCAAGGCCCTCGTCGCCGAAACCACCTTCGTGCGTGCGCGCATTTTCGACGAGAACAAGCAGCTTTTCGCGGAGTATGTGAACCCCGCGGCCATGGAAGGCTACGACGACGTCGAACAGCTACTCAAAGACAATAAAGACGACCTAATCATCAAAGAGCATCCGGTGAAGACCAGCGAAGGTTTCGGCCTTGCCCGCGTCGAAGCCAACATCGGTCCGCAGGCCGCGAAGCAGATCCGTGTTCTGTCGGTCAGCGCGGCGGGGTTCTTCCTTGTAACGTTGGCGTTCCTGTTGATTCCGTCCGCCATCCTGCAGCGCGTGCTGTCCAGGCCGATCATGCAACTGGCCGAGACCGTCCGCCGCGTGTCGGAGGAAAAAGACTATTCCGTCCGCGCGCAGAAATTCGCCGACGACGAGCTCGGACACCTCACCGAACAATTCAACAGCATGCTCGCGCGCGTGCAGGATCGCGATCGCGCGCTGCAAAAAGCGCACGATGAACTCGAAGCGCGCGTAAAATCGCGCACCGCCGATCTCGAAGACGAAATCTGGACGCGCAAACAGGCCGAGCAAAAAGTCGAGGCCTACAACCGCGAGTTGCAGGACGCCAACCGCGGCCTCGAGCAGGCCATCGAACACGCGAACGAGATGGCCATCCAGGCGCAGGCCGCCAACGTCGCCAAGAGCGAATTCCTGGCCAACATGAGCCACGAAATCCGCACGCCGATGAACGCCATCATCGGGTTCACCGGGTTCCTGCTCGAATCGCAGTTGGTCGACGAACAGCGCGAATTCGCCAACGCCGTGCGCAGCGCATCGACGCACCTCATGGTCATCATCAACGACATCCTCGACTTCTCGAAGATTGAAGTCGGCAAACTCGAGCTCGAAATCCTCGACTTCAACCTGCGCAACACCATTGAAGATGCCGCCGATACGCTTGGCGTGAGGGCCGCCGAAAAAGGCATCAACCTCGGCGTCATGATCCACAACGAAGTCCCGTCGCTGCTTCGCGGTGACCCCGGCCGCCTTCGCCAGATCGTCATCAATCTCCTCGGCAACGCCATCAAGTTCACCGAAGAAGGCGATGTGATCGTGCACGTCGCCGTCGACGAGGACGAAACCGGTAAGACAAAGCTGCACTTCGCCGTGTCCGATACCGGCATCGGTATCCCCGAAGAGAAGATGGAAAACCTCTTCGAACCCTTCGTCCAGGCCGACACGTCCGTCACGCGTAAATACGGCGGCACAGGTCTCGGTCTCGCCATCTCGCGCAAGCTCGTCCGCATGATGAACGGCGAAATCGGCGTGTCCAGCGTCGTCGGCAAGGGCTCCACGTTCTGGTTCACGGCCTGGTTCGACAAGCAGGCCGTGCAGGAACAGCCGCAGCGGCGCTTCCCGCGCGCGGTCGCGTTGCAGCGCATCCTCGTCGTGGACGACAACGCCACGAACCGCAAGATTCTCCACCTGCATCTCGAATCGTGGCAGTTCCCGCACGCCGAGGCCTCGTCCGCCGAGGAAGCGATGCAGCAACTGCGCGACGCACACGCCGCCGGTGATCCCTTCCATGTCGCCATTCTCGACATGCAAATGCCCGACACCGACGGCCTCACGCTGGGCCGCCAAATCAAGGCCGATCCGTTGTTCAAGGACACACAGCTCATCATGCTGACGTCGGTGGGCAGCCGTGGCGACGCCGCGCGCTTCGCCGAGGCCGGCTTCTCTGGCTATCTCACCAAGCCCATCAAGCAGTCGAGTCTGTACGATTGCATCGCGCTCGTGATCGGCGCGCGCGCCGCCCCCGTCGCGACCGAAATTCTTACGCAGCATACCGTCAACGATCGTCGCAAGGCGGACATCGCCATTTTGCTCGCCGAAGACAATCCGATGAACCAGGAAGTGGCGCGCCGCATCCTGCTCAAGTTCGGATACACACCGAAGATCGTCGACAACGGCCGAGCCGCGATGGAAACCTTCATCAACGGCCACTACGACATCATTCTCATGGACGTGCAGATGCCCGAGATGGGCGGGTTCGAAGCGACCGCGCGCATCCGTGAATTCGAAAAGGCACGCGGCACACACGTGCCCATCATCGCCATGACGGCCCACGCGATGAAAGGCGATCGCGAGCGCTGCATCGAAGCCGGCATGGACGACTACGTGACCAAGCCGATCGACGGCGAAATCCTGAACGCCACACTCGAAAAATGGACCCGCGAACTTGCACTCACGGGTCCGCCGCGCAAGCCTGCCACGGCGACTGCCCCGGCACCCGAAAAGCCCGCGCCCATCGTCGCCGAGCCGCCCAAAGCCGCCAACGGCGGCGCCAAGCCCGCCGACATCTCGCGTCTGCAGCAGCTTGCCGACGGCGACAAAGCCATTATCGAACGGCTAATCAACCTGTTCTTGGACGACGCCTCGCAGCACAGCAAATACCTGCGCGAAGCCGTCGAGCAGCGGGATGCCAAGCGTGTGGAATCCGAAGCGCACCGCATCAAGGGCGGCGCCAGCCAGGTCGGCGCGGAGGCCTTGCGAGGACTCGCCGCTGAACTCGAAGGCCTCGGCCGAAACGCGCAACTCGACACGGCCAACGAAATCCTGAAAGCCTTTGAAGACGAATACGGCCGCGTGAGCGGTTTCCTCCGCGGAGAAATCGGCTCGTGAAAATCCTCATCGCCGATGACCAGCCGCTCGACCGCACGGTCCTCAAAATGTCCCTCGAAAAGTGGGGCTACGAAGTGATCGAAGCGGAGGACGGCACACAGGCGATGAACCTGCTCTCCGCCGAAGACTCGCCCGCGCTCGCGATCCTCGACTGGATGATGCCGGGCATGACGGGCCCGGAGATCTGCCTTGAGCTGCGCTACCAGGAGCGGCAGCGCTACGTCTACATCCTGCTGCTCAGCGCGAAGGACAACAAGGAAGACCTCGTGCGCGGCATGGCCGCCGGTGCCGACGACTACATCTCAAAGCCGGTCGATCTCCACGAGCTGCAGGTCCGCCTGCGCGCCGGCCGCCGCATCATCGAGCTGCAGGAAGAACTAATCGCCACGCGCGAAGAGTTGCGCATGCAGGCCACGCGCGATTTCCTCACCGGCATTGCCAACCGCGCCAGCATCATGGACAAACTCAACGGCGAGGCGCATCGCTCCCTGCGACAGGGCAGCTCGCTCGCCGTACTCATGTGCGACATCGACTATTTTAAGCGCATCAACGACACCCACGGCCACCCCGCGGGTGACGCCGTGCTCAAGGAAGTCGCGCAGCGCATGCGCACCACCATCCGGCCATACGACTCCGTCGGCCGGTTCGGCGGCGAGGAGTTCCTCGTGCTGTGCCCTGGCGCGGATGCCGCCGGCGGTGCCGCGCTCGGCGAGCGCCTGCGCGATGCGATCGCGGCAACGCCTGTAACCACCGACAGCGGGCCGATCAGCGTCTCTGTCAGCATCGGCGTCGCTGCGCGTGTTATCGAGCAGACCGATGAGGTCAATCAGGTTATTTCCGCGGCCGACACCGCCCTCTATTCCGCAAAACACAACGGCCGCAACCGAGTCGAGATCGCCGTGCCGAAAACTGCCGCGGTATAAGCGCAGCGATTTAATCCTCATGCACGTTGCCTGGCGCCGTCCCAAACGCACCTGATCCTCCCGCGTGCCTAATCTTGCTCGCCCGTGAGAAGTGTTACACTCACAGCGTTTTTGTTGCAGCGAATCGGGAATTGACGCGATGGACGTCCTCATCATTGAAGGTTTGGTAAAGTCCTTCACCGCGCCCGATCGCAGCGGCGAGGTCCGCATCGTCGACGTCCCGCGCTTCGCACTGCCCGAAGGCAAACAGTTCGCCTTGCGCGGCGCGAGCGGCTCCGGAAAAACCACCTTCCTTAATCTTATCGCCGGCATTCTCCGACCCGACGCCGGCCGCATCACGATCGCGGGCGCCGACATTGCCGCGCTCAGCGAATCCGCGCGCGACGCCGTCCGCGCGAAAAACATGGGCTACGTCTTCCAGACGTTCAACCTCCTGCAGGGCTATACCGCGCTCGAAAACGTGCTGCTCGGCATGATGTTCGGCCCCGGGCCGGACCCCGCCTTCGCGCGGACGCTGCTCGAGCGCGTCGGCCTGAAGGATCGCATGCGCTACCGGCCCGCGCAGCTCAGCGTCGGCCAGCAGCAGCGCGTCGCGCTCGCCCGCGCCCTCGCGAACCGTCCGAAACTCGTGCTCGCCGACGAACCCACCGGCAGCCTCGACCCGCACCACGCGCGCGAAGCTCTTACGCTCTTGCGCGAGCTTTGCACTGAATCGAAAGCCGCGCTGCTCCTCGTCAGCCACGATCCCGGCGTGCTCGCGCAGTTCGAGGACGTGCAGGATTTCGCCACCATCAACCGCGCGGCGAGCGTCCCCGCATGAGCGGGCTGCTCCTGCTGGTGCGCCGCAGCCTTCGGCGCCACGCGCTCTCCACCGCGGTCACCGTGCTCGCCGTCGCGCTCGCGTCCGGCCTCGTCATCTCCGTCTTCAGTATCCAGCAGCAAACGCAGGAAGCCTTCACCGGCGGCGACATCGGCTTCGACGCCGTCCTTGGCGCACGCGGCAGCGCGTTGCAACTCGTGCTCAACACGGTCTTCCACCTCGAAACCTCGCCCGGCAACCTGCCGTATTCGCTCTACGAAACCATCAAACACGATCCGCGCGTGAAGCTCGCGATCCCATACGCCAGCGGCGACAACTACCTCGGCTTCCGCGTCGTCGGCACGATCCCCGAAATTTTCACCGACTTCGAGTATCAGGAAGGCAAGTACTTTGAAATGGCCGAGGGCCGCGCCTTCGATCCCACACGCCGCGAGGCCGTCGTCGGCAGTTTCGCCGCGCAGCAGACCAAGCTGAACGTGGGAGACACCTTCGCGCCCTTCCACGGTCTCGTGTACGACCCCACGACCTCGCACCAGCACGAAGAGGAGTATGTCGTCGTCGGCGTGATGAAGCCGACCAACACGCCCTCGGACCGCGTGATCTGGATCCCGATGGAAGGCGTGTACTACATGGGCGGCCACGTGCTCCGCGGCACGGGCGAGGTCTATGAGCCGCAGCCCGGACAGGCCATCCCCGAAGAGAGCAAAGAAGTCAGCGCCGTCATGCTGAAGTTCCGCGCGCCGACCGCCGGCTTCCAGCTCGACCAGGAAATCAACAAGCAGGGCAAAGTCGCCACGCTCGCATTTCCGATCGCGCGCGTGATGTCCGATCTCTTCAACCGCATCGGCTGGATGAGCCGCGTGCTCGAACTCGTCGCGTATCTCGTCGTGTTCGTCTCCGGCGCCGCGATCCTCGCCGCGATGTACAACACGATCAACGAGCGCCGCCGCGAATTTGCCATCCTGCGCGCCCTCGGCGCGCGTCGCCGCACGGTATTCACCGCCATCGTGCTCGAGTCCGCCGCCATCGCCGCGATGGGCGCCGTGCTCGGCCTCGCGGTGTACGCCGCCATCCTCAGCGCCGCCTACTTCATCGTCCGCGAACAAACGGGCGTCGTGCTCGACGTCTTCGGCTTCCACCCGGTGCTCGTCTACGCGCCCCTCGGCATGATCGCCCTCGGCGCCCTCGCCGGCATCATCCCCGCCCTACGCGCCTACGCCACCGACGTCGCCACCCACCTCACGCCGCACTCGTAGCGCGATTTTTTCCGAACGCTACGTTCATCTTCGACAACGATCCCTACATTACAACCGCCCCATTGTCATTGCCTCGTCGCCAACCCCGCTCCTCGCAATGACAAAGCGGCGCAATCGGTTGACGCACTGCACTCGTTGCATGAACGTAGATGCAAACGTGCGTGAATAACCTCGCTCTTACGCGTCCGGCCGGCCAATGCTCACGTACTTAAACCCAGCATCCTTCACCGTCTGCGGGTTATACAAGTTGCGGCCGTCGAAAATTTTCTTCTGCTTCAATGCCGAGCCAATGCGCTTGAAGTCGGGGTTGCGGAACTCGCGCCACTCGGTGCAGATCACGAGACCTTCCGCGCCATCGAGCGCGTCGTACATCTTCTTCGCGATTTTTATTTTCTTGCCGTATTTGGCTTCGACATTCGGGCCCGCGACCGGATCGAAGGCCACAATCGACGCGCCAGCGGCGAGCAATTCATCCACCACGCGCAACGCCGGCGCGCAGCGCAGGTCGTCGGTGCCCGGCTTGAAACTCAGTCCCCACAGGGCGAGTTTCTTGCCCTTTAATTTGCCGGAGTAGCTACTGATGATGCGCTGGATGAAGCGATCCTGCTGGTAATTGTTCGTCTTCCAGATGCCTTCGAGGATCGGCGACTCCAGGCCCTTCGTCTTGGCCATGTGCGCCGCGGCGAGCACGTCCTTCGGGAAGCATGAACCGCCGAAACCCAAGCCGGGGAACAGGAAATGCGGCCCGATGCGTTCGTCGGAACCGATCGCGATGCGCACTTCGTTGATGTCCGCGCCGTACGCCTCCGCCAGGTTCGCCAACTCGTTGATCAGCGAAATGCGGCACGCGAGCATCGTGTTCGCGGCGTACTTGGACAGCTCCGCGCTCTGCAGGCTCATCGAGAGCAGCGGCTTGCCCGTGCGCAGGAAGGGGCCGTACAACTCGCGCATGATCTCGAGCACGCGCACGTCGTCGCAGCCGATGACCACGCGGTCCGGCTTCATCATGTCGTTCACCGCGCTGCCTTCTTTCAGGAACTCGGGATTCGACACGACGTCGAAGGGATGCTTCGTCTGTTTCTTGATGAGTTCTTTCACGCGCGCGGCCGTGCCCACCGGACACGTGCTCTTCTGCACAATGATGCGGTAGCCCGGCATTGCCTTGCCCACCTGCTCCGCCACCGCCCACACGGCGGACAAATCCGCCTGGCCATCGGGGCCGTCCGGCGTGCCGACGGCGAGGAAAATAATCAGGCAATCCTTGATGCCTTCCTTGAGGTTGGTGGTGAAGTGCAGGCGGTCTTCTTCGAGGTTGCGCTGCACGAGTTCTTCGAGACCCGGCTCGTAAATCGGCGCGCGGCCTTTTTTCAGCGGCTCGATCCGGTTGGGGTCCTTGTCGATACAGGTCACCTCGTGGCCGTGCTCGGCGAACACCGTACCCACGACCAGACCCACGTAGCCCGTACCCACGACCGCGATTTTCACAAGAAACTCCCCCGCATTCGGATGAAAAGACGTTCGAATTCTATCGCAGGATCGGGAAAACGGGCAAAGAACAGCCGGTTCGTGTCAGGTATGCCGGACATCCGCCGCATGCCGCACCGCGAGCACGCGATCCAGCACCGATGAAACGTCATCAAGTCTTAACATATTCGGCCCGTCGCTCAGCGCGGCGTCCGGGTTTGGGTGCACCTCGGTGAACAGGCCATCGATGCCGTAGGCGGCGGCCGCGCGCGCGAGCGGCGCGACATATTCCCTGTTGCCGCCGGATTTCCCGCCGAGCGACGGCTTCTGCACGGAATGCGTCGCGTCGAAAATCACCGGATGCCCCAGCGCGCGCAGTTCGCTGAACGCGCGGAAATCCACCACGAGATTGTGGTAGCCGAAGGTGGAGCCGCGTTCCGTGAGCCAAATATTTTTGTTGCCTTGCGCCTCGATCTTGTTGATCGCATAGCGCATGTCCTCCGGCGCGCAGAACTGCGCCTTCTTCACATTCACGATCTTTCCGCTTTTGCCGGCCGCGATGAGGAGATCCGTCTGTCGCATCAGAAAGGCGGGAATCTGGATCACGTCGAGCACGGCCGCGGCTGGCGCGACTTGCGCGGTTTCATGTACGTCGCTCAGCACCGGCACGCCGATCTGCCGCTTTACTTCGCCCAGAATGCGCAGGCCCTCGGTAAGTCCCGGTCCACGATACGAATCGATCGCCGTGCGGTTCGCCTTGTCGAAGCTGGCCTTGAACACGAAGCGCACCGGCAGCTTCGCAGTGATTTCCTTCAGGCGCGCCGCGATTTCGAGCGTGAGCCCCTCGCTCTCAATCACGCACGGCCCGGCGATATAAATGAACGGAGTTTCAGGCATCGCGGTGATGTTTCCGCCAATAGTCGAGCAGTTCCTGCAGCAGTTCCTGCATGGAAATCGACGGCTTCCAGCCGGTTTCCGTCGTCAGTTTCGTGTGCGAACCGCGAACTTCCGGCACATCGACCACGCGCATGCGCTCCGGATCGAGCTCGATTTTCACGCGCACCTTGGTCAGGCCCAGCAGCGTGTCCAACAGGTCCGCGATGCGGTATGCCTGTCCCGAGCACACGTTGTACGCCTCGCCCGTGCGGCCTTTTTCCAGCAACAGACGGTACCCGCGCACCACGTCGCGCACATGTGAAAAGTCTCGAATCGCTTCAAGATTGCCCACGCGCAGGATCGGCTCGCGCACGCCTGCTTCCATTTCGGCGATCTGTCGCGCGAAGTTCGAGAGCACGACGCCGTCGGATTGTCCGGCGCCGGAATGATTGAACGGCCGCGCGCGCACCACGTTCGCACCCGCGATCGCGGCATAGGCACAAAACTGATCCGCGGCCGCCTTTGAAATGGCATACGGATTTCCGGGTCGCAGCGGATGATACTCCGTAATCGGGAGGTGATCGGGCTTGCCATAGGCTTCGCCGCTACTCACATAAAGCATGCGTGCCGCCGGCGCGTGCCGTTGCACAGACTCGATCAGCCGAATCGTCCCGGCGAGATTCACGTCCATCACGCCAATCGGACTCTTCGCCGCCTCAAGCAAATACGCGATCGCGGCGAGGTGAACGACATAGTCGATGGCGCCTGCCCACGCGACGAGATCGTCCACGGATTTCGTATCGGCCAGATCGAATTCGCGCGATGGCCACGGCAACGCGCCGGGCCCGCTCACACCACAGACCACGTCGTATCCATTGCTCGCCAGTTCGCGGCATAAATAGCCGCCGACGAAGCCGTTGGCGCCCGTCACGAGGACGCGTCGATCCATTACCGGAGCGCCGCCTTCAGCCGCGCGAGATCGGCGTCGACCATCATCTTCACAAGCGTCTCGAAGGAAGTCTCTGGTGTCCAGCCGAGCTTTTCGCGCGCCTTCGCGGCGTCACCCTGCAGCTCATGTACCTCCGCCGGCCGGTAAAATTTCGGATCGACGACGACGTGTTTGTTCATGTCGAGCCCCGCGTGCTTAAACGCGATGGCGCACAGGTCGCGCACGGTGTGCATCTGGCCGCTGGACACCACGAAGTCTTCCGGCGTGTCCTGCTGCATCATCAGCCACATCGCGCGCACGTAGTCCATCGCATAGCCCCAGTCGCGCTTCGCGTCGAGGTTGCCGAGACGGATCTCCGTCGCCAGCCCGAACTTGATCCGCGCGACGCCGTCGGTGATTTTGCGCGACACGAATTCCAGCCCGCGGCGCGGCGATTCGTGGTTAAACAGGATGCCGCTGCACGCGAACATGTCGTAACTCTCGCGGTAATTCACCGTGATCCAGTGCGCGTACACCTTCGCCACACCGTACGGGCTACGCGGATAGAACGGTGTCGATTCCGTCTGCGGCACCTGCTGCACCTTGCCGAACATCTCGCTGGACGAGGCCTGATAGAACCGCACGGACTTGTCGACCACGCGGATCGCCTCGAGCACGCGGGTCGCGCCAAGCGCCGTGACTTCGCTGGTCAGCAGCGGCTGTTTCCACGACGTCGGCACGAAGGATTGCGCCGCGAGGTTGTACACCTCCGACGGCCGCACTTCGCTGATCGCGTCGATCATCGAGACCTGGTCGGTGAGGTCCGCCTGCACGAGCGTCACGCGGTTCTGGATATGCTCGATGCGCTCGAAATGCTCCGCGCTCGAGCGTCGCACGACGCCGAACACCTCGTAGCCCTTCTCCAGTAAAAATTCCGCGAGATACGAGCCATCCTGGCCCGTCAGTCCCGTGATCAGCGCCCGTTTTGCGCGTGCCTGCGCCATGCGTACTCCTTCGTGTGCTTAGGCGATGCCCGCCCGAATCAAATCGTGTATGTGCAGCGCGCCCGTCACGCGCCCGGCCGCATCCAGCACCGCCAGACAGGTCACCGGACTCCCGTGTTCCATCGTGCGCAGCGCGTCAATTGCAAGCGCATCCGTCGTTGTCGTGCGTGGCGACGCCGTCATGATTTTGTTCACACGCCGCGCCAGTGGATCAGCCTCGCGCTGAAACAAACGCCGCAAGTCGCCGTCCGTTACCACGCCGCGAAGCGCTCCGGCGGAATCCACAACAAACAGGGTGCCCAGCCGTTTCGCCGACATCTCCAGCAACGCCTCGCGCACGCGCATGTCCTCGCGTGCGCGAGGCACCGCGTCGCCACCGTGCATCACATCGCCCACGCGACACATGAGCCGCAAGCCCAGCGTGCCGCCCGGATGCAGCGCCGCGTAGTCGGTCGAGCTAAACCCTCGCGCCTGTATCAGCGCCGCGGCGATCGCGTCGCCCAGCGCAAGCATCGCCGTTGTGCTCGCCATCGGCGCCACGCCGAGCGGATCGCCCTCATCCGCCACGCCCGTATCCAGCGCGACGTCGCACAACCGCGCAAGACTCGACTGCGGCCGGCCGGTGAAGCCGATAATCCTTAGGCCACGATCACGCAGCAACCGCGCAAGCGCCGCGGTTTCCTCGGTCTCGCCGCTGTTGGACAGCAGCACCGCCGCGTCGCCACGTTGCGCCACGCCGATATCGCCATGCGTGGCCTCGGCCGGATGCAGGAACAGCGCCGGCGTGCCCGTGCTCGAAAAGGTGGCCGCGATTTTCTGTGCGATCGGCGCGCACTTGCCCAAGCCGCCGAGGATCACCTTGCCGCGGCAGGCCAGCAACAGCGCCACCGCCTCGTTCACGCGCGCATCCAGCCGCCGCGCCAGCGCATCGAGCGCGTCGCGCTCCGCCGCGATCACGCGGCGCGCTTCCGCGAGCGCATCGGGCGTGGGGGAGAGTTGTGGCGCGGTGTTCATCGTGCGGCCATGATGCCGGGGCGCACGGGGACGATCAAACCCCGTCCCACAGCGCCGGATTGGACGCCGCGCGCACGTGCCGGCCCCATTTGTCGTGCGGCGCGGGCCGCACGGACACCCAGCCGCCGGCCGCCTCGATGAGCGCCGCGCCCGCCGCGATGTCCCAGTACATAATGTCGTCCTCGGCGTAGGCGTCCACGCGCCCGCAGGCCACGTAGGCCATCATCAGCGCGGCGGACCCGAGCATTCGCACCTTCTTGAACCGCCGCGCGGCGCCCATGAACTGCTCCAGCGCGGGCCCGCCGATGTCGAACCTGGTCGGGAAGCCGGTGGTGAGGATCGCGCGCGCGGGCTCGGCCTGCGTGGACACGCGCATCGCCGCGCCGTTCATCCACGCGCCGCCGCCGGGAATCCCGCTGAAGCACTCGCCGCGGTTGAAGTCGTCGATCACGCCGAGCACCGGCTTGCCGCGCAGGCTCAGCGCGATGGACACGCAGCACAGCGGAATCCCGTGCTTGAAGTTCATCGTGCCGTCGAGCGGATCGACGATCCACGTCGGCGTGTCGTCCTTGTGCGTGCCGCTCTCGCCGCTTTCCTCCGCCAGCACGGGCAGCCCGCTCTGCATCAGCACATCGAGAATGCGCCGCTCGGCATCACGGTCCGCCTGCAGCTTAATGTCGCGCCCGATCTCCGCCAGCACGGCTTTTTCCTGCGCAAAGGCGTCGCGCAGGTACACGGACGCCGCGCCCGCGGCGCGCACGGCGAGATCGAGTTCGGCTTTCCATTGCATGGAGGAAATTCCCGGCGAGAAGAGCGCATGGTAGCACGAATTCCTGGCAATCGGCCCACCGGTTGCATTGTTTTAGGTGCATGCCTACAATGCCGCGAATGTCTGCCACGACCACCGCGTATTTCACCTCCCTCGGCAGCGTGGGGGAGGTCGGCGCCAGCGCCCACTTGCTCGAGATTGACGGCCTCAGCCTCCTCCTCGATTCCGGCCTGCATCCCAAGAAGGAAGGCCGCGCGAGCCTGCCGGACTTTCACCATCTGCGCCGCGCGCCGGATGCCGTGCTCGTGTCGCACGGCCACCATGATCACTGCGCGTCGTTGCCATACTTCCTCAAGATGTTCCCGTCCACGACGGCCTATGCGACGGACCCGACGGTCGCGATACTCGATCGCATGCTGGGCAACAGCGTCTCCGTGATGGAGAAGATGCGCGTCGAGCGCGGGATCGAGGAATATCCGCTGTACTCGCGCGAGGACGTGAGCGCCGCCATCCGCAAGCTCGGCCGCGGCATTCCGTTCGGCCGCGAGTTCGGCATCCGACCCGGCAAGGACGTCACCGTCACCTTCACGCCCGCGGGCCACGTGCTCGGCGCGGCGATGACGCTCATCAAGTCGCCCGGCCACACGGTGCTGTATACCGGCGACATCTGCGTGATCGACCAGGAACTGATCGCCGGCGTCAAAGTGCCGGATGAAGCGCGCGAGGTCGATACGCTGATCATCGAATCCACCTACGGCGCGAACGCCACCGCGCACGACATCGAATACAAGACTGAGGTGCAGCGCTTCGCCGCGGCGATCACGCGCGTGATCGAGCGCGACGGCGTCGTGCTCATCCCCAGCTTCGCGCTCGGCCGCACGCAGGAAGTGCTGAACATGATCTCGCGCCTGCAGCACCGCGGCAAAGTGCCCGACGTGCCCGTGTACGCCTCCGGCCTCGGCCGCGCGGTGTATGAGATTTACCAGCGCTACCACGACCACCTCAAGCGCGGGCTGATGATGACGCCGCTCGACGAGTTCCGCTCCGTCGGCGACGTGTGGGACCCGAACGTCGTGCGACAGCTCATCGCCGAGCCCTGCATCATCGTGGCCACGTCCGGCATGATGGTCGAGAACACGCCGGCCGCGATGATCGCCGAGCGGCTCGTGCTCGACAAGAAACACGGCATTTTCTTCGTCGGCTATTGCGACCCCGACACGCTGGGCTACAAAGTGCGCGAAGCCAAGCCCGGCGACCGGCTCACGTTCCGCCTCGGCGGCACGCCGCAGCCGATCATCTGCGACGATCGCGAGTGGTTCTACTTCAGCGCCCACGCGCACCGCGAAGACCTCTGCAAGGTCATCGACCAGATTAAATCCAAAAACCTCATCTTCGTCCACGGCGATCCGCCCGCCGTCGAATGGATGATGCAAAACGCCGGCAACGGCCGCCGCAAATTCGCGCCGCGCATCGGCGAACCTGTCGCGCTGAAGGCCTAACCGATCTACAGGAGGCAACAGAGAGAACGGAGAAGGGCGAAGTGTTTTTTGGACGCGTTTGTAGGGGCGGCCCCCTGTGGCCGCCCTTGGTTTTTGGTGTGCACAGGGCGGGGACGGGGCCCCGCCCCTACATTTAACTGCTGTCGTTCTTCTCCGTTCTCTCCGTTGCCTCCTGTGGAGGCCCTTGTGGTTTGACCTTGAAGCGGGCGAATAGGGAATCGACGATTCTCCGATCGATTTCGTCTAACTGTGCGTTGCGGGTGGCGGTGTCGCGGGCGTGTTCTTTGCGCGCGAGGGTGCCGGTTAGGTCGAGGGTGGCGAGGCCGTCGGGATCGGGCGTGGCGTCCACGCGCTGGCGCAGCTCGTGTTCGTGGGCCGTGGGTTTGGCGATGTTGTGCGCGCTGTAGTGCTGGTCGAGCATCGCGATCCAGCGGCGGAGTTCGCGTGACAATTTTTCAAAGGCCACCAGCGCCGCGCTCGGTTTGTCCACGCTCATGTAGTAGTTCTCGGCGGACTGCTCCATTTTCTCCGTGAACGGTTTTACCGCGAGCGCGCGGGCCGCGCGGCTGACCATGATGGTGATGAGCGCGATCTGGTGCGCCAGGTGCAGACCGAACGCGTTGTCCGCATTCGCACAGGTGCGCTGCATCGCGTCGGTGACGGTCGCGTTGTACTCCGCGAGTTCATACGAGCAAATGGGCCGCTCGGAGAGCGGGAGTTTTAGCAAATATTGGCCGTAGGCCAACGGTCTGCCCTTCGGTGGCATCGGCTTCCAGCCGATGTGTCCAGCATCGTCCACACTACGGATCGCATCTACCCCGTCTGCATTCTCCGGCGATGAAAGCGGCGTTTTCGCTTCATTCTCCATCGGCTGGAAGCCGATGCCACCAAAGCCCGCATCGCTTCCGACAATCGAGGTCGATCCACCGCCCAATGGGCAACTTTGCCACGCCGGGCAATGCGACCCGCAGATCATCAAGCGGCGCGAATAGAGGCCATGCACGATGGCGTTGCGGTTGTCCGCCGGCGCGCCCGTGAGCGCGAACCCGCCATGGTGCCGGCACCGGCCTGAGGGATGATCGCTCGGCAACGGACACGGCGTGCCGCCGATGGTGCGCGCGCCGCAGACGCGGCGATTCAGGTTCTGTTCGCGCGCGTCCACCTGCGCGACCCACGCGTCGTCCCACGACAGGGCACACGGCGTGCCCCGCGGGGTCGTGC
The DNA here is from genome assembly GCA_964620045.1 of uncultured Nitrospirales bacterium. GTDB lineage: Bacteria > Hydrogenedentota > Hydrogenedentia > Hydrogenedentales > VFKU01. Next base: position 251,404 of record CAZUJL010000002.1, read on the forward strand.
GCGGTGCGGCGGTAGACATGCGTGCCTCCTATAGGGCGATGAGGCCCTATATAGAGGCGTGCTTGTTGCAGTGGGGAGCTAGAAGGAGTTAAGGCGTTGTGAATCCAACTACAAAAGAATACTTAAAAGTGCAAAAAACAAAAGGACCAGAAATAAACAGCCGATGAGAGTTGAACATCCGCCTAGAGCGTCGTCAATCAGGCCCAAACAACCGCGATTTGCATCCCTCAAATCTTGGAAATTAACTCCACACTCAGGGCAATTTCTGGAATAGCGACTGACGCGATGTCCACATTCTGGGCATCGGATTAGTTTGCTGGAAGAGCGTCGACGCGTAGTTCTCGGGCGGTTAGGTATGAATGGATCGATATTAGGATTCTCGCCGCATGCTGGACACAAAGGTTCTCGGTCAGAAAATGTGCATCCACAGCTCTTGCACTTCATTCTGACCTACTCTTGATAAGCCAACGGAAGAATGCTAATCCGCGCGCGGTCAAATAAGGGTATCGGCCTTCTGCAACATCAACCAAATCATGCCTTTGTAAAAAAATTAGGTCAGACTCGAATGTGTTCCGCGAAACTACCTGCTTCCTAAGAGTGCGCTTAGTTGATCGATTTGCAGCAACCAGGATAAGAAGTACGCGGGCGGATTCCGTAGAGCTCTGCATGAAATTTAGAAAGCTATAGTCCTTGTGAGGGAACGGTTCGGACTGGATTCGCATAAGTGCGTCTTTGTTGATTGAAACTCGATTCCAGTTTCGCCATGGAAATCCACGCTCGACTGTCCAACACCAGGCAACTAAAGCAAGTACGCACAGTATCATGATCGACGCCGCAACTGTTTTGTCTGGCAACTCTTGGGAGCGAAGCATGAAAAAACCACTTAGCGGTATTAGTGACACGAGTGCGCCGTCAATTATTGCTTCAATGCGCCGCCATAAAAACCCAAGCATTAACCGAATCCTTTTCCTCAGTAAAACAGGATTCCAGCATATATCAATAGCTTGTTGCCGTACTCGTCGTAGTAAGTAGCGTCAACAATCTTTCCCTTGTCTCGCAACTCCACTTCACCCATCCCTTTGGTCATTACGTCCTTTAGGTCCTTCAACCCACTGCAACAAGCCGCATACCTCTATAGAGGCCATCGTCGCCAGACCCCGCAGGCGAGGCGCCCGCGCCACTAGTGTGAAGTGATTCTTTGTCGCGAGCGAAGGATTGTGGTATGCGAGAGGTCCCCGCGTTCGCGGGGATGACAGGGGGTGGGGGTCTCTGTGTACCTCTGTGTCCTCTGTGGTTAACAGGGGTTTTGGTTAGCGCTAAGCGGCGGGACGCCGCTTCCACATTAAAAGAAAGTTCCCCGGCGGTTGCCGGGGAACCGAAAGAACACAAACGAACTGGTTATTTGCCGACCAACGTCTTGATGACCATGTTGAACAGCTTGCCGTAGGGCGGGCGGAACATGAAGACGCCGTTGATTTTGCTTTGGTAGAAGACGCTCTTTTCGTGGGAGAAGGTTTTGAAGCCGGCGTAGCCGTGGTAGGAGCCCTGGCCGCTGGGGCCGACTCCGCCGAAGGGCAGTTCTTCCTGCGCGACGTGGAACAGGGTCTCGTTCACGCAGACGCCGCCGGAGATCGTTTTGGTGAGCACTTTGTCGCGCGACTCGGCGTTGTCGCCGAAGTAATAGAGCGCGAGCGGGCGCGGGCGTGCGTTGATGTACGCGATCGCGTCGTCTTCGGTTTTGAAGGTGAGCACGGGCATGACGGGCCCGAAGATTTCTTCGTGCATGATCTTCATGTCGTCGGTGGCGCCGAGCACGAGGGTCGGCGCGATCTTGCGCTTCGAGGCGAGGTCTTCGCCCTTCGGATTGAGTTCCAGGATCGTGGCGCCTTTCGCCTTCGCGTCGTCGATGAGGCCGCGGATGCGCGTGTAGTGCCGGTCGGCCACGATGCTGGTGTACTGCTCGTTGTCGCCGAGCGTGGGGTAAAGCTTCGCGGCGGTTTTCTCGAAGGCCTTGATGAACTCGTCCTTGCGCGCTTCGGGCACGAAGGCGTAGTCCGGCGCGACGCAGGTCTGGCCGGCGTTCAAGAGCTTGCCGCCCGTGATGCTGCCGATGGCCTTACCGATGTTGCAGTCCTCCGCGACGATGACGGGCGATTTGCCTCCGAGTTCGAGCGTGACAGGCGTGAGGTTGCGCGCGGCGGCCTGCATGACGAGGCGGCCGACGTTGGTCGAGCCGGTGTAGAAGAGGTGATCGAAGGCCAGCGTGCTAAAGGTGGCGCCGATGTCCGGTCCGCCGGTGGCGACGGCGACTTCTTCTTCGGAGAAATTCTCCGCGAAGGTTTTCTTGAGCAGTTCCGAGGTGCGCGGCGTGAGTTCCGACGGCTTCAGCATGACGCGGTTGCCGGCGGCGAGCGCCTGCGCGACGGGGATGATGGCGAGCTGGAGCGGGTAGTTCCACGGCGAGATGATGCCGATGACGCCGAGCGGCTGGTAGAAGATTTTGCCGCGGCCCGGCTTGAACTCCATCGCGATCGGGGCCTTCTTCGGCTTCATCCACTTGCCGAGCTTTTTGCGGCAGTGCTTGACCGAGGTGAGGCTTGTGAAGATTTCTGCCATCAGCGTCTCGTGCTTCGAGCGGTTGCCGAAGTCCGCCGAGATCGCTTCCGCCCACGCGTCCTTGTTGTCGAGCAGGATGCGCTTGACCTTGTCGAGCGCGGCGAGCCGGTGCTCGAGCGAGGTCGCGCCGTCGCGGTGGAAGGCGCTGCGCTGCAGGGCGAGGGTCGAGTGCAGATCGGGCGACGGTTTCGGCGCCTCGAGATTGATGGGCTGGTGTTCGACGACGGCCATGACGGAATCCTCCTGATCGGAAGTGCAAAAAATAGTCTAACAGATTAAGGAGGGAATTATTGTGTTCGTGCCGAACGGCGGAATCTGCTCAGCCGTCCCTACGGGACTCGATAATCGTCCTTAAACACGCAACCCGCCGTTGAAACGGCGGGCTACTATCGACTGTCCCTCCGGGACAGCAAAGGAATAGAGATGTAATCTTCGTGAAGGTCGCGGGCGTTCAGCCGATGATTGGCTTCGGCTCGGCCTGCGCCATCTGCAGCCACGAGAAGGCGTAGTCCTCGGCCTTCATGTTCGCACGGCCCGCGAAACGCTCGGCCACCTTCCGGTAGCGCTCGGGCAGGCTGCAGAGGTACTGCTGCGCGGCTTCGGCTTTGTCGGAAAGGCCCTTGAGGTGTTCGATGTCCCACGACTGGAGCAGGTTTTCGAGAATATTCGCATAGTCGAGCGGCGTGTAAATTCCCGAGCGCTCGGCGACGTTGGAGAATTTCTTGAAGGTCTCGCCGAGCACCTTGCCGCGCTCGCGCATGTAGACCGCCGGCATGGTGATCTTCGTCCGCATCATGTCGTGGAAGGCGAGGAGCGCGTTGCTGGTGTCGACTTCGAGGCATTTTTGGAAGAAGAGCTTGTAGGCTTTCGCGTGGCGGCGCTCGTCGCCCGCGATGATGCCGCACATTTTCGCGAGGAGCTTGTCGCCCGCGTTGCGCGCCTGCGTGGCGACGTTGTTGTGCGAGATCTGCGTCGCGATTTCCTGGAAGCTGGTGTACGTGAAGGTCTTGTACGGGTCCGTGCCGACGCCGATGTCGCCGCCGTCGGTGAGGAGGTTCTGGATGGTGACTTCGACCTCGCGCATGTTCACGCGGCCGGTGAGGTAGAGATACTTGTTCAGCAGATCGCCGTGGCGGTTTTCTTCAGACGTCCACTTGCGGAGCCAGTTGCCCCAGCCGTTGCGCGGTTGGCCGGCGCGGTCGACGCCGTCGATTTGCTGAATCCACATGGAATAGGAGGGCAGCGCTTCCTCGGTGATCATGTCGCCGATGAGCACGACCATGAGGTCGTCCGGCAGCTCGCGCGCGCGTTCCTGGAGATCGGTCACCTGCGCGATGCCCTCGGGCTGGCTGAGGTCCGGCAGGAGGTCGGCGGGCTGCCAATAGTCCGATTCGCCCATCGTGAGGACAGGGATCTGATCGTTTACAAAGCCTTCGAGGCTTTTGAGCACTTCAATGCGCGAAAGGTCCACGAAACGCTATCTCCGCTATACTGGATGGGCAGGTGGAGCCCCCGATGGACAACTCAGGCCGCCCGCCCCGATGTTAGGCATCAAACTGATTTAGATTATACATCAAACACCGCGGAAGTTCCTCCAGTGCCACCTGAAAATGACTCGATCACAGACCAATCTAGGCCATCTGCGCTAGAAAGTCTATACCGTTCTCCCGTCGTCCGCATTGCAGTCGCCGTGGCCGTCATTACCTTAGGTGCGAGCCTGGTGCTCGGCGGTTGGGAGCGGGCGTACGTCGAAGGCGACCATCTTAGTTTCTCCGGCACGGATATCCACGGTGCGCCGGTGTCGCTGGCGGACGCGCGGTTCACGAATAAGGTCGTGCTGGTGGAGTTGTGGGGCCTGTGGTGCCCGGTGTGTCTGTCGAGTATTCCCGCGCTGAAGGATCTGCAGGCGCGTTACGGGGAGCAGGGCCTCGAAGTGCTCGCCGTGGAATTCGCGGATGCGCCGCCGACGGAGGAATACCTCGCGATCCTGCGCGACATGGTGCGCGCGAATGAGATCGCGTTCACGGTTGTGCAGGCGGGCGCCGTGGGCGGCGAAGCGGCTGCGTTTCCCGAGCTAAAATCTTTCGACGGCTACCCGACGATCATGTTGATCGGGCGTGATGGTGCCGTGAAGCACATTCAGTCTGGGTACCATCCGCGCGATGCGGACATGCTTGCGCGGAAGATCGAGGAGCTACTTCGCGAAGGCGCGCGTTAGCAGTACGACTCGGCGTATTGCCGCAGCGCGGTGTAGAAGACTTCCGACATTGCGCCGAGCGTGCCGTTGTCGCCGTGCACGATCGCGAATCCGCCGAGGAAGGCCTCGCGGTTTTGCGGATCGGGGCGGCACCATATTGCGAGAGCGCGCACTTCGACGGCTTGGCCGCGATACAGGATTCCTTCGAAGCGCAGGGTTACCGCGCCCGAGCCGGGGCGGAAGTAGGAACGCAGGGCGAGGCCCGCGCCGGTGCGGCAGATGTCGCGCACATTCGCGACACCACCCTCGCCGCGGTCGTCGATCCAGCGCACCGCGTGCGTGAATGGCACGCGCGTGAAGACACGCTGCTCCGCCGGGGTCATCGATTGATGATCCTCTGTGCGGGCTGCGGTTAACATGGTCATAACTCCGATCATTTACACCTTGGACGCGAGAAACACGGGTCCGGTTTGACTGCGAAACGAAAATCGTTCCCCAAAACCCCCGGTGCCGATGCATACTAGCGGGCGCGGAGGGTGGGCCTGGCCGGAACGCGCGATGGCGAAAACACAGCATGAGTGGCTGTGTTTTGCGGTTCCCCGGGCCGCCAAACGTGTCAATAGAACACCGGAGGCGCGTTAAGGTTCCGAAACTTTGTTCACGAGGATTTATCGAATTCATGCAAAAACACAGTGTGGCGTATCAGCGGCTCGTGAAGGGTTTGTTCAGGAATAAGTATCCGTCGGTGGACGCGCCTGAGCCGTACCGCAAGGCGCTGCAAGACACGGCGCGTCTGTTCACGATTCCGAAGGACGTCACGTTACGCGCGGACACGATCGCGGGGGTGCCGGCGGAATGGATAGAACCCGCGAACGCGCGCAACGATGCGCTGTTGTTTTATCTGCACGGCGGCGGGTACTACATGGGCAGCATCGAGAGCTACCGGCACTACGTGACGCGCGTCGCGCAGATCACGGGTCTGCGCACGGTGCACATCGATTATCGCCTCGCGCCCGAGCATCCGTTTCCGGCGGCGGTGGAAGATGCGACGGCGGTGTTTCGCGCATTGCACGATCGCGTGCCGCGTAGTGAGCGCATTGTGATTGCGGGCGACTCCGCCGGCGGCGGACTCACGCTGACGACGTTGTTAGCGTTGCGCGATGCAAAGGGACCGATGCCCGTGGCGGCGGCCGCGATCGCGCCGTGGACGGATCTCACGAATTCCGGCGCGTCGTACCAAACGCATCGCGAACGTGATCCGGTGCTCGGCCAGATGCAAACGCGCAGCCACGCGAAGTGGTACGCGGGGAATACACCGCTTACGCATCCGCTGGTGTCGCCGCTGTTCGGGAATCTTGCGGGACTGCCGCCGATTCTCATCCAGGTGGGCACCGAGGATATTTTGTACGACGACGCGATCCGTTTTGCCGAGCGCGCGAAAGAACAGCAGGCCTCGGTGGATCTGGAAATTTGGGAAGGTATGGTCCACGTCTGGCATTACTACGCCGAGTGGATTCCCGAAGGCCGCGACGCCATCCGGCGTATTGGAGAATTCTTTACGGGGTACTTGGGTTGAGGCGGTAACCGTAAAAAATCTCAGGCACCACTGCAATTTTCGTCGTTTATGTGCTATAAACACCTTGTCGGACTCTCGTCCGGCATCGGCTGCGGAACTGTCTAGAGTCGTTTACATGGCGATGAAGATCAACCTGTTCAAGACGCTTCACGAAGCGGCGAAGGAAGGTGACCTGCGCCGTGTTGAGACACGTCTGCGCAAGGGCGACGCCGTCGATTCCGAAGACGAGAACGGCGTTACGCCGCTCTACTACGCCTGCCGCTACGGCCATTGGGACGTTGCGGCGCTGTTGCTGAACGAAGGCGCCGACCCCAACAAATCCACTCCGCGCGGCGATACGCCGTTGTTCCAGGCGGCGCAAGAAGGCCACACATCCATTGTGCAGATGCTGTTGTCCGCGGGAGCTTCGGCGACGACGGCAACGCATAAGGGCGCGACGCCGTTTCTGGTGGCCATTTATCGCGGGCATGCCGAGATTGCGGCGACGTTGGTCGAACACGGCGCATCTCCCAATGAAGCGGACGGCAAAGGACGCACGGCGCTATTTGTGGCGATCGAAAAAGGCCACATTGATCTCGTGCGCCGCCTGATCGATCAAGGCATGGATGTGAACCACACCACGCACGACGGCACCACGCCGTTGATGATCGCGATTCACGCCGAAGATCCCGAGATCGTGAAATTGTTGATCGCGCGCGGCGCGCACGTGAACGCGGTCACGGCATCGGGAATGTCGCCATTGCTGTTGTGCGCGATGAACGGCCGTTATGAATCCGCGCAGCTCTTGATGAAGCACGGCGCCGACCTCACGCAGGTGTACAACCACCACATGCTGCCGTGGCAGCTTGCGCAGGCCAAGGGCCACAATAAGCTGGCGCTGGTGCTGAAAGAAGCGCTGGAAGGCACACCCGCCAAAAAAGCACGGTAATCGGCTCTCTTCCTTGTCATTCTGAGCGCAGCGAAGAATCTCCCCGTCGATTTAGCCGCGAATCAGCATTTTATTTTTGGAGGACAGCGCGTCGTGTGACGCATTTTCGCGAGGTTACTCGCAGAAGCAACGGTTCATCCTGTGTGCGCGGGGGAGATTCTTCGCTGCGCTCAGAATGACAAAGAAGAGAGCGAGGACATTAGATGTCCTGAAATGTTCCGCCGCGGCCTTTGCCTTGCGCGAATCGCGACGCTCCCGATACTGCTTCCTGTGCCAGCGCGTTCATGCCGCGCTTGAACTCGTTGGCAATAGCGCCGTCGAGCGACATTCCGAATTGTTCGTAGGCGGAGAGCCGATCGGAGTTCATGCAAATTTGCGGGAACTTCGTGAGAAGGTGCGCGAGTTCAATCGCGGCGCTTCGTGCCTGGCCTTTCGGCACCACACGGTTCACGAGTCCCATCGTCAGCGCTTCTTGCGCCGGCACGCCGCGTCCGGTGAGGATCATGTCCATCGCGTGACCAAGACCGACCAGACGCGGCAGGCGCACGGTGCCGCCGTCGATCAGTGGCACGCCCCAGCGGCGGCAATATACGCCCAGGATCGCGTCTTCCTCCGCCACGCGCATGTCGCACCACAAGGCAAGTTCGAGGCCACCCGCGACGGCGTGGCCCGTGATTGCGCCGATGACGGGCTTGCTGAGGAGCATGCGCGAGGGCCCCATTGGTCCGTCTCCGTCGGGCGCGGTGCGATTGCCTTCGCCGCGCGCGACGCCCTTTAAATCGGCGCCGGCGCAGAATCCCGTTTCCTCGCCGCAGAACACGCCCACGCGCGCGTTGGGGTCGGCGTCGAACGCGCGCCACGCGTCCGCGAGTTCGTGCGCGGTGGTGCGATCGACGCAGTTGCGCACCTCCGGGCGGTTGATGGTGACTATTGTTACAGGCCCGTCGTGCTCGACTTTGATCGGCATGGGAAATTCTCCCGCGTGGTTCGGCGCAGTTTACAGGAACCGCGAGCGGAGAGTAGACTAGATTTCATCAGGGGCGGAGAGCGCGAATGAAGCGACGCTGGGCGGCGGGGGTGTTGATAGCGATTGGGTGCGTGGGTTGCGCCACGACGACCAGCCAGCCGAAATTATCCGGCGCGCAGATCCTTCCCGATGATCTGAAGCCCGGCGACACTGCCGTCATCACCGTAAAAATCGAAGACAAATTCGGCGTGGTGAAGCGCGTCGAAGGCGTGGTGAAGGAAGACCGCACGATCAAGTTTAAATTTGAAGACAACGGCGCCATGCCGGACGACGAGGCCAACGACGGAATTTGGACCATTCAGGTCGATGTTCCGTTTAATGCTCCGCCGGGCCAGTTCAATTTTGAAGTGACCGCCTACGACGAAGCGGGTGAAGTGGTCGTCGTGGATGACAAGAAGGGAGAGGCCGCGCCGCTCGCGACCTCGTTCACCTTGGACATCAAGTATCCCGAAGCGCCCGCGACGCCGCCCGCCGCCGCGCCGGCCGAAGCAACGAAGTAGAACATTCCGAGGAGGAACTCCTCATGATCGCCCTCATTGTCGCGATGGCCGCTACGCTGTCCGCGCCCAACGTGGTTTTGATTTCGGTGGATACGCTGCGCGCGGACCACCTTGGTTTTTACGGCCACCCGGCCGACACCTCGCCCAATCTGGATCGCCTCGCGGACAACGCGCTCGTGTTCTCCGACATGATCTGCGAAGTGCCGCTTACGGCGCCGTCCTTCGCGGCGATGATGACGTCGGCCTATCCGCGCGCGACGGGCGTGACACGCAACGGCATTCAACTGCCGGAGAACATCCCCACGGTGGCCGAATTGTTCAGCGGCGCCGGATACGAAACGATGTGTGTCACGAGCAATTGGACACTCAAATCGAGGCTGTCCGGACTCGATCGCGGCTTTGCCAACTACGACGACGGATTCAAGAAAAAGCGCTGGCTGATTCTGAAATCCGAACGCGAAGCCACTGAAGTGACCGATCTCGCGCTCGCGCAGCTCGCCGCGCGCGATGCCACGAAACCCTTTTTTGCCTGGTTTCACTACTCCGATCCGCATGCGCCCTACAAGCTGCACCCTGAATTCCAGGTGTCCACCGAGGAAGACTACGCGGGCGATCCTGGCGCGAAAGAGAAAGTGCGCTACGACTCCGAAATTCGCTACGCCGACTCCGAAATCCAGCGCCTGCTCGATGGATTGCCGGCGGAAAATACGTACATCGTGTTCATCGGCGATCACGGCGAGAGCCTGCGCGAGCACGGGTATCTCGGCCATGGCCGCCGCATGTATCAGAACGGTCTGCGCATCCCATTTTTCATTCACGGCCCCACCATTGCGCCGGGCCGCACCAAGGCGCCCGTGCGCGGGATCGATCTGGCGCCGACGCTGCTCGATCTCGCGGGACTCGCGCCCGCCGAAGGCATGCAGGGCCTCGCGCTCACGAAGGACCTGCCCGGCACCGATCGCGTGCGCATCGTGGAGACCTACGGCGGCGCCGTGCTCAATATTCCGGGCGCGAAGGAACTGATGACGGCGTCGGGTCCGGAGATGCAGACGGCGATCAGCGGCGGCTGGAAACTCATCACCGAAGAGACCGGACCCGAGTTGTACTACCTGCCGAACGACCCGGACGAAAAGTTTAACCTCGCGACGGATTCCCCCGATCGGCTTACGGCGCTGAAAGAAAAAATCGCGCAATGGTCCAAGACCGTCTCCAGCAACCGCGCCGCGGACGCGCCGCTCTCCAACGAAGACATCGACGCGCTGAAAAGCCTCGGCTACGTCGACTGACGCGCACCTGAATCTGTCCGCGACACGCGCTATACTGGAGCAGCGTAACGATTTTGGGTCCTTTTCGGGAGTGTGCGCGTGTCTTCGGCGGCGGCGAAACCCACGGCGGGCGACTCCTGGCGCATGTTCGATCGCATCGCGCCGCGCTACGACCTGCTGAATCGGCTGCTCAGCTTTCGGCGCGACGTCGCCTGGCGTAACGCACTGGTGAAGGCCTTACCCGCGGGTAACAACCTGCGCGTGCTCGACCTCGCTACCGGCACCGCCGACGTGCTCCTGAGCCTCGCGGCGGCGCAGGGCAAAATCCGGCGCGGCACGGGCCTCGACAAATCCGCCGGCATGATTGAACGTGCGCAACCCAAGATTGTGGGCGCGCCGGCGGCGCTCGATCTCGTTCGCGGCGATGCGTGCAGTCTTGGTTTTAGCGATGCGACGTTTGACGCGGTCACGATCGCGTTTGGCATTCGCAATGTGCCCGACGTGCCCGCGGCGTTGCGCGAAATGCGCCGCGTGTTGCGCCCCGGCGGCCGCGCGCTGGTGCTGGAGTTTTCGCTGCCGGCCAATGCGATTATTCGCAACGGATACCTGCTGTATTTTCGCCATGTGCTGCCGCGCGTGGGCGGCATCGTTTCAGGTGATGCGCAGGCCTATCGCTATCTGAACGAATCGGTTGAGTCGTTTCCGTATGGTGATGCGTTTCTGAAACTGATGCGCGACGCCGGTCTGCGCGACACGAAAGCCACGCCTCTTTCGAGCGGTATCGCCACGCTGTACACGGGGGACGCATGAGCCCGCGCGATCGTTCCGCTGCCGCCATTCGCGCGGAGTTGCTGCGCCTTGCCGAGGAGGCGATCGCGCAGCCTGGCGCGGATGTGGGTCCGCAGCGGGTGCTGCGTCTCGAGCGCGCAGTGCCGCCGACCGATTTGCTCGCGCGGATCGCGGCGCAACCGGCCGATGCGAAGTGGTATTGGGCCGCGCGCGACAACGCGTGGGCCGCGGCCGGCGCGGGCGTGGCCTGGCGCACGATTGCGCATGGTCCAGCCGCGCTCGATATCGTCTCGGCGAGTGTGCAGGCGTTGATCAATGATTCCGGCGATCGCGTGCGCGTGTACGGCGGTCTGCGCTTCGACGATTCCCGTACGCCCGCGCCTGCGTGGCGCGAATTCGGCAGCGCGCAGTTTTTCGTGCCGCGCCTGGAGCTTCGCCGCGAAGGCGAGCGCTTCATGCTGGCCGCGCACGTGTTGCTGCCGAGCGACGCCGTCGATGGCCACAGCATGGATGACTTGCGCGCGCTGCTGAACGCCGACGAGGAAGCCGACGCGCTTGTGCTCGATGCCGCATTGGTCACGCGTGTGGATCATCCGGCGCGTGGCGGCTGGGGCGCGAATGTGAACACGTGCCTGGAAGCCTTCGCGCGCGGCGAGGCGGAAAAAATTGTGCTGGCGCGTCAGACGGATTTTCTGCTGGACGAAGCCGTGCGCCCTTTCGCGCTGCTGCGCGCCATCGGCCTTGGCACGCCGAATTCGTATCACTACTGCTTTCAGCCGGCCGACGGCACGGCCTTTGTCGGCGCGCCGCCGGAGCGGCTGTATCGCCGCATGGGCACTGCTATCGAAACCGAGGCGCTGGCCGGCACGCGTCCGCGTGGGGCGACGCCCGAGGCCGATGCGCGGCTTGGCGAGGAATTGCTTGCGAGCGATAAGGAACAACGCGAACACGCGCATGTGTCGCGCAGCATTGGCGAGGTGTTGCGCGAGTTTTGCACGGATATTCAGGCGGGCACGCCGCACTTGCATCGGCTTGGGCACTGTCAGCATTTGTTGACGCCGCTGCACGGCACGCTGCGCGATGGCGTGGACGACTGGGCGCTGCTGCGGCGATTGCATCCGACGCCGGCGGTTGGCGGAGTGCCGCGCGCGGAGGCGATCACGCGCATTCGCGCGTTGGAGCCGTTCGATCGCGGGTGGTACACGGGTCCGATCGGCTGGATTGGGCGCGACGGCGCGGAGTTCGCCGTGGCAATTCGCTCGGCGCTGGTGCACGGCGCCTGCGTGAGCGTGTATACGGGCGGCGGCATCGTGCCCGGTTCTGATCCTGACGACGAGTGGCGCGAGCTGGAGAGCAAGCTTGTCGATTTCGGCAGCGTGCTCGATAGTGCGTCGAATTCAACCGAAGTGGGGCGTCGTTAATCCATGGCTCACCGTTTTTTCGATGCCCCGAACCTGAACCATCTCGCGGCAGGCATCATTGTCGAAGAACTCGTGCGCAACGGCGTCGAGTGGTTTGTGGTGTGCCCCGGTTCGCGCTCCGCGCCGCTGGCGTGGGCCGTCGCGTCGCATCCCGAAGCCAAGTGCGTCGTGCACCACGACGAACGCGGCGCGGCGTTTCATGCGCTCGGCCTGGCGAAATGTTCGGATCGCCCGACTGTTTTTGTGTGCACCTCGGGCAGCGCCACGGCGAACGCGTTGCCGGCCGCGGTCGAAGCGGATCAGGCGGGCGTGCCGCTGGTGTTGCTGACGGCCGACCGGCCGTTGCATTTGCAGGAGACCGGCGCGAACCAGACGATTCGCCAGCGGGATTTGTACGGCGACTACATGCGCTGGGTGCAGGAGTTGGTGGTGGCGGACGGCACGTTCCGTGCCGCGCATGTGCTCACGACGATCGATCAGGCTTGCGCGCGCGCCAGGGCGGCGTGGCCGGGGCCTGTGCATCTCAATTGTTTGTTCGACGAGCCGCTGGCGCCGGAGCCCTTGCCGGGCCGCGCGCCGGATTGGCGGGATGCACTCGCGCCTGTGCAGCGGTGGCTCGACGAGACCGCGCCGTACACGCGATACTCCGGCGGCGCGCCGTGCACGAACGACGCCGAGACCCGCGAGATTGCGGCGCGCATCGCGCGCACGCCGCGCGGGCTGGTGATCGTCGGCCAGTTGCGTACGCCCGGCGAGGCCAAGCACGCGGCAGCGATCATCAAGCGCCTCGGCTGGCCCGCGATTCCGGATGTCACCTCCGGTCTGCGGCTGGATGCGACGAGCCCGTGGGCCTTGCCGTATTCGCTGCACTACGCGGAAGATTTGTTTAAGTCGGCGGACGCGATTGTGCACCTGGGCGGCCCGGTCACGTCGCGGCGACTGCTTGATCTCATCGCGGGTTTTCCCGCCGAACGCAGCGGGCTGGGCCATGTGCGCGTGTCGCCCGCGCCGGTGCGGCTTGATCCGGCGCACAACGTCTCGCTGCGCGTCGAATCCGACCTCGCGAATTTTTCACGCTTCCTCGCGCTGTACATCAAGCGCCGCCCGCCGAACCGGTGGACCGAGGACTACTCCGGCTACGACAACGCGGTGTATATGACGCTGGGCGAATCGTTTAAGCCGCGCGAGGCCGTGAACGAGCCGGGCGTGGCGTATCACGTTTCGCTTGGCGCACCGGAATCGAGCGTGATTTTTCTGGGCAGCAGCATGCCGATCCGCGACATGGATCTGTTCGGCTGCGCGCCGCCCAGCGGGTCGTGGGCCGCGGCGAACCGCGGCGCGAGCGGCATCGACGGCAACATTGCGACGGCGGCGGGCATCGCGCGCGTGTCGCAGGCGCCGGTGGCGGCCGTGCTGGGTGATCTCGCCGTATTGCATGACCTGAATTCATTGGCGTTGTTGCGCGACATCCAGACGCCGTTCGCGCTGATCGTGCTGAATAACGACGGCGGCGGCATATTCCAATTCCTGCCGATCGCGAAGCATCCCGAACACTTCATGAAATTTTTCGCCACACCGCACGGGCTTAATTTTGAATACGCGGCGAAGATGTACGACCTGCCGTATAAACGCCCGATCACGAACGCCGAGTTTCGCGACGCGTATGCCAAGGCAATGGATCACCAGGGCCCGAGTGTTATCGAGGTGCGTTCGGATCGCGCGCGCAACGTCGCCGCGCACACGGCGATGGACGAGCGCGTGCGCGCCGCGCTCGACATGATGCGCGAATAACGGCCATACTGCGCCGCGTATACGGAGGAATTCATGAGCACGGTCAAATTGTCGTTTCGCGAGAACGTCGCCGTCATCGAGCTGAATCGCCCGAAGGCGCACGCGCTGAACCAGCAACTCGTCGAAGATCTGCGCCAGGCGATGCTGCACCTCCTGGAATCGAAGAACATCGAAGGGGCCGTGCTCACCGGCAGCGGCACTATTTTTTCGGCCGGTCTCGACGTGGTCGAACTGTTCGGATACAACGAAACGCAGATGGACCATTTCTGGGCCGAGTTCAGCCGTCTGCTGCGCGATCTGATCGCGTTTCCCAAGCCGCTCATTGCCGCCATTAACGGTCACGCGCCCGCGGGGGGATGCGTGCTCGCGATGTGCTGCGATTATCGATTCATGGCCGAGGGCCAGGGCCGCATCGGGCTGAACGAAGTTCCCGTCGGCATCGTGATTCCGAAACCGATTGTCGAACTCGCGCGCCACGTGGTCGGCGACGCGCGCGCCAGCGACATGATTTTCCACGGCGCGCTGCTGTTCCCGGAACAGGCCGGGGCCTTCGGTCTCGTGCACGCCACCGTGCCGCCTGAGCAGCTCCTCGATCGCGCGCAGGAAAAATTACTAAGTTGGTTGTCGCTGCCGCAGGAGCCGTGGCGCCAGGCCAAAGCGACGCTCCGCGCACCGCTGCTCAACGCCATGGAAATGGAATTCGCCGAAGGTTACGGCGAAACCTTGCGCCACTGGTGGTCGCCGGACAGCCGCGCGAGCGTGGGAAAAGTCGTCGAGCGATTGAGCAAGAAATAGCGCGCGCTTACACCGACGGCGCGGGCGCCAGCCGCATCTGGCGCAGGAAATCGTGGTAGTGCACGCGGTTGGCCTCAAACGGGCCAAAACGTCCCTGATACAACACGGCGTAACACCCGGTCTCGTTGTTCAGCAGGGTGAGTTCAAACCGGACGCGGAGCCGCAGGTCATCGATCTGGAAACTGCGCGAACCGGGAATCTGTGCGTCGATTTCATTGATGGCCGCCACCCCGATCCGGCCCATCCACACCTTGTCGAAGGCCTCCGGGTCGGCATGCGGGGCGTGCGTGAATATGATCATTGACTGCGCGATGTTGTTCTGGGACGTCAACTGGGCAAAGGCGGTGTTGAGCACCACGTAGTTCGAAGCGATGCCGCCGGCATCTGCTTGCGCCATTTGGCGGATGGGAAAATAAAACGGCACGGCCAGTTCCCACGCCCCGCCCGCATCGGCAATCTTCAGGTGCGGGAAATCCAGCGTGACACGAAACGCGGCGGGCACTTCGGGCCCGTGCACGACCTCGGTCGTCCCTTCGGGCGCAAACTGCGCCGCCACCTGATCCGCGCCGTAGCTATTCAGCTTCGCGGCCCATGCAAACAGCGAATGCAAGAGCTCCTTGTCAGCGTCAAACCGAAATGTTCCTTCCACCGCGCGCTGCTTGACGATGGCGTCCACGAACGCAAATACACGCTCGCGCGATTCTCCGTACTGATCTTCCTGCAGCTTGGGATAGCGTGCATCGAGTTGTTCGAGGTAGCGCTCCGCCTGCATCGGCACGGCGAAGAAAGGTACCAACGGCGGCACGAGCAACGGCTCGGTGGAGTACCCGGCGAATTCCTGCGCGGGCGCGGAGACGGTCGCAAAAGAAGCGATGATCGACAGGATGACAAGCTGAGTCGTACGCACGCGCGGGCGCTCCTGACCACAGTGTACACCCAGCCGCTCTCGGCGTATTCCACTGTGGCCCTGGGCGTTAGTCAGGCCGCCGGTGCTCCTGAAAAAACTTCACGATCAGGGCCGGTGCTTCGTCGGGGAATTTGTGGGTGCCGGGCGAGATGAGCGTGACGAACGGCGTGCCATTCTTCGAGGGATAGAGCGTGCCCACGAGCGCGCCCGAACTCGCCCACGGCACGCCCTCGGCCGCGCAGCCATTTACGCCGCGCACGTACTGCATCGTGCGTTCTTGCAACGCATATTTCACGAGCGGGTCGTTCGTGCCTGCCACGTGCAGGGCAGGCAGCGGCTTCAGCAAGGTGCGGTTCCGTGCCGGTCCGGCGGCGGACGGCGCGACCGCGGCGAACACGTCTCTGCGGACGCCCCACAGCAGATAGGTGAACCCGCCGCCGTTCGAATGGCCCGTGCAGTAGATCCGTTTTTCGTCGACCTTGTATTCCGTTTTCAGGTCCGCGAGCACGGCGTCGAAAAATTTCAGATCGCGACCGCCCTGATCTTCCGGCGTTTTTTGCCAGCCCGCGCGCTTGCCTTCGGGGTCGGTCAATTGCCCCGGCGTCGGCAGCCCTTGCATATACACCACGATCGCTTCCGGCCACTCGGTCTGATACGAAAAACTGCGCGCGGCTTGTCGCGCCGTGCCGCCGTGGCCGTGGAACGCGAAGATCACGGGCGTTGGCGTTTCGGTCGCGGATGCGGGCGCGTAGAGGATGGCGTCGCGCGCGACGCCATCGATGGCCCATTCGCGCGCTTGTGGGGCGGAGGCTGCTTCTGCGAATCCCGGTGCGATAACCGTCAATATCAACAGTGCGACACAGGCACAATGTCTCATGGGAATGCTCCAGCGTTCTTATTGAAAAGTGGAGTTCCAGCGCGATCGGGTTACACGCGGCGCTATAGCATTACCTGAATATCGCCACCCTCGCTGATCCAGGCCCGCGCCATGTGGGGGGTGTTGTACGAGAGCCCGATGCGTCCCTGCGCATCGAGACAAATGATGCCGCCGCTGCCGTTGACCCGATCGGCCAGATCGCTGATCGCGGCATCGGCCGCGGCTTGCGCGGTCAGGTCGGCTTGCAGGTATTCGATCACGCGCCGCGCGAGCATCACTTTCATGATACCTTCGCCCTTGCCGGTCGCCGAGGCCCCGCCGACGCCATCCTCCGCGATCGCGCCGCAGCCGATAATGGGCGAATCGCCGACGCGTCCCGGTAACTTGTCCTTGATGCCGCCGGTCGAGGTTGCCGTGGCGATATGGCCGTGCGCGTCCAGCGCCACCGCGCCGACGGTGCCCTGCGCGGGGCCGCTTGCGGCGCCGCCGATCAGTTCCGCATCGGTCACCGGCGCGAAGCCCTGCGCGTGTGCGAACCGAGTTGCGCCGTCACCCGCCAGCAGGCAGTGCGGCGTCGCCGTCATTACGCGCCGCGCCACCTGAATTGGGTTTTTTATGTGCCGGATCGCGGCGACGGACCCGAAGTTCAGCGTCGCGCCGTCCACGATGACGGCGTCCATCTCCACGAAGCCCTCGCTGTTCGCGTAGGACCCCGTCCCGGCATCGAACACCGGGTCATCTTCCAGCAGGGTGACCACCCGCTCGACGACATCCATCGCCGCTGCGCCTTGGGACAGCATTGCCCACCCGGCTTCGCACGCGCGTTGTATTCCTGCCCGCGCGGCGGGCTGACGGTCGCCGGCGAACTGTCCGGCACCACCGTGGACGACTAACGAGATCATGCAGGCAATCCTTTTCGAACATCCGCCCGAATTCGGGAATCACGGCGAAAGTATGCCGCAAATCGGGTAGCAAACCGCACTACGTAGGGCCTTGATTTGGCGCAACTTCCATTGAAAACGGGGGGTTTCAGTGTTAGGCTAGCCGTTCCATGTTGCCACGTCCGGTGGCATTTTCCTTGCTCGCGACGCGCGGGCGAGAACCGATCGCAGCCGGAACGGGCGGAGGGGCCGAGCGGGGCGATGACTGGCAGCCCGCGGCCCGCGGCATCAAGCCGCCGGCTCCGGCCCACAACGAAATGAGGGACCATGATTAAGGCCGAAGGACTCACTATGCGCTACGGGCCGGTGACGGCGCTGAGCGACGTGTCGTTTGAGGTGAAGCAGGGCGAGATCGTCGCGCTGCTTGGCCCCAACGGCGCGGGCAAATCGACCACGATGAAAATCCTGACGACCTACCTGCATCCGACGGCAGGCACGGCGCAGATCAACGAATTCGACGTGCTGAAGAACCCGCTCGAAGCACGCGCCCAGATCGGGTACCTGCCGGAAACGCTGCCGCTGTACATGGACATGGAAGTGCGCGGCTACCTGACGTTCGTCGGCAAGGCGCGTGGGCTTGGCGGCGCGAAGCTGAAGGAACGCATCGACCTCGTCGTGCAGGAAACCGGCCTTGGGCCGATGTTCCGCAAGCTCGTGCGCGACTTGTCGAAGGGCTATAAGCAACGAACAGCGCTGGCGCAGGCACTCATCCACGATCCCTCGGTCGTCATTCTCGACGAGCCCACTTCGGGCCTCGACCCGCACCAGATTGTGGAAATCCGGCAGCTCGTGAAAAATCTCGCCAAAGGCAAGACGGTTCTTCTTTCCACGCACATCCTGCAGGAAGTCGAAGCCTCCGCCGATCGCGTGGTGATCATCAGCCAAGGGCGCATCGTGGGCAATGGCACCGTGGAAGAACTTCGCGCGCGCGCCAAGAAACACGAGCGCGTGCGCATCGCGGTGCAGGGCGACGCGGTACAGGTCGAGCGCGATCTCTCCGCGCTGTCCGGCGCGACGAAGGTCGAGAAGCGCGGCGAGCAGAACGGTTTCGCGCAGTTTGTGGTGTTCGCGCGGCCCGGCGCGGAACTCTGGCGCGAAGTCAGCGGCCTCGCGAAATCGAAGAACTGGTCGCTGCGTGAACTCTACGACCAGCCGCTCAGCCTGGAGGAGACCTTCCTCACGCTGACCGAAGGTAGCTCCGAAGTGATCGGCAAGGGAGGCAAGGCATGAAGAACGTCGCCACCATCATGCGGCGCGAACTCGCCGCGTATTTTACGTCGCCCATCGGTTATATCTTCATGATCGTGTTTGTGACGATCAGCGTGGGCCTGTTCATCACCTCGTTCTTCACATTCCCCGTCGCCGACATGCGGCCGTTCTTTGCGAACATCCCGGTGTTTTTCGCGGTGTTCATTCCGGCGGTCACGATGCGCACCTGGGCGGAAGAGCGCAAGGAAAACACGTGGGAAATGCTGCTGACGTTCCCGATGCAGGCCTGGCAGCTTGTGATCGGCAAGTTCGCGGCCACGCTCGTGTTCCTCGCGATCACGCTCTGCGCGACGGTCACGGTGCCGTTCATGCTGTTCAAGCTCGGCTCGCCGGATGTGGGCACGATGATCTCGTCGTACTTCGGCACCGTGCTGCTCGGCGCGATGTTCCTCGCCATCGGCATATTTTTCTCCGGATTTTTCAAGGATCAGATCCTCGCGTTCGTGGTCACGCTGCTGACCTGCTTCGCGCTGTTCCTGGTGGGCACGAACTTTATCGCGGCGTATATCGATGATTACGTGCCCGGTCTTGGCGGCCTGATCTCGCGGCTCGTGGGGCTTACGGATCACTTCAACGCCTTTACGCGCGGCGTGATTGAAGTGGCCGACGTGGTCTATTTCGTCGGCTGGACGGTGATGTTCCTGTTCCTGAACGTGCTCTACATCGACCGCCGCAACAAGGCCGGTTCGCGCCTGATGTTCGCGGGCGCCACGGTGCTGTGCCTCGGCATCGGGTTTTTCGCGAATTGGCTCATCGCGGACACGAGCCTCGCGCGCTTCGACGTGACCGAGGACAAGATTTACACGATCTCGCCGGCGTCAAAGAACATTCTCGCCGCGGTCGATACGCCCGTGCAGGTGAAGCTGTACATCACGCCGAAGGCCGACATGCCCACCGGCATGACGCAGCTTCAGCAGGAGATCACGGACAAGCTTGATGAGCTCAGCATCGCGGCGGGCGGCAAGCTGAAGTATGAAGTGATCAACCTGCGCGTCGAAGAAGCCATTGCCGATGTGAAGCCCGAAGGCGCGGAGGGCGAAAAGCCCGCCGAGGAAGAAGGCGACAAGGCGGAGGCGCTCGAGAAGCGCTTGCTGGACAAGGGCGTGCAGCCGTTCGCGGTGCAGGCCATGAGCCAGAACCAGATGACGAGCAAGCTCGTGTATTCGAGCCTCGGCGTGGCGTACAAGGACAAGAAAGAAGAAATCCTGCCGCAGATCATGCCGGGCAACATGCCGGAGCTGGAGTACCGCCTGGTCAGCACCATCTACAAACTGACGCGGGAGAAGAAGCCCATCGTTGCGCTGGTCGCGCCGAAGGAAGCCATTAATATTCCGGCGGAACTGCGCCGGCTGTATGAACAGATCGGGCAGCAGGTGCCGGAGTCCGAGGACCCGTACGAGTTCCTGCAGCGCATCCTCGATCTTGAGCAATACGAAGTGCAGCGCGTCGATCTGACGGCCGAAAGCCCGCTGCCGGAGGCGTACGACACGCTGGTTGTCGTGAATCCCCGCGCGCTGAACGAGCGCCAGCGCTGGGAAATTGGCCGCGCGCTGCGCTCGGGCAAGTCCGTCGTGCTCGCGGTGCAGACCTACGAGTGGAACTACGGCGCGACTTCGCAGGGCCTTAGTGTTACCTCGCGCGAAGAGAACCCGTCGGTGAACGAGCTGCTTGAGGCGTATGGTCTCAAGGTGAGCGAAGACATCCTGATGGACGTGAACCAGGTGCCGATGCAGGTGAACATGGGCGGCAACTCGCTCAATTCGCTGCTCGGCATGGGCCAGACGGTGAATCTGCCGATTCAGATGCTGATCAACAACACGTCGATGGATCAGGACACGTCGATCACGAGCCGCCTCTCGTCGATTTTCTACCTGTGGGGCACGGCGATCGAAATCAACGCGGACAAGGCCAAGGAAAGCGGCCTGGACGTTCGCGAGCTGATCCACACCACCGATCAAGCGTGGCTGTGGCCGAAGGGTCAGCAGCTTACGTCGGAGGCGTTTGACGCGCCGAAGGATCGCGACGGCCCGCTGCCGCTGATGGTGCTTGCGAAGGGGCAATTCCCGGATGCGTTCGCGGGCAAGGAACGTCCCGCGTGGCCGGTTGCCGAGCCGCAGGCCGGCCAGTTCACGCCGCCTCCGCCGCCGGTGGACGAAGGCCCCGCGCCGGAAATCACGCCCGCGCCCGGCCAGCTTGTGCTGCTCGGCTGCTCGGAGATGTTCCGCAAGGACTTCATGCAGGCCGGCAACCTTGACCTGTTCATGAACGCCGTCGACGCGATTACGCTGGGCGACGACCTGGTGAATGTCCGCGGCCGTAAACCGATCGATCGCCTGATCAACACGCCGTCGCCGACGCAACAGCAGACGTGGAAAGTGATCAACTACGCCCTGGCCTCGGCGATTATCGCGGCCATCGGCATCACCGTCGCCGTCGTCCGCCGCCGCTCGCGCGATGCGTACACCGTGGCGAACAACCCGGCGCGTTACTGAGTTACAAAGGATTCAGACCCGATGAAACCGAAACACCTCGTCGTTCTGGCGGTGATCCTGGCCGTGCTCGCGGGCCTTGTCGTCATGCGCCAGCGCCAACAGCAGCCGCCCAGCATCGAAGAGCAGTACACGCTCAAGCAGATGCTGCCGCAGGGAATTGAGAAGGCCAAGATCGCCAAGCTCGAGTTGTACGCCGGCGCCAAGCCGACGGAGAAGCTCGTGCTGGAGCGTGACGGCGACGCCGGCAAGTGGAAACTCACGTCGAAGTGGGAAGCGCCGGTTGCGCAGGCGAAGATCGACGCGTTTCTGAACACGCTGGAAAAACTCGAAGGTGAGTTCCGCGCGACGGCCACCGGCGACGAGTTGAAGTCCTATGCCGTGGACGACGCGGGCGGGTTCCATGTGATCGGCTACACCGCCGGCGCGGCCGAACCGGCTTTCCACATCGTCAACGGCAAGTCGCCGGAATTTGAGCAGGCCTTCGCGCGCGTGGAAGGCAGCAACGACGTCTACCACATCAACGTGAGCCTGCGCCGCGAAGCGGGGATCTACACGGTGGAGATGGGCGACGCGCCCGAGCACGCCGTGTGGCTTGACAAGACCGTGTTCGAGACGCCCGAAGATTCGATCAAGGCCGTCACTCTGTCGTATCCCGACAAGGAAATTTCCCTGGAGAAGCGCGAGAAACCGGCCGACGCCGCAGCAACGCCGCCCCCCGCCGAAGGCGCCGCCACCACTCCGCCAGCCCCTGCGCAGCCGACCTTTGAGTGGGCCGTGGCGAAGGGCGGCCCCGGCACGGACTTCAACACGAATGCCGGCGCGAACCTGGCGCGGCGCCTCTCGCGCATCAACGCGACGGATATCATGGACCCGGCGATGAAGGCCGCGCTCGGCCTCGACGCGCCGAAGTACCGCGCCGCGCTGACCATTGATGGCAAGACCGAGCCGACGATCATCGAAGCGGGACATCCCGCCGGCGACACCTACGCGTATATCCGCGTGGCCGGTGGCCCGCGCGAGCTGATTTACAAAGTGAACAGTTTCGACTTCGAGCAAATCTTCCACAAGGGCGGCGAGTTTTTTGAGTTGCCCGGCGTGCTGGTGGATGCGAAGGAAGTCGACTCCATCGAGTACACCTTCGGCGGCCGCACGATGAAGCTGGCCAAGGAAGGCGATGCGTGGAAAATCACCGAGCCCAAGACCGATCTCGCGGCCGACCCCGCGACGGTCGCCAACCTCGTGCGCAGCCTGTTGGCGTGGAAGGCCGAGGACTACGCCGATTCACCCGAGGGCAAGGGCCTCGACGCGCCGACCGACCGCGTGACGTTCCGCGGCGCGAATATTGAGCACACTATTGAGCTCGGCGCGAAGGCGCCTACCGATGGCCGTTACGCACGCCTGGATGGGCGTCCGCACGTGCTCGTGATGTCGGCGACCGACGTGCCGACGATCTTTGCGGCGGTGGGCGATCTGTTCCAGACCAAGCTCTTCGACGTCGATTCGACCGCCATCCGCAAAGTGACGCTGCACAAGGGCGAAGAATCGGCGAACATTGAGCGCAACGCCGACGACACCGGCTGGGTGGTCTCCATCGGCGGCGCTCCGGCGGAACCGGCCGACGACGGCAACGTCGACGAAGTGGTCGCCTCGATCGCGGGCATGGACGCGGACGACCTCGACTTCGCCGAGGCGCGCACGATGGGCAATGTGCTCGGCACGATCGCGTTCACGAAGGCCGACGGCACTGAGCAGACTGTCACCGTGGAGAATCCGTCGCAGGGCAACCTGCACCCGGTCATTAAGCCGGGCATCGCCACGGCGTACCTCGTCGCCAAACCGCAGATCGACGGCATCTTCGTCGACTTCGCGACGCTGAAACCGAAACCGGCGCCCGCTCCGGAAGCCGCGCCTGCCGCACCGACGGCGGAAGCTCCAGCACCCGGCGCAGCGCCGATCGAAGCGACACCCGCACCGGCTACGCCGCCGGCAGAACAGCCGGCGCCGTCGAACCCGTAAACAAAACGCAAGCGTGCGCACAACCATCCGATTGTGCGCACGTTTTTTTATTTCAGTTAGATCGCGCCGGGGCCTTTGCGCGTACCGAAGATCGCGTAGAAAACACCTGCCATAATGCCAAGGGCTATCGAGCCGTATCGGTACTCAGGTATCGGTATATCGAAGTACGCATCAATTGCCAGCCACATCAGGCCCCACACGGCGCCGAAACCGATGATAAATCGTGCGATGATCTCGGCCAGAATGTCGAGGATTTTGTCTTCGAGTTTGCCCACGGCCCTAGATTACACCGGGTCCCTTGCGCAATCCGAAAATCGCCGCGAAGACGGCCACCACAGCCGCAATAATCAAGATGGCCCACCACGCCTCAATGGAATTCGCAGGCACGTAGTGAATAATTTCAGCAACGATAAAAACGGCCGCTCCGATGCCGACAA
>CAZUJL010000003.1:0-234472 GCA_964620045.1 uncultured Nitrospirales bacterium
CCGGCTTACTGAACTCGACTAGATGTTGTCACAATCCGTAATTCACCCGCCGTCCGATCTTGTCGCGCGGGTAAACACCGCAGTAGCCGATCAGCGGAACTCGACGCGCGTGGTTCGGGTGGTTCTCATGCTGACCGCGGGACTTGTGCTAACGGCGACCGTCAATTGGTTTGTGCCGGTCGTGGCGACCGCGCAATCGTACTGGGCGAAACTTCAGGAAGTCATGCCGAAGAGCGATTGGGCCCCGGAATTTCCCACGCTTGAGTCGCAATTCGATTTCATTCGATCGCAGGTGGCGAACTATGCGCATCAACTTCAATCCTATCCAGGGATCGCGGTGTGGGGCGCGTTGCTGTCGGTGGTGATGCTTCTCGTTGTGTTGAATGGCATGGAGGCCGCGGGAATGGATTCCGTTGGTCGATTTCGAAGCGGCAAAAGCAAAGTGACCGAGTGAAAATGGATCCGAATGCTCCCTTAGCCGTAATCGCTTTTCTGCTCGCATGGACGCTGATTAAGATCGGCTACATCGGCGCGGCGTTGTTGGCCAGCTTCACGTGGCCCAATGCCACCGAACGAATGCTGCAACTTTACCGGGAGCGCCCGCGGAAGTGTTTCCTGATCGGGATGCTCAACGGCATTGGTATACCGGTCGTCAGCGTGTTGCTGGTCAGCACGAAGGTGCTCGCGCTGCCCGGCCTCTTCGTGTTCGCCGTGTTCATCGCGCTCACCGTTATCGCATACGGCGTCGTTTACCGCGACTTCGGATCCCGATTCGAATACTCCGATGCTCTCCGTTGCGCCATCGCCGGAGGAGTGACTGTTGAATCAGCGTTTTTCCTGCCGATTGTCGGGCAGGTGTTCTCGCTGGGATTTCTCTTCCGCGGCCTGGGCGCATTGGTGCTTTCGTTGATGAAGCGAGACCGCGCTGTATCGCATCCGCCCGCGCCCGACAATCAATAGATCCGAAGGATTTGCCGTGAAAAATATGTCTGTCGCGTTTTTGTTTATCTCGGCCATCGCGTTGAATTGCGCTGCGGCGGAGAAGAGCGGCCCGGTCTATGACGAATATCTGGACAACGGCACGATCCGCGTAGGCGTCGAGACGGATGAGTATGGCGGCGCGATTACGCATTTGTCGTTGTCGGGCGCATCGCGAAACCTCGTGAACAACCACGATCGCGGCCGGCAGATTCAGCAGTCGTACTACGCGGGCGAGTCGCTCGATCGCACCAGCGAGGGTCAGAGCAAGCATTGGTCGCCTTGGCCGTGGAATCCGATCCAGGTGGGAGACACCTACGGCAATTCGGCAAAGGTCGAGAAGGTGACGAACGACGGCGAGACGATTTACGTCAAGACCATCCCGTTGTTGTGGGATATGAAGAACGAGACGGCGGAATGCTATTTGGAGACGTGGATACGTCTGAACAAAAACACGGTGCATGTGCGGAACAAGCTGACCTCTCATCGAACAGATACGCGATGGGGCGTGCGCCTTTGCGATCAGGAACTTCCCGCGGTCTACACGATCGGCGATCTGTCCCGGTTGGTGACATACGAAGGCGCCGCGCCGTTTACGCAAGCGCCGACCAAGGACATCCAGAACAACGGGCCGCCGTGGGCGAGTTGGGGCCGGGAACAGCCGACGGAGAAGTGGGCGGCGCTGCTGAACGGCGATCAATGGGGCGTGGGCGTGTACAACAAAGACACGGAATTTTTCGTGGGCGGCTTTCACGATAAGCCCGGTGGCGGCGAATTCGATAACTCCACCGGCTATATATCTCCGCTGCGGAAGGTGGCCCTCGAAAAACAGGACAGCTTCGCATACGAATACGATTTAATTGTGGGTACCCTGGATGAAATCCGGGCGTTCGCCTACGCCGCGGAAGGACACGAATACAAAGCCAAATAATCCCTCGCTTGGCTTTATGCAGCGCCCGGTTCCCAATGCGCCCACATGGCGCCGGACCCGCTTGGGGCGGACGTGATCGGCTTCGCCTCGGATCCGTCGGCCCGCGCCACATAAAGTTGGCGATTGCCACTGCGGGTCGAGCCAAATGCAAGACCAGTGCCTCCGGGCGATGGCTTCGGATGGTAATGGGTAACTCCGGGGGCCGAGTGTGAGCGCTGCGTCACATCGCCGGCGAGGGTCGCCGTCATCAACTCGATGCTCTCGCCGATTTTGGCGGTAAAGTAAATGCCATCGCCGCGCGTATTCCACACGGGCACGTCGCTGCTGCCGCCGTGAAAATCGAATACGTCGTATACCGTCGTCACGCCGGTGTACCCGCCGCGATCAGCGATCTTGTGAAGATCGCTTCCGTCCGGCCGCACGATATACGGATGGCAGTCGTAGTGCTCGCCCGACACGAAGAGCAGGCATTCGCCGTCGGGCGACCACTGCGGCGAGAAATTGAACGGGTTGCCGGTTTCGATGTGGCGCAGGTTCGTGCCATCCGCATCGGCGACCATGATCTGGTAATCCTTGTGATACGCCACGCGGTGGCCGTCAGGCGAAGCGCTGACGCCGTAGATGAACCCTTCTTTGCCTTGGCTCATGTCCCGTTTATTCGTTCCGTCGCGATTCATCAGGAACGGATGCGATACGCCGTCGATCAGGGCGGTAAACAGCACGTCATTGGGATTGTCCGGCAGATAGACCAAGCCCGTGTTGTAGTCGCTTACGCGCTCGACGGCCGTTAGATTCGTCAGTGTGCCGGTCTGCATGTTGTACAGATGGGTATCGACCTTCCAGCCTTCGGTCATTCGGAAGGTTTTATTTTCTTCTTCCCAGGCAGCATTCTCGGGATTTTCCCAGCCGCTCAGTACGATGGCGGAGGTTCCGTCCGGTGACCATCCGGCGAATTGCGTCCAGGTATGCGGGCCGGTGATCAGTTCTTGCGCCAATTCGCGGCGGCCAGATCCGTCACTCCGCACGATGTGTGCGCGCGACGTAACCTGATTGTCGAAGCGAGTCGGCAGGTTCGTGCGGTATTCGGTATACCCGAGCCAGGGATTTTCGGAAACGCGGCGCGGCGCTTGTGAAGTAGACGCGCATCCGGTGAGCAGTGCGCCGATGAGAAACGTGCGCCGAGAGATGTCGATCATGGTTGGTTCTCCGCCGGACGCAGTGTGGCGCGATCGGGGTGTAGCACGAGCAACCCGTTTTCGCGCGCGACGCCCAGTTTTTGATTCAGCGCCGCCGCGAGGGCATCGGGACCGTCCATACCGAGCCGCGCGCGGACTTCCCGCCGCAGCCACCAGAAGCCGGAATTCCACGAATACAGATGGTGACCGTGCGGATGGCCGTCCACGGTGCTGATCGATTCGTGGAATGCCGGCATCGTCGCCAGTTCCTTTTCCAGGCGCCACAGGATTTTCTCGTCAATCCATGCGGCGTCCATTCCATGAATGAGGCCATCGAGATATACGCAGGCGTCGTTCAGGAACCACGAACCGCCATATGTGTACACGCCGCTGTGTCCGTCGAGCAGGTCGCCGTTGGCCTTCGAGATGACGCGCATCCCATACGGCGATTGCAGGCGCATCGTCGTTTCGATGTGCCGCTTGACCAGTTCGTCGGGCAGGAGTTTCTCGCCAAACACGGCATACGTCAGCACTTCGCCGTAGAGGGAGTCCTGCCCGATGTGGTCCTGTTGCTTGAGACTGCTCGCCATGTAGCCGCCGCGTTCGTTGAACATGCGGCGATAGCCGGACTTCGCGGCTTCGATGTCGGCGTCCGTTACGGGAAAGCCAAGTTCGCGCGCGGCCATCAGCGCGCCGCAGTGAAAGCCCTGGTTTGAGGAAGGCGCGTCGTCATCATCGTAGGGCAACTGATCGTGATACGTCTTGAAGGCAGCGGAGTCGGGTTTCAGGCGCGGTGGAACAAAGAGTCCGTCCACTTCGTGTTCGCGCATGAACCGGTACGCGCGCTCGACCGTGCGCATGTCCAGCGTCGCGCCCGCGCGCTTGGCGAGCACGGCCCAAATCAGGTAGTACTGCGCGTTGTCCTCGTAGTTGATACGTTCGAAGAAAACGGCGGCCTGCGCGGCGATGTCGTACTGAGGATCGTCCAGCCCGCGGCTCATGTAGAAGCCGTCTGAGACCCACTGTTTCCAGCCATATCCCACGCCGGAAATGAAGATGTAGTCGCTTTCCGGCCGGAGGAGGTTCCTGCGCAACAGCAGATAGGACGTGTTGCGCAGAATCGCTTCGAGCGCGCTCTGATTGAAACCCTTGGCATTGGCCAGCGCCAGGTGTGCCGCCAGTTGCACGTCGTATTGCGACTTCGCGGGGGATGCGAAGATCCACGAGCGCCATTCCTGTGTCTGGCCGGCCTCGATGTGCTGCCACCCGTCGAACGACCCGCGATAGACAGAAGTAGCATCCACTTCATGCGGTATCGCGATCACGCGCCGCGGACTGCCGTCGCCGTTGGTCAGGGAGAACGCCCGATTTTCTACATCGAACGCGAGGAACGAGCGATTTTCCCACTTCCCGGGTGTATCGCCCACGATCCCATACACGGTATCGCCCGCGAGACAGGCCAGCATCGGGAAGGTTTGCAATGAGCCGCCGCCGAACTCCGGACCTGAGCACCCGGGGCTATACGCGGCGGTCTTCGTCTCTTTTCCAGTGAAGGAATGGAATGCCCCATCGACTTCCACATGCCATCCAAAGTCCAGGTAATAGCGCGTATCGGCTGCGGCGCGCACAGTAATAACGCGTTCAATCAAATTCGGGCCGATGCTTTTATAGGCCTCGTCGATCGTGAGGTCTCCGATCGCGGCATTCATTAGCCGAAGCCCTGACGCGTTCTCGGCGACGCTTTGGAAGCGAACCGGCGCCGTCTGTGCGCCGCCGGGGCCGGCCCATGTGACGTGCAGGCCGCCGGCATGGTCGGAAGTTTGCGTGAACAACGATTGATCGCTGGTGAAGATGGATGCCACATGGGAGCCGTTGTTGCCGGATGGGCGAACGCTCAAGACCACTTCGGCGTATATACCGCCGCCCGCGCCTAATAGGATCACGCAAAGGATTTTTGCGAATAGATGCACTTGGCATTTTCCTTTCGGAGACTTACCGTTTCGTGTTCGCGGGGAATCTTACTATTTAGGAACGCGTATACGTAGTGGCGCCTGTTGCTGCAGAGTTGTCGAATCCGCGCCGTCGGGTAGACTAGGGGAATGCTGAAAGCGCCTGCCTATAAACCGCGCATATTGATTGCGGACGATCAGCCGGACGTGTTGACGGCGCTGCGGTTGCTGCTGAAAACCTCCGGCTTTGAGAGTGTTGCCGTGCGCTCGCCCGCCGAGGTGCGGTCGCGGCTGGCTAAAGAAACCTTCGACGGCGTGTTGCTCGACATGAACTACAGCCGGGACACGACCTCGGGGCAAGAGGGACTCGATCTCGTTTCGGCGATCCGCGCGGCGTGGCCGCGGTTGCCCGTGATCGTACTCACGGCTTGGGGCACGATTGAGCTCGCCGTCGAGGCGGTGCGCCGGGGCGCGCGCGATTTTCTTCCGAAACCGTGGGACAACGCGCGCCTGTTGACGGCGTTGCGCGCACAACTAGAACCGACGGGCGAGGCATCGACGGCGACGCCGGCTGCGCGTGCCGAGCATGCACAGAAAAACTCCGGCGGTCGGCCGCTGCTGGTGTCCAAGTCGAACGCAATGCGCGCGGTGGTCGAGATTATTGAGCGCGTGGCGCCCTCGAACTCCAGCGTGCTGATCACGGGCGAGCACGGCACCGGCAAGGGCGTGATCGCGCGCGAGATTCACGCGCGCTCGCGTCGCGCGGAGCGTCCGCTGCTGACGGTAAATATCGCGGCGCTCTCCGAGGGTCTCTTCGAAAGCGAGTTGTTTGGCCACATGGCGGGCGCGTACACCGATGCGCGGGGTGCGCGTGCCGGACGCTTTGAACTGGCCGACGGCGGGACGTTGTTTCTCGACGAAATTGGAAATCTTTCGGTTCACCTGCAAGCCAAATTGTTGCGCGCTATCGAGTCTGGCGAATTTGAACGCGTGGGCTCGTCGGAGACGCAGCGTGTGGACGTGCGCGTCATCGCGGCGACCAACGCCGATTTGCGGGCGAAGGTACGCGACGGTTCGTTTCGCGAAGATTTGTATTACCGATTGAATACGGTCGAAATTCGGTTGCCGGCGTTGCGTGAGCGGCCTGAAGACATTGTGCCGCTGGCGGAACATTTTTTAGCCATTCATGCCGCGGCCTATGGGCGGACGCCGCTGACATTTGCGCCCGACGCGCTGGACGCGTTGCGCAGTCGCGCGTGGCCCGGAAACGTGCGCCAGTTGGAGCATGCAATCGAGCGGGCCGTTCTGCTTGCGCGCGGTGATGCAATCGCGATCGCGGATTTAGATACGGCCGAGCCGGGCGAAGCAGACGGTTCGCTGGAAGGCATGACGCTCGAAGAAGTGGAGCGCGCGCTCATTCGCAAGGCGCTGGCGCGGGCCGGCGGCAAAGTGACCGAGGCGGCCGAGGCGCTTGGCCTGAGTCGCAGCGCACTGTACCGAAGGTTAGTGAAGTACGGGTGGGAGAGCGAGCCCGGTGCCGAACTCTGACGCCATCCGCGCTGTGTCGGAGCGCGCGCCACGCTTTGCGGGCCGCTGGCCGCTCGAACGGCGGATTATTCACGCCGCGTTGATCGCGGTGTTGCCGTCGATGGCCACGGCCATCGGCCTGCTGTGGTTCGGCGACTATTCCGATCGCGTGCGCTGGACACTTGTAACCGGGATGGTGATTGCCAGCGCCGGTGCGATTTTCTATTTGCGTGATCGCGTCGCTTACTCCCTGCGCACGATTGCCAATTTGCTGTCCTCGGTGCGCGAGGGGGACTACTCGATTCGCTTGCGGCCGGCGAAGTCCGGCGATGCCCTCGATGAATTGGTCGATGAAGCGAACGCCTTGCGCGACATGCTGCATACTCAGCGGATTGAAGTGGCGGAGTCCGCCGCGTTGCTCGATCGCGTGCTCAGCAGCGTCGATGTGGTCGTGCTGGTGTTCGACACGCAACGCAAGTTGCGCCGCGCCAATGCGCGCGGCGAGGCCTTGCTCGGCGGACGATTCGAGGCATTGGAGAATTGCACTGCCGCGGAGCTCGGCATCGACGATCTGCTCGAAGGGCCGGGGGTCCGTCTGGCGACGCTGCCCGCCGATATTTCGGGGCGGCGCTGGGAACTGCGGCGCACGACTATGCGCCACTACGGCGAACCCATGCAGCTTCTCTTGTTGTGGGACATGACGGCGACCTTGCGCAGCGAGCAGCAGGAGGCATGGTTGCGCCTGATCCGCGTGATGCGGCACGAGATCAGCAATTCGCTCGCGCCGATTTCGTCGCTGGCCTCGACGATGCTGCAGGTGGTGAAGGCGCAGCCGCATCTGGAGGCGGATTTGGCGGGCGACTTGAAGGAGTCGCTCGGGGTGATCGTGGAGCGATCGGCTGCGATGGAACGCATGCTGTTGGCGTACACGCAACTGAGCAGCGAACCACCACCGGCGAAACAGGATGTCGATGTAGGGGCATTGGTGCGGCGCGCGGTGTCGGCCGAGACGCGTGCGAATGTGGTCGTCGTCGCAGGGCCGGATGCGCGCATTGCGGTCGATCCGGACCAACTTGATCGTGTGCTGTTGAATCTTGTGCGAAACGCGGTCGATGCGAACGCCGGCCATGGCCGCGCGGCGATCGGCTGGTCGATGACCGACGATCCGCTCGGCTCGGGCATGGGCGGCCCGCGGAACATGCAGCGTGTTCTTGAGATTTGGGTTGAGGACGAGGGGCCCGGCTTGTTGAACGAAGACAATCTGTTTGTGCCGTTCTTCACAACGAAGGCCGGCGGCTCGGGCATCGGCCTCGCCCTCGCCCGGCAGATCGCCGAGGCTCACGGCGGCTCGCTGGTGTTGGCGAACCGGCCGGGCGGCGTGGGCTGCCGATCGATACTCCGGCTACCGTTGCCGTAGCGGCTCGATGCGCGATATTGGGACGAGCTCGTCCCAGTTACGCGCGTCCGGAGCCGGATCTGTCAAGCCTCCACGCGAAATTCTTCGAAATTTAGTCGGATTTTTAGTTGGCGTGTCAATTGCTCTGCACGCCAAGATACGTGTGCCGGAATGGGAGAGACCTTAATGAATCAATCTGTTCAACCAGCGAATCGGCCTTCCGCGTCGATTCTTGACAGCCGGGCGGCCGAAGTCATCCGCCTCGACAAAGTAAACAAGCTGTTCGTCTGTGACGACGTGGAGACCCACGCGGTAGCCGGGGTTGACCTCATAATCGATCGCGGGGAATTCGTCGCGATCGCGGGGCCGAGTGGATGTGGGAAGACAACGCTGTTGTCCATCCTTGGACTGCTGGACTCCCCGACCTCCGGGACGTACAGCCTGGACGGCGAACAGGTGGCCGGGCTTTCGCATCCTAACCGCGCGCGGTTGCGCAATCGCAAGATCGGGTTCGTATTTCAGAATTTCAATCTGATCGGAGACTTGACGGTCGAACAAAACGTCGAGTTGCCGCTGACGTATCAGTCCATGCCAAGTCCCGAGCGCCGTCAACGCGTGCAGGAAGTGCTGGAGCGCGTCGAAATGTCGCACCGCGCGAAGCATTACCCGTCGCAACTCTCCGGCGGACAACAACAGCGCGCGGCCGTGGCGCGGGCGCTCGTGGTGCGGCCGCAGATTTTGCTGGCGGACGAGCCAACCGGGAATCTCGATTCGAAAAGCGCCGAGGGGATCATGCGGCTGTTGTGCACCCTGCACGCAGCCGGCGCGACGATTTGTATGGTCACGCACGATCCGCGCTACGCCGGGCACGCGCACCGCGCGGTAGAGCTGCTCGATGGGCGCGTGGTCGACGACCGGCCGACGCGTGGTTAATTAATGATGAACCCTGGATGCAAACTCCATGCGTGATTCCTTGTGGCAAGACATTCGCTCCGCGGTGCGGTTGCTGCGCAACAGCCCCGGATTTTCCGCTGTTGTAATCCTGTGTCTCGCGCTGGGCATCGGCCCCAGCACGGCGACGTTCAGCGTCATCAATGCCGCGCTGTTGCATTCCGTCGACGTCGCCGCGCCGGATGACATGGTCGTCGTGCTCAACCACCGGGCCGGGCGCCCCATGGGTGGCGGCGAAATGGACGTCAGTGATTCGGTGTCGTATCCGAACTATGCAGACCTTCGCGATCGCACGACAACGGTCGATCTGGCGATCGCGGGCACGACAGAAATCAGCGTGCGTGCTGGCGATTCGACGGACATCATCACCTGTTCGATCGTGTCGCCGAATTTCTTTGATGTGCTCGGCCGCGCGGCGTTGCACGGTGAAGTGTTCCATGCGTCGGATAACGATGTGCCGGGATCGCAGCCGGTGGTGGTGCTGGGGTATGCATTCTGGAAAGAGGAATTCGAGGGGAACCCGGGCGCCGTCGGATCGGTGATGCGCATCAATGGGCACGACTTCACCGTGATCGGCGTGATGCCGCGCAGTTTCACCGGCAATGCGCCGGTGCTTCAGCCGCCGCTGTGGGTGTCGTCGACGATGATGGACCAGATCCGGCCGAATGTTCCGTCGCAGCTCGTGATGCGCAACCACACATGGTTGCGGCAGTTCGGCCGGATTCGTCCTGGCAACGATCTCGACAACGTGAAGGACGATTTGGCGCGGATCTCGCGAGAACTCGCGACCGAGTATCCCGAAAGCAACGAATTCACCAGTTTTTCCGTCGCGCCGTTCAGCGGCATTCCCGTGGAGGCCGTGGAGCCGCTGCGGCAGATCGTGTTTCTCGCGGGCGTGGTCGTGTTCCTGCTACTGCTGCTGAGTTGCACGAGCACGGCGGCCATGCAGCTCTCGCGTGCGACGGTACGTCATCGGGAAATCGCGCTGCGGATGGCGCTGGGCGCGAGCCGCTGGCGCGTGTTCCGGCAATTGCTCGTCGAGAGCATTTTCATGGCGGCGCTGGCGGGCGGACTCGCGCTAATCATGTCGCTCTGGGCCTTTGAGGCCATCCGGTATCTCATCCCCGCGAGCGCGCGCGACATGGTGATTCTCTCGTCCAGCCTCGATTACCGGCTGCTCGGGTTTACGCTGCTCGTGTCGTTGGTGGCCGGCGTTCTGTTCGGCATCGCGCCGGCCTGGCAAATGTCGCGGCCCGATCTGCTCACACCGCTCAAGAGCCAGGAGGCCGGCGGCGACTATGGCAGCGCGCGGCTTCGCAATATTCTGGTGGCTGCACAATTCTCGATGGCCGTGGTGCTGCTGATCTGCGCAGGCCTGTTTGTAAAAGGGTTGCGCCGCGCGCAAGTGCTTGATCCGGGATTCGAGACGAAGCGCATGGTGCTCTTCGACACGGAGTTGAGCCTGTATGGGTATTCGTCGGAGCAGAGCCTCAAGTTCGTGAAGGATTTCCGCGAACGCGTCGCGAAGGTGCCGGGTGTGGTCTCTGTCAGCGCGTCGCGCTTTCCGCCGCTGGCCGAATCGAGCAGCAACACCATGGCCTCGCCGATCAACGAGGACCTGAGCACGGGTAAGCCCATCGACGTCAGCATGAACTGGATTGCGCCCGGATATTTCGACACGACCGGGATTGAGTTGGTCGCGGGCCGTGATTTCACGGCGGACGACAAGCGCGGTGCGAAGGCTGTGATCATTGTGAACGAAACGCTCGCGGAGCATTTCGGCGGCGGCGAGAAGGCGCTCGGGCGACTGATTGGTTCCGTCTCGGGCGAGTCCGCGGAAATTATTGGGGTCGCGAAGGACAGCAAATACCGAAGCCTCGGCGAGGAAGGCGTCGCGTTCGCCTATATCCCGATCGAGCAGTCGCCGTCGCGCGAACTGGCGTTCTGCATGCGGCTCGAGGGCGATGCTGCGCCAATGATCGCGCCGATCTCGGATGAAATACGCGCGCTGAATCCCGATCTCGCATTGTCGCGCGTGCGCACGATGCAGGAGCAGACGCGCAGCATGCTGTGGCCCGCACGCCTTTCCGCGGTGTTGTTCATGGTGTTTGGCGCGCTCGCGCTGTTGCTGGCCGTGGTTGGGATTTACGGCGTCGTTTCTTACAGCGTCGCGCGCCGGCAGTTGGAAATTGGCGTGCGCATGGCGCTGGGCGGACAACCCCGCGATCTTGTTGTGCTGCTCGTCAAGCGCGGTCTGCGGCTGGTGGTCGTGGGCGCAGCACTGGGCATTGGCGTCGCATTCGCCGTGACACGGTTCCTCGCGCCGCTGTTGAGCGGATTGAATCCAGCCGACGCGCAAGTGTTTGTTGGCGTGCCTCTGCTGCTGCTCGCGGTGGCGGGGATCGCGATTTATCTCCCCGCGCGCAAAGCGACGCGCGTCGATCCGATGGTCGTGCTGCGTTATGAATAAGGAATTTCCGGTGCGCACTTTTAGCCGTGGCGTGTGGTGTGCCGTGCTGATGTGTTGCTGCGCCGCCGGAGCCGCGCGCGCGGAACTGTGGAGCGGCCCCTTTATTATCGAAGGCGCTTCGATTCAAGGCGACACCATTTATTTCGGATGCGGCGGGAGAATCTGGAGTGTGCCGGCGAATGGGGGTGAGGCCACGCCGCTCTCCGACACCACGTCGTACGATTCCCTACCGGTGGTGTCGCCCAATGGCGCGCAGGTCGCCTTTCTGCGACGGAGTGAGCGCGTGCGCGATGTGTACGTTCGCGATCTTGCCGCCGGTGAAGAGCGGCGGCTGACGCATCACCCCGGCAACGACTTTGCCGTGGGATGGGCGGCGGATTCGAAGCGGGTGCTGCTCAATTCCGATCGCGAGGGCGCGAGCTGTTTGTTCACGATGGCGCTGGATGTACCGCTCCCGGAGAGGCTTCCGCTACCGACGGCGTACAGCGGTTCATTTTCGGGGGACGGCAAGCGGTTAGCGTATTTGCCGCGCTCGCACGAGTATTTCTTCGGAGAGGCCCCGTTTTACCGAGGTGGGCAACTGGCGCCGCTGTGGATCGTCGAGTTGAACTCGGGCGCGGTCACGGAAATCACCGAACCAACGTCCAACGTACGCGATCCGATTTGGGTGGGCGATCGAATTTATTTTCTGTCGGACCGTGATGGACGTTTCGATCTGTTTGTGTATGACCTCCCTACGCGCGAGACGCGCAAGATGACCGATTTGGCGACTGCCGGACTTCGCAACGCATCGGGCGATGGGCACAGCATTGTTCTCGTGACGGACACGGGTTTGCAGATTTTCGATCTTGCGGCCGAGACAGTAAAGCCCGTGGATGTGAAGATTCCGCGCGACGATTCGGCGCTGCGGTCGCGGGTGGTGGATGCAGCCGCGCAGATCCAGTCGTTTTCGCTGATGCCGGATGGCACGAAGGCGCTGATCTGCGCGCGCGGGGACGTGCTGCTGGTTAATTTAGAGTCGAGCACGGCGTCCAACTTGACGAAGACACCCGGAATCGCGGAGCGCGAGGCGCATGCTTCTCCAGACGGCCGAACGCTGGCGTATTTTTCGGACGCGTCGGGCGAGTACGCGTTGCACGTTCGCCCGATCGATTCTACGCAAGAGACGATTATTCCGATCGAACCGGAACCGACGTTTTACAGTGAATTGACTTGGTCGCCGGATGGAAAGCATATCGCGTTCTCGGACAAGCGACTCGCGGTGTGGGTCGCCGATCTTGCGGCCGGCACCGTGCGAAAAATCGACAGTTCAACATCTTCCGCGCAGCGGCTTTTCAATCTGGACTGGTCTCCAGATGGCCGTTATCTCGCGTACGCCAAGCATGGTGAAAATCGGCTCTCGCGAATTTACGCCTACGATGTGAACACTTCCGTTGTGCATCCGATTACGCCGAACGGCGTGAGCGCGGCGCGTCCGGTATTCGATCGCAGCGGCCGCTATCTTTATTTTCTGTCGAGCCCAAACGCGGCACTGTCTGATTTCGGGTGGAGCATTCTCTCGGGTGAATTGTCTGAGCCGCTGGTGGTGCAACAGCTTGCCGCCGTCGTGTTGCATGCGGACGATGCCGCGCCCGTGATGGGCCAGGTGCCGAATCTTGCTGTCAAATGGACCGCGGTGACTACTGCGCCGATCAATTTTGACGGCATCGAGTCTCGTATTGTGCCGATCGATGTCTCCCCGCACTTGCCGACCGAGTTGACGGCGGGCCCTGCGGGCATTGTGTATGTTCTCGCCGCGGAATGGCCCGAGATGCCGGGCGGCGCGCAGTTGCCTACGCAGGCGATGTATCGGCTGGACATGCGATCGCCAGCGCAGATGTCCAAGGTGCTTCCGCTGGTGGACGCGTATGCCGTTTCGCCGTCGGGCAACGCGATTCTCACGCGGCGCGACTGGCGGTTGGCGACGTTCCAGGGCGCCAAAGTGAATGTTCGCCCGTCGATGCTGGGCGCGCTGCCTGTGCCGGTGGTGCCGCAGGATGAATGGAAACAAATTTCGCACGAAGCGTGGCGCCTGATGCGAGATCTGTTTTACGACCCGAATCATCATGGATTGAATTGGCAGGAAGTCGAGCAGTATTACAACCAATTCATGCCCGGTATCCGTTCGCGCGAAGAACTGAACGTACTCATGCGGCGCATGCTCGGCCGCGTGTCGGTGAGCCACCTGGGCGTGGGCGGCGGCGATGTGCCGACAAGCCTCAATGAGAACGAGAAAGTCGGTTTGCTGGGTGCGGACCTCACGATCGAGAACGGCCTCTACCGCATTGAACACGTGCTGCGTGTGGGTGCGTTCGACTTGGTGAAAACGCAACTGCGCGCGCCGCTGGATCAGCCCGGAGCCAGGATTGCGGACGGCGAATACCTGTTTGCGATCGACGACGAGCCGATCGATACGACGCAGAATATATACGACGCGTTGCGTGGCAAGGCGGAGTTGCCGGTTCATTTGCTGGTCGGACCGACGCCCGATCGCGCCGGTGCGCGAAGAATCCAGGTGGTGCCGCTGAGCAGCGAAACGGAGCTGCGCCTGGCCGAGAACGCGGAGCAGAACCGGCGATATGTGGAAGAAAAATCGCAAGGCAAACTCGGTTACTTCGCCGTGCCGCTGTATTCGGCGCCCGGCGTGCAGGATTTCTTTCGCGGATACTTCGCCTCGCGGACGAAGCCCGGCATGATCATCGACCAGCGGCATAACGGAGGCGGGATTACCTCGGACTATTTTGTCGAGTTACTGGCGCGCGCGCCGACGTACGCGTACCTATTTCGCGATGGCGATGATTTGCCGGTGCCGGTGAATGGCCGCAGCGACGGCACCACGGTGCTGATGATCAACGAAGAGAACGGATCGGCGGCGGAAACATTCGCGCTGATGTTTCAGTTGGCCAAGCTCGGTCCGATCGTGGGCATGACGACCTACGGCGGCGTCATCGGGCCGTATGCGCCGCGCCCCGTGCCGCGCCTGATCGACGGTGGGCGGGTGAGCATTCCGTCGCGCGCCGCGTACACGCCCGATGGCCGCTGGGTGGAGAACGACGGCGTCCATCCGGATATTTCGGTGGACATCATGCCGCAAGACTGGCTGGCCGGGCGCGACCCGCAATTGGATACGGCCATTCAGGCCGGGCTGGACGCACTGGCGAAAAAGAGTCCGGTCGAAGTAAAGCATCCTGAATTTCCGCAGCATCCCTGAACAAGACCAGCGAAAACACGAGTCATTGAACGCTCCCTCATCCAAGCGGTAAGTTGATGGGCCGGATGGGAGAGAATCGTTCATGCGTATGCGCCTGTTAGTGCTGAGTTTTGCCGTTGCCGCCTGTGCATCAGTTGCGTTTGCCCAACAGGTCGAGGAGACCGCGCTCGACCGCTATCTCGCCAAGCCGGATTCCGCTTATGGTTGGACCGTGGCGAAAACGATCTCCGGCCCTGGCTATACCGGCTGGGTGCTCGATCTGAAATCGCAAACCTGGCGCTCGAAAGACGAAGTCGATCGGACGGTCTGGCAACACTGGATGACCATCGTGAAGCCGGACGGTGCGGAAGGCGACACCGCGGCGTTGTACATTGGCGAAGGCGACAACGGCGAACCCGCCCCCGACAAACCGGACGAGCGCCTGTTGCGGCTAGCGTTGGGGGCGAAGACGATCGGTGTCGAGTTACTCGATGTGCCCAATCAACCGCTGTATTTTTCCGATTCACCCAAACAGGATCGCGACGAAGACGATCTGATTGCGTACTCGCGCGTGAAGTATATGGTCACGCACGACGAGGAGTGGCTCGTGCGCCTGGCGATGGTCAAGAGCGTCGTCGCCGCGATGACGGCGACCCAGGAGTTCATGGCGGGTCAGGGCGGCGGGCCCAAGCCGGAGCATTTCATGGTCTCGGGCCGTTCAAAACGCGGTTGGACGACCTGGCTTACGGGGATCATGGATCCGCGCGTGGTGGCGATCATTCCGACGGACATCGACGCGCTGAATTCGCAGCAAATCACGCGGCATCATTACGAGGTGTACGGATTTTTCTCATCCGCGCTGAATGACTACGTGCACCACGGGATCTTTCCGTACGCGATCGGAACGCCAGACTATGCGCACATCCTGTCCATTGAGGATGCCTACAGTTATATTCATCGCCCCAAGGTTGCCGCGATGCCGAAGTTCATGGTGAATGCGTCGGGCGATCAGTTCTTTTTGCCCGACAACTCGCACTTCTATTTTTCCGAATTGCCGGGAGAGAAGTACGTGCGGTACGTGGAAAATACCAACCACGACTGCCGGGGCACCGATGCAGATGAGTCGGTCCTCGCGTTTTACTACAGCGTCGCGCACAACACTCCGCGCCCGAAGTTTTCGTTTGCGCTCGAGAACGACGGTCCCATTCGCGTCAACGTCGAAGACATCCCGGCGGAAGTGAACCTGTGGCAGGCGACGAATCCGAAGGCGCGCGATTTCCGTCTGGCCACCATCGGCGCGGCGTACACGAAGACACCGCTGACGATGAACGCGGACAAGACCTACGTCGCGCACGTGCCGAAACCGGCCACGGGCTTTACCGCGTTCTACGTGGAACTGATCTATCCTTCGGGAGGACCGGCTCCCTTTAAATTCACTACTGAAGTCAACGTGATTCCCAATGTCCTTCCCTATAAATGGGAAGATGCGTTCAAGAAGAAGTAAGGCACATCGAGATGGCCACTTCGCGCTGCACGATCGTTCTGGCCGCTGGCCTGATAGTGGGCCTCGTTTCATGCGCCGCCATTGCGCAACGGCCTGAGCCGCCGGCACGCGACCCGCATACGCCGGGATACGTCAAGGCGGCGGAATTACCGGACGGCGCGGTTCCGTCTCCGAACGCGAACGGCAACTTCATCATCGGCCCGACGCATCCGCCCGCGCCGGAGATGGCAGTGAAAGACGGCGTGCCGAAGGGCGTGCTTCATGAACTGATGTTCTTGTCCACGGAGAGCAAAATTTATCCCGGCATCGCGCGAGAGAAAGACACCTTCGGCTCGGTCGATCCGGAGAACCCCGCGAAGCTCGTGGTGACTACGAGCCATCCTGCACCGTACACGCGCAAGGTCGTCGTGTATGTCCCGCAGCAATACGTCTCCGGAACGATCGCGCCGTTTATTGTCGGTGCCGATGGGCCTGACGGTCTTCTGTTTACGGCGCTGGACAATCTCATCGCGGAGAAGCGCGTGCCCACGATGATCGCGATTTCAATCGGCAACGGCAGCGGCGACGCGCAGGGCAGTCAGCGTGGTCTGGAATACGACACGATGTCGGGCCTGTACGCGGAGTTCGTCGAGACCGAAGTGTTGCCGCGCGCGGAACGGGAGTGTGGCGTAACACTGACGAAGGACCCCGACGGCCGCGCGACGATGGGGTGCAGTTCCGGCGGTGCCTGCGCGATGATCATGGCGTGGTATCGCCCGAATCTGTACCGTCGCGTGCTGTCGTTTTCGGGGACCTTTGTGAACCAGCAGTGGCCCTACAACCCAGAGACGCCCGGCGGCGCATGGGAATTTCATAAAAGCATCATTCCGAACAGCCCCGCGAAACCGCTGCGCATCTGGATGGCCGTGGGCGATCGTGACCTGCTGAATCCCAATCTGATGCGGGACGACATGCACGATTGGGTCGTCGCCAACGAGAATATGGCGAAGGCGCTTGCAGCAAAAGGCTACGCCTATCAATTTGTGTTCGCGCGAAACGCGAAGCATTGTGATCGCGATATGAAGCAGCAACTCTTGCCGGAGGCGCTGGAGTATCTCTGGCATGGGTATCCAGTCGACGGTAAAAAATCAGGACAATAAAGGACGGAGTCATAATGAAATTATTTGCACATCACCGCATCGTCGTCGCACTCACTCTCGCTGTTTCCTCGCTCTGGGTCAGCCAGCACGCGATCGCAGCATCGACGAGTTTGCCGCGTGCCACGCCTGAGGCCGAAGGCGTCTCTTCCGAGGGGGTCGCGGCGTTTCTCGATTCGTTCAACGGCACTACCCACGAACTGCACAGCGTCATGCTGGTGCGCCACGGCAAAGTGGTCGCTGAAGGTTGGTGGAAGCCCTATGCGCCGGAACTTACGCACAGCATGTATTCGAGCAGCAAGAGCTTCACGGCGACGGCCATCGGGATCGCGGTGGGGGAGAAAAAGCTGAGCGTGGAGGACAAGGTCATTTCGTTCTTCCCTGACCTTGTTCCGAATCCGATGCCGCCGTACCTCGCCGATCTGAAGGTCAAGCACCTGCTCTCGATGACGGTCGGCCAGGAACCGGATCCGACGATATCCGTGGTGAGCGGCGGCGACAATTGGGTGAAGAACTTTCTCGAGACACCGATCACGAAAGAGCCGGGCTCGACCTTCCTGTACAACTCCGCGGGGACGTATATGCTGTCCGCGATCGTCACCAAAGTCACCGGCGAGAAAGTGATTGATTATCTGCGACCGAGACTTTTTGAGCCGCTCGGCGTTTCGGGCGTCGATTGGGAGACCGATCCACAGGGGAACAACACCGGCGGCTGGGGCCTACGCGTGCACACGGAAGACATGGCGAAGTTTGGGCAACTGTTCCTGCAGGACGGCGTGTGGAACGGACAACGCCTGCTGCCGGAAGGCTGGGTGGCCGAGGCGTCCTCGTCCAAAATTCTGCAGAACCCCGATGCCCCCGCGGATCAGCGCGCGGTGAGCGACTGGATGCAAGGCTATTGCTACCAGATGTGGCGCTGCCGTCACGATGCGTTCCGCGCCGACGGCGCGTTCGGTCAGTACATTGTGATGATGCCGGCGCTGGATGCGGTGCTCGCGATCACGTCGCAGACGGACAACATGCAGGGCGTCCTCGATCTGGTGTGGGAGCATCTGTTGCCCGCACTGCACGATGCGCCGCTGGCCGAAAATGCGTCTGCGGCGAAGGCCTTGCAAGCCAAGCTGGCTGGTTTTGCGCTGCCGGCGCCTGCGGGCAGTGCTTCCGCGAAACCGGAGAAGAATTTTTCAGGAAAAACCTTCACGCTGGAAGCGAACGAGCGGAACATCAAGCGCATCGGGTTTACGTTCGACAACGGCGCTTGCACGGTGACCCTTGAGGACGACCTCGGCACGTACACGATCCCAGTGAGTGCCGGGGAGTGGGCCTTCAGCGAAACCGAACGGCGCGGACCCTATCTTGTGTCGCGCGCGAAGAACAGCCTCGCGGGCTTGCCGCCGTTCAAGGTGGCGTGCGCGTATCGCTGGCTGGATGACGGCGCATTGGAGCTGACGTTGCGCTATATCCAGAGCCCGCACACCGAGAAACTCGAGTGCCGCATCTCCGGCGACGCGATCGACGTTGACGTCGCGACGGCCGTCCGGCCGGCATTCAAGGTTCACGGAACGCTGGCGAAATGATCCTGAGTGCTCGCAGGGGATGCCGGTTGCGGTGAATCCGGGCAGACGATTTCGATCCGAAACAAATTCGGTTCCGGCATATCGGCGCGCACGGTCAGTCCCAGCAGCGATGAATACGCCGAAACGAGCGACAGTCCGAGGCCGTAGTGGGATTCATTGTGCTCGTTCTGTCGTTTTCGCCAAAACGGCGTGAAGAAATCGCGCAGGTCGTCGGCGCTCAATTCAGACGTTGTGTTCGTTACGCTGATTATCCACGCTCGCTCGCGCCGTTCAGTGGTGACGTCCACACGGCCACCCTTGGATGCGTAGGTCATCGCGTTCGACAAAATATTAATGAGCATCATTTTGAAGAGATCCGGATCAGCCTGGATCTCAGCATGTTCGGGCACGCGGATGGTTACGCGAATATCGTTGCGCGGCCTGCCCGATGAACTCATGGCGTTGTTAATAACATTCGAAACGCTAAACGGCTGGACATGAACTCCCTGAAGCCCCGATTCGCATCGCGCCAGAGCCAGCAGCGTGGTCACCAGCCGCTCAAGATGCTGCGCAATCGCGAGAATGTCCTGGAAGTAGCCGTCGAACCCCGTATCGGTAATCGTCGCTTCGGCGATGCCCACTTCAGCCAGCGTGCGAAGTTCGGTAATCGGCGTACGAAGTTCGTGCGCCGCGTCGGCGGTGAATCGGCGTTCGCGCGTGAATGAGGCGTGAAGCCGGTGAAGCAAATCGTTCAGACGCTCCGCGATCGGGACTAGCTCCCGCGGCAAACCCTGTGAACTAAACCCATGCGGCAGCGTGGCCGTATCGATCGCGGCCACCTGTTCACCGATCAGATCGAGCGAACGTAGCCCGCGGCGTACGGACCAGCGCACCGTGGGTGTTATGACCAATATCAGAGCCAGCGCGGTCGCAAACAGCCCGTTGAACACTTTACCCAGCGCCACCAGCAAGCTCGCGGTCGGTACGGCAAGCGCCGCGATGAGCACGGGCCGCTTTTCCACGGGAACGGGCTCCCCTTCCTCCGCGGGACGTGGCGAGAATTTAAGGTATATGGCGCGCCCGGGGTGTCCATTCGGCAATGCGATATCTCGAATGTGAGGTTGCTCGTCGAACACTTTGAATAGCGGGAGATTGCGCTCGTCGAGAGAAGGCGACCGCACAATGGTGGCCTCGGCCATGTCCCACACTTGGAAATACTGCGTGCCCTTCAGCCGCTCAAACTCAGGAATACCCGACTCGATGAATTCGAATTCCAGATCGCCTTCGCTGTGAATTTCCGTCGTCTTGACGAACACGCGCACCTTGTCCAGTAGCTCGGCATCGAAGGTCGACACCAGGAT
Organism: uncultured Nitrospirales bacterium; assembly: GCA_964620045.1. GTDB lineage: Bacteria > Hydrogenedentota > Hydrogenedentia > Hydrogenedentales > VFKU01. Next base: position 20,164 of record CAZUJL010000003.1, read on the forward strand.
TCCACGCAAATGCCAATACAAAAACCCCATGGTGCCGCTCAATACGATGATCAGCCCGATCGCAAGGTGCGTGAGTAACTGTTGACGCAGGGACTTCATGGCTCAGGTCCCATGAACAGATAGCCCATCCCGCGTCGGGTTTCGATGAACGAGTCGCCGCCCGGCTCGTCGATTTCCTTTCGCAGCGAAGAAATCGCGGAGTCGACCACGTTGCTCGTGGGCTCGCCGCGCTCGTCATATATGTGGCGTTCTATTTCCGTGCGCGATACGACCTCGCCCGCACGGAGCGCCAAATACTCCAGCAGCGCGTACTCGCGGGGTTTTAAGGTCAACGTCTTCGAGGCGCGCATCGCCACGCGCTTGGACAAGTCGATGGTCAGATCGCCAAAACTTATTTTGGGGGTTTTGAGGCCGTAGGTTCGGCGAACCAGGGCCTGAATACGCGCAAGCAGTTCCTCGAATGCAAAGGGTTTTACCAGGTAGTCGTCCGCGCCGGTATTGAGCCCTTCCACCCGATCTTCGACGGTGTCCTTCGCCGTCAGCATGAGCACGTGGGTTTTTACGCCTTGCGCCCGCAACTGTTCGAGGACTGAGAGCCCGTCGAGCTTGGGCATCATGATGTCGAGGACAATCGCGTCGTATTCTTCGGTGGACGCCAGGTGCAGTCCGTCCTCGCCGTTGTCGGCCATGTCCACGGCGAAGCCGGCATGCCGGAGCCCACGCGCCACATAAGTTCGCAAGCGTGTGGAGTCTTCAACCACAAGAATTCGCATGCCATAGTCCCGGCGATCTGCACAGAGAGGGAGACCGCGCACTCCGCGGTTCCCCCAACGGCTGAGGCCGTACTATAGCGGAACGGGCCCGGTGCGTCCGTTTTTAATGTGCGGGTCACGCGACATCCCTCACCGTGCTGCGACTCCGGCATCGGACAGATATTTGCGTTTTTTGAGGAACCGGGCAGTACCCCAGGCGACGAGTCCAAGCGCCCAGAGCGCCGCGAACACGACAAGCTCCCGGCGCGCGGCGTCGTAGCCGAAGGCCCAGATTCGCTCCCACGCCATGAGCCCGAGCGCAAGTGAGTACCAGAAAAACGCCGTGCCATAGTCCTTGCGGAGCACGCGCTTGAAACTGAAGGAACCCCCTTCAAAGGCCCAGTGCGCCTTGCCCGGAGTCGGGAAGAAGCGGTTTACCTCGGCGCAATAGGCGCCATACTCCGGACCGAATTTCCGATGAAGAAATTCCTCTTCCGCTTCGATGATGCAGAGGTAGGCGAAGAAAAATACCGGCAGCACGATCGCGTAAGCCCAGGGTGAGTTGTAGATGACCACGAGCCCAAGAACGATCAGCATATTGCCGACGTACAACGGATTGCGCGAGAGCGAGAAGATGCCTTCCCGCACAAGGACCGGCGCGTCGATCCTGCGGTCCGTGCCGCCGCGCTTGATGTAGGCCAGTCCGATGACGATGCCGCGCAGCGATTGCCCGGCGAACGCGATCGCGAAGCCAACGATGTCGAGCACGAGATCAGCGCGGGGATCATTCATGAAAAGCACTGGCCGCATGAACAGAAGCATCGCAAGCGCGACGACGGGCACAATCCCGTTGCGATACGTGAACAGGAAGCGACCGATGCGCACGCGGATGGACGTGGCCGGCAAGGTGGCTGTTTCAGCGAAATCAGACATACGTCACTTGATCGCCACGATGCCGCAGAAGTTATACCACTTGAAAAAGACTTCGCGGGAACTAAAGCCGGCTTTTTCGAGCAGCTCCATGTTCTCGTTCAGCCGGTATGGCACGAGCACGTTTTCGAGGGCTTCCCGTTTCTGCGCGATTTCCAGATCGGAGTAACCGTTGCGCCGTTTGAAAGCGTAGTAGTGTTCGATGAACAGCCGATTGAACAGCGAATCCTCGCCCAGCACTTTTTCGATCAGGATCAAACATCCCTTGTCGTTGAGGCCCTGATATACGTCGTGCATCAGCCGTTCACGGTGCAGCGGCCGCACGAACTGAAGCGTCAGCGCCGAAACCACCACCGAGGCGTTGCTGATCGCGACCGGCTCATGTAAATCAGCGCAACGCAATTCATAAGACGCCGCGCGGCCCGTCTGGAAAATCTTCTTCCGCGCCCGCTTCAGCATTTCCTCTGAGGAGTCGAGGCCCACGAACGTCAGGCCTTGCTTCTCGCGGACGAACGGCTCGATGGCCATAAAGGTGTTGCAGGTCGAACAGCCGAGGTCCCAGATGGACGAATTGTCGGTGACGAATGAGCCGGCGATTTCGCCGACCATGCGCTGCATCTCTGAATAGAATGGGACCGAACGGTCGAGCATGTCGTCGAAGACCTTGGCGGTCTCTTCGCCGAAGTTGAAATCGTCAATGCTGCCGCGCGCGCTTGCGAAAATCTGATCGCGTACCGTGTCACGTTCTGCGCTCATGCTACACCTCCTATAAATCGGTGTCGTGCCTTGTTGCAAACGAGTCCGCCGCGTGTGGGGCAGCGGAAATATGCGGGTCGGAGTGGCTTGATTCGCCGGACTGGTCCGGAAACGACGGCATCGGCAGCCCGAGCGTTCGCAGGGCGGATTCATTGGCCAGTAAGAGCATGTTTCGATCCGCCACTTTCTCGTCGCGAATCACCGCGAGCCGGGCCGGCTCATCAAGAAATGACGCGATCCATTTCCAGTCGTCCTGCGGCACGTACACCATTGCGGGCGTGGGTTCGGACACCGCCGCGACGAATTGCGCAATTTCCGCTTTGACGGCAGATTCATACGCGACAATGCGGTCCTCGTCTAAGTCGGATGCGCGGAGCGTATTCGCCACGGCAACGCTCAGCGCGGCGCGTTCCGCCGCCGACAAGTCCATTGGATTTTCGACGGGAATGGTTTCGCATGCGGTAACCATGCGTTTGCGTGTGAGGTCGGCGGCGCGCTGTGCCGTTTTGCCGTCCTGTGCGTTGAAAATAGAGACCGCGGGGTATCGCAGCATGACCTCATGCGTGGATTGCGAGTAAAACATGTACTCGTGCCGCGACATGCCGAGCGAATAAACCCTGGCGGGGCCGGCTGTGACCAATGCCTGCACAGGCTCGCAATACGCGCGGGCCGATCTCTGCGTATTGATGATCGGAATCACGGCGGCGGAGAAAACTAAGAGGGCAAGGCAACATTGCAGTGCCAGCGTCATCGGCCACTGCCGAAAATTTTTGCGGCGCAGAATGTACGCTGTCCACACCGCACAAATCGCCGCCGCGCCCGCCATGGCCCACGTAACGCCGCGATAATCGTTGCGAAACGGCGTCCACAGAATGACGACGGGCGAGACCAGCGCGATCGTAATCAGCAATACCCATACGTAGGCCGTCGCTTGCAGCCAGCGCAGGCGCGCTTCATTCACCAGCGCCAGCAGACTGCGCGCCGTGAGGATCGCAAACGGGGGATAGAGTGGCAGCAAATACAGTGCGCGTTTTCCGGTCGCGAGATGGAAGAGAATGAGCGCGGGAACGATCCAGCTCAGCAAGAGCCGCATGGGAGGGCCGGACTTGCGTTCCCGCCATGCAAAATAGATCACCCACGGCAGAAATAGAATCCACGGGAAAATGCTAATCGGAAGTTTTTCGAGGTAATACCACGGCGGCTCCGCATGGCTGAGTCCGCTGAACAAGCGGCCGACGATCTGGCGGGAAATGGTCGCGCCCATTTCGTCGGACATTTCGGAGGGGCGCCCGCTGCGTGCGGCGAAGAACCACACCAGCAGGGGTATGAGCGTTAGCGGATAAGCCATCCAAAAGCCGAGATGCTTGCCGCGCCCGTCACGCCAGCGGAAGGCGAGCGTGCCGAGGCCCGTGATCACCAGCGCGGGCGGGCCTTTGACCAGCAGGCCGAGCGCGGTGCCGGCGTAAAAGAGGAAGAACCATCGCCCGTCAGACGATTCGTGCCAGCGCCAGAGCGCGTAGAGCGCGAGCATCGTGCACGCCGTCAGCATCATGTCGAGTTGCCCGACGTGCGACAGCCACCAGAATTGATACGTTGTGATGAGAACGAGGACGGACCAGAACGCCGTCTGCTCGTTATACATCCGGCGGGCGAGCAGGAACGTCAGCCACAACACAATCATGGCGGATACCGCGGTCGGAATGCGGGCCGTCAGGCCCGTTACTTCACCGGCCGGCAGCGAGGCCAACGCGATCAGCCAGAACTGCAGCGGCGGTTTTTCGTCGTAGTGATTTCCGTTCAGATGGGGGACGAGATAGTTACCGGATACCATCATCTCGCGGGCGACTTCCGCGTAACGCGGCTCATCTGGCGTCCAGAGATCCTTGGTGAACAGCGGCACCGCAATCAGCGCGGCCAGCGCAACAAACAGCGCTATGGTGCGCGCGCGCGAGGTCACGCCGCCGCCTCGGTCGCCGCAGGTTGTTCGGTCTGTCTGCGAATGAGCCAGATGTTGCGGACGTAAATGAAGATCGTCGCCACCATGCCGAGCCCGAAGACCCATTCCTGCCGCTGCAGAAACGCGGCGGCCTGCAAGGCAGAAGCCACGAGACTGAGATACCAAAAGCTCGGCGGGACGACGCTGCGCCGCTCGCGTTCCGTCGCCACCCATTGAACAAGGAACCGCGCCGCGAAGAGCGCCTGACCAACGACACCGACGCCCAGCCACAGCCAGGTCTGACGCGAGACGTCGTCGGGCTGCTGGCGCACCGTTTCCAATTCCAGCAACCAAATGAAGACCAGGAGACCGATCGCGGCGATCGCCACGCCGAGCATGGAAACATTCACAAGGCGCTGGCGCAGCGGCGTAAGTGTGCCGTTCTCGCGCCAGATGTGCGTCAGGTTGCGGCCGTACACCAATAGATTGAAGTTCTGACCGAGCGCGCCAAGCGGTGAGCGCGTCATTACGGCGAAGGCCATGAGCATGACGGAACCGACACTGCTCATGTACCAGAAGACCAGCGGCATTACGCTTCTGCCGGCGCGTTCGGACGCGATCCACTGGACGTAGAAGCGTCCGTAGAAAATGATGCCGCCGACTACACCCATCGTGTGCCAGAACGCGCTGACGTTCGCCGCTGGATCGCCGTTCACTCAGTACACTCCTGTATTGCGCGAGATCCGGTGGTTGCGCATTCGCAACGCCATCCGATTCGCCTGCTGCCCCTGCCCCAACTCGCCCGATTCGAAAATTTCGGGGCCCAATGCCGGCGGCAACTGGATCGAAATCGATCACCGGCGCCGGTTTATTTGCGATCAGTATGGGGAGGAAAACCTTATGGGAACATGACGGGATATGAAATACGTGAAGCCCCCTAAGTGCTTTTGGGGATTGGAGTTGTGCTGATTTTATCGGTCAACTATGTGCCTAGGCGGGATACTACATAGTGCGAAATCTGTAAAAGACTATGCCGCTCCCCGCGTTGCGGGGATGGCTTAATTATGCGACCACATTCCGATTGGAAAACGTCGCGGTGTTCATTCGCAGCTTTTGGCGGTGCGGACGAGATGCTTCATTCGGTGGGTATGCAGACACATCGCGCGCACTGCGCATTCTCAACAAATGACTGTTTCGGTACTGCCGGTCATTCAGGCCGTTTGTCGCGTGGATAACCTTGCTATGGTCAGTCGTTCAAAACAATGCTATCGTGGAACAGCATTTTTTTAGGTTCGCCACTGTCGGAAAGGAGCGCCCGATGCTTAAGCGACGTATGCTCAAGGAATTTCGCGTCGAACCGGGAACGAAAGTCGATCTGCGCAAGTTCACCACCGATTGGACCGGCACAAAAGACGCCAAGCAGTTGGCCAAGGATGTGATCAAGGAACGTTCGATCGAAGTGCTGGAGGTCAACAAGCAAAAGCTTGCCGAGGCGCAAGAGTTGATCTACGCGAGCAACACGCACTCCGTGTTGTTGATATTCCAGGCGATGGACGCGGCCGGGAAGGACGGCACCATCCGGCACGTGATGTCTGGTGTGAATCCCCAAGGTTGCCAGGTATTCAGCTTCAAGAAACCCTCGGCCGAAGAGCGCGACCACAACTTTTTGTGGCGCTACATGCGGAGCCTTCCCGAACGCGGCCGCTTCGGTATCTTCAATCGGTCTTACTACGAAGACGTACTCGTGGTGAAGGTGCATCCGGAATATCTCGATCAGGCCATTCCGAATGGCGATGCGGAGAAATTCTGGAGGGGACGTTACGACGACATCAACAACTTTGAGCGACATCTCACCCGGACGGGCACGCTGGTCATCAAGTTTTTCCTGCATGTGTCCAAGGATGAGCAGCGCCGCCGGTTTCTCGAACGATTGACCGACGAATCCAAGTTCTGGAAGTTCTCGGTATCGGACATGGAAGAGCGCAAGTACTGGAAGGACTATCAACACGCGTTTGAAGACGCGCTGAGCGCGACGAGTACCAAGTGGGCGCCGTGGTTTGTCATTCCGGCCGATCGCAAATACGTGGCGCGGGCCTTGGTGGCGGACATCATCGTAAAGGCGATCAGCGGCCTCGATCTCAAGTATCCGGAGCCGACCAAAGACGACATCAAGCGCTTTGCCATCGCGCGCTCGGAGCTGGAGCGCGAGTCCGGCTCGAAAAACGGGCACAGCGGCGACGGAAAGAAAAAGAAACCAAAGGCGAAGCGATCGCGCAAAAAGCGGAAGTCGAACGCGGCGAAAACGGAAGCGGCCGCTACCGAGTCCTCCGTGTCGGCTGAAACGGCTGCGACCAACTGACCTGAACGGATCCCATGAACGCAGAAGCCAAAACCGAAGGCATTGTTGTCTCTGAATCCCGATCTGCTTGGGCGCGCTGGGTGCCGGCGCTGGGCTGGTTGCCGCAGTATCGCGCCGAATTTTTGCGTGCGGATCTCGTGGCGGGTGTGACATTGGCGGCGTACCTGATGCCGGCGGGCATTGCGGATGCTTCGCTGGCAGGGCTTCCCCCGCAGGCTGGGTTGTATGCGTGCCTGTTCCCGGCGCTGGTGTTTTGGATGTTCTGCAGCTCGAAGCAGACGGCGATCACGGTAACGTCGGGGCTCTCCATCATGATGGGTGCGTCGCTGGGCGAAATGGCCGGTAACGATCCCGCGCGGTATGCCGCGCTCGCGGCGTGCTGTGCGTTGCTGGTGGCGGTGATGGCCTTGGCGGCGTGGGCGGCGAGCGCGGGCGCGGTGGTGAGTTTTATCTCCGAAACGATCCTCGTCGGTTTCAAGAGTGGACTCGCGTTGTACCTGTGCAGCACACAGTTGCCCAAGTTCTTCGGGTTCTCCGGAACGCACGGAAATTTTTTCGAGCGGATCCGCTATTTCGGGGGGCACCTCGGCGAGACGAACAGTGCTGCGGTAACGATCGGCGGCGCGGCGCTGGTGCTGTTGATCGCCGGCAAGGTTTTCTTGAAGAACAAACCCGTGGCGCTGTTCGTTGTCATTTTCGGAATTGCCGCCACTTCCCTGGCCACGTTGGATGAGCGCGGCGTGAAAGTGCTCGGCGAAGTGCCGCAGGGCCTGCCCGGTCTTTCGTTGCCGAATGTTGGATGGAACGATCTGAACGAGTTGTTGCCATTGGCGCTCGCCTGTTTCTTGCTGGGTTCCGTGGAGACCGTGGCGATCGGCCGCATGTTTGGCGCGAAGCACGGCAACCGGCTCGACAGCAATCAGGAATTTCTCGCACTGGCCGGCGCGAACCTCGCCGCGGGGCTCGGCCACGGTTATCCTGTGAGCGGCGGTATGTCGCAGTCGCTGGTCAACGAAAGCGCCGGCGCAAAGACGCCGCTGTCCCAATTGTTCGCCGCGGGAATCGTGCTGCTCGTCATCGTATTTCTCACGAACTTGCTGCACGACCTGCCGCAGCCGGTGCTGGCCGCGATTGTTCTCGTCGCGGCATCCGGCATGTTCAAGCTCGAAGCCTTGAAGCGCCTGTGGGTGTTTAGTAAGTCCGAATTCGCGGTGGCGATCGCGGCGTTGCTGGGCGTGCTGGCCTCCGGCATATTGCGCGGCGTGCTTATCGGCGTGATTTTGTCGATACTCCTGCTGCTGCGCCGTGCCTCGCGGCCGTCCGTGGTCGCGCTGGGGCGCGTGCCGGGCACGGATTATTTCGGCGACATCGTGCGCGACCCGCACAACGAAGTGACTCCCGGCGTGCTGGTGTTTCGTGTCGATTCAGCCGTCCTGTACTTCAACTGCGACTTTATCCGCGATCAGGTAAACGCGCTCATCGCCGCGCAGACGCATTCGGTGCGGCTGGCGGTGTGGTGTCTGGGCACAACGCCCGGCGTCGATTTGGCCGGTGCCGACCTGATCGATGAAATGCGCGAGGAATTGGCCGCGCGCGGCATCGCGCTGGTGCTGGCCGAGGCGCGTGGACGCGTCCGCGATTCGTTGCATGCGGCTGGACTGGAAAAACACTTTGGCCCGATTGTGTCCAATATGGCCATTGCGGGTGCCATTCAACAGTGGAACCAGAGCGCCAACGCCACCGTATAAGCAGTAGGCTATGTGCTTTTCGGACTTCCGGTTATGACCCGTTTCGCCAGAGTTATGGTGTGGCGTGTTGACACCCGCGCGACGGCAGTGTAGTTTTTCCTCGTTCGAAGGAATAGTGAAAGCCGAACGTTTTTTGGGGTGCGCTGCACATGATCCTTAATTATTTGTCGCTGGTTATCTTAACGGTCGGGTTGACGTTAATGTTCTACACGTTCATTTACATCCACGATATTCCCTACAGCATTGCCAAGAAGCGGAATCACCCGCAGAAGGAGGCCATTCATTACGCGTGCTGGATCAGCCTCTTTACGTTACACGCGATCTGGCCGATTGTGTTTATCTGGTCGATCATTGACCACAAACCTATTCCCATTGCGATATACGACGGCAGCATACCGGACAGCAAGATGCAGGAACGCTTGGCCGCGCTTGAAAACCGGATTCGCGAGCTTGAAAGCCGCAATGCAAAAGGAAATGCATAACCCATGATCGAACTGATCGTTGGAACATACGGCTTCTTGTGCTGGCTGCTGTTCAAGAAGTTCAAAATCATCCCCATCAACATGTGGACCGTGGTGACCGCCATCATGGGCGGCGTGATGATCCTGTTTTTCCTGCTGCTGTTCCTTACGCTGTATCACCCCTACGCCAAGGACGGCCGCATGTACGCGTACACGACGCCAATCGTGCCCGATGTGCGCGGTATCGTCGTCAGTGTGCCCGCGCAACCAGGCCAGACGGTGGAAAAGGGCGATGTCCTGTTTCAGATCGATCCCGAGCCCTACCGCCTGGAAGTGGAGCGCCTGCAGGGTGCACTGGATCAGGCCAACACCGACGTCGCGCAGTTGCAGGAGCGTATGACCGCGGCCCAGGCGGCGACAAAAAACGCCAAGGCCATGCTGCAAGCCTCTGAATCCGAACTCGACATGCAGACGCGCGAGCAGATTGAACAGAAGCGTGCTGCACGCGATCAGACGTCGACCGCGCTCGATTTTGCGAAGCTGGAATTGGATCGCAGTGACGACCAGTTGACCGCCGGCATCATCTCGCAGCAGCAGCGTGATGTGTTCAAGCAGCGTTACGACACGGCCGCCTCGGCGCTGGAAGGCGCCGAAGCAGCGCTGCGCCAGGCAGAACAGAGTCTGGGTTCCGGCAGCAGCCGTATTGAATCCTCGCGCGAGCAGGTGGAGACGGTGGAGGCACAGGAGCGCGAGGTTCGGCTGGAACTCGAAGCCCAAAGCGCGGGACTGAATCCGGAAGTGCGGCAGATTTTGGCGGAACTTCAGCAGAAGGAGCTCGACCTAGAGCAGACCACCGTCCGCGCGCCGGCCAAAGGCTTCCCGGCGCAGGTGTTCCTGCGACCCGGACAGATGGCCGTACAGATGCCGCTCTCGCCGACGATGATCTTCGTCCACGCCGATCGGCCTGAACTGATCGCGAGTTTCCCGCAGAATGCCGTGCAGTACTTTGAACCCGGTCTCGAAGCGGAAATTGCCTTCAAAATGTACCCCGGCCGAATCTTCAAGGCGAAGGTAAAAGGCATTGCGCAGATCACGCCCGAAGGGCAGTTCTTGCCGTCCGGCAATGTGCGCGCTGTTTCGCCTCCGAAGAGCACCTACATCCCCGTCCTATTCGAATACGGCGAGGACGTGGCGGCGTTGAAGTTGCCGATCGGTGCGCAGGCGGGCGTGGCGGTATACACGCACCACTTGCACGCGCTGTCGATCGTCCGGAAGATTCTTGTGCGTATCAAGAGCTGGGAGAACTACATGTTCTCCATCTCGCTTTCGCACTAACCACCACAATTTAATTGCGTAGGGGCGGGGCCCTGTCCCCGCCCTGATTTTTTGGTAGGCCTTGGGCGGGGACGGGGCCCCGCCCCTACAATTCGATAGTTTAGAAATGCACGGTGAAGGCAGTGGCGAAGGTCTCGTCGTCGTTGCCGGGTTCGAACCAGTAAAGGGAAAGCTCAGCCCATTTGTACGCGAAGCCGATCATCGGCCCCAGCGCGATCTCGCTGTCTTCCTCGCGCAGTTTCGTGCGCTGCGCCGCGAGGCCGAAGTAGATCCAGTCAGTAGGCGAGACCGTAAGTTCCGACCAACTGTAGAAGTAGTTGTCGTCGGAGGTGTTCAGGTCGAAGAGATACTCGCCCTCGGTGTACAGCTCGAGCCATTTGTAGCCCAGCGTGATTTCGTAGCCCGGCGCGATGGCGTCCGTGTCGCCGATGACACCACCGATCATGGGCGTAAGATCGAGCGTTACCGTTTCGCCGACGGACCAGTTGTAACCGATCCACAACGAGCCGGTGTCGAAGTTCTCGTAGTTGAACCGGCCTTCAAGGTGCAGCCAATCGCGATCGGCGATTAGCGTCAGCGCGAGATAGTCACGGCCGTCGTGCACGGCGTAGCCGTAGAGCGAAGCGGAGAACTCCCACAGGTCTCCGTCCTCCTCCTCGGCTGCCGCGTCAGCGGAGCTGGGCACTACGAGTTCTTCCTTCGCCGCATCGGGGGCCGTGGTGTCGGAAGGGCCGCCCAGCGCCGCGCCGGCGAGGAGGCACGCAAGGGTGAAGGCGTGCACGCGTCAGCCTCCCAGTGCAATCGTGATAAGCACGAGGGCCGTGCCGAGCACAATCATGCCAAAGCCTGTTTTCCAGCGGCCAATGTCCGACAATTTTCCGAGAGAGTATCCACAGATGAACATCAGCGTAACAGCGACTGCGTTCGACACCCGCATCGCAGGTCCAGCGTCGTTCATCACCAGAAACGGAATAGCCACGGGGAAGGTTGTCGCGATGACGAGCAAGCCGACGCCCAATGCGCCCAGGTAATCGTCCTTTGTCAACCGCGGCATGGATTCCGGATCGGTCGCCGCGATAAGACGCACGCGCAAACCCTCAATCTCGTCAGACGCCATGTTCGTTGCGACCATTTCCGGCAATGCGTTGCGCAACAACTGCTGGCCAGTGGCCGCATCCTTGGCTTGACGCAGCGCGCGCAGGGTACGCAGATTCTGCCCGCGATCCGCGAGGCACGTCATCAGATAGAACAGCCCATCGATGAGGCCCCACGCGATGTTACAGCCGAGCGCGCCGATCAGCATGATGCGTACGTCTTCGCGGCCGGCTTCGGCGGCACTCAATGATCCGGTAAACGTGAGCACCATAATGAGGCCAAACAGCACCTCCAAAATGCGATCGATGGGATCGACGAGGCGCGTGCGTGCACTGGGCTCGGACATCGGATGTTTCTCTTTCGCTTATGCCGGATCGGGGATAAAGTAAAACATCAGGGCCATGATCAAATAAACCGCGACAAGCTGTACGCCCTTGTACCAGTTCGACCGCCCGTCGCCGGAGACAAACGCGCCGATCAGCACGGCGAAGAACAGCGCGCCCAACTCCGAGCGCCGGAAGGAGAGTTCCAGCGGCTCGGGCGCAATAAAGAAGCTCGCGAGCACCAGCACCGGCGCGACAAAGAGCGCAATCTGGATACTGCTGCCCAGCGCGATGCCGAGCGACAGATCCATTTTGTTCTTGCGGGCCATCGCAATCGCAGAACTACTCTCCGCCGCGCCACCGACCACTGCCAGGAACACAATTCCAATGAACACTTCCGACATGCCCAGCGCCTCGCCGGTCGCTTCGGCCGCGCCGACGAGGATTTCACTCATCCATGCCGCCAAGAGCGCCGCACCGAACAACGCCGCCAGCGAACGCGAAACACTCCATCCGTCGCCGTGGTGATCGTGGCTGGCGTCTGCCGAATCGCTGGTGAATTCCTCCGGGTGCGTCTTGATCGAGAAGAACAGATAGAGCGCGTAGGCGATAAGCAGCACCGCGGCCGTGCCCACATTGAGCAGGGTCTCCTCCCGCACCGTGCTGTCCGGCGCGAAAAACCGGCTGAACGCGCTCGGCACGGCGAGGCTGATCACGGCGATCAGCATCATCGTGCTGTACGAGCGCGTCGCCTTGGGCGTGTACTCCTGCACGTGGTGCCGGAGACCGCCGAGAACAAATCCGATGCCGAGCGCGAGCAGCAAGTTGGCGAGGATCGCACCGATGATCGACGCGCGCACCATGTCGGGGTATCCCGCGCGCAACGCGACAAGCGCGATGATCAACTCCGGCGCGTTGCCAAAAGTGGCGTTCAACAATCCGCCGATGGCGTCGCCGGTGTGCACGGCGAGATTTTCCGTGCCGCGCACGATCAATGCCGCAATCGGAACGATTGCCAGCGCCGCCGAGAAGAAGATGACCGGTGCGGGCAGTTCGCCAGCGCGTTCGAGGAGCACGGTGATTGGCACGAACGCGAATAGCCAGTTCACGGAAGGTTTGAATGAAAGTTTCATAAGCCCCCTTCTGGCGGCGCGCGATGGTCGCCAAATACCCCGCGACAAACTGCCTGATTTTTGTTGGCCCGTCAACTTGGGATGAATCTGACGCACAGACCAGATTCGTTCGATCAGCAAAATGTGACCGGATCGTCGGATTTATTTGGCAATTTTATGTAGAGAGGCCAAAGAACACTAGCTTTGCGTTATGGGGGTATAACCATCGTTCAGCGGAACTTGCGGGGGTGTACACTCGTGCTCAGCACACAACTGCGCATCGCGTATTCTTAGGCAGCGTTTGAGATCAGTGTCCTGTTATTTTTCCGATGACAATTCCGATCGTTCCGTTATAGACTAGGCCAGATTACGCTGGTGAGCAGTGTGTGGCCGCGATGGGCTGACTCGATTTGGCACACCACTTGCGCAGAAGCCATGGCGTCACGCTTGTACCGCTAACTCGGGAGGAGTATTTATGAAGACGCAGTCAGTGTCGCCGGGTGGCGACGTAAAATCGGAAAGCCCCGCTTTCGCCGCCGGGGGCAACGTGTCGATCGATCATCTATTCTCAACTTCCGCCGCGCGCAACGATCGCTGGCGCGAGTTAAACGCCACCGCGCAGACCTGGGCGGCTGATCCGTCCGCGGCGAATCGAAAGAAAGGCCGTGCAGCGGTTGAGACCGCTCTCAGCGCGGTCCGCCCATTGGAAGATTTCTTCGCGTATCCCGGACCGGCGCTGATGAAGGCGCTCTCGGACCGGATCGCGGAAGAGGACGCCGTCGGTGTCGCGCGCATGATTCGGCGCATCAGCGGCGCACTGCTCAGCGGTAGTTTTCGGCAGAACGGTCGCGATTGGGAGGCGGAAGGCGAAAGTGCGGACGGACTGCCCGATCGGTTGCCGCCGTCGATGGACAGACCTGAAGCGCACCGGCCGTACTTCGAGGCACTGTTTGTCGCGTCGGCCCCTGCAGTGCAACACGCGCAGATCGCGCGCGAGATTCGCCGCCTGCGCCGGGTGGAAGATCCGACGATTTATGAGCCTGTCATTGTCGGTAGCTTCGAAGACGCGATCCTCGGCACGATCCTGAACGGAAAGCTCGAGTCCGTTGTCATCTATGACGGTATCCCCATTCCATCGCGGCACGATCTTCCGCTGTTGCGCGATTTCCTCACGACTTACGCAGGGGTGGACTATTCCAGCGTGGGCCCCAAGGACATTGGCATCGCGCTCGCCAAGGCCATTAAAAAAATTCGTCCTGAACTCGACATTTTCCTGCTCACCGATCGCCAGGTCGAGCAGGTCGCCGGCGATCCGGCGGCCTCGTGCATCCGTCGTGTGTTTTACGAGGTCGAGGAGATGATGGAAGTCCATCTCAGCATCCTCGAGGGCGTGGCCGATCGTATGTCGACACCACACTTCGACAATCTGAAGAACTACGCCGCACGGCCCATCAGCACCTTCCACGCGCTGCCCATCGCGCGCGGAAAATCAATCATCAAGTCGAACTGGATTCGTGACATGGGAGAGTTCTATGGCGTGAATCTCTTTCTCGCGGAGACCTCGACGACGGCGGGCGGTCTCGACAGCTTGCTCGAACCGACGGGCAACATCAAGGTCGCGCAGGACAAGTTCGCGCGTGCCATCGGCGCGGACCATGTCTACTTCGTCACCAACGGCACGTCGACCTCAAACAAGATGGTCTACCAGGCCGTAACGGCGCCGGGCGACATCGTGATCGTCGACCGCAACTGCCACAAGTCACATCACTACGGCATGGTGCTCTCCGGCGCGCAGCCGGTGTACGTCGAAGCGTTCCCGCTGACCGACTACTCCATGTATGGCGCGGTGCCGCTGCGCACGGTGAAGAAGGCGCTGCTCGATTTGAAGGCCGCGGGGCGCCTCGATCGCGTCAAGATGATCACGTTGACGAACTGCACCTTCGACGGCCACGTGTACAACACGCGGCGCGTGATGGAAGAGTGTCTCGCAATTAAGTCGGACCTCATTTTCCTGTGGGACGAAGCATGGTTTGGCTTCGCGCGCTGGTCGCCGTTCCTGCGTCCGCGCACCGGTCTCGGCGCGGCGGATGCGCTCGACGAATGGCGTAACTCACCCGAGGCGCAGAAGGCGTGGGACGCGCAGGTAAAGGAACTCGGCGAAGACCTCGATCCGAAGGACGCGAGTCTGCTCGACAAGCGTCTGGTGCCCAACCCGAAGAAGATGAAAATCCGCGTGTACGAGACGGATTCGGTGCACAAGTCGATGTCCTGCCTGCGCCAGGGTTCGATCGTGGCGGTGAAGGACGACGAATACGAGAAGCACATCTCGGCCTTCCGCGAGGCGGTGTTCATTCACGCGTCCACGTCTCCGAACGCGCAGATCATTGCGTCGATCGACGTGGCGCGCCGCCAGATGGAGCTGGAGGGCTACGAGCTCGTGATGCGCGCGATCGAGGTGGCGCTGCATATCCGCAGCGCGATCACATCGCACCCGCTCATCTCGAAGTATTTCAGCGTGCTTGGCGCGGACAAAATGATTCCGGCCGACTACCGCAAATCAGGTTTCCAGGATTACCTGGCGCCGGGCAGCACCTGGCTCAATACAGTTAAGGCGATGCGCGAGGATGAGTTCTATCTCGATCCGACCCGCATGACGCTGGTCTGCGGCACGGCCGGCATGGACGGCTCGACCTTCAAAGGTTTGCTGGCCAGCAAATACAACATCCAGCTCAACAAGACCTCGCGCAACAGCGTGCTCCTGCAGAGCAACATCAACAACACGCGCAGCGACGCGGCGTTGCTCATCAAGGTGCTGCTCGAAATTTCCAAGAGCATCGAAGCAGAGCTCGCCGAAGGCGGCGATGCGGAGCGCGCCGCGTTCAAGGCGAAGGTGAAGGCGCTGATGGAAGACGTGCCGAATCTTCCGAACTTCAGCCGGTTCCACGACGGATATCGCCAGGACCCGAAAGGCAAGACATCCGAAGGCGACATGCGCGGGGCGTTCTTCGCCGCGTACAACGAAAATGAATGTGAGTACATCCCGCTGCGCAGTCCGGAGTTGGACAAGCGGCTCAAGAGCGGGCCGGAGATGGTCTCCGCGAACTTCGTGATCCCATATCCGCCCGGATTCCCGATTATGGTGCCGGGCCAGGTGATCGCGGCGGACGCCATCGACTTCATGCGCAAGCTCGACGTGAAGGAAATCCATGGATACAACCATGCGCGTGGTTTGAAACTGATCAAGCTCGACGCAATCGGAAAACGCAAGGCCTAAGGGGCAAGGCAAACGTTGACCAGTCGCGGGCAGCGGGCCCGCGGCTCCACGGAAGGGGAATGACGTTATGAAGGAAATGTTCGAATTTCTGGCGAAAAACCCGTACATGCTTTTGTTTTTCACGGTCGGTTTGTCCGTCGCCATTGGCCGCCTGAGCTTCAAAGGGTACGGACTGGGCATGGTGGCCGGCGCGGTTGTCGTCGGTGCTGCGTTGTCCGCCGTCGCGTCGACCTATGACGTTAAGCTCGGGCTCGACAACTTTGTCAAATCGCTGTTCTATTACCTGTTCATGTATGGAGTCGGTCTTCGCGTAGGCCCTTCGTTCATCAACAGCCTGAACAAAGACTCTATCTACTACACGATACTGGCCATCCTTACTCCGGTACTTGGGCTTCTCATTGTCGTTCTCGGCGTGCGCATGTTTGATCTGCCGATCGGCACCGGTGGCGGAATCATCGCCGGCAGCCAGACGATGTCTGCGGCCATCGGTTCCGCCGAGCTCGCGATTACCGACAAGGTCGTGAAATTGCCGGAAGGTATGTCGGAAGATTCGGCCACCGGCATGATCGCGCTGTCGTACGGCATCACGTACATCTGGGGCACGGTCGGCATCATCCTGATCGTGAAGTATCTCCCGCGCTGGTGGGGCCTCAACGCGCAGGAGATCGCGCGGAAGTATGAAGAGGAGCACGGCGTGACCAACGTGGACAACGCAGGCCTGTCGGGATATCGCCAGGGCGGCTTGCGTGCGTATCGACTCGAAAATGACAAACTGGTCGGCATGAGTATCGAGCGGTTCCGAAGTCAGAACCCCGAGTACAAGGTCGTCAATGTGAAGCGCGGCGAGGAAGTCCTTGGTGCGGATATCGACCTCACGTTCCAGAAGGGTGACCTTATCGCCTTGGGTGGACGTCTCGACGCGCTCACGGACAAGATGGGTCTGATTGGGCCCGAAGTGGCCGATCAGCGCGTGCTGAACATACCGCTGGACCAGGCCGAGATTCTCGTCACCAACAAAACCGCCCTCAACAAGCCGCTCAAGGACTACCGCGATTCTGAACTCGCGGGACAGATCGGCTTGACCAAGATCGAACGCGGTGGCGTGTCGATTCCCATCGGTCTCGAGACCAAGCTCCAGAAGCGCGACGTGCTGTACGTGACCGGCATTAAGTCGGCGGTGCAAAAAGCCGGCGACATTTTCGGCATTATCGCGCGGCCGAGCACGTCGACCGATCTGCTCACACTTTCGATCGGCATGATCATCGGGTTCTTGATCGGCATGATTCAGTTCCCGGCTTTCGGCAGCAAGGTAGGCCTCGGCAACGCGGGTGGCTTGCTCGTGTCAGGCATTATCGTCGCGTCGCTGTCCTCGCGCCTGCGTTTCTTCGGCAGCACGCCGAATGCCGCGCGCAACGTGCTCGAAGACTTGGGTCTGGTCGTGTTCGTCGCCATCGTGGGTCTCAACTCCGGCGCCGCTCTGCTTGAGATGACGGGCTCCGTGGCCGTGAAAATCTTCCTGGTCGGTTTCGTCGCGTGCTCCGTGCCGCCGTTTGTCGCCTGGGCGATTGGCTACCACATGATGAAGATCAACCCGGCGTTGCTGGTGGGTACGGTTGCCGGCGCGCGCAGTCACTCCGGGCCGTGCCGCGAGGCTGCAGTCGAACTGAAGAGCTCCGTCCCGTGGCTGGGCTTCCCCGTCGCGTATGCGATTTCCGGTGTGTTGCTGACCATCTTCGGCTACTTCGGGATGATTTTGGCGCATCGGTAGTCGGACAGTAATCCGGATAACGACGACCAAAACTCTGACGAGGACACCGTGGACTGGTTAGCAGAAATGTTCAAGAAGTATCCCGAGTTCGGGGTGTATCTCGCGCTCGGCATTGGGTTCTTGATCGGGAAACTGAAGTACGGTGGATTCTCGCTGGGCTCGGTGACCGGCTCGCTGATCGGCGGCATGGTCGTCGGGTCGTTCTTTGAGGTCTCGGTTCCGTCGATGGCGAAGTCGGTGCTGTTCCTGCTGTTTATCTTCGGCATCGGCTACTCCGTCGGCCCTCAGTTCTTCAAAACGATGCGTGGCCAGGGCTTCAAGTGGGTCATCCTCTCCATCTTCATGTGCGTGGTCGGCCTCGGCGGGGCTTACATCGTAGCGAAGGTTATCAACGTCGAACTCGGATACGCGGCGGGCCTTCTGTCGGGCGGGCTCACGCAGTCGGCCGCGATCGGCACCGCGACGGAAGCCATCAAGACGCTCAACCTGGGCGAGGAAGAAACCACGCGACTGGTGTCACAGATCGCCGTGGCGGACGCAATCTGCTACGCCTTCGGCGGGATCGGGATCATCATCTTTTGCACGACGATTGGCCCGAAACTCCTGGGCATTAATCTAGAAGAAGAAGCCGCCAAGCTCGAGGAAGAACTCGAAATCGAACGCAAAAAGCCAGGCGTCGGTTCGGCATGGCACCCGTTTGAATTGCGCGCGTACCGCGTGCCTGCTGGCGCGCAGATCATTGGGCTCACGCAGGAACAGGCGGAAAAACTGATGCCGGATGCCCGACTGTACGTGCTTCGGCTGCGCCGTGGGGAGGAAATCTTCGACGATCTCAAAGGGATGACGTTTCAGGAAGGCGACACGCTCGCGATCGCGGGCCGGCGCGAAATCCTGGTCAACATCGTCGGAGAACGTGCGGAGGAATTCGCTGATCGCGAGTTGCTTGAGGTGCCCGTTGAGATTGTAGACGTATTGGTCACCGGCCGGAAATTGAGCGGTCGCATGCTCGGCGAAATTGGAAAAGATGACGCGGTGCGCGGCGTGTACCTGCGTCATATCGATCGCGGTGGTCAGGCGATCCCCATTTCGCGCCGAACGGAGATTCAGCCCGGCGACGTGCTCACGCTTGTGGGCCCTGAAGTGATGGTGGAGTCCGCGGTGAAGCACATCGGCAAGGTCATCCGGCCCAGTGACGCCACCGACTTCATGACAGTCGGCTTCGCCATCTTTGCCGGTGCATTGATCGGCGCGGCGGCGTACATTCCGATCGGCAGCACGAAGATCACGATGGGTACGACCGTCGGAGCGCTCGCCGCGGGTTTGCTTGTCGGCTGGTTCCGCACCCGCCGGCCGCTCTTTGGGCGCATTCCAGACGCCGCGATCTCGTTCATGACCACGTTCGGCCTTGCGGCCTTCGTCGCGATGATCGGTCTGAGCGCCGGGCCGCATTTCATCGACGGCGTAAAAGAAGCCGGCGTGAAATTGTTGTTCGGCGGCATGTTGGTCACCCTGCTCCCGCTCGTGGCTGGCCTGTATTTTGGCAAATATGTGCTCAAGGTAAACCCCTTGCTGCTCCTCGGCGCGATTGCGGGCTCGCAGACCTTTACGCCCGCGCTCGCCGCGGTCCAGGAACGCTCGAAGAGTCCCGTGGCGGTATTGGGCTACTCCGGCACGGTTGCGGTCGGCAATGTATTGCTCACGACGTGGGGCACGGTAATCATCTTGTTATTGTCGTGAATTGATCATTCGTTAAAACCAGTTGGGTTGCGGAGGGAGAGATCGATGAAACGCGTATTGCTCGCTGCGTTGGTGCTTGGGTTTTTTAGTAGCGCATCGTCCGATGCTGTACCGCCCGGCGCCTCGGCTGAGCCGTCGGCTCCCGGGCAGACGAGGGTGGCTGCGGCCGACGAGCCGAAGGAAGCGGCCGCTGCCGCTGCGCCGGCGCCGGCCGAAGTGAGCAATTCCGCCGCCACCGAAACGAGCGACGCCTCTGCAGTCGCTGTTGAGTCCGGCGAGGTAGCGGAGAGCGAAGCCGAACAGGGCGCGGTGTACATGAAGGACATCGACATGGGTCAGCCGGTCGAAGTGTCCGGCAAAGACAAGCCGTTCTTCAACGACGCGACCGTGAAGCTGAATCTGCGTACGTACTACTTTAACCGGCAGCGCTACGACGACAGTATCGCCGAGGCTTGGGCGATCGGTGGCTCGCTTTCGCTAAAGTCCGGCTACGCGTGGGACCGTTTCGCGATGGGCGCGACGGTGTACACGTCGCAGCCATTGTTTGCGCCCGATGATCGAGATGGCACGGGTCTGTTGAAGGAAGATCAGGATGGCTACACGTCGCTGGGTGAGATTTACGGCGAAGTGAAAATCATCGATGGATTGCAGGCGAACTTCGGTCGCAAGGGATACAACACGCCGTTCATTAACTGGCACGACGTGCGCATGACGCCAAAAACCTTCCAGGGTGTCACCTTCACGGGCACCCACCCCGGTTCCCAGGAAGGATCCAATTGGCGCTACGGCGCGGGCTACTTGTACCAGATGAAAGATTGGACCGACACCGATTTCGACTGGATGTCCGACGCGCTGGGCGTTGACGAAAACAGGGGCGTGTTCACCGTCGGCGGAAACTACAGCACCGAGAAGTGGTCCGTCGGCGCGATTGACTACAGCTCGCCTGACGTTCTAAACATTATCTACACGGAAGGCTCGTACGGCTGGAAGTTCAAGGAGCGGATGTCCTTCAAGCTTTCGGGTCAGTTCGTCGATCAGCGCAGCCTCGGCGACAACCTTATCACGGGCGAAGACTTCGACGTGCAGCAGTGGGGCGTGAAAGGTGATTTCGGCGTCGGTCCGGCGATGTTCACAATAGGGTTCACGGATGTGACGGGCGGTCAGGACAATGTGCGCAGCCCGTGGGGCGGGTATCCCGGATATACCAGCGTGCAGGTGCAGGACTTCAATCGTGCCGGCGAACAGGCTCTGATGCTGAAGGCCGCCTACGACTTCACGCACACCGGACTCAAGGGTTTCAGCGCGTACGCGTTGTGGGTGCACGGCATGAACCGCAGCGGCACGGGCACATTCGATGAAGACGAAGTCGACTTCAATCTCCAGTGGGCGCCGAAGGAAGGCAAGATGAAAGACTTCTCTGCGCGTCTCCGCTATGCAGAGATCATGCAGCGCGGCGGCGGCGATCCCAGCTTTGAGGATTTCCGCGTAATTCTGAATTACAACTTCAATATTAAGTAAGCACATCGCAAAAAGGGGGGAGGACTTGACCGTGTTTCATTCAAGTCGCAAATCGCGCGTGGTGCGGGTGCCCGTCGCGCTGTTCGCCGTCATCGTTGCATGGGCGGCGACAGGCCAAATCATCAACAATAAACAGGGTGGATATGCGCGGGCGAACAACGGGGACTTGCTCCGCCTCGACCTGCGCTCGCACCGCGCTGAGATTGTCGATGAAAGCATGCGCCTGAGCGAGGCGGAATCGCAGATTTTCGTGCCGCTCTACATCGAGTACGACGCAGAAGTGCAGAATCTCTGGAATGAACGGCTCAAGCTCATCGCGCAATACGCCAGTGAATACAACGGCATCAGTGACGCGCAGGCGAGTGCCCTCGCCAACGCCAATTTGGATCTGGACAACGATCTGCTGAAGCTCCGCAAGAAGTACTACAAGAAATTCGAAACCGCATTGGGCGGGCGGGCCGCCGCGCGGTTCTTTCAAGTGGATCGCCGGTTGAACAACCTGCTTGAACTGCAAGCCTCTCAGTCGATTCCGCTGGTCGAGTAGTGCCGAATTCAGGAGAACACACTATGCGCGCTATATATATCGTTGCTATCTCGTTTCTTGGGTATGCCGCCGCCGCGATGGCGCAGAACCAACCGGCGCAGCCCACGCACGTCACCGTTCCCGCCGGCACCGTGCTGTTGGTGCGCTCGGTGGATGCGCTCGATTCCAAGCACAGCAGCGCCGGCCAGCGGTTCACCGTGACCTTGGAAGCGGACCTCGTCGCCGAGGGTAAGGTCGTCGCACCCCGCGGCACGCAGGCCTACGGCATGCTCACCAACGCAAAATCCGGTGGTCGCGTCGTGGGTAAGTCGGAGCTCGCGGTGGAACTTACTTCGATTCTGCTTAACGGGCAATCGATGCCCATCGTGACGGAGACCGTTGAGACGGCGGCGCCAAAAAGCGAAACCCGCAAGACCGCGCGCAACGTCGGCATCGGCGCGGCCGTGGGCGCGGCTGTTGATGGCGGTGACGGCGCAGGCAAAGGGGCGCTGGTGGGCCTTGGCGCCTCGGCGCTTACGCGCGGCAAGCAAGTGCAAATCCCGGCCGGTTCGGTGCTGCAGTTTCGCATTCTCGCGCCGCTCACGGTGCAATTGTAACTAACGCAACCCTGCGAAGGATGGACCATATGATTCGGCGTGCGATGGGCGTAGTGTGCATGGTCGGCGTGTGCAGCCTGTTGATCGGCTGCGCGAGCGTGACGGCCGACCGCGGTATCGAAAATACCTGGCGCGATCCGAATGTGGCGCACTGGGAAGCCGGAAAGACGACGCAGCAAGACGTGCTCGACGCTCTCGGCCCGCCGTCTCAGCTCATCTCGTTGAACGACGAGACAGTCTTCTATTACCTGCTCGAAGAAGCGCGGACGAAAGTCATGATCCTTATTTTCTACAACCAGGCGAAGTCCAACGTGACATACGATCGCGCGATGTTCATCTTCGACAAGCAAGGCGTGCTGACCAAGTTCTCCGTTAGCAAGCCGCCGGCCGATTCTAAAAAGAAGAAATAGTTTCGCCGTATGCCAAAGCTCGCCGCGATCGTGATGCTCGTGTGCCTCGTGGGATGTACCTCGCTCACCCGGCGCGCGGACACGCCCATCGGCGACATGGCGAAGGCGCCGATGCAGGGCAAGCATTATTACGAAGTACTCGATTCGTTCGGGCCGCCGTCGCAGATTACGGCGACCTCGGAGGGTTTCGCCTTTTTGTACGAGTCGTTCACGGTGCGCGACCGGCAAATCGGCATCAGTCCCAACACGGGAAACGTTTTGAGTCTGATCCGGCTTTCGAAAGGCCGGGTTAAGCTGGAACGCGAAATTCTCATGATTGCCTTTGATGATTCCGGCAACGCGCGCGCCGCGGGGATTTATACCGGAAATGAAAAAATCGGTGGCAGTTTTGTGATTCAGCCGATTTTCGGTGTCGCGCCGTCGATGGACACGACGTATCTCAACGCACCGCCGGTGCAACAGGGTTGGGGCCGGGAGTCGTTGCGGCGAGTGCCGCAGACGCTTAACCGGGACGCGGATCTTCGGACCGGACGCTCGGGATTCCAGTTAATCGGCACGCCGACCGGCGCGGGGCAGCACTCGCTCGAAACCCAGAATCCACGCAATCTAAAACGGAACGATCGCTAACGCCGCTGCGCCGACCCGTCACGAATCCCCCAGCCAAACGGCTGTATTCGCTTAATTCGAATGCGCCGGCGCGAAAATGCCCCGATCTCCTATATGCTATGCGCGCTCCCAATTTTGGAAAGAGGAAAATGAACACGAAACTCATGATATTGCTCTCGCAATGCGTGGCGGTTGCGCTCCTCGCGACTGGAACCGCGGCGGCCGCCGAACCCTTTCCCATCAAGGACGGGGATCGGATTGTGTTGGTCGGCGCGACCTTCATCGAGCGCGACGTCCGCTACGGCTGCATCGAAACCTTGATCACGGCGCAGTTCCCCAACTACACGCTGACGTTCCGGAATCTCGGATGGAGCGGCGACGAAGTCTCCGGCATCGCGCGCGCGAGCTTCGACCCGATTCCCGTGGGCTACGAGCGCCTTATCAACCAGATCAAAGACGCGGCGCCAACCGTGTTGCTGTTTAGCTACGGGCAAAACGAATCGTTTAAAGGCGCGGCAGGGCTCGAGGATTTCACTACCCGCTACGAAAAATTGTTGGACGACGTCGCCTCGCTGAATGCGCGGATCGTGCTGATCTCGCCGGCGCTGCAGCAGGAAATGGGACCGCCGCTGCCGGATCCGACAGAGCACAACAAAGATGTGCGCCTGTATGTGGATGCGATTTTCAAGATCGCGGCGAGGCGAGATCTGCGGTTTGTCGACATGACCAAAGCCCTTACGTTCCCCAACGAGCTGCCCATCACGCACTGGACCGACAACGGCATTCACTACACCGAGGCGGGCTATTGGAAAGTCGCGTCCGCGCTGGTCGAATCGCTGGGCTATGCGCCGATTTCGGCCGACACGAAAAAACTCGCGCAGTTGCAGGCTACGATCAACGAAAAGAACCGCCTGTTTTTCAACAAGTGGCGCCCGCAAAACGAAACATACATCACTGGATTCCGAAAGTATGAACAGGGCCGGCACGTCGCCGAGATTCCAATGTTCGATCCGCTCGTACAAGAGCAAGAAAAGAAAATTTCCGCGCTGCGGATGGCGCTGTCTCAAGAGGGGGCGGGCAATTGAAAACGAATCTGGGGCTATCGACCGCGGCGAAATGCGCCGCGCTCTTCTTTGTTTTGGGTAGTGCGTTCCCGGCAGCCGCGCAGAACACGCTGCTCAAAGTGCCCGATCCAGACGTCTCGAAAGAGATGGCATCGTTCACGGTTGCGGATGGATTCGAAGTCAATCTCTTCGCGTCCGATCCCATGATCGCGAAGCCGATTCAGATTACGTGGGACGAGCAAGGCCGCCTGTGGATCGTCGGCAGCGCCGTGTACCCACACATCGCGCCCGGCCAGTACGCCAGCGACACGATCACCGTCGTGGAGGACACCAATCACGACGGCGTGGCGGACAAATCGACCGTTTTCGCCGACAATCTCTTTATCCCGACGGGTATCGCCGTGGGTGACGGCGGCGTGTACGTCGCCAACAGCACCGAAGTCCTTTTCATGCGCGACACAAACGGTGACATGAAGGCCGATGAGACGCGCGTGGTGCTGTCCGGATTCGGCACCGAGGATACGCACCACATTATTCACTCGTTCCGCTGGGGCTACGACGGCCTCCTGTATTTCAACCAGTCAATCTATATCCATTCGCACATCGAGACGCCACACGGCCCGCGCCATCTGGACGCCGGCGGTGTGTGGGCATTTCGCACGGACACGATGGAGATGGAAGTGTTCACGCGCGGCCTCGTGAATTCATGGGGTCACCATTTCGACGAGTGGGGCCAATCGTTCCAGACCGACGGTGCGGGCGGCGAAGGCATCAACTACGTGTTTCCCGGTGCCGCGTTCACGACAGCGAAATCGATGCCGCGCATTCTCGCGGGACTGAATCCGGGTTCGCCGAAGCACTCCGGGATAGAAATCATCAGCGGCCGCCACTTCCCCGAGGATTGGCGCGGCACGATGGTGACCAACGACTTCCGTGGGCATCGCGTCGTTCGCTTTGTTGTGACGGAAAACCAGAGTGGCTACAGCTCGGTGGAGCAACCCGAAGTTCTCACGTCCAGCCACGTCGCGTTCCGGCCGGTGGACGTGAAGATGGGGCCCGACGGCGCGCTGTATATCGCCGACTGGTACAACCCGATTATCCAGCACGGCGAAGTGGACTTCCGCGATCCGCGCCGCGACCACGAACACGGCCGCATCTGGCGAGTGACGGCGAAGGGCCGTCCGCTGGTCGAAGCGCCGCGCATCGCGGGCGCGCCAATCGACGAGTTGATTGCACTGCTTCGTCAGCCCGAGCAGTGGAATCGCGTACTCGCAAAGCGCGAACTGCGCAAGCACGACAAGACCGAAGTCGCACAGGCGCTGGAAAAAGCGCTTCAGTCCATCACCGGAAACGACGCCGACGCCGAGCATGCGCGCCTCGAGGTTCTGTGGGCCTACGAAACCATCGACGTTGTCAACGAGTCGCTGCTCAAGACCTTGTTGTCGTCGGGTGACCACCGTGCCCGCGCCGCGGCCGTGCGCGTGTTGTCGCAGTGGAAGAGTCGGCTGAACAACGAAGACGCCTATCTGGATGCGCTCGCGAAGGCAGCGCAGGACGAGCATCCGCGCGTGCGTCTAGAAGCGATTCGCGCCCTAGCGCGCTCGGAGCGACCCGAGGCTGCGGACATCGCGATGCGCGCAATGCCGACGGACAAGGACCGTTTCCTCGAGTACGCGTTGTGGACCACGATGCGCGAAACGAAAGAACATTGGCTGCCGGCGACGGAACGCCTCGCGTTCTCGCAGGACCCCGATAAGTTGCTGTATGCGCTGAAGGCGATTGATTCGCCCGATGCGGCTCCGATGCTGCTCAAGGCCTATACCGGCGGCAAACTTACACCGGCGCAGCAACAGGATGCCCTGGACGCCTTGGCGACGCACGGCAACCCGAAAGAGCTGGGCGCGGCGGCGGAATATATGCTGACCGCGAACCGCATCGACGATGCGCAGCGCGCCACGCAGTTGCGGATTATGGCCAATGCCACGAGCCGGCGCGATGTGATTCCGGAAGGCGATCTGGGCCGAATCGGAAATCTCATCGAACGCGGGCAGGACGCCGTGAAAGACGCGGCGATGTATGCCGCGGGCGAGTGGAAGCTTTCGCAATACACCGGCGCTCTGACGAAAATCGCCGAGAACAAGAACGCCGACCTGAGCCATCGCGAGATCGCGATGAAGGCGCTGAGTGCGATGGGCGGGGAGCCGGCCAAGCAGACCCTGTCGCAATTGGCGGTTTCGAAAGAGAGCACGGAAGTGCGGCTCGCGGCCACGCGCGCGCTATTGCCGCTGGCGCCGGATGTCGCGTCCACCGATGCGCTCGATCTGCTTGCCAATTTTGGCGGCCTCGATCCGGCGCCGTTGTTCGCGGATTTCCTCAAGGCTGACGGGTACGCCGCGGCACTCACGACTGCGCTGCAGAACCGGACGCTGCCGACAGAGATCGCGAAGATTGGTCTGCGCACGGTCGCGTCGTCGGGTCGTGAACGCGCCGAACTTTCCACCGCGTTGAACCGGGCCGGCGGGCTCGGTGAAGAACCGGCGGAGCTCACGCCGGAGCAGATGGCCAAGCTGGTGGCGGCCGTGCAGGAACACGGCAGCGCGGCGCGCGGGCAGGAGCAGTTCCGGAAACTCGAATGCGCGCAATGCCACTCCATCGCAGGCAGCGGCGGGGCTGTAGGGCCGGACATGACCAGCATCGGTGGCAGCGCGCAAATCGACTATCTGATCGAGTCGATGTATTTCCCCAGCAAGGCGATTAAGGAAGGCTTCCATTCGCTCGTCATTGAGACAAAGAACGGTGAATTTTTCAGCGGCATCAAGATTTCCGAATCGGATTCGGAGTTGGTGCTGCGCGATGCGACCGGCGCGGAAATCCGCATTCCGACCGCGACCATCGCCCGGCGCGACGACGGCGGATCACTGATGCCGACCGGTCTGGCGGACACGCTGCTGGAAAATGAATTCCTGGACTTGGTTCGGTTCCTGTCGGAATTGGGCCGCACTCCGGAATTTTCAGTCGGCACGAATCGCTACGCGCGTACATGGCGTGTGTTGCCGAACGACGACGCGGTGAAGGATTACCTCTACGAAAACCAACCAGAAGCCGCTGTCGAACCGCACGACGAGTTGCCGTGGATTCAGGCTTACAGCAACGTGGATGGGTCGATCCCGCTCGATGTGCTTCCAAAATTGCGGCATCATTACTGGACCGTCACATACAGCTTCCTGAAGTTCACGCTCAACGCGACAACCAAAGGAAAAGCGACCATTGCCATTCCGCCGCAGGAAGGCATGCGTCTGTGGGTTGGCGAGAAGGAAGTGCCACTGTCGGACACAATGACGCTCGATGTGAACGCAGGCGACACGGAGTGTGTGCTGATCCTCGATCGCGCAAAGACCAGGGACGCCGTGCGCGTGCAGCTTGTGGAAGGCGCCAACACGACCGCGGGCGTGACCTTCAAGGGCGGACGCTAACGCGATAAGTGCATAGGCTACGCGACGATTTCCTTGATCACGTGGCCGTGCACATCGGTAAGCCGGCGATCGATGCCGTTGTGCCGCACGGTGAGGCGTTCGTGGTCGATGCCGAGCAGGTGCAGCACGGTCGCGTGCAGATCGTAGCAATACGTCGGTTTGTCGAGTGCCTTGTAGGACCACTCGTCGCTCGCGCCGTAAATTGCGCCGCCCTTGATGCCGCCACCGGCGACCCATGACGTGAACGTGAAGGGATTGTGATCGCGCCCCGCGCTGCCCTGGCTGCACGGCATTCGGCCAAATTCCGTCGTCCAGATGACGATGGTATCTTCAAGCATGCCGCGCGCCTTCAGATCCTTGAGTAGCGCCGCGGCCGGCTGATCCATGCTCGCGGCCATGTCGCCGTGATCTTTCTTGATGTCTTCGTGCGAATCCCAATTGCGCCGCGGGAAGGCGTTGTCCGCACCGCTCCACACCTGCACAAATCGCACGCCGCGCTCGAGCAGCCGGCGCGCGACGAGGCAGTTTCGGCCGAAGTCCGCTGTCACCGGATTGTCGAGGCCGTACATTTTTCGCGTCGTGGCGGACTCATTCTTCAGCTCTAGCACTTCCGGCGCCGCGATCTGCAGTTGCGCCGCCATTTCGTAACTCTGGATGCGCGCTTCGAGGCGCGTGTCACCTTCGCGCGTGGCCATGTGGCGCTGATTCAGATCGTGCAACACCGCGAGGCCCTCGGCATCGGCCTCTGGCGTGACGTATCCATCCTTCGGTGGAAACAGATCGGCAATGGGGTCCTCGTTCGAAGGACGGATCAGCGTGCCTTGGTGGTTCGATGGAAGGAAGCCCGCGCCCCAATTCTTCGGGCCGCCCGGCGCGAATCCGCGCGCATCCGGCAGCACGACGAATGTGGGGAGGGAGTCCGTCAGCGCGCCAAGCCCGTAGCTCACCCACGAGCCCATGCTCGGGAAACCGGGCAACACGAATCCCGTCGTCTGCATGAACGTAGCCGGCCCATGCACGTTCGATGTGGCCACCATCGCGGGCAGGAAGGCCATGTCGTCTACGCACTCGGCGAGATGGGGCACGAGATTGCTGACCCATTTACCACTTTGGCCGTACTGCTTCCATTCCCACGGCGACGGCATCACGACGCCGGCTTCGCTCTGGAACAATTCCACTTTGCCGCCGGGATCGAAGGCCTGGCCCGCGCGTTGGTGCAGCAGCGGCTTGTAGTCGAAGGTGTCCACCTGGCTCGCCGCGCCCGACATGAACAACTGAATCACGCGCTTGGCGCGTGCCGGGTGGTGGAGTCCACTCGCGAGCGCGCCGGGCGCGGGATCGGCCAGCGCATTTTCCTGCGAGAGCAGATGCGCAAGCGCGATACCGCCGAGCCCGCCGCCATATTTCCAAAGAAACTGGCGTCGCGTGATGGGTGCGCCGCGTTGTACGGTCGGCTTCATGCGTCAGTTAATCCACAAACATAAATTCGTTGGTGTTCAACACCAGTCTACACACCGCCGCCATTCCGTGCGCTTCGGCATACTGCAAAAGTTCCTGCGATTCCTCCGGCGTAGGCGATCGGTTGAGCGCGAGCTGGAAGATGGCATCCAGTTGTGCTGCACGATCGCCCGCTATCGATTCCACACGTTCCGCCAGGTATTCCGCGCTCTGCACGACCATGGGATTGTTGAGCAGCGCGAGCGCCTGGATCGCCGTGATGGTTTCATTGCGCACAGGCACGCTCTGTGACGGATCGGCGCAATCCAGCGAAGCCATAAACGGATCGGGAACGCTACGCACGATGAATCGATAGATCGATCGGCGGAACCCAGCGGGGTTCTTGGGGTCGAACTGATCGTAGAGATAACGCGGCGAATGGTCGTCCTCAAATGCAAACGCATCGAAGCCCGGCCCACCCATGGAAAAGTCGAGCTTCCCGCTGATGTACAGCATCGTATCGTGCAGGGCTTCGGCGTCCAACTGCCGGCGGTTCATGCGCCACAGGTATTGGTTGGACGCGTCGAGCGCCGCAAACTCCGCGTTAAAAGTCGACTGCTGGCGGTAGGTGGCGGAGGTCACGATGAGGCGGTGCATTTCCTTAAGCGACTGTCCGCGTGCGAGAAACTCCGTCGCCAGCCAGTCCAGCAACGCACGGTTCGTCGGCGGTGTGCCCATGCGGCCGAAGTCATTCGGCGTATCCACGATGCCTTTTCCAAAGTGATAGAACCACACACGATTGACGATTGATCGCCAGGTTAGCGGATTCGATTCGTCGGTGATCCAGTGCGCCAGCGCGGCGCGGCGCGCGCCTTCGGCGTGTCCCTCGGGCAAATCGAAGCGGGACGGTAGCTGATTCAGGCAGCCGACGGTGCCGGACGCGGCCACTTCCAGCGGATGCTTCACGTCGCCGCGCTGTAGCACGTGAATCTCGCGCATGCCCTTGGGCGGAGTGAAATTTCCGTTCGGCGGAAATTCCGATGCAGCCGCGTACACGTTCGTCGGTTTCGGAAGCTGCTCGAGCGCGCTGGCAAGTCGTCCCGCGTGGAGTTCCAGCTTGGTCAGTTCATCCTGCTCCTGTGCGGGCAGGATGATGCGCCGCTCTCGTTCGCGCTCTTGCTTTCGCGCTTTGAGCCTGAGCTCTGCTTTGTTGAGCGTCGAGACGCTTTCGTTGCCTGATGCGATACGGTTCCGGCTGTCGTACCCGTCGGTGAGGTAGCGCGTATGCCAACGACCCTCATCGATGGAATCCATCGCCGTCACCGGCTTGCTCATCGCGACGTTTTGCCCGCCCGAGTACACTTCCATTTCCGCCAGCGCGAACACGTAGTCATTGTCGCGTTTCCACAAGCGCGTCGCCGTCAAGCGAATGTATCGCGCTTCGATAGCCTTGAGTTCGAGGCGAAAGGGCTCGTCTGTGCGCGCGGGATGATCGGTCTCCGTTTGATCGAGCAAGACTATTGACGAACTGAATGCAGGATCGGCAGAGGCTTCGAGTTTAAAGCGCACGGGAAATCCAAACCCAGGCGCGAGCCGGAAATCCGTGGGCAGCGCGGGCACGAGTCGAATGGCGTCCAGCGGCATTGGTTCGCCCAGATCGACTTGCACCCATTTCGTCGTGTCGGGTTCCGCAGCGATAAGGCTGTGATAGCCATTGCTGGGACTCTCGGCGGCCCGCAGCGCCTTAATCTGTTCTTGCAGAGCTGCGATCTCTGTGTTTAGTTCATCGATTTTCGGCGAAGATAGTGAGTCGAGGCGCGTCTGCCACGCCGACAGGTGCTCCTGAATTTCTTTTTGTTCTTGCATGAGGCGTTGACGTGTTTGATAAACCCCGGGATCGGCGTCGTAAGGGCGGTCGGCACGTTCCACGCCAGAAAATACTGCCTGCAGCGCGTAATAGTCCTTTTGCGAAATCGGGTCGAATTTGTGATCGTGACACCGCGCGCAGTGCACGGTGAGGCTGGTAAACGTCGTCATGGCGGAGGAGACCATGTCGTCACGATCCAAAACGCGTGTGATTTCCTTATCGACGGTGCCCTCCCGCAATTCGACATGGCCGACAAAGTCCCACGGCCCGGCCGCAATGAATCCCGTCGCCACCAGCGCGTCAGGATCATCCGGATACAGCACATCGCCGGCGAGTTGCTCTTCCACGAAGCGCGTATATGGTTTGTCCGCATTAAGCGATTCGATTACATAGTCGCGATACGGCCACGCATGATCACGCCGCTTGTCCTTGTCGTAGCCGTGCGTGTCGGCGTAGTGCGCGACGTCCAGCCAATGCCGGGCCCAGCGCTCGCCGTATCGAGGCGACGCAAGCAAGCGGTCCACGAGTCGCTCATAGGCATCCGGCGCGGCATCGTTCACGAACTCGGCCATTTCCTCCGGCGTGGGTGGCAGCCCATGCAGATCAAAGTACAGGCGCCGCGCCAGCGTGCGTCGATCGGCCTCGGCCGACGGGGCGAGTCCTTTCGCCTCAAGCTTGGCGAGCACGAATGAATCGATCGGATTGCGCACCCACTCCGTGCGTTTCACTGCAGGTGGAGAAGGATGCGCGAGTGGTTCAAATGCCCAATGCCCTTCCCACGTCGCGCCGTTTTCGATCCACTGCTTGATCGTCGCGAGTTCTTCCGGCGTTACCGACTTCGGAAATTCCTCCGGCGGCATGCGATCTTTTCGATCTTCGGCCGTTAAGCGCCACCACAGCTCGCTCATGTCGAGGTTGCCGCCCTGAACGATGGGGAATCCTTCGCGCGTTTTTCCGAAGAGCCCTTCTTTGGTATCGAGCCGAAGGTTCACTTTGCGGTCTTCAGCATCGGGGCCGTGGCACTGGAAGCACCTCGACGCGAGTATGGGTAGGACGTTCTCCGTGAATTCAATGGACTGCGCCGACACGACTCGCGCGGCCAAGAGCACGGTTGCGAGGAGGGTGATTCGGATGTGAAGCCCGTGGCGCATCACTTACGCGAGAATTCCTGAAATCACTTGCCCATGAACATCGGTCAGGCGGCGGTTCAGACCGTTGTAATAATACGTCAGCCGTTTGTGGTCGAAGCCGAGCACCTGCAGCACCGTCGCGTAATAATCCCACACCGTCACCGGATCGATCTGCGCGCGGCGTCCGAACTCGTCCGTCGAGCCGAAGCTGGTGCCGCCTTTGATGCCGGCGCCCATCATCCAGCAGGTGAATCCGTCCGGGTTGTGGTCGCGGCCGGTCGTGCCTTCCTGGTGCGTGGGCATGCGGCCGAATTCCGTCGTCCACAGCACGAGCGTGTCGTGCAACAGACCCGTGCGCTTCAGGTCCGCCAGCAGCGCGGCGGTGGGCTGATCGAAGATCGGACAGTGGCGCTCGTAGTCGGTCTTCAGCGTTTTGTGCGCGTCCCAGTTCAGCAATCCGTCCACGCCCGACGCGCGAGAGCCGCAATACAGATTCACATACCGAACGCCACGCTCCAGCAGCCGGCGCGCAAGCAGGCAGTTTCGTGCATACGAGGCTTTCAAGGGATTGGCGTCGCCGGTACCGTACATGGCGTGGGCTTCGGCCGGTTCGCTGTCGAGGTTGCTGACCTCCGGCGCCGAGAGCTGCATGCGTGCCGCGAGTTCATACGCCGCCATCCGCGCTTGCAGTTCCGAGTTTCCGGGATGCGCCTCGGCATGCGACTGATTCAGACGCTGCAGGAAATCGCGCGTCGCGTGCTCTTCGTCCGGCGTTACGCCGCCGGGCAATTCCAGATTGCGCACGCTCTGGTGCGCCGCCATCACGACCGCCTGGTTCTGCGCCGGCAAGAATCCATTGCTCCAGTTTGCCTTGCCGTTTGGCGGCTCACCGCGTACATCCGGAATTGACACATACGCGGGAAGATTCTCGTTTTCGCGCCCCATCGCGAAGCTGAACCACGCGCCCGCGCTCGGGAAACCCTCCATCACTTGGCCGGTGTTCATGAAGATGCAGCCCGGCCCGTGCGTGTTGGTTTTGGACGTCATCGAATGCACAAAGGCGATATCGTCCACGTGCTGCGCCATGTTCGGCAGCAGCGTCGAGATCATTTTCCCGGATGCGCCCGCCGGCGCGAAGGGCCACGGGCTGCGCATGATTGAGCCGTTCTTGCCCTGGAAGCTGACTAAATTCTCTTCGCCCGGCAATGGCTGACCGTCGTATTTCTCGAGCGAGGGCTTGTGTTCCCACAAGTCCATGTGCGATGCCGCGCCTGGGCAGAAAATCTGCAACACACGCTTCGCCTTCGGCGCGAAGTGGGGCTGCGGGGTTTCCTGCGCCATCGCGACAGCGCCGAGCAAATCGGAGAACAACAGACTGCTCAAGCCGATACCCGCCAGTCCCGTATACGCATCCGCCAGGAACCCGCGCCGCGAGATAAGCTGCGTGTGCAGCGAATCGGCCATGATCTCGTGCTTGCTCATGCGTTTTGCCCTAGTTCAGATACATGAATTCATTTGAATTAAACAGTGCCCGACACAGCGCGCGCAGTCCATGTGAATTGACGAGCGCGCTGGCCTCTTGCAGTTCCTCTTCGCCGGGTACGCGCAACAAGGTCAGTTCGAAAACACGCCGCACCTGTGCGTTTTCATCCGCGCCCGCTTCCCGGATCGCGCGCGTCGCCAAGGCCTGCGCCATATCCAATGTGAAACTGTGGTTCATTAATGTAAGCGACTGGAGCGGCGTTGTTGTGTTTACGCGACGTGGCGCCGTCATCGCGCAGTCCGGCGCGTCGAAGTCGGTCATGAGATCGATGCGCGACGCGCGGGCGTTTTGGTGATACACCGAGCGGCGGTAGGTGTCGGGCGGATACTCATCCAGCGGGATGTAGCTCGCCACGTTGTCGCGAATGTAATGGTAGAGACGAAAGCCCGGGCCGCCCATCCGCATATCAAGCGCGCCGGAAACGGCCAGCATACTATCGCGCAGTTCTTCGCCCGTCAGTCGGCGCGGAGGGAATCGCCACAAGAAACGAGAGTCGCCGTCCACATCGGCCGCGTCGCGCCGGTACGTTCCCGCCTGGCGATACGTCTGCGACAACATGATGATCTTGTGCATGCGTTTCAGTCGCCATGCCTGATCATGTGCGGCGTTCTCGACGCCATACCGCGGGTCGATCAGTTCGTGCGCCAGCCAATCCAGTAGCTCCGGATGCGTCGGCGCAGTACCCATGAATCCAAAATCGCTCGGCGTGGACACAATGCCCGTGCCAAAGTGGTAGTGCCAAAGCCGATTGGCGAGCACGCGCGCCGGAAGCGGATTTTCCCGGTTCACGATCCACTGCGCCAGCGCGTGACGCCGTTCCTGTTCGGGGGCGCTTGCCTCTAGGTGATACTGCGGCGCCGAGCGGGAGAGGACATCGAGGCTTTCCGCAACTACCTCATCGCCCAGCCGCTGCGGATCGCCGCCTTTGAACACGTATGTCGGACCCTCCGGCTGACTTAAGCGGCCGACATGCAGTACGGGGAAACCGGGCACAGCGGCGATCTGCGTGTTCGTTTCCTCTTGGAGACGGCGCAACTCGCGAAGGCGCGCATGCTCTTCCGGCGTCGTTTCGAGATCGAGATAACGTTTTCGCCGATGCGCGTCGTTCGCCGGCGCCCGGGTCGCGGAATCGGCCACGGTGCTCCATGCAGCGCCATCCTGCGACACCTCGATTCGATATTCACACGGGAACGGTGTCTCGCCCGAGTCCGCCGCAAGTGCACCCAGACGATCACTGGAGAACAACACGCGCCGGATACGCTCACTCTTCGCGAAGGTAATGGTCAAGGTAGAATCTCGCGCGATCCAGCTTTGGCCAAATTTTCCGTCGATCGTGAGATCGGCGAGATACGCCTGACCGAAATCCTCCGCCACAGGGCTTTCGCCGTCTGCGTGAGCGCCGTTCGCCGCGAGCGCCGCGTTGACTGGTTCTGCGGCGTCCGTCCACACCTCAAACTCGTCGATCTTGAACCCAGTGCGCGCATTCGGATCGTTGTCGCGTCCGGTAACAATCAGTCGCACGAACTTCGCATCGACCGGGTTGAACGTTTCCTCTGTTCCTTTTCGATCGACCGCCGGGCGGGTCCACGCATCGGCATACGCCGGCGTGTGCTGTGCTGCCCGCGCCAAAATGGCTTCCTCGATCGCCTTGCGTTGTTCCGCGAGTCCATTCTTCTGCGCTTCGAGCGGCGCCAGCGCCTCGCGCCGTTGCTGGCGCTGCGCCTCGGTGGCCACTTCACGACTCTCGGGATACACACCCGCAAACGTGGCATACAGCCGGTGAAAATCCTTTGTCGAAATGGGGTCGAATTTGTGATCGTGGCAACGCGCACAGCCGACGGTCAGGCCGAGGAACGTCTCCGACGTCGCGCGGATCATGTCGTCGACTCCGTTCGCGCGGATCTGCGCCGCTTGCGCGGGGTCCTGATTGCCGACGATGTCGACGGGGCCGCAAGTCAGGAAGGTAAGACCAACCTCGACCTTTGGATCGCCGGGCGCGATGCTGTCGCCGGCAAGTTGTTCGATCACGAGCTTATCGTAGGGTTTGTCGTTATTGAGCGACTCGATGATGTAATCGCGGTAGGGCCAGGCGTCGTCGACGAGATGATTTACCTCAAAGCCGGAACTCTCGCCGAAGCGGACAATGTCCAGCCAGTGGCGGCCCCATTGTTCGCCGTAATGATCAGACGCAAGCAGGCGATCGAGGAGTTGTCCGTACGCCGTATTGCCCACGCGATTCGGATCGCCGGTCTCGGCGGCACACGCTTTGACGAACTCCGCGACTTCCTCCGGCGTCGGGGGTAATCCGAGCAAATCATAGCTCGCGCGGCGGATCAGCGTGACGGGATCGGCCGCTCCGGACGGCGCGAGTTTGCGCTCCTGCAGTTTCGCGCCGATGAAGTGATCAATGGGGGAGAGGCCCCACGACTTCGAAAACACCGAGGTATCAAGTGAGGGGATTTCCGGCTTCTTCAGTGGTTGCAGTGACCACCAGTCGTATCCAGCGCGCCGGTCAGTCGAGAGCGAGAGCGCATCAAGCGGCTCATCGGGGAAATACGCGCCGTCGATGATCCATTGTTCCAGAATATCGGCTTCGTCGTCGCTCAGCGGCTGCTTCGGCGGCATCTCCTCGAAAAAGATTTTTTTAAGCAGCACGCTGTCGCCCAGGCTCTGCGGCGAGATGACCGGGCCATGCTCGCCCCCGGCGAGCGCCGTGTCGCGCGCGCGCAGATCGAGGCCCCCTTTGCGCGCGTCGCCGTGGCACTCAAGGCAGCGCCGAATCAACAGCGGGCCGACGCGCTCGCGAAAGAAATCAGCCTGGGCCTGCGTGTCCGCGGCGCGGCTGGGGAAGGAAATGAGCAGCCCAATCGCGGCAATGCCGAGAAAAAAGGATGACACGCGCCGGTGATTGGACATACAGCAGCCCTGGCCAATACGCAATCCGCCCATTATACAGACCCGGCGCGCGGCGTTCGGGATTTCAGTGCCGGAGGATCAGTGAGGCTTGGTCGCCGGCGCGGGCGACAATTTCCATTCGAGTGGAATCGTGGTCGGCGTGTAGCAGTTTTGATCGTCGCAGGCCTGAAAGGTAAGGCTGCCCTTCAGTGCGACGTTGCCCTGCGAATCGAGCGCGGTAAACTGGTCCTTTCCAATCGTCACGCGGCGCGACAGGCGGAAGCTCCCCGAGTACGCTGCAGCCGTTTCGTCCTTGTAGCGAAATTCCTGCGCCGGCGGAGAAATGACGGCGCCGATCGCGAGGTTCGGCTGTTCCGTAAGCTGCCAGTCGATCGGCTTATAGTGCTTTTCCGTCGGGGCGTACACATGGACACCGTCGTTCACCGTGATGTCCAGAATGAGTTCGACTTCATCGCCGGGCGACACAAAATTCGTGCTCGCGTAGTACTGCATCGTGAGCCGGTTGTGCTTCACGGTTTTTTCATGTGTGTTCAGCGGAGATCCGAATAGCCGCGAGACCACAATCCCCGTTGAATGCGCCGGAGTCGCTTCCGGGTCAAAGAGCTTCGCAGTCACGATGCCATTCTTATCAACGATGTAGCTGCCGTGATACGGCACGCCGTAGCCGGGGTCGGTGGGCAGCAGGCTGGCGTCGAGCACCTTAAAGTCACGGATAATTTTCGAATCCGGATCGGAAAGCAGCGGATATTGAATACCCTGCGCCATGGCAAACTCTTTCAGGATCGCGGGGGAGTCGTAGCTAACGCCTACGACCCCGAGGCCATTCCTGGTCAGCGCCTCGCGCGAGATTTCCGTTTCCACGAGCTGCGACCGGCAATAGATGCACCAGTCCGCGGAGCGATAGAAGTACAACACCGCACCCTTCGGGCCGCGGATCGACTCAAAGGTCTGCAGTTTTCCGTTTTGATCGAGCGCGTGAAATTCCGGGATGTGCTCGCCGACCGTCAGGCCAATGCTCGATGCGGGCGTTTGCGTTTCGCGCAGCGCCTTAATTGAACGGTCGTCTTGAGCCGTAACCGTCGCCGCGCCAAACAACAGCGGGAGCAGCGCCCAGATGAACCGCCGAATCTGGAATCTGCTCCCGCGCATGTAATGATTACGGAATGGGTGTAGCCATGTCGGTCTGGATCTCGGCCGCTGTCAGTGCGCGGTTGTAGATCCGGACTTCGTCGATACGGCCCGTGAAGTATTCACCAAAGACCGAATTGCCGCCGATGCGCAGCGGGCTCGTCGAGGTGCTGATCGCGCCGGTCTGCGCGCGAGTCGAAACCTGCACACCGTTAATGTACAGCCGCTGATTCGCGCCGTCATACGTGGAGGCCAAATGCACCCATGTGTTCGCGGCAAGCCGTGTACCACCAACCAGGCTGCGCTCTGCGCCGCCCACGAATACGCCGGTCGCCGGACTATTGGCGCTGCTGCTGCCCGCGTGCAGGTAGTAGAGCACGTTGCCGGGCTGCTCTTTAACAATGATCGCCCGCCAGCCGGTCGGCTGCACAGTCGGATACACCCACGCTTCCATCGTCACACCGGTGGTCAGATCGAGCGACGCCGTGTCGGGCACCGACACCAGCGTGCTCGTGCCGTTGAACACAAGCGCATTGCCAAACTGGCCCGCCGCCCACGTGCCATTCGCCACGGTGCCGTTGTTGTTGTTGCCGGACGTATCGGCAACGGCCGTCCCCGATCCAATGTTCATGCTGTACGCCGCGACGAGACCCTGCGGCGTGCCGCCACCGGTCGTGATCGTGAACGTCTGCCCATTCGACGTGCCACCGCCCGGCGCCGGATTGAACACAGTTACCGTCGCCGTGGTCGCCGAGGCTACGTCGGCCGCGGTGATCTGCGCGGTCACCTGCGCCGCGGATCCAAACGTAGTCGTACGGTCTGCGCCGTTCCAGCGAACGATCGCGCCATTCACAAAGTTACTGCCATTTACGGTCAGCGTAAACGCCGCCGAACCCGCGCTGATGCTGGTCGGCGACAAGCTCGTTGTCGCCGGTACGGGGTTCGTAGCGGTGATGGTGAAGGTCTGCCCGTTCGACGTGCCGCCGCCCGGTGCCGGGTTGAACACAGTCACCGTCGCGCTGCCCATGGAGGCCACGTCGGCCGCCGTGATCTGTGCGGTCAACTGTGCCGCGGAACCGAAGGTCGTCGTGCGGTCCGCGTTGTTCCAGCGGACGACGGCGCCGTTCACAAAGTTACTGCCATTTACCGTCAGCGTGAACGCATTGCTGCCCGCGACCACGGAAGTGGGCGAGAGGCTCGTCGTCGCCGGCACCGGATTCGTCGCCGTGATTGAAAGCGTCTGCGCGTTCGACGTGCCGCCACCCGGCGTCGCGTTGAACACCGTGACCGACCCGCTTCCCGCCGAAGCAACATCCGCCGCCGTAATCGCTGCCGTCAACTGCGTGGCCGATACGAAGGTCGTCGTACGGTTGCTGCCGTTCCAACGCACCGTGGACACGCCGCTGATGAAGTTCGTGCCGTTTACGGTCAACGTAAACGCGCCGCTGCCGGCCATCACCGAACTCGGCGAGAGACCCGTCGTCGTCGGCGCAGGATTGTTAATGCTCAAGGTCTGGGCGCCCGACGTGCCGCCGCCCGGCGTTGCGGTAAACACCGTGACCGACCCGGTGCCGGCCGCCGCGATGTCCGCCGCCGTGATCTGAGTCGTCAACTGGGTGGCCGATACAAACGTCGTGGCGCGGTCGTTGCCATTCCAGCGCACCGTGGACGCGCCGCTGATAAAGTTTGTGCCGTTCACGGTCAATGTAAATGTCGCACCGCCCGCCGTCACACTCGTCGGCGAAAGCCCCGTCGTCGTCGGTGCCGGGTTGCCGATGCTCAGGGTCTGTGCATTGGATGTACCGCCGCCTGGCGTCGTGTTAAACACGGTGACCGACCCGGTCCCGCCAATCGCGCGATCGGCCGCCGTCAGGGTTGCCGTCAACTGCGTGGCCGACACGAACGTCGTCGTGCGATTGCTTCCATTGAAACGCACGGTGGACACGCCGCCGGTTACGAAGTTCGTGCCGTTCACCGTCAACGTAAACGCCGCGCCGCCCGCCGTCACACCCGCCGGCGAAATGCTCGTCGTTGT
The DNA here is from genome assembly GCA_964620045.1 of uncultured Nitrospirales bacterium. GTDB lineage: Bacteria > Hydrogenedentota > Hydrogenedentia > Hydrogenedentales > VFKU01. The sequence goes on from CAZUJL010000003.1 coordinate 60,017, forward strand.
TGGCACCGGGTTCGTGCCCGTGGTCGTGAAGGTCTGCGCGTTCGAAGTGCCACCGCCCGGCGCCGGCGAGAACACAGTAACGGTGACCGTGCTCGCGCTCGCGACGTCGGCCGCCGTGATCGCCGCCGTCAACTGCGTGGCCGACACGAAGGTCGTCGTACGGTTGCCGCCATTCCAGCGCACCGTCGAGCCGCTGACAAAGTTGCTGCCATTCACCGTCAGCGTGAATGCGCCGCTGCCCGCCGCGACGGTATTCGGCGACAGACTCGTCGTCGCCGGAACAGGGTTCGACGGGTTGATCGTGAAGGTGGCCGCGTTCGAGGTGCCTCCGCCCGGCGCCGGCGTGAACACCGTAACCGACGCGGTGCCCTGACTCGCGATATCCGCAGCCGTGATCGACGCCGTCAACTGCGTAGACGAGTTAAAGCCCGTCGTGCGGTTGTTGTTGTTCCAGCGCACGACCGAGGAAGACGTAAAGCCTGTGCCGTTCACCGTCAACGTAAACGCAGCGCCGCCGGCCGTGGCCGAAGTCGGCGAAGTATTCGTAACGGTCGGAACCGGCGCCGGCGCGGTAGTCGGTGTCACCTGCACAAATGAGCCAATCGACGGCACGCCGTTTGTGCCGATCAAGAAGATCAGGTAATAGCCCGGCGGCGCGATGTTCGGGTTCGACGGCGCCTGCACATCCAGTCCGCTCGCCGTGCGCGTGAACGTAAGTTCGGCAAACCGCTGCGACATGTTCACTTCGTGCGTCACCGCGCCCGGCGCCAGCATCGTCACGCGCGCCACATTATTCGGCGCCGCGTTGCCAATCTGGAAGGTCGCGCCGTGTTGCACGGAAGTCGGAATCGACGTAATCGCCGGACGCTCGCCCTTGAATAGGTACGGCGGCGAGAAGATCTCGGCGTTCAACTGGTCAATGGTCGGGAATCCGGAGAACCGGCCACCGCCCGCGGAGAGCACGCGCCCGTCGGGCATCAGCAGCGCCGTCGAGTGATACAGACGCGGCCGCGTCCCCGGTGCCATCGTCGTCCAGCTTTCGCTGGTCGGCGACCACAACTCAGGTTCAAGGACGCCCTGTGCGGTATTGGTGCCGTCCGTTGTGCGGCCGCCGCCCGTCACAAGCACATTGCCGTCGGGCAGGATCGTCATCGTGTGGTGGCCGCGTGGGAATTTCATCGGCTCGATCACGCGCCAAGCCGGCGAGGGCTGGTTCATGTCGATCGCCCACGTCGTCGTGATGGATGGCGCCGAAGGCTGGTCCACGTCTGACGAGCTACCGGCCTTCATAATGCGGCCGGGCTGATACTGCACCGAGGCGCCGCCCTGCGCCAGATTCGGATCGATCGTCGTCCAGGTCTGCGTCGCGATGTTCAGCGCGTAGGTCGCCATCGGTTCTTCGTTCGAGCTTCCCACGAACGCGCGGCCGTCCGGCAACAGGAACATGTGCGGATACGTCGGCATCGACAGTGAAGCGCCCGTCAACTGCGTCCAGGCATTGGTCGCCGAGTTGTAGATTTCCGGAATCAGCACGACGCAGTCGTTACAACTCGTCGAGCCGTTGATCACCAGGATGCGGCCGTCGCCCAGCGTGACCGTCGTCGGATACCACCGCGCGAACGACATATCGGGGACAGGCGTCCACGTCGAGTTCACCGGGTTGAAGATATTTGCGTTGCGCAGACCGACGTATAGCGCCACGTTACCGCCGGCCACCAACACGCGGCCGTCCGGCAGGAACGAATGCGACGAGCAGAACAAGTCGGTCGAATTATTCGGCACCGCTGTAAACTCACCGGTCGCCGGGTTCCACAGGCGCGCGGAAATACCGCCGAGGCCGAGGTCGGTCTCGCCGTCCCACACCAACACCTGGCCCGTGCGCAGCATGATCGAATTAATCGCGATCAGCGGCCACGAGTACATGCTCAACCATTGGCCGACCTGCGACGCCGGCGCGACCGTAAACGGCGTCTGTGTCGCCCATTCCGGTCCCGCGGGCGTACCCCCAAAGCGGCGCACGCCGAGGCTCGGCCCGCCGAACGCGCCGGAGGAGTCATATATATAGTCGCCGTTACCTTCGTCGAAGTGATACAGACCCGCGGTGTTCGGGTCAGAGGAGAACGGCCGGTTCGGGCGCGTGAAGTTCGACGAATAGCGCAGCGTGGTCGACACGCGCAGTTCGTCGAAGTATCCGTCGAATGCCGGGTACTGCGAGCCCGCGTCGTGTTTTTCCGCGCCGAGCACCATAAACGGATCGCTGTTCGTGCACGGCCCGTTGCAGAAGTTGCCCGGCACGCCGTCATCCGGATAGGAGATATCGCCATTTGGCCCGTCGACCTGCGACTGCAACTGGCCGTCGACGTAGATCCACATCCAGCCGTCCGAGCGGCGGCGCTGAATCGCCACATGATGCCACTGGTTGTCCAGTACGCTCGTGGTGCCGACAATCGTCTGGAATCCGGTGCCCTGGCCCGCCACGCCAAACACGACGCGACCGCCGGCGATCGAAATACCGAAATTGCGATCCTGGCTGAAGCGATCGCGGTCGACAATGATATTGCCGTAGATCCAGTTGTTGTTCACGCCCCCCGCCACGAGGGCCGACGCATTGTCCGTCGAATTGCCGTTAATCCAGAACTCCAGCGTAAAGTCCGTCGCACCCACGTCCATCGGCGGTCCAGGCAGCGTGGTGGCCGGATCGTCGATGCGGATTTTCACACGGTCGATGTCGTTAACCCCGGCACCGTAGAAGCGCAGCGAATTACCAAAGCCGCTGCCGGCCGAGTTGCTGACCGTAACGCTCACACCCGCTGAGGTCGCAGTATTGCCGGTGAGATCGCGCGCGCGCGCCGTAATCGTGTGCGCACCGTTGCCCGCGGTCGTGGTGTCCCAGTTGATGTTGTAGGGCGCGATCGTATCCTCGGAACCAGTCGCGACATTGTCGATCAGGAATTGAACGCCGGCGACGGCGACGTTGTCCGAGGCGTTCGCGGTGAGCCCAATAATGCCCGAGACGGTGGAGCCCGCTGTCGGCGCCGTCACCGAAACCGTCGGCGGTGTGCCATCCGCCGGACCGGCGTCCGCATAAGTGATATCGTCGACGCCTAGCGCCCAGCCGCCGGTGAAACCTACCGTGATGGTTGTTGAGGCGAGCGTCCAACCAGTCGCGACGTTCTGCAGCGAACCGGTGGTTATCGTGCGGGTGACGGTCGGGTTCACGCCGTCGGACAGCGTCAGTGTGCCGTTCACCACCGTGTACGCGTTCATGCTCAGGAGCACGCGGGGCGCCGCGAATGAGAAGGTGCGTGAAGTACCGGTCGAGTTGGCGAAGTAGGCGTTGTTGGTGGGGTCTGACGAGTATGGGCCGGACCACCGCCACTGGTTCGTCCCGAAATTGATCCCCCCAAACGTGCCGTTCAGATAACTATCGGGCGTGCCCGACGGAACGGGACTATCGAAATTCACAATCGTCGTGGTCTGTGCGTGAACAGTACCCGGCGTTATGCTCAGCAAAAGAGCGAATAAGCCAAGCAAATATTTGCCAGTGTCGGCTAATCTATACATTTCGATACACCTCTAGTTTTGCTGTCGGGGGTGGGGCAAACGGTGATTTTTACGGCCCTGCGACCCGCATTTGCACGCACTAATCAGCGTATCAGATTAGTCCATCCAATGGAACAGTCTCTGTGGATAACGCCAAAACTATGCTTTTAAGAGAGACTCTTGCTGCATATGGGCATTTTTATCGCCCGTTTGTAAGGATTTTGCATACATTGGGCGTCTGGACAGTCCTGCGCGGTCGCGAAATAACGCCTCGCGCTTAGGCGACTGTCCATGGTTCGCGATATTCGCGCGTGAGCCACGCCGGATCACCACTGCCGCGCGCCAGCCGCATGCGTTTCGGTTGCCACTCGATCGTGGCGTGGTGGTAATACGCCCGGTTCATCAGATGACAGCAGATGGCGGAGCGCCCGCCGACCTCTTCGTTCGTGATCGGCCGTTTGCGCGTCTTCATGCAGTCGAGGAAATCGCGCGTGTGGCTCTGGCTCTCGTACAACTTGACGGTCGCGTTCTTCAGGTATTCCTCTTCGACGCGCTGCAATTCGCCCATGAGCGAGGTGCCGTCTTCGCGCTCAACATGGCCGGCGATCTTCTTGCCACCGAGGAAGAACTCAAACTTCCCACGGTTCACGCGCACCTCGCCTTCGCTACCGTAGAACACAATGCCGAATCCGTCCTTATGAACAACCTGGATGCCGCCCTCGTAATGCAGGACCGCTCCGCGCACCGCCGCCGGATCGTCAGGCGGAACGACCGAGGTCGGTCCGCTCTCGTCCATGCCAAGGCCCCATTGCGCGATGTCGAGATGGTGCGCGCCCCAGTCGCACACCATGCCGCCGCCGTATTCTTTGTAATTGCGCCAGTCGGGGAAATGATCGTGCACGCCGCGCGGGCTAAGCACGGAGCTGTACGGACGCATCGGGCCCGGGCCAATCCACATGTCCCAATCGAGACCCGGCTCCATCTCTTCCGCCGCAAGGTCGCACGGCACCCCCGGAGGCCCGAAGCTGCATTCGACATTGCTGATCTTGCCGATCACGCCATTGCGCACAAGTTCGCACGCCACGCGGAACTCGCGCGACGACCGCTGCATCGAGCCGGTCTGCAGCACGCGCTTGTTCTTCTTCACCGCCTGCATCACGGCGATGGATTCGTGAATTTCGTGCGTCAGCGGTTTCTCGCAGTACACGTCCTTGCCGGATTCCAGCGCCGCGATCGTCTGGATCGCGTGCCAGTGGTCCGGCGTCGCGATGCACACGGCGTCGATGTCTTTACGCGCCACGAGTTCACGGAAATCGTTGTACGCCGCGCAGTCCGCGGCGCCGCGTTGCGGGTTCGCGGTGTAGAACTCCTTTACAGTCGCTTGCGCCGCGTTCCGGCGCGTGGTGTCCACTTCCGCCACAGCCACCACCTGCACATTCGGCTGGTTCAGGAAATTGTTCAGCAAGCCGCCGTTCTGTTTGCCCATGCCGATGAAGCCCATCACGATGCGCTCGCTCGGCGCCGTGTCCGCGCCCCACACATTGGAGGGGAGGATGAACGGCGCGGCGGAAACGGTGGCGGCGGTTTTCAGGAACGATCGGCGTGTGATTTTCATGGATACCTCGTTGAGTCAGCGGGTAAACCCCGGCGAAGTATCGTATTCCGCGCGATTCGATCGCAACAAAAATGGCGGACGCGCTACTCGGCGGCCGGGGTGGTCGCTCCAGATTGAATCTCGATGCCCGGCTCCCATTCCCAGCCGCCCGCCAGCGCTTTATACACCGCCACCAGCGCGGTCGCGCAGCGTATACGGCTATCCGCGAGCTGGTCTTCGGCCTCGAGCTGCCGCCGCTCGGCATCGAGCACGGTGAGGAAGTCGTCCACGCCCTGCTGGTATCGCTTGCGCGCAAGCTCGGCCGCCGTGCGGCTCGCTTCGTTTGCACTCTCCAGATGATCGCGCCGTTCGAGCTCGCTCGAAAACTGGATCAGCGTCCCGTCGGTTTCTTCCAGCGCTTCGAGCACGGTCGCCTCAAACGCCGCCAGCTCACCCTCCGCGCGCGCGTTGGCCGCGCGAATCTGCGCGCGCACGCGCCCAAGATCGAAGGCCGCCCAGCGCAGCCGCGGACCGAACCTCAAGGTGCCGGCGCCGCCGTCGATCAAATCACCGACGTTCTGCGATTCCAGGCCGAACGAGCCTTCAAAGGTGAGTTGCGGATAAAGATCCGCCGTCTGCACACCGATGCGCGCCGTCGCGGCCGCGAGCCGACGCTCCGCCGCGATCACATCGGGCCGGCGACGCACCAGCGTCTCCGGATCGCCCACGGGCACCGTCGTCGGCAATTCCGGTAACGGCGCGTACTCGTCGAGCTCCGCGACGAGCGCTTGTGGATCGCGTCCGGTCAGCACGCCAAGCCGATAGATCGCCTGGCGTATCTGCGCTTCCTGCGGCGGAATGTTCGCGAGTGTTGCCTCCAGCTGCGCCAGCGCGCGCGAAGTATCCAGTTCCGTGCCACGCCCGCCTTGCAGCAGCGACATCGTCAGCTCATGGGTACGGTGTTGGTTGACCGCGTTTTCGTTGAGTACGCGAAGCCGATCTTGGCCGCCGCGCAACAGGAAATAGTTGCGCGCGACTTCCGCCGACACCAGCACGGCCACGTCGTGGCGCACGGCCTCGAGGCTTTCCACATCCGCGCGACGTGCTTCAATTGAGCGCCGCACGCGGCCGTATACATCCAGCTCCCAGGTCGCATCGAACCCCGCGAAGTAAAAATTGCTGGAGCGCGCATCGCTGTCCAATCCCGGCGCGGCGACTTCGCTCACGCGCACACGATCGTATCCCGCGCGTGCCGGCACCACGGGCAGCAGATTCAGCCTGGCCTGAAACAGCAGTTCGCGCGTCTCGCGCAGATTTGCGTCCGCAATGCGCAGATCGTGGTTCGCCTCGTTGGCTTCCATGATCAGCCGCGTAAGGATCGGATCGTTGAACGCCGTCCACCACGCAAGCTCGGCGGGCTCGGCCGTGTACAGGCGATTGGCGGAATTATCGAAACGCGGCGCAACCTCCATTTCCGGGCGCGCGTAGTCCGGCCCCACCATGCAGCCCGCCAGGCCGAAGGTCAGCAAGAGGGCAGGCGCTATTGGCACTATCAACGAATTCATGTCGTGGTCTCTGGAGTTGCGGGTTTTTCCGCGACCGTCTTTGCGGCTTGCGCGGGAGTCTTGCGCGCGAACTTCCGAATGACATAGTAGAACACCGGCGTAAGGAAAAGGCCGAAGAAAGTCACGCCGAGCATCCCGTAGAACACCGCCGTGCCGATGGCCTGGCGCATTTCCGAAGCGGGCCCCGTCGCGATTAGCAGCGGCACCACGCCGAGGATAAACGCGAACGACGTCATCAGGATCGGCCGCAGGCGCAGGCGCGAGCCTTCCACGGTCGCCTCGAAGCGCGGCTCGCCGCTGTCTTCGCGTGCTTTGGCGAATTCCACGATCAGGATCGCGTTCTTCGTGGCGAGCGCGACAAGCACGATGAATCCAATCTGCGTGAGCACGTTGTTGTCCATGCCTCGGCCCCACACACCCGTGATCGCGCTCAACAGACACATTGGCACGATGAGGATGATGGCGAACGGCAACGACCACGATTCGTACAGCGCGGCCAGCACGAGGAACACGAACAGCACCGACAGCGGGAAAATGAACAGCGCCGTGTTGCCCGCGGCGCGCTGCTGATAGGCGAGGTCCGTCCATTCGTAGTCGAAGCCGCGCGGCAGCACCTGCTGCGCCACGCGTTCCATCGAGTCCAGCGCCTGTCCCGAGCTGACGCCCGGCAGGCTGTTGCCGTCCAGCGCGGCGGCGGGGTAGAGGTTGTAGCGCGTCACGCGATCAGGCCCCGTGCTCGGCCTGATGTCCATCACGGAGCCCAGCGGCACCATCGCGCCCGAGGCGCTGCGTGTGCGCAGATTCATGATGTCTTCGGCCGCGATGCGAAACGGCGCATCGGCCTGCGCGCGCACCTGGAAAGTGCGGCCGAGGAAGTTGAAGTCGTTTACATAGGTCGAGCCGAGGTAGATGCGCAGCGTGTCGAAGATGTTTTCCACGGGCACGTTCAGCATCTGCGCGCGCGTACGATCGATGTCCGCGAACATCTGTGGCGTGTTCGCGCGGTACATCGTGAACACGTTCTGCAGTCCCGGCTCCTGCATCCCGCGCGCGACGACTTCGTCCGTCACCGCCTGCAACATCTCGTAGCCGCGGCCCGAGCGATCCTGAATCTGCATGCGGAAGCCGCCCGCCGTGCCAATGCCCGGCACCGGCGGTGGATTCAGCACGAACACGGATGCGTCCTCGATCGCGCCCACGCGCCGCTGCACGTCCATCTGAATCTTGTTCGCCGTAAGGCCGTCGTGCACGCGCTTCTCGAAGGGCTGCAGTCCCGCGAAGATCGCGGCGGCGTTTGGCGCGTTCGCGCGTGTCGCGCCGGAGAACCCCGCGAACTGCACGGCGTTGCGGATGCCGGGCGTCTCGCGGCAGAGCGTGGCCACGCGCTTCACGACGGCGTCGGTGCGCTCGAGCGACGCGCTGTCCGGCAACTGAATCGCCACGATGAGGTAGCCCTGGTCCTGCTGCGGCACGAATCCCGTCGGCACCTGCCGGAACATGAAGTAGGTCGCCGCGATGAGCCCCGCATATACGAACAACACAATCACGCTGACACGGAGCAGCCGGCGGATCGTGCCGGCGTAGAACGACATCGTGAAGTCGAAGGATTTATTGAACAGCTTGAAGAACCAGCCAAACAGGATCGATCCGGCGCGCGCCAGCGGGCCGCCGTGTTTGTTCTTCTCCTTGAGCAGAATCGCGGCCAGCGCGGGGCTCAGCGTGAGCGAGTTGACCATCGAAATCAGCGTCGCCGCCGCGATGGTCAGTGCGAACTGCCGGTAGAACTGGCCTGAAATGCCGGGCAGGAAGGCCGTGGGAATGAACACCGCCGCGAGTACGAGCGATATCGCCACAATCGCGCTGCCCACTTCGTCCATCGCCACGCGCGTCGCCTCGCGCGGTGCCAGACCCTTCTCGATATTGCGCTCGACGTTTTCGACGACCACGATCGCGTCGTCAACCACAATGCCGATCGCGAGCACGAGTCCGAACAGCGTCAGGTTGTTCAATGAAAATCCGAAGACCTGCATCACGGCAAACGTGCCAATAAGCGAAACGGGAATCGCGCACAACGGAATGATGGACGCGCGCCACGACTGCAGGAAAATGACAATAACGATTACGACAAGCGCGACGGCCTCGTAGATCGTGTGCACGACTTCGTTCACCGATTCTGCGACGAATTCCGTCGGGTCATACACGATGCTGTATTCGAGGTCCTTCGGGAAATTTTGCGCGAGCCGCTCCATCGTCGCGCGCACACTCTTCGATGTCGCGAGTGCGTTGGAGCCCGGCCGCTGGAAAAGCACCATCGCGACCGCGGGCTGGTTGTTGAGGTAGCTGTTCGTGATGTAGTCCTGCGCGCCGAGTTCGACCGTGGCGACATCGCGCAGACGCGTGAACCGCGCGTCCACGCCGGTCTTGATGATGATTTCCTCGAACTCTTCCGGCTTGATCAGCCGCCCCTGTGCGTTCACGGTGAGCTGGAAGGCCGCGGCGCCCTTGGGCAGCGGCGGCTGGCCCAGTGTCCCCGCGGCCACCTGTATATTCTGCGCCTGCAACGAGCGGACGACATCCGCCGCCGTCAAATCCAGCCCCGCCAGCCGGTCCGGATCGAGCCACACGCGCATGCTGTATTCGCGCGCGCCGAACAGGGTGATGTTGCCGACGCCGTCGAGGCGCGCCAGCACATCGCGCACCTGCAGCAGCGCGTAGTTGCTGATATAAAGCTGGTCGTAGGTCTCCTTCGGCGAGAGCATATGCACGACCATCAGAATGTCGGGCGAGCTCTTGTTCGTCGTCACGCCCAGCCGCCGCACTTCCTCCGGCAGCTTCGGCTCGGCAATGGCGACCCGGTTCTGCACGAGTACCTGCGCCTTGTCGAGGTTCGTGCCCAGCTTGAACGTGATCGTCAATTGCATGCGGCCGTCGTTCGTCGCCTGCGACGACATATAGAGCATGTCTTCGACGCCGTTGATTTCCTGCTCGATCGGTGTCGCGACCGTCTCGGCCACGGTGGACGCATTCGCGCCGGGATACACCGCGGTCACCACGATCGTCGGCGGCGCCACTTCGGGATACTGCGCGATCGGCAGCGTGAAGTAGGCCAGTCCCCCCACGAGGATGATCACAATCGAGATCACCGCCGCGAAAATAGGACGATCGATGAAGAAGCGCGGGATGCTCATGCTATTGCGCGACGCTCTCGGCTTCGGGCGCCGGATGTTCCATGGCGGGCACGGTCTGCAGCAATTCCGGCGACGCCTCCGACACGGGCGCCGGAATTTCAGCATCTGTCGGATTCACTTTTTCGCCCGCACGCGCCCGCTGCAAGCCGTTGATGATTACGCGGTCGTTCGCCGTCACACCGACCACCACCCGCAGCCCGTCAATGAGCCGCCCGGGCTTTATCTCGCGGGTGGACACCGTGTTGCTGTCGTCGACTGTATATACATAGGTGCGCGACTGGTCCCGCGCAATGGCCTCGTCCGGGATCTGGATGGCCTGATACCGGCCGCTGCCGATAAGGCGGAGCCGCACAAACAGGCCCGGCAGCAGCAAATCGTTCGGGTTCGGGAAAATGGCGCGGCCGCGCAGGGTGCCTGTATTCGGGTCGATCTGGTTGTCCACGAAATCCATGCGGCCTTCGTGCGGAAAACCCTCTTCGTCCGCTAGGCCGATGAACACGGGGTTCGGCGCATGGCGCGAGCTGGATCGCGCCCCCGCGAGGTCTAGGCGCGTGTATTTCAGCATCGCGCGCTCGCTCACGTCGAAATAACAATACACCGGATCCAGCGACACGATCGTTGTCAACAACGTAGAGCCCGCCGTGCCGCCGCTGATCAGGTTGCCCTCGCTCACGAAGTTTCGGCTCGCGCGTCCACGAACCGGCGCGCGCACATGCGTGAATTCCACATCCAGCTCCGCCCGCTGAATCTCCGCCTGCGCCGCTTCCACTTCCGCCGCCGACTGCTGCACGGTCTTACTGCGCGTGTCGTAGTCTTCCGTGGAGATCGCGTTGTCGGCGAGCAGGGTTTCCGCGCGTTTGAGATCGTTGCGCGCAAGATCGAGCCGCGCTTGTGCCCGCGCGAGTTCAGCTTTTGCCACGCGCAGTACCGCTTCGAAGGGACGCGGATCGATTACAAAAAGAAGGTCGTCTTTTTCAACGATCGTGCCGTCTTGAAAATGAATCGATTCGAGGTAACCGCTCACGCGCGAGCGCACCTCGACACTATCAATCGCTTGCAGCCGCCCGGTGTACACATCCCATTCGACCACTTCGCGCGCGAGTGGATGTGCCACGGTCACGTCGTTCGGCGGGTGTGGCGGTAGCGGCGCGGCGGGCCGGCATCCGGCAAACAGACACACCGCGGCTAATAAATAAGGTAGAGATTTTTGCTTCAAATGGGCCCCACCTCCCAGAGCAGATTGGCGGTGATCACGTCTCAACATATCAAAAACCGACGATGTTCCCGGTTAGCGTTGCCCAATTTGCGGGCATTGCGACAAAAATGGTCGCTTATACCTATGTTTTCCTGTTTTCGACGGCCATTATCACAGCGAAGGGAATAAGAAAATGGTTGACTAAACGATCAAGTAACCGATAGTATTCTTGGCTCGGGGAAGATGTAACGGGTAACAGTAGCCCGGGGGCTGGGATGGGAAGAAATGAAAGCGAAAGTTTGGGTCGCGGTTGCGGCCGCAGTAATGCTCTGGTCCGCGGCGGTATCCGCGCAGATCACATTCACTCCACCAGCGCTCCTCAACTCTAACGCCGGTCCAGATACCGGCGACGACGAGCGTCCCCAGGTCACCACCGACGGTGCGGGCACATGGATCGCCGTTTGGGATTCGTACCGAAACTTCGGCACCGACGCGGACATCCTCTTCGCGCGTTCGACGAACAACGGACAGACATGGTCGACGATCGCCGCGCTGAACAACAACGCCGCGAGCGACAGCGGCGATGATATCCGTCCGGTTCTCTCCACCGACGGTGCCGGCAACTGGGTCTGCTTGTGGGAATCGACCGCGCCCGTCGGCGGTTCGGGGACCGACCTCGACATTTTGTACTCGCGCTCCAGCGACAACGGTGCGACGTGGGCCGCGCCCGCGCTGCTGAACTCAAACGGAACGACCGATTCGCGCATCGATGAAATGCCGCACCTCGCCACCGATGGCCTGGGCAACTGGGTCGCGATTTGGGATTCAAACGGAAACATCGGCGGCGCGGGCCTCGACTACGACGTATTCGTTTCTCGTTCGACGAACAACGGCCAGACCTGGACTGCGGCCGCGGCGCTGAATACCAACGCGGTGAGCGACGGTGGCGACGATATTCGTTCGCAGATCACCACCGACGGCTCCGGCGTATGGATGGCCGTGTGGGGTTCCACCGCGGCCATCGCCGGCGGCGGAACCGACAGCGACATCATCTGGGCGCGTTCGACCGACAACGGCGCCACCTGGACGGCACCGGCTGCGGTGAACACCAATGCGGCGTCGGATTCCGGCGCAGACTTGCGCCCGGGCGTCGCCACCGACGGCATCGGCAACTGGGTCGTCGTGTGGAACTCGAACTCCAACCTCAACAGCACCGGCACCGACAACGACGTGTACGTCGCGCGGTCGAGCAACAACGGCACGACGTGGACCGCGCCGGGCACGCTGAACTCCAACGGCGGTACCGACTCCGGGACCGACGAATACGTGCGCGTGAACACCGACGGCCTCGGCAACTGGCTCGCCGTGTGGAACGGTCCGGCGAACTTCGGCGGTTCCGGCACCGACTACGATATTTGGATCACGCAGTCGACGAACAACGGCGCGACGTGGTCGACCATGACGCGCATGAACACAACCGCGAACACAGACTTCTGGTATGACCTCGTGCCGCAGGTCACCCCGGACGGCAACGGCAACTGGATCGGCGTGTGGGAATCAAACGGCGACATCGACGGCAACACAACGCCGGATTACGACATCGTTCTCACGCGCTTCACGCTCGGCTCGCTGGGTCTCTCGGCGAACAGCATTGTCCCGGCGACCACCGGTCCGACGAATGCGACGAGCGTATCCTTCACGGTCGGCTTCAGCGACGCCGTGATTAACTTCAATAACGCGGCCGATCTTGTGTTTAACCACAGCGGCACCGCGAACTCGGGCGTCTCGATTTCCGGCGGCCCGCAGAACTATACCGTCAACGTCACCGGCATCACGGGCACCGGCTCGTTCACGATGGCGGTCTCGACGACTTCCGACGTGCGCACGTCTGGCGGCACGTTGCTGACCTCGAGCGTGACCAGCCCGGGCGTGGCCATCGACAACACGGCGCCCGGCGTTTCGCTCGCCAGCGCCGCCGGCGACCCGGTCACCGGCGCGATCAGCGTCACAGCGACGCTCTCCGAGTCGAGCGCGAACTTCGCCGCGGGCGACATCAGCACCACAAACGCCAGCGTCAGCGGATTCACGGGCTCCGGCGCCAACTACAGCTTCACGCTGACCCCGTTGGCCACCGGCTCGTTTAGCGCGTCCGTCAACGCGGGTACGTTCACCGACGCCGCGGGCAATAACAACACGGTGTCCAACACGCTCTCACGCACGGCCGACCTCAGCGGCCCGCAAATCACGCTGAGCAGCATCGCCGGCGATCCGGTGAATGGCGCGATCACGGTTACCGCCGTGCTCACGCAGTCCAGCACGAACTTCGCCGCCGCGGACATCACGGCAGTCAATGCGACCGTCGACGGCTTCAGCGGTGCGGGTACGAACTACAGCTTCACATTGACGCCGCTCGCGAATGGCCTGTTCAGCGCGAACGTTGCCGCGGGCACGTTCACGAACGCCGGTAGCGTCGCCAACTCCGCGTCGAACACGCTCTCGCGCACCGCGAACCTGCCCTCGGCGCCTCCGGGCTCCGAGCCAACCACCGCCGTGGTCGCCAACCCGGATATGAATAGCGACGTCGGCGACGATGAACGCCCGATGCTCGCCACCGATGGCAATGGCAACTGGGTCATGGTGTGGGACGTGAACCTCGCGTTGAACGGCAACGCAGGCAGCGACATGGATATCCTCGTCACGCGTTCCAGCGACAACGGCGCGACCTGGTCGTCGCCGGCGCTGCTCAATACCAACGGCATGGCGGATTCCGGCACGGATATTCGTCCCATGGTCGCCACAAACGGTACCGGCATGTGGATCGCCGTGTGGAACTCCGATGAAAACATCGGCGGCTCCGGCGGAGACAACGACGTTTTCTACGCGCGCTCGACCAACAACGGCGCGACATGGTCGGCCCCGGCACTGCTGAACACCAATGGCACCGTGGACGGCGGCAGCGATGAAATGGTGCGTGTCGCCGCCGATGCCAACGGCAACTGGGTGGCCACGTGGCTTTCCTCGTCGAGCTTCGCCGGCAACGGCAACGAATTCGACGTGGCAGTGTCCCGCTCTACCGACAACGGCGCGACCTGGTCGCCGCCGGCGGTGCTGAACTCGAATGGCTTGGTGGACGGCGCCACCGAAACGCGTGTCGATGTCGTCACCGACGGCAACGGCATGTGGATCGCTCTGTGGGCGAGCGACGAAAACCTTGACGGCCAGTCGGCCTTCGATTACGACATCCTTTACGCGCGCTCGACGAATAATGGCGCGACGTGGAGCACTTCGGCCCGTCTGAACACGAACGCGACGAGCGATTCCGGCGGCGATTTCCGCCCGGCCATCGCAACTGACCGAAACAATAACTGGGTGGCGACGTGGCACTCGGTGGATACCGCAGGCAGCGGCGACTTCGACATCCTCGTCGCGCGCTCGTCCGACAACGGCGCGACCTGGTCCGCTCCGACCCTGCTAAATCAGGGCGGCGGTGCGGATGGCGGCGATGATGACAACGTGCGTCTTGCCACCGACGAATCCGGCAACTGGATCGCGGTGTGGGAATCCAGCGCGAACATCGCCGGCACGGGCACCGATTGGGACGTGTTTATGTCCCGCTCGACCGACAACGGCGCGACCTGGGGCACCCCGGGTCTGCTGAACTCGCACGGCACGACCGACGATCGCTTCGACCTTGTTCCGGTGATCGGCACGGATCGCTCCGGCGCGTGGGTGACCGCGTGGGAAACCTCTTATACGTTTGAAGATACGGCGGGCTTCGACTTCGACATCGCCGTGTCGCGCTTCTCGATCATTACGTCGTTGCGCGCCTTGACCGTCGTTCCCGCGACCACCGGCCCGACGAATGCGTCCACCGTGAACTTTACGGTGACCTTCAACAACGACACGATTAACTTCAACAACGCCGCGGACGTGGTCATCAACCACACTGGCACGGCGAACACCGGCGTGACGATTTCCGGCGGGCCGCGTGAGTTTAATGTGGCGGTCACCGGCGTTTCCGGCAATGGTTCGTTCACGCTAGCCGCATCCACCACGTCCGATGTGCGCACCGCGACCGGCAATATTCCTCTGTCGCAGAGCGCGACCAGCGCGGCGGTGATGATCGACACCACCGCGCCGACGATTTCGCTGACCAGCGATGCGGCGGCCACAGTGAACGCCGGCATCACGGTCACGGCGACCCTGTCCGAGTCCAGCACGAACTTCGTCGCGGGCGACATCAACACGACGAACGCCACGGTGAGCAACTTCGGCGGTTCGGGTACGAACTACAGTTTCACGCTGACCCCGAATGCCAGCGGCGCGTTCAACGCGTCGGTTCCGGCCTCGCGCTTCACGGATGCGGCCGGCAACAACAACACCGTGTCCAACACGCTCTCGCGCACCGCGGATATCACACCGCCGACGGCCACGCTGAGCACGAGCGCGGCGGCCACGGTCAACACCTTTATCACAATCAACGTGGTGCTGTCCGAGTCGAGCACGAACTTCGCCGCCGGCGACATTACGGCGGTGAACGGTACGGTGAGCAACTTCACGGGTTCGGGTACGGCCTACAGCTTCCGCTTGACGCCGGCTGCCACGGGCACCTTCAGCGCCCAGATTGACGCCGGTGCGTTTACCGACGCGATTGGCAACAACAACACCGCGTCCAACACGCTCTCGCGCGTCGCCGATCTCACGCCCCCGACGGCCTTGATCGCGAGCACCGCGCTTGACCCGGTCGCGGGCACGATTAACGTTACCGTGACGCTGTCCGAGGCGAGCACGAACTTCACCTCCGGCGATGTGACGCGCACGAACTGCACGCTCGGCAGCTTCACCGGTTCAGGCACGAGCTACAGCTTCACCCTGAATCCGAGCAACAGCAGCGGCACGTACGGTGCCGTGATCGCCGCCGGCACCTTCACCGACGCGATCGGCAACCAGAACATAGTCTCAAATACGTTCCAGCGCACGGTCGATGAAGTGCGACCGACGATGACCTTCGCTACGGCGGCCGCCAGCACGGTAAACGGTCCGATTACCGTGACGGCTACGGCGAGCGAGTCCACAACGAACTTCGTGGTCGGCGACTTGACGCTGTCCAATGCCACCGCCAGCAACTTCACTGGTTCCGGCGCGAACTACTCGTTTACGCTGACCCCGGTGGCCAACGGCACGTTCAGCGTGCGCGTCACCGCCAGCGTGTTTACGGACTTCGCCGGTAATACCAATACCTCGTCGAGCACGCTGTCGCGCACGGCCGACCTCACGCCGCCAACCATCAGCCTCAGCTCTTCGGCGGCAACGACAGTGAATACGTTTATCACCATCACAGCCACGCTCTCGCAGACAAGCACGAACTTCGGAATCGATGACATCACGCCGGTAAATGGCACGGTGAGCAACTTCTCCGGTTCGGGCACGAGCTACAGCTTCCGCCTTACGCCGCTCGCGTCGGGTGCATTCAGCGCGCAGGTCGCCGCCGGCACCTTCACCGATGCGGCCACCAATGGAAACACCGCGTCGAACACGCTGTCGCGCACGGCCGATCTGACCGCGCCGACGATTACACTGGTGAACACCACCGGCAGCCCGACGAGCAGCTTCATCACGGTTTCCGTGACGCTGTCCGAGTCGAGCTCGAACTTCACGTCGGCGGACATTACGACGTCGAACGCCACCGTGAGCAACTTCGGCGGCTCGGGCACGAGTTACAGCTTCCGCCTGAACCCGTCCGCCTTGGGCACGTTCACGGGCCAGGTGCAGGCCGGCCGCTTCACGGACGCCGTGGGCAACAACAACACCGCGTCGAACCTGATTAGCGCGGTTCGTAACTAGGCAGCATCCAAATAAGAAACCCGCGGCATTCATCCGAATGCCGCGGGTTTTATTTTAGTACGAGGATCTTAGTTGTTCGCGGGGGCCTTGCGGTTCACGGCGCGCAGGCCGGCGTCCAGCAGGTCGTTCTGCGCCTTCACGATCTTCTCAATACCGCTTTCCATGCGATCCGCAAGGGTGGCCGAAGCTTCTGTCGTTTCCTGGCTCGTTTCCTCGGCGCGTTCATACACGCGCGCGTTCATTTCGCCCGCGATGTCCAGCAGATTCTTCTGTGCGCGGTGCAGGTTGTCGATGCCTTCTTCAATCGCCCGTGCGATTGTCTTGGAGAGCAGCGGCTTTTCCTGATCCGCGATCAGCGCCACGTTTTCCTTGTTCTGCTTCGCGGCCAGCGTGGACAGGCTCGCCTGCGTCGCCAGCACGTTGTCGACCGATTCCTTCGCCATCGACGCAAGGCCCTTGAGGGTCTTGCCCGTCGAGAAGCGCGCGATTTCTTCCGCCGCCTTCACGCCAAGCTTGCCCTGCTTTTCCACAAGGCCGAGAATCTCGCGCTGCGCAGTGACCGCCGCTTCAAAGTTCTTGCGCATCAACTGGCCAAACGGGAAGGCCGGGTAGTTGCGCTTCGCGGGGGCTTCTTCCGTCTCCGGGGTTTCAACGGCCGGCTCGCGCTCCAGGCGATCTTCGCCCAGGTTGATGAACGAGCGCTGCATCGCCACAACGCCCTCGGCGATTTCTTCCACGGAGTCGATCAACGACGTGGCGGGGGAGGCCTCGTCCGCCTTCAGGCGTTCGCGGACGATTTTGAACGCAATCGCGTTCTGCGCGGCAACGTAGTCCAAGAACACATTCTGGACCTTGAAGAGGTTCTTCATCCCGTCGCGCACCATGCGCGGCGCGGTCGCGGGGACTTCAACAGCATTGGCTTCCATGGTCTAACTCCTTACGATGTAGGGGGTTGTACGTCCCACAACTGATTTTGCTGCTCTGCAGCATAAACGCACTATACCGCAGCATGGATTGCTTGTCAAGCCCTATTTTATGTGCTATTGTCATTTTGCGGTGCAGCGCAGCCGTTGTGCGATACAGCAGTTTGCCGGGAGCGCCCTATGATCGTTATCAAGAAATACGAGAACCGCCGGCTCTACGATACCGCCTCCAGCCGCTACGTGAATCTCGAGGACGTCACGCAGATGGTGCGCGACGGCGAAGAGGTGCAGATCATCGATGCCAAGACCGGCGAAGACCTCACGCGCGTCGTGCTCACGCAAATCATCGTCGAAGGCGCCAAAGACAAGGACACCGGCCTGCCCACCGACATGCTCCGGCAGATCATCATCGCCAGCGGCCGCGCACAGCAGCAGATTCTCACCAGCTACTTCCGCTTCGCGCTCGATCTCTATTTGCGCGCGCACCAGGATCTCCGCGAACGCATCAACGGCGCGCGGACGAAATCGCTGGGCCCGCTCGAAGCCGTGCAAAAGTTTTTCGGTGGCGCCGCGGCCACGGGCCTGCCCTGGGCGCTGACCCGCAACGCATCGAAGTCGGCAACGCCGGAAGCCGCCACCGAACTCCACGAACTGCGAGCACGGCTCGATGCGCTTGAGCAGCAGCTAACAAAGTCGCGCGCGGATTAACGGCATGAAGAACGGAAACGGACGCCCAAAACCTCCCTCGCTCCTGCTAAGCGCGATCGAATTGCACCGCGCCGCCGCGGAATTCGCCACCTTGCCCGCCGCGCTGCCGTTGCTGCGCCAGTCGCCGAAGGGCGACGGCCATCCGGTGCTTGTGCTGCCGGGATTCACGGCTTCCGACATCTCGACCACGCCGCTGCGCCGTTATTTGACCTCGATGGGTTACGACGCCCACGCGTGGGAACTCGGCCGCAATCTCGGCCTGAAAGGCGACCTGGAAGAGCGCATGTACCGCCGGGTCGCGGAAATCCACATGGAAACCGGGCGCAGCATCAGCGTGATCGGCTGGAGCCTCGGCGGCATTTACGCGCGCGAAATCGCGCGTCGCATCCCGCGCGCCGTGCGCCAGGTGATCACGCTCGGCAGTCCCTTCGCCAGCGCCGGCAATGGCTCCTATGCGGTGTATGTGTACGACGCCGTCACGGGAGAGCGCACGACCCAGCGCCGCGCCGCCCTGTTTGAAACCATCGCCGATCCGCCGCCGGTCCCATCCACGGCGATTTACACCAAGACCGACGGCGTCGCCGCGTGGAAGACCTGTCTCGAAGCCGAATCGCCGACGACCGACAACATCGAAGTGCCCGGCAGTCATTGTGGTCTCGGCGTGAATCCGCTGGTGTTGTATGTGATTGCCGACCGGCTCGCGCTGCCCGAAGGCGCATGGGTGCCGTTCGATCGCACGGGCACGCGGCGGCTGTTCTACAAATAGTTTTTGTGAGTAGCGCGTAAGGGGAGAGAGGCGGATCGCGTGGACCTGACCGCATTCGAAGCCTGGCTGGATGTCTCGGAAATCGTGCCCGAGCGTTATGCCGCGTTTCGCCCCGCCATCCGCGACGCCGCGCTGTATTTCATCGAGCAGTTGTCCGACCTGCGCCGCGCGGAGTTGCTTGCCACGCAATCCGAGTTGCCTCCGCCTGCCTCCACCGCGCAGCGCGTCGTCGCGCTGATGCGCGCCTGCCCGACGCTCCACAAGCTCGGCCAAGTCATCGCGCGGCACCAGGTGCTCGACGAAAATTTCCGCCGGGAGCTCCAGGAATTGGAGATGTTCAAGACGCAGCTCGACCCGGACGTCGTGCGCACCGCCACGCTCATCGAACTGGGCGAGGCCACGGCGCGCTACAGAATCGAACTGGATGTCGCCGGCACGCTCGAGGCCAGCGTGGCCTTCGTCGTTCCTTGCGAATGGCGGGGGCCGGGAGCCACCGCTTCCGAACGCGCGATGCTCAAAGTCGTGAAGCCGGGTCTGGCCGAGCGACTCGCCGAGGAACTCGGGGCGCTCGATCGCGTGGCGGATTATCTCGACGATCGCCGCGCGCACTATGGCATTCCGGCCTTCCAGTACCGCGAAACCTTCGGCACCGTGCGCGATTTGCTCGAAGGCGAGACCGATCAGCTTCGCGAGCAGCGGAACCTGCGCATCGCCAAAAAATTCTTCGCCAAGTCGAAGGACGTGAAGGTGCCGTCCCTGTTGCCGTTCTGCTCGTCCCGGTTGACGGCCATGGAGCGCATCGAAGGCGTCCGCGTCACCGACATCGAGCGCGACCCGGCGGCAGGCAAGGTGCGCAAGCGTCTCGCCGCAATCGTGATCGAAGCACTAATTGCCGACGTGATCTTCAGCCGCGCCCCGGCCGCGATCTTCCATGCCGACCCGCACGCGGGCAACCTCTTCGCCATGCCCGACGGCCGCCTCGCGATCCTCGACTGGAGCCTCGCGGGCCAAATCTCCAAGCACGAGCGTGAACTGCTCGCCGAAATGTTCATCGGCGCGATCAGCCTCAGCTCGCGCCGCGTCACGCGCGCCGTGCGGCAACTGTCCACCAGCATTTCGGACGAAACCGCCGTGCGCGAGGCCGTGCGCCAGTCGCTGCGCCGCGTCCGCCGCGAACAGGTGCCCGGCCCGTCGTGGTTCACGACGCTATTCGAAGACCTGATGGCAAACGGCGTGCGCTTCCCGGCGAATCTGGTGTTGTTGAGGAAGAGTCTCTTTACACTCGAAGGCGTCGTGAAAGACGTGGACCCCGCGTGCTCCATGCGCCGCGTGTTCCTGCGCGAGGCCCTGTTCAAACTCGCGATCGAATGGCCCCGCCGCTACATCTCGCTGCCGTGGACCAAATCCTTTGCGACACACCTGTCGAACGCGGACTTGGTCAAGCTGTACCTGAGCACACCGGTCACGGTCGCGAAGTATTTGCGCCACTCATTGACCGATCCGGATCCTGATCAGCAATCGGCCGGTGGTTAAAACCTGGGCGGGAATGGTCTGTAGCGAAAGAGAATCGCTATACACAAACTGAATTGGAGCAGAAGCGGTACGACAGGGTGTACGGAAGCGAGATATCCTACGAACACAGAAAATACGAACGCTCCGATTGCGATTGCCTTCCAGATACGACCATCGTCGGCGAATTTTTCACCATAGACATAAGCGGCCGTCATCGCAAGAGAAAGCAGCAATGGGATAAAGGTCATCATTCCTGCCGCCTAGACCTGCTTGCAGATTTAGTCTTCGAGTTCGCGCGACATAATCACCATATCGTGCTTCTGGTGATTGCGGTCCTTCAGCCAATCCGTCAGCAGCGCCTCGGCCGAGAAATCCAGCCGCTCAAACATAGCGCGCACGCGCGGCTGGTTGGCCGAGATGTTCGCCGTAACGCGCAGCAGGCCGCGTTCGCGCGAAACTTTGATCAGTTCTTCGACCAGCCGTTCGCCCAGGCCCAGGCCGCGGTATTTCGCGCCCACCAGCACGCGGATTTCGCCGATGTGGCGCGTCCACTGCTGGCGGCTGAAGTGCAGGTTGCCGTAGCCGATCACTTCGCCGTTCTCTTCCGCCAACACCGAGATCGTGCGCCCGCGGCCGATGTCTTCCATCCAATCATGAACGATGTCCGGCTGCGTGATGTCGCGGCGCAGGAACACAAGGTCCGCCGCCGGCAGGCTTTGCGTGAATTTCAGCAGCGCTTGCTCGACGCTCGCGCCGTCCTGCGTCCGCATCAGCTTCAGCGTGATCGTGTGCCGTCCGAATTGTTCGGTCAGCGGATACCAGAATGCCGCCTGCGCTTGTCCACCGATCACGCTCTCGCTCACGGGAGTACTCCTTCAGAAAACCCGGTTCAGCCTTCGCTCGGCGCCGCGTTGGTCGCGGCCTTCGCCTTCGTCGCCGGCTTGCGCTTCGCCGGCGCACGCTTGCGCGCGGCGGCGGCCTTCTTGCCCGCCTGGCCTTTCTTCAGGCGCTCAAAGTAGGCCGAGAGCAAGTCGAAGCTCTTGTTCATCGTCTTCTCGAAATCTTCGCGGCCGCGCTGCGTCGCCTTGTTCCACTCATCGACGACCTGGCGGCCTTCATCCGGCATCCACGCAGAGCCTTGCGCCATCTTCAATACCAGCTTGCCAGTCTGATCTTGTAGCTTCCCAATGCCCCGCAGCGCATTGTGAATCGCCTTGCGCTGGTATTCGATCGCCGAGAGCGCGAACTTCGCCGCCGGTTCGCGGCCCGCATCGCTCGTCCACTGCCGTGCAAAGCGCATCGCTTCCTGGCTCAGCGTCTCTTTTTTCTTCGCGGTCGCCATGACTTTCCCCTCCGGGTGGTCTGTCGAAGACATCCGATTCCGCCTATACTCGCTTAAAAAGGCGACAGATACAAGCGTTTGAATAACGTAATCCCCAGCGATACCGATTTATTCCGTGTTGGAGCGAATTAATACGGCTGGCGTTTTAGATGAACGATGCGCCGCTCATGACCGGGGCGTCGGCTTCGTCGTCCATCGTCTCGTAGACGTGGCTCGCGGCTTCGTCCAGCCGTTGCGCGATCAGGCGGTACACCTCGGCGTTCCACGCCAACCCGCAGTGCGTGCCCTTCACTTCGATGTCGATGGAGGGATCGCCCGTAATACACACCGACCAGTCCACAATGCCGTCCGTCTTCGTGAATATCGCCGTCTGGTGTATCGAATTCGGAATGCCCGCGCGCAGCGACTCGACAAATCCGCAGTTGCACGACCCGGAGAAGCACGCCTCGCGCAGCGGCTTGTTGTCCGGGCGCGACTCGCGCCGCGCGCGGATACGTTGTCGCACGAAACGGCCGGTCTGGATGACCGTGGGATGGCTGCGCACGCCACGGAACGGCGAACCCAGCGTGATCACCGCGCGCACTTTGTCCGGCACAAGCATCGCCGCCGATCGCGAGAGCATGCCGCCGAGGCTGTGTCCGATCAGGCGCACCTGTTCGCCGGTCTCTTCATACGCATTTTCGATCGTCGCAATGAGGCGATCGACGAGGAGATCGGGACATTCAGAATTGCGGCCAATGCCGGATTTATACGCACGATAGCCAATGCGCTTGAGCCACAGGTTCATTTCGGTGAGATACAGATCGGAGCCGAGGAAACCGGGAACAGTGATGACGGCTTCGCCGTGGCCCTTGGGAATATTCAGTCCGTAATAAACGGGATTCGCGCGAAGCAGCGCCCAGTCCAATCCCGTAAACACTTCTCGCCAAATAGGAAGCAGTACCGCCTCTTCCTCTTCGACGAATACGAACTTCTTTCCGGACACGAAGTCCTCCTAGTGCGCAGGAATGTCCGCTTTGGCACACATTCCCACTCGCACATAGAAAGTATACCAAAAATTGAGAATTCTCTAAAGAATCGTCTAGTATAGTGACACTGTAGGGTCGTCCCGAATTCACGGAGCCGGGTGTTTTGGGAACCGTATCGTTCCATCTTGAGCAATCTATTTCCGGTTGACTCCTTGTTCTGACCGGGTTATCGTGCAATTCGCACTAATGCCGTGAATCACCCCGATTCGCCGGCCCAAGATTGGATTCCGACGCCATGCAGCAGCAGCCTCAGTTGTCGCGCCGTTTAAGCTCGCTGGACGCAGCGTTTCTGTATACCGAAAACAACTCCTCGCCGATGCACATCGGCGGCATCGACATCCTCGAGACCGCGCCGTCGCTCAAGTCCCTCCAGGATGACCTCGACGCGAAGATGCAGTTCATTCCGCGTTACCGCCAGCGGATCATGATGACGCCGATGAACCTCGGCCATCCGATCTGGGTGGACGACACCGAATTCGACATCAAGAACCACGTCATCGGGCTCACGCTGCCGAAGCCCGGCACGATGGCCCAGTTCCGCCGGCTCGTGAGCAAGCTTTTCGCCGGCATGCTCGATCGCAAGCGGCCGCTGTGGCGCTTGTATGTGATCGACGGTCTCGAAGGCGGCAAGGGCGGCCTGCTCTGGCTCGTGCACCACTGCATGGTGGATGGCGTCTCCGGCGCGGAGCTGCTGAACGTCGCTTACGACCTCACGCCGAACGCGGCGCCGGTCGAGAAGAAACCGTTTGAACCGGAACCGACGCCCGACGCGAATTCGCTCTTGCTCGATTCGCTGTGGGACAACGTCGGCAATCAGATCGAGACCTGGTCGGAAGTGCAGCGCAACCTGCTCACCTACGCACGCAGTTTCCGCGGCGGTCAGGGTTTCCCGCTGCTGCGTGAATTGCCGCAGATGGCCCGCGACCTCGCGCGGCCCGTCCGGCGCATGCCGTTCAACCAGTACGAAATGTCCGGGAAGCGCAAGCTGAGCTGGAGCATGTGCTCCTTCGCCGAAGCCCGCGCGATCCGCGGCGCGGTCGGCGGCACGGTAAACGATGTCGTGCTCACCGCATTGGCCGGAGGCGTACGGCGTTATCTCGAACACCACGGCTCGCGCGTCGGCAATCGCAACCTGCGCGTGATGGTGCCCGTGAGCGTGCGCCAGGAAAACGAACGCGGCACGCTGGGCAACAAAGTCTCGCTCTTGCCGGTGGACGTGCAGCTTGGATTGAAAGACCCGGTGAAACGCCTTCAGGCGGTTACCGAACGCACGAACGTGCTTAAGAAAGTGAAGCTCGCCGATCTGCTCAGCATCCTGCAGCAGGGTTGGCAGGGTGCGCCCGCCGCCGTGCAGGCGCTCGCCGGTGCGCTGGCCGTTTCGCCGACGGCGCAGACCGTGCTCAACACCGCCATGCGGTCGCCCGGCATGCACATGGTCTGCACGAACGTCCCCGGACCGCAGATTCCGTTGTACGCTTGCGGGTCGCGGATTCAGGCGCACTATCCGCTCCTGCCCGTCGCGCCGGGCATGGGCCTGAACATGGGCGTGTTCAGCTACAACCACCGCCTGCACTTTGGCTACATCGCGGACACGAACGCCGCACCGGATGTCGACTTCTTCGCGCAGTGCGTGGACGAAGGCTTCGCCGAGTTGCGCGAGGCCGCGGGCGTGCAGCCGCTGGAAACGATCGAAATCGGGCGCGCCAAGAAGATCGCGTCGCGCAACGGCAATGGCCGCACGCGCAAACCGCGCGTCAGCACCGCCGGGAACGCCGCCGTCGCCACAGCGCCGGATCCAACGCCCAGCGCCTAGTCGCCGCGCTTACTTTCCGCCGAAGTCGTCCATCGCGCGGGTCATGATCAGCAGATCATGAAACTCGCCCGAGGGGTTCATCAGCCACTGGCTGAGCATGGCTTCCGGCTGAAAGCCGATTTCCTCGAAGAGATTGCGCACGCGCGCCTGGTCCGCCGGAATCTGGCAGAAGATGCGATCGAGTTTCATTTCGCGCGCGATGTGGAAGAGTTCTACGACAAGCCGCCGCGCAATGCCCTCGCCGCGCATATCCTTATCGACGAGCAACCGAATTTCGCCCATGTGGCTCGTCCACGTCGTCTCATCGTGGTGCAGGCTGCCGTATCCAACCACGCGATGATCAGCCTCGGCGAGCACCGTCACAGTCCGGCCGCGATGAATATTCTCGATCCATTCATCCAGCACCTTGGGATTGGTCAAATCGGAACGCAAGAACGCGCGGTCCACATCGGCTTGTCGCGAGGCCAGTTGAATGACGGCGTCCTTGTCCTCTTCGTTCATCAGACGGAACGTGACACTGCGCGGGCGACTCGTGTCAGTCCACGGAAAATCACGTTTCACGACAATGGGGGAGTAGTGGACGGCCATTGGGGCAACTCCTGTTCACGGCCGGCGCGGCCGGAATAAGGAGTATAGCGCGCAGCGCCTAGAAGGACGAATATTCCGCGCGGCGTGCGAAACGGAACACCAGCATCGCCGCCACAACCAGACTCAGCCCCAGCACAAGATTTGTGTCAGCTGAAATCGGCAGGCCAACCAGCGGACCCTGCCGCGCCTCGCCGGAATCGGGATCCAGAATCAGGAAGGTCGTGTCGACGGCCTCGAAATCCCGGCCATAGACCCGGTCGAGTTCGTGCAGCATATCGTCGTCCCACGCCGGATTCGGCACGCCGCTGATGTACCAGTTCGAGCCGTTGTCCGCGAGGATGATGCCGTACTTGCGCATCGCGCGCAGGATGACTTGCACCTCAGGGGAGAACTCCCAAATCGGGAAATCGGGCCGCAGCTTGAAGCGCTGGCCCATCGGCGGCACGTTCGGGTCCGTGATGTTGCTCGCGTAATGCCGCGCGGGCCAGTCGTAGCGCCGCTGTGTGCGCTGTGCCGTGAAGCGAATCGCGTGATTGATCTCGCCGGACATCACCTCTTCGTAGCGCACGAGCCCGGGCAGAATCGGCAAACCCGCGGCATCGGCCGAAGTCCAGCTATCCGGCCTCAGCTCGTGCGAGTTCAGATCGTAAATCGCACCGGAGCCCGCCGACCACGAGCCGTCGCCGTTCGGATGCGCGTTGAAGAGTTCATACAACTTGCACTCGCCTTCGCGCACGACAAGCACGTGCCGGTCGCCGTCGCCATCCTCGCCGCCCTCGATCGGCGGGTTCGCTGGAATGGGGTACGGGCCGGGATCGCTCTCGTCGTCGTAATCGAACTCGACATTCACCAGCGGTTGGTTGGCCGGCACCACCACAAAGGGAATTCCGATGGGCGCACCTTCCCACACGGTGCCGAAATCCGGATGCAGGTGCCGGTCGCGGCCTATGCTGTTGATATATTCGTCGTTCTGCCAGTGGCGGGGGAGATGATCGATCGGCGTGTTCCACACGTTCTCCGGGGGAAAAAGGTCGCAGGGGCAATCCTGAGCGAAAGCGGCCGAAGAAAAAGCGACGAAAAACACCCCGGCAAATGCAGCACGACTGTACATCTGGAACCCCCGAGCGCGCCCGGCCAGCCCCAGCCGCACGCGCACCCAATTGTACCTGACTTTTGCATGATTGGGCGCCTGTTCCGGTGCGAATACATCGCAGAATTCCGCACTTTCGCAGGCCTTTTGCGGATGCTAGAATTGTCGCCTCTATAGATCGTCGGGAGGCGCCGCACATGTCCGTCCAACGCGAAGCAGTACTGATCACCGGTGCCTCGTCCGGCATTGGCCGCGAACTGGCCAAAGTATTCGCCAAGAACGACTACGACCTCGTGATCGTCGCGCGCCGCGAAGCCGCACTGAAATCGCTCGCCGAGGAGCTGAGCGAGAATTACGGCATTGAGGTCACCGTGCTGCCGAAGGACCTCTCGAAACCCGAAGCGCCGCGTGAGTTGTTCGACGCCGTACAGGCCGCAGGCATCCACGTCGATGTGCTGGTGAACAACGCCGGCGTCGCGACGACGGAATTTTTCAAGGACGCCGAACTCGACAACATCATGGGCATCCTGAACGTGAACGCCGCCAGCGTCACGGCGCTGTGCCACTTGTTCTTGCAACCGATGTTGGAGCGCGGCCATGGGCGCATTCTGAACGTCGCTTCCGTGTTCGCGTTCGTGCCAACGCCGTCTCTCGCGATCTATGGCGCCACAAAGGCGTTTGTGTTGTCGCTGTCCGAGGCGCTCTCCGAGGAGCTGCGTGGTAGCGGCGTCACCGTCACCGCCATGTGCCCTGGGTACACCGAAACCGACATGATTAGCGGCGCGTTCCAGGATACGGGCTATACCGACTACGAGTCGCTCATCCCGCGCTTCGTGAAAATGACGCCACAGAAAGTCGCGCTCGAAGGCTTCCGCGCCTGTATGGCGGGCCGAGCGCTGCACGTGAACGGCCTGCAAAACCAGCTCGGCACAAGTTGGATCCGCTACCAGCCGCGCTGGCTCGTCCGCAGCGTCACCGGCATGGTGGCCCGCCTACGCAAATAGCAGGCGCGCGCCTGCGGAAGTAGCTGCACTGCCCTCGCGCCTTCCGCTATGCTCTGCGCCGGAGGCGCCGCCGCATGCTCAAACATTTCGATCCCGCGCTCGCGAAGGAGCGCTGGGACGCCATCTTCATCGGGTCCGGGCCTGGCAGCCTGACCGCCGCCGCGATGCTCGCGCGCGCGGGCCAGCGCGTGCTCGTGCTCGAGCGGCATTACGAACCCGGCGGTTTCAGCCACACCTTCAAGCGCAAGGGCTTCGAGTGGGATGTCGGCGTGCACTACATCGGCGTCGTGCACAAGGAACGCGGCGTGGAACGGCGCATGTTCGACTACATCTCCGAAGGCCGCATCGAGTGGGCCAACATGGGCGACCCGTACGACCGCGCGATCATCGACGGCGAGGTCTACGACTTTGTCTCCGGCGCGGACAAGCAGGTCGAGTTGTGGATCAGCTATTTCCCGAAGGAAGAAGTCGCGATCCGCAAGTACTGGGAAATGGTGCGCGACTGCGCGCGGCAGGCTGCGTCGTTCTTCGGACAACGCGCATTGCCAAGCCCGATCGGCGCCGTGATGAAGCCGATCATGACGCGCAAGTTCATGAGCTACGCGCGCAGGACGACCTACGAAGTGCTGCGCGAACTCACGAGTAACGAAACGCTGATCGAGGTGCTCTGCGCACAGTGCGGCGACTACGGCCTGCCGCCGCGAGACAGCAGCTTCGCGATCCACGCGATGGTCGTGAACCACTACCGCGACGGCGGTAACTATCCGACCGGCGGCGCGGCGAAGATCGCCGACGGCATCATGGAAACCATCGAGTCGCGCGGCGGCGTGGTGTCTCTGCGCGCGCCGGTGACGAAATTGGTCGTGGAGAACGGGAAAGCCGTCGGCGTGGCGCTGGAAGACGGCGAAGTTGTGCGCGGCACGCGCATCGTCAGCGGCATCGGTGTGCGCAACACATTTCAGCGCCTGTTGCCCGAGTCGGTGAAGCTCCCCGCGAACATCGCGCGCGACTTGGAGCGCGTGAAGCCGTCCTACGGCCACTGCTGCCTGTATCTCGGACTCAACGCCTCCGCCGAAGCGCTTCGCCTGCCGAAGTACAACTACTGGTGCTACGACCCGTACACCGGCCCGAAAGAGCCGGGCGCGCGCATTGTCGCGGCGTACATCTCGTTTCCGTCCGCGAAAGACCCGCAGTGGATCGCACAGCACGGCGAGACGGCCACGGTGCAGTGCATCGGCTTCGGCGGCTTCGACGATTTCGCGGCGTGGGCCGAGACGCCGTGGAAACGGCGCGGTGACGAATACGAGTTGGTGAAGGACAAATTCCAGGAGCAGATGCTGGGCATTCTTGGCAACCTGCACCCGAATATCCGCGAGCACATCGTGTGGGCGGAAGTGTCCACGCCGTTGTCCACGGCGCACTTCGCGGGATACCCGCGCGGCGAGATCTACGGCCTCGAACACACGCCCGCGCGCTTCGCGCTGAACTGGCTCAAGCCGAAGACGTTTCTGCCGGGCCTATGGCTGACAGGTCAGGACGTCGTCACCGCGGGCATCGGCGGCGCGCTGATGTCCGGCGTCGTCACCGCCTCCGCGCTGCTCGGCAAGAACATGATCACCGAGATTATGAAGGCGAATTAACGCGCGCCGGGCTCGCGCACGGTTTCGATCTTCACTTTGTCGGGTCCGAGGATATAGGCCATCGCCGGTTTGTCCGCCGGCTGCGGGCCTTGCAGGAATTCGGTTTTATTGTCCTGCAACGATTTGATCGCCGCGTCGAAGTCGTCGAACTGAAATCCGATGTGATCGATCGAGTGGCCCACCGAGCCCTCGACGGCGTCGGCTTTGCCGACCAGCAGCCACATGGCACCGTATTTAATGCCGGGGATCGCCGCGATGCCCTTGAACGAGGTCGCTTCGCCGCCGCAGTTGTCCGCATACCATTTCACCGTCGCGGCCGGATCGGGCGAACGCAGGTGCACGTGGTGAAAGCCGAGCGTCTCCTTATCGTCGAGCACTTCAATGCGCGTGCCCCACGGATCTTCGACGAAGAAATAGCTGAAATTGCCGGCGGGCACATTCTTGACCTCGCCCGTGATTTTTACGCCGGCGGCGGTGAGTTCGTCCATCTTCTCCGCGATATTTTCCACGGAGAATCCGATGTGATCGATGGAAGAACCCGCGCTGCCCTTGGTTTCCGGCGTGCTCGTGCGGAATTTCACAAGGATGTCGCCAAATACGACCGCCTCAAACGGTCCCGACTTAATCGCCTTGCCGCCGAAGTACTTGGCATACCACTGCGCGGCCGCCGCGGCGTCGGGCGCGAGAATGTGCACGTGGTCCCAGTTCGCCGCCTGCGCCGGGAATACGAAAGCCACGGCGACCAGGGCGGCGCCGGTAAACCGTATGAGCGAAGCACGCACGTTCACGAGAGTTCTCCTTATACATACGCAGTCTGTTGCACTGCGACGTTGATCCGCGGCTCCATCCTGCCTAATCTGTGGCGCTTGGGCAAGTGGATGCGCGGGAGTGAGCAATGACGCAGATATACGTCACGCGGGAGTTGTTGGGCAAGGCGCACCGGATGCTGGGCTACGCCTTCGGGCCGCACAGCGTCGAGGTGTACGCCGAGGACCGCGTGATCCCGCGGGAAGAACTGCTCGCGCGCGTCGCCGGCGCCGACGCCGTGCTGACCATGCTGACCGAACGCTGGAATGCCGAGACCTTTGATGCGGCAGGCGCGCAACTCACGTGCGTGTCCAACTTCGCCGTCGGTTACGACAACATCGACGTCGCCGAGGCGACCAAGCGCGGCATCGCGGTCTTCAACACGCCTGATGTGTTGACCGAGACGACGGCTGATCTCGCGTGGACGCTGATCCTGGGCGTGCAGCGCCGCGTGCTCGATGCGGAAGCCTTCCTGCGCGCGGGCAAATGGACGAGTTGGAGTCCACGCTTGCTGCTCGGGCGCGACGCGTACGGCAAGACGCTCGGCATATTCGGCCTCGGCCGCATCGGGCTCGCGACGGCCAGGCGCGCGCCGGGCTTTGGCATGAAGGTGCTGTACCACAACCGCACGCGCCTTCCGGAAGCCGAGGAACAGGCGCTTGGCTTGCGCTACGTAGACAAACCGACACTGCTCGCCGAGTCCGACATCGTCAGCATTCATTGTCCGATGACGCCGGAAACGCGGCACGCGTTCAGCACCAACGACTTCAAGCAGATGAAGAAGTCCGCGATCCTCGTGAACACCGCGCGCGGACCGATCGTGGATGAGGCGGCGCTGGCCGAGGCGCTGCACGCGGGCACCATCGCGGGTGCGGGCATTGATGTGTTCGAGCAGGAACCGAAGATCCATCCGCGCTTGCTTGAAGCACCGAACGCGCTGCTGTTGCCGCACGTCGGCAGCGCGACCGAAGAAACACGGGCCGCGATGGCCGAGCTCGCCGCGGTGAATCTGATCGAGTTCATCACGCGCGGCGACATGACGAATTGCGTCAACCGTGCCGCGCTGAAGGACCGAACCGCGTAGACGTTACTTCAGACTCTTCAAGAACTCGATTACAGCCGCGTTTGTTTCCTCCGGCCGCTCCTGCTGCACCCAGTGCCCCGCGCCGGGGAACAGTTTTACGCCGCGGAAATCAGTGCATACGCCGGACATCGAGGTTGTGAGCTGCTCCGCCGTCGCGCCACGGATGACGGTGTCTTTCTCGCCCGCGATGAACATTGCCGGCTGGGCGATTTTCGCGCCGGTGAGCTGCGGTGTCGTTTCCCAGTTGCGGTGAAAGTTGCGGTAATAGTTGATGCCGCCGTGGAACCCGGCTTCGGTGAATTCGTTCACGTAGTAGTCGAGATCCGCCTGCGTCAAGTAGTGGGGGAGCGCCGTCGGCTTGCCCAGCCGCGGAATCCAGCCACCCGCCGCGCGCTTCGGATCGGTCACGGTCGGCTTGTCGCGCGGCGTGTCCGGCGCGGTGTACAGCCGGCTCAGAATCCCGCGCGGGTCCGCGTCGAATTCCTTCTCCGCCACACCCGGTTCCTGGAAGTAGAGGATGTAGAAGAAGTTGTCGGTGTACGCACGCTTCAATGTATCGATCAGCGATTCCTGTCCGCGTCCGCTGTAGGGCACGCTCATGGTCACGACGGCATTGAAGCGCTCCGGATGCAGCAGCACGCAGTTCCACGCCACGAGCGCGCCCCAGTCGTGCCCGATCACCGTCGCGGTTTTTTCGCCCATCGCGTCGATGATGCCGACGACGTCCGCCGTGAGGTGATGAATGTCGTAATCCTCGACGGCTTCCGGCTTGTCGGACTTGCCGTAGCCGCGCATGTCCGGCGCGACGACGTGGTACCCCGCGTTCGCGATCGCGGGAATCTGGTGCCGCCATGAGTACCACGACTCCGGCCAACCGTGCACGAGAATCACGAGCGGGCCTTTGCCCATCTCCGCAATCCGCAGATTGATGCCGTTCGACTGGATGGTTCGCATGGCGGGTTGCTCCTGGGCGCAGACGGATACGGCGGTGAAGAGCGCGAACGCGAGGACGAGTGGGCGCATGGGGTGGGTACCTCCGGTGCCTAGCCTCGCACAGGCCCGTGTGCGGATGCACCTCCGAGGCGGCACCTATATATATGTGCGGCTTGTTGCTACAGGAGTGCGGGTGCGAGACAAGGTGGCTGTTGAGGTGAGGCCCAAGCGGCGGGACGCCGCTTCCACATTAAGCGCGAAACAAGGGCGATTTATGGAATTTCGCAGATTATGAATGCGCGATGGAATTGAAGCGAAGCGTTCGAGGCCTGAGTATAGTAGTCAGGCGAAGGCGCATGGGCGGGAGCAACGGATGCTAAAACAGATCGTTTTTGGGCTCGCGATGGTGGTGCCGGGTATATGCGCGGCGCAGGCACCGGTGAGTTTTGGCGGGGATGTGTGGCCGATTCTGGCGGCGCGGTGTGTGGAGTGCCACAACGCGGACAAGCAGGAGGGGAAGCTGCGGCTCGATTCCCCAGAGGCCATTCAGGCCGGAGGCGAGTACGGCGCGATCGTGGTCGCGGGCAAGCCGGGCGACAGTACGCTGTTTGAACTGATCACCAAGGAACACAGCGACCCGGATCGCATGCCGAACAAGGGCGAGCCGCTGAGCGAAGGCGAGATCGCGATCATCAAGGCGTGGATCGAGCAGGGTGCCGGTTTCGACGGCTGGTCGCCCGAGTTGTTGAAGGCCGTATCGAAGAAAGACACCACGCCTGTTGTAATGCCGCCGATAGATGAATTGTGTATAGACGTAGCAGTGGCTTACAACAAAGACATCCGTCCGTTGTTGTCGAATTTTTGCTTTCCCTGCCACGGCCCCGACAAGGGTGCGCGCAAGGCGGACTTGCGGCTGGATCGCGAGGAGGTCGCCACGGCGGCGCGCGCGGACGGAACGACGGCGATCGTGCCGGGGCAGCTCGATGCGAGTGAGGTCGCGCGGCGGCTATTTCACCCCGGCGCGGACAAGCGCATGCCGCCGGCGGACCAGAACCGTCAGCCGACGGAAGAGCAACGCCTGCTGATCGCGGCGTGGATCGCGCAGGGCGCGAAGTATGAACCGCACTGGAGCCTGATTCCGCCGAAGAAAGTCGAGCCGCCGAAGGTGGCGGGGTATGAAAATCCCATCGACCGATTCATCGCTGCGCGGCTCGCGCAGGATGGGCTGACGCTCTCGCGCCGAGCTGCGCCGGAAGATCTCGTGCGCCGGATCAGCTTCGACATCGTGGGCCTGCCGCCAACGCGCGCGATGGTGGACACGTTCCACAAAAATTCGAGCGACAAGGCCTATACGGCGCTGGTGGAGGACCTGCTCGGCTCGCCGCGCTACGGCGAACGCATGGCGGTGCACTGGCTCGACCTTGTGCGCTATGCCGACACGAACGGGTATCACTCCGACGAGACGCGCAAGGTGTGGGCATTCCGCGATTGGGTGATCGATGCGTTCAATTCGGACATGCCCTACGACGAATTCACGCGCGAGCAGATCGCGGGTGACCTGCTGCCCGGCGCGACGCGTGCGCAGATTATTGGCTCGTCGTACAACCGCATGAACCAGCTCACGGCGGAGGGGGGCGCGCAGCCGGCGGAGTATGTGGCGAAGTACGCCGCCGATCGCGTGCGCAATGTCGGTTCGGTGTGGCTTGGCCTCACGCTTGGCTGTGCGGAATGCCACGACCACAAGTTCGATCCGATTTCCGCCAAGGACTTCTACAGCTTCGCCGCGTTCTTCGCGGATGTCGACGAGTTCGGCGTGTACACCACCGGCGAGCGCTGGGACCCGATCTACTTTCTGCCGAATTCCGAAGAGCAAATACAACTCGATGGATTCCACAAAACAATCACGGAGAAGCAAGCCGCGATTGCGTCGACCGATATCAGTGCGGGTTTCGACGCATGGGTAAATGACCTGCGCTCGGGCGGGATGCCGATGTGGCGGCCGGTGCGCGCGGACGAGGTTGTGTCCGAAGGCGGCGCGACGATGCTGCCGCTCGACGACTACAGCATTCTCGCGACGGGCGAGAACCCGAGCAGCGACAAATATACGGCGACGTTGCCGAAGCTCGTCGCGCCGGTGACCGCGCTGCGCATGGAGGTCATGGGCGATCCGAGTCTGAATGGCGGGTTTAGTCGCGCGGACAAAGGCGGTCTGGAGACGAGTGAATTTATCGTTGAGCGCCAGAAACGTGACGGCAGTTGGGAGCCGCTAAAAATCGCGGGCGTCGTCGAGAACTTTTCACAAGGCGGCAAGGGCGCGAACGGGTTGATTGACGGCCACCTGTATACGCGCTGGAGCGTGCGCCCGCGCAAGCCGATCGACGATCGCGTGTCTGTGGTGTTCACGCTGGACGAGCCCGCGCGCGCCGGCGATACGTTGCGCGTGATTGTGGAAATGCGCGGCCTGAACCGCCGGGTGACGATTGGCCGCCTGCGGCTTTCTGTAACCGATGCGAAAGAGCCTGGGTTCGACGAAGACCGGGTTGGCGTTCCGCTGGACGCCGCGAATGCTCTCGCGCATGGCGGAAAGTTGCAGGGCGAAGCGCTGCAACGTGCGCAAGCCTTCTATCGCGCGACCGCGCCAGAACTCGAAGCGACGCGCCAAGAGATGTACACCGCGCAGGCAGGCGTGCTTGATCTTGAAGGCGTGATGAATTCGACTATGGCGACGCAGGCGCGGACTGCGCCGCGGACCGTGCGCATTCTCGCGCGTGGAAACTGGATGGACGAATCGGGCGAGGTGGTGTCCGCCGCCGTGCCGGAAGTGTTGCCCGCGCTGCAGGCCGCCGGCGGGCAACCCACGCGCCTCGATCTCGCCGAGTGGATGGTGTCGCCGGACAACCCGCTGACCGCGCGCGTGTTTGTGAATCGCCTGTGGAAGCTGTACTTCGGCCGCGGCCTCTCGCGCGTGCTCGAGGACCTCGGTGCGCAGGGCGAAGCGCCGACGCATCCGGAACTGCTCGACTGGCTAGCGGTCGAATTCCGCGACAGCGGGTGGGACGTGAAGCACATGATCCGGCTGATGGTGGAGTCGGAGACGTACAAGCAA
Organism: uncultured Nitrospirales bacterium; assembly: GCA_964620045.1. GTDB lineage: Bacteria > Hydrogenedentota > Hydrogenedentia > Hydrogenedentales > VFKU01. The sequence continues at coordinate 95,290 of CAZUJL010000003.1, forward strand.
ACCTCGTACGCCAGCGAATCGCTGCGCGAACACGATCCCGGCAACACGCTCTATGCGCGGCAGGCGCGCGTGCGGCTCGAAGCGGAGATGGTGCGCGATACGGCGCTCTCCGTGAGCGGGCTGCTGTCCGAAAAAATCGGTGGGCCGACGGTGAAGCCGTATCAACCGGACGGTTACTGGCGCAACGCCAACACCTTCGGCGAGTCGCTCGAATACAAGCCGTCGGAAGGCGAGGACCAGTACCGTCGCGGCCTGTATACCTACTGGAAGCGCTCGTTTCTGCATCCCGCGATGCTGGCCTTCGACGCGCCGACGCGCGAGGAGTGCACGGCGTCGCGGCCGGCGTCGAATACGCCTATCCAGGCGCTCGTGCTGCTGAATGATCCGAGCTACGTGGAGGCCGCGCGCGCGTTTGCCGAGCGCATTGTGACCGAGGGCGGTGCGAAACCGAAGAAGCAGGTTGATTGGGCCGTGCACGAGGCGCTGTCGCGCGAGGCGAGCAAGAAGGAGCGCACGGTGCTCGCGCAGTTGTATGCCGAGCACAAGGCGCAGCTTTCGGAAGACGAAGCCAAGGCCCTGATCGCGATCGGCCAGCATCCCGCGCCGGAAGGTGTCGACCCGATCGAACTCGCCGCGTGGACCTCGGTCGCGCGCACGTTGATGAACTTGCCCGAATTCGTGACGCGGTTTTGAGGAGACGAACGATGTTTTTCGACGACTACACACGCGATCAAACGCGGCGGCAATTTTTGGGACGCGCCTCGCGCGGCATCGGTGGCATGGCGTTGGCTTCGTTGCTAGCGCCGCGTGCGTTTGGCGCCGATGTCGCTGCGGAAGCGCCGTGGCACGGTGCGGTGAACCCGCTGCACTTCGCGCCGAAAGCGAAGCGCGTGATTTATCTTTTCATGGCCGGCGGCCCGTCGCACCTCGAAAGTTTCGATTACAAACCTGAATTGGCGAAACTGCACGGCCAGCCCATGCCCGAATCGTTCACGAAGGGCCAGGAACTCGCGCAGTTGCAGGATCAGGACCTCAACTGTTTTGGCCCGCAGGCGACGTTTGCGAAGTACGGCAAGAACGGCCAGGAAATCAGCGAATTTTTTCCGAAGATCGCGGGCATCGCGGACGATATCTGCATCGTGCGCTCGATGAAGACCGAGCAGATCAACCACGACCCGGCGTACACCTTCATCAACACCGGCAGCTCGATCTCCGGCCGGCCGAGCATGGGCTCGTGGTGGACGTATGGCCTCGGCAGCGAGGCGGAGGACCTGCCCGGATTTGTCGTGCTCACGTCGGTGGGTGGCGGACAGAACCAGCCGATCGCGCAGCGGCAATGGCACAGCGGTTTCCTGCCGAGCCGGTTCCAGGGTGTCGAGTTCCGCTCGCAGGGCGACCCCGTGCTGTACATCAACCGCCCGCGCGGCGTGACCGAAGCGCGCCAGCGCGACGTCGTCGACGCGGTGAAGACGCTGTCCGAACTGCGCAACGACGTCGTCGACGAGCCCGAGATCGCCGCGCGCGTCAGCCAATATGAAATGGCCTTCCGCATGCAGTCGAGCGTGCCGGGCCTGATGGATATGTCCGACGAGCCGCAGCATATTTTCGATCTCTACGGCACGAAGGGGGGCGACGGCACCTTCGCAGCGAACTGCCTGCTCGCGCGGCGGCTCGCGGAGCGGGGGGTGCGCTTCATCCAGTTGTATCACCGCGGGTGGGACCACCACGGCGGCATCAAGGGCGCGATGCCGATCACGGCGAAGCTGGTGGATCAGGCGTCCGCGGCGCTGATCATCGATCTCAAGCAGCGCGGCATGCTCGACGACACGCTGATCGTGTGGGGCGGCGAATTCGGCCGCACGCCGATGGCGCAGGGCGACGGCCGCGATCACCACATCAATGCGTTCTCGATTTGGATGGCGGGCGGCGGTATCAAGCCGGGCATCACCTACGGCGCCACGGACGAACTGGGCTACGCGAGCGTGGAGAACGTCGTGCACGTGCACGATCTGCACGCGACCATGCTGCACCTGTTCGGTATCGACCACGAAAAATTGACGTATCGCTTCCAGGGCCGCGACTTCCGGCTCACGGACGTGCACGGGCATGTGGTGAAGGATATTTTGGCGTGACTACGAAAGGGCCTTTCGGAATGTTGTGTGCAGTGGCAGCGGTGTTGGTGAGCGGCGCGGCCTTCGGCGCGGATCTGGTTTCGGTTCCGGCTGAGAACGTGGAACACGTGAAGGTCTACTACGAGAAAGGCCGCTTCGGCGGATGGCCGGCGAACCACGGCGCGTGGAACTGGGGCGACGAGATTCTGGTCGGGTTCACCGATGGCGTGTACAAGAATCTCAACGATCGCCACCACATCGATCGCGAGCAGCCGGAGAACCACTACCTCGCGCGCAGCATGGACGGCGGCGTGACGTGGACGATCAGCGATCCCGGCAAGCAGGGCGATCTGCTCATCGGCGATGGCGGTTTTCTGCACGGCATTGTGCGCACGGACGTGAAAATTCCGGAGCTGCGCGACTGCCCGGGCGGCGTGCCGTTCACGGATCCGAATTTCGTGATGACCGTGCGCACGAACAACATCGACGCGGGCGAGTCGCGCTTCTGGTACTCCACCGATCGTGGCAAGGACTGGGAGGGGCCGTTCCGCCTGCCGAATTTCGGCTTTAAAGGTACCGCCGCGCGCACGGACTACATCGTCGAAGGCCCGAACCGCTGCACGCTGTTCCTCACTGCCGCCAAGAAAGACGGGGAGGAGGGTCGCCTGATTTGCGTGCGCACGCTGGACGGCGGCAAAAGTTGGAAACTTATTTCCCGGATCGGACCCGAGATGCCGGATGGTTTCGTCATCATGCCGGCCTCGGTGAAGCTGGATGAGGATTCGTACTACGTCACCGCGCGCGTGCACGAGGGCGATACGAAGCGCTGGATTTCCGCGTACCGCTCCGACGACGACGGCAAGACCTGGAAGGATATGCCGAATCCGGCGGACGATTGCGGCGTGGGGAATCCGCCCGCGCTGGTTCGCCTGCGCGACGGCCGCCTGTGCATTACCTACGGCTTCCGCGCGAAGCCGTTCAGCATGTACGCGCGCCTCAGCAGCGACGAAGGCAAAACCTGGGGCCCGATTTACGTGCTGCGCAACGACGGCCAGGCGACGGACATCGGCTACCCGCGCATCGTGCAGCGCGCGGACGGAAAAGTGGTGATTCTTTATTATTTCACCGACGCCGAGACCGGGCCGGAACGGTATATCGCGGCGACGATTTGGGATGTGCCGGGGAAAGTCTGAAAGGACGAAAAGGACCCAAAGGACCCAAAGGACAAAAAGGACAAAAAGGATTAGGACCGATGTGTCCTAGTCTTTTTGGTTACTGCGATTCCGCGCTGTTAGACGGGCACGGGTCATCGCTTCTCTTAGCCCGCCATCTTGTAGGAACGATTTTTCTAGCGAGCGAATCTGTTGATCCAGTAGATAAGTTGTCACTTTGATCAGCCCAACGATCACATTGACGCAGATCGCGGGATCAGTGTGTTCGATTCCTTTTCTAAGGTCTCGTAATTTCCATTGCGGTCTTTGTTGAGCGTGCGCAACCGACGCACGTAAGCGTGGTCTTTAGGCCACTCTTCGATGCCACGTCCTCGCGAAAAGTCTCGATAGTCAGTAATTAACTCTTCGAGACTTGCGCGCGCAACGTTTGTCAGCTTGATCTCCATCTCCTTAGAAGTGCCAGAAGCGGAACTTGCTTCCACAATATTTTGTTTCCCGGAACGCGCGGCCTGGATCATTTGATCGCAGGTCCGGTCGCGCTTTTCCAGGAAACGGTGACAGAAATAGACCGTGGCGTCATAGACGATTTCCGCCTTCCTATATGAAAGAAGGTCTTGGTATCCGCCGTGGGGCGGAATGAACCCGTCGGGCATCCGATCCTTTGCGTCCTTTAGGTCCTTTAGGTCCTTTTTGTCCTTGCCTTACGGCAACGCGAACGCCAGCAACTCTCCCGGTTCGCTTTGTCCGCCGCCCGCGATCAGGATGTACTGTTTGCCGTCGTGGCTGCAGGTCATGGGCGAGCCGTGTAGATGGCGATCGACCGGAATGCTGGCGATCAGCTTGCCGGTGTTCTTGTCGTAGGCCTGCAACAGCGAGCCCTTGGCCGAGCGTTCCGGGTCGGTCTCGTCGACGTTTGCCGTGTGCGTGATCACGAGCGTCTTGGTGATCAGCAGGCCACCCTCGGCGATGACTTCGCCGGGGAAGTAGCTGCCGAGCGGCCCGAGGTTCAGGTGCTTGATCGCCGGGTGGTTGCGCGGGCCGTCGCCAAACGGCACCTGCCACGCGATCTCGCCCTTGTTCAGGTCATACGCCGTGATGCGCTTGTACGGCGGCTTGAGCAGCGGCAGGCCCTGCGGTCCGCTCGGCTCGCTCATTTCGCCCATCGCGATCATGTACTTCAGGTTTGAGCGATTCTGGTCCGGCTGCATCAGGCTCATGTTCGACGCGAAGGTCTGCGACTGCACATAGAGCCAGCCGGTCTCGGGATCGATGGATGCGCCGGGCCAGTTCGCGCCGCCGCCCGCGCCGGGCAATTGCAGCAGGCCCTTCTTGCCGTCCGCGCCCGCGACGATATTCGGCGAGAAGATCGGCCCGAGGACATAATCGGCAACAATCTTCTTCGCTTCCGCGCGCAGCTCCGGCGTGAAGTCGATTAGGTCGTCTTCGGTGACGCCTTGGCGCTCGAACGGCGCCGGCTTCGTCGGGAACGGTTGCGTGGGGTACATCTTCTCGCCCGGCACGGTGGTGTTCGTATTCACCGGGCGTTCTTCGATCGGCCACACCGGCTCGCCGGTCGCGCGATCGAACACATACACGAAGCCCTGCTTCGACACCTGCGCCACGGCCTTGATCTTCTTGCCGTTCACGGTGATGTCGATCAGGTTCGGCGCGCAGGGGAAGTCGTAGTCCCAGATGCCGTGGTGCACGGCCTGGAAATGCCACACGCGCTCGCCGGTTTTCGCATTCAGGCAGAGCAGCGTCTCCGCGAACAGGTTCGCGCCGTGCCGGTGTCCGCCGTAATAGTCGCTCGTCGGCGTGCCGACCGGCAGATACACGTAACCGAGTTCATCGTCCGCGCTCATCAGCGACCACACGTTCGTGTTGCCCGTGTAGGTCCACGAATCGTCTTCCCACGTGTCGTTGCCGAACTCGCCCGCTTGCGGGATCGTGTGGAAGATCCACTTCTGCGCACCGGAATACGCGTCATACCCGCGGATGAAGCCCGGCGGGTTTTCCTTCATCGTCGGGAAGTCCATGATGATCGAGCCGACGATGACCGTGTCGCCCACGACCACCGGGGGCTTGTTGTCGCCGATGTTGCGGCCGTTCACTTCGCGCCCGAGGTCCTTCAGCAAGTCCACCCAGCCGCCATCCGCGAAGTGCGGATCGGGCTGGCCGGTCTTGGCATCGACGGACACCAACTGGCGTCCGCCGGTGGAAATGAACACGCGCTCAATTTTTCCGTCGGTCCAGTATTCGACGCCACGGTGCTGGAACATGCCATGCGTCACCGGCCCGCGCTTGTACGATTCTGGATCGTGTACCCACAGCGTCTCGCCGGAGGCGACATCGATCGCGGCGATCTGCGACATGCCCGTCGCCATGTATGCGATGCCGTCGACAACGAGCGGCGTCGCGCGCAGGTGGTAGGGGCGGAACTGCGACTTGCTCTCGACATCCTTGTCGACCGTGGCCCAGCGCCAGGCGACTTTCAGGTTCTTAAAGTTGTCGGCGTTGATCTGATCGAGCGGCGCGTAGCGCGAGGAGCCCTGATCGCCGGAGTAACTCGTCCAGTTTCCGTCCTTCGCGCCGTACTGCGCGCTCGCAGACAGGGAAAGCGTGACAACGGCACACACTACGGCCCACAGGAATCGTCGTTGCATGGTCAGCCCTCGGTTTAGAACTATTCTCGTAACCTATCACCGAGGGTGGGGCCGGTCAAGACAGTGGGAACATTCCGCTTTTCTTTTCCGCTCGCTATGGTGTGTCCGGCAGGGCGAAGGCCAGCAATTCGGCCGGTTCCTCTGCACCGCCGCCGGTGACGAGGATGTACTGCTTGCCATTGCGTGAGGCAGTCATGGGCGAGCCGTGGAGGTGCCTGTCGACTTTGATGCTGGCGATGAGCCGGCCCGTTTTCTTGTCGAAGGCTTGCAGGAAGGAGCCCTGGGCGACACTCGCCGTCTAGGTGTCATCTACGTCGGCGTTGATCGTAATCAGCAGTTTTTTTGTGAGTAAGATCCCGCCTTCGGCGATGCGGCGATCGACGGCCAGCGTCCCCAGTGGACCGAGCTCTAAATGCTTGATCGCCGGGTTGTTTCGCGGTCCGTCGCCAAAGGGGATCTGCCAGGCGATCTCGCCCGTGTTCAGGTTGTATGCCGTCATGCGGCGATACGGCGGTTTCACCAACGGCAACCCGTGCGGACCGGATGGGAGATCTACGTCATACAACGCGAATATGTAGCGCAAATTCGAGCGGTTTGGGTCGGGTTGAAGCAGGGCCGAACTCATCGGTGCGGTTTGCGATTGGAGGTAGAGCCAGCCGGTTTCGGGGTCCACGGAGGCGCCGCTGACGTTGGCACCGCCGCCTGGGCCGGGGAGCTGAATGAGCCCTTTCTTGCCGTTCTCACCCATGATGATATTCGGCGAGAACATTGGGCCGAGGACATAGTCGCTCGCGATTTTTTTGGCTTCCTCATGAATCTCTGGCGTGAAATCGCACAGGTCGCTCTCGGAAATACCCTGCCGTTCGAAAGGCGGTGGATTGGTGGGGAAGGGTTGCGTGTGCGAGAGCTGTTCGCCCGGCACCGTGCTGTGCCAGTTGACCTTGCGTTCCTCGATCGGCCACACGGGTTTTCCGGTGACGCGATCGAAGACATAGAGGAAGCCTTGTTTGGAGGCCTGCGCGACCGCCTTGATCGTTTTGCCATCGACCGTAATGTCGATGAGATTCGGGGCGCAGGGGAAATCGTAGTCCCAGATGTCGTGGTGCACGGCCTGGAAATGCCACACGCGCTCGCCGGTTTTCGCGTTGAGACACACGAGGCTGTCGCTGAAGAGGCCGTCGCCCGGGCGGTGGCCGCCGTAGTAGTCGCTGGTGGCGGAACCGAACGGAAGGTAGACATAGCCCAGTTCGTCATCTGCCGTCATCGGCGGCCAGGCGTTGGTGTTGCCGGTGTATTCAGCGGAACCGTTCTCCCACGTGTCGTAGCCGAACTCGCCCTTCTGCGGGATGCTGTTGAAACGCCACTTGAACGCGCCGGTACGCACGTCGTAAGCGCGGATATGGCCGGGGGGCGCCTCTTTTATCATGGGGTAGTCCATGATGATCGATCCCACGATGACCGTATCGCCGACGACGATGGGCGGCTTGTTGTCGCCGATGGAGCCCGGCCTCACCGGCCGGCCGAGGTCCTGAAGAAGGTCGATGGGCTGTCCGTCGTTAAAATTCGGATCGGGAATGCCGGTTTTCGCATCGACCGAAACGAGTTGGCGGCCGCCGGTGGAAATGAGGATTCGCTCCTCCTTGCCGTCGGTCCAGTATTCGACGCCGCGGTGCTGGACCATCCCGTGCACCACGGGTCCGCGTTCGTAGCTCCGGGGATCGTGGACCCAGAGTGTCTCGCCGGAGACGAGGTCGACTGCGGCAATCTGCGAGAGGCTGGTGGAGAGGTAGGCAACCCCGTCGACAACGATGGGCGTGGCGCGAAAGTAAAACGGCTCTAATGGGGACTTGCCTTCGAGGGCCTTGTCGGCCGATTCCCAGCGCCAGACAATTTTTAGGTCTTCGAAATTTTCGGCGTCGATTTGGCCGAGGGGCGAATACTTCGATGATCGGTGATCGTTGGCGAAGTGCCGCCAGTCGGTGTCCGGCACGGACTGTTGCGCGTCGGCCGGAGTGTGGACGAAAGCAAGCGCGAATGTGGCAATGGCGAAAACGAAACTACGCACGGTGGGCCCACAAGTTTTCACTGGTCGCGTAACCTATCACCGGGGGTGGAGCCGGTCAAGATGACGCGTTTGGCGCCGGGTCGCTGGCACCGCGCGCAGGCTATTCGGTTGCGCGGTTTTTCACGCGCCACGCGCTGACCGCGTCACCCAGCGACTGGCCCGGCTGTTGGTCGAGTTCGCCCGGCGGGATGCTGTCATAAATATGAATGTTGCCTTCGACCGTCGCCACCGCGATGCGGTTCCCGCTGGGGCTCCACGCGGCCATCGTGATGTTTTCCTTCTCGTACTCGATGCTGACCAGCTCGTTGCCGAGCAAATCCCACACACGAAGGGAACTGTCGAAGCTTATGGTGAAAAGGCGGTTGCCGTCGGGGGAAAAACGCGCGTCTGTCACGAACGCAGTGTGCCCCGTGAACCTCGCGCGCAATTCATAGGTGTTCGCATCCCATAGCGACGCCGTACCATCGGTGGACGCCATCAGGAGATTGTTGCCGCGCGGGTCGAATCGCATAGTCATGGTGGCTCCCTTATTGGCGCGCCACTCATGCACTTTCTCGCCCGTACCGCAGTTATATACTGCGACCATGCCGCTCTCCGATGCCACAAAGACATGTTTGGAGTCCGGGCTGAACGTCACAGAAACGATATTTCCGGCCGGTGTCTCCGCACGAACGCGAAGCGCACCCGTGTCCGTGTCCCAAACATAGGCGATCGGATATTGTCCAAAAGCGTAGACCAGTTTTCCGTCGGGGCTATACCCCTCGCCATAGTTCCAGACATTGCCCTTTTCAGTCAGGCGCTGACGTGCCACCAGTGATTTGGCATCCACCGTGATCACGCCTGTGGGCTGGTCTGCCACAACGAACTCGGAACCATCGGAAGTAAACGACGCATTGGTTCGAGAAGGCAGAATGATGCGAATGAGCGGGGCTCTCGTTCCGCCGGCATAATTCCCGCTCACTCCTGTCGGCGAGATATACAACTGCTTACCCGTCTGTGCGTCCCATAACGCGAAGATGCCGTCATACCCGTGTGTCAGCCAACGCGATCCATCCGGCGACACGGAAAACAACGTAATGCCCTCATTGTGTGCTTTCAGCGTCGAAATAACCTTGTTGTGGTTGAGATCAAGTACGCGAATAATCCCGTCATACCCCGCCGCCCCAAGTCGATCATCGGAATCGAGGAAATTCAGAAGGCTGACACCGTCCACATACTGAAACGGATTTTCCTGCATCGTGTTGTCGGTTTTTTCGGGTGCGAAGATGGCAACGATGCCGCGATTCGTGGCGATTCCGATCATGCGGCCGTCGGGCGAGAATTGCGGGCCGCCAAAATCAGGAGGATCCGGCAAGTTAATGGTCACCGGCACCGCTGCGGAATCTTCCGGAAACAACACGCGAAGGACATTTGAATTCGTGGATACCACGGCGACGGTGCCGTCGGGACTGAGCTTGACACCATAAGGCTCGAAACCAAGGCCATCGATCCAAGGCGGCCCCAAGGGCTTTCCGCTGGAAATATCTGCAACTAAGTAGGCCTTTTGAACGGGATCAAAATACGCAATGCGATGTCCATTCGTGGAGATATCACACGGAATGAATCCAGCGGGGACTTCCATCGCAATAGTTCGGATTGTATTGCCGGAACGTATATCCACGACGTCCACGCCGGTGTGATCCGTGGCGAGGTATACCTGTGAGGCATTCTCCGGGAAGCCGATGCACTCGGCAACCATCCAGCTGCCGGCGGAGTATGACGGGGGCAACTGCCGATTCCAAAGAATACGATCGGTCCGCCAGTCCCACGCGATGATCCGCTGCGACGCATCCCTGGCGACGACGACGGAACCGTCGCGGCTGAAATAGGGAATGCCGAGGAAAGACTCCCCGAGCCCGTGCAGCCCCGCGACGAGTTCATCTTTTGCCACGTCGATTATTTTGATTTCCAAGTTGCTCTGCAGTGCGATCCACCGCGAGTCGAAGTCCGGCTGAAACTGGATCAAGGAAGTGAAGTTGTCAACCGCACCGCTCGTCGTTATTTTGGCGAAGGTCTTGGCATCCCACCATAAAAGTCCATCGGATCCGCCGCGCGTTGCAATGCGCGAACCATCGGGGAGGAAACGGAGCGCGACAAAATTGCTGTCGTGTCCGCTGAGCCGTGCAACGAGTTGAGGTGTTGCCTTGCTCCAATATTCGGCGGAGCTGCGAGCGCTAACAGGTGCTGCAACAGATACCGTCTCAAATTTTTCCGGAAATGCCTTGTTGACGAGGTACCCCCATTCCCAATCGCGGCGTTCTGCTGGCAACCTTGCGAGACGTTCGCGGGTTTCGGTGTCGCTGTCGGTGGTAAGCGCTTTGTCGGCGGCATTGATCGCGACGACATAGGCGTTGTGCTCGGCCTGATCGCGCAGGGAGGCTTCTGCCGCGCGTGCGGCATTCGCTTCGTCGCGGGCGGTGTCTGCTTCCACACGTAACTGGCGTTCGCTCGTGGCGTACTCGGCCTGTGTGTTCGCGCGCTGGTTTTCGCGATAGGCGAAAGCCGCGACGACAATCGTCAGCACGGCGCCGGCAATGGTGACCGCGGTGAATTGCTGACGCCGGCGATGCGCCTTTTCCATGGCCACCCGCAGCCGCGCTTCTGCTTCCAGTTCTGTGCGGCGCTTGTCCAGAGAGCGCAGACGCGTGGCGAGATCGGCTGCTCCAGGCAAGCGTCGCTCGGGATTGCCGTCCACACAGGCGGCGATGTCCTGCACAAGCAGCGGATCCGCGACGTCGCGTTCCCAACCGGGCGCGAGCGCGTGGCCGAAATCGCCGACGACCATCTGGTACAGCACTATGCCGAGCGCGTAGACGTCGGACAGGGTCGTCGCTGCTTTGCCTTCGATGAGTTCGGGCGCCATGTAGAGTCGCGTGCCGGCGCCTGAGGACGGCGTGCTCGAGCTGATCAGCGTTTCCGTGAGTCCGGCCGACGTAATTCCGCGCGCGGCGAGCGCGGTGGGATCCATAATCAGCCCGATGCCGAAATCGGTCAGGCTGACGCGGGGCTCCTTCTTGCCCGCAACGTTTGAGACGAGAATGTTGCCCGGTTTCAGGTCCTTGTGCAGCACGCCGACCGAATGCGCGGCGCCCATGGCCACGGCGGTCTGCGCGACAAGTTCCAGCCGCGTCTCGATGGGGATCGCGGAAAGGCCGCCGTTCGACGCGGCCCAGGATTTCAGATCGCCGCCTTCGGTGTATTCCGATTCGATGAAGAACGGCGCGTGTTCGAAGTCCCAATCGAGAATCTGCGCGATGTCGTCGCGATTGCCGAGCGATTCCTTCAAAAGCCGAAACAGCACTACCTCGCGCTTGAGCCCGCGTACACGCTCGGGTTCGAAGCAGAATTTGAAGACCCGTTTGTCTTTCGTCTTGGCGTGAACGGCCAGCCACACTTCGCCGAAGCCGCCTTCGCCGAGCATTGACTGCAGGTTCCAATTGTCGCGTCGGGGAATGGTCAGCCCCGCGGCGGGACGCCATCCGAGCGTGTCTTCGTCGCCGGGCGTAACGGCGCGGTGCGCCTTGTCGCTGCCCATCGGCGGCGAGAGCGGAGACACGCCTTCGATGCCGGCTTCGCAGACCTGAATCGCGTCGTCGATGCCCTTGAGTTCATACAAGCCATGGGCACGCCAGGCGATCGCCGCGCCGAGATCCTGCCCAAGCAGGCGCTGGCGCACGTTGTCGAACACGAACGACGACATCAACACCTGGTTCGGCTGCGCGAGCGCCTGCAGCCGTGCGGCGATGTCGACCGCGAGTCCTTCCACGCGCAACGCCGGTCCGCTCGCGGAATTTCGCTCTGTCACTTCGCCGGTGTGTATGCCAATGCGTATGCGCGGCAAGTCGGAGGCCTGCGCGTGCGCTTGCTGAAGTCGCAGCGTAAATAGAACGGCCGCGCTCGGCGTCTCGAAGGTCAGAAAGCAGCCGTCGCCCGCCCAGTCCACGATGCGTCCGTTGGTATCTGACGCGAGCGCGATGACTTTGGCGCGGTGGCGCGCGATGAGTTCGGCGGCCGGCTCGTCGCCATGGGTGGATTTGAGCGCTGTTGAATTGACGAGGTCGGTGAAGACCAGCGTCAGGGTCCGGGCGGTGGCGGGCGCGTCCATGTGAGGGCGGAGTCTAGCACCGCACGTATATCCAAAACTATCGTTTGTGCAGTGCGCCTACAGGTCGATACCGCCTCCGCCTGTACTTGCCGGGGGTCTGGAAAGTAGAATGCCGGGCCGATTTTCGGGCTGCGGAAGGAGTGCGCGATGGCAGTGGCGACGAATTATACGGGTGTGTCGGTTGCGGCGTTGTTTGAGCCGATTAAGTTTGGCCGCGTGATGCTGCCGAACCGGCTGGCGATGGCGCCGATGACGCGCAGCATGTCTCCCGGCAAGGTGTCCACAGTCGAAATGGCGGCATACTACCGCCGGCGCGCCGAAGGCGGCACAGCGCTCATCATCACCGAAGGCACGAACCCCGGCCATCCCTCGGCCACGGGATATCCCGATGTGCCCGGCTTCGAAACGCCCGCCGAGATGGCCGCGTGGAAGCGCGTGGTCGATGGCGTGCACGCCGCGGGTGGCTTCATCATTCCGCAGTTGTGGCACGTCGGCTCGATCCGCAAGAAAGGGATGGAGCCCGATCCGAACCTGCCCGGCTGGGGACCCAGCGCGGTCACGCACCCGAACAACGCGCAAGCCGGTAGCACCGAAGTCGCGCATGAAATGACGCACGCGGAGATCAAGGAAGTCATCGCGGCGTTCGCGAGCTCCGCCAAGCACGCCGAAGCGGCTGGTTTCGATGGCTTGGAACTTCACGGCGCGCACAGCTATTTGATCGACCAGTTCTTCTGGGAAGCCACCAACCAGCGCACGGATCAGTATGGCGGTAAGACGCTCGCCGAGCGCACGCGTTTCGCGGTCGAGCTCATCGAGGCGGTGCGCGCGGCGGTGAGCAAGGATTTCCCGATCGTGTTTCGCTTCTCGCAGTGGAAACAGGGCGATTACGGCCACCAGATGGCGAAGACGCCGCAGGAACTCGAAGCGTTTTTGAATCCGCTCAGCGCTGCCGGCGTGGATTGGTTCCATGCGAGCAACCGTCGCTTCAACACACCGGAATTCCCGGCCACGGGCAGCGATCTAAATCTCGCTGGTTGGACGAAAAAGATCACCGGCAAGCCGGTGATCACCGTCGGCAGTGTCGGGCTCGACATCGATTTCCTGCACAGCTTCGGCGGCAAAGACGGTGCTACCACGGCCGGGCTGGATCAGCTTATCCGCCGGCTGGAAGCGAAGGAATTCGACATGGTCGCCGTCGGCCGCGCGCTGTTGTCCGACCCGCAGTGGGCGAACAAAGTGAAGGAAGGCCGCGAAAAAGAAATCGTCGCGTTCAAGCGCGAGCACATGGGTGTGTTGACCTAATCGCGCGATCGAATCGTCGCGCGCGTGCAGTGAGTAGTTGAAGCCAGAACTCAGGGGAGATCGTTGTGGGTACGCGGAAGTTGGACGTTGTAAAAAGCAGTGGGGTGGGCAAGGCGGCGAAGGCCGCGCTCGAAGCGGGCGAAGGTATTTTGCGGCTCGCGCCGACGTGGGTGCCGCGTTCGTTCTTGCAACCGGGCAAGCGCATCAAGTTGCACCCGGAGGATTACTACGCGTACGGCAAGCACCGCGGCGGCATCGACGAACGCTGGTTCGCCTCGACCACGCCCGCGGCCAACGACAACCGCGAAGAAGACGAAGGCCTTAGTTACGTCGTTCACGACGCGAAGCGCTTCACGCTGAAAGACGCCGTCGCTGAACTCGGCGGGGATCTCATCGGCCCGGCGATGTGGTTCAAGTACAAGCGCTGGCCCGTGTACAGCAAGTTCTTCGACAACATGGGCCCGATTCCGCACCACATGCACCAGAACGCGCACCAGGCGGCGCTGGTCGGACAAGAAGGCAAACCGGAGTCGTACTACTTCCCGCCGCAACTCAACGCCATCGGCAACAACTTCCCCTACACCTTCATGGGCCTCGAGCCCGGCACGACGAAGGCGCAGGTGCGCAAGTGTCTCGAAAACTGGAACAAAGGTGATAACGGTATCCTCGACCTCTCGAAGGCCTACCGCCTGAAGCCCGGCACCGGCTGGCTCATTCCGCCGTGCATCCTGCACGCGCCCGGTTCGCTGGTGACTTACGAGCCGCAGTGGGGCAGCGACGTGTTCGGCATGTACCAGTCGCTGGTCGAAGGCCGCGATGTGCCGTGGGAACTGCTCGTGAAGGACGTGCCGAAGGACAAGCACCAGGACCTCGACTACCTCGTCGATCAGCTCGACTGGGAAGCCAACGTCAATCCGAACTTCAAAGACTCTCACTATCTCGAGCCGATCCGCGACACGCGCGACGCGAGCGGCGGCTACGAAGACAAGTGGATCGTCTACGGCACGATCGCGGGCGAGCAGTTGTTTTCCGCGAAGGAACTCACCGTGCAGCCCGGCGTGCGCGCGACGATTAAAGACAACGGCGCGTCCGGCGTGTACTGCATTCAGGGCCGCGGCCGCATCAACAAGCTGCCGCTGGAGTCGCCCAGCATGATCCGCTTCGACGAGATGACCGAAGACGAAGTGTTCATCTCCGAATCGCGCGCGAAGCAGGGATACACGGTCGATAACATGGGCGGCGACTGCCCGCTCGTGCTGCTGCGCTACTTCGGGCCGGGCGTGAACCCGCAGGCGCCGGAAGTGGGCGGGAAGAAAAAGAAAACGAAGGGTGAGTAATTGGGATTGAGCGCCGTTCGGCGCGTCACGTTACGGAGGTCACCATGAAGCGAATCTCGATTGGGTCGTGGGCGTATGCGATTGGGCCGTATGCGGACAATCCGATTCCCTGGAACGAAGTGACGAAGAAGCTCAAGGAGCTGAAGTTCGACGGCGTCGAGCTGGGCGGCTTCAGCATTCACCCGAGCCCGGACACGCATCCGACGAAGGAAGATCGCGCGCGTCTGCGCTCCGAGATGGGCGCGGTCGGTCTCGGCTTTAGTGGCTTCGTGCCGAATTTGTGGGCTGAGCATTTGATCGACACCGAAGACTCCGCGCCGTACATCGCGAAGTTTAAGGCCGCCGTCGACTTCGCCGCCGACCTCGGCATCAAGGGCCTGCGCGTGGACGCAGTTCAACCGCCGACGATCCTCGATTCGATGGACGAAGACACCGCCATGAAGCGCGTGGTGACGACCTGGCAGAAGTGCTGCGACATCGCCGCGGAGAAGGGCTGTTACGTGACCTGGGAATTCGAGCCGGGCTTCGCGTTCAATAAGCCGTCGCAGATCGTGGAACTCGTCGAGGAAGTCGATCGCGACAACTTCGGCACCGAGTTCGACACCTGCCACGCCGAGATGGTGGCCGGCAAGGGCGCGCGCCAGCCGGGCAAGAAGGAAGTGCTCGCGGGTGGGTGCCTCGAACTCGCGCGACGCCTGCGCGGCAAGATTAACCACATCCACCTGATCGACAGCGACGGCACGTTGCACGGCGAAGAAACCAGCAGCCATGCACCGTTCGGCGACGGCTATCTGAACTTCGATGAAATCCTCCCCGAGTTGAACAAGAACAAACTGCCGGACGACTGGTGGACCATCGACCTTTGCTTCTGGCCGGATGCCTGGAAAGTGACCGAGAAGTGCAAGGTCGCGATCGATGCGCTGAACAAGAAGTACGGATGAACCTCTTGCCCACAGATTGCACAGATTTTCACAGATGAGTGAAAGTCAGGATCCGCAGACGTATGCAATCATCGGTGCGGCAATGGAAGTGCACCGAGAGTTAGGGCACGGTTTTTTAGAGCGGGTATATCAAGAAGCGTTGGCAATAGAATTTGCGAGCCGGAGCATTCCGTTTGGAAGAGAAGTGGATGTTCCGGTGAGTTATAAGGGTTCGCGATTGAATTGCGGCTATTGCGCCGACTTTATTTGTTATGGCGACGTAGTAGTGGAATTGAAAGCAGTATCAACCGTTGATAAAACGCATGTGTCGCAACTTATCAATTATCTACATGCAACGGGTTTTCATCGCGGGTTGTTATTAAATTTCGGTTCAGCGAGTTTGGAACATAGGCGCTTGGTACATTAAAAATCTGTGTCAATCTGCGCAAATCTGTGGGCGAATAAGGGGTTGATCTAAATGGCAAAGAAGAAACTGAACATCGGTCTGGTTGGCTATGGTTTCATGGGCCGGGCGCACTCGAATGCGTACCGCAAGGTCAATAACTTCTTCGACCTCGAATACCAGCCTGTGCTCAAGGCGATCTGCTCGCGTGATGAAGCGCGCGCGAAGGCCTTCGCCGATACCTGGGGCTATGAATCGACCGAGAAGGACTGGCGCAAGCTTGTCGAGCGCAAGGACATCGACGCGATCGACATCTGCGCGCCGAACAACCTGCACCACGACATCGCCATCGCCGCCGCGAAGGCCGGCAAGATGATCCTGTGCGAGAAGCCGCTCTCGATGAACGGCCCCGAAGGCGAGGCCATGTGCAAGGCGGTCGAGAAGGCCAAGGTGCCGAACACGGTGTGGTACAACTACCGCCGCGTGCCCGCTGTCACGCTCGCCAAGCAACTCATCGACGAAGGCCGCCTCGGCCGCATCTTCCACTATCGCGCGGTGTTCTTGCAGGACTGGACGATCGCCGAAGACCTGCCGCAGGGCGGCGAAGGCCTGTGGCGCCTCGATGTGAAGGCGGCCGGTAGTGGCGTGACGGGCGACCTGCTCGCGCACTGCATCGACACGGCCATCTGGCTCAACGGCGGCATCAAGGACGTCTCCGCGATGACCGAGACCTTCGTGAAAAAGCGCAAGCACAACCTTACGGGCAAGGTCGAGAAGGTCGGCATCGACGACGCCTGCGCGTTCATGGCGCACTTCAACAACGGTTCGCTGGCGACCTTTGAATCAACCCGCTACGCGCGCGGCCACAAGGCGCTGTACACCTTTGAGATCAACGGCGAGCACGCGTCGATCCAGTGGGACCTGCACGACCTGCACCGGTTGAACTATTTCGATCACCGCGACGACTCGATCGTGCGCGGCTGGCGCTCCATCCACGTCACCGACGGCGACATGCCGTACATGGGCAAGTGGTGGGTGCCGGGTCTCCAAATCGGCTACGAGCACAGCTTCGTGCACCAGGTTGCCGATTTCCTCGACAACCTCGCGAAGGGCAAGCCGACCTCGCCGACGTTCCGCGACGCGCTCGAAACGCAGTACGTCTGCGACGCGGTGCTCAAGAGCGGCAAGACGGGCGCCTGGGAAAAGGTCGCCGGAAAGACCATGAAGAAGTAATGAGTAGGGTGGGCGGAAGCCCATCTTGCCTTAGAGTCGTCAAGGCGCTGCGGTGTGAAATATTATTTTGCATACGGATCGAACCTCTCGCGCCGGCAAATGCGCGAATGGTGCCCTGACAACGTTGAGATTGGTCTGGGCAAGCTGCGCGATCATCGTTGGATGGTCACGACACGAGGGTACTCGAACCTGATCGACGCGCTCGGCGAAGTGGTGTACGGCTGGGTATATCAAATTTCGCCAGCGGACGAGCAATCGCTCGACGAGAAAGAGGGACCGTTTTACCGGCCAAGGATGTTCGCGGTCGAAGTGAATGAGAAGACGGTGCAAGCGTTGGTGTACATCGATGCAGCGGTGAAGGACGAGGGTCGTCCCAAACCGGAGTACGTGGAAAGCATGAAGCGCGGACTTAACGATCGTACGTTGCCGGCTGAGTACGTCAGCGTGATTGTCGGGATAATTTCGCAAGGTCACTAGAAGCATAGGAGTCATTTGTAGTCATGGCAGGCAAGAAAATTCAGAACCGGTGGGACGATTCCGCCGCAAAGGGCATGAACGAACCGGCGCTGCTGCGCTACCGCTCGAATCTTCTCGGCGCCGACCTCGCGCTGACGAATTTCGCCGGCGGCAACACGAGCGTGAAAGTCACCACGCCCGACCCGCTTACGCGCAAGGACGTCGAAGTGATGTGGGTGAAGGGCTCCGGCGGCGACCTCGGCAGCATGGGGCTCGACGGCTTCTCCACCTTATATATGGACAAGCTGCAGAGCCTGAAGGGCCTCTACCGCGGCCTCGCGCACGAAGACGAGATGGTCGACTACCTGCCGCATTGCACCTTCAACAACAACCCGCGCGCGGCCAGCATCGACACGCCGCTGCACGCGTTTATCCCGCGCCGCCACGTCGACCATCTGCATCCGGACGCGCTGATCGCGATCGCGGCCTGCAAAGACGGCGAGCGCGTGATGAAGGAAGTCTATGGCGATGACCTCGGCTGGGTGCCGTGGCAGCGCCCCGGTTTCGATCTCGGCCTGAAGATCGAGGCGAAGTACAACGAGAACCCGAAGCGCAAAGGCATCATCCTCGGCGGCCACGGTCTGTTCACGTGGGGCGATGACGCGAAGTCCTGCTACAACACCACGCTCGAAGTCATCCAGCGCGCGGAGGATTACCTCGCGGCGAAGGCCAGCAAGGCGCCGTTCGGCGGGGAGCGCATCACCGCGTTGAGCGAAGGCGAGCGTCGCACGTTCGCCGAGGCCATCATGCCGTTGCTGCGCGGCAAGCTCTCGAAGGAGCGCCCGAAGCTTGGTCATTTCACCGACGCGCCGGAAGTTTTGCAGTTCGTTGGTTCGAAGTGTTGCATCGAACTCGCCGCGAAGGGCACGTCCTGCCCGGATCACTTCTTGCGCACGAAGATTTGGCCGCTCGTGATCGACATCGACCCGCACAAGACTTCGGCCGAGGACGTCGCGAAGCAACTCGACGGCCTGTTCGAGGACTACCGCAAGCGTTACGAGGCCTACTACGACCGCTGCAAGAAGCCGAACTCCCCGGCGATTCGCGACCCGTATCCCGTCGTGATTCTCATTCCGGGCGTCGGTATGTTCACCTTCGCGGCGGACAAGGCGACCGCGCGCATCGCGGGCGAGTTTTATGTGAATGCGATCAACGTGATGCGCGGCGCGACCGACGTGAGCGAATACGTCGGCCTGCCCGAGCAGGAAGCCTTCGACATCGAGTACTGGCTGCTCGAAGAAGCCAAGCTCAAGCGCATGCCCGCGCCGAAGGCGCTCGCCGGCAAAATCGCGCTGATCACGGGCGGCGCCGGCGGCATCGGCCAGGCGACCGCGCGCCGCATGCTCAAGGAAGGCGCCTGCGTCATTCTTGCGGATATCGATCAAAAGGCGCTCGACGAAGTGCAGGCGCAGCTGCGCAAGGAATACGGCAAGGACAACGTCACCGGCCACGTCCTCGACGTCACGAAGGAAGAGGCCATCGTGTCGAAGTTCCGCGCGGCCACGCTCGACTTCGGCGGGCTGGACATTCTCGTGTCGAACGCCGGCATTGCATCGGCGGCGCCGTTTGAGGAAACCGGCATCGACCTGTGGAATAAGAACATCGCTGTCATGGCGACGGGCTACTTCCTCGTCTCGCGCGAAGGCTTCCGCCTGATGAAGGCGCAGGGCACCGGCGGCTCGATCGTGTTCGTGTCCAGCAAGAACGCGCTGGTCGCCTCGAAGAACGCGTCGGCGTACTGCACCGCGAAGGCCTCCGAGCTGCATCTCGCGCGCTGCGTTGCGCTCGAAGGAGCCTCGATCCAGATTCGCGTAAACGTCGTGAATCCGGACGCGGTGCTGCGCGGCTCGCGCATCTGGCAGGGCGACTGGAAGAAGGAACGCGCCGAGGCCTACAACCTCAGCGAACAGCAGCTCGAAGAGCACTACCGCAACCGCAGCCTGCTCAAGCGCAGCGTGTTTCCCGAAGACATCGCGGAAGGCGTGTACTTCTTCGCATCGGAACTCAGCGCAAAATCCACCGGAAATATTTTGAATGTGGACGCGGGGATCGACGGCAGCTTTACGCGGTAGGCTGCTGGGCCGCGTTATGCCGCGCGGCTAAGAACATACCTCCCATGGGAACCAGCATCAGGAGTCCTATGATCAGTTGGGGCGGGACCGCATATTCGCCGGGCTTCCAGTCGATGGCGGCGATTGCGATATATCCGATGCTCATAAACAGGTACAGCCACCCCAGCGCGAACAATTTGTCGAGCGGACGCCAGTAAAATTGAACGGCGCCGGCGGTGACAAGCATTCCGCCGATTACCGCGAGTAACGGCCACTGCTGCCAGTTCGCATAGGCGGCATCTCCGGCGCGCGCAAAATCGGCCCAGATATACACGAGGCCCAAGAACAGGCCAATGATGCCAATGAGCCGGCGTACGGGTTGGTCGTTTGTGTGTGTCATGGCTATACCTTTTGCGGCGATGTCGACTGCTTATCCCGTACGAAGAGACACGCGATTCCCGCGACCGCGAGGATACTGGCGAAAATGGCGCCGAAGTGATCGAAGTCCCACGCTTGTGCCATTGGCATGAAGCCCCAGCGGCCATTGATCGGGAACATGTTAAATGAGATCGCAAACGCCGTCAGACTGAAGAACAGCAATACAACGCCAAATCCGGCCGCGCGCGAAAGCGAATCGGCCATGAAGTTGTATGCGCCGATCACAACCAACCCGCCCGCGAGAAACCACACCGGGAATCCGGCCATTTGGCGCCCGCCGGCGAAGGTGAACATCGGCCATACGAACAACAGCACGCCCAAGGCGATGAGGGTAAGGCTCGCGATCTTGCGCATGGCGGGAATCTCCCGGGTGTCCGACCGAGTTTCATAATACGCCGAGTAATACCACGCGTCAACGGCAATATTCGGACTTAGAGCGGGTTCTTCCGCAGCGGGTGCTTGTCGAACAGCTTCATCGTGTCCTTGTGACTCTTGATGCCCTCGGTGCAGGTCGCGTGACTCATGCACTGCGCCGCCGCGGCCACGCCGAAGCGCATACCGTCCGCTATCGGCCAGCCTTCGTGCAGCCCGACCAGCACGCTCGCGCAGAACGCGTCGCCCGCGCCCGCGCCGCCTTGGATGTATCCGTCCGGCAACTGGAACGACGGCTGGAAATGTTCCTCGCCGCCCCGCGTACGCGCATACGCGCCGATCGCCATGTGGATCACCACGAGTTCGCTTGACCCGATGTCCAGTAACTTTTTCGCCGACGCGCGCAGCGCCGCAGCATCCAGCACGTCGCCGTTCAGGATCGTATAACCCGTCGTCTGCCCCGCTTCGAATTCGTTGAGAATCAGGTAGTCCGTGTATTTCAGCGCGGGCGGGATGAGTTTGTTAAAGCGCTCGGAAAGTTCCGAGACGGTATCCACGGAAGTCTTAATGCCTTCCTGTTGCAAGCGGTGCAATATCTTCGCCGCCACAGTGCCGTACTGCGCGTCCGGCGCGTCAATGCCGTCCATCAGCAGCAAATACCCAAAATGCACAATGCGCGATTTGATCGCCGAAAACGGCACGTTGTCGTACGTCACCAGATTGTTCGCACCGCGCGAGTGGAAGAACGTCCGCTTGCCCGTCGACTGCACCGTCATCACTTCGGTGTACGAGGTCGGGGCTTTGTCGGCCGTCTTCAGGTGAGTCGTGTCGACCCCGAGCGATTTGCACAGATCCAGAATCCGCCGCCCATCGTCGTCCTTTCCCACAAACCCAATCGCTTCCAGCGGAATACCCAAGTCGAACTTCGCGACATCCACCACCAGGTTGTGCGCCAGCCCGCCGCCCGAAAAGGCCTCTCCCGAAATATTCGCCAGCGTCTGCTCCGCCGGCCACACGTCGATCATCCGCACATGGTCCATGATCCACGTGCCCAGCCCCGCTAAACCCCGCCGTTGTCCCGATCCCGCCACGTGCCAAAACTCCCGTAATTACGTCCAAACCGCACGAGTGTACCCGCGCACCGGCCCCGAATCGAGTTCGGCACGCTTCCGCTAGCCCCTCAAACTTGATAGACTGTCCCACGGCTGTGGCGGAGACCCTGGAATGGTTTTGGGCACCATCAAGACTAGTAAATTCGGATTCGGCGTTGCGCTTAGCGCAATCGTTCTCCTATTGGGGATTGATGCATCTGCGCAGGCGAAAGCGACGCCGGACCAGGTCGAGTTTTTCGAAAAGAGCATCCGGCCGATTCTGTCGGCCAAGTGCTACGAGTGCCACAGCGACAAAGAACAGAAGTCCAAGCTCCGGCTGGACCATATTTCGCTGGTGCTGCAGGGGGGCGAACGTGGCCCGGCCGTGGTGCCCGGCGACCCTGAAAAGAGCAATCTGGTGAAGGCCATTGAGTATCTGGACGCCAAGCTCCAGATGCCGCCCAAGACCATGCTCGAAGACGACGAAATCGACCTGCTCATCGAGTGGGTGAAGATGGGCGCGCCGTGGCCGGATGAGCCCGCGCCGACGGCCGCCGTGTCTCCGGTGGCCGTGTTCGATCTCGCCAAGCGCAAATCGGAACACTGGGCCTGGCAACCCGTGCGCGCCGCGCAGCCGCCCGCCGTGCAAAAAGCCGACTGGCCGCTGAACCCGGTCGACAACTTCGTGCTCGCGAAGCTGGAGCAGGAAGGCCTCGCGCCCGGGCCCGACGCCGACAAGCGCACGCTGATCCGCCGGTTGTACTTCGACATCATCGGCTTGCCGCCGACGCCGGAACAGATCGAAGCCTTCGTGAACGACGGCGACCCGAAGGCCTACGAGAAACTCGTCGATTCGCTCCTCGCGAACGAACACTACGGCGAGCGCTGGGGCCGCCACTGGCTTGACCTCGTGCGCTACGCCGAGAGCTACGGCCACGAAGGCGACTACACAATCCGCGAGGCGTGGCGCTATCGCGACTACATCATTCGCGCGATGAACTCCGATCTGCCGTACGACCAACTCGTGCGCGAGCACATCGCGGGCGATCTCATTTCTAATCCGCGCACGAACCCGACCGACGGCACGAACGAGAGCCTGCTCGCCACCGGCTGGTGGTACATGCACCAGGCGACGCACGGGCCCGTGGACGTCGTGAAGGACGAAGCCGATCGCATCGACAACCAGATCGACGTGATCAGCAAGGCCTTCCTCGGCATGACGGTTTCGTGCGCGCGCTGCCACGATCACAAGTTCGACGCGATCAGCGCGGCGGACTATTACGCGCTCGGCGGATTCGCGCGCGCCTCGCGCCAGGTGTGGGCGTATCTCGATCCGAACGGAAAAATCGCCGCTGCGGCGAAGAATCTGGACGAGATCCACGCTGAAGGCGCCGAGGAGCTCGGCGGCGTGCTCGAGAAGCAAGCCAAAAAGACCTCGCACGACGTCGAGCAGTATCTCCTCGCCGCCCGCGAAGCAATGTTCGGCACGCCCAAGGACAGCGACAAGAAGTACGCGCCCGAAACCGAAGTGTTCATGGACTTCGAAGGCGAGAATTTCGGCACGTGGACGGTGGAAGGCGACGCCTTCGGCGATCGTCCCGCCAAGGGCGAGCTGAACAACCAGCAGAAGATCGACGGCAAGATCGGCGCCAGCCTCGCGAACAGCTATTTGAAGAACGACGACGGTACCGGCTCGGTGACCTCGCCCGAGTTCACGATTCGCAAGCCGTACATCCACTTCCTCGCGGCCGGCGGCAAGTTTGAGAACGCCACGGGCGTGCAATTGCAGATCAACGGCGAGATCGTGCGCTCGATCACGGGCCGCAACGACGAAAAACTCCGCTGGTACACCTGGGAAGTCGACGAGTTCTCCGGCAAGACCGCGCGCATTCTCGTGATCGACAAACAAAAGGGCGGCTGGGGCCATATCGAGGCTGACCAGATTCTGTTCTCCGACAATCCTGCGCCGGCCGAGTCCGCGCGCCCCGTGGCGCTCGTAGCCAAAGAATTCAAAGTCGATCCCGCGACGCTCGGCCGCTGGGTGCGTCTGCTGACCAGCGGTGAGGCCGATGCGCCGCAGCATCCGCTGTACGCATGGACGCGCCTGCAAAACGCGGACAACTTCGCGACGGCGCGCGCCGAAGCGGCGACTGCACTCACACAGCAGCCGGCGCCGGAAGGCACGGAAGTGTTCGAAACCTTCGACGACGCTGGATTCGCGAAGTGGTTCCCCAGCGGCGAAGCCTTCACGCCGGCGGCGTCCGGCGCGGGCGCGTGGCAACAGGGTGGCTTCGTCGCGAGCGGCGCGGCGAACAGCGGCCTGCGCGCGCCGGAACTGCAGGGCACGCTGCGCTCGCCCACGTTCACGCTCAACCACGAGAACATCCACTTCCGCATGAAAGGCCGCGGCGGCCAGGTGCGCCTGATCGTCGGGCGCTTCATGCTCCGCGAGTCGAACGGCCTGCTCTTCGAAAGCACATGGCAGAACGCCGACTCCGACAATTACGAGTGGGTCAACATGACCGGCGGCCTGAATAAGTGGCTGGGGTATGAGGCCTACATCGAAATCGTCGACGACGGCACCGGCTGGATCGCCGTCGACGAGATTCGTTTCTCCAAAGGCGCGCCCGCGCCCGACGTCTCCGCCGCCGCGCGCAAGCTGATCGACGACGACAAGCTCTCCTCGCCCGAAGATCTCGCGAAGGCCTACGCAACCTGGACCGGCGACGCGCTCAAGCACTGGGAAAAGCAGGGTATCGATTCCGATACCGCCACGTGGCTCGATCTGTTGCGGCAAAGCGAGCTGACCAGTTTCGTGGCGTACGACAAGAAAAACGCCGAACTCTCCGGGCAACTCGCGGAAGCCATGAAGGACGTTCCGGAACCGGTGCGCGCGTTGTCGATCACCGACGGCACGCCCGAGCCGGCCTATATCTTCATTCGCGGCAATCACGGCGAACACGGCGCGCGTGTGGAGCGCCGCTTCCTCGAAGCGATCGACGGCGGCCAGCCGTTGGCGATTGGCGCGGACGTCAGCGGACGCGTCGAACTCGCCTCGGAGATTACCTCGCCCAATAATCCGCTCTTTCCGCGTGTGATGGCGAATCGTTTCTGGCACCATTTATTTGGCCGTGGCATTGTCGCCTCGACGGATAACTTTGGTGTGCTCGGGTCCGCGCCATCGCATCCGGAACTGCTTGATTACCTTGCCGCGACGTTCCGCGATGACAAATACTCGATGAAGGATATGGTCCGGTTGCTGGTGACGTCGCACACCTACCGCATGTCGAGCGCCCCGGCCGATAAGGTCGCCGAAGAAAAAGACCCGAGCAATATCCTGCTGCACCGCGCGTCGGTGCGCCGCCTCGAGAGCGAGGCCATCCGCGACTCGATGCTCGCCGCCGCCGGCACGCTCGATCCGAAAATGTTCGGCGTCTCGGTGACGGCGTATCTCTCGCCGTCGAACACAAACGGCCGTCGTCCCGGCAAGTCGGGCCCCATGGACGGCGATCGCCGCCGCAGCATCTATCTCGAAGTGCGGCGCAACTTCCTGTCCGACATGTTGCTCGCGTTCGACATGCCGCTGCCCGACAGCACCGTCGGCAAGCGCACGGTGTCGAATGTGCCCGCGCAGTCGCTGATCTTCATGAACGATCCCTTCGTCGCCGAACAGGCAAAGGCCTGGGGCGCCGCGCAGGCCTCCGCCGCCGGCAGTTTCGACGACAAGGTATCCGCAATGTGCGAGCGAGCCTGGGGGCGTCCGGCCACGCCGGCCGAGCTGCAATCCATGCGCGGGTTCGTCGATCAGCAGCGCGCGGTGTACGGACTCGATGACGCGGCCGCGCTGAGCGATCCGCGTATCTGGGCCGACATCGCGCAGGTGATGTTTATGACCAAGTCGTTTATTTTCGTGGGATGACCGCAGGAGTACAGCGATGAGCCACTGCAATTGTTTCCGCGAGACGCCGATTACGCGGCGCGACATCCTCAAGCAAGCCTCCGCCGGCTTCGGCGCGTTCGCGCTCGCCTGCCTGATGGGCGAAAAAGGCTACGCCGCGCCGAATCTGCAGCCCGGCACGAGCGCCGAAGGCGCCGGCCCGCACTACACGCCGAAGGCCAAGCGCGTGATCTTCCTGTACATGGACGGCGGCGTGTCGCAGGTGGACTCCTTCGACCCCAAGCCGCGCCTCACGCAGGACAACGGCAAGCCCTTCGCCATGAAAATGGAGCCGACGCAGTTCGACAACAACGGCAACACGCTCGGCGCGTTGTGGGAATTCAAGAACTACGGCCAGTCTGGCCTGCCAGTCAGCGATCTGTTCCCGCACGTCGGCGGTTGCGCCGACGACCTGACCCTGATCCGCTCGATGGTGTCGAATTTCTCCGAACACAACGCCGCAAATTATTTCCTGCACACCGGCCTTGGGCAATCCGGCCGTCCGAGCATGGGCGCGTGGACGTCATACGGTCTCGGCGCGGCGAGCAAGGATCTGCCGGGGTATGTCGTGTTGAACGGCGGACTCATTCCGTCCGGCGGCGTGGACAATTTCGGTTCCGGGTTCCTGCCCGCGACCTACCAGGCGTCGCTGATGCGGCCGACCGACACGCCGCTGGCCAACATCAAGCCGCTCGAGGCCGACAAGCGTCTGCAGGACAACAAATTCGCGCTGATGCATTCGCTGGACGCGTCGACGATCGAGCAGATGGGCAAGCACGACGCCATCGAGAGCGCGATCGAAAACTACGAGCTCGCGTATCGCATGCAGGCGGCCGTGCCCGAGCTAATGGACATCAAGGGCGAGAGCGAAGCCACCAAAAAGCTTTACGGCCTCGACGATGAATACGAACACACGCGCAGCTATGCGATGCAGTGTCTCGTCGCGCGGCGCCTCGTTGAGCGCGGCGTGCGGTTCATCGAGCTCACCTGCCCGCCGATCAAGGGTTCCGATCGCTGGGACGCGCACGGCGGTCTGAAGGAAAATCACACGAACAACTCGCGCGCGGTGGACAAGCCGATCGCGGGCCTGTTGAAGGACCTCAAGTCGCGCGGCTTGTTGGAAGACACGCTCGTCGTGTGGACCGGCGAGTTCGGCCGCACCCCGTTCGCGCAGGGATATAACGGCCGCGATCACAACCCCTTCGGTTTCTCGATGTGGATGGCGGGAGGCGGCACGAAGCCCGGCGTAGTGTACGGTCAGACCGACGAATTCGGGTACAAGGTTGTGGAGAACAAGGTCGAAATCCACGACCTGCACGCCACCATGCTGCACCTGCTCGGTTTCGATCATACCAAGCTCACGTATCGCTTCGGAGGCCGCGACATGCGCCTGACCGACGTGCACGGCCACGTTGTAAAGGAAGTGTTGGCGTGAACCAAGCGCCTGCACTGTTGTCATCCCCGCGAAAGCGGGGACCTCTCTGTGTGCGCGTGCTTTCATTTCTTCTTGTATTGATGTGCGCCGTTTATGCGCCGGTCTTCGCGCAGGATGAAATTTCCGCCGAAGCCGCCGCGCTGTTCGAAGAAGACATCCGCCCGATCCTCGAAGAGACCTGCCAGAAATGCCACGGCAAGGAAGCCGATATCCGCGGCGGCCTGCGCCTGATGTCGCGCGCGAGCCTGCTCAAGGGCGGCGATCGCGGTCCGGCGGTGAATCTCGAAGACCCTTCCGCAAGCCTGCTGCTCGACATGATCTCGTGGAAAGACAAAGAGCACCAGATGCCGCCCACGGGCAAGCTGCAGCCGTGGGACATCGACGCCTTTACCGAATGGGTAAAGCTCGGCGCGCCGTGGCCGGGTTCGCCAGACGAAGCCGAAGGCGGTCTGCTCCACGGCCTCACGCGCGAATCGCCGGAGCTGTGGGCGTTTCGTCCCGTGCAAAATGTGCAGCCGCCGCACGTCAGCGACGCCGCGTGGACGCAGAACCCGATCGACGCGTTCATCCGCGCGAAGCTGGACGCCGCTGGCCTGAAACCCGCCGCGCCGGCGTCGAAAGAACAACTGATCCGCCGCCTGTACTACGACCTCACCGGTCTGCCGCCGACGCCGGAACAAGTGCGTGCATTTGAAGAAAACGCCGACCCCGCTGCGTACGAAAAACTCGTCGATGAACTTCTCGCGTCGCCGCGCTATGGCGAAAAGTGGGGGAGGAACTGGCTCGATCTCGTGCGCTATGCCGACTCGAACGGCTACGAGCGCGACTCGAACAAGCCCTTCATGTGGCGCTACCGCGATTATGTGATCGATTCCTTCAATTCCGATCGGCCCTACGACGAATTCGTGATCCAGCAACTTGCGGGCGACGAACTCGATCATCCCAACGCGGACTCGATCACGGCCACGGGTTTCTACCGCCTCGGTCTGTGGGACGACGAACCCGCCGACCCGGAGCTCGCGCGGTACGACGGGTTGGACGACGTGGTCGACACCACCAGCCGCGTGTTCCTCGGCCTGACGATGGGCTGCTGCCGTTGCCACGAGCACAAGCTTGATCCGCTGCCACAGTCCGATTACTACCGCTTCCTCGCGTTCTTCCAGGGCATTAAGCCGATGGAGCGCACCGACGGCAACGGCATTCTGCGCAGCATCCTCCCGCCAGACGAACAGCGCGCGTATGACGCCAAGGTTGAGGAAAAGCGCGAAGAAGAGTGGCGCATCACGAACGAGATGCAGGGGCTCGTCGAGGAGTTCAAGGCGGAACTCGCCAAGAAAAAACCGGAACTCATCGACGGAAAGGACATGAGCACCTCTGATCTCAACGGGCTCACGTTCCGCTTCTACCGCGATTCGTGGGACACGCTGCCCGATTTCGACATGCTCAAGCCGGAAGACAAAGGCCCGCTGCCCGGTAACTTCATCACCACCGCGCCCGCCACGCGCCCGAATTCCATCGGCTTCGTGTACGAAGCCAATCTCAACGTGCAGAACGACGGCGACTATGTATTCCTCGTCGAAGCGCTCGGCGGCGCGCGCTTGCTTGTGAACGGCCAGGAAGTGTTTGCGCGCCGCGAACTCGGCACGCACCGCGGCGAAGGTTCCGTCACGCTCAAGGCCGGCAATGTCCCGCTGCGCCTCGAATACTTCGTGAAAGACGGCCCGCCGCGTCTGCGCCTTGCCTGGGCGCCCGGCAACGCGAACTTCCGCGAGAATCTTTCGCGCGATGGCGCGGGCCTCGAAGACAACATGCGCAAGCTGATTTCGCAGAACGGCGTCGAGATCCTCGGCGAGAAGAAGGCGAAGCGTCTCGATGAGTTGACCAAGGCGCGCGAAGACGTCCGCGGCCGCAAGATCGACGGCAAATGGGCGGCGGCGGTAAACGAAAACGGCCGCGATCCGATTCCGACGAACATACTCATCCGCGGCGACGCGCACTCGCCCGGCAAGGAAGTGACGCCCGGTTTCCCGGAAATTTTCCAGGTGGCCGACCCGGCGAAGCCCTCGCCCTATGCCAGCGATGAGACTTCCGGCCGCCGCCGCCAGCTCGCCGAGTGGATCGTGAATCCGTCGAACCCGATGACGGCGCGCGTAATGGTGAATCGCCTGTGGCAGTACCACTTCGGCCGCGGGATTGTGGAATCGAGCAGCAACTTCGGCACGATCGGCGACAAGCCGACGCACCCCGAATTGCTCGACTGGCTCGCGACGGAATTTGTGCGCAGCGGCTGGCGCATCAAAGCCATGCACAAGCTCATGGTGATGTCGAACACGTACAGGATGTCCAGCACCGGCAACGCGGACGCCCTCGCGAAGGATCCGCTGAACCGTCTGCTGTGGCGTTTCAACATGCGCCGGCTCACGGCCGAAGAAGTGCGCGATTCGCTGCTCGCCGCCGGCGGCACGCTGAACCTCGCCATGCACGGCCCGGGCATCTATCCGAAACTCCCCGAGGAAGTCGTGCTCACCTCCTCGATGAACAAGAATCTCGTCGAATCCGGCACCTGGGGCAATTCCTCGCCCGAGGAAGCCGCGCGCCGCAGCGTGTATGTGCACATGAAACGTTCGCTGCTGCTGCCGATGCTCACCGACTTTGACTTGGCGGAAACCGACGCGAGCTGCCCGGTTCGCTTCGCGACCACGCAGCCCACGCAGGCCCTCGGCATGCTCAACAGCACGTTCATTCACGAGCAGGCCGCGCTGCTGGCCGAGCGCCTCAGGCGCGACGCGCCCGCCGGACTCGAGGCGCAAGTGCGGCGTGGATTTGAACTCGTGGCGTCGCGCCCGGCGCGTGACGACGAGGTCGCGGGCGGACTACAATTCCTTGATGAATCGCAGCGGCTAGACGGCCTGAGCGCCGACGTGTCGCTGCAGCGGTTGTGTTTGTTGTTGTTGAATCTGAACGAGTTCGTGTACCTGGATTGACGCGAGGGCCGTACCATGTCTGACACACCGGCGCGTAAACCGATCAATTCCTTCTGCGGCCGCACGCGCCGCGAATTTCTGCGCACCATTGGCGGCGGGTTCACCTCGCTTGCGCTCACCGATCTGCTCTCGCGCGAAGGCTTCCTGCAGAAACAGGTCTACGCCTCCGACGGCGTAACGCCGCTCGCCAATCCGCTCGCGCCGAAGCCGCCGATGATCGCGCAGCGCGCGAAAAGCTGCATCTTCCTGTTCATGTACGGCGGCCCGAGCCACGTCGACACCTTCGACAACAAACCGGAGCTGTTCAAATACGACGGCCAGACGATCAAGGTGAAAACCTTCGGCCGCGGCGGCAAGAAAGACGAAGGCCGCGTCGTCGGGCCCAAGTGGAACTTTAAGCAGTACGGCCAATCGGGCGCGTGGGTGAGCGATCTCTTTCCGAACGTCGCCACCTGCGTGGATGACATCGCGTTTCTGAAATCGATGACGGCCGACTCGCCGATCCACGGCTCCGCGATGCTGATGATGAACTCCGGCCGCATTCTCAGCGGCCATCCGTCGCTTGGCTCGTGGGTGAACTACGGCCTCGGCACGGAAAACCAAGACCTGCCGGGTTATGTCGTGATGCTCGACAAAACCGGCGGCCCGATCAGCGGGGCGAAAAATTGGAGCAGCGGCTACATGTCCGCGGCCTACCAGGCCACCGTGCTGCGCCCGCAGGGCACGCCGATCATGAACCTGAAACCCTACGGCGAAATGACCGACCCCGAGCAGCGCCGCCTGCTCGATCACCTGCGCCACTTCAACGAAGGCCACCTCGCTGCGCGCGTGGACAATTCCGATCTCTCGGCGCGCATCGCGAGCTATGAACTCGCCTATCGCATGCAGTCCACCGCGCCCGAAGCGGTCGACATTGACGCGGAACCCGAGCACGTGAAGGAACTCTACGGCATTGGTCAGGAACGCACCGACGACTTCGGCCGCAAATGCCTGCTCGCCCGGCGCATGGTCGAGCGCGGCGTCCGTTTTATCCAGGTCTACTCCGGCGGCGCACACAACGATGACAACTGGGACGCGCACGCTGACCTCAAAGTGAACCACGACTACCACGCCGGCAACACCGACAAGCCGATCGCGGGTCTCATCAAGGACCTGAAGCAGCGCGGCCTGCTCGACGACACGCTTATCGTGTGGGGCGGCGAATTCGGACGCCAGCCGACCGCCGAATACGAAAAAGGCACCGGCCGCGACCACAACGCCTACGGCTTCACCATGTGGATGGCGGGCGGCGGCGTGAAGGGCGGCATCAGCGTCGGCGAGACCGACGAACTCGGCAGCCGCGCGGTCACCGATCCGTACCATGTGAAGCATCTGCACGCCACAATCCTGTACCTTATGGGCCTCGACCCGAATCACC
The DNA here is from genome assembly GCA_964620045.1 of uncultured Nitrospirales bacterium. Classification (GTDB taxonomy): domain Bacteria; phylum Hydrogenedentota; class Hydrogenedentia; order Hydrogenedentales; genus VFKU01. Next base: position 126,881 of record CAZUJL010000003.1, read on the forward strand.
TGACGTATTTCTTCGACGGGCTGGATCAGAAGCTGGTCGGCGTCGAGGGCGCGCAACCGATTCAACAAGTTATCGCGTGAGACCGACGCGACAAGGGAGCGGAAACATGCGCAAGGCATGGACAGCGATGGGCATGGTGCTGGCCGCGGCATTGATCGCCGCGTGCGCGCCGAAGGAAGAAGCGCCGGCGGCGAACGGCGCCGCGACGGAGACAAACGCAACGGAAGGGAATGCGACTGTGGTAACGCACGAAGGTTGGGACAAACTTCCGAGCGGCGAATCGGTGACGATGTGGGAGCTGATCTCGAAAACCGGCATGAAAGCGCGCGTGATCGATTGGGGCGCGACACTGATCGGCCTCGACGCGCCGGATCGCAACGGCAACTTCGCCGACGTCACGCTTGGCTTCGACAAGGTCGCCATGTACAACGGCCCGTCGCCCTACATGGGTGCGACCGTCGGCCGCTATGCGAACCGCATCGCGCTCGGCAAATTCACGCTCGACGGCCAGCAGTACACGCTCGCCACGAACAACGCGCCCAACACCCTGCACGGCGGCAACGTGGGCTACGACAAAGTGCTGTGGAAAGGCACGCCGTTTGAAAACGCGGACGGCGTCGGCGTGGTCTTCACGCACACCAGCCCCGATGGCGACGAAGGTTATCCCGGCACCGTGCAGATCAAAATGACCTACACGCTGAAAAACAACAACGACATCTGGTTCGACTACGAAGCGACAACCGATAAACCGACGCCGATTAACCTGACGAACCACGCGTACTGGAACCTTGCCGGCGCGAACAGCGGCCTGATGATTGTGAACCACGTGCTGCAGATTAACGCCGAGAAATACACGCCGACCGACGATACCTTCATTCCCACGGGCGAACTCGCGCCGGTGGAAGGCACGCCGGTGGACTTCCGCAAGCCGCACGCGATCGGCGAGCGCATCGCCGAAATCCCCGGCACGCCGGGCGGTTACGACCATAACTTCGCCATCGACGGCGCCGCCGGCACGCTGCGCGACGCGGCCGTGGTGAAGGACCCCGGCTCGGGCCGCGTGATGAAAGTGCTCACCACCGAACCGGGCTTGCAGTTCTACACGGGTAATTTCCTGGACGGCACGCTCACGGGCAAAGGCGGCACGGTGTATCAGAAGAACACAGCCTTCTGTCTCGAAGCGCAGAAGTACCCCGATTCGCCGAACAAGCCGAACTTCCCGACGAGCATCGTGCGGCCGGGTGAAACCTACAAGCAAACGACCGTTCATCAATTCTCCGTGGAGTAACGACAAACAATGAGTCAAGGAAATGGCAAGTCTCCGTTCCGGCTGGATGGTCGTGTCGTGCTTATCACGGGCGCGTCGACGGGTCTCGGCAAGTCCATGGCGATGGAGCTCGGCGCGGCGGGCGCGAAGGTTTGCCTGAACTACGCCAACAACCAGGCGCGCGCGGAACAAACCTTCGCCGAGTTCAAGGCGACCGGTGCGCAGGGTGCGCTCATTCGCGGAAATGTCATCGACGAAGCCGACGTGAACCGTCTCGTGAAAGAAACGGAGAAGCAGCTCGGCCCGATCGACATCCTCGTGCTGAATGCGACACCCGACCAGCCGCAGAAACCGATCGAGCTCTACGACTGGGCGTTCTACCAGTCCATGCTCGATTTCTTCATCAAGAGTCCATTCCTGCTCACGCGCGCGACGCTGCCGCACATGAAAAAGCAGCGCTGGGGCCGCATCATCAACATCGGCTCCGAAGTCTTCCAGCGCGGCGTGCCGAATTTCACGGCGTATGTCGCCGCGAAGGGCGGGCAGAACGGCTTTAACCGCAGCCTCGCCACCGAACTCGCGCAGTGGGGCATCACGGTGAACATGGTGTCGCCCGGCTGGATTCTCGTCGAGCGCCACGAGAAGGACCCGCAGGAATTGAAGGACGGTTACTTCGCCGGCTTGCCGAGCAAGCGCTGGGGCAAGGCGAAGGAAGTCGCCGACACGGTCCTCTTCCTCGCATCGAACGAGTCGTCGTATGTGTCCGGCCAGAACATCTGCGTCAACGGCGCGCACACGGTCGCGTAAATCCGAAAACGAAATCATCCATGAGGGCGGACAGATGAAAAAAGTGGCGTTCACGATGTTGGCAATGGCGGCAGTTGTGATGGCAGGTTGCAGCCCGAAATCCGGCGAAGGCGGTGAGCCAACGGCCACGTCTGACGGTGGCAAGACGATTCACGTGGCCTACGTCACCAACGGCGTGGACCCCTTCTGGACGATCGCCGAAGCGGGCGCGAAGGCCGGCGCAAAGGAATTCGGCGTCGAGGTGGAAGTTCTCATGCCGCCTAAGGGCCTTGTGGACCAGAAGCGCATGATCGAAACGCTGCTTTCGAACGGCTCCGACGGCATCGCGATCAGCCCGATCGACGCCGCGAACCAGGTGCAGATGATCAACGACGCCGCGAAGGTCACCAACGTGATCACGCAGGACTCCGACGCGCCCGATTCCAGCCGTCTCGCGTTCGTCGGCATGGACAACTACAAGGCCGGGCGCCAGGCGGGCGTGCTCGTGAAGGAAGCGCTGCCGCAGGGGGGGGACATCATGATTTTCGTCGGCCGCCTCGAACAGTTGAACGCGCAGCAGCGCCGCCAAGGCGTCATCGACGAACTTCTCGGCCGGCCGGAACAGGTCAGCGGTCCGACGATGAAGTTCGATGCGTCCGACGCGCCGCTCGAAGGCAACGGCTATAAAATTCTCGGCACGCGCACCGACAACTTCGACTACGCCAAGGCGAAGTCGAACGCGGAAGACGCGATCGCGGCCTTCGCCGACCTCGATGCGATGGTCGGCCTCTTCGCGTACAACATTCCGAACTGCCTCGAAGCGGTGAAGTCCGCCAATAAGCTGGGCCAGATCAAGCTCATCAGCTTCGACGAGCAGGACGGCACGCTCAAGGGCATTCAGGACGGCCACGTGCAGGGCACCGTCAGCCAGCAACCCTATTACTACGGCTACGACTCCGTGCGCATCCTTGCGGCACTCGCGCGCGGCGACAAATCCGTGATCCCCGCTGGCGGCTTCTTCGAAGTGCCGTCCGTCGTCGTGCGCAAGGACAACGTCGACACGTTCTGGGCCGAGCTCAAAAAGCTGCGGGGCGACAAATAAGCGTGACCAGTCCGGCGCCCCTGCTCGAGGTCCGTGGCCTCTCAAAATCGTTCCCCGGCGTGCGCGCGCTGGATAGCGTGTCGCTTTCGCTGCGCCGCGGCGAATTGCTCGCGGTGGTGGGGGAGAACGGCGCGGGCAAGAGCACGCTGATGAAGGTGCTCGCGGGCATTCAGTCGCCCGACACCGGCGAGATTTTGCTGGACGGCGCCGCCGTGCGCCTCGATTCCGTGCAACGCGCGACCGCACACGGCATCGCGCTGATTCACCAGGAATTGAACCTCGCAGAGAATCTCGATGCCGCCGCGAACATTTTTCTCGGGCGCGAGCCGCGGAAGTTCGGCTTCATTTCCGGCCGCGCATTGCGCAATGACGCCGATGTCTTGCTGAAGCGCCTCGGCATGACGATCTCGGCCTCCACGAGCGTGCGATCGCTCGCCATTGGGCACCGTCAAATGGTCGAAATCGCGAAGGCGCTCTCCACGAATGCACGCATCTTGATCATGGACGAGCCGACCTCCAGCCTCTCCGCGCGCGAATCGGAGCATTTGTTCCGCGTGATCGGCGAACTGAAAGCCGCCGGGGTCAGCATCATCTATATCTCGCACCACATGAACGAAGTCCGCGCACTGGCTGATCGCGTCACGGTGCTGCGCGACGGAAAAAATGCCGGCGAGTTGCAGCGCCACGAAGTGTCGCACGAGGCGCTCGTGCGCCTGATGGTTGGCCGCGATCTCGCCAAGGGTACGCGCGAGTCGTCGGCTGCAATCGGCGATGTCGCGCTGCACGCCGAAAACGTCGCCACCGACGCCTATCCCGCGGAGCGCATCAATCTGCAAGTGCGCGCGGGCGAGATCGTCGCGGTCGCCGGAATCGTCGGCGCCGGTCGCACGGAGCTTCTGGAAACATTTTTTGGCGTACGCCCCCGGCTCGGCGGTGCGGTCAGCGTGAATGGACGTGGCCTGCGCGGCGGTTCGCCCCGCGAAGCGGTCGCGGCGGGCCTCGCGCTAGCGCCGGAAGACCGCAAACGTTGCGGCGTTGTGCTCGATATGTTTCTGCGCGAAAACCTGAGCCTCGTGGCGGCCGCCACCGATGCCCGTAAGGGCTTCCTGAACCATCGCTCCGAACGCACGCGCTGCACGGACCTCACCAGCAGCCTTGGCATTCGCGCGCGCGGGCCGAAGCAGGTCGTGAAATTCCTCTCCGGCGGCAATCAGCAAAAAGTGGTGCTCGGGAAATGGCTCGCGTTGCAACCGCGCGTGTTGCTGCTGGATGAACCGACCCGCGGCATCGATGTCGGCGCGAAGGACGAAATTTACAAGCTTATGCGCCGGCTCGCGGGCGATGGGGTTGCGCTGTTGTTCGCGTCCAGTGAACTGGAGGAAATTTTGCTCGTGGCGGACCGGGTCTTGGTGATGCACGAGGGCCGCATCGCGGGCGAGCTCTCGCGCGATGAAATGGACGAGGAATCGATCATGCGCCTCGCCACCGGCGGCGTCCATGCAGGGGCCGGTGCGGCATGAAGAAAATCCTCGGCATCACGGGCCTGCTCATTGCGATCTGTATCTTTACTGCCTCGCTGAACGAAAACTTCCTCAGCGCGTACAACCTGCAGAACACAATCCGCTGGACCGCGCTCTACGGCATCATCAGCATCGGCGTCGCCTTCGTCATTATCAGCGGCGGGATCGATCTCAGCATCGGATCGGTCGTGGGGCTCACCGGCTCGGTGCTCGCGTGGTTGCTGGCCGAGCGCGGCGTGCCCGTGCCGCTCGCGGTCCTCGCGTGCATGGCAATGTCGCTCACCATCGGCCTCGCGCACGGTCTGCTCATCACCAAGCTCAAGCTACAGCCCTTCGTCGTGACGCTCTGCGGGCTGCTGTTTTACCGCGGCCTTGCGCGGTACATCACCGATGACCAAAGCCTCGGCTTCGGCTCGAACTTTGAGGGCCTGCGCAATCTCGCCACGGGGTCGATTCCGCTTACCGAAAGTTTCTCAATTCCCATTCCCGCGATCCTCGTGCTCATCATCGGCGTGATCGCGGCCGTGTTGCTCCGGCTCACGGTGTTCGGGCGCTACCTGCTCGCGCTCGGCGCGAACGAAGAAGCCGCGCGCTACAGCGGCATTCGCACCGATCGCGTCGTCATTGCGGCCTATGTGTTCTGCTCATTCCTCGCGGGACTCGGCGGCATGCTGTTCGCCCTCGACGTGAACTCCGTGCAGCCCTCCGGCCTCGGCGAGTTTTACGAGCTGTACGCGATCGCGGCGGCCGTCCTCGGCGGATGCAGCCTGCGCGGCGGCGAGGGCACGATCCTCGGCGTCGTCATCGGCGCCGCCGTCATGCGTGTGCTTTATAACGCGATCAACATCCTGCACATCCCCACGCACCTCGAATTCGCCATCATCGGCATCGTGATTCTCGGCGGCGTCAGCGTCGATGAATTGATCCGACGGTTCGTCGCGCGGCGAAAAGTGTCCGTGTAAATCTAGCGCGCCACGCGTTGCAGGTATTCCGCTTCGTATGCGGCCAGTTGCTTGATGTCGTACCCCACGATGTTTTTCGTCACGATCGAGTAGCGCATGGCGAGCTCGCGCGGATCGACGCCGTCCGCCGCCGCCCAGCCGCACAGTGCTGCGCCAAAGGCGGTGCCCTCCTTCATCGACGTCAGCATCCAGTCGAAATTTGGGCACAGTGTTGCGACGAGGTGGCAATACATCGCGTTCGACGCGAACCCGCCCTCGATATACGCGCGCGTCCCTCGCGGTGCATCGAGGTGCGCCACGGCGCGCTTCGTTGCCAGCGCCAATGCGAGATTCAGCGCCGCGAAGTAACGCTGCCGCAGTGTGCCAATGACGCCCGTCGCCATGCCCGCATGCAGTTCATTCAGCGTGTAGTGGCGAATGCCCACGATCAGCCCCGGCCTCGCGCCGGGAAACACGGGCACATCCGGCAATGTGCCCGGAATCACAAACAGATCGCGATCCGCCGAAACTTTCGCCAAAGACTCTTCATCTTGCCCATCCGGGAACGGCGCGAACTTCGCGAAGGTCTCGTACTCCATGCCCGCCGGCAGCAAACCCGTGAGCACCGGGCCGCTATACGCGCTTTGATTGAAGAACACGCCCGCGGCGAGTTGTTCGTCGGTCAGCGTCGATTTTTTCGACGGCCGCATCAGCACGCACCACGTCCCGGTTGAATTTAGCAGGAATTCCGATTCTTCCCGCGCGAGGTAGGGGAGAAGGTTCGCATTCGAATCGTGAATGCCCACCGCGACCTTGCACTCCGCGCCGACGCCGCATTCCTTGATCCAGCTTGGACGCAACGGCCCCAGCACATCCCACGGCGCGCGCATGGGTCCGCCGAACAGTGTGTCCGCGCCCAGCTTCCGCGCGACATCGCTCCAGTCCTTGCGCGCGTAGTCCCAGAGATACGAATGGTTCCCGACATACGTCGGTTCGATTGCGCAACGCCCGGTCAGCGCGTGCGCGAAGAATTGCGGATAGAAAAGTCCTCGCCGGCTCGCCGCCCATTCCTTCGGCAATCGCGTGCGCACGTAGTGCAGCATTTTCGCCATGTTGACGAAGCCGAGATCCGGCGAGGCTGTGGCGCGATGCAAATCCGTGCGGCTGCCGTATTCTTGATAGAACTCTTCCTGCACCGCGGCATCTACCGGTGAGGTATACGACAGCACCGGCATCGCCAGTTCGTCGTGTTCATTCAGCAGCGCCAGCGTCGCGCCGTGTCCCGAAATGGAGATCGCGCAAATCTCGTAAGTCTGCGCAAACACGCGCAGCCGGTCCTTGAACCACGCGAGCAGCTCGTCCGTCCGCTCGACTTCCAGCCCGCGCCACGCCGCTGGGCCGAGCGACACGCGCTCCTCCGCCAGCACCCGAAAGTCGCGGTCATACACCGCGGCCTTCTTGTTCGTCTTGCCGATATCGAGTACGAGTACAGTCTGCGGTTTCATCGCGCGGCCCAGGCCTGGCCGCGCATTGTACATTGCCGCGCCGCCGGGGTATTGCTAAAATACCTGGCGGGCCGGAGAGTTGCGATGACCCCAGGCAAACAAGCCGCGCTACTGGCGATGGTGTTCGTGTGCGCCACTGTTTATGCGCACGCCGCAGACGACGTTTCGTTCCAATCCGACGTCCTGCCCATTCTGTCGAACAACTGTTTCAAGTGTCACGGCCCCGACGTCCGCGCGCGCAAAGGCCGCCCCGGTTTCGACAGCTTCGAGAACGTCACAAAGCCGAACCGCAACGGACTCATTCCGGTTATTCCTGGAAAGCCCGGCGAGAGCGAGATGATTCGCCGCGTGTCGGCCGGCCCCGGCCGATACCGGATGCCGCCGGCAGACGCTGGACCGCCGCTCACGCCGGAGCAAATCGACGTGCTCCGCCGCTGGATCGAATCCGGCGCGAAATATGAAAAGCACTGGGCTTACGTCGCGCCAGAGCGTCCGGAGTTGCCCGCCGTTCAGGACACGAAATGGGCGCGGAACGACATCGATCGCTTCGTGCTCGCGCGGCTTGAAAAAGAGGGGCTGAAACCTTCTCCCGAAGCCGACGCGCACACGCTCGTGCGCCGCGTATACCTCGACCTCACCGGCATCCCGCCGACGCCGGAACAAGTCCAGGCTTTTGTGAAAAATCGTCACGCCGACGCCTACGAGTCACTCGTCGACGATCTGCTCGCCTCGCCGCGCTACGGCGAACACTGGGCGCGCGTGTGGCTCGATCTCGCGCGCTTCGCCGACACGCGCGGCTACGAAAAAGACGACCCGCGCGTGCTCTGGCCCTGGCGCGACTGGGTGATCCGTTCGCTGAACGCCGACATGCCCTTCGACGAGTTCACGATCGAACAGCTCGCCGGCGATCTGCTGCCGAATGCCACCGAGGACCAAATCCTCGCCACCGGCTTCCACCGCAACACGATGAACAACGACGAAGGCGGCACCGACGACGAAGAATTCCGCGTGTCGTCCGTCATCGATCGCGTGAATACGACCTACTCGACGTGGATGGCGACGAGGAGCAGATGCGCGCAATGTAACGATCACAAGTACGACCCGATTTTGCAGAAGGATTTCAATCACAGAAACGCCTTCTTCAATCAGACAGCCGACCGCGACACGCAGGACGAAAAACCGCTGCTTGTGATCGCGTCCGACGCCGACCTCGCCGCCGAAGGCCCCGCGAACGAGAAGGTAAACCAGACGAAAGCCGCCGTCGATCAGGCGAAGAAAGCCTTGGAAGATCCAGCGCTTTCCGCCGAAGACAAGGCAAAGCGCACTGAAGAATTGAAGCCGCTCGAAGAGGCCGCCAAGGCCGCCCGCACCGAGCGCGATGCCGTCGCGGCCCGCATCGTGCGTGTGCCCGTGATGCAGGAACTGCCCGCCGCCGTCCAACGGACCACGCGCGAGTTCCGCCGCGGTAGTTTCCTCTCGCCGGGCGATCCCGTCGACGCCAACACGCCGGAAATTTTCCCGGCGTATCCCGCGGACCTGCCCAAGGATCGCCTCGGCTTCGCGAAGTGGCTCGTGTCTCGCGAAAATCCGCTCACGGCGCGCGTGACCGTGAACCGGCAATGGGAGCAACTCTTCGGCGTCGGCATTGTGAAGACCAGCGAAGATTTCGGTCTGCGCAGCGAGTTGCCGTCGCACCCGGATCTGCTCGATTGGCTCGCGATCGAATTCATGGACGAGGGCTGGAGCCTCAAGCAGCTCACGAAGACGATCGTGATGTCCGCCACCTATCGGCAGGAATCCGTTGTGACCGACGCGCTGCGCGAGCGCGACCCGGAGAATCGTCTCCTTGCGCACGGCCCGCGTTTCCGACTCGACGCCGAAGTCGTGCGCGACAGCGCGCTCGAAATCGGCGGCTTGCTCAGTACCAAGATGTACGGCCCCTCCGTAATGCCCTATCAGCCCGACGGCGTGTGGAACGTCGTGTACAGCGGCTACAAGTGGGTGCAGAGCGAGGGCGAAGATCGTCACCGCCGCGGCGTATACACGTACACGCGCCGCACGTCGCCGTATCCGTCGATGGTCGCGTTCGACGCCGGCTCGCGCGAGGTCTGCCTCGTGCGCCGTGTGCGCACGAACACGCCGCTGCAGGCGCTTGTGATGCTGAACGATCCGGTGTACATCGAAGCCGCGCAGGGCCTCGGCCGCAAAATGGCGCAGCTCGATGCAAAGGATTCTAAGGCGCGCCTCGAATACGGCATGCTCGCCGCGCTGTCGCGTCCGCCGACGAAAGCCGAAGAGGCGCGGCTGCTCGAATTTTTCAACGACGAACGCGCGCGGTATGCGGCCGATGCGACGGCGGCCGAAGCCATGGCCACCAAGCCGATCGGCGCATTGCCCGAAGGTCTGGATGCTGCCGATGCGGCGGCGTGGTCGACGGTGGCGAATGTGATACTGAATCTGGACGAATTCGTGACACGGCGGTAGAGGCGACGACGATGAACCCGATTTACGACCATTTCCAAGGCATCACGCGACGGCAGTTCCTCGGCCGGTGCAACGCCGGCATCGGCGCGATGGCGCTGAGCAGCCTGCTCGGGCCGATCGCTTCTGCCGAAGACGGCCTCACGGGCCTGCCGCATTTCGCGCCGACCGCCAAACGCGTCATCTATCTCCACATGGCCGGCTCGCCGCCGCAGCAGGACCTTCTCGATTACAAACCGGTGCTGAACAAACTGAACGGTCAGCCGTGCCCGGATGAAATCTTCAAGAACGAGCGCTTCGCCTTCATCAAAGGCCACCCGAAAATGCTCGGCACGCCGCACGAGTTCAAGCAACACGGCCAGGCGGGCACATGGGTTTCGAGCATCCTGCCGCACTTTTCCGAAATCGTCGACGACGTCACCGTTGTGAATTCGATGTTCACCGATCAGTTCAACCACGCGCCCGCGCAGTTGTTTCTGTACACCGGTTCCGCGCTGCCCGGCCGTCCCTCGATGGGATCCTGGGCGACCTACGGTCTCGGCAGCGAAAATCAGGACCTGCCCGGCTTCATCGTGCTCGTCAGCGGCAACACGCCCGATGGCGGAAAGAGTGTGTGGGGCAGCGGCTTCCTGCCCAGCATCCACCAGGGCGTGCAATGCCGCACCTCCGGCGATCCGGTGCTGTACCTCGGCAATCCCGACGGCATGGATCGTGACGCGCGCCGGCGCACGCTCGACGCCATGCGCGATCTGAACGAGATGCAGCACGCGCGCGAGGGCGACGCTGAAACGCTCACGCGCATCGCGCAATACGAAATGGCGTTCCGCATGCAGGTTTCCGTGCCCGAGGTGATGAACATCGCCGACGAGCCGCAGAACATGCTCGACATGTACGGCGCGAAACCGGGCGAGACCTCGCTGGCGAATAACTGCCTGCTCGCGCGGCGCTTGTCTGAAAAGGGCGTGCGCTTCGTGCAGATTTTCGACTGGGGCTGGGACGTCCACGGCGCGGGCCAGGGCAACGACATTGTCGAGTACCTGCCGCAGAAGTGCAAGACCATGGACCAGCCCGTCGCCGCGCTCGTGAAGGACCTCAAGCAGCGCGGGCTGCTGGACGAAACGCTGGTCGTATGGAGCGGCGAATTCGGCCGCACGGCGATGAACGAAGAGCGCGACGGCTCAAAGTTCCTCGGCCGCGATCATCATCCGCACGCGTTCTCGATCTGGATGGCGGGCGGCGGCATCAAGCGCGGCGCCGTGGTGGGGAAGACCGACGACTTCAGCTACAAGATCGTCGAGACACCCATTCATATCCACGATCTGCAGGCCACGATCCTGAATTGCCTCGGCATTGACCACACGCGCCTGACCTACCGGTTCCAGGGCCGCGACTACCGGCTCACCGACGTGCATGGCCGCGTCGTGAAGGAATTGCTCGCCTAGCGCACCAGCCGCACATGGGTGGGTGCACCCGCGGCGAGTTCGGTCACGCCCTCGGGGAACGCGATGATCCCGTGCGCGCCGCAGAGCGCGCTGATGTGCGACGAACCCTGATACGGCATGCGGCGCACGGTGCCGTCCTCGCCGATGACGACCGGCACCCATGATTCGCGCGTGCCGGATTTTCGCGTGAACGTTTCGCCGAGCGGCATGCGAATGTGCATGGGTTTGTACTCGTGGCCCATCAACGCAAACAGGAACGGCCGCACGAGAATTTCGAAGATCACGAAACTGGAGACTGGGTTTCCCGGCAATCCAAAGCAGTATCGCCGATCCGCCACGGCGAAGGTCGTCGGTTTGCCCGGCTGAATCGCCACGCGATCGAATTTGATCTCGAATCCCCGCGCCCGCAGACCTTTCGGCACCAGATCGAAATCGCCCATCGACACGCCGCCCGAGATCAGCAGCACATCGTGATCCTTCGCGTTCTTCAGGTGCTCCTCGACCGACGCCTCATTGTCGCGCGCAATGCCGAGATAGTCCGCGTGGATCCCCATCCGCGCCACTTGCGCGCAAAGTTGCGGACCGTTGCTGTTGCGAATATGCCACGCATCCGGCGCGCGGCCCGCCTCTATCAATTCATCGCCGGTCGCCAACACCGCCACCCGCGGCTGTTTGTATACATTCGGCTGCACACAGCCTACGGCCGCGAGCACCGCCAACTCCGGCGGATGAATGCGTGTGCCCTTGCTGAGCAACAATTCGCCGGCGTGATAATCGCGCCCGATCGGCGCAATGTTCGCCACGGTGTCCTGCCCCGTGAATCGCACGGAGCCGTTATCGGCCACGCTATGCTCCACCATGAACACACAGTCCGCGCCGCTTGGCAACATCGCGCCCGTCATGATCTTCGCGCACTCGCCGGTGCCGAGCGATTTTTGCGGGGCGTATCCCGCCGCGATCGTCTCCACCACGCGCATGGCGCCGTTCATATCCGCGCGGCGGCAGGCGTATCCGTCCACCATCGCCTTGTCGTAGGGCGGCATCGCCGTGTCCGCGCGCACTTCCTGCGCCAGAATCCGCCCCAACACATCGGCCAAGGGAATGCGCTCGTCGCCGAGCATGAGCGCGGCGGCGAGCGCGGTTTTGTACGCCTCGTTAAATGAGATCACGACATCCTTACTCGCGCGGAGGGTTGAAGTGCGCAAGGATTTCACCCTCGGGCACGTTGTCTTCCCAGTCCCAATGGCGCACGCCCACGCCCTCGCGGATATACGAGAGTCGCGGCGGCACCGTCCCAATGAACTCCATGAACAACAGCGGCGGAATCAAATGCGCGCTGAACAACGGCTGCGTCTCCGTCTGAAACTCCGCCAGCTCGTCCTCGCTGCCCATCATCAGCGCCATCATCGACGGAAGATTCGGCATCTCCATCAACTTGTTCAGACCCGGCACCGAGGCCTTGCAATGCTCGCACGTCGCATTCAGAAACGCCACAAGGTGCTCGCCCTTGCCGAGATCGAACGACTGTCCGTCGGCCTCGAACACAAACTGGGCGTAGGGTTTCGTGCCGTCCGTGGGGGCGCCGTTCATCGGCCGAGAGGACTTGTCGCCCCCCAGCACGCCGCTTACGCCTGCGATGATTACGACTGCCAATGCGAACACGCCCGCTACTGCACGACGCCGTTGCGTAAACAGGGGAGAGGCGGTGGCGCTGGAAGCCTTTGTGCCCTGCCAGGCAAACGCAATCGCCGCGACCAGCGCCGCATTCTTGATCAGTGACTCCACGGGACCCATCGTGATCCAGGCGCCGAGACAGCCGCAGTCCTTCAGGCCGTGGAACTGCCACGCGTACACAATCAGTCCGCTGTAGACGGCAATCATGCCGGCCGACGCGAGATGTGCGAACCCGCGCATCCGTGTGCCGGCCACGAGCACGGTCCCAAGGATCACTTCGACCGCGAGTGCGAACCACGCCGACGCGCGCACGAGCCCCGCGTCTTTCACGACGTTGTACGCGGAGATCTGCACGCCAAAAGCATCCATGTCGAAGGCTTTTGCCGCCGCCGACACGAGAAAGAACACGCCGACCGCGATCTCGGTCCAGCGCGCCGCTTTTACTACACCGGGGGTCATTGCCACTGCATCCTTACGAGTGTTCCAGCGTGCCGCTATCCTAAACGATCAGCGCACCACTCAAAAAGAAACCGGGGCGGCCCGCTCTGGGCCGCCCCGGCTAACATTGTGCTGAATTACTTCGCCATGTGGTGCCGGCTGGCTTCGGCGATTTCGTCGCCCGTTGCCGTGCCGCGGAACTCCGGCGCGGTCTCTAGATACACGTCTTCGGCGTAGATCCACTTGAACTCGCCGTTCATCAGCGACTCCGTCACCTTGTCGAACGAGTGGTTGTGGTTCTTGCCCACCATGCGGAAGTTGTTGGCAATCCGCTGACGCGCGTTTTTGCAGAACAGGTCCGCCAGTTCCTGCGGCGTCGTGTCCGCCGGGTTTTCCGACAGCTTCGCTTCCGCAAACGCCAGCGTCGCGGCCATCGCGAACAGGTCCACGCCGATTTCCACGAAGTTGCCGAGCAACACCTGCTCGAATTCCAGCTTCGCCTGGTACTTGCCCATCGTGTGGAACAGCACGCGCGCCAGCTTGCGCGAGCGCTTCTCGATGTAGCGCAGGTGGTCCTGGTTCGTTGCGCTCAGGTAGCGCACGTTGAAGTCCGATATCTTCGGGAAGTACAGGCTCGGGTACCACTTCATGTAGAACTTCGCCGCTTTCGTCAGCAGCGACATCTTGCTTTCCTTCTGGCCCGGCTTCGGGTTCAGGATCGGCATCACGAGGCTGAAGTGCGTGTCCACCGCTTCGCGGCTCATGATCAGGTACATGACCTGCGTCGAGCCTTCGAAGATGCGGCCGATGCGCGAGTCGCGCAGCCAGCGTTCCGCCGGCACCACGTGCTCATCGCGGCCATACAGCGACGCCGCCGTTTCATAGCCACGGCCGCCGCGCACCTGCATGAAGTCATCCAGAATGCGCCACGAGGTTTCCGTGCAGAACAGCTTCGCCGTCGCCGCTTCGAGGCGGATGTCCGCGTTGCCTTTGTCCGCGAACGACGCCGCGAGCCATACGATCGACTCCATCGCAAATGTGTCCGCCGCGATGTTCGCCGAGTACTTCGCAATTGTCTGGTGCTTGCCGATGGGCACGCCCCACTGGATGCGTTCCGTGATCCACTTCTCGAGTTCCTGGATCGCCTTCTTCGCGCCGCCCGTGGACGACGCCGGAATGCCCAGGCGGCCCGTGTTCAGCGTGGTCAAGGCAATCTTCAAGCCTTCGCCCGGCTTGCCGATCATGTATTCCTTCGGCACCTTCACGTTGTTGAACTTCAACACGCCGTTGCCGATGGCTTTCAAGCCCATGAAGCGGCAGCGATAGTCCACTTCAAAACCCGGCATGCCCTTCTCAACGATGAACGTGCTGATCTGCAGGCGTTCCTTGCCATTCACGATCTTGCCCGGAATGTTCGCCATCACCACAAGGATGTCCGCGTCCGTGCCGTTCGTGATCCACAGCTTCTCGCCGTTCAGGTAGTAGTGGTTGCCGTCTTCGCTCAGCGTCGCCGTCGTGCTCATGCGCGCCGGGTCGGAGCCGACTTCGTGCTCGGTCAGCGCGAAGGCGGAAATCTCGCCCGCCGCCATGCGCGGCAGCCACTTCTTCTTCTGCTCGGGTGTGCCGAACAACTTCAACGGCTGCGGCGCGCCGATGCTCTGGTGCGCGGAGAGCCACGTCACCGTGTTCGAGCAGTACGAGCCGAGGAAGTGCAGCGCGCGGCAGTAGTTGATCTTGCTCATGCCGAGACCGCCGTACTCTTTCGGGATGCTCATGCCCCACGCGCCGATGTCGGCCAGCGCCTTGCGCGCCGCCATCGGGAACTCGCCCGTGCGGTCGATTTCTTCGGCGTTGATGTGCTTCTCGCAGACGTCTTTCAGCTTCGCGATGAATTCATCGCCGATGCGCTTGTCCTCGGCGGATTGCACCGGATACGGATGCAGCAAGTCCCAGCGGAAGTTGCCCTTGAACATTTCCGCTGTGAAACTCGGAAATTTCCATTCCTTCTCGCGCGATTCTTCCGCGAGCTCCATCGCCTTGTCTTTGGCTTCATTGACTGCCGGTGTCGCCATGGCTGCCTCCAGTTCCTGTGTTTGTGTGTGCGCCGGGGGAGGGGTTCCAAGCGGGCCCCAAGGCCCATTTTAGACCCACCCGCGCCGTTTAACCACCCAAGTGTCCAAGCGCTTATGGTTCAGCAGGCCAAAAGCCCGCAATCACTCAAAAAACCGCGCCAAACCGCCCTGGAATTAGTTTACATGGCAACTAATTCCGTCCGCAACAGCCCATATGCAGTTCGGGGCACCAATTAGTTTATATGCGAATTATCTCGTTGTCAATCCTGCGCCGAACCCGACTAAACCATGAAAAAAAGACCCCAAAAGGGGGTGGCGTTTCTGCCCGACTTGGACTACGCTCTTGCCGCCAATGGGCGGACCACTTTGGCGCTTGGGCAATTCAACGGGAAAGGGGCACTTCTAATGACAGGGCACCGACAACGAATTCTCTGCTTGGCACTCATCACGATGGCACTCGCGCCGTCTGCGGCTCCTCAGGCTGTGGACGGCGTTGATTCTGGCACCACGGCGTGGATGCTCGTCTCCACCGCGCTCGTGCTTCTCATGATCCCCGGCCTCGCTATGTTCTATGGCGGACTCGTGCGGACAAAAAATGTGCTCGGCACCATGATGCATTCCTTCGTTCCTCTCGCCATCATCGGCGTGCTCTGGGGCGTGATTGGTTACTCGCTCACCTTCGGCACCAACGGCCTCGGCGGCATCATCGGTTGGGACAAAGATTTCGTCTTCTTGATGGGCATCGACACGCGCGTCACTGGCGGCGTGCCCGACTATGTGATCGCGATGTTCCAGGGAAAATTCGCCATCATCACGCCCGCGCTCATCAGCGGCGCGATCGCGGAGCGCGTGTTCTTTCGCGGCTATTGCCTCTTCATCACGCTGTGGTTCCTCTTTGTCTACTGTCCGCTTTGTCACTGGGTGTGGGGACCGGGTGGCTGGCTGTTTGAACGCGGCGCGATCGATCTCGCCGGTGGCATGGTGATCCACGTCTCCGCCGGCATCAGCGCCCTGGTCGCCGCATTCTTCCTCGGCGCACGCAAGGGCTATCCGAACACCGCCATGCAGCCGAACAACCTCGTCATGACGATGATGGGCGCCGGCCTGCTCTGGGTCGGCTGGTTCGGCTTCAACGCCGGCTCCACCGTGCAAAGCGGTATGGATACCGCCCGCGCGCTCACGATGACGCAGCTCTCCGCCGCCTCCGGCGCGCTGATGTGGATGATTCTCGAAGCCGTGCAGTTTCGCAAGGCCACCGCGCTCGGCTTCGTCTCCGGCATTCTCGCCGGCCTCGTGGTCATCACGCCCGCCGCTGGTGTCGTGCATCCGGTCGGCGCGCTGATTCTCGGCGCCTTCTCGTCCTGCGCGTGCTACGTGGCGCTGAAAGCGAAATCGAAGTTCGGCTACGACGACAGCCTCGACTGCTTCGGCATCCACGGCGTTGGCAGCGGCCTCGGCGTGATTCTCCTGTGCTTCTTCCTGCGCGAAGAATGGAAGAACGCCAAACTCGCGGCGCATCCCGAGTGGACCGTGGGCCACCAGCTCATGACGCAACTCATAGGCCTTGGCACCACGATCGCGCTTGCCGCCATCGCCACGATCGCCATCTGCTTTATTGTCGAGAAGACCGTGGGCTTCCGCCTGCCCGACAGCAAGGAGAAAGCAGGTCTCGATCACGCGCTCCACGGCGAGTCCGGTTACGGCTTGCTTAACCTCAACTGACCGCGACACGCCACAGGAGATCGCATAGATGAAACTCGTTACCGCCATCATCCAACCCGACCGCCTCGACGAAGTCCGCGAGGCGCTGCTCACCGCGGAAATCACGCGCATCACCGTGAGCCGCTGCACCGGCCACGGCCGCGCGGAAGACTCCGAGTTGTATCGCGGTCAAAAAGTCATTCCAAACCTGATCTCGAAGGTGCGCCTTGAGATCGCCGTGAACGACGCGTTCCTGGATATCACAATCGACGCCATTCTCGGCGCCGCGCGCACCGGCAAAATCGGCGACGGAAAAATCTTCGTCACCGAGCTACAGGAATGCATCCGCATCCGCACCGGAGAGCGGGGAGGCACCGCCATCTAGGAGGCACCAGTCCCGCCATGGGATTCATCCCGACGGCACAGCCCGAGCGTGCGAAAGCGTTTTACCGAGACACGCTCGGGCTTCGGTACGTCGAAGACACGGCTTCGTCCGTGGACTTGCGTCGCGCGGGGTGATGTTCAAGCGCCCGAGTCGCCGCGTGCCGTCTACTTCGATTCGGAGGCAATACCCATATCGGCGGGAATCCGCGAACTGATCGGCAGGCGCGTGAGCAGCCCAAAGGTGAAAAGAAAGAGAACCAGCGAGGCAACGGCGAGACCAATCCGAATGCGACGGTGCGTAAAACTGCCCGCGATGCCGCCGAAAAACAGCACCGATGCGAACAGAAGCGTTAGCGACACATACCTGCCCGCAACACTTCCGGCCTCCGCGGCCAGTGTGTTCATGCGCGCCGCATCCGCCCGGCGCTGCTTCGCCTGTTTCTCTTCGGTGAGGACATATTCCGGACGCTCCATCGGAGTGGCAACCGTCGGGTCTGTGAGTAGCCCGGCCGCGAGGCTCGCTTCAACGGCCTTCTGCAGTTGAGGGCGCAACCGCCGCTGGATCATTGCAGCAGCGTCCGTATCGTTTTGCCGGATCGCATTCCATAAGGCCAGCAACTCGATGCCGTCAAATGTTCTTGTCTGCAACCCAACGATGGTGTATTCAGCCGACTCGCGTTCCGCCGTATCGGCTTCGGACCGGCGGTCGTCTTGGATATGTGCCCATTCCGTCGCCTGATATCCGCACCACGTCGACGCCAGCGTCGCGCACGAAAGCACGATTGCAACCGCCAGTTCGATCCGGCCGCTACGCCTGCTCTCGATGCTCTCACTCACTTTGCCGGCGTGTACCAAATCGGCGAGGTGTACGCGCGTTCCTGGATCGTCAGCTTCGTGCCGGGCAACGGCTCGACGCCGAAGCGCTTGGCGTCGTACGCCGTCCAGCGCGGCGTCGGAATTTCGATGACGCGCGCGTAGTAAAACGCCCGCAGCGCCGGATCGAAATCGGGGTCCTTCCAGACCACGCTCAATTCGGGATCGCCGATTGTGTTGCGCCACGACGCATTCGCCACATCAACCGTGTTGCCCACAGCCGGCAGTTTGCCGTCCGCGCCGGGCTGACGTTTATCAAAGTCGCCCCACGCCACGTCGTAGACTTTTTCCTGCAGTGCTCCGTCCCCGTCAAGCCATCCTTTAATGATCTGCACGCGATCAAGGTTCGCGCCCATCGGGTCTTTCAGCGCCGCGACGAGGAACGTCGGCGCCTTGCCTTCCGGCGCGTCGCTCAGTTCGCCACCCATCGGCACGCCCTTCGTATACCCGATGTGCGCGGGCATCCGATCGTGCGCGTCGTCTGGCGCGAAATCGAAGCCGCCGAAAAACCGTACGATCATCCGCGGCCCTGTGGTCGCATATGTTTCACGCCGCTGCATCGCGTCCCAGATCGAGGCGCGGGTATTTTCCTGGGCCCACACCGCGGCGTAGCCCGACGCGCTCACTTCCCAGTCCATAATCTTCACGCCGGTGTCTTTGTTGTCGATGAAGGCCTCGCTCAGCCGGTGCGGACTCGGCTCCTGCGGCGTCGTCTTGCCGAAGAAGTTGTCCTCTTCCATCGCCGTAAGTCCCGTATGCGCGTCGCTGCTACCCACGAGGCCGAACTTGTACGGGTTCACGCCGAATTTCGCGTCCAGCTTCAAGCCGTTTTTGTAGGCCGAGCGCGCATACTCGTACTCCAGCATGTCCTTGGTCTTCGGCACGCTTCCGTCCAGATTGCCCTTGTCCCACTTCTCGAAATCCGCGAACTCATCGTTCGGCGATAGAAACGGATGCGATTCGCCGTCGCCCTTGGTCTGCGTCGCTTCGTACAACCGTTCCCACTTCATGCGGGTCTGCAAATAATCGCGATCGAGCTTCTTGCCGAAGCTTTCAACCACCGGAAACATCAGGCCGTTGCTCAGGTTGCCGTTGTGCGCAATCGCCAATACTCGGCCGCCGGTCTTTTCTTCATACGCCGCCATCCACTTCCACAATTCCGCCGGATTGTCACTACCCATCGGCGGATACACCGTGAATGGTTCCACCTGTATCGCCTTGTCGGCGTTGTCCCGGAAGATCACATTGCGGTGCAGATTGTTGCCGCCGGTGTTCGATGTCCACTCGTAGCCGATGAACGCCGTGAAACGTCCTGGTTCGTTGAACGCTTCCGCCGCCGCGATCGTCTCCTGCCACGCCCCGCGATAGCCCGACGATCCGGGGAAATACATGATGTCCTTGGGGAACGTGCCGTGTGAGAACGCGACAATAATTTCAATCGCGGCGTCCGCGCCCTTGCCGGATTGAATCATGTCGTACCAGTGCCGCCCCGTGGCGTTCGCGAGGATTTCCGGTTTGCCGGCAAACAAGTCAGGGAAGAACCCCATATTGTCGGAATGGTCCGCGACGACCAGGAAATCGAGCGGCCGCCCCAGTTTCACCGGTTGTCCGCTGGATGCCGTTATCTGTTCTCCGCGCGCGAGCCGATAGGCATCGCGTGGATTGATCCGCGCGCCGAATGCGCCCGCGTCCATCGAAAACGCCGTGTGCAGATGTGTATCGCCAAAGAATGGCCGCGTCGGGTAGTTGCGGTTCACATACGGCGAATAGGCCGGCTGCGTGCCATGCGCCCGCTCCGCCGTGGGCTTGTCCAGCGTTCCGTTATCGGTGTTGACGGCCTCCTGAGCAAGCGCGACACACGCACTGAAAGAAAGCAACAACGAGAGACACGCCTGGCGGTACGTGATGTTCATGAATAGCCCTCCGTGTTCAATCCTACGCGACGCGGAATAATTCCACAATGGTGCATATCAGGAGAAACCCCGCCGCCAAGCCGACGGCGTAGGCGCCGATAGCCACTGCGCGCCGCCGTGAGCGTGCAACGGCGGCCGCCGCGCACATTACGCCCCAGATCGCAATGGATTGCGCTAAAGGAGCGGGCGCGCGATCTCTGGCCGATGGTGTTTCCGCGTTTTCGTTCCGTTGCGGAATCACCGCTATCGGCGCGCGCGGCGTCAGCAATGTCGTCCAAGTCGTGCCGTCGATAAACTCGATATGCACCAGGGCGTCCGTCATGGTCCCCTCGATTCCCGAGATGTTCACCGTTTGGCCGCGCAGCACCGATGTATGCAGGATCCATTGCTGGATTGCCGCGCCCGATCGCGCGGTCGTGTGCACCTCCGATGCGGCTGCCATTTTGTCGGAGAACTGCGGCGTCAAATCCAGCCGCGCATCGCCGCGCATGGGTGTCTTCCACAAGACCGAGTATTCGCCGGGCCGTTCCTCGCGCAGATTGAGGTACGCCGGACGCATCTCGTGCGCCTGCGCCAAGCCACTCGCGACCACGAGGCACAGCGTGATAAAAGCGCACGCGCGGTTCACTGAGGCTCTCCAGAGTCGCCAATTCCTTGCGGTAGCAATGTGTCCAGCGGCCCGATCATTCCGCGCACATCCGGATCCGTCTCCACACGATACTTCTCCATCAGCCGCGCGAAATAGCGCGCGATCTCGATGCGTTGACGTTCCTGATACCAATCCTCCCGCACCCGCGCATGTACATCGTCGAATTGTGCCGGCGTGGTGCCTGTCTTCTCGTTCAAAAACACCAGGTGCCAGCCATACGCTGAATGTATCGGACCCTGCCACGTCTTTTCGGGAAGCGCCAGCACCGCGCCTGCGAATTCATCCCCAAACTGCGCTGCGATCGCTGCATGATCGGCACCCACCACCGGCGATTCGATCAGTAACCGATCCCCGATCTCTTCGGTCGGCGGCAGTTCGTGTTTGGCCGTGATTGTCCGCAGCGCGGCCCGCGCATCCGATTCCGCGTCGGCACGTTTTTCCGGATCAAAGAACACATGGCCAAACGTCGCCCGGCTCCCGCTCGTGTAGCGCGCTGCGTTGGCCTCGAAGTACTGGCGCAACTCTTCATCCGGCGGTTCCGCAAACCGGAATGTGTCCTGCAGCATGAAACTTAGTTTCTGTGCCAGTCGCCGGCGCACCAGCGTGTCGTCGCGCTCGAGCCCGAGTGTGCGCGCTTCGCGCGCGAGCAATTCCTCCTGCAGATATGTCGTGACCAATCCGATCATCTCGTCCCGCGTTGCGGGCCGTTGGCGCTGCCGCATGAACGTCTCCTGTAGCCACGCCACCTCGCCCGCGCCGATGTGAACGGTGGGCGGGGCCTCCTGGACAAGCGCTTCGTTGCTCGCAGACCAGCCGTATATTCCGAAAATTACGGCGCCGCCGGTCAAAAAATGCACCAAAGGATGTTGGAGAAATTTCATGCGGCTGAGTATATAGAAGCCATCCCCGATCCGTCATCGCGAGGAGGCGGTGTGCGCGCGGTCACTTCAAAGCTGCACCAGATCGTGGACGATGAACGATCCAATTCAGCGAGGGCCCGTAAACAAGGCCGCGAACTAGATCGCGTTGGCTAGCGTGCGACTGAATGAGCGTCAGATTTCAGTGGTTCCAGGGCATTCGAGCGAGCACCATGCCCATGCCGCATGTGTCTGTGACCCCGGAGAACACCAAGCCTCCGCCAATGAACGCCGGCAACGTCCAGAACCACGGATGGACAAACGCGGCGAGTAATGTTCCCGTGAAAACGAGCGAGCCGGCCGTGATGCGCACCTGGCGTTCAAGCGAGATGGCTTTCTTGCCGCGTTCAGTCGGCAAGCCGGCAGCGATCCACGCCTCTGTGCCGCCGTCCACAACGAAGAGATTGTCGACATTTTCCGCGGCAAGACGTACGCAGGCCTTTTCCGCGCGAGCACCGGTGCGGCACAAGATATAGATGGGGCGTCCCGAGGGGAGCGCGGCCGCTGCGATTGTGTTGAGTGGGACGTTGGTGGCGCCGATGGCGTGCAGGGCACGGAATTCCGCCGGAGTACGCACATCAATCAGCAGTGCACCGGAATTGCCGTTGAGGGCATGGTGAGCGTCTGCCGCCGAAATGGTCGTGTGTGTGGCCATGGGGTCAACCTCCGCGATGCACGGTGTGTGGGATTCCACATAAGAATTTAGAAGTCTGCGGAGAGCAGTAGAAAGAGTATAGACAAAACCGCCTCGCCCGGAAAATCCGGACGAGGCGGAGCGAGAAGGGGCAAGGATCAGGCCGGCTGCGGTTCCATGTACGGCATGATGGGCACGAGACCCAGCGTGCGGCTGTAGACCGTGAGCGCGCCGCGGTGGTGCGCCGTGTGTTCGATGATGCCGGACACGACCGTGTTGCGCGGTTCGCCGATCATCAGCGGGCCGGCCGTCATCGCGGCATCGAGATAGGCCTGCGAGTTCGACTGGATGAAGTCGATCAGCCGCGTGAAGGACTTTTCGGCCATGCGCCGTGCCGCCGTGAGCGATTGCACAGCGCGCGCGTCGCGGTCGTGCTTCTCGAAATCCATGTCGAAGCCGGACGGTTTGGTGGCTCCGTCGAGGAACCAGTCAATGGTCAGTGCCACGTGCGCCACCTGCGCCGCCACGGAGTACATGTCCGGCGCGGGCATGTGTTCCGAGTGTTCCTCGCGCAGCACACGCGTGCTCCGGTCGAAACATTCCTTGGCGTACTTCACATCGTTCAGCATGCGTTCCTTGTTCATGGCCTGTCTCCCGGTTTGGTTGCTGTGTATCGATGCTGTGTACTCTATCCGGTGCCTACTGACACCCTCTGTCAGCAGTGTTTTCGCTCGTCTACATACCCTCATACTTGTGCAACAAGGCTTCCAGCGAGATTTCTTTCGTGATCTTAAATTTCTTTTTCAACGGCCGGACCTCGGCCATGCGGTCCAGCCGGAAGTTTCGGAAATCCTTGCGCATCTCGCACCAGGCATCCATCGACCACACCTGCCCCCAGTACGTCACACCCAGCGGCCACACGACGCGCTGCGAGCCTTCGCCGTCCGCGCGCACATACGCAAACCCGATTTTGTTCTGGTCCGTGATCGCGCGTCGCACAACACCGAGCATCTGCCGCACCGCTGGATTGATGTGGAAGCCCGGCACCATCAACGTCGGATCGCTCAGATCGCGCTGCAACTCTTCCGACGCGACCGCCTGTATCTTCTCCAGCACGCGCTTCGCGCCTTCCTCCAGCGCGGGATCGCCCCACGCGCGCACCATCCGCGCGCCCAGCGCGAGCGCCTTGGCTTCGTCCGGCGTGAACATGAGCGGCGGCAACTCCATTCCGCGCCGCAGCACATACCCGATGCCCGCCTCGCCCTCGATTGGCACGCCCGCGAGCACGAGCGACTGCACATCTCTATATATAGTGCGCTCGGACACGCGCAGCTCGCGCGCGAGGTCCGTCGCGCGCACCACGCGTCCGCGCTTCAGTAGCAGCGCCAGCCGGAACATGCGCTCGGCCTTGTTCATATTGGAATGCTCCGCATCGCTCCATCCAAGCATGCCCCGCCGCTTAGGTCAAGGTGCGGGCGTATGGTAGAGTGGGCGTCCTTTGCGCGCGCAGGGCGGGGCCATGGCCGACGACGCCAAAAAGAAAAAGAAGAAGATCAACTATTCCGAAGCGTGGATCGAGGCGCGGGACATTGTCTGGCGCAATCGCCACCGCCTCGCGCTCGGCATCGGCCTTATGCTCATCAGCCGCGCAGCCGGATTCGTCCTTCCGCTGTCGCTGAAGCCCGTCGTCGACGGTGTTTTCCTGCAAAAGGATATGTCTATCCTTCCGTGGGTGGTCACCGCCGTCGCCATTGCCACGGTCGTGCAGGCGATCACCGCGTTTGCGCTTTCCCAAGTGCTCGGTGTGGCGGCACAACGCGCGATCATGGAGTTGCGCAAGGAAGTGCAATACCACGTCACGCGCCTGCCGACGAGCTATTTCGACTCCACCAAGTCCGGCGTGCTGATTTCCCGCGTGATGACGGACCCCGAAGGCGTCCGCAATCTCGTCGGCACGGGTTTGTCGCAATTGGCGGGCGGTCTGCTCACGGCCGTCGCCGGATTGATCTACCTCTTCTGGAAAAACTGGCACATCACCGCGATCATCCTGCTCATTCTCGCGCTCTTCGGCGGTGTGATGGCCTATGCTTTTGCAAGGTTGCGCCCGTTGTTTCGTATCCGCGGCGAGATTAACGCGCAAGTCACGGGTCGCCTGACCGAAACGCTCGGCGGCATCCGCGTGGTGAAGGCCTACACGGCCGAGCGCCGCGAAGACATCGTCTTCGCGCACGGCATCCACAAGTTCTTCCGCAACGTCGCGCAATCGATGACGGGTGTCTCCGCCGTCGGTTCCTTCGCCACGGTCGTCATCAGTGCCGCCGGCATCACGGTGATGATCCTCGGCAGCCGTGCTGTGAATTCCGGTGAAATGACCCTGGGCGATCTCGTGGCCTATATCGGCATCACGGCCATCGTCACCGGTCCGCTCATCAACATCGCCAACATCGGCACGCAGATCACCGACGCCTTCGCGGGTCTCGATCGCATTCGCGAAATCCGCCGCATGGCGACGGAAACCGCCGGCGACGAGACACGCCAGCCGCTCGGCACCATCCGCGGCGACTTCGAGTTCCAAAATGTCAGCTTCGAATACAATCCCGGTCTGCCGGTGCTGAAGAATGTGTCGTTTTCCGCGGCCGCCGGCAGCACGACCGCGCTGGTCGGCCCCAGCGGCTCGGGCAAGAGCACGCTCATCGGCATCATCATGGCTTTCCACTATCCGACCAGCGGGCGCGTGCTGGTGGATGGACAGGACCTCTCGCAGGTGCGCATGCACGACTACCGCGGGCAGCTCGGCGTCGTCATGCAGGACAACTTCCTCTTCGAAGGCACGATCACCGAGAACATCCGCTATTCCAAGCCGCACGCGACGATGGACGAGGTGCGCTATGCCGGTCGCATCGCGCACTGCGAAGAGTTCGTGAACGGGTTCGAGAAGGGCTACGAAACCATCGTCGGCGAGCGCGGCGTAAAGCTCTCCGGTGGGCAGCGCCAGCGCGTGGCGATCGCGCGCGCGATTCTCGCCGACCCACGTATCCTGATTCTCGACGAAGCGACGGCCAGCCTCGACAGCGAGAGCGAGGAAAAAATTCAGGATGGTCTCCGCGCGCTGCGCGACGGCCGCACGTCATTTGTGATTGCGCACCGGCTTTCGACGATTATTTCTTCCGACCAAATCCTCGTGCTCGACAAGGGCGAAATCGTCGAGCGCGGCACGCACCAGGAACTGATCGCGTTGAGCGGCCGTTACAAGCAGCTTTACGACAAACAGTATCGTTTTGAAATGAACCGGTTCATTAATCCCGGTGAAGAGCTCTCCGCGCAGACCGACGCCGTCTGAACTGAAACGCGTCATCTGCCATACTTGAAGCATGGCTGCCCCCGATCCCAGCGCGCTCGCGGTGTTTCATCCGCTGATTCGCCGCTGGTTCGAAGCCGAAATCGGCGCTCCCACGGACATACAGCACTCCGCGTGGACCGCCATCGCGCGCGGCGAACATTGCCTCATCACCGCGCCAACCGGCAGCGGCAAGACGCTCTCCGCATTCCTCTGGGCGCTCGACCGACTGATTAGCGGCGCCTGGCCCGCGGACGGATTGCGCGTCATATACGTTTCGCCGCTCAAGGCGCTGAACAACGATATCCAGCGGAATCTGCTGCGCCCGCTCGAAGCGCTGCAGCGTGTGTTTCACGACGCGGAGACGCCGTTCCCCGAAATCCGCGTGCTCACGCGCAGCGGCGACACACCGCAGCGTGAGCGCCAGGCGATGGCGCGGCGCCCGCCCGAGATCCTTGTCACCACGCCCGAGAGCCTGAACCTCTTGCTGAGTTCGCCGAAGGCGCGCGGCATCCTCACGGGCGTGCGCACGGTGATCCTGGATGAAATCCACGCGGTCGCCGGCACGAAGCGCGGCACGCACCTCATTACGGCGGTCGATAGGCTTGTACCGCTCGCAGGCGAATTCCAGCGCATCGCTCTGTCTGCCACGGTCCGCCCACTCGAAGCGGTTGCGGAGTTCGTGGGCGGCTACACACTCCAGACGGCCAACGGCGAAGCGGAATACAAAGCGCGCCCGGTATCCATCTTGCGATCGGCGTCCACGAAGCGCTACGACGCTGAAGTCTGTTTCCCGCACGACACCTTGTACGAGCCGGATGGCGGCCCGCGGTGGGAGGCGCTCGCCGCCGCGCTCAAGCAAGTCATCGCGCGCAATCGCTCGACGCTGATCTTCGCCATCAGCCGGCGCATGTGCGAACGGCTCACGTTGTACCTGAACGAAGGCGAAGACAACCTGATCGCCTATGCGCACCACGGCTCGCTCTCGCTCGAAATTCGCCGGTTGGTCGAGCAAAAGCTGAAGGACGGCGCGCTATCCGCAATCGTGGCGACCAATTCCCTCGAACTGGGTATCGATGTCGGCACGCTCGATGAAGTCATCCTGGTTCAGGCGCCGCTATCGGTGGCCGGTGCCGTGCAACGTGTCGGCCGCGCGGGGCACCAGGTCGGCGCGATCAGCCGCGCCGCGCTGTATCCAATCCACGCGCACGATCTCATTGAACTGAGCGCCATGGCGCTCGCGATTCGCACGCAGGACATCGAGGAAATCCGCACCGTGCCTGCACCGCTCGATGTGCTCGCGCAGGTGCTCGTGTCGATGACGGGCGTGGAAACGTGGAACCTGGACGAACTGTACAACGTCGTTCGCAGCAGCACGCCGTATCGCCATCTTCCGCGCGCGTCGTTCGATCGCGTCGTACAAATGCTCGCCGGGCGTTATGCCGGCTCGCGCATCCGTGCGCTGCAATCTGTCGTCTCGCTCGATGCCGTGGACAACACCGTGCGGGGGCAGGCTGCGGGCCTGCAGGTGTTGTATCGATCTGGCGGCACGATTCCCGATCGCGGCTATTTCAATCTACGGCGTCAGGACACCAAAGCCCGGATTGGCGAACTCGACGAAGAGTTCGTGTGGGAGCGCTCGCTCGGCGACACCTTTATCTTCGGCACGCAGGCGTGGTCCGTGCGCCAAATCACGCACAACGACGTACTCGTGCTTCCCGGCAACCCAAACCGCAGCATGCCGCCGTTCTGGAAAGGCGAAGGCATCCCGCGCTCGGATCATTTCTCGAATCGCATCGGTGAATTTCTCGAAGAGGCCGATCGCCGGTTGGAGGATCCGGCCTGGCGCGCGGAACTGATCCGCGACGTGCCGATGAACGACAGCGGCGCGAACGCGCTGATCGAATATCTCCGCCAGCAGCGCGCCGCTTCGGGCAGTCCGCTGCCGCACCGGCACCACGTGCTGATTGAGCGGTGCATGGACTATCGCCGCGGCGTCGAGCATCCGCAGCTCATTCTGCACACGCTCTGGGGCGTGCCGGTAAATCGCCCGCTGACCATTGCGCTCGCGCAGGCGCTGACCGATCGCTACGGAGGCCATCCGGAAGTCTTTTGCGACAACAATGCCATCGTAATGCCGCTGTACGACGGCATGCCCGATCCTTTTGATCTGGTCACGCCGGATAACGTGGAGTCGCTGCTGCGTGTGCGTCTGGAGCAGACCGGATTCTTCGGTGCGCGCTTCCGCGAGAATGCCGCGCGCGCGTTGCTGTTGCCGCGCGACGCGTTCGGTCAGCGCATGCCGCTCTGGATGACGCGCGTGCGCTCGAAGAAGTTGCTCGATGCCATCGCGCAATATCCGGATTTTCCAATCCTCGCCGAAACTTGGCGCACATGTCTGCAGGATGAATTCGCGCTCGATCGGCTTAAGACGTTGCTGCAGGAAATCCGCAACGGCGTGACTCGTGTGACCCACGCCGAAACGACAATGCCCTCGCCGTTCAGCAAATCAGTGATGTGGCAACAAACAAATTCATTCATGTACCGCGACGATCAACCCGAAGCGCCGGTGCATTCGCGGCTCAGCGACGATGTGCTCGCGGAAGTCGTCCATTCGGCGGATCTGCGGCCGCAAATTGATCCGGCGCTGGCGGAGTCATTTGAGCAGAAACTGCAGCGCATCTATCCAGGATATGCGCCGACAACGCCAGGCGAAATGCTCGATTGGGTAAAAGAGCGCCAATTTCTGCCGTGGCCGGAGTGGGAGGTACTGCTCCGCGCCATAACGCGCGACGCCGAAGTCCCCGCCGCGGAAATCGTCAATGGCTCGGCCGCGAAACTGCTGCTGATTCTCGATCAGCATGAGCAGATCTTGGGCGTCGGTGCGATGGAATTCGGCGCGCGATTGCGTGCATTTTTCGGCGACCATGTTGTATTCCGGAATTTTGAGACGCGTGCCGACGTCGATGCGGCCTCGCCGGAATCGCCCGATCTGACGTTTGCTGAATGGCTAGCCGAATGGTTGCGATTCTATGGGCCGGCGAGCGAAGCGCAACTCGCCGTATCGGTGCCTGTACCGGCCGAAATGCTGACGCAAGCATTGACGGAGCTGGTGGATTCAAAAGCCGTTGTTGCCGGACAACTGCTGCGCGGCGGTGGCGCGGTGGAGTTTTGCGATACCGAGAATTTCGAATCACTGCTGCGCATTGCGCGATCAGCCGCCCGGCCCGCGCATGCACCCTTGCCGGCCGCGAAGTTGCCGTTGTTTTTGGCCACGTGGCAGGGCATCGCGCGGGCGACCGGCGAGTCGAGCGACGCGCCACGCGCCGCGGAAACGCTGTTCGGCTTTCCGGCGCCGGTGGAATTATTCGAATCGGACTACCTCGCCGCGCGTATTCCAGACTACAAGCCGGCAGTGTTGGACGAGTGGATCACGGCGAGCGGGCTTCTGTGGGTGGGTGCCGCGGATCGCCGGGTGTTTCTCGCGCCGCGCGGCACGCTGGACCTGTTTGGTGTGTACGTTGATAGAGCGGGCGACCAACGCGCATCCTTGTTGCCCGGCCGGGTCGGCCGATACACCTTCGGCGAATTAATGGACCACGCGGGCGTAGGATCGGGCGAATTGACGCAGCGCCTTTGGGAAGACGTGTGGCGTGGCAACGTGACCAGCGATTCCTTCGCTCCGGTGCGCGTGGGCATTCGCACGCGGTTCCGCGCGCGCACGGTTGATGCGCCTCTGCAACGAGGCCGTCGCAGTGCTTTCCGCGCATGGAAGGCGACGCGTTCTTTCGATGGCAATTGGTTCGCCGTGCCGCGCGCACCGGCACCCACTGATGCGCTGGAGGCCGCCGAGTTGGAATCGGAGCGCGCGCGTCTGCTGCTGGATCGATATGGGATCGTGTTCCGCGAATTGCTGGAGCGCGAGCTTGCGCCGCTGCAGTGGGCGTCCGTGTTTCGTGCGTTTCGGCGACTGGAATTGGCAGGGGAGTGTGTCGCGGGATCGTTCTTCGACGGCATTGCGGGCGTGCAATTCGCGTCGCCGGCTGCGGTGCAGCGTATGCACACGGTGCTTCCGGACGAAGCCGTGTATTGGATCAACGCGACCGATCCAATCTCGCCATGTGGGCTTCGGATCGAGCGAATGGGGGAGGAGTTGCCCGCGCGGCTGAAAACGACGCGACTGATTTATCGCGGCAGCAAACTCGCGATTGTGGTGCGGAAGTCGGGAAAAGAACTGGATATGCACTATGATCCAAATGACCCTGCGCTTACCGAGTGTTTGGAGGCCCTTCGCATTGTTCTGCATCGTGATTCCACGCATCGTTCCGGCGTCGGCGTGGATGCCATCAACAGCGTCGCATCGCTCAAAAGCGAATATCTCGACGCGCTGCGTGTATATTTTTCAGTGATCGGCGACGCGCGGCGAATCACGCTCTACCCAAAACGCGCCTAATCGGGAATAATGGCGTTTGAGCTACTGTTTTTTTCGCAGCAGTGCCGTACCATGAATTGAAGTATGTGCGTCAATCGGCGCAGTCCAGGCCACTACATTGAAGGAAGCAAAATCATGTTCAAGAAAATTCTCGTGCCGACGGACTTCTCCGCATTCAGCGAAGACGCACTCCGGTACGCCGCGGCGCTCGCCAAAATCTCCGGCGGCTCGATTGAATGTGTGCACGTCATCGACATGACATTCCTGTCCGCCGACATGCCCAGCGGTGTCTATTCTTCCGTCACCGATATCAAAGGCACGCTTAAATCCCTGCGCACGCGTTCACGAAAAGAACTGGAATTTTTCGTGGAGAAGGAGCACGTGCAGGGCATCGATGTGAAGGCGCACCTGCGCGAAGGCATCGCGGCCGACGAGATTGTGAAGCTCTCCAATGAAATCCACGCTGACCTGATTGTTATTCCCACGCACGGCCGCTCCGGCCTCGACAAGATGGTCTTCGGCAGCACCTGCGAGCGTGTATTGCGCACGGCGGCCCTGCCCGTGCTCGCGCTCAAGCCGGAAGGCCCCGGTGTGGGGAGGGACGGCAGCCTCACCGTCAAACGTATTCTATGTCCGATCGATTTCTCGTCGTTCTCGGAAAGTTCGCTGCCGCTCGCGCGCACGTTTGCCAAGCATTTCGGGGCGACGATTGTACTCGCGCACATTGTCGATACGCGTTTCGATTACCCGGAGTGGGCGGCTGAAGTGGCGCTGAACAACAGCCCCGCGCTGTTGAAAGCCGCGAAGGAACACGTCGACCGCGTAGCGGCCGGCATGTCCGACGTGAAAGCCGAAGTGTACGTGGGCAGCGGCGCGCCCGCGCGGATGTTGGTCGATCTCACAGGCAAAGCCGACCTGGTGATTATGCCCACGCACGCGCGCAAGGGTATCGCGCATTTGTTGCTCGGCAGCGTGACCGAGCGCGTCACGCGCGGATCACACTGCCCCGTGCTTACAGTTCGGCCGAAGGCCTGAGTGCGCTTCAGCCCTGCAACATGCTGAGCTTGGTCGCCAGCATCATATCGCCCTTCACCTTTAGCTTGCCGGCCATAAATGCCTGCTGGCCGTTCAGCTTGCCCGTCATCAGGCCGATGAAGTCGTCTGTCGCCATGCTGATCGTGCAGTTTGGCGCCGCCGCGGCCGCATTCGTCACGCCGCCCGGTGCATTTTTCAGATCCACCGACCATGTCCCGGCGCCGGCGACGTCGAACTGATACACGGCGCCGATTTTCTGCACGAGTTCCGGCTTTGCGGCGATGCGCTTGGCCATCTCGTCGAAGATCGCCTTCACGGCGGGGTTCTCGCCGCTGGCGGCCGCGGAACCGTTGGTCTTTGACGGCGCGGCCGCATTCTGAAGTTCGACGGCCGCGTTGGTGATCACGACCTCGTCGCGTTCCTTGGACTTTACGCGGAACAGGATTTTGTTGTCTGATTCCTTCCACATCTCGGTAACCAGCGTCTCGCCGGGGAACACGTGGCGCGCAAAGCGCACCGTGATGCTCTTGAAGCGCGCCGCGTCATAGTCCGCAAAATGCTTCAGCACATGGCGCGCGGCGAACCCAAAGCTGCACAGGCCGTGCAGGATCGGCTTGTCGAAGCCGCCCATCGCCGCCATCGCCGGGTCGGCATGCAGCGGATTGCGATCGCCCGAGAGGCGGTACAACAGTGCCTGGTTCTCGTCCGTCTTTTCTTCAGCGACGGCGTCCGGCGCGCGATTCGGCGCCTCGTTCGCGTTGCCACTCGGGCCACGATCACCGCCAAAGCCGCCCAGCCCGCGGATGAACACCTTGCCTTCGTTGCGCGCGACGATCTCGCCTTTCTCGTCGCGGCTAATGGACTCGGTAACGATCACCGCGCCTTTAATCTTGTCGTACACATTCGTGATCTTGCCCTCGGTCGTGATCGTGGCTTCCGCGGGCAGGGGCTTCGGCACTTCGAGCGTCTGCTCGCCGTGCAACAGCATCATGGGATTGAACTTGATGCCGTCCATGTTGGTCAGCTTGGTCAGCGTGCCGAAGGGGAAGATCACGGCGTAGGTCGGGAAGGCCTTGAAGCCCGTGCTCGCGCCCTCGTACGTGTATTGCAGTTCGCGCGCATCCTTAGGGCCGCCGTGCGCCATGCCGATGCCGAGCGCGTACAAACTCAGGTCGCGCTCGCTGTAGTGCAGCTTCGCGGCGTCGAATTTTTGTCCGATCAGTTTTTCCGGCTGAATGTTTTCGTTCCCCGGCGCCGCGGTTTGCTTTAGCGTCGCGAGGTTTTCGATCGCGGGCATCATCGATTCCGTCGAGTTGCCCGGATGCGTCGCGTCGGTGTAGTCGCCGATTTCTTTCCACTTGTTGCGCACATCGTCCACCGTGAACCCGCGGCCGAGGTGGAACTTTGTGCCTTTGGTGCGCTCCCAGCGCAGCTTGCCGATGAACCCCGCGCCGACTTCGAACAAACCGCCGTTCTCGTCGCAGTCTTCGTGGCACAACCATGCGACCAGCGGGCTCACGAACTCCGGCTTGAGCTGCTCGACCAGTTCCTTCGGCATGACGGTCTCCGTCATGCGCGATCCCGCCATCGGCGCCACGGAATTCACAAATACGTTTTTGGTCTGGCCTTCGTGCGCGAGGGTCTTCGCGAAACCGACGAGCCCGAGCTTCGCCATGCTGTAGTTCGCCTGGCCGAAGTTGCCGTAGATGCCGGAGGAAGACGTCGTCATTACGATGCGGCCGTATTGCGCCTCGCGCAGCACGGGCCACGCCGCCTTGGTCACCTTGTACGACCCCAGCACGTGCACGCGGTAGACGAGGTCCCAGTCCTGGTCGGTCATCTTGTGGAAGGACACGTCGCGCAGGATGCCCGCGTTGTTGATTACGATGTCCAGGCGCTTGTACTTGTCCAGCGCCGTCTGCACGATGCCTTCGCCGTTTTCGACCGAGTCGAAATTCGCGATCGCTTCGCCGCCCGCGGCCTTGATCTCGTCAACGACCTTCTGCGCCGGCGTCTTGCTCGCGCCTTCGCCCGTGAAGGTCCCGCCGAGGTCGTTCACGATCACCGCCGCGCCCCGGCTCGCCAGCAACAGCGCATGCGCGCGCCCCAGCCCGCCGCCCGCACCGGTCACAATCGCCACACGCCCATCGAATCGAAGTTGGTCTGCCATGAATGAATCCTCGCGCTTTTTAGGTTTTACTTTCAGTTTGTTACCTACAGTTCAAAAAAATTCGGGCCTTTATACTTCTAAAAACCAAACCACACCGTCATTGCGAGTCGGGCCGCCGATCAGAGCCATCATTCGCGGGAGAATCCAAGTGTCGGCGGTCCGACGCGGCAATCTCGCTATCCGATCGCCACGCCTCCGCAAGGTCCTTCCACTCAGGATTCATCCCCTTGATCAGCGCAATCTTGTCCTCTCGCGAACCGGCCTTGATCTGCTTTTCGCGTTTGACGGAAACGCTAACGTGCTCATGCTCCTCAAGATAAACGAGCTTGTAGCATCGGTACTTCCGCGTGAACGCACTGCCCTCGCCGGCTCGATGTTGTTCTACACGAGCCGCAATGTCTGTCGTAACGCCTGTATACAGCACGCTGTGCGTTTGGTTGGTCATGATGTAAGTCCACGAGAGCTTTAGCATCGTGTTGATGAGATTGCCGCGGTGGTCCGCCGAACGTAGTCGCTATCGCATCTTAAAAGTCTTTGGTGGCGGACCACCTCGCAATGACGGTCAAGGAAAATTAGAAGCCCATCGCGCGGCCGATGATCTCTTTCATGATTTCCGTGGAGCCGCCGTAGATCGTCTGCGCGCGGCTGTCGATAAACGCCTTCGCGATCGGGTACTCCATCATGTAGCCGTAGCCGCCGTGCAACTGCAGGCACTGGTCGATCAGCTTCTTCTGCAGCTCCGTCGTCCACCACTTCGCCATCGCCGCGCGCTCGACCGAGAGCTGGCCCGCGTTCAGCAGCATGATGCAATCGTTCAGGAACACGCGCCCGATGGTGGTCTCTGTCTTCATTTCCGCGAGCTTGAAGCGCGAGTTCTGGAAAGTGCCGATCGGCTTGCCGAAGGCGTGGCGCTCTTTGCAGTAGTTAATCGTGCCTTCCAGCGCCTGTTCGCAGGCCGCGATGGCCGCCACTGCGATGCTCATGCGTTCCTGCGGCAACTGCTGCATGAGATGAATGAAGCCCATTCCTTCCTGTCCGCCCAGCAGCGCCTCGCGCGGCACTTTCACGTCCTGGAAGAACAGCTCCGCCGTGTCCTGTGCGTGCATGCCGACCTTATCGAGTTTTTTGCCTTTCGAGAAGCCTTCCCAGGCACGCTCGACGAGCAACAGACTAATGCCCGTGTGACTCTTCACATCCGACGTGCGCGCGACCACGATGCACAGGTCGCTCAGGATGCCGTTCGTGATGAACGTCTTTTGCCCATTCAGAATGTAGTAGTCGCCCATCGGCTTGGCGTTCGTCTTGATGCCTTGCAGATCGCTGCCCGTGCCCGGTTCGGACATCGCGATCGATCCAATCAACTCGCCCGACACCATCTTGGGCAAATACTTTTTCTTTTGTTCGTCGGTGCCGTAGTGGATGATGTAGTCGCAGATAATGTCGTTCTGCAGCGTGAAGCCGACGCCCGACGCCATGGCGCGCGTGATTTCCTCGCCCACGATCGCGTTGTAGCGGAAGTCACGCAGGCCCAGGCCGCCGTACTCTTCCGGCACCTGCGGGCACAGGAAACCCTGCGCGCCGGCCTTGCGCCACACCTCGCGCGACACCATGCCGTCCTTTTCCCACTGCGCGTGGTAGGGGATGACCTCCGCTTCGCAAAACTTGCGAAACGAGTCGCGGAACATGCGGTGCTCTTCTTCGTAGATATCTTGGCGGGGGTCAGCAACCATGGCGCACACGGGTGGGTCTCCTTATAACGGTGGACATAAAGTTATAATGCCGGTTATAATTTGGCGCAGTCAACTGCATCATAGTGCATTCATAAGCCCATGACTACACGCGCGCAAAAGAAGCCCAGCCTGATTGAGGATATCCGCCGCCGGCAGATTGTCGACACGGCCATCCGCACCATCGCGACCCGGGGTTTCGCCAATACCACGCTGAACGATATCGCGGAGGAGGCCGGGGTCAGCACGGGCGTCATTACCTACCACTTCCGCAACAAAGACGACCTCATCGAGCAAAGCATCCGGAAGTTGTTCGAGGCGCCCAATGATTACGTGATTGGCCGGGTCGATCAGGAAAAGCGTTACCGCGAAAAGCTGCGCATGTATATCGCCTCGACCATCCGGTTCAACGTTGAGCATCGCGATCACTGCGTCGCGCTGTTGTATTCCTTCAGCTCCATCAGCAGTCAGGAATACCGACAAGAGGTTATCGCGAAGCACCACGTGAAGATTCGCCGCTTCCTCGAAAAAATCCTGCGCGAAGGTCAGGCCGCGGGGGAATTTGGCCGCTTCGACGCCGCCGTGTTGTCGCAGATCGTCTGTGGCGCGATCGAGGGCCTGCTGACACAATGGGTGCTCGACTCCGACTCAACCGACCTGATGAAGGCGTCAAAACAACTCGTCGAGATGGTCGAACGCCAAGTCATTCCGGAATAACTTCCGCCGCCGTCCCGTTCCCTCAATGCGAGCGTTTTATACGCACCGTATCGTCGAGGAACGCATGCAAACCATGCATAAAATGCGAACGTTGAGCGAATCGCTCGATGCCGCGAAGCGACAGGGGTTCATCCATGACTTCTCCGTGGAGAACGGCGAATTGCGGTGCATGGAGACCGATGAACGTTTCTCGGCGGACAAAGCCACCATCGTCGATCATCGCCGCTTCGAAGGCCCCTCCAGCGAGGATGACAAGGAGGCGCTCTATTTTATTGAGACCACTTCCGGTCTTCGCGGCACGTTAGTCGACGCGTACGGCACCTACGCGAGCGAGGATGTCGCTCAATTTCTGCGCCGCGTTAAAGTGCACGAGCACGATTAGTTCTTCCTCGGCAACGCGTACGCGATCACATAGTCGCCCAGCTTTGTGCCCAGCTTTCCGTGGCCCCCCGCGCAAATCACAACGAACTGCCGGCCATCTTCCCGCAAGCGATACGTCATCGGCGTCGCCTGGCCGCCGGCGGGCAGGCGGCCTTTCCAGAGTTCTTTGCCCGTCGTCGTATCGAACGCGCGCAGGTAGTAGTCCATCGTTGCGGAGATAAACACCAGCCCGCTTTTCGTCGCGATCGGCCCGCCCATGTTCGGCGTGCCCCATTTGAACGTGACCGGGAACGGAGCCAGATCGCGCGGTGTGCCGAGTACACTCTCCCACACGACTTTGCCGGTCGCGGTGCTCACCGCCGTCAGCATGCCCCACGGCGGCGGCGACACCGGCAGGCCAAGCGGGGAAAGCAGCGCCTCGCGGTGCATGACATACGGCGTGCCTTCCTGTCGTCCGCGCTCCACGTCGCCGATGTCTTTTTCGAAGTCATAGGTCTCGCGCGGGAACAGCGTGATGCCAAACGCCACGCGCGACGTATTCAGAATCACCACTTCGCGCGCGGGATCGAAAGCGACGCTGCCCCAGTTCGTGCCGCCCGCGACGCCGGGATAGTGCACAGAGCCTTTCAAGCTCGGTGGCGTGAATAGCCCGTCCGAACGCATGCCGTCGATCCGTTTGCGCGCCATCGCGCGGTCGATTGGCGTAAGGCCCCAGGCGTCCTCCGGCTTCAGCGATTGCGGCACGAGCGCGGGCGTGACCACCGGGAACGGCTGCGTCGGCGAGACGGACTCGCCCTCGATGTCGGACTCCGGCACAGGACGCTCTTCAATCGGAAACAGCGGCATGCCGGTGTCGCGATCGAAGAAGAACACGTGGCCCATCTTCGTCGCCTGCAGCACGGCCGGCTGCTTTTGGCCGTCCCGCGTCACGTCCAGCAGCGCCGGCTGCGATGGCACATCGTAGTCCCACACATCGTGGTGCACGGCCTGGAACGCCCACACGACTTCGCCCGTGGACGCGCGCAACGCGACCGTGCAATTGGCGTATAGGTTCGAGCCGAGGCGCTCGCCGCCGTAGTAGTCCGGCGACGCGCTGCCCGTCGGAGCGAACACGAGGTCGCGCTCCGCATCGACCGACATGATCGACCATACATTCGCGGCGCCGGTCTTCGCGGCTTGCTCCGGTTGCCACTGGTTCCAGGCGGGATGCTCCGGTCCCGTGGGAATCGGGTCCCAACTCCACACCAACTCGCCGGTGTGCACGTTGAACGCGCGCACGATGCCGCGCTCCGATTCGACGGTACGGTTATCTCCAATGGCGGAGCCGACGATGACCAGATCGCGCACAATCGCCGGTGGCGACGTTACTTGGTAGTTCAGGCGACTCTGTCCCGCCGGCACGCGCGCGCCCGCCGTGAGATCGACTTGCCCCTTCTCGCCAAACTCCGCGCAGGGCGTGCCGCTCGCGGCATCGAGGCAAATCAGTCGCGCATCGAGCGTGCCGAAGAAAATCTTGCGGTCCCAGTCGCCTTCCGGTGTGAACTCCGGGCCGGGCCAGGTCGACACGCCGCGCGACGTCAACTCGCTCAGGCCGTCCCGCTTGTTGATCTTGGGATCGTACACCCAGCGCTCCATGCCCGTGTCCGGGTCGAGCGCAATCACGCGATTGGTCTGCGTGCTGAGGTACATCACGCCGTCCACGACAATTGGCGTCGCCTCAAACGCGGCCTTCTCGCCGTCTTCGGTGTCCGTGTAGTCCTCGCCGGTGCGATAGACCCACGCCTGCTCGAGGTGCATTACGTTGCCCGGTGTGATCTGATCGAGCGGAGAGTAACGCGTGCCGCCCGGATCCCCGCCATAGGCCGGCCACTGCGCGATCGCGTCGGTTTGCGGAATCACGAGCGGCGGCTTCGGCGCGGGCAGCAACCAGTACACGATACCCACGATGACGAACAGCAGCACGACGCGCAGGATCGGCAGCGCGCGCCGGAACCAGCCTTTTTTCGGAGTTGTCGTCGCCGTATCGTTCATGTCGCGGTCGTCCCTCGGATTCCGTTGTGTGATTGGACGCAGCGTACCCCAAATCCGTTGCGTCCGGTATAGTCACGCGCAAGGAGATTCCCATGCCCGCCCCTTCGCGCGAAGATGCCTGGAAATTGCTCACAGAATATACGTCGTCTGATTCGCTGATTAAACACATGCTCGCGGTCGAGGCCGCCATGCGGGCCTACGCGCGCAAAGGCGGTCACGACGAAGAGCAGTGGGGCATCACGGGGCTGCTGCACGATTTCGACTACGAGCGCTGGCCGAATCCCAATCTGGATGAATCGGGGCACCCGTGGATCGGTGTGGGGATGCTGCGCGAGCGCGGGTATTCGGACGAAATCTGCGACGCGATCATGGGCCACGCGCCGTTCACAAAAAACCCGCGCACGACGCCGCTCGCGAAAACGCTGTTTGCCGTGGACGAACTTTGCGGACTCGTGACCGCGATGGGGTACGTCCGGCCGGAGAAGCTCAAGGGTCTCGAACCCAGTTCCGTGAAGAAAAAACTGAAGGACAAGGCGTTCGCGCGCGGGGTCAGCCGCGATGATGTCCGGCTCGGCATGGAAGAACTCGGCGTTGAGCCCGACGCGCATTTCCGCCTCGTCATCGAATCGATGCAGACCATCGCGCCGCAACTGGGCTTGGCATAGACGCCCTTAATGTGGAAGCGGCGTCCCACCGCTTGGGCTGGGACGCCGCTGCTCTCCATTCACCGGCAAGTCGGCGCGATTTAACTAGTAACTCACGTACGGATCGCGCTTCATCATCAGCGCCGCGATGACGTACACCAGCACGCCGGGCCAGAAACCCGAGCACACGATGACCGTCGCCACAATTACGCGCGTCCAGAACACGCTCAGGTCGAAGTGCTCCGCGATGCCTGCGCACACACCGGCCACCATCTTGTCGTGCGAGCGATAGATTCCGCTGCGGCCGTATCCGTCGTCGTAACCCAATGTTCTGAGTGCCATGTTCGTCATGCCCCTCTCGTGTTAAGCCGAAACCGTCTGCGCCATCTTCGTGCGCGTGCGGCCCTTGAGTTCAGTCAATTCACGTTCGATGTTCTCGTCGCGTTCCATCGAGCGAAACTCGTCTTCGAGCGTGCGCGCTTTCGGGCGGCCGTAGTTCTCGAGCGAGGCCGCCGCTTCGACGCGGTCGATGCGTTCCTGGAACTTGTCGAAGCGCACGATTACGCTCGACGTATCGAACTTGCGGATTTCCTGCTGCGCGCGGCGCTTGTGCACCGCGTGGATGTGCCGCTGCACGAGGACCGCCTGGCGTTCGCGCGCCGACGCGAGCTTCTGCTCGATGTTCACGATGTCGGTCTTGTACGCCGAGACGATATCGGTCAGCTTCACCGATTCCTGATCGATGACTTCCGCGTCGTCGAGGAAGCTACGCTTGGCATACAGCGCTTCGCGCGCCAGATCTTCGCGGCCGCGCTGCACGGCCATCTCCGCGCGGTCGGCCCAGTGGTTCGCTTCGCGGCGCGCGGTCGCTTGTTCGCGCGCGGCCTTGCGCTCCTGCGCCATCGCGCCGGCGCACGCGGCCTTCAACTCAACCAGCGTGTCTTCCATTTCCCGGATCATCTGCTTCACCAGCTTCTCCGGATCTTCCGCCTTGTCCAGCGCCGCGTTGATGTTCGAATTCAGGATGTCCCGCACTCGCGTGAAAACGCCCATGACCGCTTTCTCCTTCGCCCCGGGCCGCGCCCGTTTGTCTTTTCTACTGTCGCGCGCCCGTTCTATTCGGCGCGGTGCCAACACTTCACAAGCGCGGTGCCAAGGGTGCAAATACCCTTAAGTCTTTTAGATTCAGATGCTTATGAATTAATCGCAAAACAGAGCGGATTGCGGAATTCCCTAAACAGTGGTTAAAACCGCAATCGGATGGCGAAGAAGCCCCTTTACGTCGTCATTGCGCGGAGCGCAGCTGCAACGAAGCAATCTCTTGAAGCAGTCGCCCGTATCTCACTGCTTTATGTGGCGATTTTCCCCAACCTGTCGCTGAACTGACCTATATCTAAAGCCGCCCGCCGCGCGATGCGCTCCATCCAAACCCGCCTAAGCCTCGCAGCGTCATAGGCTTGGCACACGATCCTGTGCTGGCATGCGCGTTGCCAATGGCGGCCGGGTCATCTCACTCACGGAGCATTCCGGGCATGAAGCGGCGAAAATGGATGGCGTTTTTTACGGGCGCGGCGCTTCTCGCCGTGGGCATCGGCGGCATGTTGTCGTTGGCGGCGCTGAAGAAACCGCCCGCGGAGGCGAAGGCCGACACGCAGGAGCGCGCGATTCCGGTCGAGACCATGCCGGCGACCGCCGCGAATGTTTCGGTCACGCTCTCCGGCTTCGGCGAAGTGCGCTCCGTGCGGACTGTTCAGATCGCGTCCGAAGTCTCCGGCACGATCACGCAGACCTATCCGCGGCTGCTCGCGGGCGAGGTCGTTCCCGCAAACGAAATGTTGTTCGCGCTCGACGCGCGGCCTTATGAGGCCGCATTGGATCAGGCAAAGGCGCGCATCGCGGAATGCGACACGCAACTCCGTCGTCTCGCGGCCGAACAAAAAAACGAGACCGAGCGTCTCGCGCTGTTGAAGCGTTCCGAAGAACTGGCGCAGGCCCGCTTCGAGCGCTCCAAGAAACTGCATGCCGAAGCGATTGGCGATCAAACACAAGTGGACGAAGCTGAACGCGCACTCAACGGCGCGCTCGAAGCCAAGCAGGTGCTTGAGCGCCAAGTCGGCCTGTTTCCAATTCGCATCGAAGAAACGCAGCAACAAAAACTCGCGCTCGAAGCCGCGCTGCGGCAGGCGGAATTGAATCTTTCGTACACCACCGTGCGTGCACCGTTTGATTGCCGCATCGCGGCGGTCAACGTGGAGCAAGGTCAGCATGTTTCGCCCGGCCAGCCGGCGCTGATCATCGCCGACGACTCGGCGCTCGAAATTTCCGTGAAGCTGGACGCTACCGAAGCGCGTAACTGGCTGCGTTTCACGTCGGATACAACCAAGAGCGAAGTTGCGTGGTTCGCAGCGCTCGATCCAGTGGATTGCGAAGTGCGCTGGGTCGAGCAGACCGCCGCAACGCCATGGCGCGGCAAGCTGGATCGCGTGGAGCAATTCGATCCGCAGTCGCGCACGGTGAGCGCGATTGTGCGCGTGAGCGCGGCGGATGCCTGTGCCGGCGATCGCGCGCCGCTCGTCGCGGGGATGTTCTGCGAGGCCCGTATTCCCGGCCGTGAAATCGCCGGCGTGTACCGCCTGCCGCAGAGCGTGCTCACGCTGGATCGCACGGTCCGCGTCGCGCGCGGCGATCGTCTCGCGAATGTGCCGGTCGACGTTCTGCGCCAGGAGGACGGCCTGATGTATGTGCGCGCCGAGCTCACCGACGTCGATCGCATCATCACGACGCGCCTTGTCAATCCCGTCGAAAATTCCCTGCTCGAATTCGCCGCCGCCACCGAATAGGCCGACCTCATGAACTCATGGTACGCACGCGCCATCGGAAATAAAGTCCTCGCGAACCTGGTGATGGCCGCGGTGCTCGCCACCGGGCTTCTGGCCACGTTCGGCATCCGCCGCGAAAGCGAACCGGAAGTCGATCTGCACGTCGTCAATATCTTCACATCGTACCCCGGCGCGGACCCTGAGGAAGTGGAGGAGGCGATCACCGAAAAGGTCGCTGCGGCTGTCGACGGCCTGCGCGGCGTCAAGCGGTACCACACAGAATCCAGCGAAAGCTCGTCGTTTGTTTCAGTCGAAATTTCGGACGGCTATGAAACGGCCGAAGTGAAGAGCCGCATCGAGAACGCCGTGGATGCCATCGACACCTTGCCGGATCGTGCCGAACAGCCGCGGGTGTTTGAAGAAACCGACGAAGACTCCGTGTCGCTGATGTTCGTCTGGGGCGATTTGCCCGAGCGGCAGCTCAAAGAACTCGCGATGGAAGTCCGCGACGAGATCCAGGCGCTGCCGGAGGTCTCGATCGTTGAACTGTTCAGTACGCGCGAATACGAGATCACCGTCGATGTAAGCGAGGAGGCGCTGCAGCAACATAATCTGACGCTGAACGACGTCTCCGACGCAATTCGCCGCTCCAGCCTGAATTTGTCCGCCGGCACGCTGAAACTCGACACCGAGGAGGTCCGCATCCGCACGCTCGGCCGGCGCTACACCGCGCCCGAGTTCGAATCTGTCGTCGTCAAGGCACTGCCCGGCGGCGATGTGATCACGCTCGGCCGCATCGCGCGCGTGCGCGACACCTTCACCGAAGGCGATCGCTTCAACGTGTTCAACGGCCATCCCTGCGCCGCGATCGACGTGGACCGCGCGCCGGGCGAGGACCTGCTGAAAATCAGCGACGCGCTGGATAGATACGTCGCCAAGAAGGTGGACGAACTGCCCGCCGGCGCGCACTTGACCCGCGCGTTCGACGATTCCAAGTTCGTCCGCAACCAAATCGGCATGCTTACGTCCAACGGCGTGCAGGGCCTGGTGCTTATCCTTCTGATGCTCGGGCTGTTCCTCGAGCCCCGCCTCGCGCTGTGGGTCGGCATGGGCATTCCCATTTCATTGGCCGGCTCGATGTTCGTCATGTGGACGATGGGGTGGACACTGAACCAAATCTCGCTCATCGGCATGATTCTCGTCCTCGGTATCCTTGTGGACGATTCCGTGGTGATGGGGGAGGCCATTTACGCGCACCGTCGCAGCGGAGAATCGCCCTTGATGGCCTGCGTGAACGGCGTGCGCGAGGTCGCGTTGCCCGTCGTCGCGTCCGTCACCACGACGATGATCGCGTTCGCGCCAATGCTCTTCATCAGCGGCATCATGGGGCAGTTCATGAAGCAGATGCCGATCGTCGTCATCACGGCGCTGCTGGTTTCACTCGCGGAGTGCTTCCTGCTCTTTCCGGCGCACCTGAACTATCCGCTGCAGAGCGACAGCGACAAGATAGGCCCCTTCCGCCGCGCGCAACGCCGCATCGCGAATAGCCTCGAATGGTTTGTAGACAAAATCTACGCACCTGTCATCAAGGGCTGCGTGCGCCACCGCTACGTGACGCTGTGCGGCGGCATCGCGCTGCTACTGCTCACCGTAGGCCTCGTGATGGGCGGCATTGTTCCGCTCACGATGTGGCCGCCGGCCGAGGGCGATCAGATCGATGCCGCCGTGGAATTCCCGCCCGGCACGCCGGAAGCCGTCATTCGCGACGCCGTGCTGGACATGGAAGCCGCGCTGCGCCGCGTCGAGGCGAACACGAAAACAACCACCGGCGCGCCGCTCGTGCGCTCCATATGGGCCCGTGCGTTCCAGGATAT
The DNA here is from genome assembly GCA_964620045.1 of uncultured Nitrospirales bacterium. Classification (GTDB taxonomy): domain Bacteria; phylum Hydrogenedentota; class Hydrogenedentia; order Hydrogenedentales; genus VFKU01. The sequence continues at coordinate 170,347 of CAZUJL010000003.1, forward strand.
GCCGCGCGGCGAATTGCAGGTTGAGCTGCTCGGCACGAGCGAACGCGGCGTGCGCGTGCACGATCTGATCGTTGCGTGGGAAAAAGAGATCGGCAAGGTTCCGGGCGCGATCGCGACGACGTTCTCCGGCGCCACGATCGGCGCGGGCGACGGCCGCGACGTTGGCGTGATGCTGCAGAGCAAGGACCTCGGCGCGTTGCGCGCCGCCGCGGCCGAACTGAAAGCGAAATTTGCGAGTTACGACGGGTTGTATCAGATCGACGACAACTTCCGGCCCGGCAAGACCGAGCTGCAGGTGCGCCTGAAACCCGGCGCAGAACATCTCGGGCTGTCGCTCGATTCCGTGAGCCGGCAATTGTACGCGGCCTATCAGGGCGAAGAAGCGCTCACGCTGCTGCGCGATCGCGAAGAAGTGAAAGTGCGCGTGCGCCTGCCGCGCGAACAGCGCCAGCAGATCAGCGACTTCTCCAGTTTCCGCATCCGCACGCCAGACGGCCACGAGGTCCCGCTGATGTCGGTGGCCGATGTGACGGCCGCCGAAGGCGTGACGACGATCACGGGCATTAACGGCGTGCGCGGGATCACGGTGTCCGCCGCCGCCGACCGCGAGCGCGCCAATCCTACCGAAATCAACCGCGAGATCATCGACCACTACCTGCCCGAACTGCTCGCGCGCCACCCGGAGGTGTCCTGGTCGCTGTCGCTGATCGACGAAGACAATCAGCGCATGCTGAGCGACCTGCGCACCTACACGATTCTCTCGCTGCTGGCCATCTTCGTGATTCTCTGCACCACCTTCGGTTCATACATCCAGCCGCTCTTGATCATGTTCATCATTCCCTTCGGCTTCTCCGGCGCCGTGCTGGGCCACATGATGCTCGGCATTCCCATCAGCTTCCTGAGCCTCGCGGGTTTGATCGCGCTATGCGGCATCATCGTGAACGATTCGATCGTGCTCATTGAGCGTGCGAACGCATACCTCGCCGAAGGCAAGCCATTCCACGAAGCGATCTGCGCGGCGGGCCAGCGGCGCTTCCGCGCGATCTTTCTCACCTCGGCGACAACCGTGCTCGGCCTTGGGCCGATGATCGTGGAAGGCGATCTCATGGCGCAGGTCGTCGCGCCGATGGGCGTATCGATCGGCGCTGGTCTCGCGGTGGGCATGTCGCTCACGCTGCTGCTCATGCCGGCGCTGTTCGCAATTCTGAACGACGCGCGCCGCGTTACGCACCGCGTGCTGCACGGATATTGGCCGGCGCCGGAAGCGGTTGAGCCTGCCGTACACGATCGTATGGTGGCCGTGAACGCCAAGACCCACATTGCGAATCCGGCCTAGCGTGTGAGATCAGGCGCCGGACGTACCGAGCTTGGGCGCGGAGCCTTTGGGCGTGAGATCCGGGCCGCCTAGCAATTCAGTGATCGAAGTCAGTAGTTGGCCCAGGTCGAGTGGCTTGGCGAAAGCGCGATCCGCGCCAAAGGTTGTGGCGAAGCGCAGATAAGTCTGCGGCTCATTGCGGCCGCCCCCGGAAATGGCGATGATCTTGATTGCCGGATTCATCCGGCGCATTTCGCGGATCGTTTCGAAGCCTTCTTTGCCCGGCATCAGGATGTCGGTAATCACGACATCGGCCGGCGTGCGCCGCTGCAAGTCCAAACCCGCAGCGCCATCCGCGGCCGAAATGACTTCGAAGCCGTTGCGCTCAAAAAAGCGCTGAAGCATCTGAACAATGACAGGCTCATCGTCGATGATGAGTATACGCGCCATGCGCAACCCCCGGTTTCTAGTACAACGCGGAGCACGTACTACCAAAGATAGTTTACGCGATTTTGCACGGGAAATAAAATGGGCGACCTGTGCCAAGGTGGCACAGTGTCACTCGACTTCGGTGACCTTTGGCTCGCCCGGAATCGCCACATCGAAGAGACGCAGGTAGTTCGCAATGATGCGGTAGGTCAGGCCCCAGATCGTATAGCCATCGTAGTGCCACGCCGGGAATTCGCGTTTTTCCGGATCCGGCGGAAACACATACGGCACGATGTTGGACGGATCGCCCAAGTGCGACAGCGGCACCCACACGGTGTTCGCCACTTCGTAGTTCGGCTTCGGCGTCGGCTCGCCGGGCATATGAAACACAAACGGCGACACGGCCAGGCGATGCACGCTCAAGCGCCCGCCGGACACATCGCTCAGGCGGCCGAGGCACATCTCCTGGGTCAGTGAAAGCCCGACTTCCTCACGGGTCTCGCGGATTGCCGCGCGCACAAGGGTCTTGTCGTACGGCTCATAACGCCCGCCGGGAAACGCCATCTGGCCGGACCACGGATCGTCCGGATGCTGCGCGCGCTGGATGAACAGGGCCGAGAGGCCTTGGCCGGGGCGATCGTTTAGGACCATCGCGACGGCCGCGTTGCGGCTCGCTTCGCGCGAGGCAGCGGTATCGGGAACATGGCGGGCCAACGCGACGGTCGCGTCGTTCACCGAATGGCCCATCAGCGACTTTGCCGAACTGCCTGTAGTCATCGCCGCACCTTGCGGTAAAACCGCGGTAAGTTGCGTCTATTTTAGTCCTTCGGACTGGGCGGAACAACTGCGATTGCCGTGCGCGAAGTTGACTCTATTTTGGTCGCGTCCTACTATGGCGCGCTGTCCGTCTCGGCGCGGCGGACTTGCGTTCCCCAAAGGGCGACCCGTGGCGATCAACGGCTCCAGCGAAAACTACAAGCAGACGATCCGCACGCTTTCCGACCGTCTGGTCGAGGCGCAGCGGCCCATCCGCGTGTTGGACGCCGTGCAGTGGGACGAGTCCATCGAGCGGGCCTTCTTCGCGTCGGGCTGCAAGGAACTGCCGAAGGTTGACGCTGCCTACTACGCCGCGCGGCCGCTGCCGTTTAATCCCGCGCAAAAGCGCCACGAATTCCACGAGATCGAGCGCGACATCAGCCACCAGCTCGGCGAATACACGCCCGTCGGCCAGATCATGCGGCGCATGTGCCGCGAGTATCAGATGGTGGTGCGCCTGCTCGAGGCGCGCGGCACGCAGGACTTCTGCACGATTTCGCAGGAGTTGTACGGCTCCGCCGGCGACGTGTTCCATGCCGGCGATCCGACGCTCAAAGATCTCGGCGACATGATGGAAGACCTGCTGACCAACATCGACCGCAGCCGTCTCATCGAGACCGAGCCAAAATCGATCACGAGCGAAGAAGCGGTGAAGATCCTGCAGAGCCGCATGAACACCGCGTTCCAGGATTTTCCGAAAGCGGTGCGCGTGATTCTCAGCGACGGCATCGTGGCCGACGCCGCGGCCGGTTCGGACTACATCAAGATCCGCCGCGACGCGATGTTTAGCGAGCGCGATATCCGGCTCATGGAAGTGCACGAGGGCTGGGTGCACGTCGGCACGACGCTGAACGGCGCCTCGCAGCCCGTCTGCACGTTCCTGAGCAAAGGCCCTCCCTCCTCGACGATCACACAGGAAGGCCTCGCCATCCTGATGGAAATTTTCGCCTTCGTGTCGCACCCGGCGCGACTGCGCCGCACGACCAACCGCATCCGCGCGATCAACATGGCCGAAGAAGGCGCGACGTTCCTCGACGTGTTCAATTTTTTCCGCAAGCAGGGGTTTGAGGAAGTCGACAGCTACGTCTCGTCCGTCCGCGTGTTCCGCGGCAGCACGCCGACCGGCGGTCCATTCACGAAAGACCTCGCGTACAACAAAGGCTTCGTGACGGTCTATAACTACATCATGCTCGCCGTGCGCAAGGGGCTGCTCCAGCGCATCCCGCTGCTCTTCTGCGGCAAGACCACGCTCGAAGACATGCGCACGCTCGCGCACCTGGTCGACGAAGGCCTCGTCGTCCCGCCGAAATTCATCCCGCCGCAGTTCGCCGACCTCAACGCGCTCACGGCCTGGATGTGCTACGCCAATTTCTTCAATCGCCTCAGCCACGATCGCATCGAAAGCGACTACACGGGCATTCTCTAGCTTTTCCTTGTCATTCTGAGCGCAGCGAAGAATCTCGCCCAGGCGCCCCAGGATGAGCCTCTGCATACACGCGAAACCGCCGCATCTACGGCCCTTTACAACTTGTAGCAGCCCACCCCACCCGGTGCTATACTCGAAATCTGTGCTGCTCAGGGGTGCGGCCCTACGAGACTGATAAACCTTTAACAAGGAGAATGTCATCATGGCGGTAGCAACGAAACCACAAACCAAAACCGCGCGCGCCGCGGAGTTCCTCTCCAGCCCGCGCAAACTGCTCATCAACGGCCAATGGGTTCCGGCGGCGTCCGGCAAGACCTTTGCCGCGGTGAACCCGGCCACGGGCGACGAGCTCGTGCAGGTCGCCGAAGGCGACAAGGCCGACATCGACAAGGCCGTCGCCGCCGCGCGCAAGGCCTTCGATTCCGGCCCGTGGCGCAAGATGCGTCCGAATGAACGTACCAAGCTGCTGTGGAAACTTTCCGAATTGATCCTGCAGCACCAAGACGCCCTCGCCGAGCTCGAGTCGCTCGACAACGGCAAGCCCTTCACCATCGCGAAGGCGGTGGACGTCGCGGCGTCGGCCGAACAGTTCCAATACATGGCCGGCTGGGCGACGAAGATCGACGGCCGCACGATGACGCTCTCGGCCCCCGGCACCTTCGGCTACACGCTGCGCGAGCCGGTCGGCGTCTGCGGTCAGATCATCCCGTGGAACTTCCCGCTGCTAATGGCCGCGTGGAAATTGGCCCCGGCCCTCGCCGCGGGTAACTGCGTCGTGTTGAAGCCGGCCGAGCAGACCCCGCTCACCGCGCTGCTCCTCGGCGAGCTTTGCGTTGAAGCAGGCTTCCCCGCGGGTGTCGTCAACGTCGTCACCGGCTTCGGTGAGACGGCGGGCGCCGCGCTCTCCGGCCACAAGGACGTGAACAAGGTCGCGTTCACCGGTTCGACCGAAGTCGGCAAGATCATCATGCGGGCCGCCTCCGGCAACCTGAAGAAGGTCACGCTCGAACTCGGCGGCAAGGCCCCGAACATCGTATTCTCGGATGCCGACATGGGCGCCGCCACCGCTGGCGCGGCCATGGCCATCTTCTTCAACCAGGGCCAGGTCTGCTGCGCGGGCTCCCGCCTCTACGTCGAAAAGAAGTCCTTCGACACCGTCGTCGGCGGCCTTGTCGACGCGGCCAAGAACATGAAGCTGGCGCCGGGCATGGATCCCACGTGCCAGATGGGTCCGCTCGTGTCCGACGAACAGCTTGATCGCGTCACCGGCTTCGTCGAACGCGGCAAGAAAGCCGGCGCCACGGCGCTGGTCGGCGGCGAACCGGCGGGCGGCTCGGGCTACTTCTACAAGCCGACCGTGCTCACCAACGTGAAGCCGGACATGGAAGTCGTCCGCGAAGAAATCTTCGGACCGGTCGTGGTCGCGAGCCCCTTCGACGATCTCGATGAACTCGCGCGCCAGGCCAACGACACGCCGTACGGCCTCAGCGCGGGCATCTGGACGCAGGACATCAAGAAGGCGCACGCGATGGCCGGCAAACTGCAAGCCGGCACGGTGTGGATCAACTGCTACAACGTGTTCGATCCGCATCTTCCGTTCGGCGGTTACAAAGAATCCGGTCTCGGCCGCGAAATGGGCCCCGAAGTGCTCGAACACTACACGCAGGTCAAGGCCGTCGTCGTCGGCGGAATGTAATCGACACTAATAACACACCGGCCGCTGGAGCAAAAACTCCAGCGGCCGGTTTCTTTTATTCAGAATCGCGATGTAGCAATTCGATTGCAGGGAGATAGGGGGTCACAACATCGATCACGTCGTCTTCGGTACAGATACGGTAATGCGATGCCTTCTCGACCTGTTCCTTCATCAGTGGATCGGAGGTAACCAAAAAATCCATGTAACGTGAGCGAGTAAGTGTTCGGATAGGGCCTTGGTCGCCGATCTCGTAATCGTCCCACGCGGTGTAAGACTCGTCGAGCACTTGCCAAGCGAGTGGGCGTTCGAACGTAATGAGAAATACACGACTGTCCTCTGTAATCTCAATGGGCTTCGCCCAAATTTCACCAATAACGTGCTCGTCGTGTGCTGACGTTATGCCTTCCGCGAGCCTGAGACACAGATTTTCACGCAAGACTATGGACTGTAGAAACCACGAACGTTGTCCGTCTAGGGGGCTTTGCATTTAGATCGCCCGCTCCATGCGGATGTGATTCGCGACGCGCGCGTGCTTGTTCTGTAGCTTCGATTCGCGCTCGACGACGTCCTTGAAGCCCATGCGCAGATACAGTTCCCGCGCGCGCGGGTTCTCGACGCTGACATCCAACCCCGCGACCGTCCGACCGAGCGCCTTGCCCTCGTCCAGCAGATGCTGCACGAGTTTCACGCCGAGCCCGCGGCTGCGCATCTCCGGGGCAATGCCGAGATGCGCGATATAGTGCAGTTTGCCCTTCGGCGGCTGCACGACCTTCTCGACCTGCAACGCCCGCCGCACCACGCCCGCGCCATGCCACGGCCCGTAGGTGCCAAACACCGCGCGCATGCCCGTCAACAGAAACGGCAACGCGTTCTCGCCGCTGAACTGCGCGCCGATCCCGACCACCTCGCCGCCCAGCTCAACCGTACGGTGGTGCGTATACCCAAACTCGCCGAGATTCCGCACGAACGCATACCGCAGAAAATCGAACACATCGCTCTTCGCCTGCGCCACGCACACATAATCAAACGCCGCCGGCCCAGAGCTGTACATGAGCGGCAACGCGGCTTCGACGTCGTCAGGACGGGAGGGACGAACAATAGGTTCCATAGGCCGCGAATACTAACACGAGCCTCTGCGGCTCCGCGCCTCCGCGTGAGAGAAGTGGCCTTACTTCGCCGCGTGCGCGGCGATCGCCTTCTCGATGTTCTCGCCGTTGATGTCGAAGTGGGAGGTGTGCCACGCGACGCGGCCCTGATCGAGAAGGAGAATCTGCGGCGATTGGTGCTCGACACCAATTTTTTCCGCGAGCGCTTTGCTCACGGGGCGCGCCTCGATGACTTTGATCATGTAGAACGGCGGAAGTTCCGCGCCCGCGGATTCGCACTTGGCGATGTACTCATGCGTCCGCCGCAGCGCCCCGGCCGACACCGGACACGCCGTGCTGTGCTTGAAAATGAACACCGGATGCTCCGCCGACGCCGCCAGCGCCGCATCCATCTGATCCATCGTGGTGATTTCGGTCATGAGGCGATCCTCTGCCTGAATTCTACCCCAAACCGCTCTCCCACAGATGAACACAGATTTACACAGATGAATTTCATCCGCTTTTTGTCGCCACGCCCTGATACAGATACCCCGCCCAGCGCGGCGCGTTGTCCATGTAGTACTTGTCCAGTTTCGTAATCTGAAAATGCGCGTCCTGGATCATCGTCTGCGCATTTCGGTTCAGGTGGCAGCCGTCGCCGATGATTTTCCAGTACGGCGTCAATCGGTTCTGCGTACGCTGGATTTTCGGATCGTCCGCGAGCCCATGCTCCACGAAAAACATCTTGCCCTGCGGGCGCAGAATGCGCCGCAGCTCCGACAGCGCCTTCATTGCATCCGGAATGCTGCACAGCGTCCACGTGCACACGACCGTATCGAAACTCGCATCGTCGATCGGCAGCGACTCCGCATTCAGCACGCGGCAATCCACCTCAATGCCCGATTCCGCGATCCGCCGCTGGGCGCGCTTGCCCATCGCGGGGTTCACGTCCGCCGTGGTGATTTTCTTTACCGTGTTCGGATAGTGCCGCAGGTTTAGCCCCGTGCCAAATCCGATCTCAAAAATATCACCCGACACCTCGCCCAGCACGGCTGCACGCACCTTGCGCATGTCCTTGTTCGACATCGCAAAATCGATCACGCGCGGGAAGATATAGCGGCTGTAGAAGCTCATGCGATTCTCCTGTCACTAATGAAACCCCAAATGTTATCGGCGATCAACGTGAAGACGCGTACCATCCCTTTTGTCATCCCCGCGAAAGCGGGGACCTCTCGATGAGCCTTAGCTGACGGTAGATGGGAGGTCCCCGCTTTCGCGGGGATGACAGGAAGGAAATTTGCTAAAATCTCCCCGCTATGTCCAAAAAAGCCTTCATCCAAACCTACGGCTGCCAGATGAACGAGCACGACACGCACCGCATGGTGGGTGTGCTCGAGGCCGAAGGCTTTGCGATGACCGAGCGCCCCGAGGACGCCGACCTCGTGCTCGTGAACACCTGCTCGGTGCGCCATTTGCCGGAGCACAAGGTATATAGCCAGCTCGGCCGCCTGCGCGAGATGAAGCAGGAGCGCCCCGGCCTCATCATCGGCGTCGGCGGCTGCGTCGCGCAACAGGAAGGGGAGAACATCCTCGCGCGCGAGAAGGCGGTCGACCTCGTGTTCGGCCCCGACAACCTCTTCCGCCTGCCCGAGATGCTTGCGCGCGTCCGCGAGGGCGAGCGCGTGCTGATGACCAAGTGGCAGCCGCACGACAACCGCGTGAACAATTTCATCCCCGAAGAATGGGTCGAACAGGGCCACGTCGAAGCCTGCAAGGCCTTCCTCACGATCACCAAGGGCTGCGATAACTTCTGCACCTTCTGCGTCGTGCCGTACACACGCGGCCGCGAAGTAAGCCGCGAGCCGGACAATATCCTGCGCGAGGCGCGCGCGCTCGTCGCGCAAGGTGCGAAGGAAATCTGGCTGCTCGGGCAGAACGTGAACTCGTACGAAGCGCGCGGCTGGGGATTCTATGAACTGCTCGACGCCGTGTCGCAGATCCCGGGCCTGCTGCGCGTGCGCTTTACGTCTCCGCATCCGAACGACTGGACGGATCGCCTCAGCGAACTGATGGCCACGCGCAAGACGATCTGCAACCAGTTGCACCTGCCGTTTCAGTCCGGCTCGAACCGTCTGCTCGACCTGATGCGCCGCGGGCACACCGCCGACGATTATCTTCAGAAAATCCGCTACATGCGCTCGATCAATCCGACGCTCGAACTCAGCACGGACCTGATCGTGGGCTTCCCGACGGAAACCGAAGACGACTTCCAGCGTTCGATGGACGTGCTGCGCGAGGCGCGCTTCTCGATGTTTTTCCCCTTCAAATACTCGCCGCGGCCCAAGACCAAGGCCTCGGAAATGCCCGATGACGTGCCGCAGGAAGTGAAGGAAGAGCGCCTGCGCCAGGCGATCGCGCTGCAGGCCGAGCTGGACGTGGAAATGAAGTCCCGCCTCGTGGGCAGCGTGCAGGAAGTGCTGATCGACGAGGCCAGCACGAAGCAGCGCGGCGCGATGACGGGCCGCACGGACGGTTTCCGCCCGGTCTGCGTGCACGACGCGACGCCCGAAATTGGCGATCTCGTCCCCGTGCGGATTACGTCCGCGCGGGGGCATTGGCTCGACGGCGAAGTGTTGACTACGGCGGAGGCCCGCGTTTAACCCATGCGCTTGCACGTCATCGAACCCCGCCACGCGGCCTTCGAGATCGATGCCTGCCTCGTGCTGCCGATTTTTGAAGAATCCGATCCGAATCTCGGCACGGTCGCCAGCGAACGCGATCGCAAAGTGGTCGCGCAACGCATCGCGCGCGGCGCGTTCACCGGCAAGGCGAAGGAAGTCTATTACCTCGCCACGCCGGACAGTCCGTACGGCGGAATCCTCATCGTCGGCCTCGGCAAGCCGGATAAGTTCGACGCGGAAGTTCTGCGCCGCGCCGCCGGCAGTGCCGCTGCCGCGTTCGCCGCTGAGCGCCACAAGCACATCGTGCTCGATGCGTCTTCTCAGGATGCGCTACCGGTCGAGGCCTTCGTCGAAGGACTCATGCTCGCGCAGTACGACTTCACAGCGTTCAAAAAAGCAGACGACGCGCCGCCCACCGTGGTGCAGGAAATTACCGTGCTCGCGGCGGACGGCCTCGAAGATCTCCGCGAGGGCTGCGGCGCCACGGTACTCGCGTGTATGAACACGAACTGGGCGCGCGACCTCGCGAACACGCCGCCGAACGTGCTCACGCCGCGCGTGCTTGCCGGCCATGCCGAGAGCCTCGCGAAGCAACTCGGCTGCCCGTGCACGATTTTCGATGAAGTAAAAATGAAAGAGCTCGGCATGAACGCGCTGCTCGGCGTGGGGCAGGGCAGTGCCGAACCGCCGCGCCTCATCCTGCTCGAGTACACGCCGGAGAAATACACGCGCACGGTCGCGCTCGTCGGCAAGGGCATCACGTTCGATACCGGCGGCATCAGCCTCAAGCCCGCGCCCGACATGCACGAGATGAAGTACGACATGTGCGGCGCCGCGGCCGTGCTCGGCGCGTTCAAAACCATCGCGCAGGCCAAGCCGCACACGCGCGTGATTTGCGCCGTGCCCACGGCGGAGAACCGCCCCGGCCCGACGGCGATTGTGCCGGGCGACATTCTGCGCGCGTACAACGGCAAGACGATCGAGGTGCTGAACACCGACGCGGAAGGTCGCTTGATTCTCTGCGACACAATCGCGTACGTCGAAAAAAATTACGCGCCCGACGCGATCATCGACATCGCCACGCTCACCGGCGCGGTCGTCGTGGCGTTCGGCCACTACATCGCCGGCATGTTCTCGAACGACGACCGGCTGACAGCCGAACTCACGCTCGCCGCGCGCGCGACGGGCGAGCGCCTGTGGCCGATGCCGATGGACGACGACTACACGCGCATGCTGAAAAGTCCGCACGCCGACCTCGCGAACATCGGCACGCGCGGGGTCGCGGGCTCGATCGTGGCCGCCTGTTTCCTCAAGGAATTCGTCGAAAAGACCCCGTGGGCGCACATCGATATTGCCGGCACCGCGTGGGGCGTGAAGCATATATCGTATCTCGATCCCGACCATGCCACAGGATATGGTGTACGCCTGCTGAGCCAGTGGGTCCTCGGCGAATCGCGCGCGTCGAACTAACCGCGTTCGTACTCAATTTGGTCAATTCTCGACTGACAATTCCGCCCAACTTTGGTATTCTCTTGCCGCTTTGGGTTGCGCGGCGGCGTTGGCCCCGGTGGGAGCAGTTGGAAGGGGCGGGCGCCGCACAGTTTTTGGTTTAGGCCTCGGGGGACGAGGAGCATGCCGTATGGTGCTCGCCGCCACTGTGGCTGCGGTGTTCGTCCTGTTTGTAGTTGTCTACCGCCTGTGGGTTCTTAGCCGCTTTATGGATGGCGGCGCCAAGGCCGGTCAGATATTCTTCCTCACACTGGTCACCGGGATATGCCTCGTCACCAACGTCATCGGCCCCTTCGTGTTCGCGGCGCTCTTCGTCGCGTCGCTGGAACTGCGCACCTATATCTTCGCGCCGGCCAACGCCTGACTCGTTCCTCTCAACCTCCGCGGGTGACGTATGTCTGAACGCAAACGCCGCGCCGCGCTGCACACGCTCGGCTGCCGCCTGAACAATTCCGAGACGACCCTGCTCGAGGAGCGTCTGCGCGCCGAGGGCTACGAGATCGTTCCCTTCGCAGACGCGACCGCCGACCTCGGCATTGTGAACACCTGCACCGTCACGCGCGAGGCGGATGTCAAGTCCCGCAAGGCGATCCGCGGATTCATCCGCCGCAATCCGGGCGCATATGTGGCCGTCATTGGCTGCTATTCGCAGATGGGCCACCGCGCACTGGCCGAGATCGAGGGTGTGGACCTTATTGTCGGCAACCAGGAAAAGCTGAACGTGCTGGACTATGTCCAGGCCGGCAAAAACGAACAGCCGCTCGTCGTGCGCGATCAGTTCGAACGCGACGACTTCGTGATCGAGACCTCCGGCGATGCGCCGTTCTCGCGCCGCGCGAATCTGAAGATTCAGGATGGCTGCGATTTCATGTGCTCGTTCTGCGTGATCCCCTTCGCGCGCGGACGCGCCCGCAGCCGCGAGTTCGGCAATCTGCTGGATGAAGCGCGGCAACTTGTCGCGCGCGGCGCGAAGGAGCTTGTGCTCACGGGCGTGAACATCGGCACCTACGCGCACAACGGGCACACGATGCTCGACGTGATCGACGCGCTGAACGAGATCGACGGCCTGCGCCGCATCCGCATCAGCTCTATCGAGCCGACGACGATTCCGGTCGAACTCTTCGATCGCATGAACGATCCCGCGCACGCGCTGACGCCGTATCTGCACATTCCGATGCAGTCCGGCAGCGACCACGTGCTCGGCTTGATGCGCCGCAAATACTCCCGCGCGGAACTGCGCGATTTTGTGACCCTCGCCGCCGCGCGCGTGCCGGACATCTGCATCGGCACGGACGTGCTCGTGGGCACGCCGGGCGAGACGGAATCGGACTTCGCGGATACCTGCTCGCTGCTGGCCGACGGACCCTTCGACTACGCCCACGTGTTCAAGTATTCGGAGCGCGACGGCACCGCCGCCGTGCGGATGGATGGCAAAGTGGGCGAGGACGAAAAGAACCGCCGCAGCGCGGTGATTCGCGCGCTCAGCGGCCGGAAACTGGCGGCATTTCACGCGAAATACGAAGGCCGCGCCCTCGATGTATTGTTCGAAACGCAGGAAAACGGCCTCTGGAGCGGGTATACGGGGAATTACCTGCGGGTCGCCGCCGGTTCCGATGATATACTGGAAAACGAGCTGCGGGAGGTCGTTGTGGGCCGGTCCTGCGGCGATTTTGTGATGGGCGAGTTGACGCCCGCGGCCCAAATCGAGGTGTGCGCATGACGGACCACGCAGGCAACGGTGCGAACGGCAAGAGCGCGTTTGACCCCGCCGTCGCCGAGGCCAAAGAGGCCGCGCTGAAGGAAATCCTCGCGGGCTATCCCAGTCTTGCAGTGGCGTACTCCGGCGGCGTGGATTCGGCCTACCTGTCCGATGTAGCGCACGAAGTCCTCGGCGCGCGCGCCGATATGGTGCTCGCCGATTCGCCGAGCCTGCCGCGTTCCGAATTTTCCGACGCGTCCGACCTCGCCAACTCGCGCGGCTGGAACTTCATCGTCATCACGACCAGCGAATTCGAGAACGAAGAGTATCTGAAGAACGACGGTCGCCGTTGTTATTTCTGCAAGTCGGAACTGTTCCGTCGGATGAAGGACTACGCCGAAGGCAAGCGCGTGACGAATCTGGCCTACGGCGCGATGGCGGACGACGCCTTCGACCCGACGCGCCTCGGCGCGCTCGCGGCGACCGAACACAAGATCGTCGCGCCGCTGCAAATGGCGCAGCTCGGCAAGGCGGAAATCCGCCATCTCAGCCGCCAGCGCGGCCTGCCGACTTCTGAAAAAGCGTCCTTCGCGTGTTTGTCCTCGCGTTTCCCGAAAGGCACGCGCGTCACGCTCGAAGACATCCGCAAAGTCGAAGCCGCCGAAGAAGTCCTGCGCAAGCACGGCTTCCACCAGTTCCGCGCGCGTCACCACGGCGACACCTGCCGCATCGAGATCGACCCGAGCGACATGGCCAAATTCGCCGAGCCCGCCGTCCGCCAAGACGTCGTCTCCGGCATCAAGGCCGCCGGCTACGCCCACGTCACCCTCGACCTCGCCGGCTATCAGGATGCGACGATGCAGATGGTCGCGCCGGCGAAAGCCTGATTCTTTCTCGATACTGATCCGCTGAATCCGTCCGATCCGTGGCTGGTGTTTATTCCAACGGCGCGATATACCGCCCGCGCGCGATGATGTCTTTCGGATCGAGCGCGCGCTTGATGTCGGTGGCGACGTTCCAGAAGGTCGAGTCGTGCGCGCGGACTTTCGGCATGCCCTGCAGGCCGCTGCGGTAGATGGGATAGCCTGCGCCGATCAGCGTTTCGACGAGTTTCTCGTAGCACGCGGACGCCTTCTCGGATTCGCCCGGCGCGTTTTTGTCGAACGCGATATTCATGATCGCCACGAGCGAACGTTCCGTGAGCAGGATCATGCTGACGACGAAGTCGAAACCGTGCGCCTCGAAGATCGGCCGCGCGAGGTTCAGCACGCGCATCGCGTCCTCGCCGCGCATCGGCATCACGGGGGAGACCCAGTAGAGGCCCACGCCGGAGTCGAGCGGATCGCCCGGACCTTCCGGCGGTTTGCGCAGCCGCCAGTACGCGCCCATGACGGGCTCGCGCGTCGGCACGCCTTTCAGCAGGTCATAGTTCGGCCGCAGGATTTTCAGCATGCGCTCGAAGCGGTGCCGTTGTCCGACCGCGCTCAGCACGTTGTGCAGCGACTCCAGCAAACCCAGTGTGCGATCGGTCACGAAGCGCACTTTCGCGATGCCGCTCAAGGCGCGCCGCAGCGCTTTTTTCCCTGCACGCACATGCGCGCGCGTGCCCGTCAACGAACCCGAGCCCTGCCATGCCTGTGCGCCAGAGACACTGCGCAGATGCTCGCGCACCTGCGCCGGCAACGGCGCCACGCCATTCGCGAGGTCCCACGGATATTTGCCGCTGCCCGCCAGCACGCGGACGTCGTTCCCAATATGGATCGCCGTGTTCAGCGTGCCCTCGAGCCGCAGCGGACGCAGCGCCTCGATGATGCGCGGGAAGTCTTCGAACTCACGCGCCTGCAGATAGAAGAACGCAAAGTCTTCCGGCTCGGGCATGAGCCACAGGCCAATTTTCGTGATGATGCCGTAGTTCGACTGTGTGAACAGGCCGTCCATGAACGGCCCGACGCCGTAGGGATAACAATGCGCCGCGTGCGCGCCGGGGAAATGGCCGAAGCCGGTATTCAACACGCGCCCATCCGCGAGCACGACCTCCATGCCGCAGCAGGTGAGCACGTGGTCTCCGTAGCGCGTGTGGCCGAAGCCGCGATCGGCGGTGTTGCCGACCAGACTCGAATCCGGCCCGGCGGCCGTCGCGTCCATCCACAGGCCGGACTTCGTGTCGCGCAGATGGTTGAACAACTGCCCCTGGCTCACGCCCGGCTCGATCACGCAATACGCGAGGTCCGTGTGCACTTCGAGGATGCGGTTCATGCGGCCGAGATCGACAATCGCGGCGCCGTCCGTCGGCGCGCAGGCGTCGCCATAGCCCCAGTTCTTGCCGCACGAGATAGGGTAGAGGACCACGCCGTTTTCCGCCGCGACGCGCACAATCGCCTGCACCTGCTCGGTGCTCGTCGGATACAACACGCAGCTCGGCCGCGGCGCGTCCACTTGTGTCGTGCGCGAGTACCGCGCGATCGTGGCTGCGTCATCCTTCACGCCGTCTGCGCCAAGCACACCACGCCACGCGGTCAGCGCGGCGGGGAGTTGGGGAGTCGTGGAGATGGACACGCGGGCCTCTTGTCAATAGATTTCATCTATAGTAAAGCACGCGGCAAAATGCGTCAATTCCGCGCCCAAATCAGCTACTATGCGCCCGATGACGGCCAAACCGCCTCCCATTCCGACCAAGTCCAACGGACTCGCCGCCGCTATTGTGGGCATCGCGTTTATTTTTGCAGCCGCTGCCCTGATCGAACTTCGGACGTGGCGTCCAACGAACATCGGCCATGCCCTCATGCTCGCGGTATTGATATTGATCATTCTCGGAAGCGCGTTGATTCGAGCGCGCCGCCGAATATCGACCGCCAATATTCTCCTGCTCGTCGCGTCCTGTGTGATCGGGCTTGCGGTCGCCGAGGTCGCGCTCGCGGTTGTCGGCATCCCGCCCCTCAAGCGCATCGTGTGGACCGCGCCCGATCTCGTTCCGTGGTGGGGCGCGAACGCCACCGGTCAGGTCCGTTTCATCCCTGAAAAGTATGACGGCCCCTGGATCATCAATCCGCAGGGCTTCCCCGACACCGACGATTTCGCGAAACCGCCCGCCGCGCCGCGCCGCATTCTTCTTTTAGGCGACTCGTTCGCGTACGGCGCGAGCGCGTCGGCCGAGTCCAAATCGTTTGCTGAACTTCTTGACGCTGCGCTGCCCCAAACAGTGTGGAACTACGCGATTCCCGGAACCGGCCAGCAGGAACAGCTTGAGCTTCTGACCGGTGCGCCTGCCGACGCCGAGGTCGTCGTCGCCACGTTGTATCGAAACGATTTCGCCGACAACCTTCTGCCGCCGTGGCGGTTTTATGTATTCGCCGACGGCTCGTGGGTCGATCGCTTCGAAAGATTGGATACGGGCGGCTTCACTGAACTCACGCCGTTGCAAGCCTATCGACGCGCCTTCGGCGTCCAAAATTTTCGCGATGTGCTGAAGGCGTCCAGAACAGCGAGCGCGATCGCCGGGCTGGTGCACAAATTAGATTCCCCCCATAGCCTTTTTATACCGAAACCCACACCCGGTTACGATCAAACGAAAGCCCTCGTCGCTCAATTGCAAAAGACCGCCGTGGCGCGTCACGCCAGATTTGTGCTCGTATTAATTCCGGATCGTGACGATCTCGCCGTGCCGTCGGATGTGTATATGGATTCCCTGCGGCTCTGCGACGAACTCGGGATCCCGTGCATCGATCTGCGGCAGGACTTGCAGGAATTCGACTATGCCCCATTGCCCGATACCCACTGGAACGACTCCGGCCACGCCAAGGTGGCCGCGCGTTTGCAGCGTGAACTCGATCAAAAAACCGACGAAACCGTCAGCCGTGAAAAGGGCGCCGACGACCCGATACGATGACCGCGACTCGTGGAGGGTGACGCAATGAACGATCGACAAGGCATCAACCGCAGAGATTTTCTTGCGCGCGCGGCGATCGCGGGCGGTGCGGCTTTCGGTGGACTCACGCTGAATGCGCGCGCCGAAGTGAAACCGGAAGTGTACGCGAAAGCCGAAGCGGCCGGATTCCCGAAACCGAAATACGTCGAGACGAACGGCATCCGAATGGCCGTGTACGAAAAGGGCGAAGGCTTCCCCGTCATCTTCAGCCACGGGTTCCCCGAGTTGGGATTCTCATGGCGCCATCAGATCGATGCACTGTCGAAGGCTGGCTTCCGCGCGATCGCGCCGGATCAGCGTGGCTACGGCCGCACGAGCCGCCCGGAGAAAGTGGAGGACTACGACATCCACCACTTGACCGGCGACCTCGCGGGCATGATGGACAAGCTCGGTATTGACAAGGCCGTGTTCTGTGGGCACGACTGGGGCGGCGCGGTCGTGTGGCAAATGGCGCACCTGCACAAGGACCGCGTCGCGGGCGTCATCGGCGTGAACACGCCCTACATGCCGCGCGCGCCGATGAACCCCATCGACATGCTCAAGCAGATGCGCGGCGAGAACAACTACATCGTCTACTTCCAGCAGCCGGGCGTGGCCGACACGTTCCTGCACGACAACGTCGACAAGGCCTTCCGCGCGTTCCTGCGCAAGAGCCCGCTCACGGCGGAAGCGTTCGCGAAACTTCCGGCCGATTCGCCGATGCGTAATTTCGACATCAAGCAGATGATCGAAGCCGGCGCCGCGGGCACGGGCGGCTACGTGTGCAGCGAAGAAGAGCTGAACGTGTACATCGAGACCTTCCGCGACACGGGCTTCACCGGTGGCATCAACTGGTACCGCAACATCGAGCGGAACTGGAAGACCACCGAGGGGCAGCCGCAGAAAATCGAAGTGCCGGCCGCGTTGTATGTCGGTGCGGAGGACGACGTGATTCTGCCGCCGTCGATGCAGGAAGCCAGCGCGGCGCTGGTGCCGGGTCTGGAGATGCACGTCATCCAGAATTGCGGCCACTGGACGCAGCAGGAACGCGCCGAGGAATTGAACACGATCCTGATCGGCTGGCTGACGAAACGCTTCAAGAGCGCGTAATTTTCACAAACGAAAAACCGCCGGGCCGCTTCGCAGCGCGCCCGGCGGTTCTATTTTCGAAAGTTATTCGCCGTCACCAAGCTTCACGTACTTCACGATCTCCGCGTCCAACGCTTTTTCCGCGTCTTCAATCGACGCGTACTTGCCGTCGCCGTAGTCCTTCGCCATGGTGGACACGCCCCATTCGATCGTCTTCTTCTCCGCATCCGGCACGATCGTCACGAGCTTGTCCTGCGCGGCATACGCGTCCCAACGCTCACGCACCAGCGCCCAGAACGGCGCGGTCTTTTCCCAGTAGGTCAGCGCCGGCGCGAAATCGAAATCGCTGATTCGCTTGTAGGTGTTCAGGCCCGTCTCGCGCGCGAGCACGCGGTTGCCCGCCGGGTCGAGCTTCAACTTGTAGTTGTCCTGTTCATGCGCCCAGCCGTCCGGCGTGATGCTGTGGCGGTTCTTGCCCACGATCACGTCGTAGTCCTTCTTGCGCGACGACTCACGGCGCGGCAGGGGGCGCCACGTGTCGCTCGATTCCCAGTACGAGTAACCGTTGATATGCTCCCATTTGCCGTAGCCTTCGTAGCGCGGGCTGTCGTCGACCTGCCACACGGACTGCGTCCACGTGCCGCGCACTTCCTTCTCGCTCAGGCGCACCGGCTGCCAAGTGCCCTTGCCGCGGAACTCGAGCAGATCGCGGTCCTCGAATTTCCAGTCCTGGCGCCAGTGCTTCACCACCTGCGCCTTCGGGCCCTCTTGGTCCATCAGCAAGTGCTGCAGACTGATAAAGTCGCCGCGATCTTCCACGAGGCGCACAGTCTCAAATGCCTTCGAGATGTCCTTCTCGCTGTGGCCCGCGCTCGGATCGAAGTTCAGCGTTTCTTCGAAGCGGAAATCGACCTCGAAATCGCCCACCATCGCGAGGATGGCCTGGCGGTCGCGCTCGAACTGCGCGTCGCCGCGCTTGGCATCCGGGGACCCGGCGACCGCCGGCAACGCCAAGGCCAGACCGGCCAAGGCGGGAACGATGACACGGGACACAGAAATCACGGAAATCTCCTTTATTTTGGCTACAACAGCCGCGGACCGTAGTCAGATCGGAGGTGAATTTCTGTAAGGATACAGGATTATCAGTATGCAGATCAATAGATTTGATTGGAGAGCATTTGCGAGGGTATATTCAGTACGCCGCTCCGTCGCCCGTGGCTTCCGACGCGGCCAAATCGCTCAGCGCCTCGTTCAGCAGCCAGTCCAGCATCCGTGTGCGCAGCGCGATCGGCCCCTCGATGTGTCCGCCCGGGACTGTTTCGTGGCGAATCTCGTTTCCGTTGGCGTTGAGGCGGCCAATCATTTCCACGATGTAGTCCGCGTTCCAATCGCTCTGTCCATTCACGAAGGCCACGCGCGTCGTCGCCGGCAGGATCATCTCGCGATAGCCGCCGTGCGCCACCATCAGCACGCCGGGGATCGTGTTCGGCGAGTTATATGCCGCGATCCAAGCCATTTGCGCGCCGCCGCTCACCCCCGTCGTAATCGTGAGCTGTGGATGTGCCCGTAACCCGGCAGCCGTGAGAAAGTCGTATGCCGCAAGCTGCGCCTCGCGGTTATTCGGTATTTTGCAATCGTTACAGCTTGTGTTGATCACGACAATGACGACACTGTTTTTCTCGGCCCAGGTTTCATATCCGCGAAAACCGGGATTGAGTTCGGGCATCGTGATCGCCAAGACGGGAAATAACTGCGCGTCGTTTTCCGCGTACGCCATGGGAATGTACACGTCCACGGTGCGCGGGCTTTGCCACTGTTCAAACCACGAGCCGAGGCATGGCAACTGGCGATAAATGCCTGGCCGCCACGTGGGCCCACCCGTCGCAGGATCCAAGTCCCATTCGCTCTCCGGGATCTCATATCCCGGTTTTTCCCGCGCTGTTTCGCGTTTCGATTCTTCCTGCGCCTCGGTCTCAGCCTGTCGGGCCTGGTCGCGCTTGCCAGATGCGGCGCGCGCGTCCGCACGCCGTTGCGACTCTTCTGCGCGCTGTTGCGATGCGTCCGCAAGATCGGCCTCGCTAAACGCCGCGGCGGTTTCGCCCGGGTTCATTTGCCGCCACGCCACTGCCGCCGCGACGCCAATCGTGCCGATCCCAAGTACCGCCAGCAGCGGCAGCGTGATCCACAGGCGACGTGAGCCTCCGCGCGATTGCGGCAATGTTCCGTTGAATAGAGGCCACGGCGGCGCCACCAAATATCCTGGCGCCGTGCAGGCCTTCAGAATTCGCCGGGCGCGCGCGTCGTCGTGCTGCGTGAGGACGGCATCGCACAACTGCGCGGCGTTGACCCGATCGCCCAGCTTCACGAGGCACTCCGCCCTCGCGAGCATGATGTTTTTCGTGTTCGGCAGCGCGCGGTCGAGCGCATCCAGCAGTGCCAGCGCCTCCGCGTGTTGCCCGGCGGCGTGCAGGCGCTTCGCTTCGGCATATTGTGATTTCGGATCGATGACGCTCATGCGCGCGCAGTATAGCAGCCTGTGACGGACGCTACTGCTCGACGGTATAGGTCAGATCGTCGAAGTAGATGAATTCGAGGTTGCCGTCAATCTGCGTGGTGATGATGCCGAAGCGGTTGAAGGTCGCGCCTTGCGCGAGCTGCTCATCCGGAATCGGCAGGGTCACGGACTCGCCGTCGAGGCTTACCGTGATGCGCGCCGGCGGCCCTGGTTCGAATTCCAGCATCCATTCGTGCGTCGACGCGTCCGGCAGGATGTGCGGGCCGTCCGCCACGCCGTTGTCTTCGCCATGCACGCGATACGCCGGTCGAAAGAAAAAACCCTCGCGGCTCGGGCCTTCCACAAATACTCCCAGAAAATCCTGCGGAATCGTCGACTTGTCGGTGCCGTTCTGCAGGCTTTTTTCGGCGTGGAACCACCCCATGAGCGTGCCGCTGTCGGACACACCGCGCACCAGACTCACGCGCCCGCGCGCATGCAGCGGCGCCTTGAGCGTCATCTCGGCGGTGCGGTCTCCGTAAAATGCTTTTGTATCCTCGAAGCGGTGATCGCCGCGAAATACGACACCACCCATCTCGCCCGGTTTCCCGCCCGCGAAATTGGTCGCGCTGTAGCCAAAGTCGAACCACGGCCGCACGATCCGCGCGCGATATTCGGCGGGGTTTCCGTCCGAGACCCACTGCGGGTCCGTGTCGAACGCGTATGTTTCCCCGTTGAGTATCACATCGTCGAGATACACTTCCGCGCGGTTGTCGGAAGATTTCATCACATTGAACAAGCCGAAACGATCAAAGATCGCGCCATCCTTTTTGTGATCAGCGTCGAGTTTCATCGTAGCCGTCTTTCCGTCGAAGGTGAACGTCGCGGCGCCGTTGCCGTCCGCGGCATTCGGGTCGTAGTCGAGCGACCACGTGTGCGTGCCGCCCGCGGGGAACTCGTCCATCGTGAAGCGTTCGGTGACGGGATCCATTTCCGCTATAGCACCCGCGCCCGCGCGGTAGCGATCCGTGCAGTATTCGATGTGCGCATGCAGCACGTCGCCGCGGCCATCGATGCGAATCGCCAGCGAGTTGCGCGACCGCCAGCCGTAGGAGTTTTCGTGGTTGAAAAAGCCGATGAGCACCGGACCGGTGGCGTGGCCTTCGGTGAAGGCCAGCTTGCCCGAGGCGCTGATCCGGTCGTTGAAGGTGAGTGAGTGGGGGAGAGCCTTCGCAAAGTAAGCGCGCTCGGCCGCCGTCTGAATGATCCCGCCTACCTCGCCTGGCGCGCCGCCGGCATGATCGGTCGCGCTGTAAGCGATCCGCTGGATGGTCTCGCGGCCCGGCTGATCGGCAATGCGGTTGTTGTGGCCGTCCCAACCGGGATCAGTGTCGAAATGCTCTGTGCGCATGTGTGAATCAGCAACGGCAGTTCCATAAATTACGAAAATCGCAGCTGCCGTCCAGCGCAACATGGGCGACTCCGTCCAGTAGACTACAAGCGCGACTTGATGCCCTCGAGCAGCTCGATCGAACGGTCCTGATCGCCCATCACGCCGACGCGAATTTTGATCTCGCAGACTTCGCTCGTAATTCCTTCGATGTCGATCCAGATTTCCTTGTCGTCGGCGTACTTCGATTTGATGTGGGCGTTCGCGACATCGGCGGATTTCGATATCACGATCAGTTTCTTCGATTCGAGCGTCGCGAGCGACGCGGTGTACGCCTTCTGGAGCGGCGCATTCACCTTATCCACGAGCCGGCCTTCGTGGTACATCACGCCCGCGGCCCCCGCCGCGCCGCCCACCGCCAGCGCCACGCAGCCGGGCAGTGTGCTCGCCAAAATCAACACGGCCATGACACGAATGGTGTACTTCAGCATTGTGACTTCCTCCCGATCAGTCCCCGATTGGACGCCGTCCCCCGGCGCTCTATTCACGGTTATATATAGGTCTACGCGGTGGTAGCCGCATCCGCCAGCAGGGTGTCCCGCTTCACCACGCGCGTGGCCGCCGGATCGAGGCCCAGCAGCGCGATGATTTCTTTCGGCTTGGCGAGCTTGTCTCCGGTGGTCAACGTCGCAAAGTCGATCGCCGCGCCGCCGTTGCTCTCGCGCACGCGCAGTTCTTCGATCATCGGCCGGATGTTCAGCGCCGCGGTCTTCGGGCGTGCGTGACGGTTCCGCCCGCGCGGAGACTTCTTCATCTTCTGCTTACGGTCGATGGACACATCGTCGCTCGCCATGATCTCGTCGATGCGCGTGGCCAGCGCCGCCGCGTCCACGCCCTCGGCGTGAATCGCGTACCGCAGCCCCTGCACCTGGCTCATCAGCGACGGCGCCTTCATCGGGATTTCCTCAGCCTCATACGCAAAGAAGCCTTGCGGCAACTGCGCCTGAATCCGCGCGAGCAATTCCGCCGGCTCCACGCGCTGACTCAGCACGATGTCCATGTAGTCGCCTTCGGATTCCTCACCGACCGGTGCCGGCGTCGCAAACGCCATGCGCGGGTGTGCGTGGAAACCCTGGGAGTACGACATCGGCGCGCGCGCGCGGCGCAGCGTCCGCTGCCACGCGTTCATGAATTCCAGATGCGATAGGAAGCGCGCCTCGCCCGTGCGGCCAATGCGCAGCTTCAACCGTTGCACGGCCTCCGGCTCGACATAGGTCGCGCGCGGCGGCGTGACGAAGTCGCGTTCTTCGATGCGCCCGCGGCGCTGGTTCTTCAGCATGTGCTGGCAGACCTCGCGATCGCGGAAAATCACGCCGCACATGTGGCACTTGCCCGCGCGGCAATCCAGCGCGTGCTGTAGCTCCATCGCGCGGTTCCAGTCTTCCTGGAACCACTGCTTCGGCATCATCACGTCGATGTGGTCCCACGGCAGGCGCTCGTCGAGCGCGCGCTGGCGGAATTCGCCCGCGACATCGTAGTTCACGTCCTCAATCGCTTGCTTCCACGCGCCGAGGTTGCACATCTCGTCCCACGACTCGAAGCGCGCGCCGCGTTTCCATGCCGCCTCGATCAAGTCGCCGCCGCGCCGGTCCGCGCGGGTGACGAGGCCCTCGATGAACGTCGTCGCCGCTTCGTGCCGGCCGAATTTGATGCTCGGATTCTTGCGGAAGCGCGCATCGAGAATCCGCTGGCGCCGTTCGGTCTCGTCGAGACCAATCTGCTCGGCCCACTGGAAGGGTGTAAAGGGTTTCGGCACGAAGGTCGACACGCCGAGGCGCACTTTCGCCTTCGGGTTGATCGGCTTGCCGACGGCGAGCGTCTTCTCGCATAAGTCGGCAATCGCTTCGATGTCTTCGTCGCGTTCGGTCGGCAGGCCGATCATGAAGTAACACTTCACGTGGTCCCAGCCGCGCTTGTACGCCTCCGAGGCCATGTCGAGCAGGCCGTCGTCGGGAATCCACTTGTTGATCAGCGCGCGCAGGCGCGGCGACGCCGCCTCCGGCGCAAACGTAAGCCCGCTGCGGCGTACATCGGCCACGGCGTCCGCCATTTCCACGCTGAACGAATCCAGCCGCAGCGACGGCAGCGACACGGAGATGCGATCGCGCGCCGCGCGAGACGCCGCCTGCGCGGCAAGCTGTTTCGGCCGCGAGAAGTCGCAGGTGGACAACGAAACCAGCGCGACTTCCTCGTAGCCCGTCTTCGCCAGCGCCTCTTCCATCAGGGTGTCGATGGTTTCGAGCGTGCGCTCGCGCACCGCGCGCGTCACCATGCCGGCCTGGCAGAAGCGGCAGCCCTGCGTGCAGCCGCGCAGCACTTCGAGCGCGAGGCGATCGTGCACCTGCTGGGTGTACGGCACGATGTAGTTCGTCGGGAATTTCGCGTTCTGCAGATCGACGATGCGCTTGACGACTTTCGGCGCGTCTTCCTTCGGCAGGATTTGTCCGTTCGGCAGCGTCTCGAAGGGGTACAGCTCCGGCACATAGATGCCTTCGATCTGCGCGAGCGCTTGCAACTTCTCGCGGCGCGGACGGCCCTTCAGCGGCCGTATGCACTCCGCGATTTCCTTGATGATGTCTTCGCCGTCGCCGATCGCGAAGAAGTCGATGAACGGCGCGAGCGGCTCCGGATTGAACACGGCCGGTCCGCCGGCGAAGAACAGCGGCGCGTCCTCGGCGCGGTCCTTCGTGCGCACGGGGAAACCCGCGAGGTCGATGATGTTCAGGATATTCGTGTACGTCAGCTCGCTCTGCAGTGTGATGCCGATCATGTCCATGTCGGCCAGCGAATCCTTCGACTCGTTGCAGAACAGCGGCAGGCCGCGCTTGCGCAACTCGGCCTCCATGTCCAGCCCCGGCGCATACGCACGCTCGCACCACACCCAGTCGAGTTCGTTCAGAATCGAGTAAAGGATCAGGATGCCGACGTTGCCCAGCCCGAGGTCGTACAAATCCGGAAAGATGAGCGACACGCGAAGGTCGACCGCGCGCGGGTCCTTGTGTGATGTGTTTACCTCGGTGCCGAGATAACGCGAGGGCTTCTCGACCTTCGGTAAAATGTCGTTGTAGAGCGCCTGGCTCAGGTTCATTGGGGATTTCCGGCCGGATTCCGGCGGTTTTGGGCGCATGTATTATAGTGCCTGCGCGCACTAGGGGCAATGCGCACACCGGCGGAGGGGGGCAGCCATGAAACTCATCGAGGATCTGAAAAATTTCGCACTGCGCGGCAACGTAATCGATCTGGTCGTCGGCTTCACGGTCGGCGCCGCGTTTACGACGATTGCCAAATCGCTCGTGGACGACGTCATCATGCCGCCGGTCGGCGTGCTGATGGGTGATCTCGACTTCAAAGACATGTATGTCGTGTTGCGCGGACCCGAAGACCTCCCCGCCGGCGCCACGCTCGCCGCCGCCAAAGCCGCCGGCGCGGCCACGATCAATTACGGCGTGTTCATCAACAACGTGATCGCCTTCGCGCTCGTTACGTTGGTGATGTTCTTCCTCATCAGCATGATCCAGAAGCTCGACAAGAAGAAGCCCGCAGCCGCCGCGGACCCGGTCACGAAACAGTGCATCGAATGCTGCACCGAAATCCCACTCGCCGCGAAGCGCTGCCCGAACTGCACGAGTCAGTTGGCGTAGTTCAGTCTGCGCCCGGAACGGTCCAAGTTTTCAGGTCCTTGCTCCGCGCGACGCCGATCTTCGCGTGGCCGCGTTCTTTGAAGCGCACGGCGTCGTTCGAACCGGCGTAGAAGAGATAAAAATAGCCATCGTGTGCGCGCCAGTCGCAGAGGTAGGCCGAGTTGGCATGCATTACGGTGTTCCAGTCCTCGCGCGGGATGTCGAGCAGCGTCTTGTCGCCCCAGTTGGCCCAGTGATCGAGCGACGTGCCGTCGCCGTCCATCGTGTAAATGAACGGCGCGTGACTGCCGGTATAGGTGCCGCCGTGATCAGTCACCCGCGGATCGCGCGCGGTCCCAATCATGCGCCAGGCGCCGTCGATCTGAATAAATTGAACGTTCTCGCACCAATCGCCACCCGCACTCGCCGGTTGCGGCGGCAGCCACTCGCCATCGATGCCTTTGTTCTTCGTTCGCGTGACGTGGAACTGCTGGCCGAGTTTGTAGCCGAGATAGGCGTACCCATCCACCCAGCCGATCGCCGCGTCGATGCACGAGGTGTTCGGATGCATACCGGGCAGCAACGGTTGCAGCGAAGTCCAGTGCACAAGGTCCGTTGACGTTGCGTAGTGCAGTTGCCGCCGGCTGCCCTCCGTGAGCGCTTTCTGGCACGTCATGTACCACAACTCGCCGTGCCGCGTGATGTCAGGCGAACCGGCGCCGGGAAACAGCGCGGGTTCTTGGAAAGCGTCAAAGGTTTTCAGATCGCGGCTGCGAAAAATAGACCACTTCTCGCGATAGGTTTCTTCCGTCTCCGGTTCGAAGCGCTGCGACGCGAATATATAAAACCAGCCATCGCTATATACGACCGCCTGGTCCTTGATCATCCGATCCGGCATCGATAGTACTGGATTCTTGAGCGCGGACCAGTCGAGAAACACCGATTCTTGCTGTGCGGCCGCGAATGTGGAGCAAAGAACAACACTGAGGGCGCATGCGAATTGGGTACCGCTGCGGAGACTGGAAGAGGTCATCGACCTATTCTATAGCTCGTCGTGGTATTTCTGTATGTCCGGTTTCATTTGATTTCATCGTGATGGTTTACGAAATTGCCATGGTCGTCGGCCGCTTCGAGATCGAGCGTGATTTGTTTGATCAACCGCTCTTTTCCCGCTTCGATGCGGTAGTACGAGCGCTCGAAGGTTAGGTCGTCATTGTATCGCTGCCGGACGCGGCTGATGTGAACGAACGACGATCCGTTCCATGTGAATTTGTCGCTGGTGTATTCAAGACCCGCCGAACCGCCGTTGTGAAAGGTGTATACCGCTTTGTCGGCGGCATCGAAGCGTGCATTTGCGGTCAACGAGAGTTCGGGCTGAAATGTAAACGTATCGTCCGCGGGCCGATAGACAAAATGGTCGTAGTACGGCGCCTTGGCGGACGACCCCGTGTAGATCGCGAAGTCCTGATGGCCGTCGAAATTGAAATCGTCCGTGATGAGCCTGAATCCGGCCGCCAGAAAGTATTCCGGCCGAGGCGCCGCGCCGATGGCCGAGTACAGCATCCCGAGTGCGAGCGGCGTGGGCATATCGAGCCATTCAATATCGTTTGGGACATCAAACAGACTCGTGTCGATGGGAACGTCCTTGCCCAACACCAAATAGTCCCACTGCACCGTCTCGCCGCTACTCGTCTCGTACTCCAGGGTTTGCTTGCTGCCGTCTCCATACCCGCCGTCTCGCAAATACCACTGGTCGTCACCGCGCCGAAGCATGTACGCCAGACCGCCCGAATCGTTGTTCGCGCGCGACCCGTTGCGCGCGAACCACTCCATCTCGTCGCCAAGCAGACAGAAGCCGAAGCAGGTAAATTGGCGAAGCAGGGTGTCCGTGACGGAGCTGAACTCGTCTGTCTTCGGGATTCTGATCCCGCGGCGGTTGAGGCGATTGATCAAGAACACCTGCAGGGAAGTGTCGATCACAAGCGGCAAGCTGCATGAATATCGTACGGAACTGGTTGGATCTATCTCCGGTGGGAGGGAAGGCATTGAAATGAATTCTAGTTCCGCACGGCGTAGATCGCCTGAACGCCAGACGCGGAATGTACGAGGTATTGTGCGGGTTCGCGTGAGTTTGTCATAGGAATACGTCTCGGCAATTTCGACGTAGGTAGCCTTGACCTGCTCTGCATGCGCGGGCAAATGGAGGGCGGCGCAGCACCCGATCAGAAACGCGGCGATTCGCATGCCGCATTCATCCCGTCAGGCGCGCGGGAGTTTCACTCCACCGTCACGCTTTTCGCGAGGTTGCGGGGCTGGTCGACGTCGCAGCCGCGGTTTACGGAGATGTGGTACGACAGCAACTGCAGCGGCAGCGTGGTGAGCAGGGGAGAGAGCGGCTCCAGGCACGGCGGCACGTACACGACTTTCTCTGCGTGCGCCGCGATCGACGTATCGCCTTCGGTGGCAACCGCCAGAATAACGCCGTTGCGCGCGCGGACTTCCTGCATGTTCGATACGATCTTGTCGCGCGTGGTCGATTGCGGCGCGATGAACACGCTCGGCAGTTTGTCGGTCACCAGCGCGATGGGCCCGTGCTTCATTTCGCCCGCGCCGTAGCCTTCCGCGTGGATATAGCTGATTTCCTTGAGCTTCAGCGCGCCTTCGAGCGCGGTCGGATAGTTATAGCCGCGTCCCAGGAACAGCGCGCTCGCCGCATCGCGGAACCGCGCGTCCGACGCACATTCCAAAACCGGCGCCTGGTTCGCCAGGCAGGCCTTCATCTTGTCCGGAATGCGCAGGAATTCAGACAACAGCGCGCCGGCCGCTTCGGCCGTCATCGAACCGCGCAAGCGGCCAAGATAGATGGCGAACAGTACGAACGCCGCCACCATCGCAGTATACGCCTTCGTCGAAGCGACGCCCATCTCGATCCCCGCGCGCAGCGGCAACACGGCGTGTGACTCGCGCGCGATGGTGGAACCTTGCACGTTCACGAGCGACAGAATCGTCGCGCCGTTGCGCTTGGCGATGCGCAATGCTTCGAGCGTATCGGCCGTCTCGCCGGATTGCGTCACCGGAATCACGATGCTGCCCGCCGGGATCAGCAGATCGCGGTAGCGGAACTCAGAGGCGATATCGACCTCCACCGGCACCTTCGCCAGCGATTCAATCAGCCGTTTGCCGATCAATCCCGAATGCCACGCGGTGCCGCAGGCCACAATGAAAATGCGCGGACAATTCTTCAGCACGTCCGCATTCAGTTTGATGTCGTCGAGCGTTACGTCCGTGCCGCCCGCCGCCACGCGCCCGCGCATGACATTGCGGATGACGTCCGGCTGCTCGTGGATTTCCTTGAGCATGAAGTGCGGATAGCCGCCCTTCTCCGCCATCGCCTGGTCCCAGTCGACCGTCTGCACGTCGAGCGACTGTGGCGTACCGTTCAGGTCCTGAATCGTCACGCGGTCCGCGCGCATCTCGGCGATTTGCCCATCATCGAGATACATCACACGCCGCGTGTACTTCAGCAGCGCCGGTGCGTCGGACGCAATGTAGTGCTCCGCATCGCCCACGCCGATGACGAGTGGACTGCCGTTGCGCGCCGCGACGAGTACGCCGGGGTGATCTTTCGATACGATGCCCAGCGCATATGCACCGCGCACATCCTGCAGCGCGCGCTTCACGGCCGCGAACAGGTCGCCTTGGTAGTAGTGCCGGATCAGGTGCGCGACGGTTTCGGTATCGGTCTCGCTGCGAAACTGCACGCCCTTCGCGCGCAGCATCGCGCCGAGTTCGAGATAATTTTCGATGATCCCGTTGTGCACGACCGCGATCGCGAGCGCATCGTCCATGTGCGGGTGCGCGTTCGCTTCGCTGGGAACGCCGTGCGTCGCCCAGCGAGTGTGGCCGATGACGGGCGAGCCGTGCACGGGGGTCTGCGCGAGTTTGGTCTCAAGCGCCTTGAGCTTGCCGACCGAACGGACCGAATCGAGGGAACCGTTGCGAATGGCCGAGATACCGGCGCTGTCGTAGCCGCGGTATTCCAGCCGGCGCAGGCCGTCCAACACCACGCCCACGCCGTCTTTCGGGCCGACGTACCCTACGATTCCACACATGGCCGAACGCGTTCCCCCGCGATCAGTGTAACACGAATTTAGTACGTAGAATTCGCCAACGGGCGAATTACAACGCGAGATTCCAGGCCTTGAGCACGTCCAGCGCGTGGCGATTCGTCAGGTTGCGGTGCAGCGGCGTCACGCTCACGAAACCATGCTCCACCGCCTCGATGTCCGTCCCCGGAAGCGGCTCGCTGCTCGGGCGGAATCCGCCGATCCAGTAATAGTCATTCCCGCGCGGATCCTTGCGTGCAATGATCTCGTCGTCGAACTCGCGCAGGCCCTGGTGCGTGATCCGCAGGCCCTGTAATTTCTCAAACGGCACATCGGGCACGTTCACATTCAGCACCGTGTCCGGCGGCAGGCCGTGCCCCAGCACCTGCTTCGCCACCAACCCGGCCACTTTTCCAGCCGTTGCATAGTCTGTCGGCTCGTAGCCGCCATTCGAGAACGCGATGGAGGGAATGCCGAGCAGCATGCCTTCGTAGGCCCCGGCCACGGTCCCCGAATACGTCACGTCGTCGCCCATGTTCGGCCCGGTGTTGATCCCCGAACACACCAGCGACGGCCGTCGCGGCAAAAACTCCCGCACCGCCAGCAGCACGCAGTCCGTCGGCGTGCCGTCGATCATGAACCACCGCTCGCGAATCTGCTTCACCCGCAACGGCCGGTGGAGGGAGACCCCGTGCCCCACGGCACTCTGTTCCCGATCCGGCGCGAACACCCACACCTCGCCCAAGCCGTCCAGCGATTGCGCAAGGACTTCAAGCGCGGGAGACGCCACGCCGTCGTCATTGGTCACAAGAATAAGGGGGCGATCCACGGGTGATAGAAGCTCCAGGTGATCGGCGAGAAAGACGAGGAAACGCCCCGATTTTTCCCCCGGCGAGACGCGAATTTATAACATAGCCCGCGAAAGGGGCGCAAAGCCTTACGCTGCAACGGTGTACACTTTGCAGTACGTTTTGGCGCAAGGAGTTAGGCCTTTACAAGCGTCGAACAAATTGCTAAGATCGCTCGCCGTACTTGTACGTATTGTCCCGCCGTGGAGCAACTCGTTTGCCCCAAATTTCTCGGGAAATTGCGGTGTAACCCTTTACTTTAAAATGGGTTATACGATAAGTGCGAGCGGACTCCGAGGAGATGGTGAGGGCGCATGGCTTCGACGAAAGTTAAGAAAAAGTCCAGTTCCAAATCCAAGGCCGCCGCCAAGAAGCCCGCCCCTAAGCCAGCCAAAAAACCGGCCCCGGCAAAAAAGGCCACTCCACCGGCGAAACCCGTCGCTGCGAAAGCGCTCCCGCCTGCGGCCAAAGGTAAAGCCGCACCGCCGGTCGCTACGCCAGCCAAGGGTATTCCGGTAGTCAAGGGTGCTCCGGTGGGCAAGGGCGCGCCTGCGGGTAAAGGCGCTGCGAAACCCGCCGTCCCCGCGAAAAAAGTTTCGTCCAAACGCCCGGCGCTCAAGTTGCCGGATGTGAAACCAATTCCGACGGGTCCTTCGGCGCGCAGCCTGGCCAGCGGCGCAAAAATTCTACCGCGCGAGTTCCTCGTCGATCTGGCGAAGGCCGTGCGCAAGGCCGTGCGTCCGCTCGTGCTCTCACTCAAGGGGCGCGAAATTGTTGGACAAGCCCAGAGTGGCGATGCCACCTTTGAAATCGATGCCGTCGCCGAGAAGGCACTGCTCGCGTTCCTGAAGCGTGCGCGTCGCTCGGTCGCGTACTACAGCGAAGACTCCGGCTACACGACCTTCGCCACCGGTCACCCGCAGAATCTGCTCGTCGTCGATCCGATCGACGGCACGCGCGCCGCGCGCAGTGGATTCGAAGGCTGCGTGATCAGCGTGTGCAGCACGCGCGTGATCGAGCGCCCAAGCTATGCCGACGCCGACAACGGCCTTGTGATGGAAATCGTGGGCAACCGCACCTTCTACGCCGAACGTGGTGAAGGCACGAAGCTTTTTGTCGACGGCCATCCGCGCAAAATCAGCCTGAATACGAACACTGATCTCGAGCAACTCACATGGAGCATGACGGTGCCGGCGCGTCCCGCGGAGCTCATCTTCCCGGTCGCCGCGCGCCTCATGGACCTCAGCAGTCTCAAGGGCGGCTTCTTCTCGTGCAACAGCACCTCGTTCAGCCTTACGCGCTTGGTCAGCAACCAGCTCGATGCGTGCGTGGATTTCGCAAATCGTTTCTACCGCGACCTGCCGCACCTCGTCCAGGATCAATTCATCAATGCTGGCCGCGGCAACGTCGTCGGCGTCTGCCCATACGACTTCGCGGCGAGCTTGCTCATCGCGCAGGAAGCGGGTTGCATCGTCACCGATGCGTACGGCAACGGTCTCGAAGATGTGCTGTTGCTCGATTCAAGCGTAACGAACAACCGCTCGTTCATTGGCGCGGCAAATCCGGCGCTCTACGAAAAAGTCTTCGGCTATTTCGATACGCGCATCAAGCAGTACGAAGAACTGCTCAAGCGCCGCGCAGCCGCCGCACAACAGAACTAATCGCTCGCCAAATTCTACGAGGACCGGGTCACCGGTCCTCGTAATTCTTTTGGGGAATTACCATGTTCGTTCCCCATAGCCCTGAAAGGGCGTTCGAGAGTCGCCCAGGGCACAGCGCACGTTAGTGAGCGACGCCCTGGGTTACATCACCCCTTACTCATGAAGCCGATCTAGAGTAAGCGAGGGAACGAACAATGTAATTCCCTTCTTTGGAACGCATCGATCGTTTTTCGTGCGCACAGGGTTCCGTCCCGGAGAGACGATCTGGCAGTAGCCCGACACTTCAGTGCCGGGCTTTTGCGCACCAATCATTCAAGTCCCGTAGGGACGAATGAACCGCGCGGTCAGTATTGGAAAAAATCATTTGACGCGTTCTATTATTGGGTGTTAAAATATACTGACCAGTCGGTTTAGAGGCCTCATGACTACGCATAAAACCAAAGAAGAACGTCGCAGCCAAATTTTGGATGCCGCTATCTCGTGTTTCGCCGAGAAGGGGTACTACGAGACCTCGATGGACGATATCGTCCGCGCCGCGGGACTCAGCAAGGGATCGCTCTACTGGTATTTCCCCGGTAAGCGCGATCTGTTCCGCTCGCTGACGGAATCGTGGATTGCCGAAATCCTCACCGGCCTGCCGGAACGCCTGGCCGAGTGCGAGACGGCCAGCGAGAAATTGTTCACGCTGCTGGATGCAAGCCGCGACACGGTCGCCGCGCGACCAGAGCTGGCGCGCGCGCAGCTCGAGTTCATGGCGCAGTCGGTTCGCGATCCAGAAGTGCGCGAATGGTTGCGGCAGACGCACCGCGCGCAGCGAACGTTTATCGCGCAGATTATCGAAGAAGGGATCGCCTCGGGAGAATTCCGGCGCGTGCCGACCGATCAGGTCGCCGGTCTCGTCATGGCCTACAGCGACGGCACCTGGTTGCATCGCGAACTGCGCGAATCGGGCGACGACATCGGCGTGCTGCTCGATGAAGTGAAGTCTACCCTGATGGCGATCCTGAAGGCGTGAGTTTGAGTCATGGCAGTAACCCACGACATCACCAAGAATGCGGTCATTTACCGCGTCGAGGACCTCGTCAAGGAATACCACATGGGCGAGGTCGCGGTGCAGGCGTTGCGCGGCGTCACGCTCGATGTTCATGAGGGCGAGTTTCTAGTCATTCTCGGCCACAGCGGTTCCGGCAAGAGCACGCTGCTGAATATCATGGGCGGCCTCGATTCGCCGACGTCCGGTCGCGTGTTCTATCGCGATCAGGAGTTGACCGAATACACCGAGCGCCAGCTCACCGAATATCGCCGGAACCACATCGGCTTCGTGTTCCAGTTCTACAACCTCATGCCGAACCTCACCGCGCGCGAGAACGTCGAAATGGCGACCGAGATCTCGCCGAACCCGATGGATCCGGGCGAAGCGCTGACCCTCGTGGGCCTCGGCGCGCGCGAAGACCATTTTCCCTCGCAACTCTCCGGCGGCGAGCAGCAGCGGGTCGCGATCGCGCGCGCGGTCGCCAAGCGCCCGCAGATTCTGCTCTGCGACGAACCCACCGGCGCGCTTGACGTGTCTACCGGCAAAATCGTGTTGCAGGCGCTGATGGAAGTCAACGTGCGCACGGGCACCAC
This sequence comes from uncultured Nitrospirales bacterium, assembly GCA_964620045.1. Lineage (GTDB taxonomy): Bacteria > Hydrogenedentota > Hydrogenedentia > Hydrogenedentales > VFKU01. Next base: position 203,801 of record CAZUJL010000003.1, read on the forward strand.
GCTGGTCGTGATCACGCACAACGCCGTCATCGGCGAGATGGCCGATCGCGTTGTGCGCATGCAGGACGGCCATGTGACCGAAATAAAAGTACACGCTTCCCGCAAAACGGCCGACGAGGTGGAGTGGTGATCAGCCCGCTCACCAAAAAAATGCTGCGCACGATGCTCAAGCAGCGCGGCCAGGTGCTGGCCGTCGGCGCCGTCGTGCTCTGCGGCACGGCGAGCTACATCGCGCTTTCCAGTTGTCACCGCGACCTGATGCTCACGCGCGACACGTACTACGCGGAGAACCGCTTCGCCGATTTCGAAATCTCCCTCGAGCGCGCGCCGGAGACAGTGCTCTTCAAAGTTCAGCAGATCCCCGGCGTGCGCCAGGTGCGCGGCCGCATCGTCGAGGAGGTCAAGCTTGAAATCGACGGCGTGGAGGAAACTCGCTCCGGCCGCATCGTGTCCATGCCCGACGAACGCGCCAGCGTCCTGAACAACATCGTGGTTACGCAGGGCCGCTATTTCGACGCGGCATCGATGAACGAAGTCATCGTGAGCCAGAAATTCGCCGAGATGAACAAGCTCGCGCTGGGCGACACGCTCGAAGTCACCATCGACGGCCGGCAGCACCGTCTTCGTGTCGTGGGCTACGGACTTTCGCCGGAGTACATCTACGTCATTCGGAATATCGCGGAACTCGTTCCGTCACCCGAGACCTTCGGCGTCCTGTGGGTGCCCCAGACCTTCGCCGAGTACGCCAAAAATATGCAGGCCTCGTGCAACAACATCGTCGGCTCCATCGACGATCCCGGCGGCGTTGATCGCATTCTCGACACCGCCGAAGACATGCTCGCGCCCTACGGTGTGTTTTCGAAAGTGGCCCGTGAGAACCAGATTTCGAATACCTTCATCTCCAACGAGATCCGCGGCCTCGGCGCGCAGGCGCGCATCATGCCCACCATCTTCCTCGGCATCGCCGCGCTCGTCATTTTCATTGTGCTCAACCGCATGGTGCGCAACGAGCGCACGCAGATTGGCCTCATGAAGGCCTATGGCCGCAGCAATTTCGCCGTGGCCATGCACTACATGCAGTACGCCGTCATCCAGGCCGTCGTCGGCGGCGCGGGGGGCTTTATTGCCGGCCAGACGCTGGCGCATTCCCTGATGGCGTTTTATGTCCGGTTCTATTCGTTCCCGATTCTGAAATCCCGGATTTATCCGGATATTCTCGTGAAGTCCCTGGGGATCGCCATCTCTTTCGCGCTGGTCGGCGCCGCGATCGCCGCGTATCGCGCCTCGCGCATTCACCCAGCGGAATCCATGCGCCCCGAGTCGCCGCGCCGCGGCAAGCGCGTCATGCTCGAACGCTACACGGCCCTGTGGGCGCGGCTGTCCTTCACCTGGAAAATGATCGCGCGCAACGTCTCGCGCAACCGTTTTCGGTGCGGGCTCAACGTCTTCGGCGTCACGATTTCGACCGCCATGCTCATCATGGGCTTCTATGCGATTGACGCAATGCAGTACCTCATCGATTATCAATACCGGCAGACACAGAAACAGGATGCCACCGTCAGCTTTTTCCTCGAGCGCGGGCAGGAGGCGTTGCGCGAATCCGCGCGCTTCCACCACGTGCGCGAGGCCGAGCCGTTGCTGCAGTACCCGTTTGAAATGCGGAACGGCTGGCGATCGAAGGACGTCGTGATCGTCGGCGTCGAGCGCAACTCCAAGCTGCAATTGTTGATGGACACCGAACGGAACAGGGTGGACGTGGGCGAAAACGGTCTCGTGCTGTCCAGCGCACTGGCCAACTCCTTGGACGTGCGCGTGGGCGATCCGGTCGAGCTTAAGCCCTTGATGGGTAAGATCACCGACGAAAAGAGCGTGAAGGTCGCGAAGATCGTTGAGCAGTATTTCGGCATGTCGGGTTACATGAACATCGAGGCGCTCAGCCGCGTGCTTGATGAAGGCTACCTCGTGAACGCCGTGCTCCTGCGCACCGATCCCGGCACGGCAGACCAACTCCACGACGAACTCAAGGACGTGCCGAACGTCAGCGCCGTGTCCCTGCGCGAGGACGCGTACGAGAATCTGCAAAAGACCCTCGCCACCAGCATGCGGATCATGAGCATTGCCGCCATCGGCTTCGCCGGCGTCATCGCCTTCGCCGTCATTTACAACGTCACCCTGGTTTCGCTCGCCGAGCGTGAACGCGAGCTTGCCTCCCTCCGTGTGCTCGGGTTTACGCAAGGCGAAGTCGGCCGCATCCTGTTCAACGAAAACTTCGTCACCGGCGCGATGGGCATCGCGCTGGGCGTGCCCTTCGGCATCGGCCTCGTGCGAGCCATGATGAGCGCGTTTCAAACGGACCTGTTCCGGTTTCCATTTTTTATATCGCCGAAGACCTACGCCATCGCCATCGGTTTGACGATCGGCTTCATTGTCATTGCCAATCTCACCGTGCGCCGCAAGATTGTGCGGCTGAATCTCGTTGAAACACTGAAGTCTCGCGAGTAAAAGGAAAGCATTTTCATGAAGAAACGGTACGTGTTTATTGGAGTAATCGTTCTCGCAGTGCTCGCGGGCGGCTTCGTCGCCGTCCGCGGACCCGCCGTCGCCGTTGCCGTCGCGCATCCGCAGCGGCTCGATGTGCGGGCCTACGTTGCCGAGGACGCCAAGACGCGCCTGAACTACGAGTACATCGTCGACATGCCGGTCTCGGGCACGCTCAAGCGCATCCAGTTGGAAGAGGGCGACTATGTCGAGAAGGGCCAGGTCATCGCCGAAGTCGATCCGTATGACCTGACCCAGCGCGCGCAGCAGGTGGAAGCGCAGATCAAGCAGCGCAAGGCTCAGATTCTCGGCGTGGATGTCGCCAAGCCGAAGCCCGAAGACATCGAATCCGCCAAACTCCGTGTCACTGAAATGACGCACGCGCTCGAAATCTCGCGCAAGGCGCAGTCGGTCGCGCAGGCCAACTTCGACGAAGCCTCGCGCGAATATGATCGCGCCCAAGGTCTCTTTAAAGCCGGCGCCGCAAGCCAGTCCTATCTCGACGAGGCCCAAATGCGCTATACGGCCCTGCAGGCCGAGAAGGACCAGCGCAGTCTCGAAATCGAGCGCGCGGATCAGGCGCTCGACCAGGCGCGCCTCGCCGCGCAACGCCTCGTCGGTTCGATCGACGACAACGAATACCAGCGTGAAGGTTTTCTCGCCGAAATCGCCGCGCAGGAGGCCGAACTCGCCATACTGAAAGAAGACCTCTCGAAGACCAGCATTAAGGCGCCGGTCTCCGGGCCAGTGCTGGAAAAATTCGTCGAAGACAGCCGCGTGCTCGTCGAAGGGTCGCAGGTGCTCCGCATCGGCGACATGGACTCCATCGAGATCGAGTGTGACGTACTCTCCGAGGAAATCTCCGCCGTCGCGCCGGGCAACAAGGTCCTCGTCACGGGCAAAGCGCTGATGGGCAAGACGCTCGAAGGCGCCGTGAAGCGGATTTATCCCTCGGGCTTCATGAAAATTTCCGCACTCGGTGTCGAGCAGCAGCGCGTGAAGACCATCATCGAATTCGACAACACAACCGCGAAGCTCCGCCCCGGCACGAGCGTCGATGTCGAGATCATCACGCAGGAAGCGCCGCAGGCCATCGCCGTGCCCGACCGCGCCGTCTTCCGCGATGGCGACAAGTGGGCCGTGTTCGTGGTCGAGGGCGGCCGCGCGCGCCTGCGCAACGTCGAGGTCGGCATCCGCAATGAGGACTGGGCCGAAATCACCTCGGGCCTCACCGAGCAAGACGAAGTTGTTGGCGAGCTCTCGAACAGCCTCGCCGACGGCGTCCGCGTGGTGCCGTTGTCGTAAACGGAATAGCGAGCGCGTCCGCGCGGGTTCTTGGAGTAGACTAAATCGCCACACGACCCGAGGGGCACTGTATGCGAACCTTGACCGCAATGCTTGCTCTTGTGTTTGTCTTCGCACTGGCGCTCAACGCCGACGCCGCTCGTTCCAAAAAGATCGCGACGAGCGACAAGCCCGTGAAAGATGGCGTGCCCGGCATGATGAAGTACGGCAGCCAGGAAATCACCGCATATAACCAGGGTGTCGACGCGCTCGAAAAAAATGACTACGTGAACGCGCGCAAGAATTTCGAAGCCGCGCTGCAGCTCAACGAAAAGTTTCCCGAAGCACACAATAATCTCGCGTATGCCCTGCGCATGCAGTCGCTCGACAACGCCGACGCCTCGCTTGAGCATTACAACCGCGCGCTCGAACTGGCGCCGACGTTCGCGCAGGCGCAGTACTACCGCGGCGTGCTCTTCGTGCAGCTCGGCCGCGCGGACGACGCCGAGAAGGCGCGCGTCGCGCTTGTTGGTCTCAACACCGACGAATCCAAAGAGTACGCCGCCGAACTCGCCAAGGTGATCAAGGCCGGCAAAGCCAAAAAGAACCAGAACGCCCTGAGCATCTACGGCAACATCTCATCGTAACAGGCCTCGCGCCGGGCCATTTCGGTACAATGCCGGAATGGCCGCATTTTCCAAATCCATCGCCGAACCGCGCGAAGTCTGGACCGTTTCTCAGCTCACGCGCCGCGTCAAAGGCGCGCTCGAATCTCAAATCGGCGCCGTGTGGGTGGCGGGGGAGATCAGCAACTGGCGCGTGTCGCCCGCCGGCCATTCGTATTTCACGCTGAAAGACGAAACCAGCCAGCTCCGCGCCGTGATGTTCCGCGGCAAGCTTTCGCAAGTAAAGTTCGAAGTCGAAAACGGCCTCGAAGTGCTCATCTATGGCGCCATCAGCGTCTACGAGCAGCGCGGCGAATATCAGATCGTCTGCGACGAAATGCAACCGCGCGGCATGGGCGCGCTGCAGCTCGCATTTGAAAAGCTCAAGGCCAAGCTCGAAGCCGAAGGCCTCTTCGATCCCGCGCGCAAGAAGCCGCTACCGCTCCTGCCGCGCCGCATCGGCATCGTCACCTCGCCCACCGGCGCCGCAATCCGCGACATGCTCAACGTCATCGGCCGCCGTTTCGCGCATGTTCATGTGCTGCTGTATCCCGCGCGCGTGCAGGGCGATGGCGCCGGCGCGGAGATTGTCGCCGGCATTCGCGCGCTCGATGAATACGGCGTCGACGTGATGATCGTCGGACGCGGCGGCGGTTCGCTCGAAGACCTGTGGTGTTTCAACGAAGAACCGGTGGTGCGCGCAATTGCTGCCGCGACTACTCCGATCATTTCCGCCGTTGGCCACGAAACCGATTTCACGCTCGCGGATTTCGTCGCCGATCTACGCGCGCCGACACCGTCCGCCGCCGCGGAGCTCGTGGTTCAGGAACAGGAATCCCTTGCACAGGCAGTGGTCGATCATCGTCGTCGGCTGACCCGCGCACTCGACAGCGCGGTTGCTCGTCTGCGCGCTCGTTTGGATCGCGTACAAAGCAGCTTCGTGTTTCGTCGCCCCGAGGAGTTGCTGCGCCAATTGCGGCAACGTACCGACGACGCGCGCATGTCGCTCGAGCAAACGCTGCGGCAGCGCCTGGCCGACAGTCGCTACAGCGTCGAGAAATGCGTGCGTGCGCTGGCGTTGTTGTCGCCCGCGGCACAGGTGCACCGTGCGCACGAGCGCCTGGCGTCCATGCGCGCGCGCCTGCTGGGCGCTGGCCTGCGGATTCCCGTGCGGAAACGCGCCGATCTGCGCACGCGCGCGGCGCAGCTCGATGCGCTCAGCCCGCTCGCGATCCTCGGCCGCGGATATTCGGTAACATGGAAGACCCTGGGCGACGAACTCGTGCGCCGGGCAGACCAACTCAAGCCGGGCGACGCGATCCGCGTGCGCTTCGGCGAAGGCAGCGCGGAAGCGACCGTGCAGAAAATTACGGATAGGTGAATCGAATGGCAGCAAAGAAAAAAGTCGAATCGGAATCCAACTTCGAAAAAGACCTCGAAGCGTTGGAGAAAATAGTGGAGGCCCTCGAAGAGGGCGGTCTCTCGCTCGATGTTTCCATCAAAAAGTTTGAGGAAGGCATGCACCTCGCACAGCGCTGCGACAAGGCCCTGGGCGCCGCCGAGAAAAAGATCGAGCTGCTCACGCGCAATGCCGATGGTGAGCTCGAAACGCAGCCCTTCGGTGACGACGATGAATCTTCCGAAGCGCCAGTGCGCAAACGAAAAGACGATGACGCCAATTCCGGCGATGAAGACGACGAAGGCAAAGAAAAAGGCGGCGAGTTGTTCTAATGAGCGTGAATGAATTTCTCGCCAAGCGCGCGCTTCTGGTGGACGAAGAACTCCGAACGTTCCTTGCCTCCTACGACGGCATCCCCGAGGCGCTGCACGAAGCCATCACCTACAGCCTCTTTCCCGGCGGCAAGCGCATGCGCCCCGGCCTCATGCTCGGCGCGTGTGAAGTCATCTGCGGCAAACCCGAGCCCGCGCTGGCGGCCGCGTGCGCCATCGAACTCATCCACACCTATTCGCTCGTGCACGATGATTTGCCGTGCATGGATGACGACGCGATTCGGCGCGGTCTCGCCACGGTGCATAAGAAATACGGCGAGGCAACCGCCGTGCTCGTTGGCGACGGTCTGCAGGCGATGGCCTTCGAAATGCTCACGCAGTTGCGTAACACCAGCGTCGCGCGGGAGATCGCAATTGCGGCGGGTCCCGCCGGCATGGTGGGCGGGCAGTACCTCGACGTCGAAAGCGAAGGCGAACGCATTCCGCTCGAAGCCGTCCGCCGCCTGCATCGCCTCAAGACCGGCGCATTGATTCGCGTTGCTACGCGGGGGGGCGCCCGGCTTGCCCGTGGCACCGCGGCGCAGGTCGCCGCCTTCACGGTCTACGGCGAACACCTCGGCCTCGCGTTTCAGATTGTGGACGACATCCTCGACGAAATCGGTGACGACGACGTAATGGGCAAGCGCTCCGGCAAGGATCGCGCGCGCAACAAATCGACCTACCCTGCGTTGGTCGGCCTGTCCGAGGCACAGCGCCTGGCCCAGGAAGCCAAAGATCGCGCCGTCGCCGCACTCGCTGCCTTCGGTCCCGAGGCCGACCCGCTGCGCGCCCTCGCGCAATACGTCGTCGAGCGCCGCCGGTAGCTTCCTACTGTTTTCGGCGAACCCAATATTCGGGGTGCCGGCGTAAGTGCATAATCGCGACGATTATGACGCTGTCATTTTGGGTTGCAAATACCACGCCGTATGGAAATCGGTTCACGAGAATACGGCGTGCGTTGCGACGAAACAGGGGTGCGCTTAGCGGAAATTGGGTTACCTGCGCGATGGTCGAAGAGACTTCTTCGGCAAATTCACCACCTAGGCCGGTCTGCTGGGAATCGTAATAGGCTACGGTGGATTCAAGCTCGCGCAATGCCAGGCGGTGGAACCGAACCTTCATAATTAGGGTCGATGAGGGCGAAATTTCTTCAAAACTTCTTCTGCGTCAATCAACTCGGTCTCGTTTGATTTGATCTCGTCGAGCCGTCGTTCCACTTCGTCACCCCACGCTTGATCGATTTCCGGATCGGTTTTATGCAGCAATGCAGCAAGCGTATCCATCAGCCGGGCATACTCATCCGGTGGTAACGCATTGACCTCGCGGAGAATCTCTTCAACGCTCATAACGATCGCCTCGTAATTCCTCACGAACCGCAGTATATCAGTCTTTCCGTTCAGCGACGGAAGCCATGCTAAACTTTGAGTATGAAACGCATTGGGAAAAAGCGCATTTCCGCGTTCGCTGGAATTGCCTTGATGCTGTCCTGCATGGCTATTGCCAGCGAAACACAGCCCATTGTGACCATTCAAACACAACAGGATTGGGTTTCGTCCGGCGCCGCGCTAAACGGCGTTGTGTCTATTAGGGCCGAGAAACCGGCTTCAACGGTTCGTGTTGAGTATTCGACGGAGAAGTCCTCCGGCGAAGTGGTTGCAAGTATGGACGCCAATGACACATCCGCTTTTACATTCCAAATCCCGCCATTGGGCAACACTTCGCCTGCAACTTTGACACTCCGCGCCGTTGCAATATTTTCCGAATCGTCGAAGTCGCCGGTGAATTCTGAATCCCGCACGATCCCCGTCGCGCTCGAACAGGAACTCGACATCACCGGCGACGCGGCCGTCGCGCTGCTCTATCCCATCGGCGGGCCGGAGTACACCGTGCGGTATGTGCCGTGCTGCAATATTTTCGGCGGCATCACGATGGCCACGCGCGTGCCCGTGAACCCGGAAAAATCCGCCACGGGCCTTCCGGAAAAAATCCTGAGCGACTTTATAGTCCTGTCGCCCGATGGCCTCTCCGCATCGACCATGGGCATGTACATGGATTTCCTGCTCGGCGCGGACCGCTTCAAGGGGGTTACGCCCGCGCTCTACGAATTCAACGGTCGCGAATGGGTCGAGTACGCCAGCTACACGGTCGATGCCGCGCGCGGCTACCTGACCATGCACTGTCCGAACGGCGGCACCTTCGTTATTGCTGCGAAACCGTAGCCGGGCGCGCCGCGAGAATTTTGTCGCGCAGATACTGCGCCGCCGCTCTCGGGTCCGCCGCCGCCGTCACCGCCGTCACCACAGCCGGGTGTCGCGCGCCGCGCTCGACCAAGTCGACCACATTGTCCGCGTTGATGCCGCCCATGCACGAGAACGGCACGCACAACCGCGCGCCGATTTCAGAAATCGCGTCGGGCCCAAGCGGATCGGACGTCACGGCCTTCGTTTTGGTGGAGAAGATCGGCCCGATGTTCACATAACTCGCGCCGTCTTTTTCGGCGGCCAAGGCCTGCGCGAGGTTGTGTGTCGACGCGCCGATCAGCAGCTCCGGCGCCATGCTCCGGCCCACCGCCACCGGCAAATCCTGCTGCCCCAGATGCACTCCGTCCGCGTCCACCGCCATCGCAATGTCCGGCCGGTCGTCGATAATCAGCAGCGCGCCCGCGGCCGCCGTGCGCGCACGAAATTGCCGCGCCAGTGCCAGGTACTCCGTATCGTCGAGGTGTTTCTCGCGGCATTGAACCAGCGTCACACCCGCCGCCAGCACGGCGTCGAGAACATCCAGCGACGATCGCCCTTTGCAGAATTCGTGCGTGATCACCACATACAAATCGCCGGCTTCAAAGCGCTGCAATCGATCGAAGTACGTCATCATCCACCTCCGACGATGCGGATCAGTTCGATGGTGTCCCCATCTGCTACCACGGTCGAATCCACAGCCTTGCGGTTGATTATTTCCGCGTTCCTCTGGATTGCAGTGATTTCGGGCTTCACTCCCAAGTCCCGCAACAGCTCCAGCATGGTGATGCGTTCCCGCACCTCGCGCGGTTGCCCATTGACGGTGATCAGCATCGTGCGGCTCCCGCGCCGTCAAACGCGCGATCGAAATCCTTCCACACCGGATCGTATCCCGCGCGGCGGATCATCAATTCCACTTCCGCCGGCGATCGCAGATCTTCCAGCGCGAATTGTTCCAGCACGTCTTCGCCGTGCGTCGCGTATCCGCCGGGCCGCGTGGAGGAACCGGCGCTCATGTGCGTAATCCCCAGCGGCAGCAGGCGATCGCGCAGCGCCGCTGTTTCACGCGTGGACAACACCAGTGGCGACTCAGGAAGGTACAGCCGCATCGCGAGCATGTATTGCACCAGCTCGGCATCGCTCACGAGTTTTGGAATATCGAAACGCTCCGGCACATGCCGCAACCGCGGGAACGACACGGCCACGGAGCTCTGCCAACACGCGCGACGCAAATACCGCGCATGCAACGCCGTGCGAAACGCGTCCACGCGCCAGTCCGTAAGTCCCAGCAGCACGCCGATGTTCAACCGCCGCGCGCCCGCGCGCCCCGCACGCTCAATCGCATCGAGCCGGTACTCGTAATCGGCCTTCTCGCCGATCAGGTGCACCTGCGCGTACGTGTCGCGATCGTAGGTCTCCATGTAAATCGTTACGCCATCGAGTCCGATCGCGCACATCTTTTCGTAGTCCGGCGTATCGAGCGAATAAATCTCCACGGATATCGAAGGAAAGTATTCGCGCGCGATCGCCACGGCGTCCGCAATTTGTTCCGGCGGCACGGCGCGTCGCGCTTCGCCGGTCAACATCAGCACACTCTGAAAGCCTTGCGCCGCGAGCGCCGCGCATTCCTGCCGGAGCTGTTCCGGATTGAGCGTCAGCCGTTTCTCGCGGTTCCCGGATCGCACGGCATAGCCGCAATACGTGCAATCCGCGCCGCACACATTCGAAATATAGATCGGCGCATAGAGCGAAATAGTCCGGCCGAAAAAACGCCGCGTCGTGCGCTGCCCTTCGCGCGCGATCGCCTCAAACTGCGCCGGAGCGTGGGGGGAAAGCAGCGCGGCGAGTTCCTGCGTTCCACGAATATTGCGCCGCAATGCGCGCTCGACATCCGCCGGAGTCGCCGCATCGATTAACGCGAGGATGCGTTCAGGCGGCCACTGTTCGAGTTCTTCGGCGAAGGTGTACATGACAATCTATAAATCGGCGAAACTTGGTGAAGGGAACGATGTCCAATCTTTTGCTATTCCGCTATTCCCACTAGACCGGCAGATTACGCGCCGGGTCTTGTAAAAATCCTGTAAGCGGAGAACTCGCCTCCGCCGTCTCGCGCACGGGTCCCAGTCCGGAAAGATACGCCGTGCGTCCCGCTTCCGTCGCCATGGCAAACGCGCGCGCCATGCCCGCGTGATCGCTTGCATCGGCCAGCGCGGTATTCACAAGCACGGCATCCGCGCCCATCTCCATCGCTTCGGCGGCGTGGGAGGGCGCGCCCAGTCCCGCATCCACCACGACCGGAATATTCGCCTGTTCGATGATGATGCGGATCATGTCGCGCGTTTTCACGCCGCGATTGCTCCCGATCGGCGCACCCAGCGGCATCACGGTCGCCGTGCCGATTTCTTCGAGTCGCTTCGCAAGCACGGGATCCGCCTGGATATACGGCAGCACCACGAAGCCGTCCTTCACCAGGATTTCTGCCGCCTTCAAGGTCTCAATCGGATCCGGCAACAGATAGCGCGGCTCCGGCGTCACTTCCAGCTTCACCCACGGCTCCAGGCCCGCCGCCCGCGCCAGTCGCGCCAGGCGCACGGCCTCGTCGGCATTTCGTGCGCCCGAGGTATTCGGCAGAATGAGCTGCTTCTCGCGATCGATGGCCGAGAGGATGCCTTCGTCGTCCGGCCGGTCGAGATCGACCCGCCGCAGCGCCACCGTCACGATTTCCGATCCGGAACCCTCGATTGCCGCGCGCAGGGCCTCGGCGGACGGGAACTTGCCCGTCCCAATCATCAGCCGCGAGCGGAACGTGCGGCCGGCTATTTGCAGCGGATGACTCATGCCAAATGCCTTCCAAATCGGACAGTTATGGTATCAAACGCGGCGGAACCGGACAACGCATCTACTGGATTTAGCATGACTTAAGCGCATTTCCGCGGCAGAACTTTCCGGGCCGGGCAACCTTTGCCCACTGCCCGATGGCCCTCAAATCGCCAATCCCCGCGCCATTAAGCCCCGGCCCGGTTCTGCCGATAAAGGAACACGGTTTGCTCTTGTGGGGACGGGGTAGTTTGAATGGGCACATTATTCAGCACATTGTCGATCGGCACATCGGGGCTGCGCGCCGCGCAGGTCCAGCTCGACACCGCCGGCCACAACATCGCCAACGTCGACAAGGAAGGCTTCTCGCGCCAGCGCGTCGAGCTCGCCAGCTTTGCGCCGGTGGGCACGCCGTTCGGCCAGATCGGCCGTGGTGTCAAAGTTACCGACATTCACCGCCTGCGCGATCCGCTGCTCGATATTCTGTACCGCAATCAGGTCGGCTCGATGAACAGCGCGCAGATTCAGGACGAATACTTCCAACAGATTGAAGATGTGTTCATGGAACCAACCGAGAACGGCCTCAGCCAGCGGTTGAATCTATTTTTCGATGCGCTGCAGGAGTTCTCCACCAACGTCGAATCGATGCCGGTGCGCTCCAGCGTCATGGTCGAAGCGCAGGAACTCGCGGGGTTATTTAACGACACCTTCGCGCGCCTCGACAGTCTGCGCACCAACGCGAATGAAGAAGTCCTCGGGTTCGTGCCCGAGATTAATTCGCTCACCGAACAGATCGGTCGCCTGAATGATCGCATCCGCGTCGCCGAGGCGACCGGCAACGCCGCGAACGACCTGCGCGACGAGCGCGACGTGCTCGTGGACCAGCTCGCGGGCATCATCAATATCTCCGTCACGGAGACGAATTCCGGCGAATACGAAATCTTTACCAGCGGACAGCAACTGGTGTCCATGGGCCAGGTGCGTGCGCTCGAAACCGTGCAGAACGCCACCATCGATCCCTCGCGGCCCGACCTCGTCGAAGTGCGCTTTGTCGACAACGGCCAGGTGCTCAATGTGCAGGACGGCGAGTTGTACGGCGCGCTGCAAATGCGCGATGTCGAGTTGCGCGGCGTCATCGAAGACCTCGACGAAATGGCCGCGGGCCTCATCAACGAAATCAACCGCATCCACAGCCAGGCGAACGGGCTCACAAATCTCAGCGGCACCGTGACGGCGTCCAACGGCGTCACCGATCCCACAGCGGATCTCGCCACGGCCGGTCTGCCGTTCACGTTTACACCCGGCACCTTCCAGGTCAATGTGTACAACAACACCGGCGCGCTCGTGGCCGGCGCACCCTTCACGATTACCGTCGCCGCCGGCGATTCGTTGAACGACGTGGCCGCGCAGTTGGACGCGCTCGCCAATATCGATTCCAGCGTGAACCCCGACGGCGAACTCGTCATGACGGCCGACGCGGGATTCTCCTTCGGATTCGCGAACGACAACACGCGGCTGCTGGCTGCCGTTGGCATGAACGGACTCTTCACCGGTTCGAGCGCCAGCACGATGGGCGTGAACCAGGCGATCGTGGATGATCCCGCGCTGCTCGGCGGCGCCTTTGATCCCGCGTCCGACGCGACCGGTGACAACTCCGCCGCGGTCGCGCTCGCGGGCGTGCAGAGCGCACCGATCTTTTCGGGCGGCACCGCCTCGGTGAACGATTTTTATGAATCGATCGTCGTCGGCATCGGGATAGACGCGCGCGCGAACGCCGCCTCGCTCGAAGTCGAACAGCAGATCAACGAGAACTATCAGCGCCGCCGCCAGGAAGTATCCGGCGTTTCCATCGACGAAGAGGTCGCCTCGCTCATCCAGTTCCAGCGCGCGTTCGAAGCCTCGGCCCGTGTGATCACCGTCACGGATCGCATGCTCGACGCCCTGCTGGCGATGGCGTTATAGGCGGACAAACCCGCAACTTCCGCACTTGTCCCGGTTGACACGGACCACCCCCGATGTTATCGTTACGTGTCAATAATTATCCGCTCGCGGAGCTGCGCCGCGGGCTTCGGGCGACGGAACCTTACACCTCATGTATGAAGCGTTTTACGGGCTGAACGAAAAACCGTTCAACCTCACGCCCGACCCACGCTTTCTCTATCTCAGCGCCAAACACAAAGAAGCCTTCGCACACCTGTTGTATGGCATTCGCAACCGCTGCGGCTTCGTCATGGTCTCCGGCGAAATCGGCACCGGCAAAACCACCATCTGCCGCAGTTTGCTGAAACAGCTCGACCCCGACACCGAAGTCGCCTTCATCTTCAACCCAAAGCTCTCGCCGGTTGAACTGCTGCAAACCATCAACCGCGACTTCGGCATCGCGTCGGCCGCCGATACCGTTCGTGGTCTTATCGACGAATTGAACGCGCATCTGATCGAGCGCGCGGCCAAAGGCAAGAACTGCGTGCTTATCATCGACGAGGCGCAAAACCTCGGCACGGAAACGCTCGAGCAAATCCGCCTGCTCTCCAACTTGGAGACCGAAACGGAAAAGCTTCTGCAGATTGTGCTGATTGGTCAGCCGGAACTCGCCAAGAAACTCGAACTGACCGAACTGCGCCAGCTCAACCAGCGCATTACCGCGCGATACCACCTCGGCACGCTGAGCGGCGACGAAACATTGCACTACATCGCGTTCCGCCTGCGTGTCGCCGGCGGCCGCAAGAAAGTAAAGTTCACGCGCAATGCGGTGCGCACCGTGCACCGCATTAGCGGCGGCACGCCGCGCGTGATCAACGCGCTCTGCGATCGCGCGCTGCTGATTGGCTATACGATGGAAACGCGCAATATCGCGCCCAACATCGTGCGCAAGGCCGCCGCCGAAATTCAGGGCGCCGCGCGCCCCGGCCGTTCCTATGGCCGCTTCCGCCGTCTTATGCCCGCGTCCATCGCGGCCGCGCTGATCGCGGCTGCGGGCCTTGGCTTGTGGGGCGCTGCCCAAAAATACGATTTCTCGGTAGGCTTTATCCCTTCCGGGAATTGGCGCTTCTGGGAGAAAAAATCAGTCGCCGATAATTCGGCGGAGCCTGCGGCGCAAAAGTCCGCTCCGATCGAAGTCGCGTTGAATACTCAAGCGCCACCGGCGAAGCACGAAACCGAAACGCCGCCCGCGCCATCACCCGCGCGCGGCATTGCCGAAGCTGCCGTGGTGCCTGCGGACCCTGCGCCGAAGGCCGACGCGCTCGTGGCCACCGAATCGTTGCCGCCGCCGGCGTCGCAATCTTCCAATACCGAATCCCAATCCGCGCCGGCGGAAAAATCCGCTGCGACGCCCGATACACAACAAGTCGCGAGCCTCGCCGTACCGCCGCCCGCGGAAGTCCCGACGAAACCCGCATCTGAACCCGTCATCACGCCAGTGCACGCGGGCCCGCAGCCGCATCAAGGCCTCGCCGAACTCGTGCGCGCCTGGGACCTTGCCATTCTCGAATCGCCGCCGATCGAAGTAACGTGGAGCTCGGTCGCCGACTTCGCGTCCGCGAACGGCCTGCGCATGCTCGGCATGTCGCCCAGCACTTCCCACATCGCCGCGATTGATCTCCCGGTGTTGCTGCGTTTGCGCGCCGCGAGTGGGGCAGAAGAGTGGGTGGCCGTGCTCGGCCTCACCAAAGAGACTGCGCGCGTGGTGCACGGCGATGGCCGCACCGAAGACATGCCGCTGGAGATTCTGAAGCGCGACTACACCGGCGATGCGCTGTACCTGTGGAACGATCCCGCGCCCAAGGCCGAGCCACTGCGCGCGAACACAAAGAGCGACGCCGTGACGCGCCTGCAACAGGACCTGAAAACGCTCGGCCTGCTCGATCGCGATCCCACCGGCGTATACGACGTCGCCACGATCGAATCCATCGGCCGCGTGCAGCGCGCCACCGGCATCTCCGTGGACGGCGTCGCCGGCCAGCAAACACGCATGGTGCTCTCGAGCTGGCTCGATCGCTCCGGCGCGCCGAATCTCTCGTCGACGGGTTTCAACGACGCACTGCGGGCGCGTGTGCTGGCCAATCCCGGCATGGTGCAGACGCAACCGCAGACGCGACCCGCGGATTTGGAAAGCATTCCCCTGCCGGAACTGGCGCCGCCAACCGAAACCACCGCGGCCGCGCCCGCATCGAACGAGGCCGGCCGATGAGCTCGATTCTCGACGCACTGAACAAGCTGGAGCAGGAGAAGACGCAGGCCGCGCGCGAGAGCGAGCAATCTGAGCTCGATCCCGCGCTTACCGCGCACGATCTCGTCGGCCGCAGCATGTTGCGCGATCGCGTGACCCTGCGCGTCACACCGGCGGCGTTGCTGCTTTCCATCGGCGCGCTCATCGCGACGCTAATCGTCGTCACCTTCGCCGTCGTGCTGATGATGATGCGCGCCAACAACAAGCCGACCGAGCAGGTTGCCGCGAACACGCCGGTGCCAACTGCTTCCGCGCCGGCCCCAGCACCCGCGCCCGTGTCGGCAGACAATGCGCCCGCTGCCACATCCGCCGTGGTGCCGCAAGCACAAACGAGTTCCGATCCGGCGCCGACTGCGCAACAGGCGCCGGCAACACAAACCGCAATGCCGCCCCCGGCACAGGCCTCGCAGATCCAGCCGGAAGTTGCCGCGCCGCCGCCCGCGCCTGTGGTGAGTCCGACGGTAGTGGCACGGCAGCCCGACAAGCCCGTGGAAACTCCGGCCGTCTCCGCGCCCGAAGTGAAAGCAGATCAGAAGACCGCACCAGCGCCCGCTCCGGCACCGAAAGAAGATCCTCCGGCGAAGGCGCCGGCGGTTTCAGAAGCGCCGGCTGCGCGTTCCGAGGAACCCGCGCCGCGCACGCGCGTGGCCGCCGCGCCTGCGGAGAACGACGACCCTGAGTTGCCGCCTGTAACTCCGCGCCGTCCGCCCGCGCCGAAGTCCACCGCCGATGCGGCGCCCGCGAAGGATGTTGCGCTGGATCGCTTGCCGATCTTTACCGAGTCCGATGGAATCCGCTACGGCTTCGAACGCATTCGCATCAATATGATGAAACCGGCCGACGCGTCGAACCCGCAAGGCGCGGCGATTCTCAGCATTGCCGAGACAGGCCCCGACGGTTCCGTGGTGCGCAACACGATGCGCTTCTACGAAGGCCAGCGCATTCAGCAGTCGCCGCTGCGCATCTTCAAGGTTGAGGACAAGCGGGTCGGCATCGAAGACGTCCGCACGGGCGATCGCTACCAGCTCAAGTTCTAGTTCTCGGGCCCGTTTTCATTCTCGGTCATTTTCCGGAGCTGTGTCACTTCGTCCATGCTCAGGTAACGCCATTCGCCCGGTTGAAGCGCCTCCGCGGAGATGCCGCCAAAGGCGACACGGAAGAGATCGCGCACCGGATGCCCCACCGCCGCGCACATGCGTTTCACCTGGCGCTTGCGGCCTTCGTGAATCACCAGCCGAATCAGCGTGGCGTTGCGCGCGTGCTTGAGGATGGACGCCTTGCACGGTGCCGTGCGGCCGTCTTCCAGTTCGACGCCCTCGGTCAGCCGCTTCACCGCCGACTGCGTCGCGCGACCTTCCACCCACGCGAGATAGACTTTGTCCACACCGTAACTGGGGTGCGTAAGCCGGTGGCTTAGCTCCCCGTCGTTGGTGAGCAGCAGCGTCCCGGCCACATCCAAATCCAGCCGGCCCACGGGGAACACACGCGCGCGCACACCCGACAGCAGATCCAGCACCGTGCGCCGATCATGCGTGTCCTGTGCAGTCGTGATCACGCCCTTGGGTTTGTTGAGGAGAACATAAACCTTCGAGTCGCGAACGACCGGGTCGCCGTCCAGCGTGATCGCGTCAACTTCACCGTTGACCGATTGGCCCAAGGTGGCCTGCTTGCCGTTCACCGCCACGCGGCCGGCCGAAATGAATTCCTCGCAGCGGCGCCGCGAGCCTGCGCCACATTCCGCCAGATACTTTTGAAGTCGTACGATCAATGTCGTGTCCGCAAACGCCGCTCTCTCAGCGGGATTTTTGTGCACCCATCGCCCGGCGGGCAATGGTCAAACCATTTCGCGCAGTTCCTCGATGGTCGGCATTTCTTCGATGTTCTTGAGCCCAAAGTGCAGCAGGAACTCTTCCGTCGTGCGATACAAGCGCGGATGGCCCGGCACTTCCGCCACGCCCACCGCCTTGATCAGGTGCCGTTCCTGCAGCAGGTTGAACGCATGCGACACGCTCACGCCGCGGATGGCTTCCACGTCGGGCCGCGTCACCGGCTGACGATACGCGATGATCGCCAGCGTCTCCAACACAGCCTTCGACAGCTTGTTCTTCTTTTTAATCTGGTACAAGCGACGAATATACGGCGCGAACTGCGCATCGCTCGTAAGCTGGAACCCACCCGCGATGTCCCGCAGGCGGAACGGCACCGTCGTCGTTGCGATTTCGTCACGCAACTCGCCCAACATCATGCCCACAATATCCGGATCGATATCGCCCAGCGCCTCGGCCAGGCGTTGAATGCTCAACGGACGATCGCTCGCGAACAGCAGCGCGTACAACGCACGCTTCGTATCGTCGCGGGAAAGGGACTCGACCGGTTCAAGGGCTTCGGTTTCGGCGGAATCGTTCTCCGCCTCATCCAAAACCGGCTCGACGACCTCTTCCTCGGCAGCTTTCTTGCGCGCCTTTGCCACGCTTAGCGCCCCGCCGCCGTCGCAGCCTTGGAAGGCTCGAGCGTCTTGCCCATGTATTCCACAAGCGGGCGAATTTCATCCATGAGCTGCGCGAAGCGTTCCGGCTTCAGCGACTGCGCGCCGTCCGAGAAGGCCTCGCTCGGCTTCGGATGCATCTCGATCATCAGGCCGTGCGCGCCGGCAACCACCGCCGCCTTCGCCATCGGCGATACATACTCCCACACACCCGTGCCGTGGCTCGGGTCCGCGATCGTCGGCAGATGCGAAAGCTTGCGCGCAACGGGCACCGCGCTGAGGTCAAACGTATTGCGCGTTTCGGTCTCGAAGGTGCGGATGCCGCGCTCGCACAGCATCACCTGGCGGTTGCCTTCAGACATGACGTACTCGGCCGACATCAGCCACTCGTTGATCGTCGACATCATGCCGCGCTTCAGGAACACCGGCTTGCGCGTTTTGCCGGCCGCCATCAGCAGGCCGTAGTTCTGCATGTTGCGCGCGCCGATCTGCAGGATATCCGCGTATTCGCTCACCAGCGGCATCTGCTCCGGCGTCATCACCTCGGTAATGAACGGCAGGCCATAGGTTTCGCTGGCCTCCTTGAGCAGTTTCAGGCCTTCTTCGGCCATGCCCTGGAAGCTGTAGGGCGAGGTGCGCGGCTTATACGCGCCGCCGCGCAGAATGTGGCCGCCCGCTTCCTTCACCGCGTGGGCCGATTCCATGATCTGCTGCTTCGATTCCACCGAGCAGGGCCCCGCCATCACCACAAACTGGTTCCCGCCAATCTTGTGCGGGCCCACGGAGATAATCGTGTCTTCCTGGGTGGCTTCGCGGCCGGCCAGCTTAAACGACTTCAGGATCGGGAACACGCGCTCCACATGGGGGAGCGATTCCAGGCTCAGCAGGCGCTGCTTGCCGCGCTCGTCGCCGATCGCCGCAATCACCGTCCGCTCGACGCCCTCGATCAGGTGCGCCTTGTAGCCCAGTTCCTCAATCTTCTTGACCACATTATCGATGTCCTCCTTCTTTCGGGAGGCCATGACGATAACCATAGGGATTCTCCTTGTGCGGACCGCGAGCCGCAGATGAACGCGCCGACAACCCAACCGACGCGAAGACCCTCAGTATAGAGATAAAACATGGAATATTGCAACGATTTGGAGGCCATCCGTGCTGCAAAACGAGGCGTAAAACTTGCGTTCCAAAGCATTTCAGCGATACAGTACTCGCGTGATTTCCCCCGAGGCGGGCGGGGGACTATGGGGGCTTCAACGGCGTGCGGACCGCCTTTTTACGTGAAGAATCCGATCATCGCGGCGCGACGCGTGTCGCCGTAGGTGAGCATTTACTCGTCGGCCGCACCAGCGACTGCGGCTTCGTCATCAGCGATCCCTCCGCCTCCCGCCACCACGTCGAAATCGTCCGCGAAGGCAACGGCTACGCCTGGCGCGACCTCGAAAGTACCAACGGGGTCTACATCAACGACGAAAAAATGCTCGGCGGCTCGCTCGAGCCCGGCGACAAAATCCGCATCGGCGCCACGGTCCTGCGCTTCGAAATGGCCGAAACCAATCTCCTGGCCGAGGCCTCGCCGGAAGTCATCGCCGCCCAGCTCCAGCGCCTGAGCGGCGCCAACGGCCAACAGACCGGACCGGACGAGGCCGATGTGTTGCTCAGCGCGGTCTATTCCGTCATGAACGCGATCGCGTCGGATTACGAACCCTGCGGCCTCGTCGACCGTATTCTGCAGACCACCATGAAGGCCATCGGCGGCCAGCGCGGCGCCGTGTTTTTCGCGAATGAAGACGACGAATTGCTGCCCTGCCCGGAGTGCGGGTTTGTCCACGTAATCGAGGACGGCGGGCTCAAACACGCCGAGCCCGGCGACATCCGCATCAGCCGCACGGTCGCGCAAAAAGTCCTGCGGCGCGGCGAGAGCGTGCTCGTGCGCGATCTGAACGACGAAGAAAACGTCAATCCCACCGCGAGTGTGCTCGCGCTCGACCTACGCTCGATCATCTGCGCGCCGCTGCGCGGAAAATTCGGAAACATCGGTATCCTCTACATGGACACCACGCGCGATCATCCGTACACCCAAGCGCACCAACTGCTGAGTACGGCCGTCGGCAACAGCGCCGGACTCGCGCTCGAAAACGCGCGTCTGCATCACGAGATCCTGCAGAAGGAACGCACGGATCAGGAGATCGCGTTTGCGGCCAACATTCAGGAAGGCTTCCTCGTGAGCGAATGGCCGAAAGATGATTCGCGCTACAACATCTACGCCGAGACGCGTCCCGCGAAAGTGATCGGCGGTGACTTCTACGACTTTGTAAAACTGCGCTCTGGAAAAATTGGGTTGCTCGTTGGCGACGTAAGCGGCAAAGGCGTGCCCGCCGCGCTCACGATGGCGCAGCTCCTCGCGGAATTCCGCACGCATGCGGCCCTCGGCGCCGAGCCGCTCACGTTGATCCACGAGTTGAACGTCGCGCAGAGCCGCCGCACGCAGCGCGGTGTGTTTTGCACGCTCTATTACGCGGTGTTCGACCCCGCCACCGGCGAGGTCGTCTGTGTGAATGCCGGCCACCACCCGGCCCTGTGCGTGCGCAAGCACGGCTGCGAGATGGTCGGCTCGCCGACCGGCCCGCCGATCGGCATATTCGCTGATGCCACCTGGGAAGAGGGGCGCTACCACCTCGATCCGGGCGACGCTATATATCTCTATACCGACGGCATCGTGGAGGCCCGCGCGGTCACGACTTCGCACGGGATGGACAAAAAGCCGGAGGAGTATGGCCTGCACGCCCTGCGTCAGTTGACCGAGGATTTCCGCGGCGAAGACCCGCAGGTGGTCGTGCGCGAGGTGTTGCGCGATGTGTTCCGGTATAGTGAACCCCTTACACCGCACGACGATTGCACGTTGCTGTCGCTAAGGTACCGCGGATGAAACAGAACGAAATCATCCTCGAAGTTTCCGCTGATCCGCGCCTGCTGAGCACCGTGCGCGCCATGGTGCGCAGTTATCTCGCCGAAGCCGGCTTCGATCGCGAGCGCGCCGACGAGGTCGTGCTCGGCGTCGACGAAGCCTGCACGAACGCCATCCGCCACGGCTGCAAGGGCTGCGAGGATCAGTTTTTCAGCATCGCCTTCCGCAGCGACGACGAATGGATCGAAATCCAGTTGGTCGATTCCGGGGAGCCTGCCCCCGAGGAAGTGTTCACGCGCCGCGACCGCGAAGAACCGGGCAGCGTCCACGAAATCCAGCCCGGCGGCCTCGGCATTCACCTGATCTACCAGGTATTCGACGAAGTAGACTTCTGTCCGGGAAAGAACGAGGGCAACTGTGTCACCATGCGGCTGCGCCGGCCACGGTTTGGCCGGCCGCACGAACGCTAGGTGGGAGGCAAGGCATGTCGATTGAAATGGGCGTGCGCGGCGCGAGCGGATGGCACGTCATCGTCGTGCGCGGGGAAGTGGACCTCAACTCGTCGCCGCAACTGCGCAAGGCCGTCCTCGGCGGGCTCGAAAAGGAGCCGAAGGTCGGGGTCGATCTCAGCGGCGCGGAGTACATGGACAGTTCCGGTGTTGCCACGCTCGTCGAAGCGCTGAAGTCCGCCTCCGACAAAAAGAAAAAATTCGCGCTCGTGAGTCCGAGCGCCGCGGTGATGCGCGTGCTCGATCTCGCGCGCTTGAGTTCGTTGTTCGATATCCGCGCGTCGCTCGAAAACTAAAGCGCGCATCAGGTTCGTGGTTCAGGGGGGAGTCGGCCGATGACGGCCATTTTGGGGCACATGGGACGCGCCGCCTTTGGCGGTCTGCGCGCATTTTTCGCCGTCTCGTTGCTGATTGTCGACACCTTCCATTGGGTCGTTGTGGCCCCGTGGCGCAGCAAAGGCTTCCGCGTCCGTGCCGCGGTCGAGCAGTTTGTCAGTGTCGGGTTCGATGCGCTCCCGATCGTCATGATGATCTGTTTGCTCGTCGGCGCCATCCTCGCCATGCAGTCCGCCGATTCGCTCGACTCCTTCGGCGTCGATTATCTCGTGCCCGATCTCGTCGCCGTCGCCGCCATGCGCGAGCTCAGCCCGCTCATGACCGCTATCCTCATCACCGGCCGCAGCGGCTCCGCGTTCACGGCCGAAATCGGCACCATGAAGGTCTCCGAAGAAATCGACGCGCTCGACGTGATGGGCCTGAACCCGAACAAATACCTCGTTGCGCCCAAATTCGTGGGCACCATCCTGGCCGTGCCGATGGTTACCGTCGTCGCCACCTTTACGATGATTCTCGGCGGTTTCCTGCTCTCGGTCTACTACATCGGCCAGGACGCCGGCACCTACATCCAGCGAACCGCCGACGCCTTCGGTTGGAATGACTTTCTCAACGGCACAACGAAAAGCGTCTTCTTCGCGGCCACCATCTGCTGGGTCGGCGTATATCGCGGCTTCCAGACCGAAGGCGGTGCGGGCGAAGTCGGCCGCATGACGACCTCATCGGTGGTCACCTCCATCTTCATGATCATCGTCGTCGACGTGATCTTCACCTACCTGTTCTTCAAGCCGTGAGATGATGCGATGAATCCCCCGGCTCGAGAACCCAACCCAAACCTGATTGAGGTGCGGGACCTCGTCGTGAAATTCGACGAGCGCACGATCCTGGACGGTATCTCGCTCGACATTCGCCGCGGCGAGACCTTCGTGATTCTCGGTGGCAGTGGCTCCGGAAAAACAACGTTACTGCGCAATCTCGTCGGATTGCTGCGCCCGCACTCCGGGAAAATCGTGTTCGACGGGCGCGATTTCACGGAAATGGGCGACGACGAGCGTATCCGCGCGCGCCAGCGCATGGGCATGTGTTTCCAGGGTTCCGCGCTCTTTGGCTCCATGACCGTCGGCGAGAACATCGCCATGCCGCTGCTCGAACATACGCGGCTCGAGAAATCCACCATCGAGATCATGGTCAAAATTAAGCTGGAGCTCGTCGGCCTGAGCGGTTTCGAGAATTACCTTCCGTCCGAACTCAGTGGCGGCATGAAAAAACGCGCGGGCCTCGCGCGCGCTATGGCCATGGATCCGCAGGTGATTTTCTACGATGAACCCTCCGCGGGCCTGGATCCCATCGTCGCGGCCGGTCTGGATGTGCTCATTTGTAAGCTCAAGCGCACATTCGGCCTCACCAGCGTCGTCGTCACCCACGAATTGCCCAGTGTGGAGGTCATCGCCGACCGCGTATGCTTGTTGCATCGGGGCAAGATCGTCGCGTTGGGTTCGCTCGAGGAAGTGAAGCAGTCGTCGCATCCATATGTACGTCAGTTTTTCGAACGCCGCGCCAGCGAGGAAAAAGATACGGGCGAGGCCTATTTGCAGGCAATCACGGGACACGCGTGATCACAATGAAAAGTAGCGAGGGGGGCGCCATTCGGCATGCCGGTTGAACGCAAGAGTTTTACGGGAACGGAGATCCGCGCGGGACTCATGGTCCTGATCTCGGGAATTATTCTGCTCGCGTTTATCGCGGCCATTCTCCGGTTCCGTCCGCAAGTCGCGCACAATGTCTACTACGTCTCGATGAGCGACATCGCTGGACTCAATCGCGCCGCAGAAGTTCGCTTTGGCGGCATGGTCGTCGGCCGGGTCACCGCTGTCGAACCGAATCCCGACAACCGCACGCAAATGCGCATTACGGCGAAAGTAAACGAGGACACACCGGTGAACGGCGCCAGCCGCGCCTACGTCGGCCAGGTCAGCCTCACGGCGGAAAAGCATCTCGAAATTACCACCGGCACGCCCGACGCCCCGCTGCTGCCTTCCGGCAGTTCGCTCGACACCACCACGGCCGCCGGCATGTTCGGTGATCTCTCCGGACTCACCAACAGCGTCCAGCAACTCATCTCCGATGTGCAGGTGCTGCTCGGCGTCAGCGACGGCATGGGCAATCGCACGCTGGACGCCGCCGAAGCGCGCACCATCGCCGACATCTTCGCGCAACTCGACGGCGTGATGGGCGATCTGCGCCTCGTGATGGGTGTCACCGACGACGCCGGAAACCCCTTGCCCGAGGCGGACCGCCGCACGATCAACGATCTGATGGGCGATCTCGACAGCACGCTGGACGAAGGCAAGTCGCTGATGACCGACGTGCGCGGTGTGCTCGATGAAAACAAGCAGGGGATCACGGACCTCCTCGCCGAAGCCAAGAAACTTAGCGAGTCCGCCGGCAGTCTCGTCGACAACATGGACGACCTGCTCGCCGACAACCGCGAGAACATCGACGCCACGCTGGCCAGCACGCGAGACGCCGTCGCCAAGGTCAGCGATCTCATGGCCGACGTGAAGAATCTCGTCGCCACCTTGCAGACCACGCTAGAACGCAACGGCCCCGGATTTGAAGAAACGATTGCAACGCTGAACAATACGCTGCGCAATCTCGAAGAACTCACCCGCACCCTGGCCGATCAGCCGCAGTCGATCATTCGCGGCAAAGAACCGGTCGGGCGCCAGTAGCCCAAGGAGAACCGAATGCGCCAACCGCTCGGATGCGTCACATGGATCGGCCTCATGCTTTTTGTCATCTCGCTCGCGGGCTGCGCGTCCGCGCCGCAATACAAGTACTACACGCTCGACATGCGCACGAGCGGCGAGGCCACGCCCACGGCGCAACTCGATACGGTAAAAGTCGCCGTGGCCGATTCGCTGAACCGCCCGGAGATCATGATCCGCACCTCGCCAACGCAAATCGAGTACTACGCCGTGGATCGCTGGGCCAGCGGCATCAGCGAGCAAATCACCGAGAAACTCCTCGCCGAGTTCGGGAAAGCACCCGCCGGCGCACCCTCGCTATGGCTCGAGGTCCTGGTGCTCGCGTTTGAACAGGTCGACACGGCCTCGGGCGCCGACGTTCGCGTGAAATTGGATGTGCACGGCGGGTGGTATAACGACGGTCGTCAGGTGTCCGACCTGCACAAAGCGTTCGAGCGCACGGAACACGCCGCATCGGCCAATGCCGCGGCCGTTGTCGAAGCGCTCAGCCGCACGGTGGAGTTGATCGCCGCGGACATCGCCAAGGAGTCCGCGTTCCAGGCGGAAAACTACAAGTCCAATCAAGGGAACTGACGTCGGATCGTTTCGGAAATGACGACACCCGATCACAAAAACGAGCGCCTCACCGAATTCGAGCGCGCGGTGTGTTACGACACGCTGCCAAACGTCACGCGCCCCGTCACGCTCGGCCTCATCGCGCTCTACGCGATCCTCCTGATCGCATCGTTCCTGCTCATGGCCTACGGCCTCCGCACGGATCATCCGCGCTGGGAACTCTGGGGTCCGCGTCTCTTCGGCCTCGTCGTCGCGTTCGGCCTCGTCGGATTCACCCTGCGCGCCATCGCCAACTCCGTTCGCAAGCGCGCCACGCTCGCCGAAGCCGGCGTCATGCCGAATGTCGAATCCGGTTTCGATGCGCTTCCCGATCCTTTCGCCGGCCACGCGCTCTTGCGTTTCTACCGCGACCAAGCCGCCGGCCCGCGCGTCGTCACTGGAAACCGTGGCGAGATCGCCTACACGATTGTCCCGCGCGATTCCGGCCACGCCTGGGACATCCAGGATCCCACCGGCGAACGCGTCTTCCGCGTGGAAGCCGCCGCGCCCTCCCGCAGCTTTAGTTTTGACGCCGGCACACCCAGCGCCCTGCGCATCCTGCGTGGCGATTCGGAATCCGGCAACGTCGTCCGCCGCTGGAGCCTGGGCCCCGGCCGCGTGGAAATCTGCCGAGCCCGTCAACCCGAAAAGCCGCTCGTGTTTCGCGCCGGGGCCATTTTCGACGGCGAAGCCCTCGTCGGCCGCATCTATTCGATTCGCAACTACCTGTATTTGGACGTAAAACAGTCCTATGTGGACGACAGCCTGTTGGCCTTTTATTTCTGTATGCTCGCCTGAAATCTCCGCCTGACCCCAACCGGCGGGGTTCGATATATTTCCGTATCAACATCTTGTCGTCAGCGTGCCGTCGTGCTACTATAGGCACGTCTCGCCCACGCTGAGGACGAGATCTAGGGGAGGCCTCGGGGGAAACGCGGCCGGCCCCAGTCGGGGGTACTTGCGTGCTGCTTGTTCGGGGGAGAGTCATCGCATTTTTTGTCGGGGTTGCGTTCTGTCTTGCCGCGCCCGCTGACGAAGTCGTCCGCCGTCCCCTGGAATCCGGCGTCTATGCCATGGGCAAAGACGGCAACTACTTCGGTCTCGAAGTGGTCGCGGCACAGGGCGGCGCCACGCAGCACGTACTCGCCAAATACCTCGCCGTCGAAAGTGAATGGCTGGCCTACCGCAGCCGCACGAGTGTCTTCGTCCCCATCACCCGGCTCAAGGCCGAATATCAGCGCAAAGTTCTTCTGTCTGTTTTCGAACGCGACGCGGTAACCGCCGAGGGCTGGTATCACCAGACCGTGTTTGGCTCCGAGACCGTGGTCGCCATCTGCACATTGATCACCGGCAACGGCAGCAACTACTCGCAGGTGCTAGGCAATCCGTACAACGCGAATCTGCCCACAAAACTTCCGCGCGGCACGACGGTCCTGATCCCGGCCGCGTTTCTCGATAAAGTGATGCGCCAGGTCACCCCGGATCGCGTGCCCGCACCCTCGCTCTTCAGCGAACCGGCCGCGGAACTTGCTTCGCTCGACGGTCTGCTCACCTATGGCCGTGATGGTCAGGGTGAATACGCGTCGTACCGGATTCGCAAGGGTGAGTCGCTGTACACCTCCGTAGTCGCGCGCTTCACCGACTTCCGCGAAAACGCCGACGTACTCTCGGCTTGCCAACTCGTCGCGCAGCGCAGCGGTGTGCGCGATGTGCGCGACATCGACACCGGCCGCGAAATCCGCATTCCGGTGGACATGCTCTCCGCGCGCTATCAGCCGAAAGGTTCCGCCGACCGCGTGGAATACGATCAAGTGATCAAGGAAGCAGAACGCCTACGCGGCAACATCGGCCGCACGCAAAACCTCGCCGGCGTCGTCGTGATCCTCGATCCAGGCCACGGCGGCAACGATCCCGGCACGCAGTTCAGCCGCGGCGGCCTGCACGAAGATGAAATTAACTACGACATCATGTGCCGCGTAAAGGCCTTGCTCGAAACCGAAACGGCCGCGCGCGTACACGTGACCATGATGGATCGCAGCTCGGGCTTCACGGTCTCGAATGCCCGATCCTTCCCGAACGATACCGACGAGGAACTGCTCACCAATCCACGCCACAAGAACAATCTCGGCGCGAATATCTCCGCGAACCTGCGCTGGATGCTCGCCAACTCCATCTACGCGCAGGAACTCAAGCGCGGTGTCGATCCGAACAAGATTATTTTCACCAGCATCCACACCGACAGCCTGTACAACGACAAGCTGCGCGGCACGATGCTGTACATTCCGGGCGCGCAGAACCGCCGCGAAGAAGAAACGCGCCGCGATGCGGTCTATGCGAGCTATCAGGAAGGCAAGACTTACAACACCTTCAGCTCGACCGCAAACGAACGCCGCCGCGATGAAGCGCTGTCCCGCAACTTCGCGTCGGTATTGCTCCAGGAGCTGGGCGCGAAACGGATCAAGTGCCACGATCAGGGCGATCCGATCCGTTCTAAAGTTCAGCGGACCCGCACGCAGGCTTATGTGCCCGCCGTCATCCGCAATACCAAGATCCCGACCAAAATCCTCATCGAGACCGCGAACCTCAACAGCGCCGCCGACCGCGAACGACTGGCCGACCCTGCATGGCGCCAGGCCTTCGCCGAGGCGTATGTGGACGCGCTGAAGCGGTACTACGGCGTCACCGTCCAGACCCGCGTCGCCGCCGCCGACGAATAACCCCCTCGATTCTCGTCATCGCGAGGAGCGGGGTGTACGGCAAACCAATCTCGTCTGGCAAGCCCTCCGTATTTGTTGTTGTATCCGCCCGTACTCAGGTCTATACTGCGGACCGGGGAAATCCGCGTTTAAGGCTGCCGGGGGGTACGCGGAAGTGCGCTTTCTTCGGGGCAAGAAAAGCAGACAGCGGGGGGATAGTGTCATGAGCCACGCCATAAAATCCGTGGGGGATGTTGGCATGAGTCGCGATGAGCGTTCCATGCTGCTGGGCAATACCGATGACGGGGCGGACGGCGGTCCGGTCCAGCAGTTACTCGGTGTACTAAGCACGATGCGCGAGACCGCGCAGTCGGTCGTCGATGGCCGCGCGAGCCGCTTGTGGGCCGATGAATGTATGAACCATCTCATTCTCGGCGTCGAGGTTTCTCTCGGCCAGGGATGGAATGATCTCGTCGATGCCTTCACCGACGCCGGCCGCATTTTGCAGTCATATGAAAACGGCGGCAAGGCCGGCCAGGCCGCGATTTATCTGGTCGAAGCCTACGAGATTCTCTGCGCGCTTGTCACCGATGCGATGAGCGGCACATCACAGCCCGCCCTCGCCGCGCAATGGCGCACGCGCTACCAGAAAGAAGTCGCCGCGCTCGAAATGGCCGGCTTCGTACTCGTTACCGACGATTACGACACCACCGATGAAGCCGACGACGCCTTCGCGTTTCCGGACATCAAAAATTCCGGCGCGGTTCGCGCGCAGGATGATCTGCCGACGCTCGACGAACTTCCTCCGCTCGACTCGATGTTGAGCAGCGCGCCGGCCAAGTCGCAATCCTTCGTGCAGAAGCCGCGCGTCGATGCGACGCCGCCGAGTGCGCGTCTGGATGCGGAGCGTGTCGCGCGTGTTGAAGAAGCGCGCCAGCAAAAAGCCGCCGCGGAAACCGCCTCGGCGCGCAAGCAAGTCGAGGAAGAAATTGAAACCGGAGTGCAGCCCTCGACGATTATCGTTGAACTCGTCGATCGCATTTGTGAAGAACTCGGTGGCCTCTCGCGCCGCCAAATGGACGATCGCGCGCTCGCCGTCGAAATGATTCAGGGCGGCATTACAGCCCTGAAACGCGAAGCCGCGAAGGAGCGCCACAACATCTCCGCCGATCTGTGCGACGAGATGCTCAAAGCCTGCACCTTCCTTGCGCAGGGCCATGCCGAAATTGACGAGCGCTTCACTGATCTCGGGTTCGCCTTCTGCGGGGTCTATGTCGAATCCAACACCAGCCCGACCAGCGAAAATGTGTCCGAATGGCGCGCTGAGTGCGCCAACCTGATCGAAGAGTGGCTCGAAGCCGCCACGCGTCCCGATGCGCCCTCGCCGGCGCCTGTTGCTCCAGTGAAACAGCCGGAAGCCAAAGCGCCGCAGAAGGAAGAGCCCAAGGCGCCCGTGGCGGCCGCGCCGGTCGAAGCGCCGAAGCCGGTCGTGTATGAAATCGAGGAAATTGCGGAAGAAATAATCGAAGAAGAAACCGAAGACGCCCAGTCCGCCGAAGAAGATGTTGTGTGGATCGGTTCCGGCAGCGACACGAAGGACGAAGTGATCGAAATCGTCGAAGAAGTGGCGCCGCCGCCCGCTCCGGCTCCCGTCGCGCCGAAGGCCGCCGCGCCCGTAGTTGCGTCGACGCCAGCGCCGGTCGCGCCCGTGCCATCGCGCGGCGGTCTGTTGCCGTCCGCCGATTTGTTCCAGCGCGCGCAGGAAGCGCTCGCGCGCGGCGACGGCGAAGCGGCGAAGGGGCTCGCGCTGCAAGCCGCCGCGATGATCGCCGAAGCGGAAGTCGAGAAGGCCGATTCGCTGCTGCGCGGCGCCGAAGCCAAGTTGAAGGCGAACGTCACCGCGATCGAAGAAGCGCGCAGCGAAGTCAAAAACACTGAAAAGCTCGTGATGAACTCCGCCTCCGAGGTCGCCGCCGGCGAAACCATCCTCGGCCAGGTGAAGAGCCAGACGGCGAAAGTCGTCCACGACTTGCAGGAATCCGAGGCCGAAGTCGCCGATCTTGAACGCCAGATCGCCGAACTTCACGCCCGCCTGTCCGCGCAGCAGGCTGACGTCGCCAACGTCAAGGCCAAGCTTGAAGAGGCCAAGACCATCGAGCAGCAGAGCGAGACGCAGCTCAACGCCCTGCGTGATCGCGAACGCGACACGCGCAAGGAACTCGAAGGGGCGCGCCAGCGCGTCAAGGATCGCCAGCGCGTCTCCGGCGAAATCGAAACGGAGATGGAGCGCGCGCGCGAACAGCTCAGTCGCCAGCGCACGTCGCTGTCCGACATCAAGCAGACGCTCAACCGCCCCGAGCCGATCAAAACGACCGGCCCGGGCAACGAGGGCGATACGCTGCTGTTCTGAAGCGGGGAGCGTGAAGCATGAAGGAGGGGGGAGAAAGGCGAAAGCCTGCGCGAAGCTACACTGATCTTGATGTGTGGCAAAACGCTCATGCTTTCGTACTCAATGCCTGCAAATTAACTGCGGGGTTTCCCTCTGATGAAAAGTTTGGATTGGTCAGCCAATTTCGGCGGGCGGCGGTCTCGATACCCGCAAACATTGCAGAGGGATTTCGAAAGTACTCCGCTGCCGATAAAGCCCGATTTATGAACATAGCGGAAGGTTCAATTGAGGAGTGTGACTACTACTGTGTTCTTGCAAAAGACTTGGGTTACGGAAATACCGATTCCATACGTTCCGCGTTAAATTCGATTCGAATGCAACTCGCGGCTTATACACGGAGGCTACGTTCGTGATAGCGACTAATGTTCATTCTTCCTGCTCCTTGCTTCCCGCT